>NZ_ATWL01000003.1 GCF_000421225.1 Ruania albidiflava DSM 18029 | reverse complement strand
CCCCTCCGGCCGGCAAGCCAGCAGAATCCTCTACCTCGGACTGCCACGAAGCCGGTTCCTGGCTACCCGCCTTCCAAAGCTTCGCGGAAATCGTCGTGGACGATTCACCCGTCACCTGCGTCTGCAGAGTGAAGCTGTCGCCAGCCTCCCACGACACTCCCGACAGAGGCGTCGTCTGAAGCACCGCACCGCCACGCTGCAAGACCAACCACACATCGCCATTACCACGCAACCACGCCAGCACCATGTACGCATCGGACCCATCGACCCGCGCCCGCATACCCACATAGGACGCACCGTCCTCAGGCCCGACATCGATTGAGAAATCAGCCTGCGCACTCACATCCTGCAACGACAAAGACCCCAGAGTCACATTTCTCGCCGCAGCCGGCGCCAACTCAAGATGCCCTTCACCATCAGCCACCGACGCCGCCGAGGCAGGACCACCACTAACGGTCCACATCCCACCAACATCAGCAGAACCCCACCCGCTCGGCACCGAACGACCAAAACCATCAGAAGCAGCCAGGGCTATGTTCTCCACGTGCACTGTCTGCGACATGTGGTCAGTAGCACCGAGACTGTCCGTAACAGTAAGAGTTATCGTGTAATCGCCCGGAGAGGCATAGCTGTGGGAGGCCGTGACTCCAGCATCGTCCCCGCTGCCATCACCCCAGTCCCAGCTGTAGTCCAGGCTCGCCCCGTCGGTGGCGCTCGATATCGTCGCGTCAACGAAGACATCGAGACGGTCTGATGTCAGTGAGAAGGCAGCTTCGGGGGCAGCGTGCTCCACCGTGACGGATTGAGAGACAGTGTCGGTCGCCCCTCGATCATCAGTCACAACTAGTGAGATGGTGTACTCACCATCGGTCGCATAGGTATGGGTGGCCGTCTCTCCGGTTCCTGGCTGGCTGCCATCACCCCAGTCCCAGTCGTACTCCACGATCTCACCGTCGATGTCGGTGGAACTTGTTCCGTCCACGTTCACCGTAAGACCATCCACCTGGGTCTCCAGGCTCGCCGTGGGCAAGACGTTAGCGGCCTCTACAGTCACCTGCTGGACCGACGTTCCCGTGAGTCCGCGACTGTCAATGACTGTCAGCGCGACGGTGTAGGTACCGGCGGTTTCATATGTATGGGTGGCTGTCGGACCACTTTCCGCAGGTGTCCCATCACCGAAGTCCCATGAGTAACCCTGAACTGTGGCACCAGTGTCGGCCGTTGAGGCCGTTCCGTCGACGTTGATCTCGAGGTTGTCTGTCTCGACCGTGAACTCCGCTGCAGGTGCAGTCAGCTCCAGTCCCGTCGCATAGTGCGTCGCGACATCCTCAGCGGTGAGCGCACCCGAATACACCGCGACCTCGTCGATGTCGCCCGCGAAGTATGTCGATGACGGTGAGTTCGGCCAGCCGCTGATGGTGTCTCCGCCTATGCGCCAGTAACCGTTGTAGATATCTCCAGATCCGGCGGTTGGATCCTGCCCGGCCAGCGCGCCGTCGACATAGAGTCTGATTCCTTGCCAGCTCTGCGTGGCAACGACATGGTGCCACTCACCATCGTTGTACGCACTGGAGGAGGTCACCGTCTTGGTCTGGTTCGGGTATACCCCGAACATGAGGCGACCGTCGTTACGCATATACACATGCCGGTCGTAATTCGAAGACGAGCCGCTGCGGGAATTTCCGAATCCAATCAGCTTCCCACCTCTGTTCGTACTTGTCTTGAACCACAGTTCCACTGTGAAGTCAGTGTTGCCCGGCATCGCCTGCGAAGTGGTCACGATGCTGGAGGAACTCCCGCTGAACGTGGATGCGCTCTGACCTGTGGCACCTCCGACCGCTCCTGGTGTGACGGTGCTGACCGATCCGATGGTGGGTGGGTTAGTGCCCGCCCAGTTGCTGTCGATCGAACCGAGCGGGTAGTAGATCTCGGCTCCGTCCGCGAGGACCATGTCGGCGTAGTCTGAAGACGTCGCTGATCCTGCAGTAGCGGTCACCGCTTGGCTCGTGACCGAATTGCCGTCTGCATCGACCGCGCGGACCCTGTATGTGTGCGAGCTGCCGGGAGACAAGCCGCTGTCGGTGAGAACAGCGGACCCTGTCGTCCACCATCCAGAAGGAAAGACCTGTGATGCCACAGGGGTCGATCCTCCGTCGCGCAGCAGCTCATATGTCAGGTCGCGATCATCGCGGTCCCAATTCGTCTTGATAGTGACTTGCACTTGTCCTGCGGCGGCTCCGGTGGCCGTCGGCGCCCCCCATTCGGAGCTCGACAACTGTGGTCGCTGGTTCGCTCCGCCGGATGGCTTGGTGGAAAAACGTACGATTCCCTCATAGCGCAGGTTGTTCACGCTGGTGAACTCGCCAGCTATGGAGATGAAGTCACCTGCACCAGTGATGGACAGTCCAGCCTGCCCCAGTCCGGAGGTCCGACCAACCGTGAAGTCGGGATACCACGCGTAGGCTGACGGCGACGGCGTACCGGACCAGTCCGCATAGATGTTGCTCACACCCATGCTGCGGGTCAGCGTTCCTTCGGCCGTGGTTGTGAACGCCTCGGCGTAGCGGTAGGTTCGCGGGCTCTGCTCCGGCCACAGATTTCCTGTCTCGCAAGCGTGCGCGTGACTCGTCGCGTACACAACCGAACCGGTGGAGTACACGCCATAGTGATCACCGTGGCAATCGACCACCCAGCGGATGTCACCGGTGCCCGCGTCCGCCGCGAACACTCCCTCGAGGTTTCCCGTGTTCACGTCCGCAAACACCCACCCGGTACCGTAGATTCCTCCCGCGTCAGTTCCGAGACCGAAGATTCCAGCTTTTCCTGACGGCGCCCCGTTCTTGACCGTGTAGGGAGCAGCCCATCCGGTGTCGATTCCACCACTGGTGGGCTCGAGCGCTACCAAGCCACGCTGCGTCACTCCGTTGACCTGAGAGAATCGCCCGCCTGCGACGATGTGCGCAGCACCTGGCTCGATCACGAGCGCGTCGATCTGCAGGTCAGTGGTAGGAGCCCAGGGGCGCAGAGCTCCGTTCGAAGCATCGACTGCAGCGAGGTTCTTCCGGGCAACGCCGTTGACCTGAGTAAACAGGCCGCCCATGTAAATGGTGTTTGCCGTCACCGCTAGCCCGTAGACTCCAGTTCCGCCAATCGCCGGCGCGAAACCTGGGATCAGTTCTCCAGTACTCGCATCAAGTGCCGCAAAGTTCCAGCGACTCTCTCCGTTGACCCGGTTAAAGGTGCCTCCGATGTAGAGACGTGTCCCGTCTGGCGACGGCGCGATCGCTCGAATCACGCCATTGACTTCTGGCGCAAACGGCAACAGGTCGCCGTTAGTGATGTCGAAAGCCAGTATGTTACTGCGCGGTGTCAGATTCGTGCCAGGTGATGCTAGTGGCGCACGTGCGTTTGAGAATCCGCCAGCGGCGTAGACAGTCGTTCCAATCGTTGTTTGCGCCCAGACGTAACCGTCCTCAATCTGCACCGTAGGCAGCGGATCAGCAGTAACGACTTCGTCGGTGCGCTGCAAGAAGGGCGCCTTGCTCTCCAGGACAGCCGCCTGGGTTGGAGAAACAATGGCGACCAAGCCGAATAGCACCATCGCGGCAACCGTGGTCGCGCTGAGGAGAGTGCGGCCACCGGGGCGTACGCGGCGCGTGGAGAGTGCCATATCAAGAGACCTTTCCGGAGAAGATCGCGACTGGTTCGCCCGCCGCGTAGTTGATGGTGACCTCGACCTGGCGACCTGCCGCGTCGTCGAGCATGAATACATAGCGAGCCTCGGCGCTCTCACCGGGACCGATGGAACCGGCGAACGGTTCCGGTTCTCCAGCAGTAGTGCCGATGCCAAGTGTGCCGTCACCCGCTACCAAGGTGACAACAGCGGAGTCGAGACTCTGGTCTTCGGTGGATCCGTTCTTAGCCATGATCGTCACGGCGACCGCTTCTCCCGAGGTCTCCCCCGGAGTCTGCGCGGTGACCTCGAATGCCTTCACTCGGGAAACGTCGATCTCGATACCAGTACCGAACTCGATCGGCTCGCCAAGATCTGCTGACTCGCTAGGAACCGGCGCGGGCGTCACTGGCCCATCAGTGGCATCCGGATCCACGTCTGGCGGCAGGATGATCGTCGCACTGGGCGAAGGAGTCGACGGCGAGGAGGTCGACGGCGAAGGCATGGGACCCGTAGACGTAGGTGATGGCGTCGAGGTCGCAGTCGGCTGGGATGTCGTCGGCTCATCGGAACTCGATGATGAGCAGCCAGCGAGCGCGATCACCGCGAATGCAACAGCGCACAGCGGCGGCATCGAACGGATTACTCGCCGTTCACCATTGACAACTTTCACGGATTGTCCAAGTCCTCGTCCGCAGACCATAGAACTGCGGAGCACTGGGTGAAGTATAGCGCTACCGCTTTGTTTCGTCGACGCTAGCGACCACAAGAGCAGCCAATTGCTGTGCGCTCTGCTCAACGGCATGGATCGTCCTCTTGTGTACCGACCTCCAGGCGTTGTGGCCGTCGGGAATATCGAGCGGATTGACGTTGCGGCGTCGAAACGGTCGACGCCCGGCGCCTGCGTTCATGGGCCACAAGCCGCGCTGACCATCGAGCTCGGAGACCAACGCGTCGATGGCCGCGAATCCATCGCCATGGGGGCGAAGTTGTACGCCTGAACCTAGCCACAGCGCCTCCGGCAGTGTGAAGATCCGACGACGAGAGCTCGGCACGAGGGCCACCGCTTCGCTACGAACATCTCGAGCCGCCGTCAGTACAAGATTTGCCTCCGCGATCTCTTCGACCTGCACAGCGTGCGCACGGTGGGCATCCGCCCAACGCCGCCATTGGCGGTCCGCATGTGCTCGACTAACTAGCGTGCACGCGCGGAGCCCTTCCCTTGCTCGCACGCCCGCGGACTTCACTGGCATGGACTCGAGAAGAGGATGGCTTGCGAAGGTGCTCCTGATTACGTACTCGGCTAGGACTGAGCGGCACACATTCGCTTCGCACAACACCAGGACTCCGCCTCGTAGCGCCCTCATGGCCATGACCCCAGCCGGCAGTTGCTAAGCGGCACGTCGCCCAGGCTCTCTTCGCCGCACGTCGCCATCACGTCGCCAGAGCCGTTCACAGGGATGACCCCAACCGATGCGAACGCAGTCATGGCTGAGACTCGGTCCGGTCGAGGTCACGAACCTCTCCAAACCACTTCACAGCAGCCAGACCAAGGAATAGACCATTCGCAATGGCCAGCGCTGTGTACACGACGAGAAACCCTGCGGTCCAGCCCCAGAGTATGAAGCAGAGGCACAGCACTCCATAATCGGTGGGCAAAAGCACCATCGACCTCCGGAAGGTTCCACCTCCTCGTGCATGTGTGGACGCCACACCCTTCTTGCTCTTGAGCAGGTCGTTCAGCAGCATGCCAAAGAACGTCGTCACTCCCACCACGCTGTAACAGAGCGGTACCACGAGCCATCCCTCGCCTACTCCTGACCCGTGTCGCCACAGTGCGACCAGCACCACAAGGTGCAGGGCAGCGAGCTTGCCGGCATCAACGAAGTGGTCCAACCACTCACCAGCAAGGCTGCCACCGCCTCGGAGACGTGCGAGTTGACCGTCAGCCGAGTCCCAGGCGTATCCAAACGCCAGCAGTCCCGCGACCAGCAGCCCGTTCCACCAGACCGCGGGGAGAACTATCAAAAGGACGAAAGCTGCGACGGTGTGCCCGGCACTGACGAAAGTCACTTGATTTGGGGTCCAACCCCAACTGTGCGCGAGGGCGGCAAGCGCGCGACCAATCTTTCGGTTCACGTAGACGGAGTAACCCGGCGCGCCACGGGCATGCCCCTTCTGGGCCGTCGCCAGATGTCGGTACGAACCGATGACCGATCGGGCTACCACAGCTACCCCATTCTCGGCACGACCAGGGGGCTGATGGGCAAGCGTGCCGACACCAACCAAGTGTATACCCCTGTACTTGCGCGCAGAGCCTGATTCAGCCATGTAAGATGTGGCCGTGCGGTACATCGTTTCGGAGACCGCTCGAGGGGCACGAGCTGAGAGCCGAGAAGGTGGGCCGGTGAAGACTGAGAGCGGAGGATGGACGCTCGCAAGTGCGGTAGCTGCCATCCGTAAACTCTGGTGGCTCGTCCTGGGATGCGCGCTGGTTGGCGGCGCAGCGGGGACTGCGATCACATTGACAACCACGCCGCAGTATCAGTCCGCAGCGTCCCTATACTTCGCTGTGAACCAGGTTTCAAGTGCCAACGACTTGAACCAGGGTTCGACCTATACGCAGGCGCAAATGCTGTCCTTCGCCCGGCTTGCGACATCATCGCGTGTGCTGAACCTAGTCATCGACGACCTTGACCTGAACGTAACGCCGCGCGAACTTGAGCGAAGCCTTCGAATCAGCATCCCCCCGGACACCTCGATCCTCAATGTGCAGGCCACATCCAGAAGCGCTCACCTGGCAGCGGATATCGCAAACTCCGTCTCGCACCAGCTCACCGAGGTTGTGCACGATATTGGTCCGACTAGAGCTGATGGCGCACCGAGCATCAACGCCACGGTGATCGACGAAGGGACAGTCCCTCAATACCAGGCATTACCCAACAAACCACGCGATGCGGCGCTTTCGACGGCACTGGGCCTGATGGTGGGCCTTCTCGCCGCGTTTGCGGTGACTCTTGCAGACACCCGCGTGCGCAATGAGGCTTCATTGGCTCTCGTGACCGATGCGCCCTTGCTCGGCACGATCACGCGCGGACCTCGGCGTGCGGACATCGGTCTAGTTGCCGCACGTGATCCGCACAGTCATATTGCTGAGGACTTTCGCCGGGTCCAATCAGCTCTCAGCTTCGCGAACGTCGACGGTGCAGCGAGGCGGCTCCTAGTTACTTCCACATCACCTGCTGAGGGCAAGTCGACGTTCGCAGCCAACCTCGCCGTCACTTTGGCCGAGCTCGGCGAAGATGCGCTCCTTGTGGACGCAGACCTACGCCGGCCGAGAGTTGGAGAGATCTTCGGCCTCGATCAGAATGTGGGCCTGACAGACGTGGTGCGCAGTTCGATCACCCTGGACGATGCGGTGACAGCCTGGCGGCAAAGCGGTCCGGACTTGCTGCTGTCGGGTGAACGTCCACCGAATCCCGCTACCATCCTGACGTCGAACGCTTTCGCAGAGATGCTCACCGAGGCGACCGCGCAGCACGACGTACTACTTGTCGATTCCCCGCCCGTGCTCAGCGTGGCAGACCCGAATCTCCTGGCACCTCTGGTTGACGGCGTCGTGATCGTGGTCGATGCCTCGAAAACACGCAGAGCTCAGCTACGCTCGGCCATCCACACGCTGGAGGGTGCAGGAGCAACCATCATGGGCGTCGTGCTGAACAAGGTTAAGATGCCACGCGGGCGCCCGACGTACTACACGACGCACGCGAGCAACACTCGTACTCGGACGGTACGCCGACGATAGCTATTCTCCATGGCGCACGACAGCCATGACGGCCTCAGCCACGGCTCTCTGATACACCTCAGGTGCATGCCGGCGTAACGCTTCGGCTCGTGCCGAGTAGAGCCGAGGCACGATTTTCGCCCAGTTGTGACGCATTCGTCGGATCTCAAGAGCGATCTGCTGCGGACTGTCGGACTCAACCAAGGCCGTAGTTGGATACCCGGCGACCGCTTCGGGCAGCCCGCCAGCTGTGCTCGCCACCACCGGCCGCAGTGCGAGTACTCCTTCGACAGCCGTGTTGCCGAAGGGTTCAGCCACACGAGAGGGGACGATTA
Source organism: Ruania albidiflava DSM 18029 (assembly GCF_000421225.1). Classification (GTDB taxonomy): domain Bacteria; phylum Actinomycetota; class Actinomycetes; order Actinomycetales; family Beutenbergiaceae; genus Ruania; species Ruania albidiflava. The sequence continues at coordinate 385,158 of NZ_ATWL01000003.1, read as the reverse complement.
GCACGTCGCATGCGGCCAGGGTAGACCACACCTCGGGGCGAAACCCGAGAAATTCGACCTGGACCTGGCTAACTGCCGCGAGGTCGCGAAGCTCTTGCTCGAACCACTCGTAACCGGTAAAGACCGACCCGAGCAGAGTCACCGTCACTGGGCAGCCGCTGCGCTGGAGTTCATCTGCGGCACGGATGACCAGATCGGGGCCCTTCCGCGGCGAGAATCGGCCGACATAAAGGATCCTCATTGCTCCACTGAGCTGGTCACGCGCTGGCTCAGGGTCTGCGGGCGAGTCGACGCCGTTCAGCAGAACGTGCGACTTGGACGCGACTGCCGGTAGCGCCCTTCGAATTGTGTCGCGACTAAATCTGCTGTTCACGAGCACTTGACGCGATGCGAGATGCGGTGCGTAAAGCATGGCGTTGACCATCCGGACACCGCCTGACTCTGCCTCGTGCACATGGCTCACGACCGGCACGCCGCGCAGTCGCGCAAAGATCGGCCAGAGTGGTGCAATGATCGTCGAGACGTAGACAGCATTGGGGCGAAGCCGCCGCAACAGCCGAACGGTGGCGCCGGTGCCAGCGACGAGGTCACGAATCAGTTGGAGCCAACCGCGTGGACGAAGCAGCCGCTTCCGCAGTACGAACATCCTGGTGATGACCACCTCCGCACCAGCTTCGCGTAGACGAGCGGCAAGAGGTCCGGCTGCCGGTAGTGCGACGACGACCCGAGAGCCATGCCGGAGGAGTCCCCGGACGCTCTCCAACAGCATCCGGTCGGAGCCGAAGAGCTCGGCTCCCGGGTGCACGGCAAGAACGAGCGGCTGACTTGCACTCACTCGGTTTGCTCCTTCGTCCCGGTCCAGTCCTTGGCGCGCCGCCCTGCGCGGCGCGCCCGCGGGTGAATCGATGCCCCGCGGGCGAGACGCTCGGCGAGCTTCTCGTAGGAGTCCGTCACCTCGTCCCACCGGAAGCTCGTGCGAGCTCGCTCCTGTGCACGATGTCCGCGTTCGGCGACGAGCGTGGGAACTGCCTCCGCATCTTCCACTGCTTGCGCGACGTGCTCAGCGGTCTGGAAGAACCAGCAATCGCTGTTCAACACCTCGCGATTGAACGGGACGTCGAACGCGATCACCGCGGTGCCGGCGCCCATGGCCCGCAACAAGGAAGGGTTCGTCCCGCCGACGGAGTGGCCGTGCACGTAGGTGAATGCAGCGGCGTAGAGCGCGTCGAGCAGTTCCTGGTCGTAGACAGCGCCGAGCAGCCGGATGCGGGTGTCCTTGTCTGCTATGCGCTGGATCTGCTGGGTGTACTCGGCGCTGTACGGGGCAGACCCGACCACGACCAAAGGCAGCCGTCCGCCGCTGCGGTGGTAGCCCTCGACGATCTCCAGCACGTGGTTCTCCGGTTCGAAGCGCGCCACGATGAGGTGATAGCCGTCCGGTTCAAGCCCAAGCTCGGTGAGCCGGCCCTCGGCTGGGTGCTCCAGGATGGGTGCGCCATAACGGATCAGTTCAGTGGGGACACCGAACTGGTGGTCGTAGTAGTCGGCGATGCCTGGCGCATCAGCAATGAGCGCATCTGCAGTACGGACCCCGTTCTGCTCGGCCCAGCAGTAGTACGCCCTCCCGCGAGCTCCCCATTTCGACCGGCGCCATTCCAAGCCGTCCATGTGGAGCGCAACAGGCACACCGCGAAGTCTCAACAATGGCACGAATGGTGAGTTCGCGGCGTTGAAGACAAATGCCACGTCTGGGCGTCGGCGTAGGGCCAGGTGCACCGTGGAGAAGGCCGTGTGGCTTAGCGTCTCCAGCTGCTTCTGCGGCACAGCGGGTAGGTGCACAACCGCCATACCGAGGTGGTGCTTGGTATCTCGGTCCTGGCCACGGGTGTATACCGTGACGTGGTGGCCTCGGTCCGCCAGACGTCGCCCGACCTCTTCCACTGCGGTCTCGAACCCGCCGTAAGCAGCCGGCACGCCTCGCGTACCTACCATCGCGATGCGGAGTGGACGACGGGTCATCGGTCGCCGTCCAGCTCGGTCGAGGTCCGGAGGTAGTCGGCGAGCGCGCGCGCACCATCAGCAGGCATGAATCCGGTGGTTGCGATCTTCGCCAGGTCCAAGACGCTGCACGATGGGCGGGGGGCGGTGGCAATTCTGCTGCCATCGGTGTATTCCGCCGTCGTGACGTCTGTGATGCGCGTGGGGTCATGACCGGTAAGCCGGAATACCTCGCGGGCGATGTCGGCCCAGGAACGTGGCTCCCCGCTGCTGGTGACGTTGTAGGTACCAAAGGGAGCACCGGCGTCGAGCAGGTGTGCGATCGCCTCGGCGAGCTGGTGGGTGAAGGTCAATCGGCCTATCTGGTCTGCGACCACTCGCGGTGCGACCTCACGCTCGGCCAGCTTGCGCATGGTGCGCACGAAGTTGGCGCCGTCCCCGATCACCCAGGAGGTGCGCACGATGTAGTGATGAGGCACAGTACGGACCACTGCGTCACCGGCTGCTTTGGTCTGCCCGTAGACGCCAAGCGGCGCGACAGGGTCGTCCTCCCGGTACGGTCGAGATGTCCTGCCGTCGAACACGTAGTCGCTGGACACGTGCACGAGGGTGATGCCGTGTCTGGCAGCAACGTGCGCGAGCTCATTGACGGCGGCGACGTTCACCGCCCATGCCTCGCGTCGGCCCTCGACCGTTTCCGCATCGTCAACGGCAGTGTAGGCAGCCGCATTGACGATGGTCTGGTAGTCCTGCCAGCGTCTGGCTGTACCGACGGTCGCGGCAGTGAGGTCCAGATCGTCGCGGGCCGCATACTCGATACGTGGATTCGTGCCCCAGTGAGCGCGTAGGGCGCGACCGAGCTGGCCATCTGCCCCGAGCACGAGCGTCTTACGAGGGGCTACCGGCACCACCTCGTCAAGGTGCGGATGGGTTGCGTCTTTGGCCGAGATCTCGGCGTTCTTCAGCGGGACTGGCCAGCGGATCTTGACAACAGGATCGTCCAGATTGAGGAACGTATAGGCGGCGTCCGCAGACCAGTGCGCGTTGACGAGGTAGGTGTAAGCGGTGTCTGGCTCAAGGGTCTGGTAGGCGTTGCCGACGCCGCGCGGCACGAACACCGCGCGGGAAGCGTCGAGCTCACAGGTAAACGTCGTCCCGAAGGTCTCTCCGTCGCGTAGGTCGACCCAGGCGCCGAAGATCCTGCCGGTCGCGACCGAGACAAGCTTGTCCCACGGTTCGGCATGGATGCCGCGCGTGGTACCGGTCAGGTCATTGAAGGATACGTTGTTCTGGACGGGACCGAAGTCGGGCAGACCGGCGGCCGTCATCTTCTCCTGCTGCCAGTTCTCCTTGAACCATCCCCGATTGTCTCCATGTACTGGAAGGTCAACTACAAGCAGTCCAGGGATGGGTGTGACAGTGGTACGCAGCGTCCTGCCGTACTCGACCATCACTGCCCCCTGCGCGCATAGAACGCTTCGGTCGCATCCTTCGCCGGCGCCCACCATTCCTCGTGCTCGCGGTACCAGGCGATAGTGTCTCTCAGTCCCGCAGCAAAATCAGGAAAACGGGGCTGCCAGCCAAGCTCGGTGCGCAACCTCGTCGCGTCAATGGCGTAGCGAAGATCATGACCAGCTCGGTCAGTGACGTGGTCATAAGCGTCCGGTCCCTGTCCCATCTCGGCAAGGATCATCTCGACGACTGCCTTGTTGTTCTTCTCCCCGTCGGCACCGATCAGGTACGTCTCACCGATCTGGCCGTTGTCGATGATTGTGAGTACCGCGGATGAATGGTCGTCCGCGTGGATCCAGTCCCGGACGTTCAGTCCCGCTCCATACAGCTTCGGTCGAATACCACGGATCACATTGGTGATCTGCCGTGGGATGAACTTCTCCACGTGCTGGTAGGGACCGTAGTTGTTCGAGCAGTTGGAGATTGTGGCGCGGACACCGAACGACCGGACCCATGCGCGCACGAGCATGTCGGATCCTGCCTTGGTGGCGGAGTACGGCGAGGACGGGTTGTAGGGGGTGTGCTCAGAAAATCGGAGCGGGTCGTCGAGCTCTAGGTCGCCATACACCTCATCCGTGGAGACGTGGTGGAGGCGGACGTCATGCTTGCGGGCAGCCTCCAGGAGCACATAAGTCCCCACGATGTTTGTGTCCAGGAACGGGCGCGGGTCGTGCAGCGAGTTGTCGTTGTGCGACTCGGCAGCGAAGTGCACGATCACGTCTGCGTCACCGACGAGTGTGTCCACGAGCTCGGAGTCCGCGATACTGCCGTGCACGAATCGCATCCTCGCCTCGTCCAGACCAGCGAGCGAGTCCTGGTTGCCGGCATAGGTGAGAGCGTCGAGAACGGTCACGTAATGGTCAGTGTGCGCGAGCACGTGGCGGACGAAATTTGACCCGATGAATCCAGCGCCGCCGGTGATCAGTAGATGCTTCAACGATGTCCTCTCTCCAGGAGGCTGAGCAGGTAGCCCCCATAACCCGACTTGACCAGTTTCTCCGCACGATGCCGAAGATCGTCATCAGTGAGGAAACCCTGTCGCCATGCGACCTCCTCCGGAGCTCCGATCTTCAGACCGGTCCGCCGTTCCATCGTGCGGACATAGTCAGCGGCATCAGTCATCTGGTCGAAGGTGCCGGTATCCAGCCACGCCGTGCCGCGGGGCAGCACCTCGACCTGCAGCTTCCCTCGGTCCAGGTAGTGCTTATTCACATCTGTGATCTCGTACTCCCCGCGGGCGCTCGGTCGCAAAGACCTGGCGATCTCTACGACGTCGTTGTCGTAGAAGTACAGTCCTGGAACCGCATAGTTGCTCTTCGGTCGAGCCGGCTTCTCCTCCAGAGAGATCGCCCGGCCGGTGTGGTCGAACTGCACCACGCCGTATGCCTCAGGGTCTGCGACCCAGTAGGCGAACACGGCGCCACCGTCTACGTCCGCGAACCGGCGCAACCGGGTGCCCAGTCCCGGCCCGTAGAGCAAGTTGTCGCCCAGAACCAGAGCGACGTGGTCCGCGCCGATGAAGTCGGCCCCGATTGTGAACGCTTGAGCTAGCCCATCCGGCGAAGGCTGCTGCGCGAACGTCAATGAGACGCCAAGCTGCGTACCGTCGCCAAGCAGGCGTTCGAACTGGTCGGCGTCATGCGGCGTGGTGATTACCAAGATGTCCCGGATCCCGGCGAGCATCAGCGTCGAGAGTGGGTAGTAGATCATTGGCTTGTCGTACACCGGGACGAGCTGCTTCGAGACTCCCTGAGTAATTGGGTGCAGTCGCGTCCCAGATCCGCCAGCGAGAATGATGCCTTTCACACATATCCCTTCCAGAGATGTTGCTCCTCGTGTCTGCTCTGACAAATTGAGGAGGCGTCCACATGCGGATCATTTTCGTCACCCCGCACCGGGAGACCTTGAGCGCAGCCGGAACCACCTAGCGACACGCGACAGCCCGTGTCGCGACCGGACGAGATAAACGCCGCCATCATTCAGTACCTGTCAACCTTCCTGCGGTACTCGTCGTATCGGTACCCGAAGGCGCCGGCCGCCATACCGCGTCCGCGATGCACCAATCGGGCACCACGAGCGTCATGATCAAGATTCGACGTAATTTTTCCGAGTAGCCAGCGCAGCCGGCCCACCACGATCCGACTTACACCGCCCAACGCGAACCACACACGCAGCTTCACACGCGCCCCCGCACTCGCCACGAGTTTGAGTTCGACCCGCGTCGTCGCATTCGCCGAGCTGAATGCTCGTCGCTTCGCCCAAACCCGGTCGAGCCGGTCAGTGGCCACATAGTCCTCGGTCTCCGACTCGTTGCACCACACGATCCGACCTCCGCGCTCGATCAGCTGTCGCGAGAACAAGGTGTCTTCACCGCCACCGAGTCCCATTGTCTCGTCAAAGCGCACTCCGAAGGCACGCACCTGTTCCAGATCGAGCAGCAGATTGCCCGTGGCGGCTGCAGTCAGCAAGGTCCCCGTAGGTCGCTGCGGACGACGGAAGGTCCCAGAAGCTAGCAGCCACGGGTCAACATCGTCATCAAACACCGAGATGACCCGACCCATGACTGCCGCCGCTCGATGCTGGCGCCAGACCCGAACTAGAGCGCTAAGCCAGCCGGGCCGCGGGATCTCATCATCGTCGATGAAGACGAGCAGGTCGCTGTCACTGCTGGAATCGAGAAGTCTGTTGCGGGCGGCGGCGATCCCGGGCGTCGGTTCAACCACATATCGGACCAAGACGCCGTCAACTTCCCGCACCGCCCCACGAGCACTACCTGCTGGATCGTTGTCAACGACGAGCACGTCGACGCGGACGTTCGGATGCTCCGCGACGCATTCGTCGACACGCCCTGGCAAGGCACGTAAGAGCGCGCTCAGACGCTCGGCACGCTGAAATGTCGGCACAGCGACTGTGAGCGTTAGCCGTTCACACTCAGTCACTTGATCACTCTCCCAGCGCAGAGCTGCGGCGAATACGGACTCATCGCTGGAGCTCGTTCTCGCGCGACGATCCAGAGCGCTTCAACGCCAGACGGACGAACCAGAGGAGCATGCTCGCGTCTCGCCGAAACGCAGGTATCACCATGCAGGCTGCTGCTCCCGCTAGCCCTCCTACAGTGCCGAGAGCTACCTGACCGATATCGGCGGTTGTCAAAAGGCTGACTCCAGCGGCAGCAACTCCCGCCGCCATACTAATGACGATTATTCTCGCCCCGCCGACATAGAGCCGTCTGCGCGACATCGGAGTTACTCTCGACAACCATGCAATCGATATGGGCCATGCGATCGCCGTATGCGCTGCAAGCGCAACAGCAACGCCAAGGAGCCCAAAGAAGGACCCGATAACTATACATACGATCTTGAGCGCGGACGTCACCAACATATACCGCAGCAACTGTGCTCCGAGAGCGCGCGTGACATATACCCAGTAGCCGACGAACGCGATCGTGGACAGCAGCCCAGCTATCGCAAACATTCGAAGCAGAGGTGCCGCTCCCGCCCAGCCTGGACCGAGCATCAGCGCGACCACCGAGTCTGAGAGCGCGGCTAGAATAGCGAGCGGAATCCCGAATATGTACCCGAGCGCGATCTGAGCGGCAACGACATAGTGATCGAATCGCGCACGGTCTTGCTGAATCCTTGCGAGCACCGGCAGCGCGACGGACTGCAGCGGCGAGCGGGCTTGCCCGAGAGGAGTCATGACGATCTGAAAACCGCGGTTGTAGATGCCAAGTGGCGCAGTACCGAACCGTAGTGATATCAGCACCGTGTCGGCCTGTTTGGCCGCGTACGTCACAAGATTGCTGGCCACAAGATTCCAGCCCAGCGTGATCATAGAACGGATCGAAGCCGAACGGGAGTACCTTCCCGGCGCCCACCTGCCGGCTGCAACGACGCCCACCAGCGTGAAGCCACCGGCTACGAGCTGCTGGATGATGAGCGCACCATAGCCAGCACCTAACCCGGCAGCGAAGATCGCTGCCGCAAGAGCAGATGCAGCAGCCGAAACGTCGATGATCGCAAGAGATCGAAGCTTCAGTTGTCGCATCAGCATCGCACGGTGCTGAGTGGCCAGGCCATTGAAGATGAACATCAAGGCGAGCCAGCGTGTCATCGACACCATGTCAGGCTCTGATGTGAAGCTAGCGACTGGTCCTGCTGCGGCATACATCAGCAGCGCCAGGCTGACTCCGATCAAGGTGTTGATCCAGAAGAGGTTGTCTCGCTGGGCGGATGAAAGTTCCGGAGCCTGCACGGTCGCGGAAGTCAGGCCGAAGTCTCGGAAGATTTCTCCGAATCCGACAATCACTAGCGCGATTGCTAACAGCCCGTAGTCATGCGGAGAGAGCAGTCGGGCCAAGATCGCAACAGAGAGCAACTGCAGCACCATCCGGATGGCCTGCGCAGCGAGTGTGAACGAAGCCCCACGAGCAGCAGTTTGCGCTAGGGAAGAATGAGTCATTCGGGCTGACCTCCCTCTGTCCGCCGTGCGCTAGTAGATTTGTTTGAAGCCGTACCTAGGACTCGCCCTACGAACAGCCGATTGCTGTCGTGAAAGTTCGCTCGCTTACCTCCGTGATATCTCCGCATCATCCACAGGTCGCAAGGTGCTGACCGATTGGATCCAGCAGATCCTGGCCAGCATCGCGCGCCAACACAGCTCGCTGAGCGAGGTCTGGACCGTCAATGTGTGCAAGCACCTCCTCGGCGTGTGCACCCGTCTCAGTCAACGAAACCACTGCGTTCCAACCAATCGATTCGAGCAGGGGAGCGAACTTCCGCGAGTACGCCATGGCCACAGCAGGTGTGCCCACGGAGAGGGCGTTCAGGCAAGCATGCATTCTTGCGCCAATCACGAGGTGGGCACTTGCGATGACTGAGCGAACGTCGTCGAGGTCCTCAGGCACATGCAGTGATACCCGTCCGTCGTATTCCTGCACGAGGCTCCTGGAAACTGGCACGTCATTGTCGTGGTTGGAGGACTCGAGCACGTGTGGAAGCAAAGTCACGGCACGGCCTCGCTCAAGCAGATTGTCGATAATCGTCCTGACCGTGGCTCGATACTGCATGTTGTCCACATGTGGATTTTGCGACCAGAGCAGACCGGAGACATTCAGGAGCACGTCATGTTGAGCAGCAGGGATGGGCTGGTCGATGCCGAACACAAGATCGCTCGCAGTGGCATCAACCGGGCGCCCTAGCCTCTCGGCTGCCCGCGCACTGAGGCTGTCTCGCGCGAATACCAATGTACTTCGCTGCAGATTCCGCTTGGCTAGCATGCGCCCCTCCCGCGTGCGGAAGGGACCTATGGTCTGCGGTGCGAGCACCACGCGCGGCCCAGCTTGTACAGCGAACTCGTGGAGCATAGACATCGTGCGATGACGGGCCAGGCCATAGATATCGGCGAAGCTATCCCCCGAGCGCGTGTCCCACACTAGGTCGAAATCTTTCAGCCAGCGCATCATCCCGAACCTGCCGGTCACCCGTTCCCGCAGCAGTGACCGGACTCGACCCCACGGAATCTCTGGGGGCTTGTTGCCATAATTTATGAGCGTCAGCTCGGCGCCTGGCAATGATCGCTTCATGAGATCGACCGAGCCTCGACCGAGAGCCCGGACGCCTAGGTTAGGGCTAGCATCATCGGCCCAAGTAACAAGCACTCGCACGACTCTCCCCCTCCTCCTGAATGCCTGCCAAACCAGATCGCTGACATCCAGATATTTACTGATGGACCAGCGCGATTCTGCCTCGCGCTCTGTAATCCACTATTCCAACAAAAGCGGACGTTTGTTCGATCTTACGCACCTTGCGCAGCAAGCTGGCCATCGATGAAGCGGCGAAGCGTGCTGGAGGATGTCCGCTGAGTGTACGGGAAATACACCACGCGCGCGCCGACTTCAGCCATCTCCTGTTCAAGAAGGAGACCTTTCACAGTCCCCTGCCAGTCATCGCCTTTGAACAGCACGTCAAAATGGTTGGCCTGCCAGGCGATCCGCTTGTCCCGAGCAGTGTCGGCCACGGCACGATCCACCAGATCAAGGCTGCCAACAATCTCCAGACGCTCCTGGAACGGCACCACTGGAAGACGTCCCTTCATTTCCAGGAGAGACTCGTCTGTGGCAACGCCCGCGACCAGCACGTCACAGCGCTGCCGTGCTTCTTTGAGGATGTTGAGGTGCCCGATGTGGAACAGGTCGAACCCGCCCGGTACATATCCAACGGTCATCATGATCTCTTTCTGGTGGGCAGGAAGTTCTGGGTGGTACAACGCGTGGCGCGACTCCGGTCAAGCACCGGCTCTGCACCGCCACCGTCTTCGCCTCGACTCAGTACGCACCACGACCTCCGAGCACTGCTCTGAAGGTGCGCGTCAGGATCGCCAGATCCATCAGCACTGACCAGTTGTCCACGTACCGCAGGTCCAGCCGTAGGCTGCGCGCCCAGTCCAGGTCGGATCGGCCGCTCACTTGCCAAAGACCGGTCAGACCAGGCTTGACGCGCATGCGCTGGTGAGCATCGTCGTCGTACTGGGCGACCTCCTCGCCCAGCGGGGGGCGGGGACCCACCAGCGACATGTCGCCACGGACCACGTTCCAGAGCTGCGGAAGCTCATCCACCGAGAAGCGCCGCAGGATCCGACCCACACGAGTGATTCGAGGGTCCTCGCGCATCTTGAACAGGACTTCGTTGCCCTCGTTCTGCTCGAGCAACGCTGCCCGGCGGGCATCCGCATCCGTATACATGGAGCGCAGCTTGAACATCTGGAACGGCCGATCGTCGCGACCGATCCGGATCTGCCGGTACAGGGCCGGTCCCGGCGAATCAAGGCGCACGGCGAGTGCAGCGGCACCCAGAACCGGCAGGGCGAACATCAGCAGGACCAGCCCAACTGTGCGGTCGATGGCACTCTTCAACATCCGCTGCCACCGGCGTGGGGTGATCTCGACCGAGAGCAGCGGGCTTTCCGCGACCGGCCGCAGGGCGACTCGCCTGGGCGTGACGTCCTGCAGGTTCGGAACGATGAGCAGCTCCACGCCGTGGCGCTCCACCTGCCAGGACAACCGGCGCAGCTGGAGCGCATCCATGCAGGAGGCGGCAACGATCGCGACCCGTGCCCCCTGCTCGATGATCACCTCAGCAGCACGGTCCACGTCCGACAGAACAGGTACGGGGGACTCGTCCTCGGTCCCAGGAAGACCGCACATCCCGATGATCTCGTAGCCGTGCTCCAGGTTCTTCCAGAGGTCCGAGGTGATGTACTCGAGCTGCTCGGCGTCTCCGACCAGGATGGTTCGCCGGGCCCAACGCCCCCGACGACGCTGCATCCGCATCATGGTGCGCTGCGCAAAGCGTGAAATGAGGACGAGGCAAATGCCAGCAACAATGGCCACGAATGAAGATGGGTCTGCCAGTGGGGTCTCGCCGAAGTAAAGCACCGCGAGCAGCGCCGATGCCCAAATCCAACCCGCCCGGAGAATCACCTTATAGTCGTGGGTCCCCGACGCCGCGCGACGAAAGTCATAACCGTGCATGAATCCGGTCAGCAAGGTGAACACCAGGCCACCGGCAACACCAGCGACAAGTGCAGTCACCACAGGGAATGCCGACCACAGCATCGTCGCGACGGCCGCAGTCGTCAGCAGGAGATCACCCCCAGCGATCCCCCACCGGTACGCGCGGCCCCATGTACCTTCTGGCCGGCTTGACGAACGAGCGCCGGACCTCGTCCTGGCCAGTGGGGCAAGAACTGTCGGATCGGGGAGGACAGTCGTACGAGGTGAGCGGGGTGCGCGGACCTGGGAGAGATGGTCCAACGCCACCGTCATCACCTCTCCCTCACTGGTACACAGAGCCGCGCCCGGCGACCGTTACGAGGTCCGGGCTCGCCCATTACTCAAGCAGAGCAACGGTGTAAATGAAGCATCAGAACGGGGTGAACGACGGGTGAAGAAGCCGCGCATTTTCAGGTGAGTTCAGGGTGAGGATCAGGGTGAAAAGAGGGTGGTCAAGGGTGAGCTCAGGGTGAGTGCAGGGTGAGGTGAGGGTGAGTCTGGGTGAACCCGCACTCGCCTCTCTCACGGCCGGATCGGTGCGATGCCGGGCAATGTGGAGGGTGAGGTCGCCTCACCCTCATCCCCGGTTCCCGGTTGAGGCGTGCGCCCGGTGCTCAACGATCGACCGGGGGGCGGTCCGCCGGGCCGGGAGGAAGGTGGCCGGCGACTCCAGGGCACGAGAGTAGATCGCAGCGCAGACCGGGACTCACCGTCGGTGACTGGCGGCACCTCTGGCCCTGCGGGACGGGCACATTTGCGCCCTCGTGTTGCGGGAGCGGTTGCTCACCACGAGGCGGCGACAGTTCGGAACCTCCTGGTGCAAGAGCACCTAGAACTCTCCTCGGCACCACTCAATCCTGATGTCAGAACTCAGCTGGGTTCCCTCTAACTCGTACCGGCGTAGTCGCTCGATGGCAGCGATGAGGACCTCCTCCGTGACGCACTCTGACTGGTGTGATTCTCTCGGCTCGTGCCGCACCGGTTCCCAGCGACCATCGCCGACGTAGAGGTGGAAGTAGTGACCGTGGACATAACGGTGACGTGCACTGTTCATCTCGTCTCGGGCCCCCTCGGCCCAGCTGCTTGCCCGCTCCGCCCAGCCCGGCAGGCGTTGCTCCAGGCTGCCAGGCGGTGACTTGAGGAACCTGCGGAGGAGCTTGGTCTCGCTCGTGAACGACAAGGTGCGACCGCTGCTGTGGCGCTCTCGCCCGAGAGCTTCAAGCATCACCGTGACCGCCTCCTCCATCCGCGAGGAGAGCACCGTCAACCGACCCAGGTGCGGGAGCCAGCCGACGGGCACGTTGTAGAAGTGCGGTTCACCATCGATCTCGTTGTCCATGCTGAACACTCCCACGACAGAGACCCAGCCGTAGAGCGAATCTCGCACCGCCAGCCGAGGGGGCAGGCCGAGGCTCGGTCCTGACCCGTTGTGCCCTACCGAGCAGCCACGAGGGCGAGGCGCTGCACCAGCCGGGCGAACACCTCGGGCTGGTGGGCGGTGATGATGTGCCCCGCATGCGGGATCCGGACCAGCCGGCCACAGCGGGCAGCCCGCAAGAAGGTCTGCTCCTCGACCCGGAAGTGGTCCCAGGTGGCGTTCGCGAGCCAGACCGGCACGTCGATCTGGGCCAGGTCCGCCAGCGGGTCGACGGCGGCCATCGCGCGCAGCGCCGGGACCATCACCTCGAAGGCGACGTCGGCGTTCAGGTCGGCTGCTGCCTCAGCACCGAGCACCAGGCGAGCCACGGCGTCGTTGACCGCCTTGCCCTCATCCGGCAGCCGGGCAAACAGGTGCGCGGCGCCCAGGTAGCCCAAGAGCGGCAGGCCCCGTGGGCGCACGCTGCAGGAGGCAGCCAGCACCGCCAGCGGTGGGTGGCGGGTGCGTGCCGCCCAGTTCAGGGACAGGAACCCGCCGAGGGACAGGCCGACGGCGACCCCTCGCCCGTCCAGGGACGCCATCCCGTCCTCGATCGCCTGGCGGGCGGCCTCGATGGTGAACTGCTCACCACGGCGGGAGCCGTGGCCGGGCAGGTCGATCGCCTTGTTCGGCACGCCGAGCACGTCGAGCCGTTCCTGCACGGTGCGCCACATGCTGCACGAGCTGCGGATCCCGTGCACGAGCAGGACGGGCGCTGGCTTCATGCACCTAAGTCTACGGATGCGGCCTGGCAGGTGGGCATCGTTGCCAGCGGGCCGCAGCCGTCCCCGGACGACGACGGGCCCGGCCCCGGGAGGTCGTCCCGGGCCGGGCCCGTCGGTGCCGCCGCCGGACCGGTCTGGTCAGGTGCGGCGCTCCTCACGAGGAGGAGGTGCTACTTCGAGGTCTCTTCGGAGTCCTCGGTCTCGGTGGCCTCTGCCTCGGCGGGCGAGGGTGCCGAGGCTGCGCTCGCGGTGGCCTCCTCAGCGTCCTGAGGGGAGGGTGCGGACTCTGCGCTCTCCGCCGACTCGGCAGACTCCGCCGACTCCTCGGCGGCGGCAGCCGCAGCGTCCTCCTTGACCGCACGCTTGGCGGCGGCCTCAGCCTCCTGCACAGTGGCCTGCTTCGGGCTGACCCGCTCGGTCACCAGCTCGATGACCGCCATCGGGGCGTTGTCGCCCTTGCGCGGCCCGATCTTGGTGATCCGGGTGTAGCCGCCGTTACGCTCGGCCATCTGCGGGGCGATGTCGGCGAACAGGGTGTGCACCACGTCCTTGCGGGAGAGCGTGGCGAGCACCTGCCGGCGGGCGTGCAGGTCACCGCGCTTGGCCTTGGTGATGAGCCGCTCGGCGACAGGGCGCAGCCGCTTGGCCTTGGCCTCGGTGGTGCGGATGGCACCGTGCTCGAACAGCGACTGGGCCAGGTTGGCCAGCATCAGCCGTTCGTGCGCCGGCCCGCCACCGAGACGAGGACCCTTCGTGGGCTTTGGCATGATCGTTCCTCAGTTCCTTGTGTGATGGTCCGGCGGCTCAGCTGTACGCGTCGAAGTCGTCGCCGTCGTCGTAGGCGCTGGCCACCAGCGAGGGGTCGAAGTCCGCCGGGCTGTCCTTCAGGGACAGCCCCAGGCCGGTCAGCTTCTCCTTGACCTCGGTGATCGACTTTGCGCCGAAGTTGCGGATGTCGAGCAGGTCCGCCTCGCTGCGGGCGACGAGCTCACCCACGGTGTGGATGCCCTCACGCTTCAGGCAGTTGTAGGACCGGATCGTCAGGTCCAGCTGCTCGATCGGCAGCGCCAGGTCCTCGGCGAGCGCGGCGTCCGTGGGCGAGGGGCCGATCTCGATACCCTCGGCCTCCACGTTCAGCTCCCGGGCCAGACCGAAGAGCTCCACCAGGGTCTTCCCGGCCGAGGCGAGCGCGTCCCGCGGCTCCATGGAGCGCTTGGTCTCCACGTCCACGATCAGCTTGTCGAAGTCGGTGCGCTGCTCCACACGGGTGGCCTCGACCTTGTAGGTGACCTTCAGCACCGGGGAGTAGATCGAGTCGACCGGGATGCGGCCGATCTCGGCGTCACCGGACTTGTTCTGCGCGGCGGAGACGTAGCCGCGGCCACGCTCGACGGTCAGCTCGATCTCGAGCTTGCCCTTGTCGTTGATGGTGGCGATGTGCAGGTCCGGGTTGTGGATCTCCACACCGGCCGGCGGGGTGATGTCCGCAGCGGTGACGGTGCCCGGGCCCTGCTTGCGCAGGTACATCACGACAGGCTCGTCGTTCTCCGAGGAGACCACGATGTTCTTCAGGTTCAGGATGATCTCGGTGACGTCTTCCTTCACACCGGTGATCGTGGAGAACTCGTGCAGCACACCGTCGATGCGGATGCTGGTGACCGCTGCCCCCGGGATGGAGGAGAGCAGGGTGCGACGCAGCGAGTTGCCCAGGGTGTAGCCGAAACCAGGCTCGAGCGGCTCGATGACGAACCGGGAGCGGTACTCGTCGACGACGTCCTCGGTCAGGGTGGGGCGCTGTGCAATGAGCACGGGGATATCCTTTCAGCCGGCGTCCGCTATATGACGCCGCGGGTTGCCCCTCGCCCATCGGTCCGGACGAGGGGGTCCTGCAGGTGTGGGAGCCTCAGACGCGGCGACGCTTGGGCGGGCGGCAGCCGTTGTGCGCCTGCGGGGTCACGTCCTGGATCGAGCCCACCTCCAGGCCGGTGGCCTGCAGCGAGCGGATCGCAGTCTCCCGGCCGGAGCCGGGGCCCTTGACGAACACGTCGACCTTCTTCATACCGTGCTCCTGGGCCTTGCGCGCAGCAGCCTCGGCGGCGAGCTGGGCGGCGAACGGGGTGGACTTGCGCGACCCCTTGAAGCCGACCTGGCCGGAGGAGGCCCAGGAGATCACCGCACCGGAGGGGTCGGTGATGGAGACGATCGTGTTGTTGAACGTGGACTTGATGAAGGCGTTGCCCGCGGAGACGTTCTTCTTCTCCTTGCGGCGGGGCTTGCGGGCGCCAGGAGCCTGGCGAGTCTTGGGAGGCATAGGTTCTCTCTTCTTCGGTGAGGTCGTCGGTCCGCGCGCTCTTGCGCCGGCGGACTACTTAGCGACCGGCCTTCTTCTTGCCGGCAACGGTGCGCTTGGGCCCCTTGCGGGTGCGCGCATTGGTCTTGGTGCGCTGGCCGTGCACGGGCAGGTGACGGCGGTGACGCAGGCCCTGGTAGCAGCCGATCTCGACCTTGCGGCGGATGTCGGCGGCGATCTCGCGGCGCAGGTCGCCCTCGAGCTTGTAGCTGCCCTCCAGGTAGTCGCGCAGCTGCACCACCTCGGCGTCGGTCAGGTCCTTCACTCGCGTGTCTGGGCTCAGACCGGTGGCGGCCAGGGTCTCGGCGGCGCGGGTACGCCCCACCCCGAAGATGTAGGTGAGTGCCACCTCGAGCCGCTTGTCGCGGGGGAGGTCGACACCAACGAGTCGTGCCATTCGTTCTCACTCCTGTGAGTCGCGGAGGTCTTCCGCACCACCGTCCCGCTCATCTAGCGGGCCCCGGCCTCCGACCGGGGGTGACCCGCCGGGTGGCGGGTGGTGGTGCGCTGGTGCGTCAGGACGACGCGGGGGCGGTGCTCAGCCCTGACGCTGCTTGTGGCGCAGGTTCTGGCAGATGACGCGCACGGTGCCGTGACGACGGATCACCTTGCACTTCGGACAGATCTTCTTGACGCTCGGCTTGACCTTCATGGATTTCCCTTTGCCCGCGCGGCCACGTTCCCGCGCAGTGGTGCCGGGTCGCGTGGACGTGATTGCGAAAGATGAACTACTTGTAGCGGTAGACGATGCGGCCGCGAGTGAGGTCGTAGGGGCTCAGCTCCACCACCACCCGGTCCTCAGGAAGGATCCGGATGTAGTGCTGACGCATCTTGCCGGAGATGTGCGCGAGCACCTTGTGACCGTTGCTGAGCTCGACGCGGAACATCGCGTTCGGCAGCGCCTCGACCACGTGGCCCTCGATCTCGATGACCCCGTCCTTCTTAGCCATGTCCTCCGCTAACTGCAGTTCTCTTCTGACATCGGTGCGCGTGCGCCCACACCTCACCCGCACGACAAGCCCGCTGCAAGTGCGGAACGAGGAACGAGAGAGGTGAGCACACGACACGCCCAGCGGCCTACTCTACGCCACGCAGGCCACATCTCGAAACCCGAGCACCGCCGTCGACGGTGCGGTATGGCTCACACCCGAGGCTCGGGGAGCAGTCGCAGCTCTCGCGCACGCTCCACGGCCTGGCGCCGGTCGTGCACCCCGAGCTTGCGGTAGATCGCGCGCAGCTGGGTCTTGACAGTGTTGGCGGAGACGAACAGGCGACTGGCGACCGCCACCACCGGCTGCCCGTCGGCGAGCGCCTCCAGCACCCGCAGCTCGCCGCGGCTGAGCTCGACCGCTGCCGCCGGCGCCCCGAACAGGCTCTCCTGCCCGGCCAGCGCCTCGGTGAAGAACTCCTCGAACCGGGGCACCAGCTCACCGATGGCCGCCACGTCCTCCCGCGGCACCAGCAGGAACGGGCGCAACAACCCGTGCGTCTTGGCCAGCACCACCGCCTCGTGCAGCGCGTCGGCGGCCTCCTCCCACCGGTCCAGGTGCTTCAGGGCGCAGGCGCGCACCAGCAGCATCTCCACCAGGATCCGCGGTGGGATCACCGCCCGGTCCACCGTTGCGGGGTTGCTGATCGCCAGCACCGCCTCCAGGTCACCGACGTAGAAGCTCAGCCGGGTCCGCAGCCACCGCTCCACCGGGTTCACGCCCGGTTCCTCGGCGAGCAGCTCCTTGCACCGCTGCAGACGGCGTTCGGCGAGCAGCATCGTCGCGATCGTCTTCACCACGGTCATCCGGGCCAGCGTGTGCTCCGGTGCCACCAGAGCGCGCAGCTGGATCTCCAGCATCCGGCTGTACTCCATCGCCGACCCGCCCAGGTGCAGGCCGCGGGCGGCGGTGATCGCGGTCTCCAACAGGTCGAGCCGGCTGGGCAGCACACTGTGGGTGGGCGGGCGGTCGCTGACCGTCCCGGTGAGGACCGACAGCTGCGGGAACAGATCGTCGTCGTTCAGCGAGAGCGTGTCCAGAGCGATGAACTGCTGGGCGACCCGCACCAGCTGGGCGGTCTGCGGATCGTCGGTGCGGCATGCCTGCAGCCACTCCTGGGCCTCGGTGACGGCACCGGCCAGGGCGCGGCAGAACGTGAGCGCGGCGAGCGCCCACTGGGTGCTCTCCTGCTGGCCGAGGGCCTCGGCGCGGCTGAGCGCATCACGCAGTGCGTCCTCGCCCCCAGGGAGGTCACCGACGCCGAGACGGGCCAGTCCCCACTCCACCAACGTGCTCGGCAGCGCTGCCGCCACCTCCGACGTCGGAGCGTTCGCGACCCGGTGCGGCGTGCCCACGACCGCTCCGGTGTACCGGCTCAGCACGTAGGAGCGCGGGTCTTCGTCCAGGCTCGGCGAGCCCAGTGACGCCACCGCTCGCTCCACCAACGCCGGGTGGTCCCCGAGGCGGAGCCAGTCCTGGAGCAGGAGCCGCCGGGCGCGCTCGTGGTCCCCCGCCCCGAGGGCGTGCGCCAGCGCCCGCGGGGTGTCCTCCTTCTGCTCGTACCAGCGAGCCAGGCGGGCGTGGGTCTGCTGCGCCCCCTGCGGGTCCAGCTCGGTGTACAGCTGCCCGAGCGCATCCCGCACCGCCGGGGACAGCTGCCCGTCCGCACCGGTGAGCCCGGCCTCCACCAGCGGACGCAGCGTCTCCGCCAGACCGGTGCCGGGATTCAGCAGCCGGACAACCTCCTCGTCCAGGTCCTCGGCCACCGCCAGCGGCATCGCCCGGCCGACCACCGGCCGCAGCAGCGGGTCCCGCAGCACCACCTGCAAGTAGCTGGCGATCACCTCCGCGCTCTCGCTCGGTCCGGAGGGACCGGCGAACGTGGCACGCACCAGCGCCGGCCAGCCACCGACCGTCGCAGTGAGGCGCCCCGCCTCCGCCGCGGTCAGCTCGACGCCGAGCTCCTCACCGACCTGGCGCACCTCCTCGGGCACGAGCCGCAGGTGCGGGACGCGGAACACCAGGCCGTCGGCCTCCACCGGGGCCAGCATCTCGATCGGTCGCTCCAGGCGGGTCAGTGCCAGCACGTGCAGCCGGCCGATGTTCACCGCCGCCGCCACCAGCTCCTCGTCCAGGGACGTGTCGGCCAGCAGGTGCAGGTTGTCCACCACCAGCACGAGCTGGCTGCCGCGCTCGGCGAGCACCTGGTCGGCGCGGGTGTGGTCCTTCAGGTCCAGCTGGAGGCCGAGGTCGGTCAGCCGCTCGCACACCACGGCCCAGAAGTCGGCGACGGTCATCTCCTCACGCACCCCGACCCAGGCGAACTCGTACTCCGCTCCCAAGGACCGCAACCACGCCGCTGCCGTAGCGGTCTTGCCCCACCCGCGCGGTGCACGGAACACGGTGACCGGCGGCAGCGACGCGAAGCGTGCCGCCGGGCTGGCGGCCGGCACGAAGGCGTGCGGGATCCTCGGCAGTCCCAGGCCGTCTCCCCTGGACCGCTGCATCCGACCACCTCCTCGGCCGCACCACCGGGTCCAGCAGGCCCGAACCCCGCTGCTGGTCAGGTGTGGATCATGATACGACGGACTTTCGCCAGTGCTTCGTTGCGGTTCGAGACGTCCAGCTTGCGGTACACGGACCGCATGTGGGTCTTCACGGTGTTCACCGACAGCCCGAGCGCGTGCGCGATCCCCACCGGGCCGGCATGCTCCTCCAGTGCGTGCAGCACCTGCGCCTCCCGCACGGTCAGGGTGACCAAGGGCAGGTCGTCGTCGATCTGGCCGTCGGTCGCGGCAGGCGCGGCGCAGTCCGGCCACAGGGCCAGGATCGTCTCGTCGCCACCGGCGAGCGCGGTGAACGCGTACTGCTGCATCAGTGCCAGTCCGCGGCGCTGCCCGGTCTGGCGCGCCCGGTTGACCACCGATCGGAACGCTTCCTTGGCGGCAGCGAAGTGCCCGGACCGCAGCTGTGCGCCGGCGATCACTGCATGCGCTTCCAGCACGTACCGGCCCGAGACGGCACTGCTGCGCAGGGCCGTGCGCGCCGCCTCGATCGCCTCCTGGTAGCGCTCCTCGGCCAGGTGCAGCCGGGCGATGGCGTTCCAGGTGAAGCCGCGCCGCTCCATCGTGTCGGTCACCTCTCGCGCGACGGTGACCATGCCGCCGGTGATCAGCACCTCCACCAGCGTGGTGGTCAGCAACGCCTCCATCAGCGAGCCGCGCCGGATGTACCGCAGCGCGGAGCGGACCACGTTCGCCTGCCGGATCACCTCCTCGGTGCTGCCGGTGTGCATCACGTGCAGGGACCGCACGAACACCGACAGCGCCCACAGCTCGTCCCGGTGCCGGGACTCGACGAGCGCCTCGATCGCGGCGGCCGCCTCCGGTCGGGCGGCGTCCACCAGGGCCAGCGCCCGGGCAGACAGTGCGAGCATGGCGATCGCGTCCACCGTGCCCTCCTGCTGCACGCGGGCGAGCCACTCGACCACTGCCGGCTCGTCCAGCCAGCGCAGCGCCTGGTCCGGCTCCCCCTGCAGCGCGTGCACCAGCGCCAGACCAGCGGACCCGAGGTAGGTCTCGGTCTCGCCGTCGGTCATCATCGCCCAGGCACGGGCCTGGGAGAAGGCGTACATCGCCGTGTCCAGGTCCCCCATCAGCAGGCAGGCGGCACCCCACTGCATGAGCAGCAGCAGCTCGTCATCACCAGCACCCACCCGTTCGGTGCGGTGTGCGGCGATCTCGGCGTTGAAGCTGGCTGACTCCACCCCGGCCCAGCCGGGTTTGGTCACCGGGCTGGCCACCTCGGACAGGTACCGGGTGGCCACCCGCAGCCGCACGTCCTCGGCGATCATCGGTGCCGGGAACATCTGTGCCGCCTGCACCAGCGCCCGTGGCGAGCTGGTCAGCAGCGTGCCCCACTCGTTCTCGATCACGTCCAGGGCCACCGTCCACTGCCCCGCGTGCACCGCGTGCACCAGCGCCTGGGCCGGGTCGTGCCGGCTGGTGGCCAGGCGCATCAGCTCTTGGTGCACCTCCAGCTCCACCTCCGGGCGGGTCTCGCGCATCACCCGGATCAGTGCGTTGCGGATCGCCGGCGGGTAGGAGTAGGACTGCCCCTCGATGGTGCGGCGCTCGCTGAGCAGCCCGGCCGCGCGGATGTTGCGCAGCATCCGCACCGTGTTCCCCTCGGGGGCGATCGCCCGTGCGGTCTCGATGTCGAACTGCTCCGGGATGGCGGTGCGCAGCAGGAACGCGCGGACGTTCTCGAACCGCAGGTCCCGCACCATCGCCGCGATGTAGTTGTCGGCGAGGGTGACCTCTCCGCTGCTGTGGCCACCGCTGGCGGCGGCACGCTGCATCCCGGCCCGGATCGCCGACGGCCAGCCGCCGAGCTCCACCACGATGCGCTCGGCGCGGTCCCGGGTCATCGTCACGCCCATCCGGGTGGCGAGCGCATGCACCATCTCCCCGGTCATGCGCAGCTCGTCCGGACCGATCACCAACGTCTCTACCGACAGGGAGCCGACTGTCTCCAGCGCACGCAGGGTGCGCCCGGCCGCGACCAGGTAGAGCTGGTCGTTCTGCCGGATCAGGTCCACGAGGGTGTCGTCGATGCTGGCCGCGCCGTGCCGCAGGCCGGCCTCGTGGAAGTCGTCGATGATCACCAGCAACGGTTCACGCCGCTGGGCCAGCCAGGTCGTCACCACTCGTTCCGGTTCGCTCGCCGCCGACGGCGCAGCCGCCAGCTGGTCATCGACCGGCACCAGCGCGTCGCGCAGCTGGGTCCAGAATCCCTCCTGCTCGTTGGCCCCGGTGGTCAGCGTGGTGTAGACGGTCTCTGGTAGCCCTTCGGCCTGCCGCAGCCAGGTCACCACGGCGGAGGTCTTGCCGTAGCCGCGCGGGCCCCGCAGGATGCTCAGCGGGTGCAGCCGGGCGAGGGCCTGCACGAGGTGGTCAGCGATCCCACTCTCCTGGGGAATCCGCGGCAGTCCGGAGAGCGACCGAAGCATGCTCTTCATCGTCAGCCCCAGGGTTGTGACGCCCGCTGCACGGCAGCAGCGGACATCACATCACACGGCACGACGAACTTGGGGATGGCCGACTGCCCTTCACTCACGCGCCACACCAGCATGGCGCACTGACCCGATCACCTTCGAGCCTACCCCTCACCGGTGCCCCCCTGCCACGGAATCGGCTGGGAGAACGGTGCCTGCTCAGTCCAGCGGAACCACGTCCACGCCGTGGGCAGCCAGTCCGGCCGCTCCCCCGTCCGGTGCGGTGAGCACCCAGATGCCGCGGGAGTGCACGGCCACCGTGTGTTCGAAGTGCGCTGCCCGGGAACCGTCGACGCTGACCACGGTCCACCCGTCGTCCAGCACTTGGGTGGCCTCACCGCCGCGGGTGAGCATCGGCTCCACCGCCACGCACAGCCCGGGCCGCAGTGCCGGGCCCCGCCGACCGGTGCGGTAGCCGGGCACATCCGGCTCCTGGTGCATCGCGGTGCCGATACCGTGGCCGGTGTACTCCCGCACGATCCCGTAGTCGTAGGAGGCATCCTCCACGGCGGCACCGACATCACCGAGCCGCTTGCCGGTGGCCAGTGCGGCGATCCCCGCCCACATGGCTGCCTCCGTGGTGCGCACCAGCGCTTCGTCACCCGGGTCGGTGCCGGCCTCGGCGGGGACCACCGCGGTGAACGCGGCGTCCCCGTGCCACCCGTCGACCACGGCCCCAGCGTCCACGGAGACCACATCACCCGGCTGGATCACCCGGGCCCCGGGGATGCCGTGCACGATCTCGGAGTTCACCGACACGCACAGCCGCCCGGGGAACCCGTGGTAGCCGAGGAAGTTGGACGTGGCACCGGCACGGTCCAGCACGTCCTGGGCGACGGTGTCCAGCGCACCGGTGCTCACCCCGGGGGCGATAGCCGCCCGGACGGCGTGGTGGATGTCCGCCACGACCAGACCGGCCGTGCGCATCAGGCGGATCTGGTCGGGCGTCTTGTACTCGATACCGCGACCGAACATTCAGTCGGTTGTCACACCGAGGGCGTCGGTGAGCCGGGCGGTGACCTCGTCCACCTCACCCATACCGTCCACCTGCACCAGCAGGCCGCGGTCGGCATAGGTCTGCACCAGCGGTGCGGTCTGCTCGGCGTAGACGTCCAGGCGTCGCCGGATCACCGACTCGGTGTCGTCGGCACGGCCCTGCTCCTTGGCCCGGTTCAGCAGCCGTGCCACCACCTCGTCGGTGTCCGCGGTCAGCTCGACCACGTGGCTGAGCTGGTGGCCGTTGGCCTCCAGGATCGAGTCCAGCTCCGCGACCTGGGCCTCGGTGCGGGGGTAGCCGTCCAGGAGGAAACCGGCCTCGGCGTCCGGTTGGGACAACCGCGCGGCGACCATCTGGTTGGTGACCTCGTCCGGGACGTACTCGCCGGCGTCCATGTACTTCTGCGCGAGCTGGCCGAGCTCGGTGCCCTCGGAGACGTTCGCGCGGAAGATGTCGCCGGTGGAGATGGCCGGCACCCCCAGGCGGGAGGCGAGCCGGGCGGCCTGGGTGCCCTTACCGGCTCCGGGCGGACCGAGGAGGATCAGACGCATGCTCATCGCAGGAACCCTTCGTAGTGACGTTGCTGCAGCTGGGAGTCGATCTGCTTGATGGTGTCCAGGCCGACGCTGACCAGGATCAGCAGCGAGGTGCCGCCGAACGGGATCGAGGTGGACACCCCCATGATCTTGAACGCGATCGTGGGGATCATCGCCACGATCGCCAGGTAGATGGCCCCGGCGGTGGTCACCCGGGAGATCACGTACTGCAGGTACTCGGCGGTGGGCCGGCCCGCACGGATGCCGGGGATGAACCCGCCGTAGCGCTTCATGTTGTCCGCGACCTCCTCCGGGTTGAACGTGATGGAGGTGTAGAAGAACGCGAAGAAGATGATCAGCACCACGTACACCGCGATGTACAGGTTCTGCCCGGGGTTGGACACGTTCGCCAGGATCCACTGCACCCAGCCCGCGGACTGGTCCCCGAACTGGGCGGCCAGCATCGGCAGCGCCAGCAGCGAGGAGGCAAAGATCACCGGGATCACCCCGGACATGTTGATCTTGATCGGGATGTAGGTGCTGGAGCCGCCGTACATCCGCCGGCCGACCATCCGCTTGGCGTACTGCACCGGCACCCGGCGCTGGGACTGCTCCACGAACACGATCAGGCCGATCACCACCAGGGAGATCAGCAGGAAGATGATCAGCTTCACCAGGCCGTTGTCAGCGGCGTTGATCTGCTGCAGCGCCGAGGGGAAGCTGGCCGCGATCGAGGTGAAGATCAGCAACGACATGCCGTTGCCGACGCCCCGCTCGGTGATCAGCTCTCCCATCCACATGATCAGGCCGGTACCGGCGGTCATGGTCAGGATCATCAGCAGCAGCGTGAGGACCGAGTCGTCCGGGATGATCTCCGCCTGGCAGCCGGGGTACAGGTTGCCGGAGTTGGCCACGGTGATGATGGTGGTGGCTTGCAGGATCGCCAGGCCGATGGTCAGGTAGCGGGTGTACTGGGTGAGCACCGACTGCCCGGACTGGCCCTCCTTGTGCAGGTCGTCGAACCGGGGGATGACCACCCGGAGCAGCTGCACGATGATGCTGGCGGTGATGTAGGGCATCACCCCGAGGGCGAACACGGACAGCTGCAGCAGCGCACCGCCGCTGAACAGGTTCACCAGCGCCAGTGCCGAGGTGTCGTCCCCCATCGGCGCAGCACAGGTCTGCACGTTGGTGTAGTCGATCCCCGGGGTGGGGACGAACGACCCGAGCCGGAACAGCGCCATGATGCCGAGCGTGAAGAGCAGCTTCTTCCGCAGGTCCGGCGTGCGGAACGCACGAACGAATGCGCTGAGCAATGGTCCTCCAGAGAGGTGTCGGGGACGGTCTCGGCGGTCCGCCGCGGGAGTCCACCGGAAGAAACGGTCAGTACGAGTGCTTACGGTACGGCATCGGGCACCGCCGTCGGTGTCCGGTTCCCGATATGCCGACGGCGGCGCGGGAGCACTCCCCGCGCCGCCGCTTCAGCACTGCTGTGTGGTCAGGCCTGCTCGATGCTGCCGCCGGCCGCGAGCACCTTCTCCTTCGCGGAGCCGGAGACGGCATCCACGACCAGGGAGAGCTTGACGCTCACGTCACCGGTGCCCAGCACCTTCACCGGCTGCCCGGCACGCACCGCACCCTTGGCGACCAGGTCCTCGACGGTGACCTCGCCACCCTCGGGGTACAGGGCCGAGAGCTTGTCCAGGTTCACCACCTGGTACTCGGTGCGGAACTTGTTCTTGAAGCCGCGCAGCTTCGGCAGCCGCATGTGCAGCGGCGTCTGGCCACCCTCGAACCGGGCGGGCACCTGGTAGCGGGCCTTGGTGCCCTTGGTGCCACGGCCGGCGGTCTTGCCCTTGGACGCCTCACCCCGACCCACGCGGGTCTTCGCAGTGCGGGACCCTGGCGCCGGACGCAGGTGGTGCACCTTCAGCGGGCTCAGCCCACCGGCATCCTTCTCCTGCTCAGCCATGTTCAGTCGACCTCCTCGACGGTGACGAGGTGCGCCACCGTGCTGACCATGCCGCGAACCTCCGGCCGGTCCTCCTTGACGACAGTGTCGCCAATGCGCTTCAGACCGAGGGAGCGCAGCGTGTCACGCTGGTTCTGCTTGCCGCCGATGGCGGACTTCTTCTGGGTCACCTTGAGCTGGCTCATGAGGCTGCCCCCGAGTTCTGCTCTGCCTTCGTCGCTGCTTCCGCACGTCCCTCGGCCTGGGCGCGCAGCAGCGCGGCCGGGGCCACCTGGTCCAGCGCCAGCCCGCGGCGTGCGGCCACGGCCTCCGGCTGCTCCAGGGACTTCAGTGCCGTCACCGTGGCCTGCACGATGTTGATCGCGTTCTCCGAGCCGAGGGACTTGCTGAGCACGTCGTGGATGCCCGCGCAGTCCAGCACCGCGCGCACCGGACCACCGGCGATGACGCCGGTACCGGGCGACGCCGGGCGCAGCAGCACGACGCCGGCGGCGTCCTCGCCCTGCACCTGGTGCGGGATGGTCTTGCGGATCATCGGGACCTTGAAGAAGTTCTTCTTGGCCTCCTCCACGCCCTTGGCGATGGCCGCAGGTACTTCCTTGGCCTTGCCATAGCCGACGCCGACGGTGCCCTCACCGTCACCGACGACCACGAGCGCGGTGAAGGAGAACCGGCGTCCGCCCTTGACCACCTTGGAGACGCGGTTGATCGCGACCACGCGCTCGACGTAGGTGTTCCGGTCGTCGCGACGGTTGTCCCCGCCGCGGCGGTTGTCGCCTCGACGGTCGCGGCGGTCGCCGCGCTCACCGCCGGACGTCGCGCTGCTGCGCTGCGGTGCAGCCATCATGCGTTCCTTTGTTCGTTGGTCTGGTGGACTGCGGTCACAGGGACAGCCCTCCCTCGCGGGCGCCGTCGGCCACTGCGGCCACACGTCCGTGGTACTTGTTGCCGCCGCGGTCGAACACGACGACCTCCAGGCCCTTGGCCTTGGCCCGCTGCGCCACCAGCTCACCGACCTGGCGCGCCTTGGCGGTCTTGTCCGCGTCGGAGGCGCGCAGGTCCGCTTCCAGCGTGGAGGCGGAGACCAGGGTGGTGCCGGTGGTGTCGTCGACCACCTGGGCGACCATGTGCCGCGCGGACCGGTTGACCACGAGACGGGGACGGGTCGCCGTCCCGCTGATCCGCTTGCGCACCCGCCGGTGACGGCGGGACCGCGCGGTGCGCTTGCCCGTGCCCTTGATGGATACAGCCATGGCTACTTACCAGCCTTTCCGACCTTGCGGCGGACCTGCTCGTCCGCATACCGCACGCCCTTGCCCTTGTACGGCTCGGGCCGGCGGATCTTGCGAATGTTGGCAGCGACCTCGCCGACCTGCTGCTTGTCAATCCCGGAGACGGAGAACTTGGTCGGCGACTCCACGGCGAACGTGATGCCCTCCGGTGCGGTGACGGTCACCGGGTGGGAGAAGCCGAGCGCGAACTCCAAGTTCGAGCCCTTCGCCAGCACGCGGTACCCGGTACCGACGATCTCCAACTTCTTCTCGTACCCCTGGGTGACGCCCTGCACCAGGTTGGACAGCAGCGTGCGGGTCAGTCCGTGCAGCGACCGGGACTCGCGTCCCTCGTCCGGACGGCTCACGACCAGCGCACCGTCGTCGTCACGGCCGACCGTGATCGGCGCGGGGACGGTGTGGCTCAGGGTGCCCTTCGGGCCCTTGACGGTGACCGTCGAGTTCTCGATGGTGACGTCGACGCCGCTGGGGACGGCGACCGGGAGCTTGCCAATTCGTGACATCTCTGTGGCTCCTTTCGATCCCTCGATCACCAGACGTAGGCGAGGACTTCCCCACCCACGCCCTTCTTGGATGCCTGACGGTCGGTGAGCAGACCGGAGGAGGTGGACAGGATCGCCACGCCCAGGCCGCCGAGCACCTTCGGCAGGTTGGTCGACTTCGCGTACACCCGCAGTCCGGGCTTGGACACCCGGCGCACGCCGGCGATCGAGCGCTCTCGGCTCGGGCCGAACTTCAGCTGTAGCGTCAGTGTCTTGCCCACCTCCGCATCGGCGACCGACCAGCCGCTGATGTAACCCTCCGCCTGGAGGATCTCTGCGATGTGGGACTTCAGCTTCGAGTACGGCATGGACACCGACTCGTGGTACGCCGAGTTCGCGTTGCGCAACCGCGTCAACATGTCGGCGATGGGGTCTGTCATTGTCATCTCGGGCTCAGGCCCTTCCTCGTCGCGGTTTCCTGCTCGGACCTGCGACGTAGTGGTTTTACCAGCTGCTCTTCGTCACGCCGGGGAGCTGACCGGCCAGGGCCATGTCCCGCAGGCACACGCGGCACAGCCCGAACTTGCGGTACACCGAGCGCGGACGGCCGCACTTCTGGCACCGGGTGTAGCTGCGGACCGCGAACTTCGACTTGCGGGCGGCCTTCTGGATCAGGGCGGTCTTCGCCATCTCAGTTCTCCTTGAACGGGAAGCCGAGCTGGCGCAGCAGCGAACGGCCCTCGTCATCGTTGGTCGCCGTGGTGACCACGGTGATGTCCATGCCTCGGACCCGGTCGATCTTGTCCTGGTCGATCTCGTGGAACATCGACTGCTCCACCAGGCCGAACGTGTAGTTGCCGTGCCCGTCGAACTGCTTGGGCGACAGGCCGCGGAAGTCACGGATGCGCGGCAGCGCGAAGCTGAGCAGCCGGTCGGCGAACTCCCACATCCGGTCCCCGCGCAGCGTGGCGTGGGTGCCGATCGGCTGGCCCTCGCGCAGCTTGAACTGGGCGATCGACTTGCGTGCCCGGGTCACCAGCGGCTTCTGGCCGGTGATGGCGGCGAGGTCGCGCACAGCGCCCTCGATCAGCTTGGAGTCGCGGGCGGCGTCCCCCACCCCCATGTTCACCACGATCTTGACCAGACCGGGGACCTGGTGCACGTTGGCGTAGCCGAACTCCTCGCGCAGCGCCGGGAGGATCTCCTCGCGGTACTTGGTCTTCAGCCGCGGGGTGAGCGCCGGCACGCTGGTCTCGGTTGAAGTGCTCATCAGACGTCCTTACCGGAGCGCTTGGCCACCCGGACCCGAGTGGTCCGGGTGCGTCCGTCACGCTCGACTTCTTCGGTGCGGTACCCGACGCGGGTGCCCTTCTTGGTCTCGGGATCCACCAGCATCACGTTGCTCACGTGGATCGAGGCCTCGACGGTCTCGATCCCGCCGCTGCGTCCGCCGCGCTGGTTCTGCGACACCTTGGTGTGCCGCTGGACACGCTGCACGCCCTCGACGATGAGCCGGTCGCGGTCGGTGAGGACCTCGAGCACCCGGCCCTGCTGCCCCTTGTCCCGACCGGCGATGACGACCACCAGGTCGCCCTTCTTGATCTTTGCCATAGTTACAGCACCTCCGGTGCGAGCGAGACGATGCGCATGAACCGCTTGTCCCGCAGCTCGCGGCCCACAGGTCCGAAGATGCGGGTACCGCGCGGTTCACCGTCGTTCCTCAGGATCACCGCCGCGTTCTCGTCGAACCGGATGTAGGAACCGTCGCTGCGACGGCGCTCCTTGCGGGTGCGCACGACGACCGCCTTGACGAGCTCGCCCTTCTTCACGTTGCCGCCGGGGATCGCATCCTTGACGGTGGCGACGATGGTGTCGCCGATGCCGGCGTAGCGACGTCCGGAGCCGCCGAGCACACGGACGCACAGGATCTCCTTGGCGCCCGTGTTGTCGGCGACCTTCAGTCGCGACTCCTGCTGGATCATTCGATCTACTCCTGTCGTCGTGCCGGTTCTCGCCGGGCGAGCCTGGCCGAACGGATGGTTGTCTGCTCTCCGGTGGCGCCGGAGAGGTGGATCACTTGGCCTTTTCGAGGACCTCGACCACGCGCCAGCGCTTGGTGGCTGACAGCGGCCGCGTCTCCATGATCGACACGAGGTCGCCCACGCCCACAGCGTTGGCCTCGTCGTGCGCCTTGACCTTGTTGGTGCGTCGCATGACCTTGCCGTAGAGCGGGTGCTTGACCCGGTCCTCCACCGCGACCACGACGGTCTTGTCCATCTTGTCGCTGACCACGTACCCACGGCGGGACTTGCGGATGTTGCGCTCAGCAGGCTGGTTCTCGGAGCTCGTCACAGTGCTCACCTTCTCGTTCACTTCGCCTCGGCGGTGGGCTCGCTGCGAATGTCCAGCTCGCGCTCCCGCAGGATCGTGTAGATGCGGGCGATGTCGCGCCGCACGGTCTTCAGCCGGCCATGGTCCTCGAGCTGCCCGGTGGCGGAGGAGAACCGCAGGTTGAACAGCTCCTGCTTGGCCTTCTTCAGCTCCGAGGCCAGCCGCTCGTTGTCCATCCCGTCCAGGTCGGCGGGCATGAGGTCCTTCGACCCGATAGCCATCAGATGTCACCACCCTCGCGAGAGATGAAACGTGTCTTCATCGGAAGCTTGTGCTGCGCGCGGCGCAGGGCCTCACGAGCCAGCTCTTCGTCCACGCCACCGAGCTCGAACATCACTCGGCCGGGCTTGACGTTGGCCACCCACCACTCCGGTGACCCCTTGCCGGAACCCATCCGGGTCTCCGCCGGCTTCTTGGTCAGCGGACGGTCCGGGAAGATGTTGATCCACACCTTTCCGCCACGCTTGATGTGCCGGGTCATGGCGATACGGGCCGCCTCGATCTGCCGGTTGGTCACGTAGGCGCGCTCGAGCGCCTGGATGCCGTAGTCACCGAAGGCGACCGTGGTGCCGCCGGTGGCGACACCGCTGCGCTTGGGGTGGTGCTGCTTACGGTGCTTGGTGCGCCGGGGGATGAGCATGGCTCAGGCCTCCGTCTCGGAACCGCTCGCGGGCTGGGCCGCGGCGGTGGTGGTTGCAGATGCGTCGGTCGCCGGTGCGGTAGCAGCTGGCTGCTCACCGCGGGGCTCGCCACGGCGGCCCGAGTCCCGGCCACGGCCACGCCCGCGCCCGGACCGGGGTGCGGCGGCGGCCTGCTCGCGGGCGAAGTCGCGCTCGGTCTGGTCGCCCTTGTAGACCCACACCTTCACGCCGATGCGGCCGAAGGTGGTGCGGGCCTCGAAGAAGCCGTAGTCGATGTAGGCGCGCAGCGTGTGCAGCGGCACCCGACCCTCGCGGTAGAACTCGGTGCGGCTCATCTCGGCGCCGCCGAGGCGACCGGAGACCTGTACCCGGATGCCCTTGGCACCCGCGCGCAGCGCCGACTGGATCCCCTTGCGCATCGCGCGGCGGAAGGAGACGCGGGAGGCGAGCTGCTCGGCGATCCCCTGGGCGACCAGCTGGGCGTCGATCTCCGGGTTCTTCACCTCGAGGATGTTCAGCTGCACCTGCTTGCCGGTGAGCTTCTCCAGCTCACCACGCAGCCGGTCCGCCTCAGCACCGCGGCGGCCGATGACGATTCCCGGACGCGCAGTGTGCAGGTCGACACGGACCCGGTCCCGGGTGCGCTCGATCTCCACCTTGGCGATACCGGCACGCTCCAGACCGGTGGCCATCAGCTTGCGGATCTTCACGTCCTCACGGACGTAGTCGCGGTAGCGCTGGCCCTCCTTGGTGGAGTCAGCGAACCAGCGGGACCGGTGGTCGGTCGTGACACCGAGCCGGAACCCTGTGGGGTTGACCTTCTGGCCCATCAGCGAGCCCCTCCCTTGGTCTCACGCTCGGCCACGATCACAGTGATGTGGCTGGTGCGCTTGAAGATCCGGTTGGCACGGCCCTGCGCCCGGGGGCGGAACCGCTTCAGGGTCGGACCCTCGTCAACGAATGCCTCGGCGATCACCAGATCGCCGGGGTTGAAAGCGACCGAGGCCTGCTCCGCCTTCACACGAGCATTGGCCACCGCGCTCTCGACTACCTTGCGGACGGTCTCCGCCGCCGCCTGCGGGGCGAACCGGAGCACGGTCACGGCCTCCTCGGCCCGCTTGCCGCGGACCATGTCCACGACCCGCCGGGCCTTGAGGGGCGTGACGCGCGCGAACCGCGCCTGCGCCTTGGCTTCCATCGATGTCCTGCCTTCTTGTGAGTTCTGGTGGTTCGGTCGCTCAGGTCAGCGACGACGCGCCTTGCGGTCGTCCTTCTCGTGCCCACGGAACGTGCGCGTCGGGGCGAACTCCCCGAGCTTGTGGCCGACCATCGACTCGGTGACGAACACCGGGACGTGCTTGCGACCGTCGTGCACCGCGAAGGTGTGGCCCAGGAAGTCCGGGGTGATGACCGACCGGCGGGACCAGGTCTTGATGACGTTCTTGGTGCCCTTCTCGTTCTGGGCGTCCACCTTCTTCTGCAGGTGGTCGTCGACGAAGGGGCCCTTCTTCAAACTGCGAGGCATCTCGTGGTCTTCTCCCTATCAGCGCTTCTTGCCGGTGCGCCGACGACGCACGATCAGCGGGTCGCTCGGCTTGTTCGGACGACGGGTCCGGCCCTCGGGCTGGCCCCAGGGGCTCACCGGGTGCCGACCACCGGAGGTCTTGCCCTCACCGCCACCGTGCGGGTGGTCCACCGGGTTCATCGCCACACCGCGGGTCTGCGGGCGCTTGCCCTTCCAGCGCATCCGGCCGGCCTTGCCCCAGCTGATGTTCGCCTGCTCGGCGTTGCCGACCTCGCCGATGCTGGCGCGGCAGCGGGCGTCCACGTTGCGGATCTCGCCGGAGGGCATCCGCAGCTGGGCGAACTTGCCCTCCCGGGCCACCAGCTGCACCGAGGCACCGGCAGAGCGGGCGATCTTGGCCCCGCCACCGGGCTTGAGCTCCACGGCGTGGACCACGGTGCCGACCGGGATGTTGCGCAGCGGCAGGTTGTTGCCGGGCTTGATGTCCGCACCAGGGCCGTTCTCGACGCGGTCGCCCTGCTTGAGCCGCACCGGGGCGAGGATGTAGCGCTTCTCCCCGTCGGCGTAGTGCAGCAACGCGATCCGCGCGGTGCGGTTCGGGTCGTACTCGATGTGCGCGACCTTCGCCGGCACCCCGTCCTTGTCGTTCCGACGGAAGTCGATCACCCGGTAGGCCCGCTTGTGACCGCCGCCGATGTGGCGGGCGGTGATGCGGCCGGCGCTGTTGCGCCCTCCGCTCTTGGTGAGCGGACGGACCAGCGACTTCTCCGGCGTCGTGCGGGTGAGCTCGACGAAGTCGGCGACGGAGGAGCCACGGCGGCCCGGCGTCGTCGGCTTGTACTTACGGATTGCCATGAGATTCGATCCTCACTCTTCCCCGGCCGCTCAGGCGCCGAAGATGTCGATGGTGCCCTCGCGCAGGGTGACGATGGCGCGCTTGGTGTCCTTGCGCTTGCCGAGCCCGAACCGGGTGCGGCGCGTCTTGCCCTTGCGGTTGATCGTGTTCACCGAGGCGACCTTCACGTCGAAGATCTTCTCGATCGCGACCTTGATCTCGGTCTTGTTCGAGCGCGGGTCCACCAGGAAGGTGTACTTGCCCTCGTCGAGCAGGTTGTAGCTCTTCTCCGAGACCACCGGGGCGATGACGACGTCGCGGGGGTCCTTGGTCAGTGCAGTCACTTCTGCTCCTCCTCGGCTTCGGTCGCGCCGGTGCCGGTGCCCACCAGCGCGTCCAGCGCTGCGGAGGTGAACACCACGTCGTCGCTGACCAGCACGTCGTAGGTGTTCAGCTGGTCGGGGTGGATGAGGTGCACAGTGGGCACGTTGCGCAGGCTGGTCCAGCTCAGATCGTCCTCCCGGTCCAGCACCACGAGCACGTGCCGGGAGGAGGTGACGTTGGCCAGCGCCTGGACCGCGGTACGGGTGGACGGGGTCTGGCCGGCGACGAGGCTGCTCAGCACGTGCACGCGGCCGGCGCGGGCCCGGTCGGACAGGGCACCGCGCAGGGCAGCGGCCTTCATCTTCTTCGGGGTGCGCTGGCTGTAGTCCCGCGGCACCGGGCCGTGCACGATGCCACCGCCGGCGAACTGCGGGGCGCGGATCGAGCCCTGCCGGGCGCGACCGGTGCCCTTCTGCCGCCATGGCTTGGCGCCACCGCCGGCCACCTCGGCACGGGTCTTGGTCTTGTGGGTGCCCTGCCGCGCGGCGGCGAGCTGAGCCACCACGACCTGGTGGATCAGCGGCACGTTGGTGGTGACGTCGAAGATCGACGCCGGCAGGGTCGCCGTGCCCTGCTTGGCACCCTCGGCGTCGAGCACGTCGACGACCTGGTCGTTCTGGGCGAGCGCAGTCATCGGCTTCACGCCCCCTTCGCAGCAGTCTTGACCACGACGAGGCCGCCCTTGGGCCCGGGGACGGCGCCGGAGACGAGCAGCAGGCCCTTCTCCGCGTCCACCGCGTGGATCGTGAGGTTCTGGGTGGTCTGTCGGGCGTTGCCCATCCGGCCGGCCATCCGCTGGCCGCGGAACACGCGCCCGGGTGTCGCAGCGCCGCCGATCGACCCCGGCTTGCGGTGGTTGCGGTGCGCACCGTGGGAGGCGCTGGCCCCGCCGAAGCCGTGCCGCTTCATCACACCGGCGGTGCCCTTGCCCTTGCTGGTGCCGACCACGTCGACCGTGGCGCCCGCCTCGAAGGTGTCCGCCGTGAGCTCCTGGCCGAGGTTGTACTCGGCCGCGTCTGCCGTACGGACCTCGGCCACGTGCCGGCGCGGGGTGACCCCGGCCTTCTCGAAGTGGCCGCGCAGCGGCTGGCTGGTGCGGCGCGGGTCGATCTGACCGAAGCCGAGCTGCACGGCGGAGTAGCCGTCCTTCTCGACCGTGCGGACCTGGGTCACGACGTTGGTGCCCACCTGCACGACCGTGACCGGCACCAGGCGGCCGGCGTCGTCCCACACCTGGGTCATGCCGAGCTTGGTGCCGAGGACCGCCTTGACGACGCGCTCGGACTGGGAGGGAAGTGAAGTCATGACTGATGTCCTCAGAGCTTGATCTCGATGTTGACGTCAGCCGGCAGGTCGAGGCGCATGAGCGAGTCCACGGCCTTCGGCGTCGGGTCGACGATGTCGATCAGCCGCTTGTGCGTCCGCATCTCGAAATGGTCACGGCTGTCCTTGTACTTGTGCGGAGAACGGATGACGCAGAACACGTTCTTCTCAGTTGGCAGCGGCACCGGGCCCACGACCGTCGCACCAGCGCGGCTCACCGTGTCGACGATCTTGCGCGCCGAGCTGTCGATGACCTCGTGGTCGTAGGACTTGAGCCGGATGCGGATCTTCTGTCCCGCCATGGCGTCGTCTGACTCTCTCTCTTCGAACCGCTACTGACCGACCCCCGCGCTCGGGCGTGTCGCGTCCTTCTGACACACCCCACCGCTGGACACCTTGGTTGGTGCTGGTCGGAGGATGACTTTCGTGTGTTCACCGCCAGGCCCACACAGGACCAGTCGGTCTCGAACCACTGGATGGCTACCGGGCCGCGGTCGTCGGCGGATGTCCAGGTCGAGAGCTCGACCGACGCACACACTGACGCACCTCGCGGGCGAGGCAACCTGAACAGTTTGCCACAGGTGCCGCCCATTCCCCAAGTCGAGCCCGGGTGGGCTGGACCACAGTGTCCGCTGAACGCAATCTACGCCGGGCGTGCTCCGCCGTCAGCGACCGGCACGCGAGGCACACCGACCCGGGCAAGCCCCGCCGTCATCGGCCCCATCGGAGGCCAGCACGGCGGTCTGAGGCTGACCGCGACGACCTCAGACCGCCGGCGGTACCTCGAACGCATCGAGGCGGGGCCGGTGGCGGGCGGCGCTGACTGCAGGTGGCGCGGCAGCGGATGAGGCTGCGGCGACCGGCAGAGACACGCGGAAGGGCCCGCCGAGACGTGCTCGACGGGCCCTCCAGGTGCCAGGGAGTCCCTGGCGGGAGATCACTTGATGATCTTGGTCACGCGACCGGAGCCGACGGTGCGGCCACCCTCACGGATGGCGAAGCCGAGGCCCTCCTCCATGGCGATCGGCTGGATCAGCTCGACCGTCATCTCGGTGTTGTCGCCGGGCATGACCATCTCGGTGCCCTCGGGCAGGGTGATGACACCGGTGACGTCGGTGGTGCGGAAGTAGAACTGCGGACGGTAGTTCGAGTAGAACGGGTTGTGCCGGCCGCCCTCGTCCTTGGCCAGGATGTAGACCTGCGCCTCGAAGTTGGTGTGCGGGGTGATCGAGCCGGGCTTGACCACGACCTGGCCACGCTCCACGTCCTCGCGCTTGGTGCCGCGCAGCAGCAGACCCACGTTCTCACCAGCGTCCGCAGTGTCCAGCAGCTTGCGGAACATCTCGATGCCGGTGATGGTGGTCTTCTGCGACGGACGGATGCCGACGATCTCGACCTCCTCGTTCACCTTCAGCTGACCGCGCTCCACCCGACCGGTGACCACGGTGCCGCGGCCGGTGATGGTGAAGACGTCCTCGATCGGCATCAGGAACGGCTTGTCGATGTCGCGCACCGGGTCCGGCACGTTCTCGTCCACGGCGTCCATGAGGTCCTCGATGGACTTCACCCACTGCGGGTCGCCTTCGAGCGCCTTCAGCGCGGACACGCGGATCACCGGCACGTCGTCGCCGGGGAAGTCCTGGCTGGAGAGCAGCTCACGGACCTCCATCTCGACGAGCTCGAGGATCTCCTCGTCGTCGACCATGTCGGACTTGTTCAGCGCCACCAGCAGGTACGGCACGCCGACCTGGCGGGCGAGCAGCACGTGCTCACGGGTCTGGGCCATCGGACCATCGGTCGCGGCGACCACGAGGATCGCACCGTCCATCTGGGCGGCACCGGTGATCATGTTCTTGATGTAGTCAGCGTGACCCGGGGCGTCGACGTGCGCGTAGTGGCGCTTCTCCGTCTGGTACTCCTGGTGGGAGACGTTGATCGTGATACCGCGCTGCTTCTCCTCCGGCGCGTTGTCGATCGCGTCGTAGGCGGATGCGGTGTTCACGTCCGGGTACTTGTCCGCCAGCACCTTGGAGATCGCCGCGGTCAGCGTCGTCTTACCGTGGTCGACGTGACCGATCGTGCCGATGTTGAGGTGCGGCTTGGTCCGCTCGAACTTGGCCTTCGCCACTGGTGTTCCTCCTGGAACTCGGGTAGTTGTGCGCAGCTGCTGCGGCGACTGGTGTCACCACGGGGGCGTACGCGTCCTACGGGTCGGTTGTTTGGTGATGATAGTGGTCGACCTGTGGGACTACTCGCCCCGGGTCTTCTTGATGATCTCCTCAGCAACGTTCCGAGGAACCTCGGCGTAGTTGCTGAACTGCATCGAGTACACCGCGCGTCCCTGCGTCTTGGAACGCAGGTCACCGATGTAACCGAACATCTCGGTCAGCGGCACCAAGGCGCGAACTACCTTAACACCGCTGGCGTCCTCCATCGACTGGATTTGTCCACGCCGGGAGTTCAGGTCGCCGATCACTTCCCCCATGTACTCCTCCGGGGTACGCACCTCGACGTCCATGACCGGCTCGAGCAGCACCGGGTCGGCGCGCTTGACGCCTTCCTTCAGAGCCATCGAACCAGCGATCTTGAAGGCCATCTCCGAGGAGTCGACGTCGTGGTAGGCGCCGTCCAGGAGCGTGGCCTTGATGCCCACGAGCGGGTACCCGGCGAGCGTGCCGCCGGTCATCGCGTCCTGCACACCGGCATCCACGCTGGGGATGTACTCGCGCGGGATACGGCCACCGGTGACCTTGTTCTCGAACTCGTACATCTCGCCGGCGGAGGCCTCCAGCGGTTCGAAGGTCATCTGCACCTTCGCGAACTGCCCGGAGCCACCGGTCTGCTTCTTGTGGGTGTAGTCGAGCTTCTCCACCGTGCGGCGGATCGTCTCGCGGTAGGCCACCTGCGGCTTGCCGACGTTGGCCTCGACCTTGAACTCGCGGCGCATCCGGTCCACGAACACGTCCAGGTGCAGCTCGCCCATGCCGCCGATCTCGGTCTGGCCGGTCTCCTCGTTCAGCGAGACGGTGAAGGTCGGGTCCTCGGCGACGAGCTTCTGGATGGCGGCGGAGAGCTTGTCCTGGTCGCCCTTGGTCTTCGGCTCGATGGCCACGAAGATCACCGGCTCCGGGAAGCTCATCGACTCCAGCACCACCGGAGAGTCCATCGCACACAGCGTGTCACCGGTGGTGGTGTCCTTCAGACCGATGACGGCGTAGATGTGCCCGGCGTGCAGCTCCTCGACCGGGTTCTCCTTGTTGGCGTGCATCTGGAAAAGCTTCCCGATGCGCTCACGCTTGCCCTTGGTCGCGTTCAGCACCTGGGTGCCGGGCTTGGCGGTACCGGAGTAGACGCGGATGAAGGTGAGCGTGCCGAAGAACGGGTGCGTGGCGATCTTGAACGCGAGTGCGGAGAACGGGTCGTCCTCGCCCGCGTGCCGGGTGATCTCCTCGTCCTCCTTGCCGGGGACGTGGCCGAGCATCGCCGGCACGTCCATCGGGGAGGGCAGGTAGTCGACCACGGCGTCCAGCATCGGCTGCACACCACGGTTCTTGAACGCCGACCCGCAGAACACCGGGTAGGCCTGGGAGGTGATGGTCAGCTCGCGCACGCCGGCACGGATCTCCTCCTCGGTGAGCTCTTCGCCCTCGAGGTACTTCTCCATCAGCTCTTCGGTGGCCTCGGCGGCCTGCTCGACGAGCTTGGCGCGGTACTCCTCGGCCTTGGCCTGCAGGTCCTCGGGGATCTCCCGGGTCTCGTAGGCGGCGCCGAGGCTCACATCACCCTTGGCGTCACCAGGCCAGACCATCGCCTTCATCGTGATCAGGTCGACCACGCCGATGAAGTCGGACTCAGCACCGATCGGTAGCTGCATCACCAGCGGGGTGGCGCTGAGGCGGGAGACGATGGTGTCCACGGTGTGGTAGAAGTCCGCACCGAGCTTGTCCATCTTGTTGACGAAGCAGATGCGCGGCACGTTGTACTTGTCCGCCTGCCGCCAGACCGTCTCCGACTGGGGCTCCACGCCCTCCTTGCCGTCGAAGACTGCGACCGCACCGTCGAGCACGCGCAGGGAGCGCTCCACCTCGACGGTGAAGTCCACGTGCCCCGGGGTGTCGATGATGTTGATCTGGTTGTTGTCCCAGAAGCAGGTCACCGCGGCGGAGGTGATGGTGATGCCGCGTTCCTTCTCCTGCTCCATCCAGTCGGTGGTCGAGGCACCGTCGTGGGTCTCACCGAGCTTGTAGTTCACGCCGGTGTAGAACAGGATCCGCTCGGTCGTGGTGGTCTTCCCGGCGTCGATGTGCGCCATGATGCCGATGTTGCGGACCTTGGTCAGGTCAGTCAGCACGTCCTGTGCCACAGTTGCTCTCTTCTATGTCGTCTCGAGCGAGGTCGGTGCTGGGGCGGGCGCGCCGGTCGACGCGCTCCTGGCCTACCAGCGGTAGTGCGCGAACGCCCTGTTGGACTCGGCCATCTTGTGCGTGTCCTCACGGCGCTTCACTGCGGCGCCGAGGCCGTTGGAGGCGTCCAGGATCTCGTTCATCAGGCGCTCGGTCATGGACTTCTCGCGGCGGACCCGGGCGTAGTCCACGAGCCAGCGCAGCGCGAGGGTGGTCTGCCGGGAGGTACGCACCTCGACCGGGACCTGGTAGGTGGCGCCACCCACACGGCGGGAGCGCACCTCGAGCGTGGGGCGCACGTTCTCCAGGGCGCGCTTGAGCACGACGGCGGGGTCGGACTGGGTCTTCTCCCGCACCCCGTCCAGGGCGCCGTAGACGATCCGCTGGGCCGTGGACTTCTTGCCGTCCACCAGCACGCGGTTGACCAGCTGGGTCACCGTGGCCGACCCGTAGACCGGATCCGGGGACAGTGGCCGCTTCGGGGCCGGGCCCTTACGAGGCATTACTTCTTCTCCTTCTTCGCGCCGTAACGGCTCCGGGCCTGCTGACGACCGCGCACACCCTGGGTGTCCAGGGCGCCACGGACGATCTTGTAGCGCACACCGGGCAGGTCCTTCACACGACCACCGCGCACGAGCACGATGGAGTGCTCCTGCAGGTTGTGGCCCACGCCGGGGATGTAGGCGGTGACCTCGATGCCGTTGGAGAGCTTCACACGCGCGACCTTGCGGAGCGCGGAGTTCGGCTTCTTCGGGGTGGTGGTGTACACGCGGGTGCAGACGCCCCGACGCTGCGGGCTGCCTTTCAGCGCCGGCGTCTTGGTCTGGCCGACGCGGGCGCTGCGGCCCTTGCGGACCAGCTGCTGGATGGTGGGCACTACTTCTCCGTCTCGAACGTTTGACTGCTCTGGTGATCGGGGACCGATCGGTTGGTTCCGGCGCTCAGACCGGCTCAGATCCACCCCGAGAGGACCCCCGCGCTCGGGCGTGTCGTCGCCTTCTGGGCTCGCCGCACGACCGAACTGAGATCAGTGGAGGTCGTGCTCGCGCCCAGTCGGTGGAGACCCACCACACGCCCTGCCGGGAGTCCGAGAACGGAACCGGTGTGCGCGCACGCGAGAGCCCGACAGAGCGGGCACTGCCGACCAGAGTACTCCGGGCGCGGCAACGGCGTCAAAGCAGCAGCGGTGTGGTCCCGACCACGTCCGGCGTGCCCTGCCTCGGCCCGAGAGTGCACCTGGTCGCACGGCAACACAGCGGGAACACCGGCGGATGTGGCGATTCCCGCCACATCCGGTGCCCAGCGTGGCACAGTGGCAGCGTGGGTACAAGCACCG
The DNA here is from genome assembly GCF_000421225.1 of Ruania albidiflava DSM 18029. Lineage (GTDB taxonomy): Bacteria > Actinomycetota > Actinomycetes > Actinomycetales > Beutenbergiaceae > Ruania > Ruania albidiflava. Next base: position 345,442 of record NZ_ATWL01000003.1, on the reverse strand, counting down.
ACGCGCACAGCGGGCTGCGGCCCGTCCCGGTGCGGCCTACTGCCCCGGCACGCTACGCCGTCGGCATGTTCGGCACCTCGTTGCCGATCAACATGTTCCTGGCGTTCATGGCCTACTTCTACATCAACGACCTGGGTATGTCCACGCGTGCCTATGCGGCGGTGCTGGCGGTCTACGCGGTGATCGACGCAGTGGACAACCCGGTCTACGGGTACCTGTCCGACCGGACTCGCACCCGGTGGGGCCGCCGCCGGCCGTGGATGATCGTCGGCGCCCCGGTGCTGGGCCTGTCGTTCGTGCTGTTCTTCACCCCGCCGGACCTGGACGGCTGGACCCTGGTGGCCTGGTTCGCGCTGTTCGTGGTGCTCACCGGGACCACCGACTCCTTGGTGAACGCCAACTACGGGGCGCTGCTGCCCGAGCTGTTCCCGGTCGAGAACCGCCGGGCGGTGGCGAACTCGATGCGGCAGGGTTTCCAGCTGGTGGCGATGATCCTGTCGGTGGCGATGGTGCCGATGGTCGCGGACAAGATCGGCTACTCCGCCACCGCGATGATCCTCGCCGTGGTCGCCGTGACGGTGATCATCGTCTGCGCCACCGGCGCCCGGGAGGATCCGGCCGCCTGGGCGTCGGCGCCGCCGCGGCTGTGGGACACGGTGCGGACGATCTTCTCCCAGCGCAAGTTCTGGCTGATCGCGCTGGCCGGCGGTGCGTACTCAGCCGGGATGGCGCTGGTGATCGCAGCGGTCCCGTTCTTCGTGGACTACACCCTCGGGCTCCCCAGCGGCAACGCCAGCTACCTGCTCGCCTCGGTGATCGGGATCAGCGCCGCGTGCCTGCTGCTGTGGACCAGGCTGGTGCGCCGGCACGGACCGGAGCGGATGTGGCGGATGGCCCTGGTGGTGCTCGCCGGTGCACTGGCGCTGATGTCGGCGGCGACCGGGCTGCTGTCCGCGATCGGCATCGGGGCGCTGGTCGGGCTGGGCTACAGCGGGGTGATGGCCACCAACGACCTGATCGTCGCCCGGCTGCTGGACGAGGACGCAGCGCGCACCGGCAACCGTCGGGAGGGGATGTTCCTGGCCGCGTTCGGGTTCTTCAACCGGCTGAACGCGTGGATCAAGTCGCTGGCGTTCCTGGCGGTCTGGTGGCTGTTCGGGTTCGACAGCGGGGACAACCCGGGGTCGGCGCCGGACCAGGCGGCTCGGTTCCTCATCTCGGTGTTCCCGGCGGTGCTGGTGGCCCTGGCCGCGCTGCTGAGCCTCTTCGTACGGTTCGACCGGCGGGTGGTGGAGCAGGGGCGCGCGGGGAGCGGGGCTGACTCGGCCCCGTCTGCATCGGAGGTCACGGACGCGGCCGGAGGCGAGTTCGGAGAGCCTCAGTCCGCACCGGGTACCTCAGATTCGCTGCCCTCCGGTGAGTCGCACCCCACGGGTGAACCCGGCTCCGCCGACAGCGCACCGTGACCGGCTCGCTGCGCGTGGTGGCCGACGATGTCGGCCAGTCCGCTGCCATCGACGACGGCGTGACCCAGCTGGCCCGGGCGGGTCACCTGTCCGCGGCGTCCGTTCTCGTCGGTGCTCCCGGGGCGAGCATGGCGATGGCCGCGCTGGCGGACCTGGTGCCGCTGGGGGTGCACGTACAGCTCACCGCAGCCGAGCTGGTCGGCGCCACCAGCGACCAGGTCACGGCACGGATCGCGGCGCAGGTGGAAGCGATGATCACCGCAGGCCACTGCCCCGCGCACCTGGACCTGCACACGTCGGCGCTCTACGGACTGGGCCCGGAAGCGGTCCGGGCCGGCGGGGTGCTCGCAGAGTCGATCGAGGTGGCGGCCCGCTACCGGCTGCGGCTGCGCCTTCCGCGGCGCGCGCCCGATGGTCTGACCTCGACGGAAGCAGCGCTGCATGCCCGCGCGGTGGCGGCAGCCGACGCAGCTGGTCTGGTGCTGCCGGACGTGCTGGTCACCGAGGTGCCGGACGCTGCCGACGTTGCGGATCTCCTGGTCGACCTGCCCGATGGCGAGGTGGAGCTGGTCACCCACCCCGCAGCCCGCGCAGACCCCGCCGACCCGCTCAGCGCAGAACGCGTGCGCCAGCATGCGCTGCTCGCCACCGGTGCGCTGGCGCCCCGGTGACCGGCGGCTGAGCGCCCCGCTGCTCCGACGACCGGCGACCGCGCGAGCCCGCTCCCCCCGGCAGGCACCTGTCTGAGGTCCGCGCGGCGGTCTGAGCGCACAACCTCAGATCGCGGCGCGTACCTGAGACAGCGGTGCAGCCGCGGACTCAGAGCTGGGCGACCAGGCGGCGCAGGTCACGGGGCCGGCGGAGCAGGATGACCGGCGGCGCGTCCGAGTCCGCGTACCAGGCACGCATCCGCTGCCGCTTGATGCGCCAGCTGTGGAAGTGCCACCAGATGATCGAGTCCCGGGCGAGCGTGTGGCGCCACGTCTCGATGTTGCCGTTGCAGACCAGCTCCGCGGTGCGGATCCGGCGCTCGGTGCGGCGCAGCAGCCGCCACAGGGAGAGCGCACGAGGGTAGTCCAGGGCCACGATCACGTCGGCTCGCTGCAGGGCGTACTCCCGCTCGCTGGAGTACACCGAGTCGAACACCCAGCTCGGCTCGCTGAGCAGCCCGGTGAGGATCTCGTGCTGCTGGTCGGGATCGCGCTTCTGCCAGCCCGGGAGCCAGCAGATCTCGTCGACGAGCACGACCGGCAGCCCGAGCAGCTCGCCCAGCATCGTGGCGGTCGTGGACTTGCCGGAGCCGGTGGCGCCGTAGCACAGCACCCGCTGCGCGCTGCGCAGGTCAGCCGCAGTGCCTTGGCCCATTGGCCTTCCCCCTCGTCCTCGCCGGTGTTGGCGCAGCCGCTGATCCCACTCGGCGCCGCGCGATCGACACTTCCCGCGGTGGGACGATACCGCAGAGCACGACCCCGCGGGCCAGCTGCCGACCGAATGGATTCACGCGGAGGGGCGGGGTGCTCCGGGTGGGGTGTGCGGGGTGCAGACGCACGACGGCCCGGCACCCTCGCGGGTACCGGGCCGTCGTGCGTCAGCCGGGCTGGCTCAGCGGAAGTCCGCCTCGTAGCCGCGGCCGAGGTCCAGCTCCTCCAGGGCGATCGCCTCGCCGCCGTCGGTCATCGGACCGTAGTCGATCTCGTCGTAGCCGAAGCTCGGGTACAGCTCGGCCTTGGCCTCCTCGGTGGGCTCCACCCGCATGTTCCGGTACCGGGGCAGGCCGGTGCCGGCCGGGATGAGCTTACCGAGGATGACGTTCTCCTTCAGGCCCATCAGGGCGTCGCTGCGGCCGCTCATGGCAGCCTCGGTGAGCACCTTGGTGGTCTCCTGGAAGGACGCCGCCGACAGCCACGAGTCCGTGGCCAGCGAGGCCTTGGTGATACCCATCAGCTCGGGACGACCCGAGGCCGGCTGACCGCCCTCGGAGACCACGCGCCGGTTCTCGTCCTCGAACCGGGCCCGCTCGGCGAGCTCACCCGGCAGCAGGTTCGAGTTCCCGGAGTCCAGCACGGTCACCCGGCGCAGCATCTGCCGCACGATGACCTCGATGTGCTTGTCGTGGATGTCCACACCCTGGGAGCGGTAGGTGTCCTGCACCTCGTCCACCAGGTGCTTCTGCACCGCACGCGGACCGAGGATGCGCAGCACCTTCTTCGGGTCCACCGCACCACCGACGAGCTGCTGCCCGACGGCCACGTGGTCCCCGTCGCGCACCAGCGCACGGGCACGGCGGGTGACCTGGTAGGACACGTCCTCGCTACCGTCGTCGGGGGTGACGACGATCTTGCGTGCCCGGTCGGTGTCCTCGATGCTGACCCGCCCGGCGACCTCGCTGATCGGCGCCTCACCCTTGGGGGTGCGGGCCTCGAACAGCTCGGCCACACGCGGCAGACCCTGCGTGATGTCATCGGCACTGGCCACACCACCGGTGTGGAAGGTCCGCATCGTCAGCTGGGTGCCGGGCTCACCGATCGACTGGGCGGCGATGATGCCCACGGCCTCACCGATGTCCACCAGCTTGCCGGTGGCCAAGGAGCGGCCGTAGCACTTGGCGCAGGTGCCCACGCGGGACTCACAGGTGAGCACCGAGCGCACCTTGAGCTGTTCCACACCGGCGGCCACCAGGGTGTCGATGAGCACGTCACCCACGTCGTCACCGCCCTCACCGAGCACGGTGCCGTTCGCATCGGTGACCGCACCAGCCAGCGACCGGCCGTACACGCTGGTCTCCACCGTGTCCGCACGGCGGGTGGACCCGTTCGGCAGCTGCTCCACGATCGGCAGGGTCAGACCCCGCTCGGTGCCGCAGTCCTCCTCGCGGATGATGACGTCCTGGGAGACGTCCACCAGGCGCCGGGTGAGGTATCCGGAGTCGGCGGTCCGCAACGCGGTGTCGGCCAGACCCTTGCGGGCACCGTGGGTGGCGATGAAGTACTCCACCACGGTCAGACCCTCGCGGTAGTTCGACATGATCGGCCGCGGGATGATCTCACCGTTCGGGTTGGCCACCAGGCCACGCATACCGGCGATCTGGCGCACCTGCATCCAGTTACCACGGGCACCGGAGGTCACCATGCGGTTCACCGTGTTGTCCTCGGTGAAGTTCTCCTGCATGGCCTTGGCGACCTTGTCGGTGGCCTCGTTCCAGATCTCCACGAGCTCCTGACGGCGTTCGTCGTCGGTGAGCAGACCGCGGTCGAACTGGCCCTGGACCTTCGCGGCCTTGCCCTCGTAGGACTCCAGGATCTCCTTCTTGTTCTCCGGCGTGGCGACGTCAGAGATCGCGATGGTCAGCCCGGACCGGGTGGCCCAGTAGTAGCCCACGTCCTTGAGCGCGTCCAGGCTCGCGGCCACGACCGCCTTCGGGTACCGCTCGGCGAGGTCGTTGACGATCGTAGAGATCGCCTTCTTGTCCGCGACCCCGTTCACGAACGGGTAGTCCACGGGCAGGGCCTCGTTGAACAGCACCCGGCCGAGCGTGGTCTCCAGCACCACGTCATCACCCTCGGTGTACCCCTCGGGTGCGTCCCAGCCGACCGGCGGGACGAGCTCGGGCAGCCGCACCTTGACCACGGCGTTGATGTCCAGCTCACCAGCGTCGAACGCCATCAGCGCCTCGGCTGCGGAGGTGAACGCGCGGCCGGTGCCGGCCGGCTCACCCGACTTGTCCACGGTGAGGTGGTACAGGCCCACGATCATGTCCTGGGAGGGCATGGTCACCGGGCGGCCGTCGGACGGCTTGAGGATGTTGTTGCTGGAGAGCATCAGGATGCGGGCCTCGGCCTGCGCCTCCGCGCTCAGCGGCAGGTGCACGGCCATCTGGTCACCGTCGAAGTCGGCGTTGAAGGCACCACACACCAGCGGGTGCAGGTGGATCGCCTTACCTTCGACCAGCTGCGGCTCGAACGCCTGGATGCCCAGCCGGTGCAGCGTGGGCGCACGGTTGAGCAGCACCGGGTGCTCGGTGATGACCTCTTCGAGCACGTCCCACACCACGGAGCGGGCCCGCTCGACCATCCGCTTGGCGGACTTGATGTTCTGCGCGTGGTTCAGGTCGACCAGGCGCTTCATCACGAACGGCTTGAACAGCTCCAGCGCCATCTGCTTGGGCAGACCGCACTGGTGCAGCTTCAGCTGCGGGCCGACCACGATGACCGACCGACCGGAGTAGTCCACACGCTTGCCGAGCAGGTTCTGCCGGAACCGGCCCTGCTTGCCCTTGAGCATGTCGGAGATCGACTTCAGCGGGCGGTTGCCCGGTCCGGTGACCGGCCGGCCACGGCGACCGTTGTCGAACAGCGAGTCCACGGCCTCCTGCAGCATCCGCTTCTCGTTGTTGACGATGATCTCCGGTGCGCCCAGGTCGAGCAGACGCTTGAGCCGGTTGTTCCGGTTGATCACCCGGCGGTACAGGTCGTTCAGGTCGCTGGTGGCGAACCGGCCACCGTCGAGCTGCACCATCGGGCGCAGGTCCGGCGGGATGACCGGGATGCAGTCCAGCACCATACCCAGCGGGGAGTTGTTCGTGGTGAGGAACGCGTTGACGACCTTGAGCCGCTTCAGCGCACGAGTCTTCCGCTGGCCCTTGCCGGTACGGATGACCTCGCGCAGCGCCTCGGCCTCGCCCTCCAGGTCGAAGGTCTCCAGGCGCTTCTGGATCGCGCCGGCACCCATCGAACCCTCGAAGTAGTTGCCGTAGCGGTCCAGCAGCTGCCGGTAGAGCAGCTCGTCACCCTCCAGGTCGGAGACCTTGAGATTCTTGAACCGGTCCCAGACCTGCTCCACGCGGTCCAGCTCCTGGTCGGCGCGCTTGCGCAGCTGGGCCATCTCGCGCTCGGCGGAGTCCTTCACCTTGCGGCGTGCGTCCGCCTTGGCACCCTCGGCCTCCAGCTCGGCCAGGTCGGCCTCCAGCCGCTCACCGCGCTGGGCGATGTCCAGGTCCCGCTTCTTGGTGATCTCCTGCTTCTCCAGGTCGATCTCGTTCTGCAGGCTGGGCAGGTCCTCGTGCCGGCCCTCCTCGTCCACCCAGGTGATCATGTAGGCGGCGAAGTAGATGACCTTCTCCAGGTCCTTCGGAGCCAGGTCGAGCAGGTAGCCGAGCCGGCTGGGCACACCCTTGAAGTACCAGATGTGGGTGACCGGTGCGGCCAGCTCGATGTGCCCCATCCGCTCCCGGCGCACCTTGGAGCGGGTGACCTCCACACCGCAGCGCTCGCAGATGATGCCCTTGAACCGGACCCGCTTGTACTTTCCGCAGTAGCACTCCCAGTCCCGGGTGGGGCCGAAGATCTTCTCGCAGAAGAGTCCGTCCTTCTCAGGCTTGAGGGTGCGGTAGTTGATGGTCTCTGGCTTCTTCACCTCGCCGTGCGACCAGGCGCGGACCTCGTCCGCGGTCGCGAGACCGATACGCAGCTCGTCGAAGACGTTGACGTCGAGCAATTTTCCTACTTCCTTCGGTGAGTCACCGTGTGGAACCAATCAAGCCGGGGCTCCGGCCGGTGCGTGCTGCTCGCTCGGCACCGGCCGGCCCCGCTCAGATCTCTTCGACGCTGCTCGCGTCGGGGCGGCGGGAGAGGTCGATACCGAGCTCCTCAGCGGCCCGGTACACCTCCTCGTCGGTGTCGCGCATCTCGATCGAGGTGCCGTCAGAGCTGAGCACCTCGACGTTCAGGCAGAGCGACTGCATCTCCTTGATGAGCACCTTGAAGGACTCCGGGATGCCCGGCTCGGGGATGTTCTCGCCCTTGACGATCGCCTCGTAGACCTTGACCCGGCCGGGGACGTCGTCGGACTTGATGGTGAGCAGCTCCTGCAGCGCGTACGCGGCGCCGTAGGCCTCGAGCGCCCACACCTCCATCTCGCCGAAACGCTGACCACCGAACTGCGCCTTACCACCCAGCGGCTGCTGGGTGATCATCGAGTACGGGCCGGTGGACCGGGCGTGGATCTTGTCGTCCACCAGGTGGTGCAGCTTCAGGATGTACATGTAGCCGACCGCGATCTCGGACGGGAACGGTTCGCCGGAGCGGCCGTCGAACAGCCGCGCCTTGCCGTCCACGTTCACCAGCTGGTCACCGTCTCGGGTCGGCGTGGCCGACTCCAGCAGACCGCGCAGCTCGGTCTCGCGCAGACCGTCGAACACAGGGGTCGCCACCGGTGTACCCGGCTCACCGGTGAGGGCCTCTGGGCGCAGGTTCTCCGCCCAGGCGGGCAGCTTGCCCTTCTTCGCTTCGGCGATACCGGCGTCCCAGCCCTGCTTGGCCACCCAGCCCAGGTGCGTCTCGAGCACCTGGCCGACGTTCATCCGCCCGGGCACGCCCAGCGGGTTGAGGATGATGTCCACCGGGGTGCCGTCCTCGAGGAACGGCATGTCCTCCACGGGCAGGATCTTCGCGATGACGCCCTTGTTGCCGTGCCGGCCGGCGAGCTTGTCGCCGTCGGTGATCTTGCGGCGCTGGGCGATGTAGACGCGGACCAGCTGGTTCACACCCGGGGGCAGCTCGTCGCCGTCGTCCCGGTTGAACTCGCGGACCGCGATCACCGTGCCGGACTCACCGTGCGGGACCTTCAGCGAGGTGTCGCGCACCTCACGAGCCTTCTCCCCGAAGATCGCGCGCAGCAGGCGCTCCTCCGGGGTCAGCTCGGTCTCCCCCTTCGGGGTGACCTTGCCGACCAGCACGTCACCGGCCCCGACCTCGGCACCGATGCGGATGATGCCCCGCTCGTCCAGGTCGGCCAGCACCTCGTCGGAGACGTTCGGGATGTCCCGAGTGATCTCCTCCGGACCCAGCTTGGTGTCGCGGGCGTCGACCTCGTGCTCCTCGATGTGGATCGAGGAGAGCACGTCGTCCTGCACCAGGCGCTGGGACAGGATGATCGCGTCCTCGTAGTTGTGCCCTTCCCAGGACATGAACGCCACCAGCAGGTTGCGACCGAGGGCGAGCTCGCCCTCGTCGGTGGCCGGACCGTCGGCGAGCACCGAGCCCACCTCTACCCGGGCACCCTCGTCCACCAGCACGCGCTGGTTGTAGCAGGTGCCCTGGTTGGACCGACGGAACTTGGCGACCCGGTAGGTCGAGGAGGTGCCGTCGTCGTTCGCGACCAGGATCGAGTCGGCGGAGACCTCGGTCACCGCACCGGCCTTGGTCGCCACGATCACGTCACCAGCGTCCACGGCCGCGCGCCGCTCCATCCCGGTACCCACCAGGGGGGCCTCGGACCGGACCAGCGGCACCGCCTGACGCTGCATGTTCGCACCCATCAGGGCGCGGTTGGCGTCGTCGTGCTCCAGGAACGGGATCATCGCCGTGGCCACCGAGACCATCTGCCGGGCGGAGACATCCATGTAGTCCACGTCCGTGGCGGGCACGTCGATCGCCTCACCACCACGGATGCGCACCAGCACCGTCTCCTCGGTGAAGTGGCCCTCGTCGTCCAGCGGCGCGTTCGCCTGCGCGATCACGTACCGGTCCTCGTCGTCCGCGGTCAGGTACTCGACGTCGTCGGTCGCCCGACCGTCGACGACCTTGCGGTACGGGGTCTCGACGAACCCGAACGGGTTGATCCGCGCATACGTCGCCAGGGAGCCGATCAGGCCGATGTTCGGCCCCTCGGGGGTCTCGATCGGACACATCCGGCCGTAGTGCGAGGGGTGCACGTCCCGGACCTCCATGCCCGCACGGTCGCGGGACAGCCCACCCGGGCCGAGCGCGGAGAGCCGGCGCTTGTGGGTCAGACCCGCGAGCGGGTTGTTCTGGTCCATGAACTGGGACAGCTGGCTGGTGCCGAAGAACTCCTTGATGGAGGCGACGACCGGCCGGATGTTGATCAGGGTCTGCGGCGTGATCGCCTCGACGTCCTGGGTGGTCATCCGCTCCCGGACCACCCGCTCCATCCGGGACAGCCCGGTGCGCACCTGGTTCTGGATCAGCTCACCCACCGCGCGGATGCGGCGGTTGCCGAAGTGGTCGATGTCGTCGGTCTCGACGTGCACCTCGATCGGCTCACCGTGACGCACACCGCCGATCGTCTGCTCGCCCTTGTGCAGGGCGGCCAGGTACTTGATGGTCGCGACGATGTCGCCCAGGGCAAGCACAGACTCACTGAGGTCCGCGTCCACGCCGAGCTTCTTGTCGATCTTGTAACGGCCGACCTTGGCCAGGTCGTACCGCTTGGCGTTGAAGTAGAAGTTGTCCAGCAGCGCCGAACCGGCCTCCACCGTCGGCGGCTCACCCGGACGGATCTTGCGGTAGATGTCCAGCAGTGCCTCGTCCTGGGTGTTGACGGTGTCCTTCTCCAGGGTCTCCAGCACCGTGGGGTAGTCGGCGAACTCCTCGCGGATCTCCGCAGTGGTCATACCGAGCGCCTTGAGGAACACGGTCACCGACTGCTTGCGCTTGCGGTCCACGCGCACACCGACGGCGTCCCGCTTGTCGATCTCGAACTCGAGCCAAGCACCGCGGGAAGGGATGATCTTCGCAGTGAAGATGTCCTTGTCCGAGGTCTTGTCCGGGGTGCGCTCGAAGTACACGCCCGGGGAGCGCACCAGCTGGGAGACGACCACCCGCTCGGTGCCGTTGATGATGAACGTGCCGCGATCGGTCATCAGCGGGAACTCGCCCATGAACACCGTCTGGGACTTGATCTCGCCGGTGGTGTAGTTGACGAACTCCGCGGTCACGAACAAGGGTGCGGAGTAGGTGAAGTCCTTCTCCTTGCACTCCTCGGCGGTGTACTTGGGCGGCTCGAAGCGGTGATCGCGGAACGAGAGCGACATGGTCGCGCCGAAGTCCTCGATCGGGGAGATCTCGGTGAAGATCTCCTCCAGGCCGGAGGTGGTGGTGACGTCGTTATTGCCGGTTTCGACTGCTTCGGCCACGCGCGCCTGCCACCGCTCGTTGCCGAGCAGCCAGTCAAAGCTGTTCAGCTGCAGCCCGAGCAGGTCGGGTGCCTGGAGCGGTTCGTGGATCTTCGCGAACGAGACCCTGCGGGAGGCGGTACGTTGGGTGATGGCGTCGGCGGTCGGAGCAGAAGGGGTGCGCGAGGCAGCCAAGAGGGGTCCTTCCCTACGAATTGTGTGCACACACGCTCACGTCGGCCAAAGCACGCTTCTTCGGACCTCGCCCGACGCGTGGCATGGCGAAGTTCGTGGATCCGACGATGGGTGCTGGGGCAGACGACAGCGCAAAGCGACAGCATACTCACACAGCAGCCAGATGTCCAGCGCCGTGGTGCGAGTCGTATTGGTCGAGCCGTGACGGTCCTGGTACGGTCCGCCCGGTCCTGGTGGTGGTCCCCGCTGGCCGGGGGCCGCTACGGCAACGAGGCCCGCACCGTTGCTGGTGCGGGCCTCGTCGTCGTGGCTCTACGGCGTGCGCCGTGGCGGGGCGTGGCAGCTGCCCGCCCCGCGTGGCTCACTTGAGGGTGACGGTGGCGCCGGCGCCCTCGAGGGCCTCCTTGGCCTTGTCCGCAGCCTCCTTGTCGACGCCCTCGAGCACCGGCTTGGGGGCGCCGTCGACGAGGTCCTTGGCGTCCTTCAGACCGAGGCTGGTCAGGGCGCGGACCTCCTTGATGACCTGGATCTTCTTGTCGCCCACAGACTCGAGGATGACGTCGAACTCGCTCTGCTCCTCCTCGGCCGGGGCGTCGCCACCGGCGGCCGGGGCGCCACCGGCCACGGCCACGGCGGCCGGAGCAGCAGCGGTGACCTCGAAGGTCTCCTCGAACTGCTTCACGAACTCGGAGAGCTCGATGAGGGACAGTTCCTTGAAAGCATCGATGAGCTCGTCTGTGCTGAGCTTCGCCATGATCGGCGTTCCTTCCTGTTGGTCCTGCTTGCGCGCACGGGCGAGAAGCAGTGGTGGTGGATCAGGCTGTGGCCGTCAGGCCGCGGCCTCGTTCGCCTGCTTCTCCCGCAGGGCTTCGATGGTGCGCACAGCCTTGGCGGCCGGCGCGTTGAAGACGTAGGCCGCCTGGTGCAGCTTGGCCTTCATGGCGCCCGCGGCCTTGGCCAGGAGCACCTCACGGGACTCGAGGTCCGCGAGCTTGGTGATGTCGTCAGCACTGATGGGGTCGCCCTCCATCAGCCCGCCCTTGACGACGAGGGACGGGTTGGCCTTGGCGAAGTCACGCAGCCCCTTGGCCGCCTCGACCGGGTCCCCGGAGACGAAGGCGATAGCGGTCGGACCGGTCAGCTGGTCCTGGAGCGAGTCGAAGCCGGCTTCCTTGGCCGCGATCTGGGTGAGCGTGTTCTTCACCACGGCGTACTGGGTGGTACTGCCGAGGGCGGTGCGCAGCTCCTTGAGCTGGGCCACCGTGAGCCCGCGGTACTCGGTCAGCACTGCAGCCGCAGACTGGCGGAACTTCTCCGTCAGCTCGGCAACTGCCGCTGCCTTGTCAGGCCGTGCCATGAGCCCTCCTTCCGTGATGTGCCGCGGCCAGGCCCACGAAAAAAGGCCCCGCGCAGGTGCACGAGGCCTGGACGGCTCACGACGACGGTGCTCGCCGTGGGCGTATCGGTCACGTTCACCTGCGCTGGCCCCGCTCGTGCGGGCTTAACCCCCGTCCAGCGACGGGCGACCGGCGGTCTGAGGCAGTGCCGAGTCTAGCGGGCGCGCGCAGGTGGTCCAAACCGTCCCGGTGAGAGGATGGTCACAGGTGCCGACGGCCCGGCCCCGGTGCGGGTACCGGGCCGTCGATCGGTCCGTACTGGTCTCAGGCAGCCAGCGGGATGCCCGGACCCATCGTGGTGGACAGCGTGGCCTTGGCGATGTAGCGGCCCTTGGCCGAGGCCGGCTTGAGCCGGAGCACCTCGTCCAGAGCAGCCTGGTAGTTCTCCAGCAGCGCCTCCTCGGTGAACGAGGTCTTGCCGATGATGAACTGCAGGTTGGCGTGCTTGTCCACGCGGAAGTCGATCTTCCCGCCCTTGATGTCCGTGACGGCCTTGGCCACGTCCATCGTCACCGTACCGGTCTTCGGGTTCGGCATCAGCCCGCGCGGGCCGAGCACGCGGCCGAGCCGGCCGACCTTGCCCATCAGGTCCGGGGTGGCGACCGCGGCGTCGAAGTCGGTGTAGCCGCCGGCCACCTTCTCGATCAGCTCGTCGGCGCCGACCTCGTCCGCACCGGCCTCGATCGCAGCCTCGGCGCGGGCGCCGGCGGCGAACACGACCACCCGCGCGGTCTTGCCGGTGCCGTTGGGCAGGTTCACGGTGCCGCGGACCTGCTGGTCCGCCTTGCGCGGGTCCACGCCGAGACGGAAGGACACCTCGACGGTCGCGTCGAACTTGGTGGTGGACGTCTTCTTCGCCAACGCCACGGCTTCGGCCACGGTGTAGTGCTCGGAACGGTCCACCAGCTCGGCGGCCTTGCGGTAGCTCTTGCTGCGCGTAGTCATGCTGCTTCTCCTTGAGATATCGAGCAGTTGTGGTACGGGCCCGCGCCGGGCCCTGCCACGTCGGCGCCGGTCGGCGCCGGAGATCAGTCGTCGACCGTGATCCCCATCGAGCGGGCGGTACCGGCGACGATCTTCGCGGCAGCGTCCACATCGTTGGCGTTCAGGTCGGCCATCTTGGTCTCGGCGATCTCCCGCACCTGCTCCTGGGTCAGCGAACCGACCTTGGTGGTGTGTGGGGTGCCGGAGCCCTTCGCCACACCCGCAGCCTTCTTGATCAGCTCGGCGGCCGGTGGGGTCTTGGTGATGAAGGTGAAGGAGCGGTCCTCGTAGACGGTGATCTCCACCGGGACCACGTTGCCGCGCTGAGACTCCGTCGCGGCGTTGTAGGCCTTGCAGAACTCCATGATGTTCACACCGTGCTGACCCAGCGCGGGGCCGATCGGCGGTGCGGGGTTCGCAGCGCCGGCCTGGATCTGGAGCTTGATCAGGCCGGTGACCTTCTTCTTGGGAGGCATGCGGTCACTCTTTCTGTCGGTGGGCCCACGCCATGGGCGATGACCCGGTTGCATGGCCGGGCGGTTGCCCGGTCAGGGGCGGCTCTGGTGGAGCCGGTCAGATCTTGGCGACCTGGTTGAACGACAGCTCGACTGGTGTCTCGCGGCCGAAGATCGAAACCAGGACCTTGAGCTTCTGGCTCTCGGTGCTGATCTCGGAGATGGTGGCAGGCAGGGTCTCGAAAGGGCCGTCGGTGACGGTGACCGACTCGCCCACAGAGAACTCGACCTGCACAGCCGGGGCGCTGGCCGGGGCGGCGCCGGCTGGGGCCGGGGCCTTCGCCTCGATGGTCGGGGCGAGCATGGACATCACCTCGTCCAGGGTGAGCGGCACCGGAGAGTGGGTGTTGCCCACGAACCCGGTCACCCCCGGCGTGTGCCGCACCGCACCCCAGGACTCGTCGGTCAGGTCCATCCGGACCAGCACGTAGCTGGGGATCCGCACCCGGCGCACCAGCTTGCGCACCGAGTTCTTGATCTCCACGACCTCTTCCATCGGCACCTCGACACCGAAGATGTAGTCCTCCATGTTCAAGGACTGGATCCGGGACTCGAGGTTGGCCTTCACGCGGTTCTCGTAGCCAGCGTAGGAGTGGATCACGTACCACTCACCGGGCAGGGTGCGCAGCTCGCTGCGGAACGCCGCGACCGGGTCCTCGACCGGTGCCTCGCTCGTCGGCGCCTGCTCGGCCTCGACGGCGTCGGTCACCTCCTCGGCGGAGGTCACCTCATCCTGGGCGTCTTCAGACACGTGCTCGACCTGCTTCCCTCATCCGTTGTCTTTTCTCGTTCGTCCTGGTGGTCCTCGGGCTGCGGCTAGCCGCCGAACGCCCAGAGCACCAGGCGCCCCACACCGTAATCCAGCACGCCGACGTAGGCCATCATGATGATCAGGAAGACCACCACCACTGCGGCGTAGGTGAACAGCTCGTTCCGGGTCGGGGTGACGACCTTGCGCAGCTCGGCGATCACCTCGCGCACGAACCTCAGGATCCGGGCGAACAGGTTCGGCCGCGGCTGGCGCCGGGCCTCGGCCTCTGCCCGGGACACGGTTGCGCGTCCCTTGCTGGCCTGAGCCGCACGCACCGAGGTGGTGCGCCCAGAGGTGGCGCGGGCCGAGCGCACGCTCCGAGCTCCGCTCGCCGAGCGGGAACGCGCCGAGGCCGCGGCGGCTGCCTTCGTACCTTTCGTACCCTCCGACCCCTCAGACTCGGCCTCGCTGGCCTCCTCCGCTCGGGAGCCGTCCTGGGCGTCGGTCGTGGCCTGGTCACCGCTGGCGCTGGCTGCACCAGAGTCGTGCGCCTCGTCTGTCACGTCGTTCACGTCGGTCTGCGACTCGCCGTCCTCGGCCCGGTCCGACGCAGAGTCACCACGGCCGACGTCCTCGGGCTCGCCCGAGTCGGGACTCGTGGATCTGCTCACAGAACTGCTTTCGTTGGCTGGATGGCTGCGGTCGGGGGTCCGGACGTGAGGTGCAGGGCAGGAGGGACTCGAACCCACAACCGCCGGTTTTGGAGACCGGTGCGCTACCAATTGCGCCACTGCCCTTCGGGGCGGACGCCACCTGAGACCAACCCCCCGTAGGGCGCAGACCAGCCTGGTGGACGTCAACCACCACTCATGGAGTGTACGGGACATCGCAGGCCAGGTCGAACCACTGTGCGCGAGAGCACTCTGCCGCGCTGCTCAGACCGCCGCCAAGGCTCCGCACCGGCGGCCGGAACCGACGCGCAGCCCGGCGGGGTGAGTCCTGCGGACCGGCACGCGGATAATGTCCGGTATGGCCCGCCGTCACCCGCAGTGGAGGATGAGCGTGCGCACCCGTGCGCTCGCGGCACTGATCGGGCTGGCGGCAATGGCGATGGTCGCAGCCGGGCTGACCGCCTACTCCGTGGAGCGGGACCACACCACCAACCTGGTGGATGCTGCGCTGCTCCGCAACGGCGCGGAGGTCGAGAACCTGTACCACGAGGGCGTGGACCCGGAGACCGGGGCGCCGTTCGCCTCGGTGGAGGCGGTCATCCGCACTGCGCTCGGCCGGGTGGTGCCGGCGGAGAACGAGGCGTTGGGCGGCTTCATGGGGACCGAGCTCGCCTACGTGCCGCGTGCGACCGGCTCGTTCCGGATCCAGGACGACCCGGAGCTGGTGGCGGCTCTCGCCCCAGTGAGCCGCTGGTCGGGTGCGGACACCATGACCGTCCAGACCCAGCAGGGCACCTACCGTGTCCGTGGCCTGCCGGTGCACAGCGAGGACGGTAGCCAGACCGGTGCGGTGGTGTTCGCGTTCGACATGGACGCCGAGTACGCCGAGATCGGCAACACCTTCCGCACCTATGCGTTGGTCGCTGCGCTGGCGCTGGTGTGGATCACCGTGATCGGTTGGTTCGTGATGGGTCGGATGCTGCTGCCGGTGACAGTGCTGCGCACGGCTGCGGCCGAGATCAGCTCCTCGGACGACCTCTCTCGACGCATCCCGGTGACCGGGCGCGATGACCTGGCTGCGCTCACCACCACCGTGAACGGGATGCTGGCTCGCCTGGAGCAGGCGTTCGGCTCCCAGCGCCAGCTGCTCGACGACGTCGGGCACGAGCTGCGTACGCCGCTCACCGTGGTGCGGGGTCACCTGGAGCTGATGAATGCCGACGACCCTCAGGATGCGGCCGAGACCCGGTCCCTGGTGCTGAACGAGGTGGACCGGATGAACCTGCTGGTCGAGGACCTGATGACGCTCGCCAAGGCTCGTCGTCCGGACTTCGTCCGCCTGGTGCCGGTGGGCGTGGCGCTGCTCACCGACGAGGTGCTGGCCAAGGCCGAGCCGCTGGGTGAGCGCCGGTGGCTGCTGGACTCGCTCGCCGACGTGCAGGTCCAGGCGGACCCGCGCCGGCTCACGCAGGCGTGGTTGCAGCTGGTCTCGAACGCGGTGAAGTTCTCCGCCGACGGCTCCACTGTGGGCATCGGGTCGCGCTACTCCCCCGCGACCGGCACCGTGCGGCTCTGGGTGCGCGACGAGGGCACCGGTATCGAACCGGCCGACCAGGAGCGCATCTTCGAACGGTTCGAGCGGTTGGATCCGGAGGTGGACGGCACCGGGCTGGGCCTGTCGATCGTGGCGCTCATCGCCGAGGCGCACGGCGGGCAGGTGGGTCTGGAGTCCACCGCCGGCGCCGGCAGCACGTTCAGCATCGTCCTCCCGGTCCCACCTGGTGCTGGTTCCGGGCAGACTGGGCAGGCAGCTGCGGAGGAGGAGGCAGGATGAGTCAGATCTTGATCGCCGAGGACGAGGAACGGATCGCCTCGTTCGTGGCCAAGGGGCTGCGCGCGGCCGGATACTCGCCCACCGCGGTGCGCACCGGTACGGAGGCGATCGACCTGGCCAGCACGGGCGAGTTCGACCTGCTCGTCCTCGACCTCGGCCTGCCCGACCAGGACGGTTTCGAGGTGCTGAACACGATCCGGGGGCAGGGCGTGACGATACCGGTGATCATCCTCACCGCCCGCTCCTCGGTGACCGACACCGTGGCCGGTCTGGAGGGCGGCGCAGACGACTACATGGCCAAGCCGTTCCGGTTCGAGGAGCTCTTGGCCCGGGTACGCCTGCGGCTGCGTGCCGAGCCGGCCAGCGACGGTGGGGCCACGCTCAGCCACGACGGGTTGGTGCTGGACCTGCGCACCCGCCGGGCCACTGTGGGCGGGCGGGAGGTGGACCTGTCCGCGCGGGAGTTCACCCTGGCGGAGACGTTCCTGCGCAGCCCGGGTCAGGTGCTCAGCCGCGAGCAGCTGCTCTCCCGGGTGTGGGGGTATGACTTCGACCCGGGCTCGAACGTGGTGGACGTGTACGTGCGGTACCTGCGCAAGAAGCTGGGTGCTGACCGGTTCGAGACGGTCCGCGGGATGGGCTACCGACTCCGGTGAGGCTGCGCAGCGCTCGCTGAGGCTGGGCACGCCGGGCCCCGGTGCCGAACCCACAGGTCACCGAGGCCCGCGTGCTGGCGACTCAGTCGGCGGAACCGGCGGACGGGGCGCTCTGCGGGCTCGCCGGGCTGTTCGGGGTGTTCGCGCTCTGCGGGCTGGCCGCGGTGTTCGGGGTCGCCGGGCTGTTCGGGCTCTGCGCGCTGGCCGGGCTCGGGGCACTGACCGGGCTTGCCGGGGTGTTCGGCGACTGCGGTGTCTGCGCACTCTGTGCCGACTGCGCACTCTGTGCCGATTGCACGCTCTGGGCGCTCTGGGCGGTGACAGCCGTGGTGGCACTCTGCGCTGCGACGGTCGCAGGGTCAGCAGTCGGCTCGGCTCCCCCGTCGCGCGCGACGGCCTGGATCCTGTCGCCACCCACGTGTGCCGCCTGCACACTCGCGGAGGAGGGAGGCAGCGCGTCTGCGGCTGCCGTCACCGCGGTGCCGGTGACCCCCAGCACTCCCAGCGCCCCGGTCACTATCCACGCGGCATGAGTCTTCATGGTGTCTCCTTCGCTGTCGTCCCGCTCTCTGCGGGATCGTTCAGCACTGATCCTGCTCCGCGCCGATGAGAGGACCAGGACAGGCGGATGAGAGCCTTCTCATCAACAGTTGCCGGCGGCTCGGGCAGCGGACGCGCACCGCCGCCGATCGTGCCGCCAGCGTCTCAGTCGTCCTCCGGTGAGGGGGCGCTGGGGGCACTCACCGGTGAGGCGATGGAGACCGTCTCCGGAGCATCGTCGTCATCGTCGTCATCGTCGTCGCGCTCACCCTCAGAGCCGCCGGTGCCAGATCCTGAACCCGAACCGGAGCTGGAGGACCCCGAGGCCTCTCCTCCGGTGCCGGAACCAGAACCCGAGCTCGACCCACTATCGCCGCTGGGGGTGGCGCTCGGTCCCGGCTCCTCGGTGGACTGATCGTCCTGCCCCCCGGTGCCGTCCTCGCCCGGGCGACCTGCGCCGTCACCGGTGGTCAGCCCAGGTTCGGAGGCCTCCGAACCTGGGCTGACCACGATCACGTCACCCGGCGCGGGGCTGGTCTCGCCCGGGTGGGCGGCGAGCACCGCCGCCACCACCCCTGCCACGCCGAGCACACCGGAGACCATCCAGGTGGTGTTCTTGTTCATCGTTCCTCCCTCGTCACCGGACTGACCGGCGGCGGGGCCGCGGCAGCGAGCCGGTGGGCATGCTCCAGCCAGAGCTCAGCGGTGCTCAGGCGTCCCAGTGCTTCGTCATGTCCGGTGCCCGCCACCAGCGAGAGCACCACACCAGCGGTCCGTGCCGCCAACGACGGTGGGTCGCAGGTGGTGGCGAGCCGGTCGAACCAGTCCGCCACCAGCTCGTCCACGTGCGGGTACACCCGTGGGGCGAGACCGCGCAGCACCGCCAGGTGGCCAAGCAGGGTGGCCAGGTCGTCCTCGCGGACCCCGGGGCCGAGCGAGTCGAGGTCGATCACCGCACTCACCTGGCCACCGGAGGTGAAGATGTTCGCCTCGTAGAAGTCCCCGTGGGTGGGCACGGTCGGTGGGGCCGGCCGGGTGGCGAGCAGGTCGCGCACGCCGTGCTCCACCGCCTGGATCCGCTCGCCCTCCTCGGGCAGCACGCCTCGGGCCGCGTCGGCGTGGAAGTCGATCCGGTCCACCCAGGAGGAGCGGGCACCCAGGTCCAGCACCCCGGCCGGCAGCGCGTCCAACCAGGCGGCCACCCCGAACGGGTCCGGCAGCTCGTCAGGTCGGCTCCGGGCGGCGGCGACCGCCTCGGCCAACGGTCGGCCGGCTGCGGCCGCGAGCACCAGCACTGTGGGCAGCGGGCGGGCGAGCACGGCAGGGGCACCCAGGATTGGGTCCGCCAGCATCCCGTGCCGGCGCTCCAGGCGCCGGGCCCGCTTCTCCGGCAGCACCTTGAGGTAGGCGACCCGGTCCGCTGCGGTCGCGCGGATCACGGCACGTCGAGTGGGCCGGTAGCTGAGCAGCTGCACCCGGGCTGGCGTACCGTCCCCGACGTCGGCCGAGGCCAGCCACAGGCCCACGGTCGCCGGGTCGAGCGCCTGCTCCAGACCAGGCAGCACCGGGTCCTGCGCACGCCGCCACACCCGCAGGGTGCGCACCCCGTCCTGCAGCACCGCCACGCCGGGCGCCTCGGGCACCTCCGCAGTCGAGGCGACCAGGTACTCGTCCACGTCCACATCGGCGACGGCGTAGCTCACCTTGTACCCGACGCTCACCCCGGCCCCGGGCCGGTGGTGCACCGAGTCCACCTCGGCGGTCCAGCCGGTGATCGTCTCCCCTGCCGCAGGCGCAGCAGCGTGCCGTCCCGCCGGCGCCGCGGGGGCAGAGCCCGTGACGGCGAGCCGAAGCAGCTCACCGGCGCCGGGGCCGGTGAGCAGGTCGATGGTCTCGCGCTCCAGGGCGGCGGTGGACATACCTCCATCTCACCATCGATCGGCACGCGATGGATGAGGCGAAGATGAGAAAGTTCTCATCTTCGCTGGTCGCGACTCCTACAGTGGGCGGGTGGTCCGAGATCTTGCTGCCCTGCCGAAGGCGCACCTGCACCTGCACTTCACCGGGTCGATGGCTCCGGCGACGCTGGTCGAGCTGGCCGCGGAGCAACAGGTCTCGCTCCCGGACTCGCTGCGTGCGGCAGTCGGCCCGCAGGCCGCGCTGCGGCTTCCGGCAGACGAGCGCGGCTGGTTCCGGTTCCAGCGGATGTACGACGCTGCGCGGGCTGTGGTGCGTTCGGAGTCCGCGATGCGCCGGATCGTGCGCGAGGCTGCTGCTGCCGACGCTGCCGAGGGATCCCGCCGGCTGGAGCTGCAGGTCGACCCCACCTCCTACGCCCCGTTCGTCGGCGGGATCACCCCGGCGCTGGAGATCGTGCTGGACGAGGCCCGGTCGGCCAGCGCGGCGACCGGTGTGGAGGTGGCGATCATCGTGGCGACCTCCCGCACCCGGCACCCGCTGGATGCGCGCACCCTGGCCCGGTTGGCGGCGCGGAACGCCTCCGACGGGCCCGGCGGGGTGATCGGCTTCGGGCTGAGCAACGACGAGCGGCGTGGGGACACCTCCGAGTTCGCCGGTGCGTTCCAGATCGCGGCGCGCGCCGGCCTGGCGCTGGTCCCGCACGGCGGGGAGCTGCTCGGCCCGGACCATGTGCGCGAGGTGGTGGCCCACCTGCACCCGGACCGGCTCGGGCACGGGGTCCGGGCGGCCGAGGATCCGGAGCTGCTGGACCGGCTGGTGGCCGACGGGATCGCGTTCGAGGTGTGCCCGGCCTCGAACGTCTCCCTGGGGGTGTACGCCGAACCGGACGAGGTTCCGCTGACGAGGCTGCACGCCGCCGGGGCGCAGATCGCGCTCGGGGCGGACGACCCGCTGCTGTTCGGCTCCCGGCTGCTGGACCAGTACGAGGCGGCTCGGTCGGTGCACGGGTTCAGCGATGCGCAGCTGGCCGACCTGGCCCGCTCCTCCATCCGTGCCTCCCGCGCCTCGGAGAGCACCACCACCCAGCTGCTCGCCGAGATCGACGACTGGCTCGCCCAGCCCGACGACTGACCCAGGGGTTCGCGAACGCCCTGCTTCGCGGCGACACGCCGGGCGCGGGTCGCGAAGCAGGGCGTTCGCGACTGGTCAGGGCTCGTCGTCGGTGGTGACCGGGTCGGACGGGGAGAACCACGCGTGGCGCAGCCACCAGGTGCCATCGTGTCCATGCACAACGTGCAGGTAGCGGTACTGCTCCTCCTGCAGCGGCTCGGTGCCGACGTAGGCCCACGCTCCGCCGCGGTCGGTAACCGCCACGGGGAGCCGGCCGTCGGTCAGGGAGAGCAGCGCGAACGCGGGCCGCGCCCCCTCGAGGACCGTCACGTTCAGCTCCCCGAAGATCGGGAACTCCCCGCTGCGGGCGATCACCGGCTCCGTGCTTTCGATCTCCACCTGCGGGTCGACCGTACCCACCTCGTAGTCGGTCTCGGTGTGCACCACCAGGGCGGTGACCTCACCCTCCGGGGTCATCCCGGCGATGAGGCGCTCACCGGGTGAGCGGCCGTAGCCGCCGTCGGGGCGCTCGGTGACCATGACCGTCCACTCGGTGTCCGGCGCGTCGAACCCGGTCAGCTCGGCGACCCGGTCGGCATCGGGCGCTGTAGCGTCCTCAGCGAGCATCGCCTCCTGGTCCTCGGCGACGGTCGCCACGTACTGCTGGGCGGTCTCGATCGCGTCCTCGTCGTTCGGCGGGATCGCGCACGCGCAGGCCGAGGTCGTGCCAGAGAACAGCACGACGACAACACTGATGACCAGCACGAGCAGCACTGCTGCCCCGGTGGCGAGAGCGACCTTGAAACCTGTAGAACGTGTCATACCTGCGAGGTTCGCCGCACCGGCTGCCGGTGTCGATGGGGACCGCTGCCCTGCCCATCGCGGCCGGGTCCCCTCCAGCGGGTCGGCCGGGTCACCTCCGGCCGGCTCAGAGCTGCACGCCGACCAGCACCGGTTCGGGGACCAGCTCGATGCCGAACGCGTCCCGCACCCCGTCACGCACCTCTCGAGCGAGGGTGAGCAGGTCCTCGGCGCTCGCCCCGCCCCGGTTGGTCAGCGCCAGCACATGCTTCGTGGACAGGCACACCGACCCGGGCAGCCCGTAGCCCTTGGCGAACCCGGCATGGTCGATGAGCCAGGCAGCACTGGTCTTCACCCGCCCCTGGCCGGCCTCGAACCGGGGCGCCTCGGCAGGCAGCAGGTCGGCACGGTCGGCGGGCAGGATCGGGTTGGTGAAGAACGACCCTGCGCTCCAGGTGTCGTGGTCAGCCGCGTCCAGCACCATGCCCTTGCCGGCACGCAGCCCGAGTACCGCCTCGCGCACCTCCGCCGCCGGCGCGCGCTCACCGAGCGGCACGTCCAGCGTGCGGGCCAGCTCGGGGTAGCGCACCGGGGTGGAGGTGTCCGCCAGCACCATCTGGAAGCTGACCTCCAGCACCACGTACCGGGGTGTGGGTTGCCACGCCCGGCCGGTGCCGTCGTCCACGAGCGACTCCTTGAGCACCGAGGTGCGGTACCCGAAGCCGAGCTCGGAGCGGGTCAGGGTCCGTATCCTGCCTGCGGCCCGGTCCCAGGTGCGCACCGAGGAGATCACCTCGGCGACCTCCTGGCCATAGGCACCGACGTTCTGCACCGGGGTGGCCCCGGTGCTGCCCGGGATGCCGGCGAGCGCCTCGATGCCCCGCCAGCCCTCGGCGACAGCGCGCAGCACCACCTCGTCCCAGACCTGCCCGGCCGGTACCCGGATCGCCGCACCGCCACAGGCGTCCGCGGACTCCACGACGATGCCGCGGCGGGCGTCGCACACCGCGATGCCGTCGAAGCCGGCGTCTCCAGCGAGCACGTTCGACCCGCCGCCGAGCACCAGCAGCGGCACCCCCTCGGCATCGGCAGCGCTGATCGTGGCAACCAGCTCCTCCTCCGAGGTCGCGCGCACGAGCGAGGCCACCGGGCCACCCACCCGCAGCGTGGTGAGCTGGGCCAGCGTGGTGGTCACGGTCTCCTGCTCAGCGGCCGTCCTCATGACCTGCCACTCTACGACCCGCAGGCTCTGCCGTGGGCGCGGACGGGGGATCGTTCTGCTCGACGGGCTGCGGTGGCCGTGCCGCAGGGATCACCAGCAGACCGATAACCAGCGGCACCAGGATCGCCAGCAGCGCGTTCCTCGTGCCGACGTGGTCGGCGAGCAGACCGAGCACGCCGGGACCGACCAGGAACGCGGTGTAGCCGATGGTGGCCACCACCGACAGCCGGGCGGCGGCCTTCATCGGGTCGTCGGAGGCGGCGCTCATCCCCACCGGGAACCCGAGGGCAGCGCCCATCCCCCACAGCACGGCACCGGCCAGTGCCACCGGCATGCTCGGCACCAGGCAGAACACGCCCAGGCCCACGATCGCCAGACCGGTGCACAGCCGCAGCACCGCCACCCGGCCGAACCGGTCCAGCAGCCAGGTGCCGGCAAACCGCATCGCGGTCATACCGACGAGGAAGATGGTCAGGCCGGTGGCCCCCACGTCGTTGGGCACCTCGAACCCGTCCACCACCGCGAGCGCCAGCCAGTCGTTGGCGGCCCCCTCGGTGAGGGCCGCCGCGAGCACCACCAGACCCACCATCAGGGTGCGCGGCTCCAGCCAGACCCGCGCGAAGGAGGCCGGCGGACCAGGTTGGGCTGCGCCGTCGTCGACCGGAGCCGGGGAGTCCGGCAGGAATCCCCGGGTGAGGAACACCACGGCGAGGAATGCGATCGCGACCACGGTCATCACGTGCAACGGCACCCCGACACCGGCGCGGATCGCCAGCGCCCCGAGGCCGGCGCCGAGCACGGTGCCGATGGAGAAGCCGCCGTGGAAAGCGGGCATGATCGATCGGCCCAGCGCCTGCTCGGCGCGGCTGCCTGCCAGGTTCATCGCCACGTCCCAGCCGCCGATGCCCATCGTGGTGATGAACAGCCCGCCGGTGAGCAGCAGCGGCAGACCGGTGCCGACCCCGGTCATCGCCACCCCGAGGCCGACGACGGCCAGACCGGCGGCGGTGAGCACCGTGCTGCGGGCCCCGATCCGGGCCAGCACCCGCCCGGCCAGTGGCAGGGAGAGCACCGAGCCGAGGGACCCGACCAGGATGATCAGGCCCAGGTCGCGTTCCCGCAAGGAGAGCTCGTCGCGGATGGTGGGGATGCGGGAGAGCCAGTTGGCGAACGTGAAGCCGTTCAGCACGAACGTGCCGAACACCATCGCCGCAGCCCGACGCGCACTACGGGACGAGGTGGGCATCGCGGCGCTTTCGTGATCAGGGTGAGGTTCCGCCGTCAGGCACGGGGCGGGCGCGCCCCTGCACTATGGTGCGGCCCAGCCGTAGCCTGGTCAAACCACGGCCGGAGCGTGCTCAACGGCCGGCCCGACGACCGACAGGAGCCTGCAGGTGAGCCGACGCGTCACCCTGACCCATGTGGCCCGCGAGGCCGGGGTGTCGCTGTCCACGGCCTCGCTGGCGTTCTCCGGCGCCGGGCCGATCGCCGAGGCCACCCGCCGGCGAGTGCTGGACGCGGCAGCATCCCTCGGCTACAGCGGGCCGAACCCGGTGGCTCGATCTCTGCGCCGAGGACACAGCGGCATCATCGGCGTGGTGGTCGGCAACGACCTGCGGGCCCGGTTCCGCGACCCGGTGGCCCTGCAGACGTTGGACGGACTGGCCACCACCCTTGCTGCTGAGGGCCTCGGCGTGCTGCTGCTGCCGTCCGGACCGGCGGCTGGCGGGCTGCTGACGCACTCGCCGATGGATGCCGCCGTGCTGCTGGTGCTGCGGGCACCGACAGCGGTGGGCACGTTGCGCCGTCGGGGCGTGCCGGTGGTGCGGGTGGACTCCACCGGTCGGGGCACCAGCTCGGTGCTGGTGGACGACGAGGCCGGGATGGCGGCGCTGGCCGCGCACCTGCGCGAGCTGGGCCACGAGCGGGTGGCCGTGCTCACCCTCGGCTGGGGTTCGGCCCGGCGGCAGGGGCCGATCGACCTGGTCAGCACGCCTCCGGCGAAGGTCCCCTATACCGCCGCCCGGATGGCGGGCATCCTCGGGGCTGGGATCGACCCGGTGGCGGTGGAGGAGACCACCGGGTCGTTGGTGGAGGAAGGCATCCGGGCCGGGCATGCGGTGCTGGCCGCCGCACCGCGTCCGACAGCTGTGGTGGCGATGAGCGACCTGCTCGCCGCCGGAGTGGTGCTGGCGGCCCGGGAGCGGGGCCTGCGGGTGCCCGAGGACGTGTCCGTGGCGGGCTTCGACGGCGCGAACCTCCCGTGGCTGGCCGAGCACGAGCTCACCTCGGTGTGCCAGCCGATCGAGGAGAAGGGGCAGCGGGCGGCGCAGGCAGCGATCCGGCTCGCCGCCGGGGAACAGGTGCCCTCGGTCACGCTGCCGTGCACGCTGCGGGTCGGCACGACCACCGGCCCGGCGGCGCGCTGAGTGCCGGCCGTCGCCGGGCCGACCCGGTCGGGGTCGGTTCCGGCCGGTGTCCGGCCGGCGTGTCAGTGCAGGCGGACCTGCGCCTGGGACTTGCCGAGCACGTGGCGGCCGTTCACGGCGACCTTCAGGTCCACCCGCGCTGTGGCTGCCTCGGTGTCCACGGCGCCGACGACGGCGACGATGTCCACGAGCACCTCCCCAGGGTCCGGGACGGCGACCGGACGGGTGAACCGCACCCCGTAGGAGAGCAGGTCGGCCGGGTCGTCCAGCCAGTCGGTCAGCGCCGCGGCGGCCAGGCCCATGGTGAGCATGCCGTGCGCGATCACCCCGGGCAGGCCGACCTCGAGGGCGAACCGCTCGTTCCAGTGGATCGGGTTGAAGTCACCGGAGGCGCCGGCGTAGCGCACCAGCCTGGCGCGGTCCACGCTGCGGGTGACGGCCAGCAGCTCGGTGCCGACGGCCACATCGGTGGCGAGGGCGCCCATCAGTCCTCCCCACGCACAGCGAGACTGGACGTGACCGAGCACACCCGGGTTCCGCCGTCATCGGTGATCTCGGTGCGGGTGGTGACCATGGCGATGCCGCCGCGGGTGGTGATCGAGTCCACGTGCACAGAAGTGTGCAGCAGGTCTCCTGCCACGATCGGTCGGTGGTAGGTGAAGTGTTCCTCGGCGTGCACCACGCGGGAGAAGTCGATGCCGGCGGCCGGGTCCTCGATGTACTCGGCCTCCGCGCGCTGGGCGATGACCACGGCGAACGTCGGCGGGGCGAGCACATCGGTGTGCCCGGCGGCCTGAGCAGCGCGGGGGTCGTGGTGTACCGGGTCGGTGGCGCCCACGGCGGCGGCGAACTCGCCGATCTTCACCCGGGAGACGGCGTAGGGCGGGGTTCCGGTGAACTCCCGCCCTACGTAGTCGGTGCTGACCGCGGTCATCGCCTCAGCGGGTCTCGCGGTGGTTGGTCTTGGCGTTGCAGCGCGGGCAGTACTTCGGCAGCTCGAGCCGCTCCGGGTTGTTCCGGCGGTTCTTCTTGGTGATGTAGTTGCGCTCCTTGCACACATCACAGGCAAGGGTGATCTTCGGACGGACGTCCGCGGACTTGGTGGCCATTGGTCTTCCTCACGATCTGCACCCGGAGGTGCTGCGGCGGCGCTGGTTGTGTAGCGGGGGCGGGGATCGAACCCGCGACCTCACGATTATGAGTCGTGCGCTCTTACCGACTGAGCTACCCCGCCGCGTCCTGCGCAGGGCCCGCACACCAGCGGGCCCCTACACAGACCAGAGCCCCGAAAGGGAATCGAACCCTTGACCTTCTCCTTACCATGGAGACGCTCTGCCGACTGAGCTATCGGGGCAGCGGGATCGAGGGTACATGCTGATCGACCCGGAGGCGAAATCAGATGGGGCCCTCAGACCGCTTCTGTGACCGGAACCACTCCCCCTGGCGAAGACGCCAGACGACGCGGGACGATCGGGGTCGGAACGAACGACCGGGCACCTCCGCAGAGGCACCCCGCGCCGGTCCGGTGGCGGGTGAAGGATTCGAACCTTCGAAGCTTGCGCGGCTGATTTACAGTCAGCTCCCTTTGGCCGCTCGGGCAACCCGCCTGGTGGTCCAGGGACCGGATGGAACAATACCAAGTTCAGCGGCAGTTCGTGACATCGCCCAGGTGCGGCGGTGGCTAGTTGTGAAGGAGATCTCAGTGGCCAGCGACTCTTCGTTCGACGTGGTGAGCAAGGTGGACCGGCAGGAGGTGGACAACGCCGTCAACCAGACCGCCAAGGAGATCGCCCAGCGGTACGACTTCCGCGGTGTGGGCGCATCGATCTCTTGGAGCGGGCAGGATGCGGTGGTGATGGTCGCCAACGCCCCGGACCGGGTGCTGGCGATCCTGGACGTGTTCCAGAGCAAGCTGATCCGCCGGGGCGTGTCCTTGAAGGCGATCGACACCGGGGAGAACGAGCCGCAGCCCTCCGGGAAGGAGTACCGGCTGGTGGGCACGCTCAAGGAGGGCCTGTCCAGCGAGAACGCGAAGAAGATCACGAAGCTGGTGCGCGACTCCGGGCCCAAGGGCGTCAAGACGCAGATCACCGGGGACGAGGTGCGGGTCTCCTCGAAGAAGCGCGATGACCTGCAGGCGGTGATCGCTCTGCTGAAGGACGCCGACATCGATGCTGCGCTGCAGTTCACGAACCGGCGCTAGCGGTGCACCGCTACGCGCGCCAGGCGCCCGGCATCCAGCACCCGGCACTGAGGCACTCTTGTGACACTGAGGTGCGATTCTTGTGCCTCGGTGTCACGTTCCTGCCTCAGTGCCGCACTGGCGGGTCTACGCCCGCGCCGGCTCCGCGGTGAGCACCGGCCGCAGGCTGTACCGGCAGTTCCCCCACACCGCGTACAGCAGCGGTGTGGCCGCCAGACCGAGCGCCCAGGCCGGGTGCAGGGTGAACAGGCCACCGAGCAGGACCAGCGCCAGGAACGAGGCGGCGGTCAGGTACCAGCGGCGCACCGCCAGGTACAGCGCCACCCGCAGCAGGTCCCGCCACCGGGCGTCCGGACGCTCCACCCCGGCGACCAGCGCAAGCAGCCCGGTGGCCAGGACGAGCAGCGTGAGCACCACGAGCACCGGCGTCAGCAGTCCGCCGGCGGTGCTGCCAAACAGCACGGCCACGTCCACGACCAGCACCACCACCATCCCCACAGTGAGGCCACCGAGCGCCAGAGATCGGCGCAGACTGCCGGCCCAAGCACGCCAGAACGTGCGCAGCACGTCGGTGGACCGCTGGGTGGTGTACCGGTGGAACACGGCGAACGCTGCGCTCAGCCCGGGGGTGGCGGCCACTGCGGCGAGCGCGAGCGCCGGCCAGGAGGCTGACGGCCGGGTGGTCGCCAGCAGCACTACGAGCGGCAGGGCAGCCAGGGTGAGCATCAGGTTCGTGGCCAGCACCAGGTAGGCGATCCCGAAGCCGGTGTGCCAGGCGTCCGCGGACGCGCGAGGGATGCGGACCATCGGCTCAGCCCTTCATCCCGGCGGTGGCGATTCCCTGCACGAAGAAGCGCTGCCCGAGCAAGAAGATCAACGCGATCGGCACCACAGAGAGCACTGAGCCGGTCATGATCAGCGCGTACTCGGCGTTGTACTGGGACACGAACGACTGCAGGCCGATCTGGATCGTCCAGATGTCCCGGTCACGCAGGTAGATCAGCGGGCCGAGGTAGTCGTTCCAGGTGTTCACGAAGGTGAGCAGCACCAGGGTGGCCACCGCCGGCCCGGACAGCGGCAGCACGATCCGCCGCCAGATGCCGTACTCGGAGAGACCGTCGATACGGGCTGCCTCGGAGAGCTCGTCCGGGATGGACTCGTAGTACTGCTTCATCAGGAACACCCCGAACGCGCTGAAGGTCTGCAGGGCGAGCATCGCCCAGAGCGTGTTCGACAGGCCGGCCTTGGACAGCAGGATGAACTGCGGGATCATGTACGCCTGCCAGGGCACCGCGATCGTGCCGACGTAGGCGAGGAACAGCACATCCCGCCCGGGGAAGCGCATCTTGGCGAACCCGTAGGCGGCGAAGCTGCCGGTGAGCACCTGCAGGAAGGTCACGCCCACCGAGAGCAGCAGGGTGTTCTTCACCCAGGTGACCATGTCCGACTTGGCCCAGATGTCCACGTAGTTCTGCCAGACCACCGGGTCCGGGATCCACTGGATCGGGATGGTGAACACCTGGTTGTTGGTCTTCAGCGAGGAGACCACCATCCACACGAACGGGATCATGATCGCCACCGCTGCGGCGATCATCACCACGTACAGGACGGTGCGGCCCACAGTGCGCTGACGCAGGCGGGCGGTCTGTGCAGGGCGTCGGTCCAGGGAGAGGGTGGTCATCAGCGCTCCCTCCTCTTGTTGATGAGGAACTGCACCACGGTGACCACGATGCAGATTCCGAAGAGCACGATGGCCACCGACGAGGCATAACCGAAGTCGTGCTCTTCGAACCCCTTGCGGTAGATGTACTGGGACAGCACCAGGGTGGAGATGCCGGGCCCGCCGTTGGTCATCACCAGGATCAGGTCGAAGACCTTGAAGCTCTCGATGGTGAGCATCACGGTGATGAAGAACGTCGTCGGCCGCAGCCCCGGCACGGTTACGTTCCAGAACCGCTGGATAGCGTTCGCACCGTCCACCCGGGCGGCCTCGTAGAGCTCCGGCGGGATGGCCTGCAGCCCGGCGAGGAACAGCAGCATGTAGTAGCCCATGTACCGCCACGTGCCCACGATCACCACTGCCGGCATCGACCAGTCGGTGGACGTGGTCCAGCCCGGCGGGTCGTCCACACCGAGGAAGGTGAGGAACTGGTTGATCACCCCGGCGTCCGGGGAGAACAGCATGTTCCACACCACCGCGATCGCCACGATGGAGGTGATGTAGGGGAAGAACGCCACGGTGCGGAAGAACGCCACCCCGCGCAGCTTGGTGTTCAGCAGCAGCGCCAGGCCCAACGATGCGGCCAACGTGAGCGGGATGTGCAGCACGGCGTAGTAGCCAGTGTTCAGCAGCGCCCGGTGGAACGTGGCGTCGGTGAGCAGGCCTCGGAAGTTCTCCACGCCCACCCACTCGGCCTGGCCGAACGCGTTCCACGAGGTGAAGCCCAGGTAGAACAGCGCCAGCACCGGGCCGAGGGTGAGCACGGCGAAGCCGATGAAGTTGGGCAGGATGAAGGTCCAGCCGATGAAGGTGTTGCGCAGCCGGAGCCGCCGGCCCGGCGGGTGCCCGCCGGGGCGGTTCCTGCCGGTCCTGCTGCTCGTGCTACCGGTGGGTGGCACAGCGGTGGTCACCACGGCATCTCCTCGTCTCCTCGGGGTGGTCTCCTCGGGGTGCGCCGGCCGGCGACGCTGGCCGGCCGGCGCCGAAGGGACCGCGAACGTCAGCCGAGCACCTCGGCGGCGGCCCGCTGCTCTGCCTCGTCGATACCGTCGGCGGGCGAGACGCTGCCGGACATGATCGCCGAGTGCGCGTCCTCCAGGATGTTCTGCAGCGCGGCTGTGTTGGCGTCGACCGGGTTCTCCGGGCGCACGTCGTGGGTGGAGAAGGCGAACCGCGAGACGCCGTCCGTGGGCATACCGTCGATACCGAAGTAGGTCTCTGCCACCGTGTCGTTGGTCACCGCCGGGGTGATCCCGATCTCCGCGAGTGCCGAAGCGGCGTCCTCGGAGCCGATGAAGGCGAGGAACTCCTTGGCGGCGGCGACCACGTCGTCGTCGGCAGCGGGGTTGATACCGATGCCGGTCGGATCAGCGAAGGTGATCGGTTCCTCCACAGTAGAGGAGTCCAGCTGCGGCGCGGGGGCGAAGCCCCAGGCGAACTCGTCGGCCTCACCGGAGTCCACCTGGGCCAGCAGGGTGGCCACGTACCAGGAACCCATCACCATCATCGCGGTCTTCTGGGTGCCGAACTGGGACTGGTAGCTCACCGAGTTGGTGGTGATGCTGCCGTAGTCCAGCTGGGTGCCCTCGTCCTGCAGGTCGACGGCGCGCTCGTAGAAGGGCACCATGTAGTCCCACTGCCCGGAGAGCAGGTCCGCACCCGGGGACTGGGCGTTGGCGAAGCCCTGCACCGTGGACTGCCACTCGTGCTGGTAGGTGCCGTACACGTTGGATTCGTCCAGGCCGGTGGTCAGCTCTTCGGCCGCGTCGGCGTAGTCGTCCCAGGTCCAGGAGCCGTCCGGGTAGTCCACCCCAGCCTGGTCGAACAGGTCCTTGTTGTAGTACAGGTACCAGGCGTCCTGCCGGTAGGGGATGGCGAAGGTGGCCCCGTCCACGGTGTAGGCGTCCACCCCGGAGACCTCGTCACCGAGCTGACCGGCGACGTCGGAGACGTCCACGAGCTGACCGCCGTCCTCGTAGGTGAAGAAGTTCTTGAGGTTCTTCATCACGTACAGGTCGGGGGCGCTGCCGGCGGACAGGTCGGCGATCATCTGCGTGTCGTAGTCGTCCGCGCTGTACTCGACCAGGTCGATGGTGACGTCCGGGTTCTGCTCGTGGAAGGCGTCGGCGAGCACCTGGAACTCCGGGGTGGTGTCCAGGCTCCACCCGGCGAGGCTGACGGTCACCGCACCGGAGGCGCCGTCCTGCCCTCCCTCACCTTGGTCGTCACCACCGCCGCAGGCGGTGAGCACGAGTGCTGCCGCGGCGGCCGTGGCGGTCGCGGTCAGATAGCTGCGCTTCATTGCGTTGTCCTCTCTTCGGGTGCGCCCGGTCTGGGCGCGGGTGCGATCTGTGGGTCTGTCGGGTCATCTGGTATCGGGGCGTTCTCGGGGCAGGTCACCCATCACCTCCCGGGCTCGAGGGCAGGCCGGTGAGCGGAACAGTGGACGTGGCACCGTCCGGCCAGGTGATCTCGGCCCGGTCGGTCTCGATGCGTACCTGGGGATGGTCGACGGCGGAGCTCACCTGACCGGTGCGGGCGCCGGTGAGCGCGAGGGCCGCCCAGGTCCATCCGCTCCGGGCCGGCCAGGTGGCTACCGCCACTGCGGCGTGTGCCCCGAGCGGGGAGGCCTGGTCCCGGTGCTCCACCCGGAGGCGGGCGGCGGTGGGGGCGAGCAGCACGGCCGCGCCCCGGGTGCTGGTGAGCGTGACCGCCGGCGTGGCGGTGTGCACGGCGACACCGGCGTCGTCGGCCATCGCCCAGCCGCCGACCTCCAGGGCGGTGGCGGCCGGGGCGGGGGCGGCGAGGTGGACCAACCGCACCTCCCAGTGCGAGCGGAGCACGGAGACCACGAGCAGGTCGCCGGCCCGGGTGGCCGACCCGATGCTGCCGCTGCCGTGGCCCTGCTGGTGGGCGGCGGCCTGGACCCAGTGTGCCCGGGCTAGGGAGCCGGCCAGCTGCGCCTCGGGCAGGTCCGGCAGGCTCAGCCTCGCCATCCCGGCGCGGTGGCTGCGCCGGCCGGCGCTGTCCACGAGCACCACGGACTGGTCCACCGGGTCCGTCCAGGACTGGGGGTCGAGCAGCGGGGCGGTGGCTGTGGAATAGCCGAGCCGGGCGTAGAGCGGGGAGTCGCCGCGGTCGCTGCCGACTTGGTCGTGGTCGGTGCCGTGGTTGGCCACGCGGACGATGCCGTCGTGGCTGGTGGAGCTGACCACCCACCCGGGTGCGTGCACGCTCAGCCGGACGTCCGCCGCGCTTCTGGCAGTGGGCTCGCCCGAGGACGGCTGGGTCCAGACCAGGTGGTCGGCGGGCAGCAGCAGGCCGAGGAGACCCTTGACCGCCCAGTACGGCGAGCCGGGGCCGGAGTAAGTCTGCGCGAGCGGGCGCCAGGGTCCCCACCAGCCGATGTCCAGCAGGCCGCGGTCGTTCGGCACGCCGTGGTCGAGGAAGTGGTTCACGATTCCCAGGGCGCACCGGCGCAGCACCGCCGGTGCCGGGTCCTCCACCCCGGCGAGGATCCCGGCCCACAGCGGAGCGGCGGCGGCGAACCGGTAGGTCAGGCTGCGGCCCTGCAGCAGCGGGGAGCCATCACCACCGGTCAGCAGCACCAGGTCGGTGAGATAGCGGCCCAGACGGTCCCGGTCCGCCTCGGCACGCTCGGCCGCGGCATCGCCGGCTCCGCGCATCTGCGCCCATAGCGTGGGGTAGAGCTGCATCGCCCAGCCGCTGTAGTGGTCATAGGCGCGCTCGTCGCCGTCGCGGTACCAGCCCTGGCCGGCGTAGAAGGAGTCCAGCACCTGCAAGTCGGTGGTGATGTCTGCCTCGTCCACTGGTCCGCCCACCGAACGCAGGAACGTCTCGACCACGATCTGGAACCAGAGCCAGTTGCACCGGGGGTAGGAACGGTCCCCGACGACCTCGGCAAGGTAGTCGACCACCTGGTGCTGCGCCGTCGGGCTGAGCCGGTCCCAGACCTGCTCGCGACTCCAGTCCAGCGCCAGGGCGAGGGAGGCGGCCTCCACCTTGGCCTGGCCGTGCTCGCTGGGTCGCACCCAGGCCTCGACGGCGGAGGGGTCGGTGCCGGCGGTCAGTCCCCGGGCGTAGCGCTCGGCCAGGCCGGCAGGGTCGGCAGGGTCGGCCCGCAGGCGCATGGCGGCCAGCAGGAAGGTGCGCGCGAAGCCCTCCAGGGCGTCCACGGCGGTGCCGTACCCGCCGGGGGTGCCGGGCAGGGTGATCAGCGCCCCGCCGGGTGAGGTGTACGGCGTCACGGCGGCGAGCAGGTCGTCGGCGAGTGCGACCAGGTCGGCGCGGGTGCGCAGCGGGGGCCTCATGCGCTCACCCCGATGCTCGCCGCGGTGAGCGCGCCCGGTAGCGGCCGCGACTCCAGGTGGGCGGCCAACGCATCCAGGGCGAAGGCGGACAACCGGCGGGTCTCCGACCCCAGGGAGCCGGCCACGTGCGGTGTGATCGTCACGTTCGGCAGGTCCAGCAACGGGTGCCCGGCCGGCAGCGGTTCGGGGTCGGTGACGTCCAGGATGGCGTCCAGCCGGCCGGCGGCGCACTCGGTGAGCAGCGCGTGGTGGTCCAGGATGCCGCCGCGGGCGGTGTTGATCAGGGTGGCGCCGTCGGGCAGCAGCGCGAGCTCGGCGGCACCGATCATCCCCTCGGTGCTGGGCAGCAGCGGGGCGTGCAGCGAGCAGATCTCCGCCTGGGTGAGCACGTCGGGCAGCGGCACCAGCTCCCCACCGGCGCTGCGGACCACGTCCGGATCGGCGATCGGGTCGGCGACCAGCACTGGTCCGGTCTCCAGCGCGCGCAGCAGGCCGAGTACGCGGCGACCGATCTTGGAGAAGCCGACGATGCCGATCGTGCGCTGCCGGTTGGACAAGGTGCGGGCTGCGAACGAGGACCCCCACCCGGCGGGGGTGCGGCGCCCCTGCTGGGCCAACGGAAGGGCCCGTTTGCCGGCGAAGATGATCGCGGCGAGGGTGTACTCGGCCACCGGCACCGCGTTCGCCTCCGCAGCAGTGGCCACCTCGATGCCGCGCCGGTACCCGGCCGCCGGGAGCAGGCCGCGGGCGCTGCCGGCTGCGTGCAGCACCAGCCGCAGCCGCGGTGCCGCATCGAGCACTCGTTCGGGGATCTCGGAGCAGCCCCATCCGGTGATCAGCACCTCCAGCTCGGCGAGGGTGGCTGGCGGCAGCTCGTCGAAGGCAGCGACGCAGACGGGTTCGCTCACCTCGGCGAGCGCACGCAGCCGGACCAGCTCCTCGGGGCCGAAGAGCTGGTCGAAGGTTGCCGGTGCCATCACCAGCACCGTGCGTGGCCGCCTCGTCACGGGCATCTCCTCACGTGATCACCGATCTGATCGTTTGATGATCGAAAGTGCGCTACGATCATAAACCGTAAGCCCGATCACCCTGACCGTCAAGATCCCGTGATCGATCGATGTCGTCGATGACCGATTCGTGATCGGGTCGTGATCTAACCTGACCCCAGCACAGCTGCAGAAGGGACCCGGAGATGGCACAGACGGAGCGAGCAGCCCCGGCACCTACCTCGTGGCGCCCGGAACCGGGCTCACGGCAGGCAGAGGTGCTCACCGCCGTCACCGAGCGCGGCACCATCCGGGTGACCGAGCTGGCCGCCGAGCTGGGGGTGACACCGGTGACGGTGCGCCGGGACGTGAGCGTGCTCGCCGATGCCGGTCTGGTACGTCGCGTGCACGGCGGGGCGACGGCCACCAATGTGCTCCCACCGGCGATCGGTGCGGCGGTGGGCGCTCGGCACCGCGTGCCGGTGGGGATGCTGGTGCCCTCCCTGGACTACTACTGGCCGGACGTGGCCCGAGGCGCGGAGGAGGAGGCGCGGCGGCTGGGGCTGCGCATCACCCTGCGCGGTTCGGTGTACCACTCCCGTGACGAGCGGGCCGACGTGCAGCGCCTGGTGGACAGCGGCGCGCGGGGCCTGCTGCTCGCCCCCACGATGGACGGGCCCGGCGGGGAGCGGATTCGCCGGTGGCTCGCCGACGCCCCGGTGCCCGCGGTGCTGATGGAACGCCGCGCCGTGCTCGGCGAGGTGCGCCGGTCCGCCGAGTCGGTGGTCACCGACCACGCGGGTGGATCGACGATGGCGGTGCACTACCTGGCCAGCCTGGGCCACCGGAAGATCGGCCTGGCGTTCAGCCAGCAGTCACCGCACGTGCACCAGATCCGGGCCGGCTGGTTGAGCAGCTGCGGCGAGCTGGGGCTGCCGACCGAGGAGGTCGTGGACCTACCGGTGCCGGACCGGCGCGACCCCGGTTTCGACGAGGCGATCGAGGCCTGCGTGGCTGCGGCGGTATCGACCGGGACCACGGCGCTGCTGGTGCACTCCGACCCGGAGGCGGTCCGGATCGTGCAGCGCGCCGAGGAGCAGGGCTTGGACGTGCCCGGGGACCTGTCCGTGCTCGCCTACGACGACCAGATCGCCACACTGACCTCACCCGCGCTGTCGGCCGTGCGCCCACCCCGGCGCACCATCGGGCGCACCGCCACCGCGCTGCTGGCCGCCCGGCTGGCCGAACCGGACCGCCCGGTGCACTGCGTGCGGGTGAGCCCCACGCTGAAGGTGCGCGACTCCAGCGGGCCGCCCCGCGCCCGCTGAGCCCCGCCCACCCGCGCAGTGCCCACCGCCGCGGCCCACCGCCGCGGCACCTCCCCCTGCGCGGAGGCACTCGTGTACCGGTGACGAGCCCCGGCAGGCGGGCGGGCCTCAGGCGCGGGCGCCCACATTTCGGGAGATCTCGGTCATGTGCTCGCGCGGGACGATCTTCACCCGCTCCCGGCCCTGCTCTTCGCCCACCGAGCGCTCGTAGGCATCCAACAGCTCCCAGCCGTGCCAGGTGGTGTAGGGCACCCCGTCGGCGTGCAAGTGGTCCAGCAACGCCTGCGGGTCGCGTTCGACGGCGGTGCTCAGCCGGCCCTGCTCGCTCGCCTCGGCCAGGTCGGCCACCAGGTGGCGGACGGTCTCCGACGCGTCGGACTTGGTGTGCCCGATCAGCCCGACCGGGCCGCGCTTGATCCAGCCGGTGGCGTACATGCCCGCGACGTGCTCGCCGTGGCTGTCCAGCACGCGGCCACCGTCGTTCGGGATCACCCCGGCGACCGGGTCGAAGGGTAGGTCGGGCAGAGGCGAGCCGAAGTAGCCGACTGCGCGGTAGACCGCCTGCACCTCGAACTCCTCGAAGGTGCCAGTACCGCGCACAGATCCGTCCCCGGTGAGCTCGGTGCGCTCAGTGCGCAGCCCGGTGACCTTGCCGTCGGCGCCGAGGATCTCGGCCGGGCGGTGCAGGAAGTGCAGGTGGATGCGGCGGGAGGCGGTACGCTCGCTCTCCTCCCGCAACGTCCAGTCGGTGAGGGTCTTGACCACCTGCTTGGTCTGGTTGGAGGACCGGATCGCTTCCTCAGATCCCTCGTCGAAGTCGAAGTCCTCCGGGTAGACCACGACGTCCACATCGGGCACACGACCGAGCTCACGCAGCTCCAGCGGGGTGAACTTCACCTGCGCCGGGCCGCGGCGGCCGAAGATGTGCACGTCGGTGACCGGGCTGGCACGCAGCCCCTCGACGACGTTGTCCGGGATCTCCGTGACCATCAGGTCCTCGACGTGCTTGGCCAGGATCCGGGCCACGTCCAGGGCTACGTTACCGGCGCCGAGCACCGCGATCTGGCGTGCCTCCAGCGGCCAGGTACGGGGAACGTCCGGGTGGCCGTCGTACCAGGAGACGAAGTCGGCTGCCCCGAAGCTGCCCTGCAGGTCGATGCCGGGGATGTTCAGATCGGCGTCCCGGATCGCGCCGGTGGCGAAGATGACCGCGTCGTAGTAGTGCCGCAGGTCGGCCATGGTCAGGTCGGTGCCGTAGTCCACGTTCCCGATGAACCGCACAGCGCCCTTCTGCAGGACCTTGTACAGGGCGTTGATGATGCCCTTGATCCGGGGGTGGTCGGGGGCGACGCCGTAGCGCACCAGACCATACGGTGCGGGCAAGCGTTCCAGCAGGTCGATCTGCACATCCAGGTCGGTCTTGGACAGGATGTCGGCCGCGTAGATCCCGGCAGGGCCGGCACCCACGACGGCGACACGGAGCGGAGTCGTGGTAGGCACGGTGATGGGATGCCTCTTTCGAAGAGTCTCAAACGGGTGCGATGGTGCGCCCAGGGTCCACGGCCCAGTGTAAGGGTGTCCTTACCGTCCGCCTATTCCAAGAGACCTAGGTCACTCCCCACGATCGCGAGCGCTCTCCTTGGCGGCGAGCAAGCGCTTTCCGGCCGCCAAGGCGAGCGTTCGCGGTGGGGTGGGGTGGGCTGGGATGCGCTGTGGCCCGGGTAGATTCACGCCTCGTGACCCTCCCCGCTCCCCCGTCCGCCACCGGCGGCGAGATCGACCGACGCGGGCTGGCTGCGGGTTTCGGCGGCTACCTCTGGTGGGGGATGCTGCCGCTGTACTTCCCGCTGCTGGCGCCAGCCGGTCCGTGGGAGATCACCGCACACCGGGTGCTCTGGTCGCTGCTGCTGTGCCTGCTGGTGCTGGCCATGCTCGGCCAGCTCGGCAGGTTCTGGCGGCTGCTGCGCACCACCCGGGTCTCCGCCCGCCTGGGGCTGGCGGCGGTGCTGCTTAGCGCGAACTGGGTGACGTTCGTGCTCGCCGTGCTCACCGGGCACGTGGTGGAGGCGTCGCTGGGCTACTACATCAACCCGCTGGTGACCGCGGGAATGGCGGTGACGATCCTCGGCGAACGACTCCGCACAGCGCAGTGGGTGGCGGCCGGGCTCGGGGCCACCGGAGTGGTGGTGATCGCCGTCGGGAACGGCACCTTCCCGTGGATCTCCCTGGTGCTGGCCGGGACGTTCGGCGGCTACGGCCTGGTGAAGAAGCAGGTGGGTGAGAAGGTGCCGGCGCTACCCGGCCTAGGGGTGGAGACGCTCACGCTCGCACCGGCCGCGCTCGTGCTGCTGGTGGTGCTGGCGGTGCGCGGCGAGGGCAGCTTCGGCGGCCCCGGCGAGCTGTTCTCCAGCACCGGGCTGGCGCTCCTGCTGGTCGGCTCCGGGGTGCTGACCACAGTTCCGCTGGTGCTGTTTGCGGCCGCGGCCCGACGACTACCGTTGGCGATGCTCGGGTTGCTGCAGTACGTGACCCCGACGATGCAGTACCTGACCGGCGTGTTCCTGTACCACGAGCAGATGTCCGCCACCCGGTGGGCCGGGTTCGCCGTGGTGTGGGTGGCCCTGGTGGTGCTCAGCACCGACGGCTACCGGGCCACGCGCACGGCGACCCCACGCCCCCGGCGCGAGACCTGAGCACCCCAGGCTCCGCCGTCACCCGCCGCCCGCGAACGCTCTCGTTCGCGACCAGCAAGCGCTTCCCCGCCGCGAACCGGAGCGTTCGCGACCGATGGGGTGACCGGGGCGGGTCGGGTGACAGAGCCGAGCGGACCTGGTTGTCTCCTGCTATGAGCCCGGAGCTGCTGGCGGCGATCGCCTCCCTGGTGGCGGTGCTCGCCGTGGCGGCCGTGCTCTGGCGGGAACTGCGCCCCCGAGTGCTGCTCGGACCGGCCGAGCACCGGTCCACCTACCGCATCCTGCACCGGATCACCTTGGCCTCCCCGCCGCTGCGCGCCGGCCTGGCCCCGGGTGCGAGCCGTGCGGTCAAGCATCTGCACGCGCTCACCGGCTCCGCTGCGCTGGCACTGGCCGACTCCGAGCGCCTGCTCGCCTGGAGCGGGGCCGGGGAGTCTCACCAGCACCACGTACCCACCGGCGAGCAGGTGTCCGAGACCCGGGTGCTCGGCCCCGACCTGGTCGCCTGCCGCGAGGACTCCTGCCCGCTGCGCTACGCCGTGACCGCACCTCTGACCACCAGCGACCTGCAGGTAGGCGCGGTCACCGCCTACGCCACCGGAGCGCCGCCCGCCGGGCTGGTGCGGGCCGTGGAGGAGATCGCCGACTTCATCTCCGGCCAGCTGGACCTGGCCGAGCTGGAGAGCTCCCGGGCCGAGCTCGCCGAGGCCGACCTGCGCGCACTGCGGGCACAGATCTCCCCGCACTTCATCTACAACTCGCTCGGCGCGATCGCCTCCTACATCCGCACCGACCCCGAGCACGCCCGCGAGCTGCTGCTGGAGTTCGCCGACTTCACCCGCTACTCCTTCCGCCGGCACGGGGAGTTCACCACCCTGGCCGAGGAGCTGAAGTCGATCGAGCACTACCTCACCCTGGAGCAGGCGCGGTTCGCCGGCCGGCTGCGGGTCACGCTGCGCATCGCGCCGGAGGTGCTCGGCGTGGTGGTGCCGTTCCTGTGCCTGCAACCACTGGTGGAGAACGCGGTGCAGCACGGCCTCGAGGGCCAGCCCCGGGGCGGACAGATCACCATCGTGGCCGAGGACGTGGGCAACGAGGCCCACCTGAGCATCGAGGACGACGGCGCCGGGATGGACCCGCAGACGCTGCGCCACCAGCTCGGCGGCGCACCCGGCGACCGGGTCGGGCTGGCGAACGTGGACGAACGGCTACGCGCCACGTTCGGCGAGGAGTACGGGCTGGTGGTGGAGACCGCGGTGGGTGCCGGGTCGAAGGTGAGCCTGCGGGTGCCGAAGTTCCACCCGGGTGTGCACGTGGCATGACTACTCTGAAGGGCATGCTCACGGTCCTCGCCGTCGATGACGAGCCCCCGGCCCTGGACGAGCTGGCCTTCCTGCTCCGCCAGGACTCGCACGTGTCCGAGGTGCGCACCGCTGCCGACGGCGCCGCCGCGCTGCGCGAGCTGGACGCCGGGGACGTGGACGTGATCGTGCTGGACATCAAGATGCCCGGGCTGACCGGGCTGGAGCTGGCCCGGGTGCTCTCCCGGTTCCGCAAGGCCCCGGAGGTCGTGTTCGTCACCGCCTACGACGAGCACGCAGTGCAGGCCTTCGACATCGGCGCCGCGGACTACGTGATGAAGCCCTACCGCCCCGAACGGCTCGCTGAGGCGATCCGGCGGGCGAACGCTGCGCTGCAGGCCGGCACGACCGAGGTGGAGGACGAGACGATCGTGGTGGAGCTGGCCGGTGTGACCCGGTACGTGCGCCGCAGCGACGTGCTGCACGTGACCGCGCACGGTGACTACGCTCGGCTGCACACCGCCGATGGTGAGCACCTGGTGCGGATGCCGCTGAGCACGCTGGCCGAGCGCTGGGCGGACGCGGGGTTCGTGCGCATCCACCGCTCCCACCTGGTGGCCTTGGACCAGGTGCGCGAGCTGCGCGGGCAGTCCGGGCGGCTGCAGGCGGTGGTGGCTGGCACGCGGCTGCCGGTGGCCCGCAGGCACGCGCGGGAGCTGCGCGAGCTGCTCGCCGGGCGGGGCGGGGAGCACAGATGACGGGGCGGCACGTGCACGCCCGCCGGGAGGGCAGCACTGATGGTCGAGCGTGAGGTGGTCACCGGCCCGCGCCGCCCGCAGCGGCGGGCCCGCCGCCCGGCCACCTCGGACATCGACGAGCAGACCCGGCTGGGGGACGTGTACCTGCGCGGGCTGATGCGCACCCAGCTGCGACTCGGCCTGGCGGTGGGACTGTCGACGCTCGGCCTGCTGGCGGCTCTGCCGGTCGTGTTCGCCCTAGCCCCGGGCACCGCCACACCCACGCTCGCCGGGATCCCGGTGCCGTGGTGGCTGCTCGGCATCGGCGCCTACCCGCTGCTGGCCGGCGCCGCGTGGCTGTACGTGCGGCAGAGCGAACGGGTGGAGCGGGAGTTCACCGACCTGGTCGACCGCCGATGAACCCCACCGCGGGGCTCCTCGCCGTGCTGCTGGTGGCGATCAGCACCGCGCTGCTGGGCATCGTGGGTGTCCGCGCGGCCCGCACCACCAGCGACTTCTACGTGGCCTCCCGCACGGTGAGCCCGTGGTGGAACGCCTCGGCGATCAGCGGCGAGTACCTGTCCGCGGCGTCCTTCCTGGGGGTGGCCGGGCTGATCCTGGCCTACGGCGCAGACATGCTCTGGTTCGGTGTGGGCTACACCGCCGGATACCTGCTGCTGCTGGTGCTGGTGGCCGCCCCGCTGCGCCGCTCCGGCGCCTACACGCTGCCGGACTTCGCCGAGCTGCGGCTCGAGTCCCAGGTACTGCGCAAGGTCGCCAGCGCCGGGGTGGTGACGATCGGCTGGCTGTACCTGCTGCCGCAGCTGCACGCCGCAGGGATCACGCTGCGCACCATCACCGGCACCCCGGCCTGGGTGGGGCCGGTGGCAGTGGCCGCGGTGGTGCTGGTCTCGGTGCTGGCCGGCGGGATGCGGGCGATCACGTTCGTGCAGGCATTCCAGTACTGGCTGAAGGTCACCGCGATCGCGATCCCGGCGATCGTGCTGGTGCTGGTGTGGCGCGCGGACGGCAGCCCGGAGATCACCAGCGAAGGTCCGGCCACGTTCACCGAGACCACCACGGTCGAAGTCGCAGCCCCGGTGGAGCTGGAGGTGGCCGAGCCGCTGCTGGTGCATGCGGAGGGCACGCTCGACGG
Source organism: Ruania albidiflava DSM 18029 (assembly GCF_000421225.1). Classification (GTDB taxonomy): domain Bacteria; phylum Actinomycetota; class Actinomycetes; order Actinomycetales; family Beutenbergiaceae; genus Ruania; species Ruania albidiflava. The sequence continues at coordinate 303,585 of NZ_ATWL01000003.1, read as the reverse complement.
CGATGCTGTCAGCGGTGAGGTCACGTTACCTGCCGGAGGGGTCCAGGTGGGTACCGGCACCGAGCTCACCTTCGCGGAGGATGCTCCCGTACCGCACGCGCAGGGCCTGCGCGCCGTGGACGGCCCGGGCTGGACGTACCCGATGAGCAGCGGCACCCCGTACGCGCTGTACACCACCTACTCGCTGATCATCGCCCTGTTCCTGGGCACGATGGGGCTGCCGCACGTGCTGGTGCGGTTCTACACCAACCCGGACGGTCGGGCTGCCCGGCGCACCACGGTCACCGTGCTGGCCATGCTCGGGGTGTTCTACCTGTTCCCCACCATCTACGGCGGGCTCGGCCGGCTGTACGCCCCGGAGCTGCTGCTCACCGGACGCACCGAGGCGGTGGTGCTGCTGCTCCCGTCGGCCATGCTCGGCGCCGGCAGCACAGCTGGTCAGGTGCTCACCGTGCTGGTCACCGCCGGTGCGTTCGCCGCGTTCCTGTCGACCGCCTCGGGCCTGACGGTCAGCGTGGCCGGGGTGCTCTCCCAGGATGTGCTGAACCGGCGCATCTCCTCCCCGGTCACCGCGTTCCGGGTGGGCACGGTACTGGCGCTGCTGGTGCCGACCCTGCTCGCGCTGGGCGGGCTGGACCTGGCGATCGCGGACGTGGTCGGTCTGGCGTTCGCCGTGGCAGCGAGCACGTTCTGCCCGCTGCTGCTGCTCGGTATCTGGTGGCGCCGGCTCACCGACGCCGGCGCGATGGCCGGGCTCGTGGTCGGCGGCGGGGCGGCCACGGCGGCTGTGGGCGCGACGATCATGCTCGGCTCCTCCACCGGTCTGCCCGGTGCACTGCTCGCCCAGCCCGCCGCGTGGACGGTGCCGCTGGCGTTCATCACGATGGTGGTGGTCTCCCTGCTCACCCCCGGCCGGCGCCCCCGGGGGCTGTGGCGCACCATGGTCCGCCTGCACACCCCGGAGGACGTGCCGCTGGACCGGGGTCCGTGGGATCCGGAGCGCCGGTTCCGGCGCTGATCCCTCGGCCGCCAGGGTCCCGAGCCTGTCAATCAAACCCGGGCACCGGTGCCCGGTCCTTCGTGAGGTTGCGGTGCGGGTCGGACCGCTCGTCGCGGCAGAGCGACCGTTCACCGCGCCACGGCGCGCCGCCTACCGAAGCAGAGCGCCACCTGCCGCCCGGACGGGCCAGGGGCGTTCCGCCGTCGACGACTCGCTCGTAACGTGACGGTCGTCACACCCAGACCTCGAGCAAAGGAGCCCGCAGTGACTGCCGACAGTGCCGGTCCCGCCGCCTCGGGTACAGCTGCACCCGGGGCGCCACCACGTGGCGAACGCGTCGTCACCGCAGCAGAGTTCGAACGTGCACAGGCCTCACCGGAGTTCCAGGAGCTGCGCCGGCGGGTGCGCACGTTCGCGTTCCCGATGACCGCCGCGTTCCTGCTCTGGTACCTGACCTACGTGCTGCTGTCCACCTACGCCGTGGAGTTCATGGCCACCCCGGTGATCGGGCACGTGAACATCGGCCTGCTGTTCGGACTGGCGCAGTTCGTCACCACGTTCGGCATCACGTTCGGCTACGTGCGGCACGCGAACCGGCGGCTGGACCCGATCGCGGACAAGATCCGTACCAGCCTGGAAGAGGGGGACCTCTGATGGACATCGGCAACAGCCTGGTGAACTTCACCATCTTCGGGCTCTTCGTGGTCGCCACGATGGTGATCGTGATCCGCGCCTCCCGGAACAACAAGTCCACCGCGGACTTCTACGCCGGTGGCCGGTCCTTCACCGGTCCGCAGAACGGCATCGCGATCTCCGGCGACTACCTGTCCGCGGCTTCCTTCCTCGGCATCGCCGGTGCGGTCGCGGTGTACGGCTACGACGGCTTCCTGTACTCGATCGGGTTCCTCGTGGCCTGGCTGGTGGCGCTGCTGCTGGTGGCCGAGCTGCTCCGGAACACCGGCCGGTTCACGATGGCCGACGTGCTCTCCTTCCGGATGCGCCAGCGCCCGGTGCGCACCGCTGCGGCCGCCTCCACGCTGGCGGTCTCGTTCTTCTACCTGCTCGCCCAGATGGCCGGCGCCGGGGGTCTGGTGGCGCTGCTGCTCGGCGTCACCGGCCGGACCGGGCAGTCGATCGTGATCGCCGTCGTCGGGGCAATCATGGTGTTCTACGTGCTCGTCGGCGGGATGAAGGGCACCACCTGGGTGCAGATCGTCAAGGCGGTGCTGCTGATCGTCGGCGCCGCTGGCATGACCGTGTGGATCATGGCTCAGCACGGGTTCAACCTGTCCAACCTGCTCGGCCACGCGCTGGACACCGCCGGCGCCGACGGGCTGCACCTGCTCGACCCGATGAACAAGTACGGCGCCTCGGCGATCTCCAAGCTGGACTTCATCTCCCTGGCGATCGCTTTGGTGCTCGGCACCGCAGGTCTGCCGCACGTGTTGATGCGGTTCTACACGGTGCCCTCGGCCAAGGAGGCGCGCCGCTCGGTGACCTGGGCGATCGCGCTGATCGGGTTGTTCTATCTGTTCACCCTGGTGCTCGGCTTCGGCGCCGGCGCCCTGGTGGGTGCGGACAACATCCTCGCGGCCCCGGGTGGGGTGAACTCCGCTGCTCCGCTGCTGGCCTACGAGCTGGGCGGCACGATCCTGCTCGGGATCATCTCCGCTGTGGCATTCGCGACCATCCTGGCGGTGGTGGCCGGGCTGACGATCACCGCCTCGGCCTCCTTCGCCCACGACCTGTACACCAACGTGATCAAGAAGGGCCAGGAGGACCCGAAGCAGGAGATGAAGATCGCCCGCCGGGCCGCTGTGGTGATCGGTGCGGTGGCGATCGTCGGTGGTGTGATCGCCAACGGGCAGAACATCGCCTTCCTGGTGGCGCTCGCGTTCGCCGTGGCGGCCAGCGCCAACCTGCCGGTGATCCTGTACTCGCTGTTCTGGAAGCGGTTCAACACCTCCGGTGCGCTGTGGGCGATCTACGGCGGGCTGACCACCGCGGTGACGCTGATCATCTTCTCCCCCGCGGTCTCCGGCAAGCCGGTGGACCCGGAGACGGGCCTGAGCGCCTCGATGTTCCAGGGCGTGGACTTCCACTGGTTCCCGCTGGACAACCCCGGACTGGTGTCCATCCCGGCCGGGTTCTTCTTCGGCTGGCTGGGCACGGTGATCTCCAAGGAGTTCAACAAGGCCAAGTACGCCGAGATGGAGGTGCGCTCGCTCACCGGCACCGGGGCGGAGAAGGCCACAGTGGCCCACTGAGCCACCCGCCCCAGGACGCGCAGCGCCGTCACCCTCGACCCGAGGTGGCGGCGCTGCCGGCTTCTCCTCATCTCGCGAACGCTCTCCTGTGCGGCGGGCAAGCGCTTGCCCGCCGCACAGGAGAGCGTTCGCGACCGGCTGGTGGAGTCAGGCGAGCCGGTCGACCAGCAGGTGCGCGAACTCGTGCAGGGCTTCCTTGGTGGGGCTCTCCGGCAAGGCGGCCAGCTCGGCCACCGCCTCCTGCGCCCACTGCCGGGCCATCGCCCGCGCCTGCTCCAGCACCGGGTGGGCGTTCAGCCGGCCGAGCACGTCGGCGAGCACCGCATCGTCGCTGAGGTCACCGTCCAGGTCGGTGACCAGTCGGCGGCCGGCCTCGTCCAGCTCACCGGTCTCCGCCGCGCGGCGCAGCAGCAGCACCGGCATGGTCGGCACCCCTTCGCGCAGGTCGGTGCCCGGGGTCTTGCCGGTGGTGGCGGCGTCGGAGACCAGGTCGATCACGTCGTCGGCGAGCTGGAAGGCCACCCCCACCTTCTCCGCATACGCCACTGCCGCTTCCTCCACCACGGTGCTCGCCCCGGAGAGGATGGTGCCGTAGTGCGCGGCAGCGGCGATCAGCGAACCGGTCTTGTCCGCCAGCACCTGCAGGTAGTGCTCGATCGGGTCCTCGTCCTCCCGCGGCCCGAGGGTCTCGTGCAGCTGGCCGAGCACCAGCCGCTCGAACGCCTCCGCCTGGATCCGCACCGCCTGCGGGCCCAGGTCGGCCACGATCCTCGAGGCCCGGGCGAACAGCAGGTCACCGGTGAGGATCGCCACCGAGTTGCCCCACACCTCGTGCGCGCTGGGCGCACCGCGACGCAGCGGAGCGGAGTCCATCACGTCGTCGTGGTAGAGCGTGGCCAGGTGGGTCAGCTCGGTAGCCACCGCTGCGGCCCGCACCTGGTCGTTCACCCCGGTGCCGAACTGGCTGGTCAGCAGCACCAGCACCGGCCGGATCCGTTTACCGCCGGCGGCGAGCAGGTGCCCGGCGGACGGGTCGACCAGCGGGTCGGCGCTGCGGGCGGCCTCGGTCAGCCGCCGCTCGATGTCCTCGAGCTCCTCGGCCAGGACGGCCTGCAGGCCGGAGTCACCGAGCGGAAGGTTGCCTTGGGTCACAACAGGAACTTAGTGGCATCCGCGGCCAGGTCCAACAACGGGCCGGGCAGCACGCCGAGCAGCACGGTACCGATCGCGCAGACCGCGACCGCCACCACGCTCAGCCCCTCGGTGCGCACCACGGTGGCCCGTGCCCCCAGGGCGTCCTCGGCGGGCTCGGTGAAGAACATCAGCACGATCACCCGCACGTAGAAGAACGCAGCTGCCGCGGAGGCGGCCACCGCCACCAGCACCAACGGCCACGCACCACCCTCGATCGCGGCCGCGAACACCACGTACTTGCCGATGAACCCTGCGGTCAGCGGGATCCCGGCGAAAGAGAGCAGGAAGACGGTGAAGCACACGGCCACCACCGGATGGCGCCGGCCCAGGCCGGCCCACTGGCTCAGGTGCCCCGCCTCCGCGGTCACGTTACCCTCGGCGTCCCGCTCCCGCACCAGGGAGACCAGCCCGAAGGCACCGACCGTGGCCAGACCGTAGACGAGCAGGTACACCCACACCGAGCTGATCCCCGACGAGGTCCAGGCGACCACACCGAGGAGCACGAACCCGGCGTGCGCCACCGAGGAGTAGGCGAGCATCCGCTTGATGTTCGTCTGCACGATGCCCACCACTGTGCCGACCAGCATGGTGAGGATCGCGATGATCCACAGCGCGGGGCTCAGGTCCCAGCTCAGCCCCGGGGCCACCACGTACACGAACCGCACCAGCGCCGCGAACGCCGCGATCTTGGTGCATGCTGCCATGAACCCGGTGATCGGGGTGGGGGCCCCGTGGTAGACGTCCGGGATCCAGGAGTGGAACGGTACGGCACCGACCTTGAACAGCAGCCCGATGATCACCAGGATCACTCCGGCGAGCAGCACCCCGTCCATGCCGGTCATCTGCGGGACGGCGGTGGCCACCTCGGTCAGGTGCACGGACCCGGAGTAGCCGTACAGCAGGGCCACGCCCATGAGGAAGAACGCGGAGGAGAACGCCCCGAGCAGGAAGTACTTCAGCGACGCTTCCTGGGACAGCAGCCGGCGCCGGCGGGCCAGCCCAGAGAGCAGGTACAGCGGCAGGGACAGCACCTCGAGCGCGATGAACAGGGTCAGCAGGTCGGTGGCCGCCGGGAAGATCAGCATGCCGCCCACGGAGAACAGCACCAGCGGGTAGGCCTCGGTCTGCACCAGGCCCATCCGGCGGGCCTGGGTCTCGTACGCCGACCCGGGCACCGCTGCGGCGGTGGGCGCGAACGCGTCCTCACCGCCGGAGCGCTCGGCGATCACCAGCAACCCGACGAACGCGCAGATGAGCACGATCCCTTGCGTCAGCAGCGCCGGGGCATCCTCCACCACGGCACCGGCCACCAGCGAGGTGGCACCCTGGGACTGCACCACGGTCCAACGCCAGGCGACGGTCACCAGGGCCGCGCCCAGGGCGAGCACGGACAGCAGCACCTGCACGGTGCGGCGGACCTTGCCGGCCACGAAGGCCTCGATCAGCACGCCCACCACGGCTGCGCCGAGCACGATGAGGATCGGGCTGAGCGCCGCCCAGTCGATCTCCGGCGGGACGAAGGAATTCATGAGGCGCTCCCGAGGATCGCGACGAACTGGTCAGCCGGGCCGGTGAGCAGGTCGAGCACCGGGGCTGGGTAGAAGCCGAGGAACAGCACCAGCAGGACGAGCGGCACGATGGTCCACCGTTCTCGCCCACCGGCGTCGGTCAGCTCGGCCCGGGCGGCCTCCACCGGGCCGGTGAAGATCCGCTTGTAGGCCAGCAGGATGTACAGCGCGGAGAGCACCACACCGATGACGGCGAAGGCGCCGTAGGCGGCGTGCGCCTCGAAGCTGCCGAGGAACACCAGGTACTCCGGCACGAAGCCGCTCAGGCCCGGCAGCGCCAGGGAGGCGAGCCCGGCCAGCAGCCAGGTGCCGGCGATCACCGGGGTGATGCGTTGCATCCCGGAGTAGGTGCGCATGTCCGCAGTCGCACCACGCTGGGTGAGGAACCCGGAGATGAGGAACAGGGCGGCGATCGTCACCCCGTGGGCGACCATGTACAGCATCGCGCCGACCATCGCGGTCTGGGTGCCGACGAACACACCCATCACGATGAACCCGAAGTGGGACACCGAGGAGAAGGCGATCATCCGCATCAGGTCGTGCTGGCCGATCGCCAGGATGCCGCCGTAGATGATCGACAGGATCGCCAGCACGATGATCACCGGTGCCGCCGCGGCCGATGCGCCGGGGAACAGCGGGAGGCAGATGGCGATCATGCCGAAGGTGCCCACCTTGTCCAGCACACCGACCAGCAGCGTGGAGGTCCCTGGCGGTGCCTGCCCGGCCGCATCCGGCAACCAGGTGTGCACCGGCACCATCGGCGCCTTGATCGCGAACGCCACGAAGAAGGTGAGGAAGATCCACATCTGTACGGCGGCGCTGTCCCCGGCGGCCACGTCCGCGAGGTTCTCCAGCAGCAGTGCACCCTCACCACCACCGGAACGCACGGCCACCAGCACCACACCGGCCAGCATCACCAGACCGCCGGCCAGGCCGTAGAGCAGGAACTTGATCGCTGCCGCCCGCCGGCCCGCCCCGCCGTAGGCGCCGATCATGAAGTAGACCGGCACCAGCATGGCCTCGAACAGGATGTAGAAGAGGAACAGGTCGCGGGCGGCGAACACCCCGATCATCATCGCCTCGAGGAGCAGCAGCAGCGCCACGTACCCGGCGCGCCGGTAGGCCAGCGCCTTGGCGGCGGCCTCGGCCTTGATGCCCTCGGGGAGCACCACCTCGTTCCAGGAGGCGAGCATCACGATCGGCACCAGCACCACCGAGAGCAGGATGAGCACCAGGCCCATCCCGTTCACGCCCACCGCCCAGGAGACGCCCAGCTGGGCCATCCAGGTGTAGGTCTCGGTGAACTGGTAGCCGCCGGCCGCATCGAAGCCAGTGGCCATCACGATCGTGCCGATGAGCACGAGCACGGCTACCGCCATGCCGAGCGGGCGGGCGATCTTGCGCAGTGCTGGCACCAACCAGATCAGCGCAGCGGCCACAGCGGGCACCGCGATCAGGACGGTGAGCCAGGGAAGGTCAGCGAGTTGTGCAGGCATTCGTTTCTCCGACTCAGACTCGCGTGGCGAGGACGACGACTAGGGCGAGCACCACACCGACGAGCATGAGTGAGGCGTAGGACCGGACGAACCCGTTCTGCAGGCGGCGCCAACGCTCCCCCCAGCCCACGGCGCCGGACCCGAGCCCGCCTACTGCGCCGTCGACCACTGCGGTGTCGGTGTAGGTGAGCACCCGGGTGAGGTGCTCGCCCGGCCGGCCGACGAGGGTCTCGTTGGTGGCGTCCTGGTACAGGTCCGCGCGGGCGGCGCGGGTGAGCCAGCTGCCTGCGGGCGGGGTGATCGGCACCTCCGCGGCGGCGTACTGGCGCCAGGCGAGGAAGGCGCCGAGCAGCACCAGCACCAGGGTGGCGATGATGATCACCGGCGCCGGCAGCACCGGCTCGTGGTGCTCGGCCACCCCGGTGACCGGCTCCAGCCAGGTGGTGAAGCCGTCCCCGATCATCAGCACGCCACCGAGGGCCACCGACCCGATCGCCAGCACGATCATCGGCACGGTCATCAGCGCCGGGGACTCGTGCGGGTGCTGCTCCACCCCGGGCAGGTCGTTCTTCCCGTCGTTCCAGCGGGCCTTGCCGTGGAAGGTCATGAAGAACAGCCGGGACATGTAGAACGCGGTGATCCCGGCGCCGACCATCGCGGCCAGGCCGAACACCCACGGCTGCCAGCCCTCGCCGACGAACGCGGCCTCGATGATCTTGTCCTTGGACCAGTACCCGGAGAACGGCGGGATGCCGAGGATCGCGAGCCAGCCGGCGGCGAACGTGATCCAGGTGATCTTCATGTACTTGGACAGGTTGCCGAAACCGCGCATGTCGATCTCGTCGTTCATCCCGTGCATCACCGAGCCGGCGCCGAGGAACAGGCCAGCCTTGAAGAACCCGTGGGTGATCAGGTGGAAGATCGCGAACGCGTACCCGATCGGGCCCAGGCCGGCGGCGAGCATCATGTACCCGATCTGGGACATGGTGGAGGCGGCCAGCGCCTTCTTCAGGTCGTCCTTGGCGCAACCGACGATCGCCCCGAACAGCAGGGTGATCGCGCCGACGATGACCACCACGAGCTGCGCGGTGGGGGCACCTTCGAAGATCGGGCCGGAGCGAACCACCAGGTACACCCCAGCGGTCACCATGGTGGCGGCGTGGATCAGCGCCGAGACCGGCGTGGGGCCGGCCATCGCGTCCCCGAGCCAAGCCTGCAGCGGGAACTGTGCCGACTTGCCGCAGGCACCCAGCAGCAGCATCAGGCCGGTGGCGGTGAGCACGCCCTCGTTGGTGCCGGGGGCCGCGGCGAACACGGTCTCGAAGTCCACCGAGCCGACGCTGGCGAACATCAGCATCATCGCCACCAGCATCCCCATGTCCCCCACCCGGTTCATGAAGAACGCCTTGTTCGCGGCCACGGCGTAGTCGGTGCGGTGGTTCCAGAACCCGATCAACAGGTAGGAGGCGAGACCCACACCTTCCCAGCCGAGGAACAGCAGCGCGTAGGAGTCGGCGAGCACCAGCACCAGCATCGAGGCCACGAACAGGTTCAGGTAGGCGAAGAACCGGCGCCGGGCGGCGTCCTGGGCCATGTAGGCCACGGCGTAGATGTGGATCAACGTGCCGACGAACGTGATCAGCAGCGCGAACGTCACCGACAGCGGGTCGATGAGCAGCCCCACGTCCACGCTGAAGTCCCCGGCGGGGATCCAGGAGTACAGGCTCAGCTGGCTGGCCCGGTCGCCGGCGGGCAGGCCGAGCAGCTCGACGAGGATGCCGATCGCCAGCACGGCGGAGACCGCGGAGGCGAGCACACCGAGCCAGTGGCCCCAGGCGTTCGAGCGCTTGCCGGCCAGCAGCAGCACCGCCGCGCCGAACATCGGTGCCGCGATCAGCACCCAGGCAAGGTTGGTCACAGTCATCTCCGCACGTACCCCGTCAGTTCTTCAGCAGGTTGACGTCGTCCAGCGACGCCGAACCGCGTGTTCGGAAGATGGACACGATGATCGCCAGCCCGATCACGACCTCCGCAGCCGCCACGACCATGACGAAGAACGCCAGCACCTGCCCGTGCAGGTCACCGTGCATCCGGGCAAAGGTGACCAGGGTGAGGTTGGCGGCGTTCAGCATCAGCTCCACACCCATGAACGCCACCAGGGCGTTGCGCCGCACCAGCACGGCCACCGCACCGATGCTGAACAGGATGCCGGAGAGCACCAGGTAGTTGATCAGGCTCACTGCTCGTCTCCTTCACCGGTCTTGCTCGGCTCACCGGGTCGTTCGTCCGGTGGGGTGGCCTCCGGGCCGTCGACGGCGGGGCTCGCCTGCTCGGGTGAGCTCACCTCGGCGGGGGCGCTCGTGCCGAGCTGCTCCTCCCGGTCGGCCTCGATCACCGGGGCACCGCTGGCGATCCGGGCCGCACGGGTGGTCTGCGCAGTGGCGTCCGCCTGGCCGTGCACCTGTCCGCGGACCCGCAGCACTGTGGTGATCGAGGCGTCCAGCGTCTTGCCCTGGGCGTCGATCGCGGGCATGTCCGCGGAGTTGGTGCGTGCGTACACACCGGGTCCGGGGGCGGAGACGACGCTGGTGGCCCCGGCACCGGAGGCGAAAGCGGCCAGCTTCGCCTCGACCGTCTCCTTCTGCCCGAGCTTGCGCCCGAGCCGGCGCCGGTGGCTGAGCACGAGGGCGCCGAGGGCTGCGGTGATCAGCAGCGCCGCAGTGAGCTCGAACGGGAAGATGTAGTCGCCGAAGATCAGGTGCGCCACACCGACGGGGTTGGAGTCGACGTTCACCGTGGCCAGCCCGACCGGTTCGGCGAACGCGGCCCGGGTGACGACCGCGATCATCAGCGCCACCAGGCCCACACCACCGACCACGGCGATCCACCGTTGCCCGGTGAGCGTCTCCGCCAGGGACTCCACCGAGTCCACACCCACCAGCATGATCACGAACAGGAACAGCATCATCACCGCACCGGTGTAGACCACGATCTGGGCGATGCCCAGGAACGGGGCCTCCAGTGCGATGTACAGGATGGCCAGCGCCACCATCACCCCGGCGATGCTCACCGCGATGTGCACCACGCGGCGTGCGAACAGCAGGGACAGTGCACCGAGCACGGCCAACGGTGCGAGCACCCAGAACAGCACCGTCTCACCGGTGGAGATCACCAGCTGCTCGGTCATCGCTCTCCTCCCTGCTCGGCGCGGGTGCGGGCAGCCGCCTCAGCCGCGTCCAGAGTCGGGTCCTCCGGGCGGCGCTCACGCACCCAGTCCACCTGGGTCGGGGTGGGACCATCGACCTCGTTGCGGTAGTAGTCGTCGTCGTTGGTGCCCTCGACCATCGGGTGCGGCGCGGCGAGCATCCCCGAGCGTAGCGGAGCGAGCAGCTCGTCCTTCTCGAAGATCATCTCCGCGCGGGTCTGGCCGGCGAGCTCGTACTCGTTCGTCATGGTCAGCGCGCGGGTGGGGCAGGCCTCGATGCACAGTCCGCAGAAGATGCAGCGCAGATAGTTGATCTGGTACACCTTCCCGTACCGCTCACCCGGGGAGTACTGCGCCTCCGGGGTGTTGTTCCCGGCCTCCACGTAGATCGCGTCCGCCGGGCAGGCCCAGGCGCACAGCTCGCAGCCGATGCACTTCTCCAGCCCGTCGGCGTACCGGTTCAGCTGGTGCCGGCCGTGGTACCGCGGTGCGGTCGGTTTCTTCTCGAACGGGTACTGCTCGGTCACCACCGGTGAGAACAGCGACGCCATGGTGACACCGAACCCGGCGACAGGGGCGAAGAACTCCTCGATCGCATTCTTGTCCAGGTCGCCGTCCACGTCGAAGTCGCCCTTCGCGCCCACCTCCTGGGACGACTTCTTCGCCGGTGCCGGTGATGACGAGCTCCCGGCCTTGCGGCCTCGCTTGTCAGCCATCGTTGTTCTCCTCCTCGCTGGCAGGTGCCCCTGCCGGTGCGGTGACCTTCGCGCGCCGTGGCGACGGCGGCAGCGACTGCCCGGGCAGCGGAGGCACCGGGTAGCCGTGGGCGAAGGCGTCGAACGGCTCGGTCTCCTCGGCGGTGCTCTTGCCCTTGGCGCCCGACGTGCTACCGGGCTTGGCGTCGGGGACGGTGTCCTTCTTCTCCGGGATGAGCAGCAGCACCACCGCGAACACCACCAGCACACCTGCCAGGGTGAACAACAGGGTCTGCAGGCTGATGTCGGTGAACTGGCGCACTCCCTGGATCACACCGACGCCGACCACCCAGGCGAGAGCCACCGGGATGAGCACCTTCCAGCCCAGGTGCATGAACTGGTCGTAGCGGAACCGCAGCAGCGTGGCACGGACCCACACGAAGAAGAACATCACCAACCAGAGCTTGAGCATGAACCACAGCAGGGGCCACCAGCCCTCGTTGAACATGCCGCCGTTGATCGCCGAGAGCGGCCACGGGGCGCGCCAGCCGCCGAGGAACAAGGTGGTGGCGATCGCCGAGGCGTTCAGCATGTTGATGTACTCGGCGAGGAAGAACCAGGCGAACTTCATCGAGGAGTACTCGGTGTTGTACCCACCGACCAGCTCGCCCTCGGCCTCCGGCAGGTCGAACGGCAGCCGGTTCGTCTCCCCCAGCATGGAGATCACGTAGATGATGAACGCCGGCAGCACCGCGATCGACCACCACAGGTCGGTCTGGGCGTCGACGATCTCCGAGGTGGACATCGACCCGGAGACCAGCAGCACGGACACCAGGGCGAGGCTCATCGACAGCTCGTAGGAGAGCACCTGCGCCGTGGACCGCACCGCACCCAGCAGCGGGTAGGTGGAGCCGGCGGACCACCCACCGAGCACGATGCCGTACACGCCCAGACCGGTGACGGCCAGGATGTACAGCACAGCCACCGGCAGGTCGGTCAGCTGCAGCGGGGTGATGATGTCGGTGCCGGGGATGTGCACTGCTGGCCCGAACGGGATGATCGCGAAGATCATGAACGCGCAGAACACCGAGATCAGCGGCGCCAGCTTGTAGATCAGCTTGTCCGCGGCCTTGACCGTGATGTCTTCCTTGAGCAGCAGCTTCAGCGCGTCCGGGATGGACTGCACCAACCCGAAGGGGCCGCGCACGTTCGGGCCGAGCCGCTCCTGGAACCGGCCGATGATGCGCCGCTCGAACCAGAGCGCGAACAGGACCGAGAGCAGCAGGAACACCAGGATGACCGCTGCCTTGATCACCACCAGGCCGATGGTGTCGGCGGAGAAGTCCGCACCTCCTCCGGCTGCCAGCACGGGCGGGTTCATGACTGCACCTCCGAATCAGCCGGGGCCAGTGCCACCACAGCACCCGCGCCGACGCCGAGCGAGCGATAGACCGAGCTGCCGACCGAGTGCTGTGGCACCCACACCACACCGTCCGGCATCGCCGCCAGCACGGCGGGCAGCTCCAGGCGCCCGGTGTCCGTGCTGAGCACCACGTTCCCCCCGGCCTGCAGGCCGATGCCGGTGGCAGTGGCGGCGGAGAGCATCGCCACCGGACGGTGCGCGGTGCCGGCCAGGTGGGGTTCACCGTCCTGACCGCGGCCGGCGTCCAGCATCAGCCGCCAGGTGGCGAGCACGGCACGTCCCGCACCCAGCTCGGGGGTGGGGGCGGCCTCGACGGCGGGCGCCTCGTGCCGAGGGCCGTCCCACCCGGGGAACTCGGCCAGCTCGGCGTAGGTGTCGGTCACTGTCCTCGTGCCCAGGTCGGTGCCGGCGGCCTCGGCGACCATGTCCAGCACCTTGGCGTCGGACATGCCCGGTCCCTCCAGCACGGTCTCGAACGGGCGCGGCCGGCTCTCCCAGTTCAGGAAGGTGCCGGACTTGCCGGTCGGCGGGACGACCGGCAGCACCACGTCAGCGTGCTCGGTCACCGCGGAGCGGCGCACCTCCAGCTGGACGACGGAGCCCACGCCTGCCAGGGCGCGTTCGGCCAGGGCGGGGTCGGGCAGGTCCTCCAGGTCGATACCACCGACCAGGAGCGCACCCAGGGTGCCGTCCGCTGCCGCGGCGAGGATCTCGGTGTGGTCGCGTCCCGGCGTAGCCGGGAGCTCGTCGACACCCCAGACCGCGGCGACGTCCACACGCGCCTGAGCCTCCGCCGTCGGGCGCCCCCCGGGGAGCAGACCGGGCAGCAGCCCGACCTCCACCGCTCCACGATCACCGGCGCGGCGCGGCACCCAGGCGAGCCGGGCGCCGGTGGCCTCGACGAGCTTGAGCAGCGCGGTGTACCCCCCGGGCACCATGCCCAGACGCTCACCGGCGAGGATCACGGCGCCCTCACCGCGCAGCGCCTCCGCCAACGCGGCGTACTGGGTGTGCTCACTGTCACCGGCGGCCAGTGCGGTGAGCACCTCGGTCTCCCCACCGGGGACCACCGGGAGCACCTCGGCGCGCATCTTCGTGCTGCCGCGGGTGGCCATCGGTGCGATCGTGGCGACCTTCACCCGGCCGGCGAGCACACCCTTGCGCAACCGCAGGAAGATCGTGCCGGCTTCCTCCTCGGGCTCCAGGCCGACGAGCAGCACCTGCGGGCTGCGCTCCAGGTCGCCGTAGGTGACGTCCATGCTGGCACCGGCCACCCGGTGGGCGAGGAAGTCGGACTCCTCGGCAGAGTGCGCCCGGGCGCGGAAGTCGATGTCGTTGGTGCCGAGCACCACGCGGGCGAACTTCGACCAGGCGTAGGCGTCCTCGACGGTCAGCCGTCCGCCGGGCAGCGCGCCGACCCCGCCGGTGGCGCCGGTCAAGAGCTGGGCGGCCAGGTGCACGGCCTCGGACCAGCTGGTGGGAACCAGCTCACCGGTCTCCTCGTCCCGCACCAGCGGGCTGGTGAGCACGTCCGGTGCGCTCTGCCAGGGGAAGGCGAACCGGTCCTTGTCGGTGATCCACTCCTCGTTCACTGCCGGGTCGTCGCCGGCGAGCCGGCGCAGCACGACGCCGCGCCGGTGGTCCACCCGGATCGCGGCGCCACACGCATCGTGCTCGGCGATCGCGGGGCTGGAGACCAGGTCGAACGGGCGGGACCGGAACCGGTAGCTGGCCGAGGTGAGCGCGCCCACCGGGCAGATCTGGATGGTGTTGCCGGAGAAGTAGGACGCGAACGGGCGTCCGGAGGCGTCCACCGCGGCGGGACCGACCGTGCCGGCGTTGCCCGCGGTCGCCGAGACCAGGGCGGGCTCACCCATCGGACCGACGGAGTCGTCGTCGGTGACCGTCTCACCGCCGACGTAGTCCAGGATGGCCTCGTCGAAGCGGCCGATCTGCTGGGCGTGCAGACCGTGCACCTCGTAGCCGGGGGTGCCGCCGCCACGGCCCTGCAGGTCGATGAACGGGTCGCCAGCGATCTCGTCCTGGAACCGGGTGCAGCGCTGGCACAGGATGCACCGGTCCCGGTCCAGCATGATCTGCGAGGAGATCTTGATCGGCTTCGGGAAGGTGCGCTTCACCCCGGTGAACCGTGAGGTGTTCGACCCGTGGTCGAGCGCCTGGTTCTGCAGCGGGCACTCCCCGCCCTTGTCGCAGACCGGGCAGTCCAGCGGGTGGTTCACCAGCAGGAACTCGATCTGGCCACGCTGGGCCTTCTCCGCCACCGGGGAGGTGTTCTGGGTGCTCACCTGCATCCCGGGCGTGGCTTCCAGCGTGCAGGAAGTCTGCGGCTTGGGCATCGGCCGCACGTTGCCCTCCCGGTCGGGGGCGGACACCTCCACCAGGCACTGCCGGCAGGCGCCGGCGGGCTTGAGCAGCGGGTGGTCGCAGAACCGGGGGATCTCGATGCCCACCCGTTCTGCGGCACGGATCACCAGGGTGCCCTTGGGCACGCTGACCTCGACGCCGTCGATGGTGAGGGTGACCTCTTCCACCGGGGCCGGGGACTTCTGCTCGGACGGGGCGGTCATGACGCAACTCCGGAGTACAGCGCGTTGGCTTCGTAGGGGAAGAGCTCCCAGGCCGGGGTGTGCAGACCCTGCTCGAACTCTTCACGGAAATAGGCGATCCCGCTCTTCACCGGCTGTGCAGAGGCGTCGCCCAGGGCACAGAAGGAGCGGCCGTCGATGTTGTCGGCGACGTCCAGCAGCAGGTCGATGTCACCTTCGGTGCCCTTGCCGGCCTCGAGCCGGTGCAGGATCTCCTTCATCCAGTAGGTGCCCTCTCGGCACGGTGTGCACTTGCCGCACGACTCGTGCTGGTAGAAGTCGTTCCACCGGGACACGCAGCGCACCACCGAGGTGGTCTCGTCGAAGACCTGCAGGGCGCGGGTGCCGAGCATCGACCCGGCAGCACCGACGGACTCGTAGTCGAGCACCAGGTCGAGGTGCTCGTCGGTGAGGATCGGGGTGGAGGACCCGCCGGGAGTCCAGAACTTCAGCCGGTGCCCGTCCCGGATACCGCCGGCCATGTCCAGCAGCTCGCGGAAGGTGATGCCCAGCGGGGCCTCGTACTGGCCCGGCTTGGCGACGTGCCCGGACAGCGAGAACAGCCCGTGACCCTTGGAGCGTTCGGTGCCCATGTGGTTGAACCAGTCGGCACCGTTGGCCACGATCAGCGGCACGGAGGCGATCGTCTCCACGTTGTTCACCACGGTGGGGCGGGAGTACAGACCGGCCACTGCGGGGAACGGCGGCTTCAGCCGCGGCTGGCCCCGGCGGCCCTCCAGGGAGTCCAGCAGTGCAGTCTCCTCACCGCAGATGTAGGCGCCGGCACCGGCGTGCACCACGACCTCCAGGTCATAGCCGGAGCCGAGGATGTTCTCGCCGAGGAATCCGGCGGCCCGTGCCTCCTCGACGGCTGCGAGCAGCCGACGGTAGACGTGCACCACCTCACCGCGGATGTAGATGAACGCCCGGTGGCAACCGATCGCCATCGAGGTGATGATCACACCCTCGAGCAGCACGTGCGGGTTGGCCATCATCAGGGGCACGTCCTTGCAGGTGCCCGGCTCGGACTCGTCGGCGTTCACCACCAGGTACCGAGGACCGCCGTCCGGTGGTGGCAGGAAGCTCCACTTCAGCCCGGTGGGGAAGCCTGCACCGCCTCGGCCGCGCAGCCCGGAGTCCTTCACCATGGTCACCAGGTCGGCGGTCTCCATGCTCAGCGCGGTACGCAGCGCCTGGTAGCCGCCGGCGTCCTGGTAGGCCTCGAGCTTCCACGACCGCGGGGCATCCCACAGGTCGCTCAGCACCGGTGTCAGGGTGGTCATGCCGATCCCTCCTTGCCTGAACCCTTCGCATCGGAGTCGTCACCAGCAGTGGGGCCGGACGGCGAGGTGTCCGCCGGGGCCTGCGGTTTACGTTCCGCGCTGGAGCCCGTGTCCCCCACCGGTTCGGTGCCCGCCTCGTGCTCAGCGGCCTGCTCGGTGCGCCCTGCAGGGGCCCGCCAGTCGTTCTTCCGGGCGAGCTCCAACCCGACCAGCGTCGCCGGCCCGGCGGCCTCGCCCTCGTCCGCGCGGCCGTCGTCGAAGCCGGCCAGCACCCGGGAGACCTCCTTGAAGGTGGCGACCGAGTCTGCCCCGCGGGTGGGCTTGACCGGCTCACCGGCGAGCAGCTTCTCCACGGTCTCCACGGCGGAGCCGGGGGTCTGGTTGTCGAAGAACTCCCAGTTGATCATCATCACCGGTGCGTAGTCGCACGCGGCGTTGCACTCCAGCCGCTCCAGGGTGATCTTCCCGTCGTCGGTGGTCTCGTCGTGGCCCACGCCGAGGTGGTCGGAGAGCCGGTCGAAGATGGCATCCCCGCCCATCACCGCACAGAGGGTGTTCGTGCACACACCGACGGTGTACTCACCGTTCGGGTGCCGCTTGTACTGGCTGTAGAAGGTGGCCACAGCGGACACCGAGGCGCGGGACAGGTCCAGCACGTCAGCACAGAAGGCGATACCTGCCGGGGAGACGTAGCCGTCCTCGGACTGCACCAGGTGCAGCAGCGGCAGCAGCGCGGAGCGTGCTTCCGGGTACTTGGCCAGGATCTGCTCGGCGTCGGCACTCAGCCGCTCGAGCACCTCCGCGGAGTAGGAGTGCCGGGCGGCGCGCGCATCGTGCACCGCACTGCCGGGCCTGCTCGGTGGGGTCGTCATCAGCGGTCCACTCCTCCCATCACCGGGTCGATGGAGGCCACGGCGACCACCACGTCCGCGATCGTGCCGCCTTCGCACATCATGCCGACGGTCTGCAGGTTGTTGAACGACGGGTCCCGGAAGTGCGCCCGGTAGGGCCGCGTACCGCCAGCGGAGACCAGGTGCACCCCGAGCGGCCCCTTCGGGTGCTCCACCTGCTGGTAGACCTGCCCGGCCGGGACCTTGAAGCCCTCGGTCACCAGCTTGAAGTGGTGGATCAGAGCTTCCATCGAGTTGTTCATGATCTTGCGGATGTGCTCCAAGGAGTTGCCCTGACCATCGCTACCGACGGAGAGCTGGGCGGGCCAGGCGATCCGCTTGTCCGCGACCATCACCGGTTGCTTGCCCTTGCGGTCCTGTGCTTCCAGCCGGTCCAGCACCTGCTGCACGATCTTCAGCGACTCGCGCATCTCCTTGAACCGGATCTCTACCCGGGCGAACGCGTCGGCGTCCGTGGAGGTGGGTACCTCGAAGTCGTAGTTCTCGTAGCCGCAGTACGGCTGAGCGCGGCGCAGGTCGAACGGCATCCCGGCGGAACGCAGGATCGGCCCGGCGGCGCCGAGCGCCATCGCACCGGCCAGCGGCAGGTAGCCCACACCCTTGAGTCGGCCGACGAAGATCGGGTTCTTCAGCAGGATCTTCTCCAGCTGGCTGATCCGGTGGCGGATCTTCGGGATCGCGTCCCGCACCATCTGCGTGCACCCGGCAGGCAGGTCGGTGACCACCCCACCGGGCCGGATGTACTCGTGGTTCATCCGCAGGCCGGTGATCGCCTCGAAGATCCGCAGGATCTCCTCCCGGCCGGTGAAACCGATCGTCATCACCGTGGTGGCACCGAGCTCGTTGCCCCCGGTGCCGATCGCCACCAGGTGGGATCCGATGCGGTTCAGCTCCATCATCAGCACCCGGATCAACGTGGCCCGCTCCGGCACGTCCTCGGTGATGCCGAGGAGCTTCTCGGTGGCCAGGCAGTAGGCGGCTTCCTGGAAGAGCGGCGCCAGGTAGTCCATCCGGGTGCAGAAGGACACGCCCTGGGTCCAGGTGCGGTACTCCATGTTCTTCTCGATGCCGGTGTGCAGGAAGCCGATACCGGCACGGGTCTCGGTGACCGTCTCGCCGTCGATCTCCAGCACCAGGCGCAGCACGCCGTGCGTGGACGGATGCTGCGGGCCCATGTTGACGACGATCCGCTCGTCGGCGTGCGCGTGGGCGTCCTCGGCGATCTCGTCCCAGTCGGCGCCGGTGGCGACGTACTCGCGTGCCCCGCCGGTGTCGCCGATCGGTGCGGTCGCGCTGGGTCCTGTGGTGGGTGCAGCCATCAGTTGTAGGCCCTCCGCTCGTCGGGCGCGGGTACGGTCGCGCCCTTGTACTCCACCGGCACGCCGCCCAGCGGGTAGTCCTTCCGCTGTGGGTGGCCGGGCCAGTCGTCCGGCATCTGGATCCGGGCCAGCGAGGGGTGGCCGTCGAAGATGATGCCGAAGAAGTCCCAGGTCTCGCGCTCGTGCCAGTCGTTGGCCGGGTAGATGTCGATGACGCTCGGGATGTGCGGGTCAGCGTCCGGGACGGCGACCTCCAGACGCACGTTGCGGTTGTGCGTCACCGAGTACAGCGGGTAGACGGCGTGCAGCTCCCGACCGGTGTCCTCCGGGTAGTGCACCCCGCTGACGCCCAGGCACAGCTCGAACCGCAGGTCCTGGTCGTCGCGCAGCGAACGGGCCACCAGCGGCAGGTGCTCGGGCACCACGTACAGGCTGAGCTCGTCGCGGTAGACCACGACCTTCTCCACGGCGTCGTCGAAGTCCACCCCGGCCTCGGCGAGCACCTCGGTGAGCACGTCGACGATCTCGTCGAAGTAGCTGCCGTAGGGGCGTGGGCTGGCACCGGGCATGGAGACCACGCGTTCCAGGCCGCCGTACCCGGAGGTGTCGCCGGAGCCGTGCACGCCGAACATGCCTTCGCGCACGGAGATGACGTCGAGGGGGGCGCGCCCGGCCGGTGCCACCTCCTGGGAGGCGGTCTGCTGCTCGGCGGGAAGGTTCTCTTCGCTGGAGGTCACGCCAGGAGTCCCTTCATCTGGTGGGTGGGGGTGGCTGCCAGTGCAGCGGCCTCCACCTCGCGGCGCACCTTGTCCCGGTTGGCGCCCAGCGGGGTCTTCTTGACCACCTGCTCGTGCAGCTCCAGGATCGCGTTGATCAGCATCTCCGGGCGCGGTGGGCAGCCGGGGAGGTAGATGTCCACCGGCACCACGTGGTCCACACCCTGCACGATGGCGTAGTTGTTGAACATGCCGCCGGAGGAGGCGCACACGCCCATCGAGATGACCCACTTCGGCTCGGACATCTGGTCGTAGACAGTGCGCATCACCGGGGCCATCTTGTGGCTGAGCCGACCGGAGACGATCAGCAGGTCCGCCTGGCGCGGAGAGGCACGGAACACCTCCATCCCGAACCGGGAGATGTCGAACCGGGAGGTACCCACGGCCATCATCTCGATCGCGCAGCAAGCCAGCCCGAAGGTCACCGGCCACATCGAGGAGGAACGGGCCCAGCCGACGATGTCCTCAACCTTTCCCAGCATGAAGTCGCCGGGAATCTTGTCCTCGAGTCCCATCTCGCCTCTCCTCTCTCAGTTCCAGTCCAGGCCGCCGCGGCGCCACTCGTACACGAACGGCACGGTGATCAGCACCAGGAAGGTGACCATCGCCACCAGTCCGAACACGGCCAGCTCGGAGAAGGCCACCGCCCACGGGTAGAGGAACACCACCTCGATGTCGAAGATGATGAAGGTCATCGCCACCAGGTAGTACTTCACCGGGAACTTGCCCGAGCCGCTGGCGTGCGGGGAGGGCTGGATGCCGCACTCGTAGGCATCCACCTTCACCTTGTTGTACCGCTGTGGGCCGATGATCGTGCTGGAGGCCAGTCCGCCGATGCCCATCAGCAGGGCGAGCCCACCCATGATCAGCAGGGGCACATAAGGGTTGGTCATCGTTCGTTCCTCCGAACACAGCAAGCACTGTCGGTGCTGGTGGTGGGCGCGCTGCCGGCGCCGAGGCAGGCGGTTCGTCTCATGCGGCAGGTGCGATTCTGGTCAGCGTGGTGATCACCCGGTCGGTGAGGTCACCGCCGCGGATGTCGTAGGAGTCGGACAGCAGCTTGAGCACGAACTTCATCAGCAGCGGCCGAGGCAGACCATACTTGGTGCACAGCCGCATCACCTCAGGCTGCTCGATGAGCTTCACGAACTGCCGGCCCAGCGTGAAGTAGCCGCCGAGGTCGTCACGCATCCGCTGCGGGTAGGTCGCCAGCGTGCGTTCCCGGGCGGCCGCTGTGGTGCGGGCGAAGGCCTGGGCGACCACGTCGGCAGCGATCCGCCCGGCCTGCAGCGCGTAGGCGATACCTTCCCCGTTGAACGGCGAGACCATCCCGCCGGCGTCGCCCACCAGCAGCAGCCCGCGGGTGTACAGCGGGGTCCGGTTGAACCCCATCGGCAGCGCGGCACCGCGCACCGGACCCTCCTGGTTCTCCGGGGTGAACTCCCACTCCGGCGGGGCGTTGCGCATCCAGGCGGCGAGCAGGCTCTTGTAGTCCAGCTGGGTGGCCTTGGCGGTGGAGCTGACCGAGCCCAGGCCCACGTTCGCACGGCCGTCGCCGAGGGCGAAGATCCAGCCGTACCCGGGTAGCAGCTCAGACTTGCCCGGCTCCCCGGCCCACAGCTCGAGCTGGGACTCCATCCACTCGTCGTCGTGCCGCGGGGTGCGGAAGTAGGTGCGCACCGCCACCCCCATCGGGCGGTCGTCGCGCTTGGCCAGACCGAGTGCTGTGGCCATCCGGGCGGAGACACCACCGGCGTCGATCACCACCGGCGCGTGGAACGTCATGGGCTCGGCGTCGGTACGTCGGCCCGTGGCGGTCACCTGCCGCGCGGTCACGCCGATCACCCGACCGGTGCGCTCGTGCAGCACCGGAGCGGTCACCGACACTGCCTCGCGCAGCTTGGCACCGGAGGACCGGGCGTGCTGGGCGAGCAGCTCGTCCAGGTCGCCGCGGGCGCGGGCCATCCCGTAGTCGGGATAGCGCTCGATCTGCGGCCAGGGCAGGTGGAGGGTGTGTCCGCCACCGATCACCCGCAGGCCGCGGTTGCGGATCCAACCGTCCTCTGCGCGGGTGGGCACCCCCATCCGGACCAGCTCGGAGACGGCGCGCGGGGTCAGTCCGTCACCGCAGACCTTGTCTCGCGGGAACGTGGCCTTCTCCAGCAGCAGCACGTCCAGACCGGCGAGCGCCAGGTAGTGCGCGGCGGCCGAACCGGCAGGACCTGCGCCAACGACGATGACGTCCGCGTCATCGTGGCTGCTGCGCACGCCTACCACCCGTTCCACTCTCTCGTCCTCTGTCGTGACCGACACCCGCGACCCTAGTTGCGGAAGTGCTCGCGCCAAAGCGCCGACCTGCCGCCGCGGATCGGTCCTCGGTGCCTAGGCTACCCGTTGATCGCACCTGCTGAGACCACGACCGAGCCCGGGGATCCCGCGAAAATCCGCCGCTTTTATGCGACTGGCGTGTGCGCTAATTACCGGTGCGCCCACCCTGTGGGAATCGCTGGTTCCGCACGCTGGGACGCTGAGCCGGTTTGCTGCCGCGGTGCAGGGCGACGATGCCGCCGGTGAGGTTCCGGAACGCCACCGACCGCCAGCCGGCCTGGTGCATCAGACCGGCCAGCTCGCGCTGGTCCGGCCAGTCGACGATCGACTCCGACAGGTAGGAGTAGGCGTCGGTGTTGGAGGAGACCAGGCGGGCCACCTGCGGCAGCACGTAGTCGCGGTAGAGCCCGTAGGCGGTGGCCCAGAGCCGGTTCGGCGGGCGGGAGAACTCGCACACCACGACCCGACCACCGGGGCGGGTGACGCGGAACATCTCGGCCAGACCCGCCGTCGTGTCCACGACGTTGCGCAGTCCGAAGGAGATGGTGACCACGTCGAAGCAGTCGTCGGCGAACGGCAACGCCATCGCATCCCCGACGACGAACGGCAGGTCCGGGCGCCGGCGCTTGCCGACGGCAACCATGCCGGCGGAGAAGTCGCAGGGCACCACCTCGACACCGGCATCGGCATACACCTCGCTGGAGGTGCCGGTGCCGGCTGCCAGGTCGAGCACCCGCATCCCGGGCCGGGCCTCGACCGCGGCCACCGTGGCCCGCCGCCAGAGCCGGTCGATACCCATGGTGAGTACGTCGTTGGTGCGGTCGTAGCCGGCGGCGACACCGTCGAACATGCCCGCTACCTCGCGCGGGTCCTTGGCCAGGCTGGCTCGTGACATGTGCCCCATCATCCCCTATCGACCCTGCGGGTCGTCATGCCACCGGTGCGCTATGGCGCACGGCTGGCATGACGACCCGCGAGGGGCGGGAGAAAGTGGGGCGCATCACGTGGGGCGGCCGGTACCGCAGGAGCCGGCGGCATATCCTGACCTTGATGACTGACGCTGCCGCTGCGCCGACACGTGCGACCTTGCTCGCGCGGACCGTAGCCGTCCCCACCGAAGCGGTGGGGGAGCTGCTAGACCTGCTGCCCGGACCGCAGCCACAGGAGGCGATGGCCTGGGTGCGCCGCGGTGAGGGGATCGTCGGCTGGGGCGAGGCTGCCCGGATCGACACCTCCGGGCCGGGTCGGTTCGCCGAGGCGGACGCCCGCTGGCGCGACCTGGCCGGCCGGATGGTGGTTCGCGACGAGGTGCAGGCGCCCGGCACCGGTCCGGTGGCGTTCGGATCGTTCTCCTTCGCTGCCGACTCCCCCACCGGCGGCTCCCTGGTGGTGCCGGAGGTGGTGGTCGGCCGCCGCGGGCAGCAGGCGTGGGTGACCACAGTCGTCTCCGCTGCCGAGCTGGCGCCGGTCCCCTCCCCGACCGCGCTGCGCTCCGCACGGCGACCGCTGCTGCCGCCGGTGGCTGCCGACTACCTCGCCGGTGCGCGGGACGAGGCACACTGGCGAGATGCGGTAGCCGGGGTGGTGGACCTGATCCGCACCGGCGCCGTGGCCAAGGTGGTGATGGCGCGGGACGTGTGTGCCCGCACCAGTGCGCCGGTGGACGTGCGCCGCCTGCTGAAGAACCTGGCGGGTGACTACCCCTCCTGCTGGACCTTCGCCGTCGACGCGTTGGTAGGGGCGACCCCGGAGCTGCTGGTACGGCGCGAACGCGGCCTGATCTCCTCCCGGGTGCTGGCCGGCACCATCCAGCGCACCGGTGACGACGAGGCCGACCTGGCCCGGGCCGCCTCGCTGGCCCGGTCCTCGAAGGACCTGGAGGAGCACGAGTTCGCCGTCGACTCGCTCACCGCGTCGCTGGCGCCCTACGCAGCGAGCACGAACGCCTCGGACGCCCCGTTCGTGCTGCACCTGCCGAACGTGATGCACCTGGCCACCGACGTGACCGCAGTGCTGGCCACCGAGCATGCCGACATGTCCTCGCTGCAGGTGGCCGCCGAGCTGCACCCGACCGCTGCGGTGTGCGGCACACCCACCGAGCTGGCGGCCGAGGTGATCGCCGAGCGGGAGGGTATGGACCGGGGCCGGTACGCCGGGCCGGTGGGCTGGCTGGGCGCCGACGGGGACGGTGAGTGGGGGATCGCGCTGCGCTCGGCGCAGGTGGATGCCACCGGTACCGGGCTCCGCCTGTTCGCCGGCTGCGGGATCGTGGCGGCCTCCGACCCTGCGGACGAGCTGGCCGAGTCGGTGGCGAAGCTGGCGCCGATGCGCTCCGCGCTGGACCGCTGACCCCGCCCCTCTCCCCGACTGGTCGCGAACGCTCCCCTTCGCGGCGGTTGTGACGATTCACGCCGCGAAGGGGAGCGTTCGCGACCAGGGGGTCAGGACGCGACGTCCTCCCGGGTGGCCAGGGTGGCGGTGATCTCCTGCTCCTGCCCGTCCCGGACCACGGTCAGAGTGACCTGGTCGCCGGAGGAGTAGGTGCGCACGTAGCCAGTGAGCGACTCCGCGCCGCCGACGGTGTGGTCGTCGATCTTGATGATCACGTCCCCTTGCTGCAGCCCGGCCTCGGCGGCCGGGGTGTCTGCCATCACCTGGTGCACCTCGGCGCCGACCCGGGTGGCGTCACCCACCTTCGCGGTGCCGTCGGTGAGCCTGACGCCCAGGTAGGCGTGCTCGGCGGAACCGTTCTGGATGAGCTGGTCGGCGATGGTGGTGGCCAGGTCGACCGGGATCGCGAAGCCCAGACCGATGCTGCCGGAGTTCTGCCCGGTGGAGGCGATCGAGGAGGTGATCCCGATGACGTGCCCGGACGAGTCGAACAGCGGACCACCGGAGTTGCCGGGGTTGATGGCCGCATCGATCTGGATGGCGTTGGTGACCACCTGCTCACGGCTGAACTGGTCGCTGGCGGCCACCGGGCGGTCCAGGGCGGAGATGATGCCGGTGGTCACCGTGGAGCTGAGCCCGAGCGGGTTGCCTACCGCCATCACCGACTGCCCCACCTTCAGGCCGTCCGAGGTGCCCAGGGTGGCGGCCTGCAGGTCGTCCGGCGGGTCGGTCAGCTGCAGCACGGCCAGGTCGGTGGCCGGGTCGGTGCCGACGACGTTCGCCTCGAACATCCGCCCGTCGTAGAGCGCGACGGCGATCTGCTGCGCGCCGTCGACCACGTGGTTGTTGGTGAGGATGTAGGCGTTGTCGGCGTCGAGGATCACCCCGGACCCTGCTGCCGCCCCACGCTGGGTGGCCACGTCGATGGCGACCACCGAGGGACGCACGGCACTGGAGACGGCCTCCCAGTCCGGGCTGCCGTCGGAGCTGCTGGCCACGTTCGTGCTGCTGGAAGGCACCTGGACGAGGGCCTCGCTGCTGCCGTCGGATGCCTGGTCGTGCATCACCAGGGCAGTGCCACCGCTGGCCAGGACCGCGGCGAGCACTGCGGCGGTGCCGACCATCAGCCAGGGCTTGCCACCCTTGCGGTTGCGCCCGGACGAGCCCGGGTGCTGCGGTCCGTGCGGGCCCTGGCCGGGGCCGCCGGGGCCGCCGGGGCCGCCGGGGCCGCCGGGGCCGCCCGGGCCACCATCCTGCTGGGAGTAGCCGTGCCCACCGGCCGTGCGATAGTCGGGCTGCGGCTGGCCGGGCTGGGGTCGGCCGGACTGGGACTCGCCCGGGTGCGCCTCACCAGGGTGCTGGTAGCCGCCCGGGTGCCCCTGGCCGGCGGGCTGGTATCCGCCGGGGTGGCCGGAGAAGGAGTCGGGAGCGGTCCAGGAGTAGGTGGGCGCACCTCCGGTGGGTTGCTGCTTGTCGTTGCTGGTCATCGGATCCTCCATGTCGTGATGGATCCATAGAACGACGCAGACCTGCCCAGTCGCTGAGATGTGGCTGGGAACTGGCTGAGAACCTCAGTCCAGCAGCGCCGCGCGCACCTCGGTCTCCATCTGCCGGACCAGCTGCACCGCCCGCTCGCGCTCCTGCTGGGGGTCGAGCCGCACGTGCAGCACGCTGCGCCCTCGCACCGGACCGGACACCTCCCGACCCAGGTCCGACAGCGTCTCGATGCGCACGTACCGGGCGCCGAACCCTGCCGCGAGCGCTGCGACGTCCAGATGCTGCGGGGTGGCGAAGTACCGCTCGAAGGTCCCCTGGTGCTCCGGGCGACCGTGCTCCAGGGTGGCGAAGATGGTGCCACCACCGTCATCGAGCATGATCACCTGCAGGTCCACCTCCGGTTCCAGGCGGCCACGGACCAGACCGCCCACATCATGGACGAAGGTCAGGTCCCCCACCAGCGCCCGCACCTGCCTGCCGGACAGCGCCAGGCCAGTGGCCGTGGAGATGGTGCCGTCGATGCCCGCCAGCCCGCGGTTGGCCACCACGAGCTCCGGAGCCAGCTCGTCCCCGACCCCCGCCGTCAGGTCCGCGTGCCGCACCGCCATCGAGGAACCGAGCACCACCGTGGACTCTGCCGTGCCGAGCAGCAGGTTCGCCACCGCCGTACCGTCCAGGCCCCGGGCCGAGCTCAGCACCCGGTCGGCGGCGGCCGCCGCACTCGCCCACCGCAGCCACCACAGCTGCTCCTGCGCCGAGGGCTCCCCCGCAACCATGACCTGGTCGCAGACCACCGACGCAGTACCGGCCACGTCCGCCCAGTCGGCGTGCGCGCTGAGCGCCACCACCTGCACGTCGGTGCGTGCCAGCAGGCGGCTGACGCTGCGACTGAGCGTCGGGCGGCCGAGCACCAGCACCCGCTCGACCGGCCCGGCGAGCTCCTCGACGCCCAGCAGCACCCGCCCGGCGACCAGTGCGAACGAGCTGGACCGCACCCCCGAGCTGGGTTCGGCCAGCACCGGCCACCCCCAACGCTCGGTCACGGCCGCGATCCCGGAGGGGGCGCCGTCACCGGCCACCACCACGGTGCGCGGCCCACGAGGCAGCTCCACCTCGACAGCCGGCCGGGACGGGTGCACGTCCAGCCACGGCGACGGCCGCTGCCCGGGCGACCACTCGCCGTCGGGCGTGAGCGGGTCGGCGAAGGCGACGTTCAGGTGCACCGGCCCGGGGTTGCGGGTGCGGGTCCCGTTCGCAGCCGTCACAGCCCGCACGACGGCGGAGCGCACCAGGGTGTCGACGTCGCCCTGGTCGGTGGGCACCTCCCAGCAGCCGCGTACCGCATCGCCGAAGATCTTCACCTGGTCGGTCGTCTGGTTGGCGCCGACACCGCGCAGCCCGTGCGGCCGGTCCGCGGTGAGGACCACGAGGGGCAGGTGGGCGTGCGCAGCCTCCAGCACCGCAGGGTGCAGGTTGGCCACAGCGGTGCCGGAGGTGGTGACCACCGCAGTGGGCCGGTCCCGGGCCAGACCGAGGGCGACGAAGCCGGCGCTGCGTTCGTCCACCCGCACGTGCACGCGCAACCAGCCAGCACCGGCCGCCCCCGCCAGCGCGTAGGCCAGCGGGGCGCTGCGCGAGCCGGGGGCGAGCACCACGTCGCGCACACCGGTGGCAACCAGGGCGGTGACCAGCGCGCGGGCGCACGCAGTGGACGGGTTCTGCTCGGTCAGGGTCACAGCTGCGATCCTGCCACGGCCTTCAGCCGGGCCTGCCAGCGGGCGGCCAGCTGTGGATCGGCGGCGGTAGCGGCGAGCCGCTCCGGGGTGGGCTCGGCGCGGCGCACGTCGATGGCTCCGCCGACCGGGAGCAGCGGCTGGTCGGTGACGTCGTCGGTGAACAGGTGCACTGTGGCCAGGCCGCAGGCGTGCTCCAGGGTGGGCAGCGCGGCGGCCAGCGCCAGGCCGGCCGCGATGCCCACCGAGGTCTCCAGCGCCGAGGAGACGACGACCGGCAGGCCGATGTCCTCTGCGACCCGCAGCGCGGGGCGCACCCCACCGAGCGGCTGGACCTTGACCACGACCACGTCGGCTGCCTCCGCGCGGGCTACCTCGTAGGGGTCGGCTGCGCGGCGGATGGACTCGTCGGCGGCGATCGGCACGTCGGTGGCCCGCCGCAGGGCGGCCAGGTCGGCCACTGCGGCGCAGGGCTGCTCGGCATACTCCAGCCCGCCGGCGGCGCGGTCCAGGCTCGGCAGCCGGGTGCGGGCGGTCTCGTAGTCCCAGGCGGCGTTGGCGTCGATGCGGACCTTGCCGGCGGGACCGAGGGCGGCGCGGACCGCCTCCAGTCGTGCCTGCTCCTCGGCGAGCGTCTGCCCCGGCTCGGCGACCTTCACCTTGGCGGTGGTGCAACCGCCGGAGCCGGTGACGATCTCGTAGGCGCGCTGCGGGGTGGTGGCCGGCACAGTGACGTTCACCGGGATCCGGGTGCGTACCGGATCGGGGAAACCGTGCTCTGCAGCCTCGTGGGCGGCGGCCAGCCAGGGCCGGGAGGTGGGCGCGTCGTAGTCCCAGAACGGGGAGAACTCGCCCCAGCCGGCGTCGCCCTGGATCAGCAGACCGTCGCGACGGGTCAGCCCGCGGAACTGGGTGTGCAGGTCGATGGCGTAGCAGGCGGTGCGCACGACACTCAGGATAGGCGGGCCGTGCGAACGACGGTCATAGGGCACGAGCTCGCCATATCGCCGAGCTCGTGCCCTATGACCGTCAGTTCAGCGGCGCAGCGCGGCCTGCAGGCGGACGGAGAGCTGCTGGCACCGGTCGGCGAACTCCGGTGGACCGAGGATCTCGAAGTCCACGTCCAGGGCGAACAACCAGCCGAGGAAGTCATCAGCGTCGTCCCAGCCGGCACGCAGCAGCGTGCGCTCCGGACCGTCGGCGGCGAGCTGAGCGGCGGCAGGGCTGACCCGGGAGGCGAAGTCACCGAGCGGGCCGTGCAACCGCACCGTCACGTCGTAGCGGTAGGGCGACCTGCTGATCGCTTCCTGCACGTAGCCTGCGAGGTCAGCAGCAGGCAGGTGACGCGGGGTGAACCGGGCACGTTCCGAGGGGTGGGTACGGATGCGGTCCACCCGGAACGTGCGCCAGTCGCTGCGAGCGGTGTCCCAGGCAACCAGGTACCACCGCTGCCCGGAGTCCACCAGGTGGTAGGGCTCGACCACGCGCCGGATGCGCTGCCCGTCGGCCCGCTGGTACTCGAAGGAAAGCTGACGGTGGGCGGCGATCGCCGCGGAGACCTCGGTGAGGTGCTGCGGGTCCACCGCGTCGGACGGACCGCCGATCCGGGAGACCGCCGCTTTCAGGGTGGCGAACCTGGTACGCAACCTGGCCGGGAGCACCTGCTCCAGCTTGGTCAGCGCACGGACGGAGCCCTCGGCCACACCGGCGACCGGGCTGGTGGCCACGGCTGCCAGCCCGAGGGCGACTGCGAGCGCCTCATCACCCTCGAGCAGCAGCGGAGGCAGCCGCGCGCCGGCGCCGAGCCGGTACCCACCCGCTACGCCGGCACTGGCCTGGATCGGGTAGCCGAGCTCACGGAGCTTGTCGATGTCCCGGCGCACCGTGCGGTCGGTGACGCCCATGCGTTCGGCCAGCGCAGCACCGGTCCACTCGCGCTGGAGCTGCAGCAAGGAGAGCAGCTGCAGCAGGCGCGCGGTGGCGGTGATCACGGCATCGAGCCTAGCGGTCCCCTAGGACGGAAATTGTCCTAGTTGTCCGAGATCCTGACAGCTCGGCGGACGACGAAGGAGGTGATCGGTCATGACGCAGCTCACCGGTGCACCGCTCCACGTGTTCTGGCCGACCCGTGTGGAGCTCAACCGCGCCGGGGCTGGTCCCGCCACCCCGCGCAGCCGGGTGCTGGTCCGGCTCGGCCACATGCTCCTCACCCGCGGCCAACGCCCCCGCAGACAGGGCACCCGGCTGCTGCACCTGCAGACCCAGGAGGAGCGCATCCGGACCTGCGCGGCGATGCTCCGCGAGGGTGTGCCGCTCTGCTGAGCCGGTGGCCGGTCCGGTCCCCGGCACCCGGACAGCGGGCCGGTCTCAGCCACCCGACCGACTCACGGCGGGCCAGCCTAGAGTAGGGCGGGTGAGCCACGATCTTCCCGCCCAGGTGTCCGAGCTGTTCGATCCGCGCCGGTGGCGTGAGGTGCCCGGCTTCGACCTCACCGACCTCACCTACCACCGTGGCGTGGACCGTTCCGCTGGCCAGGTGCGCGACCTGCCGGTGGTGCGGGTCGCCTTCGACCGGCCGGAGGTTCGCAACGCATTCCGCCCACACACTGTGGACGAGCTCTACCGGGTGCTGGACCATGCGCGGATGACCTCGGACGTGGCAGCGGTGCTGCTCACCGGGAACGGACCGAGCCCCAAGGACGGCGGCTGGGCGTTCTGCTCCGGCGGCGACCAGCGGATCCGCGGCCGGGACGGCTACCGGTACGAAGGTGCTACACCGGGCGAGGTGGACCCGGCCCGGGCGGGCCGGCTGCACATCCTCGAGGTGCAGCGGCTGATGCGGACCATGCCCAAGCCGGTGATCGCCGTCGTACCGGGCTGGGCGGCCGGTGGTGGGCACAGCCTGCACGTGGTGGCCGACCTGACGTTGGCCTCGGCCGAGCACGCCCGGTTCAAGCAGACCGATGCCAACGTGGGCTCCTTCGACGCCGGGTACGGGTCGGCGCTGCTGGCCCGGCAGGTGGGCGACAAGCGCGCGCGGGAGATCTTCTTCCTCGCCCGCGAGTACTCCGCACAGCAGGCCGAGGCGTGGGGTGCGGTCAACGAGGCGGTGCCGCACGCTGAGCTGGAGGAGCGGGCGCTGGAGTATGCAGCGATCATCGCCACCAAGTCCCCGCAGGCGGTCCGGATGCTGAAGTTCGCATTCAACCTCGCCGACGACGGACTCGCCGGGCAGCAGGTCTTCGCCGGAGAGGCCACCCGGCTGGCATACATGACCGACGAGGCGGTCGAGGGCCGGGATGCGTTCCTGCAGCGCCGCGAGCCGGACTGGTCGGCGTTCCCGTACTACTACTGAGCAGCGGGCAGCCACCGCTGCTCACTCACTGTGCCGGCAGCCCGCTCACTCACCGGGTCGATACCTAGCACGATGACGCGATACCCGGGAGCACGACCGCACGCGCCAGGTATCGAATGCATCGATTCAGCGCGAGGGAGGGCGGGTCAGCCACCGAAGAAGGCGAGGGTGGCGCGGAACGCCAGGCCGAGCACAGCGGCGGCGCCGGCGCACACGGCCAGCACAGCCACCAGGGACAGCCCGGCGGTGAGCGCAGAGGCGCCCGGCGAGGCCGGCTCCTGCTCGGTGGTGGGACTGGCATCGAGGGGGCTGGAAGCGTGGATCGTGGTCATGTCTCGATCGTGCTTCGCAGCGGCCGGCGGCACATCGGCCCAGCGGCGGGACCTGGACGACCGCGCTCCCCCTGGTGGCGCACCTGCGTGTCCGCCCACAGGTGGACCTGGCAAAATCAGCCCATGGACTTTGCGTGGGGTGGCGCCATCGCCATCGTCACGATCGTCCTGGTGACCCGGTTCTCCACCAAGCTGGGGGTGGCCGCCCCGCTGGTGCTCGTGCTCGTCGGCGTCGCGTTCAGCCTGGTCCCGGGCACCCCGGCGATCGAGCTGGAACCGGAGTGGATCCTCATCGGGGTGCTGCCACCGCTGCTGTACTCGGCAGCGGTCACCGTGCCGATCATCGACCTGCGCCGCAACCTCAAGGCGATCAGCAGCCTGTCCGTAGTGCTGGTGATCGTGAGCACCGGCGTCTCCGGGTACGTGCTCTACCTGGTGTTCCCCAACCTCGAGCTGGCGCCGGCGTTCGCGCTCGGGGCGGTGATCAGCCCGCCGGACGCCGTGGCCGCCACCGCTGTGGGGAAGCGGCTCGGGCTGCCGCCCCGGCTCGTGACCGTGCTCGAGGGCGAGGGGCTGGTCAACGACGCCACCGCGCTGGTGCTGCTGCGCACGGCGATCGGGGCGACCGCCGCAGCCGTCACCTTCTGGGAGGTGCTCGGCGACTTCGTGCTGGCCGTGCTCAGCGCCGTGGTGGTCGGTCTGGTGATCGGGTACCTGGCGGTCGCGGTCCGGTCCCGGCTGGACAATCCGGTGCTGACCACGGCGGTGTCGTTCGCCGTGCCCTTCCTCGCCTACCTCCCCGCCGAGCAGCTGCACGCCTCCGGGGTGCTGGCCGTGGTGCTCGCCGGACTGGTCACCGGTCACCGCGGGGCAAAGCTCCTGACCGCCCAGGACCGGATCAGCGAGCGGCTGAACTGGCGCACCATCCAGTTCGTGCTGGAGAACGGGGTGTTCCTGCTCCTCGGGGTGGAGCTCAAACCGCTGGTGGAGGCCGTCCAGGAGGACCGCCTCGGGGTCGGCTTCGCCGTGCTGGTCGGGCTGCTGGCCACAGCCGTACTGATCGTCGTGCGGGTGCTGTTCATGGTGCCCCTGGTAGCCACGCTGCGCCGGGAGACCCGCCGCGCCGCCGAGCACGGGCCACGGTTGGCGACCATGGCCGAGCGGATGAACCATGCCGAGCCGGCCGACGAGCGACTGCGCGCCCGGCTCGCCCTCGGTCGCCGGTTCTTGGCCCGCCGGCAGGCGGACATCGACTTCGCAGCGTCCCAGGGGCTGAGCTGGCGTGGTGGCGCAGTGCTCGCGTGGGCCGGGATGCGCGGGGTGATCACGCTCGCCGCCGCGCAGACCCTGCCGCGGGACCTGCCCTACCGGCCCCAGCTGGTCCTGGTGGCGTTCACGGTGAGCGTCGCCACCCTGCTGCTGCAGGGCAGCACACTACCGATGGTGATCCGCCGCCTGCACCTGCGCGGCACCGACGCCGAGGCCCACCGGGAGGAGCTGGCGAGCCTGCTGGAGGAGGTCACCCAGGCCGGGCTGGCGGCGATCAGCGACGAGGCGCTGGCGACCGCCGGCGAGGAGGTCGACCCCGCTGTGCTGGAGCGGGTGCGCAACGAGGCCCGGCTCCGTGTAGCCGCCGCCCGAGAAGCCGATAGCCACGGAACGTATGCGCAGTACCGTGCCCTGCGCCGTCGCGCCCTGGATGCCGAGCGCGGCGCGCTGCTGGAGGCGCGCTCGATCGGCGCCCGCAGCTCGGGTGTGCTCGCCGAGGCGCAGGCGCTGCTGGACCAGGAGGAGTCCCGGCTCTGGCGCGGCCCCGAGCACTGACCGCCGAAAAT
This sequence comes from Ruania albidiflava DSM 18029, assembly GCF_000421225.1. Taxonomy (GTDB): domain Bacteria; phylum Actinomycetota; class Actinomycetes; order Actinomycetales; family Beutenbergiaceae; genus Ruania; species Ruania albidiflava. The sequence continues at coordinate 270,371 of NZ_ATWL01000003.1, read as the reverse complement.
CGCCTGCGAGGGTGCGGTTGTGGTTGCTGAAACCGGTTTCGAACGACCATAACCGCACCCTCGCGGGGTGAGTCGGTGGGTCGGGTGGGATGGGTAGGGGTCGGGGGAGGTCAGGTTCGGCGTCTCCGGATCAGCAGCAGGCCGCCGGCGAGCAGCCCAGCACCGACCACTCCGCCGGCGGCCGCACCACCATCGCCGGCGGTCTCCACCAGGGAGCAGTCATCCCCCTGCACCCACCTGTCTCCGCCGTCGAACGTGGTGGAGATGTACACCTGGAGACTGTCCGCCGAGCCGGTGTCCACCGTGCCGCTGAGCTGCTGCCAGCCCTCCAGGTCGGTGAAGTCCACGGCGAGCTCGCCGCCGGAGCCGGCGGCCGGGCGAGCACCGAGCACCCCCGGCCCGCTGGCCCCACCGGTGCGCAACCAGCAGGTGAGCCGATAAGTGGTGTGCGGGCGCACCGGCACCGTCTGCGTCAGCTCCGCCGCGCCCTGGCTGTCCCGGAGCCAGAAGTGCTGCCCGCCGAGCTTGGCGTCGGCGATCGACACGTCGATGCCGCCGGTCCCGGTCAGCTGCCAGGGGCCGTCGGCGCCCAGGTCGGTGCTGCGCTCGAAGCTGGGGTCGGCGAGCAGGTTCGGGCGGACCAGCTGCCCGTCGGCGTCGTAGGCGGCGTGCATCAGCGCCACGTTGTACCCGCCCCACAGGCTCATCGCCAGGTACAGCTCACCGCTGGGCGACCACGGGTGGACGTACCCGCCGTACAGTCCCGGGTAGTCCGCCGAGCTGGCCAGCACCTGCGCCTCGCTCCACGGGCCGGTGGGCTCGGTGGCGGTGCGCAGCACCAGGTCCACGTCCTCGTTCAGGTAGACCATCAGCCACAGCCCGGTCTCGGCGTCCCGGTGCACGGACAGCTCGGCCACGCTCGGGTCGACCACCGGCTGAAGGTCGGCCGGGTCGGCGGACCAGCCCTGGCCGGTGAAGTACTCGTAGGCGGCCTGGTCGGCGACCTGGTCCTCGGCGACCCGCGCCAGGTGGGCGGCCCCGAACCGGCCGTTCGGCGTGCCGAAGACGTACAGGTAGCCGTCGTCGCGGACGAAGGCATGCATCTGCAGCGGGCTGGACCCGTCCGCATCGTTCTCCCACCGGGACATACCGTCGCTTCTCCAGGTCTGCCCGCCGTCGTCGGAGTAGACCAGCTGGGCGAAGTTCGTCCACCACTGGCCCGGATCGCCCCACTCCCGCACCGACATGTAGGACAGGTACTGGCGTCCCTCGATCTCGATCCCGGCGGTGGGGATGGTGGTGTGCTCCTCGCCGGGGACCTTCGCCGATCCGATGATCTCCCCGGCGTGCCCGGGGGCGTCCTCGAGCGCCCAGTCGAAGGACATCCCGTCGGTCAGGTCGGTATCGGTGGACCGCAGCAGCACGTTCGAGCGCCAGTCCCCGCCTCCGCCGCCGTCCCCGGACCAGTCGCCGAAGGTGTCCCCGAACGCGGTGAGCACACCGCCGTGGCCGTCGTCCCACATGATGCCCAGGTCGGTGCCCTCGACCTGCCACTGGGCAGCGGTGTCGGTGACGGCACCGGCGCCGGTCATCTCCTCCACCAGCACCACGCTGGAGCCGGCCTCCGAGGCCGAGGCCCCACCCGCAGCAGCCAGGCTGATCGCCACGATCCCTCCCATGCTGATCAGTGCGGCCCGTCGCCTCCTGCTCACGGCACCGGTCCCGCAACGGTGGCCCTCTCCCCGGGCCCGAGGTGCAGGTCGACGGCGGAGCTCACCTGTCCCTCCAGGGCCAGGTGGTCGATCGCGAGCTGTCCGTACCTGGCAGTCAGCACCAGGCCGTCGGTGGTCGCCTCCGCCGTGCCCCAGCCGGTGTGGGTGAGCACCGGGTAGGCGGTGCCGTGCGGTGGGCGGCGCAGGTGCAACGTCGCCGAGGTGGCGTCCCAGACATGCCCGGTCAGCGCCCCCAGCACGCTCCACCCGGACAGGGCACGCACGTAGTGGTCCCCGCACTCCACCTGGTTGTAGGGGTTGCGGCGCCGGCCGTCGTAGCGGGACCAGAGGCCCTCCAGGATGGCGTTCCCCTCCTCGACGAGCCCTTCGGCCAGGCAGTGCGCCGCCACCTGCTGCTCGGTGCCGGTCCATACCTCGTCGCAGTAGCGGGTGGGCACCTCGGGACGACCACCGTGCGGCCAGGTGCACACCAGCAGGCCGGCCTCGTCACGGTCGGCGAACACGCGGTAGCCGTGCTCGAAGTCGGTGAAGTCAGTACGCAAGTTGTGCTGGACCACGGCACGCAGCGCGGTGCGCACATGGTCGGCCGGGAGCAGGTGGCCCAGATCCAGCTGGTGCGCCCACCACTGACCGATCAGCTGGTCGGACAGGCAGCCGCGGCCCCACTGGAACTGCACCGGGTCGCCGTCCTCGAGCACCTGGACGTAGTACTCCCCGGTGAAGAGGGCCTCGTCGTAGGCCCGGGAGCCGGTCTCGAACCGTTCCCGCCAGGACTGCGCGGCCGCCCGGTCGCCGAGCAGCAGGGCCATCTCCTCAGCGGCCCGCAGCGCCGCCAGCCAGAGCGTGCCCATGAAGGAGTTCACCCCGGCCAGGTCGATGTCGTGGGTGGACGGCTGGATACCGTGCAGCACGCCGGTGTCCTGCGGGTCCCACCCCTCGACCACGTAGTGCAGCAGCCGCTGCAGCCTGGGCCAGTACCGGGCGAGCCAGTCCTGCCCGGCACCGGCGCGCACCTCCCGGTAGGTCTTCAAGACGGTGCCGAGCATGCCGTCCAGGGCGGGTTCTCCGGGTCCACCGATCTCTCGGTCCCACAGCTGCGGGGTGTCCAGCGGGAGCAGCAGCCGGTGCGGGATGAACCCCTCCGGTGCCTGCAGCACGTCCAGCTCGAGCTCGCGCATGTCCCGTTCGACCTCGGGGAACAGGTGCGCCACCGCCTGCACGTAGTTGAACACGTGGGTGCAGTTCAGCGGGCAGGAGCCGCCCACGTCCCCGGACCACATGAGCGTGGAGGCGCCGTGCACGCCCTCGAAGCCGAAGAAGTGCCCGTCGGCGGTGCGGAAGAAGCTGGGGCTGCGGATCACGGCCGCCTGCGCAGCCAGGTGCTCGACCGCTCCGGCGCGCAGCGCGCCGGTACCGAGCACGTCGGTCCAGTCGCGGGACAGCCGCTCCAGCTCGTGCCACTCGGCCTGCACCCGCTCGGCCACGGCCATCGCGTCCGGGTACCGAGTGGTGTAGTAGTTGCCGAGCCAGGCGCGGTCGGCCAGCTGCTCCGGTCGGATGCCGCCGAACTGGGTGAAGTTCACCTGCCGGTTCGGGAAGTGCCAGGTCAGCGCCAGCCGCACGGTGCTGCTCTCCCCCGGCGCCAGGGTGAACTGGCCGGCCAGGGCGGCGTTCCAGGTACTACCGGCGGGGCTCGGGCCAGCCTGGGCCCACGATCCGGTCGGCTGCGGGTCGGACGCATCTGGAGGCAGCTGCGCCCAGTCCTGAGCCGCGAACGGCTGCCGGGATGCGAGGAAGTCCAGCAGCTGCTGCGGGCTGGTCCAGGCCGGCAGCGCCGCGGTCGGGGCCGCGTCGCAGGTGAGCACCATCTGCCCGGCACCGGGATGGCGTTCGGACAGGCTCTGGTTCTCCAGCAGCAGCGACGTCCACCCGCCGGAGCGGTGCACCCGGTTGGTGTTGCCGCCGTAACCGGGGTGGTGCACTCCGTCCGGCGGCAGGACGCCATCACCACCGACGGCGTTCTGCACCCCGGCGCCGAGCCATCCGTGCACGGGCACCGAGTCGGTGTTGGTGATGGTGAACGTGAACAGCGCGGCCGGCAACGAGCTGCGGTCGACGTCCAGCGGGACCAGCGGGGTGAACGCCTCCAGGCTGATCTGCACCGGCAGGGTGTCGTCGTGGTACTCCACCCGACCGAACGGATAGGTGCCGGTGAAAGTGGTGGAGGCTACGCCGTCGGCGCGGGCGAGGAGATCGCGCTGCCAACGGGGGACGACATCATCGGTGACCAGCGGGGTGCTGGTGCTCCCCAGCGGTGCGGGCGGGGCCTGCAGCACACGCACCGCGTCGAACGGCGGCTCCCACTGCGAGACGCGGACGGCGAAGAACGACCCGGGCAGCTCCCCGCGGTGGTTGCCGATGTTGTGCAGCTGCCACTGCCGCAGACCGCCGTCGGCGCCCAGCGCCAGGTTGCCGGTACCGATACCGCCGAGGGGCATGGCCACGTGCCGACCCTCGGTGTGCGGGATCGGCCGTTGCTGGTCACCGGTGCTCATCGCTCTCCTTCCTCCTGGCTCACTTCAGCCCGGCCATCTTGATGTTGGCGATGATCTGCCGCTGGAACACCAGGAAGACCAGCACCACCGGGGCTGCGGCCAGCGCCGAGCCGGCCATGAGCATCCCCAGCTCGGAGGAGCGCTCCGAGCGGAACGAGGCCAGGTACTGCTGGATCTGGTACAGCTCCGGGGAGGTGATGGTCATGATCGGCCACACGTAGGAGTTCCAGAACGTCAGGAAGGAGGTCACCCCGACCACCACGAACGGTGCCTTGGACATCGGCAGGAAGATCCGCAGGTAGACGCCCCAGCGACCGCAGCCGTCGATCAGCGCGGCCTCCTCCAGGCTGCGCGGGATGTTCAGGTAGAACTGACGGATGAAGAACACGTGGATGGCGGCGGCGGCGCCGGGCAGGACGAGCACGGCGAGCGTGTCCAGCATGTGCAGCTTGGTCACCATGATGAACGAGGTGAGCAGGATGGTCATCCCTGGGATGAACATGGTGGTGATCACCACCACCCACAGGGTGCGCTTGAGCTGGAACTCCAGGCGGGCGAACGCGTAGGCGGCCATCGAGTTGACCGTCAGCGAGAGCAGCGTGAACAGCACCGCACCGAAGCCGGTGATGCCCAGGGAACTCAAGAACGTGGGGTCGGCGAGGATCTGGGTGTAGTTGTCCACGTTCCAGACCTGGGGGAAGAACTGGAACGGGGTGCGGACCACCTCGGTCTTCGTCTTGAACCCGGCGATCACCATCCAGGCCAGCGGGAAGAGCGCGAGCACCACGAAGAACAGCCCGGCAAGGGCTTTGAGGGTGCCGGTCAACCATCGGCGTGGCCGGCGGCGCGGGCCCGGGGAGACGGGGGTCGCCGTGCCGGTCACCGGGCGGGCGAGGGTGAGGTCCTGGGCCATCAGTCCACCAGCTTCTCGGAGTTGAGCACACGGAAGATGAGCGCGGAGACGGAACCGAGCACCACGAACAGCAGCAGTGCGGCGGCGATCGAGTAGCCGACGTAGGGGTCACCGCGGAAGTGGTTGAAGATGAACAGGTTGGGCAGCTCGGTGGAGGACATCGGGCCGCCGTTGGTCATGATCAGCGGCAGCTCGAACTGCTGGATCGAGGCGACGAACCCGGTGATGATCAGGTAGAGCAGGATGTTCTTCAGCTGCGGGATGGTGATGTAGACCGTCTTCTGCCACCAGTTGGCGCCCTCGACGTCCGCGGACTCGTAGAAGCTGGCCGGGATGTCCAGCATGCCGGCGATCATGATCAGGCAGGTCAGGCCCATGCCCAGCCATACCGCTGGGGCGGCGATGGCCACCAGCGCCAACCTCGGGTCACCGAGCCAGGCCTGGGTGGTCAGGTCGAGCTTGGCGAGCAGAGCGTTCAGGATGCCGCCGGAGTAGTCGTAGATGATGGTGAAGATCACCGAGGTGATCACCCCGGAGATGATCGTAGGGATGTAGATGGAGACCTTGAGCACGTCGGCGAACCGTCGGTTGACCGCCGTGGCCAGGGAGGCGAACAGGAAGGCGCCCACCAGCTGCACCGGCAGGGTGATCGCCACGAACTTCAGGCCGAGCAGGATGGAGGCCCGGAACTTCGGGTCGGTGAGCACGTCGGTGAAGTTCTTCAGCCCGACGAACTCCGACTCCTGGTAGAAGCTCCAGTTGTAGAAGCTCAGCACCGTCGCCTGCAGCGCCGGGTAGATCACGAAGATCCCGAGCAGGATCACGATCGGCGCGATCATCACGTAGGCCATCACCGTGTCCGGGTAGCGCTTCTTGTTCGCTGCGACCACGTGGTCGTCAGCAGGCCGCCTCCTAGCCATCTCTCACCTCTCCTCGGTGCCGCCCCGGGGTGCGCAGCACGTGACGGGCTGCGCACCCCGGGCTGGGTCGGCGTCGGCGCTCAGTCACCAAGCTCGGCGCGGTTGGCCGGCAGGTCCTCGCGCTCGATGATCTGCTCGATCGTGGCGTCGGCCTCGGCGAGCGCGTCAGCCGGGGCGACATCGCCCATCATCGACTGCTGGATCGCCAGTCCCATGGCGACGTTCACGTCCCAGGGGTACAGCGGTTCACCGATCGTGTACGGGACGACGTCCTCGGTGATGACCTCCGACCAGGGCGCCTCAGCAGCACCTGGGTCAGCGTTCACCGCCTCGGCCACGTCCTCCCGGGCGGGCGCCTTGGTGAACTGCGTGTCGACGAAGAACGGCAGCAGCACGTCGGTGTCCCCGGCGAGGGCGTAGGCGATGAACGCAGCCGCTGCCTCGGCGTTGTCGCTGTTGGCGTCCAGCACCCACTTGAAGTTCCCGACGGTGGTCAGCGACTCGGTCTGGTCGCCGTCGCTGGTGATGGTGGGTGCGACGCCGGTGTGGTCCACCACCTCCGGGTAGTCGGCCACCAGCTCGCTCATCCCCCAGGAACCTTGGGTGATCATGGCGACCTTCTCCTCGCCGAACGGGGCGGCGGAGTTCCCTGCGGCCAGCGACTGGCGCGGGATGTAGCCCTCGCTGTAGAGCGTGGTGTAGTGCTCGATCAGCTCCTCGTACGCCGGGTCGGTGGCGTCGGCCGTGGTCCAGTCCTCGGAGATCGGCAGGTGCCCGGCGACATGCATCTGCTCCGCCACGGTGCTCCAGGCGAGCGTGTCCTGGTCGCTGAACGTCTCGATGCAGAACTGGCCGTCGGCGAGCACCGGTTGGATCTGCTCGCAGGCCTCGTACAGCTCGTCCCAGGAGGTGGGCGGGCTCTCCGGGTCCAGCCCGGCCTCGGTGAAGATCTCCTTGTTCCAGTACAGCACCCGTTGCGGCTCCAGCAGCAGCGGGTAGCCGTACCAGGTGCCATCCACCTGGGAGATCTCCGCAGCAGCGTCGGTGACCTGCTCGAACGCCTCGGCAGGCAGCAGGTCGTCCAGGGCCAGGTAGCTGCCTAGCCGCACGCCGTCGTTGAGACGGCCGGGCACCGGGTACACATCAGGTGCAGTGCCGGCGGCCTGAGCGGCAGTCATCTTCTCGTCCCAGGCGTCCCCGGGGACCACGGTCTCGTTGACGAAGACCTCGTCCTGGGAGGCGTTGAAGTCTTCCACCGCCTGCTCGTACCACTCGTTCTCCGGGGTGGTGAACGTGTGGTGCCAGAACTCCACGACCTCGCGGTCACCGGCTTCGGCGTCCTCGTCCGCGGTCTGGCCAGGGGTTCCGCTGCCGCAGGCGGCCAGCAGGGCGGTCGCGGCCAGCAGTGCGGTGCCGACGCCGAGGCGGCGGCGGGTGGGTGCGGTCATCATTCCTTCTCCTCGTTGAGATCAGTTCTCGTGGGTTGCTGGGCTGTGTGCCGCGGCGGGTTCAGCCCAGTCGCGGCAGTCGTGCCTCGACCGGCGGCAGCACCAGGTGGTCGGCGGGGGTCTCCTGGTACCAGTACGCGGTCGAGGACAGGTCGTCGCTGCGCTTGTTCGCATGACCGTGCTCGATGGTGACCTTGATCGAGCGGCTGAACGGGACTGGGTCCTCCACGTGGAACCGATAGGTGGACACCTGCCCGGACCAGTTCTCTCCCCCAGGCAGGGTGAGGCCGTGGTAGGGCGCGGCATACGCCTGGGTGGGGCACCACGCCGTGTTGAAGTAGTCCTCCGTACCGGTACCGTGCAACGTGGGCGGCCAGGCTTCGCCGTCGACGAAGATCATGTCGTCCCCCTCTCCGTACCAGTTCCACATCTCGGTGTGGCGCAGGTTGGTGACGTTCAGCACGCAGCCGACGTAGTGCCCGCGCCCGGTGGTCTGCAAGATCGTGTAGTTGCCCGCACCGGTGAGGTTGGTGCCCTCGAAGAGCAGCTCGGAGTTGCCCTGGCCGTCCTCGGCGACGCCGTCGGTGGGGCACTGCCGGTTCCAGCTCGCGTGGAACCGCCCGAGTCCGTCCTCGAGCTCGTCGAACTCCTCGTAGTCGATGTAGTAGTAGAACCAGAGCACCTCCTGGTCGCACTCGCTGGTGAGCTCGAACCGCGCGCCGTCGGCGAACGGCATGTGGAAGAAGGAGTTGAACGCCTTACCGTCCTCCGGGCTCATCTGCAGCGGCAGCGAGGCGAAGTTCACCGTGCGGGCGTGCCCGACACCGAAGAAGTCGCCCAGCGGAACCAGCACGCTCGGCGTCGGCGACCCGTCCCAGTAGACCCGCAGCACGAGCTTGCGCAGGAAGTCCCGGTCGGCGGTCTCCGGGGTGTCCGGATCCCTGGGCGCCACTGTCATCCAGATGTGGTTGACCGAACCGGCGCCCTCGAGGTCGGCCAGCGTGATGGTCTGGCCGGGTCGGATGGTGATGCGGTCCTCGTTGCCGCCGCTGCGGTCCCAGCTGGACTCCCGCCGTCTACGCTGCGTGCGCAGCCGCGGCAGGTCCCGCAGGCTGCTTCCGAAGTCGCCGTACCGGCTGACGGCCATCGTCATCGATGTTCCTCCCAGTTCGTTCCCCGCGGCCTGTGCGGGTGGCTCACGGGTGTGGACCGGCGCCCGCGCCAGCACACCCACATGACCGCTTGCAGCTGGTGACGGCGACCGTCGCCCTCACCAGAAATCGTTTACAAGTAATCGATTTCAGATGATAGGGCGACCGCCTGGGGGTGTCAACAGGGATAGCTGCCCGTGCGATCGGCCCCGATGGGCCCCGGCGCTGCCGACCGGGTGGTTCTGGTGCCAAGACCGCTGGGGCGGCGCCCGCCGGCCGGATCAGCAGGGTTCGAGGTCGTCCGCACTCGGTGCCGGCGGGCGCGTGGTGGTTGCGTCGTCCAGGTAGAACAGGGCGGTCGAGGCGATGTCGTCCTGCAGCGGCAGGTACCGGCCGCCTCGGCGCCAGCCGAGCGCCTGCACCTCCACGCGCAGGTCGGTCTCGAACCGGATCGGGTCCGGCACGTGCCAGCGGTACATGCCGAACCGCTGCTGCGAGGCGTACAGCCCGTCCGGAGCGATCACCTGGTGCAACCCGAGGTACGGGGTGGTGAACGTGGTGTACCCCTCTCCTGGGACATCGAAGTTCCACGCCCCGCCGAAGTAGTCCTCGGTGCCGGTGCCGCAGATGGTCGGGTGCTCCCGATCGCCGTCCAGGTAGTGCTTCATCTCCCCCTCACCCCACCAGCCGGAGGAGTTCGCTCCCCAGGCAAGGTAGGTGCCCACGTACTGACCGCGGCCACGGACGCCGTCGAGCAGCACGTGGGTGCTGCCCGCCGTCAGCGGGTTGCTGCGCCGCCACTGGGCATGCAACCGGCCGGCGGCCGACGCTTGGTCACCAAGCTCGTAGCTCAGCTGGTAGTAGAGCACCACCTCGACCTCGGCGAGGTTCTCCACGGTCAGGTGCGCACCGTCGGCGAACGGCATCGGCCAGTAGGAGTTGAACCCGCCGTGCGGATTCACCGCGACCATCGCCGAGGACAGCTGGGCGAACCGGCCCCAGCCCTGGCCGAAGAAGTCACCGACCGGCACCTCGATGGCCGGTTCCGGAGCGCCGTCCCAGTGGGCGCGCAGCAGCAGGCTGCGCCAGTGGTCGGTGTGGGTGGTGAGCCAGAGGTGGGTGATCCGGCCCGGGCCGTCGATGTGCGCCAAGTCGTAGGTCTCCCCTGGTCCGATCACCACGGATGGGGAGACCTTCCACCCGGGACCCAGGTCGCGTGCGGCGGCCGCGCCGGTGCCCTCCCGGGCGCGGGCACCGCCGCCTGGGGCGCCGGTGGGGTTCTCCGGGCTGATCGACCGGGTCTGGATCGGGCGCAGCTCGGCGACGTCGCGGTACATGTGCTCTCCTCTCGGCAGGCCTGCGGCCAGGTGGCCTGTGGTCGGTCGGGGTCTGTGGCCTCGAGGCCACTGCGGTCAAGGACGTGCTGCGGTGCTACCGCGCTCCTCCAGCCGGGGTGGGAGCAGCACGTGCACCGGTTCCGTCTCCGGGACGGCGGCCCGCGCGAGGATCCGTTCTGCTGCGCGGATACCCATCTCGTCCACCGGTTGGGCGATCAGCGTCACCGCCGGTGTGACCATCCGGGTCCACGGGTCGTCGTCGAACCCAACCAGAGAGATCTCGTCCGGGATGGTCAGTCCGGAGGTCTGCAGCGCCCGGTAGGCGCCAGTGGTCAGCGGCCCGTTCAGCGCGAACACGGCATCCGGGCGTCGACCGGAGCCGAGCGCGGTGGACACGATGCCCTCCGCGTCGGCCGCACGCAGGTCGGTGCGCATCATCCTGCTCTGGTCGAACTCCACGCCGGCATCGGCGAATGCTGCCACGACACCGGCGAGCCGGTCCTCAGTGGTGCTCACCCCGGACGGCCCGGCCAGGCAGAGGATGTCCCGGTGGCCCAGCCCGAGCAGGTGCTCGGCGGCCATCCGCCCGGCCCGGACGTTGTCCAGCAGGATGGTGTCGCCGGTGAAGTCGTGCACCCGCCGGTCCACCACCACAGTGGGCACCTGGGCCCGGGTGAGCCGGTCCAGGTCGGAGGCTTCCTCGGAGGTGACCGATACCACCACGCCGGCCATCCGCTGGGCGATGGCGGCATCCAGGTACGTGTTCTCCCGGTCCAGCTGCTCGTCGGTGTTGCACAGCATCACCGAGTAGCCCGCGCGGACCGCGACCCGCTCCACTGCGGCAACCAGCGAGGTGAAGAACGGGTTCTGCAGGTCGGAGACGATCACCGCCCACATGTCTGAGCGCTGCCGCCGCAGAGCACGGCCGTTCGGGTTGCGCACGTAGTTGGTGGCCAGGGCCGCCTGCCGGACCCGCTCGGCAAGCTCCGGTGTGACGCTCGTGGACCCGTTCAGCACCCGGGAGACGGTCGCGGTGGAGACCCCGGCCGCTGCCGCGACGTCGGTGATGCGCACGGCATGGTGCTCGTTCATCCAGGTCCTCCGTCGTCGTAGACCGCCAGCTCGCTGATCGAGGTGTACCGTTCCCAGCCGCCCGGCCGGCCGTGCAGCCGGATCCCGGTGGTGGTCACGGGCGCAAAGGTGAAGGTGTAGGTGCGGTGCCCGGTCGCCGTGCGGTCCGCCGGGTAGGCCGGGGTGACGGTGACGTCCGGCAGGTCCTGCCAGGTGGCGCCGGTGCGGACCTGGACCGTCGGGGTGTCAGCGAACCAGCCGGAGCCGGCGTCGTGCGGACCGGTGGTGTACTCCACCCGGGTGCACCGTATCGGCTGCGGCCAGGTGTGGCCCCAGTAGTCAGCCTCCTTGCGCGATCCGTTCCAGGAGTCCACGGCGCGGTCGGTGCGTCCGTCTGCGAGCACCTGCAGGTGGCCGGTGCGCACGGCGCGGGCGACCGGGGCCGCCCCGGGCAGGGTGGCCAAGTTGGTGCCCGGTGTCTGCTCCTGCGCCGGGGAGCCGGCCGGTGGCATGGGTTCCAGGCGCATCGGCCGCAGGGAGAAGCCGTAGCTGGAACCGGTGTAGCTCTCCGAGCGGACGAACCAGTTCGACTGCAGCCACAGGTGGCGACCGTCGGCGCTGATGAACTTGCTCGGCACAGTGGTGCCGTAGCCACCGTGGTGGGCGTCCGCCGAGCGCGGCCCGGTCCACGGGTACGGCCCGAAGTCGTGGCTGAGGAAGTGGCGCCATGGGCCCCAGGGGGCCGGAGCCTCGTACAGCTGGAAGGTGTGCTCGGTCCAGGAGGTGTACAAGAAGCGGCGTAGCCCGGCTACGTACACCACTCCGCCCTGACCGAGCAGGGTTCCGGGTACCGGCGGCGGCGCCATCGGGGTGGGGTCCTGCTCACCGGTGCGGCGGGTGTCGGTGAGGACCGGCACGCGTTCGTCCAGCTCTCGGCTCCACCGAGGTCGGCCCCAGGGGCTGGTGCCGGCAGCAGTGCCGGCGAAGAACTGCCAGGCGGTGCGCTCGGCGATCCGGTCGACAGGAACCCGGGCGAGGTACAGGTCGGTGGGATCGGGGACGGCGCCGGAGTAGGAGGTGCGCCAGTTGTGGTCCAGCCCGTAGGCGTAGGCGTAGCGCGCCGGGTCCGCCTCGTCCTCGGGCAGCAGCTCGCGCAGTGCCACGGCGGCGCTGTTGCTGCGGCCCAGGTCGAGGAACATCAGGGTGGTGAACCGCTCGGTGAACATCGGCTCGGGCGGGGCAGTCCAGGTGCGGCCGTAGTCGGTGGAGGTGACGACGCCCGCGGCCGGGGCGATGTTGAAGGTGTCCGGTCCGCTGCCGCAACGCAGGTCCTGCACGGCGAGGTAGAGCTCGTCGTGGCCGTCACCGTTGCCGTCGACGGCGATCATCCCGGTGGGTTTGGAGTTGTACCGTTGCGGGTCGGTCCAGATGGGGGCGACGTCCCGGCCGGCGGCCAGGCGGGTGCCGGTCAGACCGGTCTCAGGAGTCCCCTCGATCCGGTTGACGACGATCTCGGAGAAGTCCTCAGGGGCGGTGGAGAACCCCAGCCCGTCGCCACAGGCGGTGTACAGCGCACCGTCGTCTGCCCAGGTGCTCGGCCACAGGTCACCGTCGCTGGCTGTGGTCACCGTGGTGGCGGGGTGAACGGTGGCGACCGCAAAGGCGTCCGAGGCAGGTGGACCAGCACGGTGGCCAGTGGCAGCAGCGTTCCGGCGACCCAGTCCGGGCACACCGCCGAACTCCTCCAGGGACACTGTGGACACACCCTCGTAATCGATTTCAGGCGAGTGTACCAAGGGTGTGTACCGGCCCGGACACATCGCCGCACGCGTGCCCTGGCGGCGGCAGCCGAGCCGCAGCGAGCCCGGCGGGTCGTGCGGCACCCACCGCACGACCCGCGGTCGTCAGCCCCGGGTACGCAGCTCGAGGTTGTCCACGGCGAGCGTGCCGCTGGTAGCCCGGAAACCCACCGCTGGACGGTACTCGGCACGCACCTGGGGATCGGTGATGTCGTCGTTGCCGTTCACCGGGGCGGTGTGGATCCGGTCCCACTGCCCGTCGTGCCACCGGTAGGCGGTCAGCCACCGCCCGGAGAGGGTGACGGCGAGCCGGTCCCCCGGACGCAGGTGGGCTGGGACGTCTCCCCAGCCACCGAAGGACTGCCCGTCGGTGACGATGTCGAACCCGAGCCTGGAGGCGTTCCGGTCGTACCAGGCGACGGCGCGGTTGTCCGCATCCTGGGCGAAGCCCAGGTACAGGGAGTTCTCCGAACCGCCCGGGTCGGCGAGCTCCTCGATGTCCAGCACCACTGTCGTCTCACCCTCGGCCGGAAGGTTCTCCTCGGCAAGCAGCATCGAGTAGTAGTCCTGGCCGCTGACCTGCAGGCGCCCGTCCACGACCTGAGGCGCCAGCGCGGCCTCGGAATCGCTCATGGTGAGCAGCTCGTAGTCACCGCTGGTGTCGGAGTCGAAGTCGTCGGAGAATCGGGTGCTCGAGAACTGGTCGGGGACCAGGTCGTCGCCCGGGAACTGGATGGTGCCGACGACGAAGTCCCGCCCCCAGTCCCCGATACCACCCCACCGGGTGCCGGTCTGCAGGTCACCGTAGGTGGTGGTGGCCGCATAGGTGGCCCGGCCCTCGGCGTCCCGGATCATCGCCGGCGTACCACTGGTGCTCTCCGCCAGGTGCGCCCACTGCCAGTCGGCCCCCGGGTCGTCCGGGTCGGGCTGCACGGCGGCGAGGAAGCCGCGGTCGTTCTGGCCCATGATGAGCGGTCGTCCGTCCTGCTGCACGAGGATGGCCGGGTCGTCGACGAAGTCGTACCAGGCCACCCGCGTGGACCAGTCTCCGTCCCCGCGATGGGCGTACCAGACCTCGTTGCCGCTGTGCAGGTAGGCGACGTGGGCAGTGCCGTCGGGCCCGACAGTGACCGCCGGCTGGCCGTGCGCAGCATCGGCGACCTGCGTCCAGTCGGCACCGGAGGCCAGGTCACGGGCGAGGACCTGCTCTCCGCTGCGCACCACAGCGAGCGGCTGACCGTCGTCCGCGACCAGCACCGGGTCGGCGTCCAGCTTGAGGTCCTCGGTCTCAGTCTGCCAGGTGGAGCCGGTGCGCCAGGCGTGCACCATGCCGTCGGTCGTCCCAGCGAGGACGTGCACGGTGCCATCGGCCACAGTGGCCGCCACCGGCCCGGTGACCGTGCTGGCCACGACCGACTGCTCACCGTCACCGGTACGGACCACCAGGTCTGCACCGGCCCGGACCGCCCAACCGACCCCGTCTGCGTCGAGGAACGGGGCGGGCGGACCGTCGACGGTGCGGCCCGGTCGCTCGGTCCGGTAGGTGTCGGCTCCCGGGGAGGTCTGCCAGGCGTGCAGCACCCGGCCATGGGCCGCACCGACCAGCACGTGCACCCGGCCGTCGTCGTCGACGATCGTCTGCGGATCGGTGACCACCCTGGTGGCGAGCCGGTCGCGGGACCACGGACCAGATCCCGGGTCATGCTGCTGACCAGACCAGAGGCGTCCCTCCTCGTCCCGGGCGAACCAGGCGATGGAACCGTCCGGGTTCGCAGCAAGGGCTGGCTCGCCGGTCATGCTGTGACCTCCGCTGACCAGGCCGGGCGGCAGGCCGAGCTCGTCCACCAGTGCGGAGAAGTCCGTCCAGGACTGTTCCGGCCCTTCCCCCCAGGTGTGCTGGGTCAGGGCGGCCATGTCCGGGCGCAGGTTGCTGAGCACCTCGGCGTCGCTCTCCATCGGGGTGCCGATCCACGCGAGCCAGACGGCGATCCGCGCTCCGGCCACGTGATCGGGGTCGACCTGCTGGTCGGCGGTGAACGTGTTCACGTCGAACTGCTCGTACAGGTCGCGCGGGTCGAGGTTGCGCCGGGACATGTCGTAGTAGAGCAGGTCGACGTCGGCGTTGACCAGCTGGTTGCCGCGGTCGGCGATGTCCTGCGGGGACAGCAGACCTGGGAGTGCGGGGTGGCTGATCCAGTACTCCACGGCGATGTCCTCGTCCAAGGTGACGACGTCGGACTGGCGGATCATGTCGTTCCAGACCCGCATGGTCTTGCCGTGCGCCTGCACGATCTCGTTCGCCCGGTTCTGGAAGTCGGCGAACAGGTCCGCGAACGTGGCCTCCGGGCCGAACTTCTGCTGTGCGTACTCGGTCAGCTGGGGGTGGTTCTCACCGGTGCCGGGCCAGCTGGGGAACTCGTCGGAACCTAGGTGCCACACGTCGGAGGAGAACTGGTCGATGGTGTCCTCGATGATGCTCAGCGCCCACTCGACGGCGTCCTCGTTGGTGAGGTCGAGGGCCTGCGGGTCCAAGGTCCCGTCCTGGTTGCGCAGCTGGTACTCCGGGTGCGAGGGCAGCACGGTCGCCATGTGCCCGGGCATGTTCAGCTGGGGCACCACCTGCACGTAGTAGCGCTGGCCGAGCTCGTCGATCTGGGTCATCTGCTCAGGGGTGATGCCCACGCCGTCGATGTACAGGTTGGTGTCGTTGAGCTTGAAGTAGCTCATCTGCCGGAAGAAGGACTCCCACCAGGTGATCGAGAAGTGTCGCGGGGTGTTGTCCACGAGCACGCTGCGCACGGGTTTGGTCGGCCAGTCCCGCGCGGTACCCGCTGGTACCACCTCAGCGCGGCTGAGCAGCTGCAGCACGCTGCGGGTGCCGTTGAACACCCCGTGCGCGGTGGGCCCGGTGATGGTCAGCGTGCCGTCGACGTCGAGCTGGTAGCCCTCCGCACCGAGCTCGTGGTCGCCGCTCAGGTCCAGCTGGACGTCCCCGGGCCGGGCGCGGCCGCTGTTCACCGGCACGTGCCGGCCGGTGAGTGCTTCCAGGTCGTCGGCGAACGTGGCCGCGACGGCGGTCAGCTCCTCTCCCGCGCCCTGCGGCAGCACGACGTGCCCACCCAGGTGGAAGTCGGCGCCGTCGTCGCCGTGCCACTCCTTCAACGTGGGGACGACCTGGAGGTCGGAGACCTCGGCATCCTGCGGTGGTGGCGGTGCGGCCGAGGCTGGAAGTGCGGCCACGGCAAGGCCAGCCAGCAGCGCAGGTGCTGCCAGCAGGGTGATCAGTCGTCGGGTGTGCACAGGTTCTCTCCTCCTTGAGACGTGAGCTCGAGACGTGAGCGCTGTCGGCGCTCCGGGTCAGACGGT
This sequence comes from Ruania albidiflava DSM 18029, assembly GCF_000421225.1. Classification (GTDB taxonomy): domain Bacteria; phylum Actinomycetota; class Actinomycetes; order Actinomycetales; family Beutenbergiaceae; genus Ruania; species Ruania albidiflava. The sequence continues at coordinate 254,078 of NZ_ATWL01000003.1, read as the reverse complement.
GTCCATCCGGTCGAAGGTCGGCGCTGGCGGGAACGGAGCGTGCGGTTCGCTCTGGTACCACCATGCCGTCGAGGCGATGTCCTCCTGCAGCGGTCGGTAGCGCTCCAGGCCCTCCTGGGGGCTGGCGAACCCGAGCGCCTGGATCGTCACCCGGAGCCGGCGGGTGAAGCGGATCGGGTCGGGCAGGTGCCAGCGGTACAGACCGAACCGCAGCTGGCTGTCGTAGAACTCGTCCGGGGTGATCACCTGCGGCATGCCCAGGTAGGGCGTGCTGTAGGGCTGGTACCGGGCCCCGTCCGGGTGCTCGAAGGCCCAGGCCCCGCCGAAGTAGTCCTCGGTGCCGGTGCCGCAGATCGTGGGGAAGTCCTCGTCGTCGTCGAGGTAGAACTTGATCTCCCCCTCACCCCACCAGCCGGTGTGGTGGGACTCCCAGGCGAGGTAGGTGCCCAGATAGTGCCCCTGCCCGTGCACGCCGTCGAGGATGACGTGCGGCTCCCCGTAGGGCAACGGGTCGGACCGGCGCCACTGGGCGTGCAGGTAGCCGTGCCCGGTGCCGATCTCGGTGAGGCTGTAGGTGATCTGGTAGAAGAAGCCTTCGATGGTGTCCTTGCTGGTGTTCTCCACGGTGATCCGGGCGTGCCGGGCGAAGGGCATCTGCAGGTAGGAGTTCAGCCCTCCGGCCGGGGCGACGGCGACGGGGACCGAGGAGACCGGGGCGTAGCGTGCCCAGCCCTGGCAGAAGAAGTCCCCCAGGGGCACCTCGACCGAGGGGGTGTCCTCCTCGTCCCAGTAGCAGCGCAGCACCAGGGACCGCCAGTGCCGGGGCAACGTGGTCATCCAGATGTGCTGGATGATGCCCGGACCGTCGATCTCGGCGACGGTGAAGGTCTCACCTCCCCGCAGGTCCTTGCACGGCGACTTCTTCCAGCCGAGGCCCAGGTCACGGGATGCGTAGGCGGTGGAGTGGTCGCCACGTTCGGCGCGCCCACCGCCGCCGGGGGCACCGGTGGGGTTCTCCGCACTGATCGACCGGGTCTGGGCGTCGGACAACAGGGACATGCCGCCCAGCGGGGCGGTGGGGAGTCCGGGGATCATCGGGCTGTCCTCCTTGGGCAGCGAGCAGGGTGGGTCAGGCCATCCGGAAGTCGTAGTGGGTGGGGACGGGTCGGTCGCCGTAGACGTCGTGCCACAGGTCGCTGAGCGAGCGTTCACCTTCGCGCAGGTCGGGGATCACCAGGTCGGAGGCCAGCACGGCCTCGGCCCGGGCACGGTCTCCGGTGCGCAGCGCGGCGGTGCCCTCCAGCAGCCGTACCCGGCCGGTGCGCGTGCTGGCCACCGGTGCGGCGTCGAAGAGAGTGAGGGCGAGCTCGGGGCGGTCGGCAGCCAGGGCCGCCGACATCGCCTCGAGCAGCAGGTGCGGCTGGGTCGGCGCGAGCCGCACCGCCTCGGTGAGCAGGTCGACCGCGAGCGCTGGCTCGCCCTGCTCGGCGGCGACCCGAGCCTCCGCGCGCGCCGCCCATGCTGTGGGGCGCTGGCCGCGGGAGGTGTGCAGGTGGTCCCGGGCGCTCTGCAGGTCGCCGCGGGCATGGGCGAGCACGCCCAGGTGGTAGTCGCGCAGCCAGCCGGGTGGGACCTGGTGCAGCAGCTCTGCCCACGGCGGACCACACACGTAGGACGCCGGCGGCACGGCCGGGTCCGCGTCGGTGAACGGGTCGGCACCGGGCTCGGTGAGCAGCTGGTGCCACGGGTGCTGCTCCGGCCCGAGGGTGCTGGCGGGGAACGGTCGAGAGCTCTCGGCGATCCAGCGTTCCCCGGTCTTCCGGCGCACCTCACGCTCCAGGGCGCCCCAGCCGGAACCGGCGGCGAGAAGCTGCTCAGGTGCCTGGTCGGCGAGCGCCCGGGCGGCGGTGAGCGTCTCGGTCAGCTGCTCCGGCGGTGCCAGTGCGGCGACCCGGTCGGCCACGTGCGCCACCGCTACGTCCCAGTCCTGGCTGTGGGCGAGGTCGGGGTCGGCGGCGACGTCCCCGTACACCTCGACCCAGTCCCAGCTCGCCCCGCCGGGCATCATCACGTGCTCGAACTGGGTGCTGGTCAGTCCGGCCTGCAGCTCGACGTACTCGCCGCCGTCCGGGGAGAGCCACTGCTGCCAGTGCCGCCCGCCGGGCCCGTTGCCCCAGCAGAACAGCTTGCGTCCGTGCAGACGTGCGGTGGAGGCGATCACCAGCCCGTGGCCGCTGCCCTGCACGCCGGCGACCCACGGCTGCTGCTGGCCGTGCAGGGCGTAGAAGTAGTCCGCGGCCCGGGGGCTGGCCGCGGGCCAGGTGTGGTCGCCGTCCTCGGCCACCGGGACCGGCACTTCTCCGATCGTGCCGTCGTAGCCGGTGGCGTACGCACGGCGGGTGGGGGCCAGCACCCGCAGGTCGGGGCGCTGCTCGACCGCGGCGTTCGACCACCAGTACATCGGGACCGCCTCGTCGTTCGGGTTCTCGACCCGCACGTACACGTGCAGCCCGCGCCCGCCTGCGGGCAGCCAGGCGTCGATCTGGAAGACCACGCGGCGGATCCGGTCCAGCTCCCACATCCGAAGCCGTGGCGCACCGTCCGGACCCTCCACCCGGGCGGCGTGCAGCGGCGCCATGGTGTGCACGCTGTGCCCTTTCGTGCCCAGGTTCCACTCCACCCCTCCGGCCACCCAGGCGTTCCGCAGGGCGAGGTTCGCAGGCTGCACGCAGGAGTTGGCATAGACGAGGTCCCGCCCGGTGGTCAGGTCCACCAGCGACCACAGCCGTCCGCCCATCCCCGGCAGGAACGTCGCCTGCAGGATGCCGTTGTCCAGCACCAGCGCCTGGAGCTCGGCAGGGCGCCGCTGCCGGTCGTAGCCGTCCTGCAGCAGGTAGGGGTGCACCGACCGCGGCGGGCCGATCTGCGCTCCTTCCTGCAGCTCGACCGGCAGGTCGTCGCCGAGCTCGAACGGGGCCTCGAGCAGCCCGTCCGGCACCGGCAGGAGGCTCTCCTCTCCCAGGTGGGCGGCGGGCAGGTGCAGCGCATCTCGGCGCAGCATGGGGATGGTCACTTACCGGCTCCTACGGTCATTCCTTCGATGATGCGGCGACCCAACCAGATGTAGGCGGCGAGCACCGGCAGCAGGATGATGCCGATGCCGGCGAGCAGCTGGCCGTAGTCGTTCCCGCCGTACTGCTGCTGGGCCATGAAGTTCAACAGCGCCAGCGGGAGGGTCTGCTTGGACGTGCTCTGGATGAGGATCAGGGCGAGGAACACCTCGGCCCACAACCACACCAGGTTGAGGATGAGTGCGGTGGTCATCCCCGAGCGTGCCATCGGGGCCACGATCTGGGCGAAGGTGCGCAGGCTGCCGGCACCGTCGAGTGCCGCTGCCTCCTCCAGCTCGTCCGGCATCGACCGGAAGAAGCCGGCGAGCAGGAAGATCGTGAACGGCAGGTTCAGGGCGACGTACACCACCACCAGCCCGAAGAGAGAGTTCAGCAGCCCCAGGCGCTGCACGATGGTGAACAGCGGGATGACGATCACCTGGGTGGGCACCCCGACCCCCACGGCGATGTACATCAGCGCCACCTCGGACAGCCGGCGGTTCGTCTTGGCGAGGATGTAGCCGGCCGGGGCGGAGATGACCACGATCCCCACCGCTGCGGTGATGCAGACCAGCACGGAGTTGCCGATGGCAGCACCGAACCCGGAGGTGACCCAGGCGTTCATCCAGTTCTCGGTGTGCAGCGTGCGCGGCAGCCCCCAGGGGTTGGCGAAGATCTCGGCGTGGCTGCGCAGGGAGTTGACGAACACCCAGAGGAAGACCGCCAGGTTGAAGGCGATCACCAGCCAGACGGCCGCCGAGGCGACCTTGCGCCAGGTGCTGCTGCGCCGGGAGGACCGGCGCAGGGCTGCGATGCTCACAGCTGCACCGCCTCTCGTCGGGTCAACCGCCGCAGCAGCACCACGAGCACGATGATCGTCACCAGCGTGACGACCGCAGCGGCGGAGGCGTAGCCGAACTGGTACAGCGGCACCCGGCCACCGAAGGTGTTGCCGTAGATGAACAACGCGGTATTCCAGGTGCTGGTGGGTGGCAGGTCGTTGGTGGTGCCGCCGAAGGCGAGGATGAAGTCGAAGATCTTCAGCGAGCTCACGGTCCACAGCACGGTGGTGGTGGCGATGACGTCCCAGGTGAGCGGGAAGGTCACGTACCGGAACCGCTGCCAGGCGGTGGCTCCGGCCAGCTCGCACTCCTCGTACAGGTACGGAGGGATCTGGTCGACACCGGCCATGATGATCGTCACGTACAGCCCGGTGGACATCCACACCATGCCCAGGCAGACGATCAGCCACAGGTGGTCGCCGAGGAAGTTCGGCCGGTCGGCCATGCCGAGCCCGGTCAGCAGGCTGTCCAGCAGACCGCGCTGCTGGAACAGGAACCCCCAGAAGATTGCCAGCACCAGTGGCGAGACGATCGAGGGGAAGAAGATGACGGCGCGGGCGAACCGCCGTCCGGCCATGTCCCGCAGCAGCATGGTCAGAGCGAAGCTGAGCGCGAACACCGCAGCGCCCACACCGAAGAGGATCACCAGCGTGTTCAGCAGTGCGGTGTGGAACACCGGGTCGGCCAGCAGCAGGTGGAAGTTCGTCAGGCCGCGCCAGGTCATCGGCGTGATCCCGTCCCAGGAGTGCAGCGAGATCCAGAACGAGGCGAGGGTGGGACCGACCATGAACGCCGTGTACAGCACCAGGGCGGGCAGCAGGAACGGCCAGAACATCTTCGCCCGGCGCCGCTGCAGCGGCGAGGTCGCTCCGCCGTCTGCGCGCCGCCCGGGGCGGCTCGCCCCGGACCCGCCCGGGCGGGTCAGCGGGTCGGCCACCGGCGCCGTCATGCTCAGCCCTGCTTGGCCCAGTAGCTCTGCTGGGCCTCGATCAGCTGGGTGATCGCCTCGTCCACGTCGATCTCCCCGCGCAGCAGCTCCAGGTTCACCGGCTCGAACACGTCGGTCGGGTACCCGGGATAGTCACCGTCCACACCGTCGTAGAACCGGACGGCGGTACGGTCGTTGATCAGCTCGGCGGTGTCGGCCAGCGTCTCCGGCGGGTCGATGTCCGGGCGGGTGACCAGCTGGGCGGCGTCGTCGGCCATCGCCTGCATCACGTCAGCCTGCACGAAGTGCGCCAGCAGCTGCTCCGCCTCCTCAGGGTTGTCCGACCCGGCCAGGACAGCAAACCCGGACACGTCGCTCTGCATGAACTCGCCGTTACCGGCTGGCGGGAAGCCGAGCTGGCGGTACTCGAAGTTGTCCGTGGTCGAGGTGCTGGTCTCCTGCGGCGCCCAGGACCCCATGAACAGCAGGTCAGCCTCCCCCGCCGCCCAGCGTTCCTGCATCTGCGGGAACTTCGAGCCAAAGCTGCCGTCCGCCCAGTACCCGCCCTCGGCGAGCTCGGCGATCCGGCCGAGTGCGGTGCGCACCCCGTCATCGTCCCAGGCCTGCCCGGTCTCGTCGGCGGCGATGGTGTTGAAGCCCCCGGCGCCGAGCTGGTGGATCAACGCAGCGGAGGTCCACACCGCACCATAGGAGCCGATGTCCCCGTCGAGGGCGATCGGTCCGGAGCCACGCTCGCTCTCGAGCTCCTCGAGCATGGACATGAGCTCCGACCAGTCGGCCGGCTGGGCCAGGTCGTGGGCGTTGCCGTCGTAGAACAGGCTCTGCGCCATCAGGATGGTCGGCAGCATGAACGGCCCGTCCATCCCATCGGCGGTGATCAGCTCGTCGTAGTCGCCGAGCGCATCGCCGACGGTCCCGTCCTCTCCCGGTACCTGGCTGGCGAACAGGTCGGACAGGCCCCGGGTCTGCTCGGCGCGCACCAGCGTGGCACGGATGTCGTTGCTGGAGGCGTCCACCACATCCGGGACGTCACCGGAGCGCAACAGTGGCTGCACCTTCTGCATGATCTGCCGGCCCTGCCACTCCACCTGCACCTCGATACCGGTGTCCGCCGTGAAGTCGTCGATCGCATCCTGCAGGATCTCCGCCTGCGGCTCTCCCTGCTCCCACTGGGACCAGTAGGTGACCGTGCCGTCACCGCCTGAGCCGCCGTCACCACCGCTGCAGCTGGCCAGCGCCAACGCAGCCACGGTCAGGGCGGGCAGCACCAGCCCGGCCCGGCGCTGCCTCGCTGTTGTCGTCATCATCGACACTCCTCGTTCTTTGCAGGTCCTGTGCGGGACGGTCGCTGAGTCGTGCGGCCACGTCATCGGCGCGTGGCGACCGTTTACAATAGATTCTTTATTAAAGTTTCTCGCTAATGTACCCAGCACGATGGGCGTTTGGGAAGAGCACGGCGCCTGGGGACGAGTCCGGAGGTGACGATGCACGGCTCGGGATCGGTGCGCGGGGTGAGCCCGTCGGACCTGCGCCGGATCAACGAGCGGGTCGTGCTGGAGGCGATGGCTCCTGGTGAGCGGTACCGGGTCACCGAGCTGATGCGCAGCACCGGTCTGACCCGGGTCACCGTCACCGACGTGCTGCGCCAGCTCCAGGACAAGGGGTGGGTCGCCGCGCAGGCCTCCTCCGGCGGTCGAGGTCGGCCGGCACAGGTCTTCAGCCGGGTGGTGGCCGAGGGCCTGGTCGGCGGCCTGGACCTGGGAGCGTACGAGGTCGCGGCCTCGGTGGCGGACCTGTCCGGCACCGTGCTGGCCCGCGACCGCGCGACCGTGCACCCGGACCTGCCCCGCGCGCAACGCCTCAGCTGCGCCGCCGAGCTGCTCGACGAGCTGCTGGCACGGACCGGGAACAGCACCAGCCAGCTGTGGTCGGTGCTGGCGGCGACCACCGGAACGGTCACCGAGACCGGCACGGTCAGCCGCTCGGTGGCCATCCCGGACTGGGCCGGTACGGACCTGGCGCGCGAGCTAGGCGACCGGCTGGACGTCCCGGTCGAGGTGCGCAACGACATCCAGCTGCTCGGCCGCGCAGAGCACCTCTGGGGTGCGGCAGCCGGCTACCAGCACGCTCTGCTGGTGTGGCTGGGCCGCCGCCCCGCGGTCAGCCTGATCCTGCGGGGCCGGCCCTACACCGGGGCGCACGGCACCGCGGGCGACCTGTCCCGGGTCGGGCTGGGCCCTTCGGACACCTCCTGGCGCGGACGCGGGCGGTGGCTGCCCGACCTGGACCGCGGCACAGGTGAGGACCCGCTCCCCCCGCTGCTGCACGCCGCCCGGGCCGGGGACGAGGCTGCACTGGACGTGCTGGGCCGCTGGCTGCAGGACCTCGCGCCGTTCATCTCGCTGTTCGCCGCGGTGGTGGACCCGGAGGTGATCGTGCTCGGCGGGCCGCTGGTCCCGCTTGCGAAGTCGCTCGTGCCGGTGCTGGAGGACGACCTGGCGGCGCACCTGCAGCAGCGGCCCCCGATCCGGATCGCCTCCGGCGGCAGCGACGCGGTGGTGGACGCTGCAGCACGCTTCGCCGGAGAGCGGCTGCACAGCCGCCTGATGGACAACGGGGGCAACGGGGTGGCCCGGCTCGACCGGTCCGCCCTGCACGAGCTGACCGCAGGAGGCCACCGGACCTGAGGCACGGCTGCACCGGCGGTGCAGCGCCCGGCACGTCGTTGCCCTCACCCGTGGCGGCGCCGTCCCCTGTGCCGCACCGTCGTGCGCACCGGCCTGACGGCGCAGCTCACCCGGGCAGGGTCACGTCTCCGCACAGGTGCACGGCCAGGCCGAGCCGGTCGAACATCGCCGCCTTGGCCGCCAGCGCCTTGTCCGCGGTGGCTGCGTCCGGGGCGTAGACGACCTGGATGTGGTTGGCCTTGTGCCGGGCCATGAACTGGTCGCGGCTGACCCCGTGCAGCACGGCGTGCATCACCGGCCACTCCGGGTTGGTCATCTCCTTGCGCCGGTCGCTCTCCGCCTCGGGGAGCGCTACGGAGGTGGCGCGACCCAGATCCACGTGCAGTCCGCCGTCGGCGATGTACACCCGGGACCAGACCACCTCGCCGGGTCGGGAGACCCCGTTCAGCGTGGCCCCGCCGGCGGGGAAGAACACCGGCCCCTGCCGCCAGCCCTCGGCACTGGCGTACCCACCCTCCAGGTGCGAGGCGGGCACCGACCCGGAGATCTCCATCGTCCACACATAGTCGCCGTCGAACTCCTCGCCCCAGCGCACGTCGTGCAGCGTGGTGGCCGGATCCAGGCCCATCGCTCGCCAGATCCGGTGGGTGATCAGCGCGTCGACGGCCACCCCCTCGTCCACCTCGTTGAAGTGCGGCAGAGCGCGGCCCTCCCAGAGCACCCGGGAGCCGTCCCGGCTGGTGACCGGCGGGCGGACCTCGTTGTTCAGCAGCCCTTCGACCAGGTCGGAGGCCGGGCAGAGGTTCTTCAGCCCCTGCTGGTACTGGATGCCCACGGCGTCCAGCCCGAAGTCGTCGCTCATCCGCAGCACCGCCACGTACATCTTGTACTGCCAGCGCAGCTGGGCCTCGGTGAGCTCTGTGGCCTCGTCGGTGCCGAGCCGGAAGGTCATCCCGGCCTCACGCAGCCACTGCCCCACCGCGTCCGCCTCGGAGTCGGGCACCTGCTGCATCTGCGCCCACAGCTCGCTCTGCGAGAGCCGCTCCTTGTACACCCCGATCGGGTTCAGCAGCTCGTCGTCGATGATGGCGTTGTACATGCCCATGCAGCCCTCGTCGAAGACCCCGATGATTGCCTTCGCGTGCAGCAGCTCCTCGGCCAGTGCCCGGCCGAGCGCGGTCTCGTCGGTCTCGGGCAGCGTGGGCAGGTCGCGGACGTGGGAGTCGTCGTGGCTGACCTGGCCGTCGGCGAGCCAGGTGGCGAGCCGCTCGGTGAACCACGGGTCGGTGCCGTCCACGGTCCACAGCGTGGAGTATGGCTTGCCCATCTTGGTCAGCCCGCCGTTCAGCCCGAGCAGACCGACCAGTCCGGGCCAGCCGGGCAGGAAGTTGGCCACGGTGAGGATCGGGCCGCTGTGCGTGCGCAGCCCGGGCAGCACGTGGCTGGAGTACTGCCAGTTGCCGATCGCCACCACCAGCGGCACCTCGCGCGGGATGGTCGCGAACACCTCCAGGCCCATCCGCTGGCTGGAGATGAAGCCGTGCCCGGTGTCCGGGTCGATGCCGTGGGCGCGCACCACCCGGTAGCCCTGAGCCTCGATCGCCCGGGTGAGCATCTGCTCCAGCGCCTCCTGCACCGGCCAGCTCGCCTGGTTCGCCGACTCCCGCAGATCACCGCTGGAGACGAGGTAGACCGTGCCTGGTTCGGCCGGTGCGGGGGCGTCGATGGTCGGCATCGCGTAGCTGGTCATGGGTTGCATCCTCTCCGGCGGCGTCGCTGCGGTCTGCTGCGCACGGCCCGTGGCGGGCCCTGGCCACACACCTGGCGCCACGGTAGCAGAAATCGATTACAGGCGGCAGCGGTCGCCGCTCAGTGCCTGCCCTCCCCGCGAGGGTGCGGTCATGGTCGCTGAAAACGTTTGCGGGCGACCATAACCGCACCCTCGCGAGTGGCCGGGTCGGGGTCGGGGGTTGTTGGGCCGTCGGGGCGGCTACCGGCAGCGCGCGTCCCGCCAGGCGATCGCCTCGGCTACCTCGGTCAGGTCATAGTCCGGTCCGCTGGCGCCCACGGTGAACAGGCTCGCACCGGCTGCCACGAACGCCTCGGCCTGCTGCGGACCGGGCCAGGCCGCGGACCGGGCGATCTGAGCGACGTCCCGACCCACGTCCGCACAGTGCGCCTCGAGCACGCCACTCTTGTGGGTGAAGGTGGCCAGGTCGCCGAAGGCGTGCCAGATGTCCGCATGCTCGGCCACCAGCCGCAGCGTCTTGCGCTCCCCGCCGCCGCCGAGGAGCAGCGGCAGCGGACCGAGCGGTGCAGGGTTCAGCCGCGCCAGGCGAGAACGAATCCGCGGCAGGTACTCCCCCAGCAGCGCGATCCGACTGCCGGCGGTGCCGAACTCGTACCCGTACTCGCTGTAGTCCTTGGCGTTCCAGCCGGCGCCGATGCCCAGGATCAGCCGGCCACCGGAGATATGGTCCACAGTGCGGGCCATGTCGGCGAGGAGGTCGGGGTTGCGGTAGCCGCCGCCGGTGACCAGGGCACCGATGCGAACCCGCTCGGTCTGCTCCGCCCAGGCGCCGAGCACCGTCCAGCACTCGAAGTGATAGCCGTCGGTGTCTCCATCGAGCGGGAAGAAGTGGTCCCAGGTGAACACGACGTCCACACCGAGGTCCTCGGCACGCAGCAGGGCGTCGCGAAGCCGGGCGTAGTCGGGGGCGTGCTGGGGCTGCAGCTGGACGGCGACCTGTACCGTCATCGGGACCTCTCTTCTGGGCAGCGGGTACGGTATCCCGATCGTCGCAGACCCCGGCCGCAGAGCCGGTTTCCACCGTGGATCCGCTCAGCCGGGTCGCAGCGTGGCTCAGCCGACCTGCACCGACGAGCGGCGCACCGGCACCAGCTCGATCCAGGTGTTCCCGGGCGCCAGGGCGACCGGGTCACCATCGCGGTTCAGCTCCAGCGGGTCGGCGTCGGTGTCCTTCGTCCAGGTGCACGCCAGGCTGTATCCACCGCTGGCCACGATCGCGTCCCCGCTGCCGGTCAGCTCGGTCTCCGGCACTGACGCACCGGAGGGGTCCACGTAGGAGGTGTTCACCACCTGCACCCGCAGCACCACCACGTTCACGGCGTGGATGCGGCCGGCGTCGGTGGTCACCGCGTCCGCCCCGGCCTCTGAGCGCAACCACTGCTCGTCGCCGGAGTCCCAGGTCCAGCTCGGGGTGGCTGAGGGGAAGGTGATGCGGATGGCCTCGGCGCGCTGCCCCTCGGCGGCGGCGGTCGCCTGCTCTGCAGTCTCGGCGAAGGTGAGCTGCTCCGGCGGCGGGTCGGAGTGGCCGCTATCGGCGTTGTCGAGGAACACCTGGGGGTCGGCGTACAGGTTGTGCGGTGCATACCGGTCGCTGCTGCGACGGAACCCAGGCGAGCCCAGGTCGTCGGCGAACAGCTGCAGACCGGCCTCCCGCAGGGCCCTCACGAACGGCGCCTGCCCGCCGGAGAAGACCATCAGGCCGCCGTAGGGTGCAGCGATCGCCGGGTCCATCGGGCGCACCGAACGCACCGGACCGAAGGTCTCCGGGAGCCGGGAGTGGTATACCGCGCCGTACCGGGTGATGCCGCCCTCGACCATCTCCTCCCAGACCACGTCGGCCTGCTGCAGACCGGTCTGCGGCCGGGAGGCGATCGAGTTCTCGATCTTGACGGTCATCGCGGGCCGGTCGACGATGTCGCCAGTCTTCCCGGTGAGCGGCCAGGTCGGCTCCGGCGTCGGTGTCGGGCTCGGTGTGGGCGTGGGGGTCGGTGTCCGGCTCGGACGGGTCGTGGCGCTGGACTTGCCGAGGTCGTCGTTGCACCCGGCGAGCAGACCGACCGGGGCGAGCAGAGCAGCGGCGGACAGGACATCGCGACGCGAAGGGCGTCGCTGCGGGGTGGTCACTGTCCAACGGTACGACGCCTACCCTGGTGCTCATGCCGCAGACACGGGCCGAACCGGAGTTCGAGACGTTGCTGGCAGGTCTGACCCGGGCGCTGGACGGCGGCCCGCCGGTCGTGCTCGGTTCGGTGTCGCAGTGCCACATCGACGCGCACCCCGAAGTGGCGCTGGTGCTGTCCACCTCGGGGTCGAGCAGCGGCCGGGGCCGCCCGGTCGGGCTCACCGCTGCGGCCCTACGTGCCAGTGCCGCCGCTACCGCCGAGCGTCTGGCCGGCCCCGGCCAGTGGCTGCTCACCCTGCCGGCGCACCACGTGGCCGGTGTGCAGGTGCTCTGCCGGTCGGTGCTCGCCGGCACGGTCCCGGTACGCACCCCGCCGGGCCCGTTCCGGCCCGAGGTGCTGGCCCGCACGATCGCCCAGATGCGCACCGACGTGCCCCGGTACGTCTCGCTGGTACCCACCCAGCTGGTCCGGGTGCTGCGCAGCGAGGAGGCCGTCGCGGCGTTGCGCAGCTGCGCAGCGGTACTGGTCGGTGGGGCTGCCACGTCGACGGCGGTGCTCACCCAGGCCCGTGCGGCAGGTGTGCAGGTGGTCACCACCTATGGGATGACCGAGACCTGCGGCGGGTGTGTGTACGACGGTGTCCCGTTGCCGGGGGTGCAGGTGCGTCTCGGTGCGGCCGGGCGGGTGCTGCTCGCCGGGCCGATGCTGGCAGTGGGCTACCTGGACGGTGGGGAGCAGCCGTTCGTCGAGGCCGACGGGCAGCGGTGGCTGGCCACCGGAGATGCCGGCCAGCTGACCGACGGTGTGCTCACCGTCGTCGGCCGGATCGATGAGGTGATCGTCACCGGCGGGGTGAACGTGCATCCTGTTGCGGTGGAGTCCGCGCTGTCCGAGGCGCGCGAGGTGGCGGAGGTGTGCGTGGTCGGTGTGCCGGACGCCGAGTGGGGGCAGCTGGTGACGGCTGTGGTGGTGCCTGCACCCGGTTCGGCTGTGTCGCTGGCGGCGCTGCGCGACCGCACCGGTGGCGGCCCGCATGCTCCGCGAGCGCTGGTGACCGTGCCCTCGCTGCCGGTCCGGGGGCCGGGCAAGACCGATCGCAGGCGGGTCGCCGCGCTGGCCGCTGCGCAGCTGGCCGCAGGTCGTGGACAGCGGCACTGACCTGCCTCGCGACGACGGTATCCTGCACCCGGCTCGACGAACGGAACTTGTGATGCCCTCCCTGCGCGACTGGCTCGATGGTGCACGTCCGCGTACCCTGCCGGCGGCCGTGGCCCCGGTGCTCGCCGGTACTGGTGCAGCTGCACTGGCCCAGTCGGCCTCCGTGCTGCGGGCGTTGCTGGCCGCTGGGGTAGCGCTGGCTCTGCAGGTGGCGGTGAACTTCGCCAACGACTACTCCGACGGGATCCGTGGTACCGATGACGTGCGCGTGGGTCCGGTCCGTCTGACTGCCTCCGGTCAGGTGGCCCCGGCTGCGGTCAAGCGGGCGGCGATGCTGGCCTTCGCGGTGGCGGCGGCGCTCGGGGTGGTGCTCTGCGCTGTGGCCGGCACCTGGTGGCTGCTGGTCGTGGGCGCGGCGTGCATCGTGGCTGCCTGGTACTACACCGGTGGCCGGCGTCCGTACGGGTACGCCGGGCTAGGTGAGCTGAGCGTGTTCGTCTTCTTCGGCCTGGTCGCCACCCTGGGCACCACGTACACGCAGGCCGGGCACCTCACCGCCCCGGCAGCGCTCGCCGCCGGCGGGATCGGCTTCCTCGCCTGCGCCCTGCTGATGGTGAACAACATCCGGGACATGCCCACCGACACCGAGGCCGGCAAACGCACCCTGGCGGTCCGGGTCGGTGAGGTCTGGGCGCGGCGCAGTTATGCCGCGTTCCTCGCCCTGGGTGTGCTCTGCCCGCTGCTGATCGCGTTCTGGGCTCCGTTGGCGCTGCTGCTGGGGATTGCCCTGATCCCGGTGGTCGTGCTCTCCGGCCGGGTGCTCGGCGGCGCCACGGGGCACGACCTGATCGTGGTGCTGCGCGACACCGGCTTCCTAGAGCTGATCGTCGGGCTCGGTCTCCTGGTGATCCTGGCCGTCTGAACGCTGCTCGCCGTCGGGCGCACCGGTCTCCGCCTCTGCAGCGGTCGCACCAGTCTGGGTCGGTGCCGCCTCGTCGTCCAGGAGAGCGTCCTCCTCGTCGGCGTCCGAGGCGAGCCGGTCCTCCACCCGGGTGCGTCCGCGACCCCGCGCGGCCAGCCACTCCGCCGAGGCGCGGCGCTGGTTGTCGAGCAGCACGTAGGACAACCCGGCGCCGACGAGCACCGCCACGACCACCAGCAGCCAGCCCCGCATCCCTGCCAGGTACAGCCCCGCCCCGGCAACGAGGATCAGCAGGATGCGGAGCAGGCTGTAGACGAGAACAGGCACAGGACACAGCGTAGGCTCAGGTCATGAGGTTTCTGATCGCCCTCGCCGTGATCGCCATCACGGTGTACTCCGTGATCGACTGCACGCGTGCCGACGAGCGCCAGCGCCGTGGCCTGCCCGCGTGGCTCTGGGTCACCGTGATCATCGTGCTCCCCGGGGTCGGCGGCCTGGTCTGGCTGCTGGTCAGCCGACTGGCGGGCGAGCAGCGGCCCCGGCCACCGGTGCGCCCGAGCCGGCCCGTGGCACCGGATGACGACCCCGAGTTCCTCGCCGGCCTGTCCCGGCCGACGCCACCGCAACCCTCGACACCGCCGGCCCCCGAGCCGGAGCAGCGGCCGAACCCTCCGGCCGGACCGTCCTCCGACGACGCCGCTCCCCCGGCTGGTGACGACCCCGAGGAGGAGCGCCCCACCCGGGGAGAGGACCCCCGAGGCCGACGCAGCCCGGAGTGACACCCACCTGTTCCGCGAACGCTCTGGTTCGCAGGGTGAATCGGTTCAGCGGCCGCGAACCAGAGCGTTCGCGAACTCAGAGGCCGGAGTAGGAGTGCCGGCTGTTGAAGAAGATGTTCACCACGTAGAAGTTCGCCAGCAGGGCCATGAACCCGACCAGGGCGAAGTAGGCGAACTTCTGCGCCGCCCAGCCGGTGGTGACCCGGGCATGCAGGTAGGCCGCATAGATCACCCAGATCACGAAGCTCCAGGTCTCCTTCGGGTCCCAGCCCCAGGGCCGGCCCCAGGCGTGCTCGGCCCAGATCGCACCGGCGACGAGTACGAACGTCCAGGCGACGAAGGCGACAGCGTTCAGCCGGTAGGCGAGCCGCTCCAGGTCCGCTGCTGCCGGCAGCGGCTGGAGCACCCGGTTGAGCACAGTGGTCCCGGTGCGCGCCGGCGCCGTGGCGACCCCGCCGCCCGGGTGACCGGCCTTGCCAGCCGCACCTCCGCCGTCCCCGTCCGTGGCGCCGTCGCCCTCTGCCCCAGGCACGATCGCCGGATCCGGATGGTCGGTCGCACATGACTCGCGCCGCCCCTGCAGCAGCTGCACCACCGAGATCAGGGCACTGAACCCGAACAGCCCGGTGGCCAGGGTGGCCACCGATACGTGGATCACCAGCCAGTAGCTCTGCAGCGCCGGCTGCACCCCGTCGGCCTCCACGTAGAGCACCGAGATGGCCAGGAACAGGGCGAGGAACGCCAGCATCGCTACACCCACCCCGAGGTAGCGCACGTCCTTGCGCCGCTGGATGCCGAGGAACACTGCCACCAGGAAGAAGGTGAACATCAGGGTGAACTCGTACATGTTCGCCCACGGCACCCGCCCGGCGGCCAGTGCCCGGAGCACGATCGCGGCCAGGTGCACCACCGCGGCCAGGTGGATCACGGACATCCCGATCCCAGCGGCTCTGCGCCGGCGGTCCGCCTTCGCCCCGACCCCGAGGGCAGAGACGTCCACCGCAAAGGCGATCATGGCCACCACGTAGCACGCCATCGCGCCGTAGACCAGCAGGGTGCTGATGGTGCCGAGGTCGGTGTTCACAGGTTCTCCTTCGTCTGCTCGTCGGCAGGCTGGTCGATGCTGAGCGGGGCGAGCACACGGTCCAGCTCAGCACGCAGGCCGGGGTCGTCGCCACGGGCCAGCGCAGCCGCCGTCACCACTGTAGTCCCGCCCGGTCCGGGGATGATCCGGGCCCACAGGCGCCGCCGCGGCAGGAACAACGAGGCGGCCAGAGCGGCGATGGCGATCCCGGCGAACACCCCCATCCAGGGGATCGAGGGGTCGTAGCGCACATCCAGCGCGGCGAACCGGGGGATGTCGTTCAGGGTGATCGTGCCCAGCCCGTCCGGGAGCTCGGCGGTCTCCCCGGGGCGCAGCAGGACCTGCGCCGGTTGGCTCGGGTCGTCCGGGTCGGGCACCTCGGTCAGGTTCGTGGTGTCCAGCGTGTACAGGTTCTGCGGGATGCCGTCGTCCAGGCCCAGGTCGCCGGTGTAGACGTTGAGGACCAGCACCGGGTCGTTCAGCTCCGGATAGCTGGACATCACCGGTTGCCCCCCAGGGGTGATCACCGCCGTGGGCAGCAACGTGCCATTGAGGCCGAGCTGGTCCAGCCCAGCGGAGGTGTCGGGCACCATGATCGCGCCGTTGGAGGTGTAGCCGATGTCGTCGTCGGGCAAGAAGATCACCGGGCCGGAGAAGGCGACCTCGCCGTCGGCGTCGGTCACCGTCACGTCCGGGGCATACCCGTTGCCGGAGAGATACACCCGGGTGGAGTTGGTCTCCAGCGGGTGGTTCACCTGGATGGTCTGCTCCCGGTCCGGGGCGTCGGAGCGCATCAGGGTGACGTCGGCGGTGAAGTCGCGGGCATCGCCGAGCTCGGTGAACACCGAGGAGAAGTCGTCCAGGCGGATCCGGAACGGTTCCATCCCCTCGGCGTCGTACCAGGCTCCGGTGTCGAAGGAGTCGTAGTCCACCGGAGAGTTGACGAACGTGTCCCCCTCGACGATGACGATCTGCCCGCGGTAGTGCACCAGCGACCCCCAGGCGGTGACCACGAGCAGACCGACCAGGGCGAGGTGGAAGATCAGGTTGCCGGTCTCCCGGCCGGTACCACGCTCGGCGGACAGCGTCCGGATCGTGCGCTCCCGCCCGGCGGTGGTGGTCACCGACTCGGTGCCCCACTCCCGCCGGTAGCGCCGGCCGAGGGTGCCGGCCAGTGCCTGCTGCACCTGCTCCGGGGGCATCGCGGTGCGCAGCTCGGTGCGCACCGGGAACCGAGCGAACCTGCGCGGCACCCGGGGCGGCCGGGCGCGCAGGTTCTTCAGGTGCGAGAGGGTGCGCGGGACGATGCAGCCGATCAGGGAGATGAACAGCAGCAGGTACACCGCGGAGAACCACGGCGAGGAGAACACGTCGAACAGGTGCAGCTTGTCCAGCACCGGGGCGCTGTCCGGGTGGTCCTGGAAGTACTCCGCGACCGCGTTCGGGTCGACCGAGCGCTGTGGGAAGAACGCACCCGGCAGGGCGACTCCGGCCAGCAGCAGGAGCAGCAGCAGCGCCACCCGCATGCTGGTCAGCTGCCGCCACATCCACCGCAGCCAGCCCTTCAGTCCCAGGGACACGCCCTGCGGCGTGGGCGGTTTGCTCGACGACCGGTCCTCGACCAGCGTCTCCTCTGCTGCTGTCTTCAGCCCCTCGGGGTGGTAGGTCGCCATCCTCAGACCACCGGGGTAAAGCCGTCGATGAGGCCCTGCAGCCAGCCGGCCCAGCGCGACCACAGGCCGCTGACCAGGGCCAGGCCGAGCAGGAGGAGCAGTCCGCCGCCGGCGCGCATGACCGCCAGCCGGTGCCGGCGCAGGAACGCCACCATGCGCGCCGAGGACTTCAGCCCCATCGCCACCAGCACGAACGGCACACCCAGACCCGCGCAGTACAGCAGTACCAGCACCAGTGCGCGGACTGGGTCGCCACCACCGACCGCCAGGGACTGCACCGCGGCCAGGGTGGGGCCGATGCACGGTGCCCAGCCGAGCCCGAAGACGATACCCAGCAGCGGCGCCCCCCACACGCCGGCACGGGGGGAGATGTGTATCCGGCGCTCCCGCTGCAGGAACGGCATCGCCCCCAGGAACGCCAGGCCGAGCAGGATCACGAGCACCCCGAGCACCCGGGTGATCACGTCCTGCCAGCGGAACAAGGTGATACCGATGGTGGTCAGCGCCATCGTGACGAGGGTGAACACCAGCGCGAACCCGGCGACGAAGCCGAGCACGCCGAGCACCAGGCGGGCCCGCGAGCCGCTGCCCTTGCCGGCCGGGTCGGCGCCGACCATGCCGCCCACGTAGCCCAGGTAGCCAGGCACCAGCGGCAGCACGCACGGGGAGGCGAAGGAGACGAACCCGGCCAGCAGTGCCACTGGTGCAGCGGCGAGCAGCGAACCGGAGAAGACGACCTCGGCGAGGGAGCCAGCCCAGGAACCCACGGTGGTCAGGCCTCCTCGGCCAGCGTGTCGTCGATCAGCGCGCGTAGAGTGCTGGGATCGATCTGGCCGAGGATCCGGCCGGCGACCCGGCCGTCCCGGTCCAGCACCACCGTGGAAGGCATCGCGCTCAACGGGACCACACCCTGCATCGCCGCCACCCCTTGGGCGTCACTGTCGTCCAGGCTGGGGTAGGGCATGTCGAAGGATCGCTCAAAGGCCAGGGCGGTGCCAGCATCGTCGGTGTGGTTCACCCCGAGGGCGTGCAGGCCCTCGTCGGCGTAGTCCTCGGCGATCGTGGCCAGGTCCGGTGCCTCGGCCCGGCACGGCGGGCAGGCGGCGTACCAGAAGTTCAGCATGACGACGTCGCCACGCCAGTCTGCAAGGTCGATCTCCTGCTCGTCGTAGGTGGTGCCGCTCAGCTCGACCGGCTCGTTGCGGTCCGCCTCGGCCCAGGTCTGGACCGTCCCGTCACCGGAGACGTACCCGGCGCCGACGTCCTGCGCCTGGTCCTGAGCATCGGAGTCAGCGCACCCGGCCGCCAGCGCGAGCCCGGCCGCCGCGACGACGGCTGTGGTCGCGCGCAGCGCGCGCCTGCCTGCCCGACCCCGGGCTAGGGCGCCCCACAGGGTCATGGAAGTACCGCCGTCGAAGAGTCCGGCAGCAGGTCGCGGCAGGGTTCGGAGTAGTCCAGCGCCACCAGGGTGCCGTCGTCGAAGGTGAGGCTGGTCAGCGAGGCGAGGGTGCACCGGCGCCGACGGGGGTCGTGGATCATCGAGCCTCCTTCCAGGGTGCGCCGCACCACCCAGATCGGTAGCTGGTGGGAGACGAGCACGGCTTCGTGACCGGCTGCGCGGCTTTTCGCCTCCCGGATCGCGGCGAACATCCGCTCCGCCTGCTCGGCGTAGGGCTCTCCCCAGGAAGGTTTGGCCGGGTTGACCAGCTTCGGCCAGTGCCGGGGGTTGAGCAGCACGGTCGGGTCCTTGCCCACAGTGCTGCCCTCGAAGTAGTTCACTGCCTCGATCAGCCGGCCATCGGTGTCCACGTCCAGGTCGAACGCTTCGCTCAGCGGGGCAGCGGTCTCCTGGGCCCGCTGCAGCGGCGAAGCAGCGAGGTAGACCAGGTCCGCCGCGCGCGCGGTGAGTCCACTGGCGACGCGTTCTGCCATGGTGCGACCCCGTTCGGAGAGCCCGAAGCCCGGGCGACGCCCGTACAGCACCCGATCGGGGTTGTCGACCTCACCGTGCCGGAGGAGATGGACAGTGGTACGCACCATGGCTCCAGTCTCGCAAATCTTCCTGAGTGCTCGACGCCACCGCGGGTGGGTCAGGACACAGGGTCGGGCTGGTCCAGTGCGGCGCCGAGGACGGCGAAGATCTCCCCGAGCCGGGCGAACTGCTCCGGCGGCAGCACGTCCACCAGCCGCGCCCGGACGGAGGCTACGTGGTGCGGTGCAGCCTCCACCAGGCGGGCGAACCCGGCATCGGTGAGCACACAGTCCACGCCACGGCGGTCACCCAGGCTGGCCCGCCGAGCAACCAGCCCAGCCTGTTCCATCCGCTGCACCGTGTGGGTCAGTCGCGACCGCGAGGCCACCACCTGGTCGGCGAGCTGGGACATCCGCAGGCTGCGCCCCTCGGCCTCGCTGAGGCGCACCAGCACCTCGTACTCGCTCATCGACAGCCCGGTGCTCTCCTCCAGGTCCCGTTCCAGGGCAGTCAGCAGGGCCCAGCTGCCGCTGAGGAACGCGCGCCAGTGCGCCTGCTGCTCGGCGTCGAGCCACAGTGCGTCCTGGCTCACACCCCTCTCCTTCCCGCAGCCCTTGACAGCAGCGTAGGGGATCACCATAGTAGTTACTACAACCTTCAACTATTCAATATGCAACAACATGAGGAGGATGCAGATGACCGCGATCCCTACGGGCACCTTCGCCATCGACACCAGCCACAGCGAGATCGGCTTCGTCGTGCGCCACTCCGGCATCGCGAAGGTGCGCGGCCGGTTCACCGACTTCGTCGGCTCCTTCACGGTGGCCGAGAACTTTGCCGACTCCAGCGCGCAGGTCACGATCCAGTCCGGTTCGGTGCACACCGGCAACGAGCAGCGCGACGCCCACCTGCGCAGCGCCGACTTCTGGAATGCAGAGGAGAACCCGGAGTGGACCTTTACGTCCACCTCGGTGGAGGGCAGCGGTGAGGAGTTCGTGCTGCACGGCGACCTGACCGTCAACGGGGTGACCCGGCCGGTGGCACTGGAGGCCGAGTTCAACGGCGCCATCGGCGCCGAGGGAGAGGAGACGCTCGGCTTCACCATCGAGACCGAGATCTCCCGCAAGGACTTTGGCCTCACCTTCAACGTGGTCCTCGACGGCGGGAACCTGCTGGTCGGCGACAAGGTGAAGGTCGCCATCGAGGTCGAGGCGGTCCGGGAGCTCGTCACAGCCTGAGTCAGGACCGGCGCAGACACTGCAGCCGGCGCCGCGAGGTCGAACCTCGCGGCGCCGGCTGCAGTTGGTCGACCCGGACCCGCTCAGCCGAGAGCCGCACGTAGCCGGTCCGGGTCGATCCGGTAGTACCCGACCTGCGCGCCGTCGACGAGCACCACCGGCACCAGCTCACCGTATGCCTGGGCCAGCTCGGGGTCGTCGTCCACGTTCCGTTCCACCCAGTCCTGCCCGCGCGCCTCGCAGACTACCCGCACGACCCGTCGTGCGGCCTCGCACAGGTGGCATCCGGGGCGACCGAGGAGCTCTACCCGTGGGTCCACGTAGTCGGGGCTACTTCTTGTTGCGACGCTGGTGGCGCGTCTTGCGCAGCATCTTGCGGTGCTTCTTCTTGGCCATACGCTTGCGACGCTTCTTGATGACTGAACCCACGGGACCTCACTACGGATCTACTGGCGCGAACGGCTCACGCCGGGACGGAACAAGGGCACATCCTACCGGGTCGGCACCGCGCACCACGCCTGGGGCCGCGGCCATGGTCCCGGGCAGTACCGAGCGGGCCGGAGCCTGCCGCCGACCGGCCAGCGACGCTCAGCGTCCGGCGGCCGACCGCCCCTCGCCCCAGGAGTCCAACCCGTCGGAGAGCATCTTCTCCACCGCGGCCTGCGGCACCCGGTACGACTTGCCCACCCGGACCGCCGGAAGCTCCCCGGAGTGCACCATCCGGTACACGGTCATCCGGGACACCCGGGCCATCTCGGCCACCTCGGCGACGGTCAGGAACCGCGGCGCTGCAGTGGCGTCTGCCATGGCCGAGGTTCCTCTCCTGGATCGTGCTGGTACGGACGTGCGGGACCGATGCAGGCCCCCACTGGAGCATCTTAGAGGGTTCTGCTCCAGATAGGGAACTGTTCACCGTTCATTCTGCCGTCATCGGCTCCAGCCCGTGGTGCGGGAAGGCGGTACGACGGGTGGCCATGATCGCCCGGTCCACCGGGTCTGCCGGGTCGTAGCCGTCCAGCCACGGGCGGAAGTCCACGTTGCGTCCCTCCCCCATCCGGGTGGGCACCTCTGCCCCGGTGAGCCGGCGGGCCAGATCCTGCCACGCGGCGGGCACCTCGGTGTCCGGGTCGATCGGCCGGCCCAGACTGACCGCCACCAGGTGGGACCAGGCGCGGGGCACGGTGCTGACCAGGTCGTAGCCACCCCCACCGGTGGCCAGCCAGCGTCCACCGGCATGCTCGGCCGCCCAGCCCGCGATCAGCTGTGCGGCCGCACGCTGACCGTCCACGGAGACCTCCAGCCCGGTCAACGGGTCGCGGGCGTGGGTGTCGCAACCGTGCTGGCTGACCAGCACCTGGGGGGCGAAGGCCCGGACCACCGGCCCAGCCACGGCCTCGATCGCCCGCAGCCAGCCCCGGTCGGAGGTGCCGGCCGGCAGCGGCACGTTGATCGCACTGCCCCGGGCGTCGGCGCTGCCGATGTCCTGCGGGAAGCCGGTGCCCGGGAACAGGCTCTGCCCGCTCTGGTGCACCGAGAGGGTCACCACCCGCGGGTCGTTCCAGAAGATCCGTTCCACCCCGTCGCCGTGGTGGGCGTCGACGTCGAGGTAGAGCACCCGTTCGCAGCCGTTGGCCAGCAACCAGGCGATCGCCGCCGCGAGGTCGTTGTAGACGCAGAAGCCGGCGGCCCGGGAGGGCATCGCATGGTGCATCCCCCCGGCCAGGCTGACCGCGTGCGCCGGCCCGCCCGGGCCACCCGGCCACACGGCACGGGCTCCTGCGAGGGTGGCACCGACGATCCGGGCAGAGGCCTCGTGCATCCCCGGGAAGATCGGATCATCGTCGGTGCCCAGGCCGCGGGTCCGGTCCGGGGTACCGGTGCTGGCCGCCCGCACCGCGCGGACGTAGGCCGCCTCGTGCACAGTGGTGAGCGCAGCGTCGTCGGCGACCGGGGCGTCCACCAGGTGCACCGCCGGGTCATCGAGCAGACCGAGCGCGGTGAGCAGCTCGAGGGTCAACCTCAGGCGGACCGGGGCCATCGGGTGGCCGACACCGAAGTCGTAGCCGAGCAGGTTCTCGCTCCACGGCAGGGTCACGGGCACGGACATGCAGGTCACCGTATCGGTGTTGTCCCGCCCGCGGGCACGTGGTGCGTGGCACAGTAGGCAGCGATCATCGCAAGCGCCGACAGTGCGGAGTGTCGTGGAGCAGGAGCGGGTGCAGCGCGTGGAGGAGGAGGGTCTGTCCCTCCTCGTCCGCGTCCGCGAACGTATCGACGACGTTGCGCACCGCTCTCCTGCCCGGTTGACGATCGCCGTCTTCAGCCTGGTGATCGTCGTGATCACCGGGTTGCTCTCGCTGCCGATCGCCACTGCCGACGGTCACCGGGCCCCGTTCGCCGATGCGCTGTTCACCGCCACCACCTCGGTGTGCGTGACCGGGTTGGTCACCGTGCCGACCGCCACCTATTGGTCCCCGTTCGGGCACGCGGTGATCATGGTCGGCATCCAGATCGGCGGCCTGGGCGTGATGACGCTGGCCTCCATCCTCGGCCTGGCGGTCTCTCGCCGGATCGGGCTGACCCAGCGGCTGCTGGCAGCGGCGGAGACCAAGACGGCTCGGCTCGGCGAGGTCGGCTCGCTGATCCGGGCGGTGCTGGTGACCACTGCGGTGATCGAGGGTGCGCTGATGCTGGTGCTGCTGCCGAGGTTCCTGATGATCGGCTACTCCCCCGGCCGGGCGGTCTGGCACAGCCTGTTCCAGTCGATCTCCATCTTCAACAATGCCGGCATCATCATCGAGGAGAGCCTCGCCCCGTACGTGGGCGACTGGTGGATGTGCCTGCCGATCATCGTCGGCGGGTTCATCGGCGCACTCGGCTTCCCGGCGATCCTGGCGATCACGCAGAGCTGGCGCCGCCCGCGCCGGTGGTCGCTGCACGCGAAGCTGACCGTGGTCACCAGCGCGCTGCTGTTCGTGGTGGGTGCGGTGGCTA
Organism: Ruania albidiflava DSM 18029; assembly: GCF_000421225.1. Classification (GTDB taxonomy): domain Bacteria; phylum Actinomycetota; class Actinomycetes; order Actinomycetales; family Beutenbergiaceae; genus Ruania; species Ruania albidiflava. The sequence goes on along the minus strand of NZ_ATWL01000003.1, from coordinate 230,737 downwards.
TCGGCGCGCTGGAGTGGGGCAACCCGGACTCCTACGGCCCGCTGTCCACCAACGAGCGCGTGCTGGCCAGCCTGCTCGCCGGGATGACACCGCGGTCCTCGGGGTTCTCCACAGTGGACGTCGCCTCGATGAGCGAAGGCACCTGGCTGGTGCAGGATGCCCTGATGTTCGTCGGCGGCGGCAGCGCCTCGACCGCCGGCGGGATCAAGGTGACCACGTTCGCCGTCATGCTGCTGGCGATCCGCGCCGAAGCGCGCGGTGACCGGGACATCGAAGCCTTCGGCCGACGGCTGGACCCGGGCGTGGTGCGGGTGGCGATCGCAGTGGCGTTCGTCGGCGCCACGATGGTGGGCGCGGCCTCCCTGGCACTGCTGGTGCTCACCGACCTGCACCTGAACCAGGTGCTGTTCGAGGTGATCTCCGCGTTCGCCACCTGCGGGTTGAGCACCGGCATCACCTCGTCCCTGCCGAGCTCGGCGAAGTATGTCCTGGTCGCGCTGATGTTCGCCGGCCGCACCGGCACGATGACCCTGGCCGCGGCGCTGGCCCTGCGCGACCGTCGCCGCGTGATCCGATACCCCGAGGAGAGGCCGTCCATTGGATAGGAAGTCCGCCCGTCAGGATCCGAACGAGACCGACTACGGGCACGACGCGAGCGTGCTGGTGATCGGCCTGGGCCGGTTCGGCAGCTCCCTGGCCGCCACGTTGGACGGCCTGGGCCGGGACGTGCTGGCCGTGGAGCGCGACCCGGAGCTGATCCGCGCCTGGACCGGACGCATCCCACTGGTGGAGGCGGATGCCTCGAACCCAGACGCGCTGGACCAGCTGGGCGCACGGGACTTCCCGATCGCCGTCGTCGGGGTGGGCACCTCGCTGGAGGCGAGCGTGCTGATCACCGGGAACCTCGTGGACATCGGTACCCCGCTGATCTGGGCGAAGGCGATCTCCGCCGAGCACGGACGGATCCTGCAGCGCATCGGCGCCCACCACGTGGTCTACCCCGAGCACGACGCCGGCGCCCGCGTGGCACACCTGGTCTCCGGGCGGATGCTGGACTTCATCGAGCTGGAGGACGGGTTCACCATCGTCAAGATGCGCCCGCCGAAGGAGACGCACGGTTTCACGGTCGGCGAGGCGGACATCAAGCGCAAGTACGGAGTCACCGTGATCGGGGTGAAGGAACCGGGTCAACCGTTCGAGTACGCCACCGCCGAGACCCGGATCGATGCTGGCGACACGCTGATCCTCTCCGGGGACACCGTGCTGCTGGAGAAGTTCGCCGCCCGCCCCTGAACCCACGTTCGCGAACGCTCTGCTCTGCGGCCGCTGAACCGATTCACGCCGCGAACCAGAGCGTTGGCGGCTGGAGGGTCAGTCCGCCAGTGTCCTGCCGAGCTCGATGGAGCGGGTCCGGGCGGCCTCCACGGCGGCCACCAGCCCGGCACGCACGCCGTGCTCGTCCAGGGCGCGCACCCCGGCGACCGTGGTGCCAGCCGGGGAGCTGACCTTCTCCCGGAGCAGCACCGGGTGCTCCTCGCTCGCGGCGGCCATCGCACCGGCACCGGCCACAGTGCGGGTAGCCAGCTCCAGTGCGGTAGCGCGGCTGAGCCCGCCGAGCACACCGGCCTCGGCGAGCGCGTCGATCAGGTAGAACACGTAGGCCGGACCGGAGCCGGAGATGGCGGTGACCACGTCCTGGTCCGACTCCGGCACCCGCAGCACGGTCCCGGTGCCGGCCAGCAGGCCGGCGACCTGGTCCAGGTGCTCACCGGTGGCGTGGCTGCCCGGGCTCATCACGCTCACTCCCTGACCGATGGTCGCCGGTGTGTTCGGCATCACCCGCACCACGGGGACGGGCTGGTCGAGGCGGGTCTCGAGGAAGGCCGTGGGGATGCCGGCCGCGATGCTCACCAAGACGGTGTCGGCAGCCAGCACCGGGCCGATGTCGGCGAGCACGGCGGAGACGTCCTTGGGCTTGACCGCGAGGACCACCACCCCGGCACCCTTGGCCGTCTCAGCGTTGCTGCCGCCCCAGCGGACGCCGTGTGCAGCTGCCCGCTCCTTGCCGTGCTCGGGCCGACCGTCGGTGACCTGCACCCGGTCCGCACCGACCACGCTCACCAGCGAGGTGAGCACGGCGTCCCCCATCACCCCGACCCCGATCAGTGCCACGTCCACGGTCATGTCAGCTCCTCAGGTTGGTATGCACGGCACGCTACCTGCCCGGGCCTGTCGGTCGCGCGCACTACCGTGTGGGTATGGCTGCTGCTCGCGCTCCCCGCCCCTCCTACCGCTGCACCGAGTGCGGCTGGACCACTGCCAAGTGGGTCGGCCGGTGCGGGGAGTGCCAGGCCTGGGGCACGGTCACCGAGGCCGGAGCGTCCGCCGCTGGTCCACGCACGACGGCGGTCGCATCCGTGACCAGCCCGGCTCGCCAGATCGCCGAGGTCGACGGGCAGGAGGCGCGCTATCGCGCGACCGGGGTCGGTGAGTTCGACCGGGTGCTCGGCGGCGGCATCGTCCCCGGGGCGGTAGTGCTGCTCGCCGGCGAGCCGGGAGTGGGCAAGTCCACCCTGGTGCTGGACGTGGCCGCGCGGGCAGCCGCCGCCGGCCAGCGGGTGCTGTACGTCACCGGGGAGGAGTCAGCCAGCCAGGTGCGGATGCGGGCCGAACGGATCGGGGCGCTGCAGGACGGGCTGCTGCTGGCCGCCGAGACCGACCTGGCCACAGTGCTCGGGCACGTGCAGCACAGCGATCCGGACCTGCTCATCGTGGACTCCGTGCAGACGATCGGGTCGGCGGACGTGGATGGCACCCCGGGTGGGGTGTCCCAGGTTCGTGAGGTGGCAGCCGCGGTGATCGGGGTGGCGAAGCGCACTGCGATGCCGGTGGTGCTGGTGGGGCACGTGACCAAGGACGGGTCGATCGCCGGCCCGCGGGTGCTGGAGCACCTGGTGGACGTGGTCTGCCAGTTCGAGGGCGACCGGCACTCCCAGCTGCGGATGGTGCGGGCGGTGAAGAACCGCTTCGGAAGCACCGACGAGGTGGGCTGCTTCTCCCTCACCGAGTCCGGGATCGTCTCGTTGGCGGACCCGAGCGGGCTCTTCCTGTCCGGCCAGCGCGAGGCGGTGCCGGGCACCTGCGTGACGATCACGCTGGACGGTCGGCGCCCGATGCCGGTGGAGATCCAGGCGTTGACCACCCACCAGGTGGCACCGAATCCGCGTCGCACCACCGCCGGGGTGGACTCCGCGCGGGTGTCGATGACGCTGGCGGTGCTGCACGGACGCCTGAGGGTGGACACTGCGGCGCGGGACGTGTACGTGGCCACAGTGGGTGGCGCCCGGGTGACCGAGCCTGCCTGCGACCTGGCGATCGCGTTGGCCGTGGTGGGAGCGCGTCGCGACATGACCATGCACGAAGGGCTGGTGGCGATCGGCGAGGTCGGGCTGACCGGTGAGGTGCGCTCAGCGATCGGGCTGCCCCGGCGGCTGGCCGAGGCCGCCCGCCTGGGATTCACCAAGGCGGTGGTCCCCGCGGCCGGTGAGCTGGGCACGGTCCCGGACGGCCTCGAGGTGGTGCGTGTGGCAAACCTGCACGAGGCGGTGGCCTCTGCGGAGCGGGTGACGAAGGGCCGCAGCGCCGACCCGGTCCCCCTGCACCGCGTCTGAGCCCTCACCCCGGGTGGGGACCTCGCGTAGAGTGTGCTGCGACCGGCCTGCTCGTGCGGAAGGACCACCTCGGTGCCCGACTCCACCTTCTCCCCGTTGCTGCGGGAGACGTTGCGTGCCGTGGCGCCGGGCACCGAGCTGCGGGACGGGTTGGAACGTATCCTGCGCGGCCGCACCGGCGCGCTGATCGTGCTCGGCTATGACGACGTGGTGGCCTCCATCTGCTCCGGTGGGTTCGAGCTGGACGTGCAGTTCTCCTCCACCCGCCTGCGAGAGCTGGCGAAGATGGACGGGGCGATCGTGGTCGACCAGGGTGCGAAGCGTATCCTGCGCGCCGCCGTGCAGATGATCCCCGACGCCACCATCGAGACCTCCGAGTCCGGCACCCGGCACCGTACCGCCGAGCGGGCCGCGAAGCAGACCGGTTTCCCGGTGATCTCGGTGAGCCAGTCGATGCGCATCGTCGCCCTCTACGTAGGCGGCAAGCGGTACGTGCTCGAGGACTCCGAGGCGATCCTGTCCCGGGCGAACCAGGCACTGGCCACGCTGGAGCGGTACAAGTCCCGCCTGGACGAGGTCTCCGGCACGCTCTCCGCGCTGGAGATCGAGGACCTGGTGACCGTCCGGGACGTGACCTCGGTGGTGCAGCGCCTGGAGATGGTGCGCCGGATCTCCGCGGAGATCTCCGACTACGTGGTGGAGCTGGGCACGAACGGGCGCCTGCTGGCGCTGCAGTTCGACGAGCTGGTCGGTGGCATCGGCCCAGGTCTGGAGCTGGTGGTACGCGACTACCTGGATCCGCGCGGCAGCCGCACCCTGGACGAGGTGCTGGACGCACTGGCGGGTCTGGACTCGGCCCAGCTGATCGACCTGCCGCAGATCGCCCGGATCTTGGGCATCGGCGGTCGGCAGGGGGAGTCGCTGGACTCGGCGATCGCTCCCCGCGGTATCCGGATGCTCACCCGCATCCCTCGGCTGCCGATGTCGGTGGTGAACGCACTGACCGACCACTTCGGCACGTTGCAGAAGATGCTCGCTGCCACCATCGACGACCTCGAGGTGGTCGAGGGAGTCGGCAGCCAGCGCGCCCGCGCGGTCCGCGAAGGCCTCTCCCGCCAGGCTGAGGCGTCGCTGCTGGAACGCTTCTCCTGACCCCCTCCCGCCCCCACCTGCCGCGAACGCTCGCCTTCGCGGCCGCTGAACCGATTCACCTCGCGAAGCGGGGCGTTCGCGGGGCAGGGTCAGGTCAGGGTCAGCGTGCGCCGCTGGGTCACCTCGTCACCGTCGACGGCGATGCTCACCTCGATCTGGTACGTCCCGGCGCGTGCTTCGCGCGTGTCGTCCGGGCAGTCGGCTGCACTGCGCCGCCCGCTCCAGGAGATGGTCGTCTCCTCCATACCACCGACAGGCAGCAGGATCGGCTGCTCCGCCGTACCAGCCGGGCACTGCGCCGTGGTCCAGACGGTGTCGTTGCCGGAGGTGACCTCCAGCTGCAGGGCGTCGTTGCCCACGTCCAGCAGGCAGGGCACCTGGCCGGTGTTCGTGATCGTGATCGGCACCTCCACCTTGGTACCCGCGGCCACCTCGGTGCCTGCCGTGCCGAGCTCGAGCGAGACCGCCTCCGGCAGACAACCGACCGGATTGGCCAGCGCCTCCTCGTCCGGGCCGGTGGGCTCCTCGGTCGGTTCAGCTGACGGCTCCGCACGGTCCGGGCCGAACCGCTCCAGCAGCAGCGGCACACCCCGCACCGCTCCGACTGCCACCCCGGCGACCAGGACGAGTGCGAGCAGCCCGACCGCTATCCGGCGCCGGCGGAACGTGGCCGCGCGCTCCTCGCGTGAACGGCGCGGAGGCCTCCCCCGCCCCGACCCACGGGAGCCGCTGCGGCCGGCACCACCGCGAGCACCGGTGCCACTGCGCCCGCCGGCGCTCCGGGCCGGAGATGGCCCGCCCCCGGACGAGCGCCCACCACCAGAGGCGGTGCGCCCAGCAGTGTCCCTGCCTCGGCCTGCGCCCTGCTTCGTAGCCCCGCTGTCGGTGCGCCGGGTCGGCCTGCCCGCTGTGCGCGTGGCGGTCGTTCCGGTCGCGCGCTTGGTGGTCCCGGTGGTCGCGCGACCGCTGCTGCGTGTGGCGGCGCCCCCGGACCGGTCCCGGACGGCGGGCCCGGTGCGGCCGGCGGGGCTGCGGCGGCGCTCGGGAGCGGGGGTCTTTCTCGGCACGCCCTGACGGTAACCCGCACTGCCGCCTACACCTACGTGCACGCGCCGAGGCGTATCGAGTAGGCGGGAACCAGGGCCCTTAGCGTGACTGCCCAGCCCTCTTCTCCGCTCGCTCTCGGCGCACCCGTTCCTCCTCGGCCAGCACCTGCTGGTGCACGTGCCGCTCCTGCAGCAACCAGGGCGGTGGGTCGGCCCGCAGCGCATCGATCTGCGCGGTGGTCATCGCCTCATCGGCCCCAGAGCGCGCCAGACCGGCGATGGACACGCCGAGCCGTCCGGCAACTACCGGCCGCGGGTGCGGGCCGTCGCGCCGGAGTGTCCGCAACCACTGCGGCGGGTTGCGGTCCAGGTCGGCCAGCTCCTCCCGGGTCATCCAGGCTGCCTGGAACTCCTCCGGCGCGGCCGGCAGGTAGATGCCCAGCTTCCGTGCGGCGGTGATGGGTTTCATCCGCTGCTGCACACTCATCTGTCCTCCAGCTTCTCCGACCGCTGCGGTGCCTCGCTACGGTACCCTGGGCCCGCACCGGATCTCCCCGTACCTCCGTGGCGGCTCCTCGCACTCACTGGGGCAGTATCGCACCGCGGGTACCCTGTCTGGATGCCAGCTGTCGCCTTCCGGCTCGGATACGTGCCGGGCGTCACTCCTGCGAAGTGGGTACGCACCTGGCAGCAACGCCACGAGCTCCCGCTCGAGCTGGTCCCGCTGACCCACCCGGCCGCTGCCGAGGCTCTCGCCGATGGCCATGTAGACGCTGCGTTGCTGCGACCCCCGGTCGACCGCGACACGATGAGCGCGATCCCGCTGTACACCGAGGTGACCGTGGTGGTCGCCGCCAAGGAGCACCCGCTCGCTGCGCTCGACCCCGAGGAGCAGGTCACGGCTGCGGACCTTGCCGAGGAGACCCTGCTGCACCCCCTCGACGACGTCTACGCGGGCACCGAGCACCTCCCCGGCACCGTCCTCGAGCACCGGCCGGCGAGCACGGCCGAGGCGATCCAGCTGGTCAGCGCGGGGACTGGGCTGCTGGTGGCACCGCTCTCCCTGGCCCGGCTGCACCAGCGGCGCGACCTGGTGCACCGTCCGCTCGCCGGAGCACCCGGTGCACCGGTGCTGCTCGCCTGGTGCACCGACCGCACCACGGACGCCGTCGAGGACTTCATCGGCATCGTCCGTGGCCGCACCGTCAACTCCACCCGCGGGCGCCGCCTGCCGGCCGACCCGTCTGCCGGACCGGACCGCACGGCTGACCGAGGCAGGCCCCGCAGCCCCCGCTCGACCCAGGACCGAGGTGGGGCGGCCTCCCCAGGTGGGCACCGCCGTCGACCAGCACCACGGGGACGGCGCGGCCGCCCGCACCGCCGAGGGCGACGATGACCCTTCCCGGACCGAGCGCCCGCACCGCCCTGCGCACGGCAGTGCTGGACTGGTACGACGGCCACGCCCGAGACCTGCCGTGGCGCCGCCCGGAGACATCCGCGTGGGGCGTGCTGGTCAGCGAGGTGATGCTGCAGCAGACCCCGGTGGCGCGGGTGGAGCCCCGGTGGCGGGAGTGGATGGCGCGCTGGCCCACCCCGGTCGACCTGGCCGCCGCGCCGACCGCCGAGGTGCTGCGCGCCTGGGACCGGCTCGGCTATCCGCGCCGGGCGCTGCGGCTGCGCGCGGCCGCCCGCGCCATCACCACTGAACACGCCGGTGTGGTACCTGAGGACGAGCAGACCCTGCGCACCCTGCCCGGCATCGGCGACTACACCGCCGCCGCGGTCGCGGCCTTCGCCTACCGCCACCGGGCAGTGGTGCTAGATACCAACGTGCGGCGGGTGCTGGCTCGCGCTGTACGCGGCGAGGCGCTGCCACCACCCTCACCGCGCCGGTCCGAGGGCGAGCTGGCCGAGTCCCTCCTGCCCGACGACGGCGCAACGGCTGCACGCTTCAGCGTCGCCGTGATGGAGCTGGGCGCCCTGGTCTGCACTGCCCGGTCACCGGGATGCCAGGAGTGCCCGTTGCTCCAGCAGTGCGCCTGGGTGGCCGCAGGCCGCCCCGAGGACCCCCACGCCCATCGACGGCGCACGCAGGCCTGGCACGGTACCGACCGGCAGGCGCGGGGCCGGGTGATGGCGGCGCTCCGGGAGCAGGACCACCTCGCCGCTGCCGACGTGGCCGACCTGTGGCCGGATGCCAGGCAGCGCGAGCGCATCCTCGCCGCACTGGTAGCCGATGGCCTGGCCGCTGTGGAGACCGACGCCGACGGGGTGCCGCTGGCCTACCGACTGCCGGTCGACGAACAGCACTAGCTCAGCGCTAGCAGGCCGCTGCCTGGCGCCCGCTGGTCCGGCCTGGCCGTGGCGCCGCCGGAGGCTCCAGTGACCATCTGCTGAGCAGGGCATTGCGGGGGATGCTCGGCACCGCTAGCCTGCAGCATGTTCATGCAAGGGTGCGTAGATACCTATTCTCGCACCGGACCGGACGGGGGAGAAGAAGTGTCGAATAACGACCAAGGCGCAGCGGACCAGGGACACAGGACCGGGCTCTCCCGGCGGCGGGTGCTGGCAGCGAGCGTGGCAGCGGGCCTGGGCACTGCCGTGACCGCCGCGCCGGCAGCGGCCAGCGAGCGGGCACGCGCCCCCGGCAGCGGCGGCCAGGACCAGCGCTTCCCGGGACCGTGGCAGCGCGGCAAGCTGCAGGCCTCGGAGAACGGACGCTTCCTGCAGCATGAGGACGGCACCCCGTTCTTCTGGACGGCGGACACCGCGTGGCTGCTGCACAAGCTCTCTCGGGAGGAGGTCCGGCAGTACTTCGAGAACCGGCAGGAGAAGAAGTTCAACGTCGTGCTCCTGCAGGTGATCCCGGCGAACCTGGAGTACCAGGACTACTACGGGAACTCACCGTTCCTGCGCGAGAACGTGCGCCGGCCGAACCCGGCCTACTGGGACCACATCACCCACATGGTCGAGGAAGCCGCCCGTGCCGGGATCTACATGGCGATGAACGCCGTCTGGCGCAACATCGTCAAGGACGGGCTGATGGACGCCCGAGAGGCGGCCTGGTACGGCCGCTGGCTCGCTCGCCGCTACCGGGACTACCCGAACATCGTCTGGCTGATCGGCGGCGACTCGGTCGGCTCGCAGCAGATGGACGTGTGGTTGAGCCTGGCCGAGGCCATCCGGCAGACGGACCCGGACCACCTGATGACCTACCACCCCAACGGCCGGTTCTCCTCCTCCACCTGGTTCCACAACGAGTCCTGGCTGGACTTCAACATGTTCCAGTCCGGGCACCGGAACTACGAGCAGACCTATGACGGCGTCTCCCCCACCTACGACAGCATCGACGTGCCCACGTACTGGAAGGGCGAGGACACGTGGATGTACGTGCACGAGGACTACGCCCTCTACCCACCGAAGCCGACGCTGGACGGCGAGCCCAGCTATGAGCACGTGCACCAGGGACTGCACGACTTCTCCACCCCGTTCTGGGACGATGCGGACACCCGCCGGTACGCGTACTGGTCCGTCTTCGGCGGCTCCTGCGGGCACACCTACGGCAACGGTGGGGTGATGCCGATGCACGTCCCCTCCGACGGGCCGGTCAACGGCTACGACGTCTCCGAGTACTGGTACGAGACGATGGACGACCCGGGCGCCGGGCAGATGCAGCACCTGCAGAACCTGATGCTCTCCCGACCGTACTTCCAGCGCATCCCCGGCCCGACCTTGGTCAGCGGGGACCCGGGGTACCGGTACGACCGGGTGGTGGCCACCTACTCCGAGCAGTACGCCTTCGCCTATATCCACACCGGCCGGTCCTTCTCGCTGAAGATGGGCAAGATCTCCGGTGACCGGGTGGTGGCATGGTGGTACGACCCGAGGGACGGGAGCGCCACCCGGATCGGGGAGATCGACAACTCCGGGGTACACACCTTCGACCCGCCGGACGAGCCCGGGGAGAGCAACGACTGGGTGCTCGTCCTCGATGATGCCTCCCAGTCCTTCGGCGTGCCGGGGGAACCGATCTACGACTCCTGACGGCGACCGGGCGCCGGTGGCGTGGCCGCCGGCGGGCGCACGGTGGCCGCGGGCTGCCCCGGTAGGCTGCATCGGGACGACCTCGCCCCGTCGAGGGTGCGTCCAGAGGCCGAGCGGAGCAGGAGAGGCGCGTGCAGGTGGACGAGGACGAGGACGCGGCGCTGGAAGACGTGGCCATCGCCCGCGCTCTGCGCGCGCACACCCGCACCCTGCTGCTGATGTGTGCCACCTGCCTCGTCCTGGCCCTCGTGGGCGCCGGGGCGCTGAGCATGGCCGGTGTGCACCGCACCGACCTGCGGGTGCTGGCCGGACTGACGATGCTCGGCGTCGCCCAGCTGTTGGCGATCGTGGCCGCCGTGGTCGCGGCGCTGGGATGGCTGACGATCGCCCGAGGCGTCGGCGACCCGGGCAGCCGCACCAGCCACGACGCCGCGCGCCGCCAGCTACCGCAGCAGCAGACGATCCGCACCGCCCGCCGCCTGGCGGTCCTGCTGCGGGTGGTCGTGGCCCTGGCCGTGGTCGGGGTGACCGGGTGGGCGATCGTCGACATCAGCGCGGTCCTGGGAGCAGTGGTCGGAGCAGTGCTGCTCGTCCAGGTCGCGGTCGTGCTCGCGGTCGTGCGGGTGAACGTGCTGCTGCGCCCGAGGCTGCCCTGACCATGCCCGCCGGGGCGGCCGGCGACGCTGGGGACCAGTCAGTCGAGCTGCCGCAGCATCCGGGTGTTGCCCAGGGTGTTCGGCTTCACCCGGGCTAGGTCGAGGAACTCCGCGATGCCGTCGTCCCGGGAGAGCAGCAGCTCCAGGTAGACCTCCCGGTCCACCACCTCCCCCTCGATCGGGGCAAACCCGTGCCCGGAGAAGAAGCCGACCTCGAAGGTCAGGCAGAACACCCGGGCCAGGCGGTAGTCACGGGCACGTTGCAGCAGCGCCTCGAGCAGCTGGTGGCCCACCCCGGTACCCAGCCGGTCCCGGCGCACCGCCAAGGTGCGCACCTCCCCGAGGTCCTCCCACATCACGTGCAGCGCACCGCAGCCGATCACCTGGCCGCTACCGGGGTCCTCGGCCACCAGGAACTCCGGGACCGCCTCGTAGAAGTCGACCAGGTCCTTGGCCAGCAGGATGCGCTCCTCTGCGTACGGATCGACGATCGTCCGGATCGCGCGCACGTCCGCAGGCAGGGCAGGGCGGATGAGAGGGGCAGTCTCCGGGGTGGTGTCCACCTGCTCAGCCTGCCACGGACTCACGGTGCAGGTGCTCCAGAAGCAACCGTGCCGTGGCCTCGTCGGTGACCAGGTCGGTGGCCACCCGAGCGCGCAGCGCGCCGAGCAGCGCCGGCACCTTGGCCGCACCGACCGCCACGCACACCCGCCGCCCCAGGGTGCGCAGCTCGTGCGGGGTGGGCCCGGTGGCGCGCGCGTTGATGGCCACGTCCCGGTAGGTGCCGTCCTCGCGCAGGAACACGGTGCACACGTCCCCCACCACCCGGTCGGCCGCCAGCTCGGCCATCTCCGCATCGTCCAGGTAGCCCGCGTTGTAGACGTGCGAAGGGACGTCCGCCGCGAGCGCACCGACGCCGAACAGCGCCAGGTCCACGCGACGCTGCACCGCTAGCACCCGGCGGATGCTCCGCTCCCGCCACATCGCCTCCTTGGTCTCGGCGAAGTCGAAGAACGCGGGTACCGGGAACAGGTGCGGTGTGGAGTCGAAGGCCGTGGCGATCGAGGAGACCAGGTCGCCGGCGTAGGTGACTCCGCCAGCGAACGTGTTCGCCGCCCCGTTGAGCTGCACCACGACCGAGCCGCGCGCTGGGCTGGGGGTGAGGTGCCTGGCGATCGCGGTGACCGTCGTCCCCCAAGCCACACCGATGACCATCCCGGCCTGTACCCAGTCGGTCACCAGCCCGGCAGCCACCATCGCCACCTGTTCCAGCCGCTGCACCTCGCTGGCACGCTCCCGCACCGGTACCACGTGCGCCATGATCCCGAACGTCGCCGCCAGGCGGTGGCCCAGGTCGGCGCCGGTGCCGCTGGGCCGACGCAGCGCGATGCGCACGATGCCTTCGTCCCGCGCGGCCTTGATCAGCCGGGACACGGTGGACCGGGACACGCCGAGGGTGCCGGCGATGACCTCCATGGTCTGGTCCTGCAGGTAGTACATCGCCGCGGCCCGGTACGCATCGTCCTCACGCACTCGTTCATCCTTTCCGCGGCGGCGGTGCACGTTCGTGCACGATGGTTGCGCACTCGTGCGCCCGGGGCAACCATGACAGTCAGGACACCGTGCAACCACACCGACGTGCGGCGGCGAGTCCGCCACCGAGGCGTCGCGAGGAAGCGTCGAGAAGATCCGCCCGAGCGGAGCCCTACGAACACGAAGGAACGACATGCCTGACTACGTACTCGCCATCGACCAGGGCACGACCAGCACCCGCGCCATCATCTTCGACCACTCCGGTCAGATCGTGGAGTCCGGCCAGATCGAGCACGAGCAGATCTTCCCGAAGGCCGGCTGGGTCGAGCACGACCCCCTGGAGATCTGGCGGAACACCCGGGAGGTCGTCGGCCTGGCCCTCGCCCGTGCGCCGCTGAGCAAGAGCGACATCGCCGCTGTCGGCATCACCAACCAGCGCGAGACCGCGGTCGTGTGGGACAAGAACACCGGCGAACCGGTGTACAACGCGATCGTCTGGCAGGACACCCGCACCCAGAAGATCGTCGACGAGCTGGCTGGGTCGGACGGACCGGACAAGTACAAGGCCAAGGTGGGGCTGCCGCTGGCGACCTACTTCTCCGGTCCGAAGATCCGCTGGATCCTGGAGAACGTCGAGGGCGCGCGCGCCAAGGCCGAGGCTGGTGACCTGCTGTTCGGCAACACCGACGCCTGGCTCCTGTGGAACATGACCGGCGGGACGAACGGCGGGGTGCACGTCACCGACGTCACGAACGCGTCGCGCACCATGCTGATGGACCTGAAGACGCTGGACTGGGACGCCGACATCGCCGCCGACATGGGCATCCCGATGTCGATGCTCCCGGAGATCCGTTCCTCCTCCGAGGAGTACGGCAGAGGCCGCGAGGGCGGCATGATCCCAGGCGTACCGCTCGCCGGCATCCTCGGCGACCAGCAGGCCGCCACCTTCGGCCAGGCGTGCTTCGAGGTCGGCATGGCCAAGAACACCTACGGCACCGGCAACTTCATGCTGATGAACACCGGTGAGGAGGCCATCCCCTCGGAGAACGGTCTGCTCACCACGGTCGCGTACAAGATCGGGGATCAGAAGCCGATCTATGCGCTCGAGGGCTCGATCGCCGTGACCGGGTCGCTGGTGCAGTGGTTGCGCGACAACCTGGGACTGATCACCGAGGCTCCGCAGGTGGAGGACCTGGCCAAGACGGTGGAGGACAACGGTGGCGCGTACTTCGTCCCTGCGTTCTCCGGCCTGTTCGCCCCACACTGGCGCCCGGACGCACGCGGTGCGCTCGTCGGGCTGACCCGGTATGTGAACAAGGGGCACCTCGCCCGGGCGACGCTGGAGGCGACCGCCTTCCAGACCCGTGAGGTGGTCGATGCGATGAACGCCGACTCCGGGGTGGACGTGACCGAGCTGAAGGTCGATGGTGGCATGATCGCCAACGATCTGCTCATGCAGTTCCAGGCCGACATCCTCGGTGTCGACGTCATCCGGCCGAAGATTGCCGAGACCACTGCGCTGGGTGCCGCCTACGCGGCCGGCATCGCGGTCGGGTTCTGGTCCGGGGAGCAGGACGTGATCGACAACTGGTCCGAGGACAAGCGCTGGACCCCGCAGATGGAGGAGAACGAGCGGGAGCGGCTGTACCGGAACTGGAAGAAGGCCGTGACCAAGACCTTCGACTGGGTAGACGAAGACACCGAGGCCTGACCGTCAGTCGTCGCCGGGGCGGGTAGCGTGGCTACCCGCCCTGCTGGCACGCGTCCCGCCCGCATCGGTCCCGCCCCATCTGTCCGGCCCCGTCCGACCACATGACATGCGGCCAGCCCGGCCTGCCCCACCGACGAGCGAGGGCGGCACGCCAACCGGCCCGGGGCCGTGCCGAGCCTTGCCAGCGTGACAGCTCGCCGCTCACCGGGCCCCACGCCCCCCTTGCGGGCCGGAACCGGTTTCTAGACCTCGCTCGCAAGGCGGAGCGGCTCAGTTGACATCAGGCCGGCAATTGATTAGGTTGGTCGGAAATCGGTTTCTCGCCGTCGATCACCGAGTCGAAACAGGATCCCCATGTCTGATCGTCCCGCCCGCCGTCACGCCGTCATCGGGACCGGCGGGCGCTCCCGGATGTACATCGATGCCCTGACCTCCAGCCATGCGGATCTGGGCGAGATCGTGGCGTTCCTCGACCCGAACGAGGCGAGGATGGCCTACTACGACCGGTACCTGGCCGACCGCGGTTACGACCACCCGCCGCACTTCTCCCCCGACCAGCTCGAAGAGATGCTCGCCGCCACCCGGCCGGACGTGCTGATCGTCACCAGCAAGGACTCCACCCACGCCGATCACATCGTCGCGGGCCTGGACCGCGGTCTGGACGTCATCACGGAGAAGCCGATGACCATCGACGTGCCCAGCCTGGAACGCATCGTGCGGGCCGCCCGGGAGTCCACCGGCACGCTCACCGTCACGTTCAACTACCGCTACTCCCCGCGGAACTCGACCGTGCGGCGCCTGATCGCCGAAGGCGCCATCGGCACGGTCACCTCCGTGCACTTCGAGTGGTGCCTGGACACGGTGCACGGGGCGGACTACTTCCGCCGCTGGCACCGGGAGAAGGACAGCTCCGGCGGGCTCGCCGTGCACAAGTCCACGCACCACTTCGACCTGGTCAACTGGTGGCTCGCAGACGTCCCGGAGACCGTGTTCGCGCTCGGCGGCCTGCACTTCTACGGTGCGGAGAACGCCGCCGACCGCGGCCTGGGGGAACGGCCCGCGCTGGGTCGGGACCTGGTCGCCGCTGGCGATCCGTTCGCCCTCGACCTGGCCGCCGACCCTCAGCTCAAGGGGCTGTTCCTGGACGCGGAGCACCTGGACGGCTACCACCGCGACCAGGACGTCTTCGGCCAGGGCATCAGCATCGAGGACAACCTCTCGGTGATCGTGGGCTACCAGCGCGGGGCGGCGATGTCCTACTCGCTGAACGCGCACTCCCCGTGGGAGGGCTACCGGGTGGCGGTCAACGGCACCGAGGGCAGGCTGGAGCTGGACGTGGTGGAACGCGGGGCGGTCAGCGCCGAGCGCACCACCAGCGGACTCGGACCGGGCGGCAAAGACCGCCCGGTGCTGGACCCGAGCGCCACCGAAGCCGAGCGCACCGGGCAGCGGCTCCGGCCGCACGGCTCGCGCCTGGTGCTGCAGCGACTCTGGGCCCAGCCGGAGGAGGTACCGATCCCCGAAGGTGCCGGCGCGCACGGCGGCGGCGACGCCATGCTGCTCGACGACATCTTCCGAGGCCCGGCTGAGGATCCGCTCGGACGCCAGGCCGGCTACGGCGACGGGGTCCGGTCGGTGCTCATCGGCGCTGCGGTGAACGACTCCCTGACCTCCGGTCAGGTGGTGCGCCTTGCCGACTACGGTGAGCCGGTGCACAGCGCCGTGCTCGGCGAGTAGCCCACCGCCAGCAGAACCACCACCTCTCGAGAGAACCGCGATGGCGCCCACTGCTTCCTCCCCACGACCGAGCACCCAGGACCGTGGCGTCCCGGCACCAGGAGACATCCAGCCCATCCCGCCAGGTCTCTACCGCAACCCGGTGCTGGACGAGGACTGGCCGGACCCGGACGTCATCCGCTTCGGCGACGAGTACCTGATGGTCGCCTCCAGCTTCAACCGGGCCCCCGGGCTGCCGGTGCTGCGCTCGGCAGACCTGGTCACCTGGCAGGTCGCTGCGCATGCGCTACCGGCGGTACCACCGCACCAGCACTTCGCCCTGCCGCGGCACGGCAGTGGCGTATGGGCGCCGTCGATCCGCGCGCACGAGGGCATCCTGTACATCGTCTGGCCGGATCCCGACCACGGGCTGTGGGTCTCCACCGCCCCGGCCGCCGAGGGCCCGTGGGCCGAACCGCACCTGCTGCTCGCCGGGCAGGGACTGATCGACCCGTGCCCGCTGTGGGACAGCGACGGCCGCACCTACCTGGTGCACGGCTGGGCCGCCAGCCGGTCCGGGGTGAAGAACCGGTTGACCGTGCTGGAGGTCAGCCCGGACCTGACCAGGGTGCTCTCCCCCGGCCGCACTGTGGTCGACGGCGCAGACCTGCCCGGCTACTCCACGCTCGAGGGGCCCAAGCTGTACCGGCGGGAGGACTGGTACTGGATCTTCGCGCCCGCCGGTGGGGTCGCCACCGGCTGGCAGGCCGCGTTCCGGTCCCGGTCGGTGTACGGGCCCTACGAGGAACGGAAGGTGCTCGCCCAGGGCAGCACCCCGGTGAACGGACCGCACCAGGGCGCCTGGGTCACTGACGCCAACGGTGCGGACTGGTTCGTGCACTTCCAGGACCGCGGCCCCTACGGCCGGGTCACCCATCTGCAACCGATGTGTTGGGACACCGACGGCTGGCCGGTCCTGGGCGAGTCGGGAGAGCCGGTGCTGAGCCACCCTGCCCCGGTGCCGCACGTGCGGCAGGGGCTGCGCGCCGTCGACGGCAGTGACGACTTCACCGGCCCGCTGAACCCGAAGTGGCACTGGCAGGCCAACCCAGATCCGGGATGGGCAAGCACCGGCGCGGGGCACCTGGAGCTGCAGGCGGTGGCCAACGACCTCGGCGACCTACGCCTGCTGCCCCAGCTGCTCGGCCAGCAGCTGGCCGGGCTGCCGTGCAGCTACGAGACCAGCGTGCAGCTCACCGACGCGGCGGAGGGCACCCGTACCGGCCTGGTGGTCCTCGGCCAGGAGTACGCGTGGATCGGTCTGCAGGTGCTCGACGGCGGACCTCGCCTGGTCTGTCGTCGTTCCGGGGCGGACGACTCACCCGACCGACGCCGCATCGAGGTACCGGTCGCCGAACACCCGTTGCCGGCTGGCGGCTCCGTGCGGCTGCGGCTGAGCAGCGACGGTGCCGGAGCAGTGCAGCTGGCGTGGGCCGCCGAGGGCGATACGAGCTGGACCACGGTCGAGGAGCCGTTCAGCGCGAGCAAGGGCCACTGGATCGGCGCCGAGGTCGCGTTGTTCGCTGCCGCCCCGCTCGGCTCCTGCGCTGGCGGCGATGGCTCCCCGGACCCTGTGGCACGGTACCGTTCGTTCCGCATGAGAGGCGCCCGACCGCCGTACGAGGAGGCGTGATGAGCAGCACCGGTGTGGCGACCATCGCCGAGGTCGCCCGCGCAGCCGGCGTCTCTCGCGCCACGGTGTCCCGGGTGATGAACGGGCGGGCGACCGTCGACCCGGAGATGGCCGCCCGGGTGCGCAAGGCCGCCCGCGAGCTGAGCTACTCCCCCTCCACCGTCGCCCGGAGCCTCTCCCTGGGCCGCACGCAGACCGTGGCGCTGCTGGTCCCGGACCTGGGCAACCCGATGTTCCAGCAGGTGCTGCGCGGGGCGAACCAGGCCGCCACCCGCGCCGGCTACCGGATCCTGGTCGCGGACAGCATCGAGGAACCGGAGCGCGAGGCGGAGCTGGCGATCGAGGCGCGCCGGCGCTGTGACGCCCTCATCCTGTGCTCCCCCCGGATGCCGGAGCGCGTGCTGAACGAGGTGCTGGCCACCACCGCCCCGGTGGTGCTGGTGAACCGGGAGCCGCTCACCGGGGACGTGCCGGCGCTGGCCGTGGACTACGCGGGCGGCATCCGGCAGCTCGCTGAGCACCTCATCGACCTCGGCCACCAGAAGTTCATCTACCTGGCCGGACCGGAGACCTCGGCGTCGAACACCGCCCGGCTGCAGGGGCTGCGCGGGCTGCAGCAGGACCACCCGCAGATCAGCATCCAGCACAGCCCGTGCGGGTCGATGATCGAGGACGGCTACGCCGCTCTGGAGGCGGTGCTGAACTCCCAGGCCACAGCGGTGCTGGCGTTCAACGACCTGGTCGCCTTCGGCCTGCTCGGCAAGCTGAACGAGATCGGGTTGGGCGTGCCGCGCGGGATCTCGGTGGCCGGGTTCGACGACATCGCATTCGCCAAGTACGCCACCCCGTCGCTGACCACGATGTCGGTGCCGCAGATGGACCTGGGCCGGCACGCCTGGGAGCAGCTGCACCAGCTGCTGGTCGGCGAGGCGGAGAGCAGCTCGCTGTTCTTCCGTCCGCGGCTGATCGAGCGGGCGAGCACCGGTCCGGCACCAGCCTGGGCGACCACTGCACCTGCCGCTCCGATGGCCGGCAGCCAGCCGTTGTGGTCGCGCGACGACGAGGCTGGTGTACTGCGCGTGTCCGGCAGCACCCTCGCCCGCTACGAGCGCCACCCAGCGATGCCGGACGTGCACGCCCCCCGCCCGTACCTGCACCCGGTGCACACCTGGAACGGCACGCCGCTGACCGAGATCTCCCCGCTGGACCACCGGCACCAGTACGGCGTCTCCCTCGCGGTGGCGCAGGTGAACGACTCCTCGTTCTGGGGCGGTCGGACCTACGTGCGGGACTCCGGTCCTACGCTCCTGCCCAACCACGGCACCCAGGTCAGCCAGGACATGACGCTGGTCGGCCCGTCGATGACGGAACAGGTCACCTGGTACGGCCACGACGGCGCCGAGCTGCTCACCGAACGTCGCCGGCTGACTGCGAGCGCCCTGACCGACCGGCGCGGCTGGCAGCTGACCTGGCACTCCACGCTGCGCGCCAGTGCGGGTCCGGTGACAATCGAGTCCCCGGCTACCCAGGGTCGGCCCGGAGCTGGCTACGGCGGCATCTTCTGGCGCTTCCCCAGCGACGGTACGGCGCTGATCACCTGCGCGGACGGCACCGGTGAGGACGCGGCCAACGGCTCCACCTCGCCGTGGCTGCTGCTCTCCCGGGACGGGGAGCGTCCGTGGACCGCGTTGCTGGTGCAGCGCGGGCAGGTACGGCCGTGGTTCGTGCGCTCCACCGACTACCTCGGTGCCGGTCCGTCCCTCGCCTGGTCCCACTCGTTGCACCTGGCGACCGGGGAGGAGCTGGAGCTGGAGCTAGAGGCCGTGCTGCTCGACGGTGTGCTGTCGGTGGAGGAGGTTGCGCCCCTGCTCGAGTCGGTCGGCTCAGCAGCGTGATGCCTCGATGACCGCTGTGCTGACCGCGCTGGGCACGATGACGCTCATCGCGCTGGCCGGTTGGCTGCTCGCCACCACCCGGGTGCTCGGCCCGGAGGCACCCAAGGTGCTTGCCCGCGTGGTGTTCACCCTGTCCACACCCAGCCTGCTGATCACCACGATCGGCAACGCCCACCTGGACCTGCTGCTCACCTCTGCGGCGCTGACCACCTGGATCACCACCCTGGCGGTAGCCGGGATCGGTGCGGCGGTGTTCGCCGGGGTACTGCGCGCCGATCGAGCCACCGCCACTGTGGGCACGCTCGCCGCCAGCTATCTGAACGCCGGCAACCTGGGCATCCCGGTCGCCGTCTACGTGCTCGGCGACGCCCTGGCGGTGGTGCCCACGATGCTGCTGCAGCTGCTGGTGCTGGCCCCGGTGGCGTTCGCCGTCGGCGACGCCCGGGCGGGCCGCCGACGGGATGCGGTCGTCCGCGCGCTGCGCAGCCCGCTGACCATCGGTGCGCTCACCGGGCTGGCGCTGGCGCTGACCGGCTGGCAGCCGCCGGCCGTGCTCTGGCAGCCGCTGCAAGCGCTGGCCGCCACCGCCGCACCACTGGCGTTGCTCACCCTAGGCATGTCCATGGTGCGCTCAGCGCCACCCCCGGGCAGCGCCCGCAAACCGCTGGACCGCAGGCACTGGGCCGGTGTGCTCACCGCAACGACCCTGCGCACCGTGGTGCACCCGGTGCTCACCTATCTGGTAGCCGCGCTGGTGAGCGTCCCGGACGAGGCGAGGTTCGCCGTCGTGCTGATGGCAGCGTTGCCCACAGCGCAGAACGTGCTGGTCTATGCGATGCAGTTCGACGCCGGTCAGCGCCTGGCCCGGGACGCGCAGGTGATCACCACGTTCGCCTCCCTCCCGTTGATGGTGGCCGTGGTGGCGCTGCTGCACTGACCACCTGCTGCGCCCGCCCGTCTGAGGTACCGGAGGCGATCGGAGGTAGACCACGCGGACCTCAGATCGCCTGCAGCACCTCCGATGGGCAGGTGGGCGGGCACTCAGCCCTTCACCGAACCGATCAGCGCACCCTTGACGAAGTAGCGCTGGATGAAGGGGTAGACCACCAGCATCGGCAGCGTGGCCACGGCGATCACCGCCATCTTCACCGACTGTGCGGGCGGGACGACCTCCACCACGGAGGCATCGGCGTTCAGGCCGCTGGCTACGATCACGATCTGGCGCAGCAGCACCTGGATCGGCCACAGCGTGGAGTCGTTGATGAACAGGATGGCCCACATGTAGGTGTTCCAGTAGGCCACGGCGTAGAACAGGCCGATGGTAGCGATCGAGGCCACCGAGAGCGGCAGCACGATCCGCACGAACACCCCGAGCTCGGAGCAGCCGTCGATGCGGGCCGCCTCCTCCAGGCTGTCCGGGATGCCCTGGAAGAAGCTGCGCATGATCACGAAGTTGAACGCGTTCACCGTGAACGGCAGGATCAACGACCAGATGCTGTCCAGCAGGCCGAGGCCGTTGACCACGATGAACAGCGGGATCATACCGCCGCTGAACAGCATGGTGAACACCACGAGGAAGTTGATCACCCGGCGGCCGCGCAGGTGCCGCTTGCCGAGCGCATAGGCCATCAACGAGGTGACCAGCAGGGACAGGAAGGTGCCCACCACGGTGACGAACACCGACACCCCCATCGCGCGGAAGATCGTCGGGGTGGACAGCACATACCGGTAGGCGTCCAGGGTGAGCTCGCGCGGGATGAGCACGAACGCCCGGGTGGCCAGCTCCCCGGGGTTGGCCAACGAGCTCCCGATCACGTGCAGGAACGGCAGCAAGCAGATCAGCGCGAAGCCGATCAGCAGCACGCCGTTGACCACCTGGAACACCCGGCGCCCGGGGCTCGGCTTGCGCAGCCGGTCCGGCCGGTAGGTCAGCTTCGTCGCAGAGCTGGCAGTGCTGGCGGTCATGAGGGGCTCCCGTCCCGGACGGGGCGCACAGCCGTCAGGCCGGCGCCGAGGAAGAAGAAGAACGCGATCGGGTAGGCGATGAGCTGGCTGCCGACGAGGCAGACCAGGCCGGCGGCGAGCAGCCACCAGCCGCTCCGCCGACGCCACGGCCGGCGGCGGAGGGACAAGACCGCCACCGCTGCCAGCGCGAGCACCAGCAGCAGGGTGAAGCCGAACCAGGCACCCAGGGTCCGACCGGCCTCGAAGGCCTCGGCTGCGGTGAGGTGGTCCGCCTCGCCGAGCAGCACCGGGCGGACCACCTCCAGATACGTGGTCTGGTCGATCCGGTTCACGACCACGCTGAAGCCGCCGAGGAAGACCACCGCGAGCACGGCTCCGACGCCGGTCAGCCACAGCTCCGCCCGCCGGCTGGTGGCCGGGGGCACGTGGTGGCCCTCGGTGGGCCATCGGCGGTTGGCGGTCATCGTGCTCACGTGGATCTCTCTCTGCGATCGAGGCCCGGGGGCCAGCCGGAGGAGGGCCGGCACCCCGGGTGCGGGTCAGCCGTTCACGCTGTTGTAGGCCTCGGTGAACTCGGTGATGATGTCGTCCAGCCCCTGGCTGCGAGTGGCGTCGATCGCCGCCTCGTAGCCGGCCATGTCCAGGTCACCGACCATGTACTGGTTGAACGCGTCCATCACCGTCTGGTCGATCGTGGACCATTGCTGGTCGTAGGTCTCCGAGGTGAGCGACTGGGCCGGGTTGACCACGGCGTACTCGTCGTTCTCGGCCATCATTTCGTCCGCCCGGTTCACGAGCTCGTTGTCGGACTTGAAGATGATCACGTTGTCCGCGGGCCTGGAGCTGGCGTAGGGCTGGACCTCCTGCTCCCACTGGGTCTGGTTGATCCGGGAGTAGACGCCGTCCTCGTCCACCTCGTAGTGCTCCCCCTCGATGCCCTGGGTCATCAGCGTGAACGGTTCCTCGTCCAGCAGGGAGTCGATGAAGCCGAGCACCTCACGCAGGTCGTCCTCGGACTCCACGGTCTGGGTGTTGATCGCGAGCCAGCCGCCCATACCACCGTTGGTGTCGGAGACGATCCGGCGGGGCACGTCGCCATAGGTCATGTCGTTGATCTGCGCCCACTCCATCGGAGTCTCCGGGTCGATGCTCTCCGCCAGCTCCACGTAGCCCCGCGCCTCGAACAGACCGGTGATCACGATGCCGCCCTCACCACGGGCGATGGCGTCCCGCTGGTTGTCCTTCTGCATGGTGACGAACTCCTGGTTCATCCAGCCGTTCTCGTAGACCTCCCGGTACCACTCCATCGCCTCCTTCCACGCATCGGTGGTGAACGCCGGCACGATGTTGCCCTCGTCGTCCAGCTCGAACTTGTCCCCGGCACCGAAGTAGCCAGCGATGATCCGGAAGGACAGGCTGAAGCTCTCCGCCCGCTCGATGAAGCCGGTGGTGTCGTCCTGCCCGTTGCCGTCCGGGTCGTCCTCGGTGAACGCCTGGGCCACGTCGGCGAGCTCGTCCAGGGTGTGCGGGGCTTCCAGGCCGAGGTTGTCCAACCAGTCCTGGCGCACCAGCACGCCATACCGGGCGATCGGTTTCTGGAACGGCACGCCGTACAGACCGCCGTCCACCCGAGCCACCTCCAGGGTGGCCTCCGGGATCTGGGACAGGTTGTCGAACTCCGACAGGTACGGCTCGACGTCCCAGAACATGCCCGAGGTGAGCGCGTTGCGGACCGTGGTGGAATCGATCTGGGTGAGCGAGGTGAGGTCGGCGATCGTGCCGGAGGCGAGCGCGGCGTTGACCTTCTCTTCCTTGGACGCGTCCGGCACCCACTGCATCTCGAAGTCGGTGCCGGTGTAGTCCACCAGTGCTTCGTGGATCGGGCCGTCCGGGTCCGGCGTGGTGGGCGTGTGCAGCATCGACATCCAGGTCAGCGCGCCGGAGTCGCCCCCGCCGCCGCTGCTGTCGTCGTCGCCGCTGCCGCAGGCGGCCAGTGCGAGGGTGGCAGCCAGTACGGCAGCGGTGCCGCCGGCGATCCTCTTCCGGTGAGTCATGCTACGGATCCTTTCTCCAGGTGCAGCTCCCGCGGTCCGGTCGGTCCGGGCACAGGGGTGGCTGCGGGTGCGTCGTTGCGGTCAGGTCGTGCAGCTGTCGGGCAGGGAGCGGTCGAGGTGCTCGCGGCGGGCGTGGCGCCGGCGGCATCGTCTGCAGCGCCGGCGGCATCGTCTGCGGCGAGCTGGCGGAACACCGGTCGCACGATCAGGCCGACGACCGCCATCGGCAGGGCGATGCCGACCAGCGGCAGGAGCGGGGCGGCGAACCGGTACATCAGCCAGTACACGGCGGTCACCGCTGTGGTGCCGAGGATCGTCCAGTGCAGCGACCCCATACCGAGCAGGAGTGCGGCGCTGAGGGTCGAGCGCAGCGAGCGGACGTCCATCGCGGCGAGCACGAAGTAGACGTAGGCGCCGATCACGGCCAGCAGCACCAGTGCCGCCAGGTTCGCCATCCGCAGGTACCAGCTGGAGACGCTGACCAGGTTCACCCCGATCACGACCGCACCGGCGAGCAGCACCCAGCTGACCAGCACCGGCCGCCAGCGCAGCTCGGTGAGGTAGCTGCGGAACGTCCGGGTCATCGGTGGCAGCTCCCCGAGCCGGAACCAGCGGTCCACGTACTTGGCGAACGCGTAGGTGGCCGGTCCGACGCCCAGCAGCCCGAGGCCGAGCACACAGGTAACCACCCAGAGCAGGTTCAACCAGATCAGCCGGTAGAAGCCGGACAGGGTCTGGTTGAGCCGGACCAGGCCTTCGTAGGACACCATGGGTTCACCTCCTCCGCCCGCGGCGGGTCAGTAGACGCCTTCTTCGCCGAACTTCTTCGCCATCCGGTTCGCGATGACCACCAGCAGCAGCCCCACCAGCCCCTTGAACATGCCCACCGCGGTGGCGTAGCTGAGCTGACCGTTCTGGATACCGGCGGTGTAGACGTAGGTGTCGAAGATCTCCGCGACCTCCCGGTTCAGGGAGTTCAGCAGCAGGAACATGTGCTCGAAGCCGAGCTCGAGGAAGTCGCCGATGGCCAGGATGAACATCACCACGATCGTCGGCCGGATCGCCGGCAGGGTGATGTGCCAGGTCTGTCGCCAGCGGCCGGCGCCGTCGAGCTCGGCCGCCTCGTACAGGCTGACGTCCACCGCGGTGAGTGCGGCGAGATAGACGATCGTGCCCCAGCCGGCAGTCTTCCAGACGTTCTGGAACACATACATCGGCCGCAACCAGTCCGGATCGGTGAGGAAGCCGATCTCGTCACCGCCGGCCCGGCTGATCAGGTTGTTGATCGCCCCGTTGTCGGTGGTCAGCAGCACGTAGAAGAGGGAGACCACGATCACCCAGGACATGAAGTGCGGCAGGTACACGATGGACTGCAGGGAACGCTTGAACAGCCTGGAGCGGACCTCGTTGAGCATCAAGGAGAGGACGATCGGTATCGGGAAGGCGAACACCAGCAGCAGCAGCGAGACCACCAGGGTGTTCCGCAGCAGCATGAAGAACGTGTCCTCGGTGAACAGCCGGACGAAGTGGTCGAAGCCGACCCACGGGCTGCCGGTCACGCCCATGAACGGCATGTAGTCCTGGAACGCGATGACCAGCCCGCCCATCGGCAGGTACTTGAAGACCAGGAAGTACACGATCCCGGGCAGGGCCATCAGGTAGAGCGTCTTGTGCCGCCAGATCGCGCGGCCACGGCGCTTGGACCGGCTGGGGCCGGCCGGGGGCAAGGGGTCTGCTGGCTCGGTGCGCTGCGTGAGCAGAGGTGCACTCATCGCGTGGCCACCCTCCATGTCGTCGTCGCCGGCATTGGCGCTTTCCCTCGTCGTCGAGCCGATCAGTCAGCCACCGGTGGTAACCGGTTTCTCGGTAGGGCGAGACTACCGCAGTCTTCCCGGATCTGCAAAGACCCCGCCCCATCGGCCCGGGATACCCGCGTTTCCGCACGAAACTCCCGTTGTTGCAGCGACAGCCACAGGCTGACTCCGGGTCCTGGTGTGTGGGATACCGGTTACTCGACCTGGACCGATTCGCCGGTGCGGGTGCACGGGGCGCCTCCGCACCGGCGCACGGGCAGGCGAAGGCCCGGTCGGCGGACGCGGTGACCAGGTCGGGCCGGTGGCGGCACAGAGGCGGTCAGCGCCGGGAGAGGATCTTCGTCCTGGCCTGGGCGTAGCGGTCCCCGAGGTCCGAGCCGGCCCCGGTGGGAGCAAAGGACTTCTGGCCGGCCAGGGCCCACTCGGGTGGGCTGCCGGCCCCGCTGAGCGCCCACGCCGCCTGGCGAGCGGCGCCGTCCGCCACGTACTCGCCCGGGGCGGGCACCAGCACCTGGGAGCCGAGTACGTCCGGCGCGATCTGCTGCACCGCGGCCGACCGTGCGGCACCCCCGATGAGCATCATCCTGGCCGGCTGCACACCCTGGTCACGCAGCGCCGTGAGCGCATCGGCCAGTCCGGAGAGCACCCCCTCGACGGCGGCGCGAGCCAGGTGCGCAGGCGTCAGGTTCGCACGGCGCACGCCATGGATCGCGCCGGTCGCGTCCGGCAGGTTCGGCGTACGCTCACCCTCCAGGTAGGGCACGAGGGTCAGCCCGTCGGCGCCGGCCGGTGCGGACAGAGCCAGCTCGGCGAAGGCGGCATGGTCCACACCGAGCAGCCCGCCGACCGCGTCGAACACCTGGCTGCCGTTCAGCGTGGCCAGCAGCGGGAGGAAGTGCCCGGTCGCGTCGGCGAAGGAGGCCACGGTGCCGCTGGCATCCGTGGTGGGGGTGTCCGAGACGGCCGAGACCACTCCCGAGGTCCCGACCGAGATCGCCACGTCCCCCACTGCCATGCCCAGCCCCAGCGCGGCCGCCGCGTTGTCTCCAGCGCCGGCACCGAGCACCAGGTCTGCGCCACCGGGCCGGGGGACGGTACGCGCCACGGCCCCCGGAGCGACCACCTGCGGTACGGCGACCTGGCGGCCGAAGCCACGCTCGAGCAGGTCGAGCTGATAGCTGCCGCTGACAGCGTCGAAATAGCCGGTCCCAGAAGCGTCCGAGGCGTCGGTGGTCAGCCGGGACAGACCGCCCGTCCCGGGGCCGTCACCGGCCAGGCGCCAGGTGAGCCAGTCGTGTGGCAGTGCCACCGCGGCCACCCGGGCCGCGTTCTCTGGCTCGTGCTCAGCGAGCCAGCGCAGCTTGGTGATGGTGAACGAGGCGACCGGTACCAGGCCCACCCGTTCCGCCCAGGCCTGCCGGCCGGCGTCCGGATCCCCCTCACCCAGCTCGGCGATCAGGTCGCTGGCCGCCCCGGCGCTGCGGGTGTCGTTCCACAGCAGCGCGGGGCGCACCACCTGACCGTCCGCGTCCAGAGCGACCATGCCGTGCTGCTGCCCGCCCACGCTCACCGCAGCGACGTCACCGAGCCCGCCGGCAGCGGCGATCGCCTGCTGCAGGGCCTGCCACCAGGCTTCCGGGTCGACCTCGGTGCCGGGCGGGTGCGGGGCAGAGCCGAACCGCCGCAGAGCGCCGGTGGCCGCGTCCCGCACCACCACGGTCGCGGACTGGGTGGAGGAGTCGATCCCTGCGACCAGGGTTCCCTCAGGAAAGCTCATAGGTCCCTGCCTAGCCGATCAGGTGCCGCAGGGCCAGCTGGTTCAGCCGGACGAAACCGTAGTTCCGCTCGCTCGCCGCGTCGGCGTCGAAGTCCTCGAAGGCGGAGCGGTCGGCCAGCAGGTCGGCCACCGTCTCCCCCTCGGCGAGGGTGGGCTCGGAGAGCTCGAGCACACCACAGTCCGCGAACGCCTGCTGCACCTCGGGGTCCGCCCGGTAGGCCTGGGCCTTGGCAGCCAGCAGCAGGTAGGTCTCCATGTTCGCCCGCGCGGAGTCCCACACACCTTCGTAGCCCTCGGTGCGGGAGGGCTTGTAGTCGAAGTGCCGCGGCCCGTCGTAGCGCGGTCCGCCGCCGGGGAAGCCGTTCTCCAGCAGGTCCACGGTGAAGAACGCCGACAGCAGGTCGCCGTGGCCGAACACGAGGTCCTGGTCGTACTTGATCGAACGCTGCCCGTTCAGGTCGATGTGGAACAGCTTGCCCGCCCAGAGCGCCTGGGCCAGCCCGTGGGTGTAGTTCAGCCCGGCCATCTGCTCGTGCCCGGTCTCCGGGTTCAGGCCGACGATGTCGCCGTTCTCCAGCTCGGCGATGAAGCCGAGCGCGTGGCCCACGGTCGGCAGCAGGATGTCTCCGCGGGGCTCGTTCGGCTTCGGCTCGAGGGCGATCTTCAGGTCGTAGCCCTTCTCCTTGATGTAGGCGGCCACGGTGTCGATGCCCTCGCGGTAACGGTCCAGCGCAGCGTTGACGTCCTTGACGCCGTCGTACTCGCTGCCCTCACGCCCGCCCCACATCACGAACGTGGACGCACCCAGCTCGGCGGCCAGGTCCACGTTGCGCAACACCTTGCGCAGGCCGAAACGACGCACGGACCGGTCGTTGGCGGTGAACGCACCGTCCTTGAACACCGGGTGGGAGAAGGTGTTCGTGGTGACCATCTCGATCACCAGACCCGCGTCGTCGGTGGCCTTCTTGAAGTCGGTGAGGATCTTGGTGCGGGTGGCCTCGTCGGAGCCGAAGGGGACCACGTCGTCGTCGTGGAAGGTCACTCCCCAGGCGCCGAGCTCAGCCAGCTTGGTGGCGTACTCACGGGGGTCCAGGGCTGGGCGGCTGGCCTCGCCGAACTGGTCGCGGGCGGTCCAGCCGACGGTCCACAGACCGAAGGAGAACTTGTCGTCGGGCGTGGGGGTCACCATGGTGGGCTCCTCGTCGGTGAGTGTGCTGGTCGATTCTGATGGACGCAGCGAAGGCCGCGTCCGCCGTTTTGTTGCTTGAAACAACTTATGCGTTGGCTGCACTAAGGTCAAGGGTCATGGACCAGCCCAGCAGTCGCGCAGCGCGGCAGGAGAGCCTGCGCGAGCACAACCTTGCCCTGGTCGCCCGCGAGGTGCTCTCCGCCAGCCGACCGCTCTCCCGGGCCGAGGTCGCTGCCCGCACCGGGCTGAACCGCGCGACCGTCTCCCGACTGGTTGCCGAGCTCGTCGCCGGTCGCCTGGTGATCGAGGACGCCCCGGTCGTCGCCGGCGCGGGCCGTCCGGCGACACCGCTGCGTCCAGCGTCCTGCACTGTGGGTGGTCTCGGCCTGGAGGTCAGCCTGGACTTTCTCGGCGCGCGCGTGCTGGACCTGGCTGGTCAGGTGGTGGCCGAGGAGGTCGTCGCCGGTGACCACCGCGCCTCCGCAGCGGCCGCAGTGCTGGGCGACCTGGGTCGCCTGGCACAGCAGGTGGCCGGGCGCGCCGCAGCACAGGGCACCCAGGTGGCCGGTAGCGCGCTGGCACTGCCTGGTCTGGTGGCGCACTCTCGCCTGCTGGTCGCCCCGAACCTTGGTTGGCGGGAGGTGGATCCGGCCGCGCACCTGCACGAGCTGCCCGGTGCGCGGCTCCGGCTGGACAACGAGGCCCGGCTGGCGGCGCTGGCCGAGCTCGCTGTGGCGGAGAGCCGGTCGTTCCTGTACGTCTCCGGCGGGGTGGGCATCGGCGCCGCTGTCGTGCAGGACGGCGCGTTCGCCACCGGCGTGCACAACTTCGCCGGCGAGCTCGGGCACGTCTGCGTCGATCCGGCCGGGCCGCGCTGCCGGTGCGGGGCGACCGGCTGCCTGGAGACCTTCGCCGGGACGGCAGCGATCCTGCGCGCGGCCGACCTGCCCGAGGCGAGCGACCTGAGCCAGGTACGCTCCGCCGTCGAGCAGGGGAACGAGAAGGCCGAGCGGGCCGTGGCCCGGGCGGCCAGCGCACTGGGCATCGCACTGGCTGCGCTGGTGAACCTGGTGGACGTGAGCGACGTGGTGCTCGGCAACACGCTTGCCGAGCTGATCGAGCCGATGCGTCCGATGGTCGAGGCCGAGCTGTCCACCCGCGTGCTGGCAGCGCAGTGGGCGCCGGTGAGCCTGCGGGTGGCGGCGACCGCAGCGCACCCGGCGCTCACCGGTGCCGCTCGGGCTGCCCTGGCCCCGGTGATCGCTGACCCGGCCGGGTGGTTGGCCGGCCCGGGCCAGGGCGGCTTCGGGAAGCTGTCGCAGTAGACCCTGACCCGGCCTAGCTCGAGCCGGTGTTCCGGGTTCGCGCACGGGCAAGGCCCAGGATCGTCGGCCAGCGGGGGTTGCCCTTCGTGCACGGGACCGCTGCCCAAAGAGCGGCGGACCGCTGCCCGTACCACCTGAGGTCTCGGCGTTTGTCAGACTGTGCACCATGACCTCTGCTGCCGCGCAGAACCGAGCCTGGTGCGATGAGGCGATCCGCCGGGTCCAGGCCGATGCGCACCGATCCGCCGACACCCACCTGCACCAGCTGCCACTACCTGCCAGCTGGGGAATCGACGTCTACCTCAAGGACGAGTCGGTGCACCCGACCGGGAGCCTGAAGCACCGTCTGGCCCGCTCGCTGTTCCTCTACGCCCTGGCGAACGGGTGGCTGCGGGAGGGCTCCACCGTGGTCGAGGCCACCAGCGGGAACAGCGCTGTGGCCGAGGCCTACTTCGCCCGGATGCTGGACCTGCCGTACGTGGCGGTGATGCCGCGCAGCACCTCCCCGGAGAAGATCGCCCGGATCGAGGCCTACGGCGGGCGGTGCCACTTCGTGGACACCCCGCCGAACATCTACCCGGAGGCCGAGCGGATCGCCGCCGAGACCGGTGGGCACTACCTGGACCAGTTCACCTACGCCGAGCGGGCCACCGACTGGCGCGGGAACAACAACATCGCCGAGTCGATCTTCAGCCAGCTGGAGGCCGAGCGGCACCCGGTGCCCACGTGGATCGTGGCCGCTGCAGGCACCGGTGGCACCTCGTGCACGATCGGCCGGTACATCCGCTACCGGCGGCACGCCACCCGGCTGCTGGTGGTGGACCCGGAGAACTCCGCCTACTACCCAGGCTGGCAGGCGGGGGTGAGCGACTACACCACCGGTATGCCCTCCCGGATCGAGGGGATCGGCCGGCCGCGGATGGAGGCCAGCTTCGTGACCAGCGTGATCGACGACATGCTGCCCGTCCCGGATGCCGCCAGCGTGGCCGCGATGCGGCACCTGGCCGAGGTGTACCGGCGGCGGGCGGGAGCCTCGACCGGCACCTGCCTGTGGGGGGTGTGGTCGCTGGTGGCGGGTATGCGCGAGCGCGGTGAGACCGGCTCGATCGTCACGCTGCTGTGCGACCCGGGCGAGCTGTACACCTCCACCTACTACGACGACGACTGGCTGGCCGCCAAGGACCTGGACCCGGCGCCCTACCGGGCGCAGATCGATTCATTGCTCGACGGCGGCCCCTTCCGTCGGTGAAAACGCTTACCATGGCGCTATGCCTTCGGTGACCCTCAGCGACGTGGCCCGGGAGGCGGGGGTCTCCCTGGCCACCGCCTCCCGCGCGATCAACGGCAGCGCGAACCGCACCGTGCGCCCCGAGCTCGGCGAGCGGGTGCTGGCCGCTGCCGCCCGGCTGGGGTACTCCCCAGACGCCAACGCCCAGGCGATGGCGCGCGGGCGGACCACCACGCTCGGCCTGATCGTGCACGACATCGCCGACCCGTACTTCTCCTCGATCGCGGCCGGGGTCTCGGCAGCCGCCGAGGAGGAGGGGCTGATGGTCACGCTGGCCAGCACCGGGCACCGGCCGGAGCGGGAGACAGCGCTGCTGGAGATGCTGCAGAGCCAGCGCGCCCGGGCGATCGTGATCGTCGGTGGCCGCCAGGACGATGCGGAGACCACCAACGCGTTGCGTGCTGCGGTGGCGGCGTACGAGGACCGGGGCGGCACAGTAGCGATGATCGCCCAGCCGATCCTGCAGGTGAACACGGTGGCGATCGACAACACCGGCGGGGCGGCGGCGCTGGCCCGGGCGCTGATGGAGGTCGGCTACCAGGACTTCGCCATCCTCACCGGTCCGCGCACGCACCTGACCGGTGCCGAGCGCACCACCGGTTTCTCCGGCGCAGTGTCGGACCAAGGGCTCAGCGTCCCCGAGGCGGCCCTGGTGGAGTGCGCGTTCACCCGCGACGGCGGTTATCAGGGGATGGCCGAGCTGCTGCGCACCGGACCGCGGGTGCAGGCGGTGTTCGCCGTGAACGACGTGATGGCGATGGGTGCGATGGCCGCCGCTCGCGATGCTGGCCTCGTGGTCGGCGCGGACATCGGGGTGGCCGGGTTCGACGACATCCACACGCTGCGGGACGTCACCCCCGGGCTGTCCACCGTCGCGGTGCCGCTGCCGGAGGTAGGCCGGCTGGCCACCCGGCTCGCGCTGCAGCCTCCCGGGCCGGAGCCACGGGTCGAACCGGTGCCGGTGCAGGTGGTGCTGCGGGACTCCACCCCGCCGCTGGCCTGACCCCAGCCCTCGGCCGCCCCACCCCGCCGGCGCCCCCACCCCTACGGCTGAATCCATTCAGGCGATACTTGCGACGGCGGGGCGTGCTCGCGGGTATCGCCGCCGCATCGGCACTGCCGCACCGGTCGCACCGCGCGCCGTCGCCCGCACTCCTTGACGCCCAGCCGCTCCCCGCCCTAGGCTTGGGAAAGCGCATTCCGGCGGGCTGGTTCCGTCATGTCTGGCGGACGCCGGCAGCACGGGAACCGCTCCCTGACTTCCGCCCGGGCGGAGCCGGCGGCGCGCCGCCCACAGCAAGCACATCCACTGATCAGCACCAGGAGACCTCTATGACCACCCGCACCCTGCGCATCGCGATGAACGGCATCACCGGCCGGATGGGGTACCGCCAGCACCTGCTCCGGTCGATCCTGCCGATCCGCGACCAGGGCGGCCTCACGCTGCCGAACGGGGACAAGGTGCAGGTGGAGCCGATCCTGGTCGGCCGCCGGGAGAACGCCCTGGCCGAGATCGCCGAGCAGCACGACGTGGCGGAGTGGACCACCGACCTGGACGCCGTCATCGCCGACGAGCGCACCGACATCGTGTTCGACGCCTCGATGACCAGCCTGCGGGCCGGCACGCTCACCAAGGCGATGAAGGCCGGCAAGCACATCTTCACCGAGAAGCCCACCGCGGAGACCCTCTCCGAGGCGATCGAGCTGGCCCGGCTGCGCCAGGAGACCGGGGTGACCGCCGGCGTGGTGCACGACAAGCTCTACCTGCCGGGCCTGGTCAAGCTCCGCCGGTTGGTGGACGAGGGCTTCTTCGGCCGCATCCTGTCTCTGCGCGGGGAGTTCGGCTACTGGGTGTTCGAAGGGGACCACCAGGCGGCCCAGCGCCCGAGCTGGAACTACCGCAAGGAGGACGGTGGCGGCATGACCACGGACATGTTCTGCCACTGGAACTACGTGCTCGAGGGCATCCTCGGCTCGGTGAAGTCGGTGACCGCCAAGACCATCACGCACATCCCCACCCGCTGGGACGAGCAGGGCAAGGAGTACCCGGCCACCGCCGACGACGCCGCCTACGGGATCTTCGAGGTCGCCGGGCCCTCCGGTGAGGAGATCGTCGCCCAGATCAACTCCTCCTGGGCCGTGCGCGTGTACCGGGACGAGCTGGTGGAGTTCCAGGTGGACGGCACGCACGGGTCCGCGGTCGCGGGCTTGCGCAACTGCGTGGCCCAGCAGCGGGCGCACACCCCGAAGCCGGTGTGGAACCCGGACCTGCCGGCCACCGAGCCGTTCCGCGACCAGTGGCTCGAGGTACCGGCCAACGACGACCTGGACAACGGCTTCAAGGCCCAGTGGGAGGAGTTCCTGCGCGACGTGCTCGCCGGCCGCGAGCACCGCTACGACCTGCTCTCGGCCGCCCGCGGGGTGCAGCTGGCCGAGGCCGGCCTGGCTTCCTCGGCCGAGGGCCGCCGCATCGCGCTCGAGCCGATCAGCCTCTGACCGCCGAGCCGACCAGCAAGGAGCCGACTGTGACCGACTTCCCCACCGGCGACCTGAGCCGGCTGTCCCTGAACACGGCGACCACCAAGGCGCTCACCCTCGCCGAGGCGGTGGACGTGGCCACCCGCGCCGGCCTGGGCGCTGTGGGCCTGTGGCGCGACCGTGTGGCCGAAGCAGGTCTGGAGGAGGCGGCCCGGATCGTGAAGGCTTCCGGGCTGCGGGTCTCCTCGCTGTGCCGCGGCGGTTTCCTCACCGCCGCCGAGGCCGCCGGGCAGGCCGAGGCGCTGGCCGACAACAAGGCCGCGATCATCGAGGCCGCCACGCTCGGCACCAGCGAGCTGGTGATGGTGGTCGGCGGACTGCCCGCGGCCAGCGGCCCGAGCGGCCCACCCACCCCCGGCGGGGACCGGGACCTGGTGGCGGCCCGGCAGCGGGTCGCCGACCGGGTCGGTGAGCTGGCCCCGTTCTCCGGCGAGCACGGGGTGCGGCTGGTGCTCGAGCCGCTGCACCCGATCTTCGCCGCCGACCGGGCGGTGCTCTCCACCCTGGAGCAGTGCCTGGACCTGGCTGCCGCCTTCCCTGCCGAGCAGGTGGGCGTGGTGGTGGACACCTACCACGTGTGGTGGGACCCGAAGCTGCGCGAGCTGATTCACCGCGCCGCCAGCGAAGGCCGCCTGGCCGGCTACCAGGTGTGCGACTGGAACCTGCCGCTGGCCGCCGACTCGCTGCTCTCCCGCGGGTTCATGGGCGACGGCTACGTCGACTTCCCCACCATCACCACCTGGGTCGCCGAGGCCGGGTACACCGGGGACGTGGAGGTGGAGATCTTCAACCAGGAGATCTGGGACGCCCCCGGGGACCAGACGGTGGCCACCATGGCTGAGCGCTACCTGGAGCTGGTGCAGCCCTACCTCTGACCGCCGCAGCTCCGCGAGGGTGCGGTGATGGTCGCTCAGAGCCCTGTTGGCGACCACAACCACACCCTCGCGACCGAGCCGTACGGCATCATGGACGCGATGTCGAAGGAGCCGGTGCACGAGTTCGACCTCGGCGCCTCCAGCCCTGCCGACCCCGCCCGGTCCAACGGTCCAGCAGGACCAGAGGGTCGCGATGGCTCCTCCGGTCCTGATTCCCGACGGCGGAGCTCACCGGGATGGCGTACCTCACCCTGGCCGGTGGTCACCCTGGCGGTGCTGCTGGTGATCGGCGGCGCGGCGTTCTCCCCCCAGGGCGGGCCGCGGCACGCCCGACCGCCGGCCACGCTCTGGACCGCCCAGGTGGACACCGGCCGCTCCCCTGGTCTCTGGATGCTCGGCGAGCACCCGGTGGTCGCCGCAGCCGGCGGCCTGCAGGCGGTCGACCCGAGCACGGGTGAGCAGATGTGGCACGTGCCGCTGGACGATCCCGCCTGCACCCCCAGCGGGGACACGCTGGTCTGCGTAGCCGACGAGGGCCAGGAAGCTGCGGTCGTGATCGTCGATGCCAGCGGCGGCACCACAGCGCACGAGTTCCCAGACGCCGATGTCGCTGCCCGGAACGGCGCCGATCTGTTCGTCGCCGGCAGCACCGAGGACCGGGCCTGGTTGGCCCGCGTCCCGGCAGGCGGCGGCGCCCCGGTCTGGCACCATCAGCCCGAGCTTCCCGGCACCGGCTCGCGGTTCACCGGGATCACGATCAGCCAGGGCATCGTCACCGTGCGCACGGCCGCCGAACCTCGCGAGAACCGGCCCACGCTGCCGTTCGCGTTCGCCGCCGACGCCGACTCCGGCGACACCCGGCCAGCGGTGGTACGCGCGATGGGGATGACGATCTTCCACGGGCCGGGCGACGAGCAGGACGACGCGCCGGAGGTGCTGCCGCTCCCCGGTGCGGATCTGGTGGTCGACGGTTATCCGCAGGCGGGTTTCACCGCGAACGGACTGGTCGACCTGCCGACGCACACGCTGCTGCACGAGCACCACGCGCTCGCGCTGTACTCCCTCGGCGAGGACGTGCTGGCCACCGGGTCGGAACGGTGGCAGGACGAGACCGCGACCCCGGACCTCTGGCTCCACCGGGTGCACGCTCTCACCGGCCAGCAGCGCTGGCGCTTGTCCGTCGAGAACCGGCCCAGCTGCCCGTGCACGCGCACGGAGGACAACGTGGTGCTCTCTGCGTCATTCTCCGACCGGGAGCAGTTCACCCCGACCGCGGTCGCACTTCTCGGCGTGGACCTCCGCACCGGTCAGCTGCGCTGGCGCCAACCCATCGACACTCCACCGGAGGGGCTTGCCGCGGCCGAGGGTCAGGTCTACCTGCTCACCGGTGGCACGCTCACCGCCTACGCGGACCGCTGATCAGGCACAGGCCGACGGTCTGCCGGACGCAGCGCCGGTCGTTGGGTCAAGATGGTCAGGTGCGATCCGGGCAGGAGCAGGAGTTCCCGGTCGCCGGCGACGGCGGAGCTCACCCGTCGTCGTCCGGCGCACCGGGGTCTGCGCGCGCCCCGGGCGGACTCACCCGGCGCGGGGCCGGCCCAGTGCCCGGGACAGGGACAGCACCGGCACACCGGTCCAGAGCAGGCCGAGCTGCACCCTGGCGAGGAGCCCTGCCCTGGGCGAGCGCCGCCGTCGTGCTGGTGCTGCTCGGTGTGCTGGCCGCGCCGGCGCGAGCGCCGGAGGCCTCGCCGTGGGAGCGGCTCGCGGACGCGACCGCACCGCCGGAGCAGGTGTGGACCTACCGGCCCGAGGAGGGCGGACTGCGCTCCGCACTGCTTGCCGGTGGGAAGCTGGTGGTCTCGACGACGCACGGCCTGGTCGGCCTCGACCCCGCCTCCGGTGCTCAGCGGTGGAGCCACGCCCTGGCCTGGCCGCGATGCACCAGCGACGGGGAGGCCCTCGTCTGCGTGCCACGCGGGTCCACTGTGCTGGACCTGGATCCGGCTACTGGCGCGACCGTGGCCGAGCAGACCGTCGCCGACGCCCAGCTCGCCGCCCGGCAGGGTGAGGACCTGTACGTCATCACCGACGACGGTTCTCTAGAGCTGCACCGGCTCACCGCCGAGGAGCAGGTGTGGTCCACCAGGCTGGCCGAGCCGACCCTGGCCATCACGCACGGGACCCAGCTGGCAGTGATCGCCGGGACCGTGCTCACCGACTGGTCGTCGGTGGCCGACCAGCCGACGTATGCCGCGGCAGCAGCCCTTGACGCCGAGACCGGCGAGTCGGTAGGCAGCGCGGACGACCCGGTGCTGGTGCACCAGGTGGCGCCGGGAGTGTGGACCGCCACCACGACGACCACCGGTTCCCGGTACCTGCGCGAGGAAGAGAGCCCCGTCCCGATCGACCCGGCCGCCCGCTCGGTCGGCTACGACGAGGACTGGCAGGGCACCGACGACCTGCGGACCGGCCCCGACGGCAACGTGGCCGTCTTCGACACGACCAGCGATTCCTGGCGCTGGCAGACCGACGGCCCGGGGATCGCCCTGGCTCGGCTGGACGGCGTGCTCGTCGGACTGGGTTTCGAGCCGGTGCCGCACCTGCAGGCTCAGGACACCGCCACCGGGGAGCTGCTCTGGCAGCACGAGCACACCACCGGCGAGTGCCCGTGCCTGGCGGACGAACGCACCTTGGTCCTCGTCACCAGCTCCGTCACCGCGGGCGAGCAGGGATTCACGGTGGGCCTGCCCCGGCTGACGGCCCTGGATGCTCGCACCGGAGCCGTGCTCTGGCAGCTGGACGAGCTCACCAGCACCCCGCAGGTGCTCACCGACGGCGAGCACCTCATCGTCATCACACCGCAGAGCATCACCGGTTTCCGGCTCGGCTGACTAGCGCAGCCCCGTGCGGCGCACCGCTGCGGCCTGATGGTGGGATATCGAGGGGGCCGGTCGAGGAGTGCACCGTCGTAGGTAGCGGCGGACCACACGGCCGACGCTGACCGGCTACGCCCACGCCACCGACGACCATGGCGCGGTCGGCTGCCCTGGGTGGGCTGCGCCGTCGTGATGATGCTGCTCGGCAGGCCCCTGGCCGGGCCGCGGTGAGGAGCAACCGGTGCCCGCCGACGGGACCGGCCGCTCCTGCTCGCCTCCACCGGACCGACCGCGCACCCTCAGTACACGTTGCCGTGCTCGCGGTACTCCCGCCAGACGTTCTCGAAGAAGTCGTCGTCAGCCGGGATCGGGCGCACCGGCCGCCACCGGAACACCGGCTGCCCGGCCGGGTCCGTGCTATCCCGCTCCGCTGCGGCGGCGAACGCTGGTTCCGTGACTGGCGCCTCGCTCGGCGCCTGCGCACCGACCGATGCACCGGGAGTACCGACCGGGGCCAGCCACGCGGTCTCCTGCACCTGCCCGGCGAGCTCACCGCCGTCCAGGCTGAACCGGAACAGCTCCGGCAGGTCCAGCTCCTGCTCGGCGTGCGGCCCGTAGCCGACCAGGGGCAGGTCACCGGCCGGGTCGGTGTACAGCACCGATCCGCGGGAGCGGCCGCCGTGGGCCACGTAGTCGGCCATCGCGCTGAGGTAGATGTAGGCGGTGGTGAGGATGTCGCGGACCAGGAAGGTGCGGTTCATCGACCGACGGGAGGTGGCATCTGCGCTCACCAGCTCGCTGTACCCGGTCAGCCAGGTGTGCACCTGCGCCAGCGCCTCAGCGATCGAGTCGGCCGAGCGCACCGGGCCGGCCTTGGCGCTCATCAGCTCCTGCACGGCGGTGAGCAGCTCGCCGGTGTTGTCCGGGGTGCCGGCGGCGGCCCGGTCGGAAGCCACCTCGGCGAGCGAACGCGCTCCGGCGAGCACCGGGGCGGCCGCAGCCGCGAACTCCTCGGTGCCCAGCGGATCCTCGGTGCGCCGGGCGGCGATGAACTGTGCCGCCCGGGTGGCGCCCACCTGGCCGGAGTTCAGCGCGGACCCGCCGGGCCGGTACACCCCGTGCGCACCGCCCGCCTCCCCCACCGGGAAGAACCCGGCCACGTTCGACTGCCACCACCGGTCCACCAGCAGACCGCCGTTGTTGTGCTGGGCGCACACGTCCACCTCGAGCATCTCCTGCTCCAGGTCCACATAGGGGTTCTTGTCCAGGTAGAACTGGTAGGCGGGCTCGTTCATCGCCCGCAGCCGCTCGATCGGGGTGCCGAACAGCACCCCGGCCTTCTCCAGGTACTCGCGGGCCTCCGGCTCCAGCTCCTCGTGGTCGAAGGTCTCCCGCACCGGGTTGGACCGAAAGTCGAGGAACACCCGCCGCCCGCGCAGCACCGTCTCCCGGTAGACGAGCAGGTCGATCAGGCTGGAGCCGTCCCGGGCCTTGCGCACGTCGAACGGCCACTGGTAGCCCTTGAGGAACACCAGGGACATCAGCCGGCCGTAGTCGCCGATGACCTCGGTGAGGAACTCCCGCTCGTCGCCGCCGTCCGCGTCGGTGGAGACGAACCGCGGGATCACCTGCATGTAGGTGCCGGACACGTTCCAGCGCGGTTTGATCGAGGCGAGCCCGAACTGCCACTCGGTGACGCCCTTGCCGTGCACCCCAGCCCGGTAGGCGGCCCCGGACGCGCCCCACTGGCCGTTCGGGAACACCCGGGTGGCGTAGATGCCGGCCGGCCCGCCGGTGGCGTAGACGATGTTCGCGCAGCGCAGCAGCAGGTACGGGGACCGCTGGCCGTCGTGCGGTACGTCGGTGCGCAGCACGAGCAGCCCGGCGATCTGGGCCTCGGCCCCTTCGCCGCGCACGATCAGGTCGATCACCCGGCAGTTGTCGTAGATCGGCGTGCCGTTGCGGGCGACCTTCTTCTCCAGCTGCTGCACCATCGAGCGGGAGGTGTAGGGCCCCACGGAGGTGGCCCGGCGGCGCGGGTCGTGGTCGGTCTTGTAGCCGATGAACTCCCCGTACCGGTTCTGCGGGAAGGGCACGCCCAGGTCGCACAGCCGCAGGAAGCAGCGGGCGGACAGCGCCGCCTCGGCGAGCGCGTTGTCGCCGTCCATGGCGCCCCCGGAGAACAGCGTCTGGGCCATCTCGTGCACGGAGTCGCCGTCACCGCCGGAGAGGGTGAGCTTGTAGTAGGTCTGCTTGTCCGAGCCGGCGTTGCGACTGGCGCCGGCACCGACCTTGTCGGTGACCATCACCACGTCCTCCTGGCCGAGCTCCCAGAGCCGGTCGGCGGCGCAGAACCCGGCCGAGCCGGTGCCCACCACCACGGTGTTGGCGCTGACCACCGGCACGTCGAGGTCGTCGATGGTCAGCGTCTCGGTGCCGGGCAGGTCCTGGGCGGTGGTCATCGAAGATCTCCTCTACTGGCTTTCGCGGTCGTCATGCCAGGAGTGCGCTATGGCGCACCCTAGGCATGACGACTCGGGACGGGGGTGGGTCAGAGCCGGGGGATGTGCATCCCGCCGTCGACGTTGATGATCTCTCCGGTGGAGTAGGGCATCCGGCCGGCGGCGAGCTGCACGACGGCGCCGGCCACGTCGGCCGGTGTCCCCCACCGGGGCATCGGGGCCAGCCCGCCGGCGAACTGCTCGTCGTACTTGTCCTTGACGCCGGCGGTCATGTCGGTGGCGATCACCCCTGGACGCACCTCGTAGACCAGCACGCCCTCCGGGGCCAGGCGCGCGGCCCACAGCTGGGTGGCCATCCCGACCCCCGCCTTGGAGATGCAGTACTCGCCGCGGTTGGTGGAGACGGTCACCGCGGAGGTGGAGGAGACGTTCACGATCGTTCCGCGCACCGAGGGCGCAGCCTGGCCAGCCGCGTGGCCCGCGCCGTCCGCTGCGGTCGCTTCAGGCCGCTGCTGGTCGATCATCACCTTCGCCACCCGCTGGGTGAGGAAGTACGGGCCGCGCAGGTTGATGCCGAGCACCCGGTCGAAGCTCTCCGGCTCGGCCTCGAGGATGTCCGCGCGCACCGACGGCGCCACGCCGGCGTTGTTCACCAGCAGGTCGATCCGGCCCCAGCGTTCCAGCGCGGCGTCGACGTACCGGGCGTGGTCGTCCAGCTCTGCCACCGAGCCCTGCACGTAGCTGACCTCACCGGAGCGGCTCAGCTCGGTGATCAGCTCGGTGGGCTCGGGGCGGGTGGCCAGGATCGCGACGGCGTAGCCCTCGGCGAGCAGCGCCTGGGTGATACCCAGACCGATTCCGCGGTTTCCGCCGGTGACGAGTGCGACCTTGGGCACAGGGGACTCCTTCGGGTGGGAGGACGAGGTGAGTTCAGGGGGGCCGGGGTGACGGCCGGGGTTGCCGGAGCGCCGAGCGCAGGCGAAACCGGCGGCCCGGCTCCCGGACCGTCTCCATCATGCCGGATCCGACCCACTCTCGGCAAGCGCTTTCCGCGATGCCATCCGCTCGCGTGGAGGATGACTGGTGTCCCGGCAACAGCAATTCTCCACGCGAGCGACCTCGGCGCCACCACGCCGCCTGCCGCAGGTGCCGCGCTGTGGCCAGGGACCGGACCCCCTACTCCGGTGATGTGACCGGCATCGGGAGAGCTCCGCCGTCATAGACCACCAGGGCCGTACCGGTCGGCGACTCCGGCGGCAGGACCAGGCGCGCCTCCGGGGTGACCGGGTGCTCCCGCAGCGAGCCGTCGTGCATCAGGTGCCAGACGCCGAGCTCCTCGACGAGCACCAGGTGGTCGGCAAGCAGCCGGCGGTGGCAGCGCCACCACAGCGACTCCGAGCACATCACAGCGGTGAGCCCGACCGGGGATTCGGTCAGGGTGCTCAGCCCGTCGCGGAACTCTTCGGTCTCCATCCAGTCGGCGTAGGAGCGGAACGCCGGGTGCCGCAGACCCAGGTGCACCGACCGCTCCCCCACGCCGCGGCGGCGACCGCCCAGACGCTTCTCCCAGACGTACTCCAGGCCCGCCTCGGTGAGCCAGTCGGCCATCACCTCCCGACCGAACTGCGGATTGCGCCGCGAGCCCGGGAAGGAGCGCACGTCGACGATCCGCCCCACCCCGGCCCCACGCACCAGGT
Organism: Ruania albidiflava DSM 18029; assembly: GCF_000421225.1. Taxonomy (GTDB): domain Bacteria; phylum Actinomycetota; class Actinomycetes; order Actinomycetales; family Beutenbergiaceae; genus Ruania; species Ruania albidiflava. Next base: position 189,760 of record NZ_ATWL01000003.1, on the reverse strand, counting down.
CGAGGAACTCCTCGGTCGCGAGCGTGCCGTGGCCGAGGGTGAGGATGCGGTCCGGGGTCACGCTGCCAGAGTAGGCCGGACACCGGCGGGCCGCCCGCCACCCCCCATCGCGAACGCTCGCTCTCGCGGCTGGTGAGCGCTCACAAGCCGCAGAGCAGAGCGTTCGCGAACCGGGGGCCGTGGTTGACCCGCCCAGAGCAGATCCGTACGATGGACCCCACGTTTTGGATCGTTTCAAATTGGGAACTGAGCGAAGGTATCGATGATGACTCCCAGCATGTCCCGTCGCCTGGTCACCGGGGGAATCTGCAGCACGATGCTGCTCACCGCCCTGGTCGGCACCGGCGCGAACGCCGCCCCCGCCCAGGCTGAGCCAGCACCGGTCCCGCAGCTGGAGCACCTGGACCGCGGACTGGTCGCCGCCACCACCGACGACGGCGTCTACCTCAGCTGGCGTCTCCTCGCAGGCGAGGTCACCGGTGCGGACGCCGACCGGCAGCACGGTCCGGAGTTCGTGGTCTCCCGGGACGGGGAGCCGATCGCGACGGTGACCGACAGCACGAACCTGCTCGACCCGAACGGCACCGAGACCTCTACGTACACGGTGAGCACCGCCGTCGACGGCCGCACCGTGAGCACGAGCGACGAGGTGATGCCCTGGGCGCAGGGTCACTACGACCTGCCCCTGAACCGCCCAGAGGGTGGCGTCACCCCCGCCGGGGAGTCCTACACCTACTCCGCCAACGACATGAGCGTGGGGGACGTGGACGGCGACGGGGAGTACGAGTACATCGTGAAGTGGGATCCCTCCAACAGCAAGGACGTCTCGCAGGTGGGCTACACCGGCCCGGTCTACCTGGACGCCTACGAGCTGGACGGCACCCAGCTGTGGCGGTTGGACCTGGGGCCGAACATCCGCGCCGGTGCGCACTACACCCAGTTCCTCGTCTACGACTTCGACGGGGACGGCCGCTCGGAGGTGATGCTCAAGACCGCACCGGGCACGTCCACCACGTCCCACACCGCCGACGGCGCAGGTCAGGCGGAGTACATCAGCATGCCTGCCGAGGATGTCCAGGCGGGCTACTCCCACGACGACTACCGGCTCAGCGCTGAGGACTACTACGAGCACGTCGTGGAGATGTTCCAGGGCTGGACGGAACACCCGGAGGTGGTCGCGGGCAGCTGGCCGGCCACCCTGGAGGAGGCGTTCGGGATCGAGCCGCGCTACGACTACCCGCTGTCTGCGGCCGATGCGCGCGAGCTGGCTGACTACTTCATCGACGTCTACGCCCCCAGCCGCAGCGAGCGCAACCAGCTGCGCGACTTCGAGGGCTTCGTGCTCTCCGGCCCGGAGTACCTCACCGTGTTCGACGGTGCCACCGGTGCCGAGCTGGACACGGTGCGCTACCAGCCGGGGCGTCATGACGACGGTCTGATGTGGGGCGACTATGCGATGTCCCGGATCGAGCCGGGCAACCGGGTGGACCGGTTCCTGTCCGGGGTGGCCTACCTCGACGGTACGCACCCGTCGGCGGTCTTCGCCCGCGGCTACTACACCCGCAGCACGATCGCCACCTACGACTGGGACGGTGAGAGCATCCAGCAGCAGTGGCTGGTCGACTCCGGGTGGACCCCGATGTCCAACCCGTTCGACGACAGCCCGCACGGTGTGGACGGCACCGACCCCGAGTACGGGTCGATCACCACGCAGGGCTTCCACTCCCTGTCCGCGGCGGACGTGGACGGGGACGGCAGGCACGAGATCATCTACGGATCGGCCACGATCGACGACGACGGCAGCCTGCTGTACAGCTCCTTCGACACGCTGCCGGAGGAGAGCGCCGACCCGGGTGCGGAGGCTCGGCTCGGGCACGGCGACGCGATGCACGTGACCGACATCGACCCGAACCGTCCCGGGCTGGAGATCTACACCGTGCACGAGGGCGCAGCGTGGGCCCCGTACGGCTACGCCCTGCGCGACGCGGCGACCGGTGAGGTGCTCTACGGCGCCTACTCCGGGCAGGACACCGGGCGCGGGATGGTCGGTGACGTCGATCGCACCACACCGGGCCTGGAGACCTGGGCCTGGGACCTGCGCAGCGCTGACGGTGCACTGCTGGCTGATGCGGCACCGGGCACGAACCAGTCCATCCACTGGGCGGCTGATGGCAGCACGCAGCAGGTGCACGGCGCGCAGGAGGAGACCCCCACCATCGAGGACTGGGAGAACGGCACGCTGCTGGTGGCCGAGGGCACCCGGACGAACAACGACACCAAGGGCAACCCGAGCCTGGTCGCGGACATCTTCGGCGACTGGCGCGAGGAGCTGCTGGTGCGCACCGGCGACTCCGACGCGATCCGCATCTACCTGTCCACAGAGGTCACCGACATGGCACTGACCACGCTGATGCACGACGTGCAGTACCGGGCGGAGGTGGCCCGACAGCAGACCGCCTACAACCAGCCCTCCTGGCCGAGCTACTACCTCGCCTCGGACATGGACGTCCGTGACGTGCCCACGCCCGCGGTGTGGCTGCCGGGCGCGCTGGAGGACCTGGCTACGGCAGTGGACTCGGCGATCGCTGCCGGCCAGGTGGACCGGCCCGCGGCGGCCCAGCTGGGCAACGCAGTGTCCGCGGCACAGCGGCACCTGGACGCCGGGCGCCACGAGCAGGCGGCGCGGGCCGCGGACCGGTTCGTCCGGGCGCTGGAGCGCAGTATCGACAAGGGCTGGCTGTCAGCGGACGCGGCGGCGCGGCTCGGCTACCTCATCCAGGGACTCGGTCAGCGGTGAGCGGGCGGTGCTGGCCGGCCACAAGCAGGTCGGCCAGCACCGGCGTCACCCGGTCGGCCATCCGCAGGAAGCCGAGGTCGGTCGGGTGCGAGCTGTCCACTGTGCCCTCGTCGTCCTCGCCGAGCAGCCCGGTGTGTGCCAGCAGGTGCAGGTTCGTCTCCCCCTCCGCCAGCAACGTCTCGACGGCGGTGCGCAGCTCGCGGCGGGAGGCTGCGTGCGCCTCCTGCCGGTCCGGCCGGAGCCACGCGTTGGTGTACGAGCGGTCCTCCACCAGCAGGATCGGTGTCGCGGGGCGGGCCGCGCGCAGCGTGCGCAGGAACGGCAGAGCGCGTTCGCGGACCAGGTCGGCGTCCATGTTCGGCAGGCAGTCCACCACGTACACCGCGGCGTCGAGCTCGGCGAGCAGCTCGGCCAGCGCGGTCTCCATCTTCCCGTTGCCGGAGAACCCGAGCCCGACCACGTCCCGGCCGAGCCGGCGCCCGAGGATCGCCGGCAGGCTCATCCCGGTACGGGATGCGGCGATGCCGTGGATGATCGAGGTGCCGTAGTACACCACCGGCAGCTGCCCCCCAGGTCCCACCACGGTGAGGTCGGTCCCGCCTGGCAGGCCCAGGGTGATGTCGGCGAGCTGGTTGACCAACGGTAGGTAGAGCCGGTACCGGCGCCGGCCGGGCGCCAGGTTCTCGGCGATGACGGCTTCGCTCTGCAGGCCAGTGGGCGCGGCCGAACCGGCCCAGCGCAGCGTGCCTGCCGGGCTGTGGGCGTACAGGTCGATACCGGCGGTCGCAGTGGCCGGCATGTGTCCCAGCACCATCTCCGGGCCACGGATCTCCCAGCGCGCGTGCAGCTCGGTGGCGTCGGTCTCGAACTCGTGGAACAGGCTCGAGGCGTGCCGGCTCAGACCCCAGACCAGCTCGGGCACGAGGTGGCGGGCGTGGGCGGGCAGCCGGTCGTACCTGCGGTCCATCGCCTCGGCGGGCCAGCCGCGGCCGCGGGGTTCACCGAGGTTGTGCCAGGTCAGCGCACTGCTCATCACATCTCCTACCTGCTCGCGGGTCGCCCCCTCCGGCCGGGTCCAGCGTTGCACGCCTGGCGTCACGCCGGTGACGGCGGTGGGTCAGGTGTCAGCCGTTCGGCGTGGTGGGCAGGGCGGCTGCCTGGAGCTGGTCCTCCAGGCTGAAGATCTCCGGCAGCACCTCGAAGCCTTCGTCCGGGTTCCCCGGGTTGACGAAGTACTTCTCCATGCTTGCCTGCCATCGGGCGTTCACCTGGGTCTGGGCCATCGCGGCCTGAGCGGCGTCGTAGTCGTCGGCCTCGAAGTGCCCCACCAGCAGACCGTCCGGGCTGAGGTAGAGGCGGTAGTTGCGCCAACCGGCGTCTCGCAACGCCTTGAGCATCTCCGGCCAGACAGCAGCGTGTGCCGCGGTGTATTCGGCCAGCCGGTCGGCGCGGACCCGGTTGATGAAGCAGTAGCGGGGCATCAGCGGGCGCCCTCCGTCGTCGTGGGGGCAGATGAGGCGGCATCGTCGGTGGCCCGCGAGCCCACGGATCCGGGTGCGGTCAGGTCGACGCCGAGGTCGAGCTCGGCGATGGTCACCGGCTGGCCGCTGACCAGGGACGCGTTCCCCGCGATACCCACGCTGACTGCTCGGACACCGTCCAGCACCCCGGCGGCCCGGCCCAACGGGTCGGCGGCACCGTCGGGGTCGAAGACGTCCCTGAGCAGGATGGCGTCACCGCCACCGTGACCACCGGTGCCTTCGGGGATGGTCACCTCCTCGGCCCGCTGCCAGTACCGCTGCACCACCAGGTGCTCGCCGACCGGGCGGGCACCGTCCCCGCCAACAGCCTCGGGGTCGGCGGAGGGGTCGATGGCACCGGGATCGCGTCCGGCGTCCACCCAGCTCGACTCCACCACGTCCAGCTCGGCACGCCCCTCGGTGCCGTTCACGCTGACCCGGTAGCCCTCCCACGGGGCGTGCGCGTTCAGGGAGTAGGTCAGCACGGCGCCGCGGCTGTAGTTGACCACCAGGCCCAGGTTGTCCTCGATGGTGATACCAGGGCCGAACACGTCCTGGTCGCGGCGGTAGCCGTCATAGGCCTCGGCGTCCAGGTACAGCGCCTTCAGCCGCGGGTCCTTGGCCAGGTCGAGCGACCAGGGGTCCTCGGCCGGGGCACCGGTGCCACGGTGCGGCCGTCGCCCGGCCTGCTCGGCGCCTGCACCGTCCGGGCCGTAGAACCTCAGCCCGCCGCTGGCGAAGACCCGCGTCGGAGCGTCGTCCAGCCACCAGTTCACCAGGTCGAAGTGGTGCGAGGCCTTATGCACCAGCAGACCACCGGAGCTGGCCTTCTCCCGGTGCCAGCGGCGGAAGTAGTCCGCACCGTGCGAGGTGTTCAGCACCCATTCGAAGTGCACGGACAGCACCCGCCCGATGCGGCCGGAGGCGATCACCTCCCGCAGCGCGGAGTTGCGCGGCGAGTACCGGTAGTTGAACGTCATCACCAGGTCGCGGCCGGTCTCGTCGATCGCGGTAAGGATGGTGCGCACACCCTCGGCCGTGGTGGTCAGCGGCTTCTCCACCACCACGTCCGCACCAGCACGCATGGCCCGGGCCACCAGCTCGGCATGAGCATGGTCGGGTGCGGTGACCACCACCCGGTCGACCCGCTCGGTGGCGATCATGTCCTCGAGCTGAGCAGGCTCGTACCGCGGCACCTGCACACCGAGCCGGTCCGCGTGGTAGGCGGCGCGGCCGGGGTTCGGCTCGCAGACGGCGACGAGCTCACTGGCGCGGGAGAAGGTTCCGGTGATCTCGTGCAGGTACATCCCGGCCCGGGCTCCGGTGCCGATCACCGCATACCGGCGGCGCGAGGTGGTCATGTCTCTCTCCAACAGGTCGGGGTTCGGACGGCGAGGTCAGCGGGTCTGGCGAAGCTCGTAGCGGTAGTCGACACCCAGGATCGCCAGGGCGAGCAATCCGGGCACGAGGATGGCCAGGGCGGTGAGCATCCAGACGATCACGGCGCAGACGACGAGGGCGGCCACCAGCAGGGCAGATCCCGCTGGGTCCTTCCGGCTCAGGTCGACTGCCGCGCGGAGACTGTCCGTCCAGGTGGTGTGCCGGCCGCTCTGTCGCGCCGCTGCGTGCCGACCGGCGGCACGCAGCGCCACCACAGCGACTGCGGCGCCGACCAGGACGCTGAGCAGCCGCAGCACCGAACCGCCCGGCAGCTCGGTGTAGGTGGCGATGTCGACATTCAGCACCAGCAAGAACGCGATCGCGGGCAACGCGATCCCGTAGCCCCAGACCCCCCGGCAGCTGGCGACGAAGTCGGTGAGCACCTGACGCACCGGGTCAGCACGGCCTTCCAGGTACCGGCGCAGGTGTGCGGTACCGGCGGCGAGCGCCGGCAGCACGGTCACCACCGGCAGCCAGAGCAGCAGCGTCACCAGTGCCACGGAGAGCACCTCGCCGAACAGGGCGAACCTCTTCGGCCGGTGCGCCGCGACCACCTCGTGCGGCCAGGTGGCGGTGCTGCTGCTCGCGGACGGCACGGGTCAGCCCTTCAGCCCGGAGGTGGAGACGCCTTCGACGAGGTAGCGCTGGAAGATGAAGAAGAAGATCAGCACCGGGATCAGCGCGAAGACCGCCATGGCGATCTGGGCGCCATAGTCGCTGGTGGTGGTCTGGTCCACGAACAGCCGCATCGCCACCGGCAACGTGTACAGGTCCGGCCGCTTCAGGTACAGCAACGGTCCGAGGAAGTCGTTCCACGCGTTGATGAAGGTGAAGATGCCAGCCGTCAGCAGCGCCGGCCGGGTCAGCGGCAGGATCACTGTGGCGAACACCCGGAAGTGGCCCGCGCCGTCGATCGAGGCTGCCTCGTCGAGCTCCTTGGGGATGCCGCGCATGAACTGCACCACGAGGAATACGAAGAACGCCTCGGCGGCCAGGAACTTGCCCAGCAGCAGCGGCCAGAAGGTGTTGATCATGCCCAGGGTGTTGAACAGGATGTACTGCGGGATGATCACCACGTGAAAGGGCAGCAGCATCGTGCCGATCATGATGCCGAACCACAGCCCGTGCCCTTTGAACCGCAGCCGGGCGAAGGCGTAGGCGGTCACCGCCGAGGAGAGCACCACGCCCACGACGCTGAGCACGGCGAGAATCATCGAGTTGGCGAAGAACGTCCAGGTGGACACCCCGCCGATCCCGTCCATGATCGTGATGTAGTTGCGAATCGTCCCCTGGCGCGGGATCAACGAGACGTTGCCCACGATCTCCGAGCTGGGTCGCAACGAGCTCATGACCATCCACAGCGCCGGGTAGAGCACGATCGCGACCATGATCAGCATCACGACGTGGTAGACGATGCTGCCCACGCGGGAGCGCTGCTTGGCCTGCTTGCGCAGCCGGATGCTGTCCTCTCGGCTCGGCGGCGCGACACTCTGCTCCGGCGGGACGTTGGCCACCCCGTCCTGGATTCCGCTGGTGCTCATCTCACTCCTCCCCTGCGTAGTGGACCCAGAACTTCGAGGTCCGGAAGAAGACCAGGGTCAGCAGACCGACGACGACCACCAGCACCCAGGCCATCGCCGAGGCGTAGCCCATCCGGAACTCGCTGAACCCCTTGATGTACAGGTACAGGGTGTAGAACAGCGAGGCGTCGGCAGGACCACCGGTCCCGCTGGAGATGATGAACGCCGAGCCGAACACCTGGAACGAGCCGATCGTGTCCATCAGCAGGTTGAAGAAGATCACCGGCGAGAGCATCGGCAACGTGATGTTGACAAACTTGCGCCACCGGCCGGCGCCGTCCATATCGGCCGCTTCGTACAGCTCTCCAGGCACCTGCTTCAGACCGGCGAGGAAGATCACCATCGGCGCACCGAAGGCCCAGACTGCCAGCAGGATGAACATCGGCATGATCATGCTGGTGTTTCCGACCCAGCCGCCCAGGTGGATACCGAACACCTGCAGCGCTCGGTCCACGGCGCCGTCGTCGATGAACATCGCACGCCAGACGATCGCGATCGACACACTCGCCGCCACCAGCGACGGCGCGTAGAACGCTGACCGGTAGAAGCCCAGACCCTTGCGCTTGGCGTTCAACAACATCGCCACACCCAAAGCCGCCGCCAGCTTGATCGGTACACCCAGGACGACGTACAGCCCGGTCACCTGCGCCGACTTGCGGAACCGCGGGTCGGCGAACAGGTCCTTGTAGTTGTCCGCCCCGATGAACTCCGGCGCGCCGAACAGGTCATAGTCGGTGAACGACAGGTAGAGCGACGCCAGCATCGGACCGACCGTCAGCACGAAGAAGCCCACCAGCCATGGCAGCAGGAACACATAGCCGGCCCGCGCCTCCGCCCGGGTCCGCGACCCCTGGTGGGGCCGCTTCCCGGTGTCGGCGGCAGCGCCGAGGCGAGTGTCAGTCGTCATGAGACCTCCTCGATCTCAGGGGACGCGGCCTGAATCACGGCAGAGCGCTCTCGGCCTCAGCGAACCACTGCTGGACGAACTCGTCCTCGGTGATCTCGCCGTAAGCGAGGGTCTCGGAGAGGCGCAGCCATGCCGCCTCGATCGTGCCGAAGCCTTCCGGCAGCGTGGGCACCGGCTCGGTGATCTCGTCAGCCATCTCCTCCTCGAAGGTGATGACCTGCTCGTCCGTACCGCTCACGTCCATCTCTGAGCGCGCGGACTCGGTGGCCGGGACGCCGCGGGAGGTCCCGAAGATCGCTCCGGCTTCGGCATCGTTGGTGATGAAGTTGATCAGCGCTGCCGCTGCCTCCGGGTGCTCAGTGTTCTGGCCGGCTGAGAGCAGCATCGACGGTTTCTGGAACAGTCCGCGTGCGTCGTTCCCCTCAACAGTGGGTATCGGCAGGATGTCCAGCTCGTCCAGCCCGGTGTCGGCGTAGTACATCGCGAGGAAGTTGTCCCAGGTGCCTGACGTCGCGACCTCCTGGGCGCTGAAGCCGTCCAGCGGATCGAACTGGGCAGCCCGGTCCGGGGGCCAGACCTGCCCCTCGGCCCGCAGGTCGCTCGCCAGGCTGAGCCACTCGAGAACGTCGTCCTCGGTGAAGGCCAGCTCACCGTCGTCAGTGAAGACCTCGTTGCCGTTCTGCACCATGTACTGGATGAACAGCCAGAACACTCCGGTGAAGTCGTAGGCGCCATAGAGCGCCGGATCAGCGTCGGCCCCGGCGCCTGCTGCTTCCGCTGCCCACTGGGCGTAGTCGCTCCAGGTCATGTCCGCAGTGGGCGCCTCCACGCCGAGCTCCTCGATCAGCTCCGGATTGGAGAACATCGCCAACGTGTTGGTGCTCTGCGGGATCGCGTACAGCCCGTCGCCCACCCGGCCGGAGTCGAGGAGCTCTTCGGGCATACCGGTCGCATCCAGCTCACCGCCCAGGTACGGGGTCAGGTCGACCAGCTGGTTCCGTCCGCCGTACTGGCTCAGGTAGGCCAGGTCCATCTGGAACACGTCCGGCAGCGACGATCCGGCAGCCTCTGTCGCCCGCGCGGGCCAGTAGTCGTCCCATGCGGAGTAGTTCGCCTGCACGTCGATGTTCGGGTACTCCTCCTCGAACAGCTCGATCGCCTCGTTGTACCGGTCGGCACGATCCTCGTTGCCCCACCAGTACATGGTCAGCGTGATCTGCTCGTCCGGGTCGACAGTGCCGCCACTGCCCGGTTCCCCGCCGCCATCGCTCCCGCTGGAGCACGCCGTGAGAGCGAGTGTTGCGGCGGTAGCCGCTGCGGCCAGCGGGAGGTATCGCGGAGTGGAGCGCCGGTTCCTTGCAGTCATACGGAGGAGCCTCTCTGCTCGGCCCGCATCGGAGTACGCCGTGGGCGGTGCAGGCCTCGTGTCGGGAGCAAAATGAATCGTTACAGATGATGACATGGCGAACGCCTCGACGCAAGCGCCGGAAAGCGCCATCCGGCAGTAATGGTCACGTTTTAGTCACAGCGGGCAGCCCGTGCAGAGCACTCTGGACGAGCCCTTCGCCGCATCGTCGCAGGTCAGCGCTGGATCGATACAAGATCGCATTGGAGCTACGGCGACCACCACCGGCCCCGTCGCCGACCATCGCCACGCCGCGCCGACCCTGGTCGGCTCTGACGTGTGATGAGATGGCCGAGTCCACGCTGCGCTGGCGGTCAACCGTTGGCACCTCCGGCAGCAGCCACACCGCGCCCGACAGGAGCCGATGATGCCGCAGCCAGATCCGTTGCCGACCTGGGCTCAAGACGCCAGCCTCGGGATCTTCATCCATTGGGGGGCCTACTCCGTGCCCGCGTGGGCCGAGCCCACCGGTGCGCTCGGCGCGGTGCCGGACGACGAGTGGTTCACGCACAACGCCTATGCGGAGTGGTACGCGAACACGATCCGGATCGCCGGGTCCCCCGCAGCCCAGCACCACGCCACCGCGCACGGTGACCGGCCGTACGCATCGTTCCTGCAGGACTGGCAGGCGGAGAGCTACGACCCCGCGGACTGGGTGCAGCTGTTCCAGGACGCCGGGGCCGACTACGTCATCCCGGTGACCAAGCACCACGACGGGATCTGCCTGTGGGACGCCCCGGGAGACCGGGCGCCTACCACTGTCGAGGCAGGACCGGGCCGTGACCTGCTCGCTCCCCTCGCCCACGCGACGAGACAGGCCGGCCTGCGGTTCGGCGTCTACTACTCCGGCGGGCTGGACTGGGCATTCGCCGACCACCCGCCGATCACCTCGAGCGACGACCTGGAGCCGCTGCGACCCAACGGTGCCGACTACGCCGCCTACGCCACCGCGCACGTGGACGACCTGATCGAGCGCTACCTCCCGTCCGTGCTCTGGAACGACATCAACTGGCCGGATGCGGGCAAGGCGGACGGCTCGCTGGATGCGCTGCTGACCCGGTACCGGCGGGCCGTGCCGGACGGGATCGTCAACGACCGTTGGGGCAGCCCGGTGTGGGACTACCGCACCAGCGAATACTCCCACGACGTCGCTAACGAGACGGGCAGCAGCTGGGAGCACACCCGCGGTCTCGGGTTCTCCTTCGGCTACAACCAGATGGAGGACACCGCCCTGACCCTGTCGGCACGAGAGCTGGCCCAGCTGTACGCGGACGTGGTCTCCCGTGGTGGCCGACTGCTGCTGAACGTCGGGCCGGAGGCCTCAGGTCGGATTCCCGACGTCCAGCGCCGCACCCTGGAGCAGGTGGCACCGTTCATGACCACGGTCAAACCGCTGACCACCGCCCGCTCCCAGCTGGCCGCAGGCGAGCTCACCGTCCGTGGCTCGAGCTGGTGGCGGGCATGGCAGCACGGCGAGGAGATCGTCGTGGTGGCCGAGCGCCAGGACGTCGAAGCACGGTCACCGGAGGGGCGTCCCGTGACCGTGCTGGCGCTACCCGAGAGCTGACCCTGCCGACGCGCCGCCGCTGCGGTGCCAGCACAGAGGTGAGCCGGACGGCTCCACAAGTGCGCGGCAGCGGGGCAGCTCAGTCGGCGATCTGCAGCCGGATGGCGTCGTAGGCCGCCTCGTTAAACAAGTGGGCTGCACCCTTGTTGATCTGCACTGTAATCTCGTTACGGCCGCTACGCAGCAGCGCGCCGTCGAATGCGATCTCCCGACGGTAGACCCGACCACCGCACGCGCTGCGGTAGGTCGCCCCGCGGGCATCGTCCGGCTTGAACGTCCAGACGAACGGAGTGTCGTTCACCGAGATGGTCAGGTTGCTCTCCTCCGGCGGCACAGGCAGCGCCGCACCCATCGCCCAGGCGGCCAGCCAGACCGAGAGGGTCGCCTTCACCTGCGGGGCAGGCGCGCTGGGCAGATCGAAGAGGATCTGCCAGGGCGGCTCCTGGGTGGTGACGTGCAGGCGGTAGGTGGTCGGCTCCCCGTCGCCAGCGCCGACCTGGATCTCGATCTCGCTGCGGCGCCCGCTCAGCGGCACGGTGAGCCCGCTGTCCGGAACCGGCTCACCCGCCACGGACACCGGCTCACCGTCCTTGCCGATTGCCTGGATGGTGACCGACTCGACGCCTGGGGCCAGGTCCACGGCGAAGTCCGAGCGGAACGGGCTGAACTCCGGCACCAGCTCGGCACCGTCCGTGCTGAGGGACTCCAGCACCGGCACAGCAGCATCAGCGGCGAGGATCTCTACCGCATTGATCCGTCCGTCGCCGCTGGCGGTCAGGTCCAGGCGACCACCCTGGACTGTCACCTGCTCAGTGTGGGTGGCGTACTCGCCAGCATCGGCAGACAGATCCACCGGCGGGCCGCCATCGACCGAGACCTGCGACTGGTTCGCCGCGATCGCGTCCCCCGAGTGCACGGTGAGGGCGTACTCCCCGTCCGGCAGGTCCACCGAGAAGGTGTAGTCGGCCCCGACGGTGAAGTCCCGCAGCAGCTCGCTGCCACTGTCCCGAGAGCGGGAGTCCACGCTCTTGTCGAGCCCGAAGCCCTGGCCAGCGGAGTAGAGCAGGTCATCGGCCACACGCTCGTAGCCGGCGGCCAGGGGACTGCTGCCGCTCCCGAAATCGAACAGGTAGACACCCTCGGCTCCTTCGGGCAGCACAGTGCCGCTCGGCGCCTCGACCCGGTAGGCGCGTTGGTACTGGATGTAGTTCCAGTCGGACTCGTCGCTCTCCCCGACGGTGTAGGCGACTCCGTCCGGGAAGTCCTAGTGGAACTGCTGGTAGAGGCCGTACTGCCGGAACTGGGCACCGTTGCGAAACTCGACCGAGGTGCGGTTCGGCGTCCCGATCTGGAAGACGGTGCGACCGTGCTCCTCCGTCTCCCAGTGCATCGCGCCCAGTCGCACGTGCTGTCCGGCGCCGACCTGGACGTCGTCGATCACGTGCTCACCCCAGATCCCGTCGCCGTACAGGGTGAGCCGGTAGGTGCCAGGGCGTACGTGGTCGATCTCGAACCGGCCACCGCGGCCGATGCTGGTCCAGTAGTTGTAGCCCAGGACGGTGTCTTGCATCGGTGTGCGGTTGTCGGAGAGGACCGCGAGGGCGCCGTCCCACTGGCGCACTCCCGGGATCCTGGCAACGCCGCTCACCGTGGACCGGTCGGCGCGCGGCGTCCAGCCAGGCAGGGCGAGGCGGTCGTAGAGGTCCGCATGCGCATCGAACCGGGCGTACTGCGCTGCATCCTCGTGGAGCTGCCTTGGATCGTCACCGCGGTTGAGGTGCACGTAGTAGGGGCCATAGGTCTTCTGCCAGGGCTGGCCGGCCTCGACCCGGATCGGTGGTGCGCCGTAGTGCGTGGCGTGCGGCTCTACCAGCAGCACCGGCCCTCCGGTGCGCTGGTGCAGGATCAGGTCCTGCCGCACCGGGCCACCGCTGAACGCCTCGAGGTTCGGCAGCGCTGCCCACATCCCGTAGCCGTTGCCGTACAGCCCGTGCAGCCCGTGCAGCCCGTGCTCCTGCATGTACACCGCCCAGTCGTACTTCGTGTAGTAGCGGCGCGGGTACTCGCTGCCGGTACCGGCCAGGTCGTAGGTGGCGTCCATGACCACGGCCGCCTGGCTCATCTCCTGCGGTGTGGGCATCTTGGCTGCCGCCTGGCGCCACGGCTCGCCGATCGGGTCGTCCTCCACCCACGCGTGGGTGAAGGTGTCACCTGCGGTGTAGACGACGTAACGGTGCTGGTCGGTGCGGAACCCGTGCAGATCGGCGGGGTGCTCAAAGCTCGTGGCGAGATGGACGCCGGTCTCCCCGGACCTGACGATGTGGTGCCGGGTGAGCCAGCACGGCATGTCGTTGCTGGGCGGATGGGTGAAGGCGACGTCCACGAAGTCCGCCTCCTGCCGGATGCTGAACGTCGTCTCCCCGCCAGGCAGCGGGAGTCGCGAACCCTCGCGGGTGCTGTTCATGTCATAGTTACCTCGACCGACCAGGTTGCGTCCGCCGTAGACGAGCGAGCGGGCGCGGCCGTTGGACTTGTCGATGGTGAGCTCTATCTCGCCGTTGTCGACGATGATCTGGCTGTCCGTCTCCTGGACGGCGGGCGCCTCCTGCGCCGCAGCGCGGCTCGGCACCGCCAGTGGGAGGAGCGCGCAGGCGGTCACTCCGGCCAGCCTGCCGAACGTCCGGCGGGACATCTCAGGTACATCGGTCATGGGCACGACCCTTCTCTCATCGCGGTGTCAGAAGGATCGTGGCGCGTGCCGTGCGATCTTCCTCGACTATGAATCGATTCACTCACGTTGGTGAGACGACGCACCGGAGCCCGTCACCCGGCTCGGTCGAGCATCCGACCTGCGCCGCACCCCCGTCGGTAAGCGTTATCCAGCGACGCTAGTGATGGGCACCAGCCGGGTCAAGCACCCCCTCGGGCATGGTGCACACCACCAACGCACGCCGATCCCACAAGCGCCTAGACCCAGGATCCGGGCTGGATCCTGGGTCTAGGTGCTTGTCGCTCGGCGGACGGCGGTCCATACCTGCCGATCCGCAGCCGGTCAGCGTGCAGCCCGCCTCGTGCGGTCTCGGTCAGGACAGCGCGCTGTCCGCCTCCGCGAACCACTGCTCGATGAACTCGTCCACCGTGATCTCGCCGTAGCCAAGGCTCTCCGAGAGCCGCAGCCAGGCCGACTCGATGGTGCCGAAGCCTTCCGGCAAGGTCGGTACCGGTTCGGTGATCTGGTCGGCAACGTCCTCCTCGTAACCGATCACCTGTGCATCCACACCCTCGGCATCGAGCTGCGAGCGTGCGGACTCGGTGGAGGGCACGCCGCGGGAGGTGCCAAACACCTCGCCCACCTCCGGGTCGTTGGTGATGAAATCGATCAGGGCAGCGGCAGCAGCCGGGTGCTGCGTGGTCTGGGCTGCTGAGAGCAGCATCGACGGCTTCTGGAACATCGCTCGCGCATCCGACCCCTCGACCGTGGGCACCGGGAGCATCTCGATCTGGTCCGCTCCGGAGTCGGCCAAGTAGCCGGCGAGGAAGTTGTCCCAGGAGAACTCGGTGGCGACCTCACCCTCGGTGAACCCGCTCATCGGGTCAAGCTGGGCGGCACGCTCGGCGGGGAAGAGCTGGTCGTTCTCCCGCAGGTCCGCGGTGAGCTCCAGCCAGCTGCGCACGTCGTCCTCGGTGAACGCCAGCTCACCGTCATCGGTGAAGACGTCGTTCCCGTTCTGCACCATCCACTGGATGTACATCCAGAACACGCCGGTGAAGTCACCAGTTCCGTACAACGCCGGTTCTTGGTCGGTTCCGGCGTCAGCAGCCTCGGCGTTCCACTGCACATAATCGGCCCAGGTCATGTCCGCGGTCGGCGGCTCCACGCCGATCTTCTCCACCGTGGCCGGGATGTAGAAGAGCGCGAGGGTGTTCGTGCTCTGCGGAACGCCGTAGAGCGCGTCCCCGACGCGGCCAGAGTCGAGAAGCTCTTCCGGCATGCCGCTCGCATCGAGCTCACCACCCAGGTAGGGAGCCAGGTCCAGCAGCTGGTTCCGGTTGCCGTACTGGGTGAGGTAGGCGAGGTCCATCTGGAAGACGTCCGGCAACGAGGAGCCGGCGGCCTCGGTGTTGCGCGCGGTCCAGTAGTCGTCCCAGGAGGAGAAGTTCGCCTGCACGTCGATGTTCGGGTACTCCTCCTCGAACAGCTCGATCGCCTCGTTGTACCGCTCGGCACGGTCGTCGTTACCCCACCAGTCCATCCGGAGAGTGATCTGCTCGTCCGGGTCGAGGGACTCGGCCTCCTCCGAGCCACCCCCTCCGCCACCACCAGAACAGGCAGTCAGCGCCAGCGCCGCAGCAGTCGCCGCGGCAGCGAGCGGGAGGAGATGGCGAGCACTTCGCCTGGTCGTCGATGTCATCTGCAGAGCCTCTCTGCTCGGTCTGTCGCAGCGCACCGAAGGAGTCGCTGCTCCACATCCTGCTTTCTTTGGATCGATTCGCGTGAATCGTTACAAACTATGGCAGACGGTTCGTCCCGGCGCAAGCCGCGGAAAGCGCGATCCAGCTCGACGATCATGACGATCTGGTTACGTCCATCGCTCCGGCCCCAGCGGTGATCCGGGCACCCATGCGGGCACAACGTCAATCAACATCGGGCACAGGTGCCCGGTCTTCAGTGACGTTGCGCCCACGGCGGGGCCAGGGCTCAGTCCACGTCCACCTCGATCGCCTCGGTCTCGGTCGACCCAGCATCGTTGACCAGCTCGGCCACGTAGGTGTACGTGCCCGGCTCCTGGCCGCTGATCTCGGTGACCGCCGACTGCGCGTCCGGGGTGTGCGCGGTCAGCTCCTGGGAGTCGATGAGCTCACCGTCCTCATACAGCCGGTACTCGGTGGCATTGGTCCCCCACCAGAGGTTGGCCGTGACCGTGTACTGCCCGTCGCCGTCCCAGTTGTCCGCACTGAGCACCGCCTGCCCCGGTTCAGCATCGGTCACCTGCACCGTCACCGGCGCACACTCACTCACCCCGTGCTGGTTCTCCAGCTCACAGGTGTAGGTGTAGCTGCCGTTCGCACGGCCGGACACGTCCACTGAGAACTCCTGGGCTGCCGGGGTGTCGTCGGTCAGCAGCGAGGAGCCGATCAGCTCACCGTTCTCGTACACCCGGACCTCGTTGGCGTTCTGACCCCACCACAGGTTCATCGAGACCGTGTAGTTCCCATCAGCCAACCCATACGCCCACCCGCTGGTGGTGGACAGCTCACCACGTGCCGGAGCGCTGGTCGCCGGACCGGGCACCGGCTCGGGCGCCGGCGGCTCGGTGGTGTAGGCGATCGACGGCGCCGCCGGTGTCTCCATCCCCTCACCCAGGAAGTAGCTGGTGTGCGGGGGCTGGTTGTAGCCGGTGAGCTGCCAGGCGATGCCGAGCCGGTAGACCGGGTCGGACATCAAGGTGCGCAACCGGGTGTCGGTGACGTCGGTGGTGGTGAAGATGCGCAGCGCGGAGGAGTCCTCCGTGCGGTACACCAGCTCTTCGCGCCAGTCGCCGAACAGGTCCGCCTGCAGCGAGGGGTTGCCCTTGGTGTCGTTGTTGCTGAGCACACCCTCGGGTCGGAAGATCTCCACCTGCTCGTTGTTCTCGTAGTCCCACTCGTACACGACCGGCTCTCCGGTGCGGCTGGTCTCGTCGAACTCGTGGTCGGTGATCTCCCGGAGCAGGTCGCCGTCCCACCAGGTGACGAAGTTCGCGGCCGGGATGTCGGTGCTGATCTGCTCCCCGTCGGCGCTCATCAGGTACCCCTCGGGGGAGTTCCAGGCGGCGTCACCGCCCACGCTCCACGCCTCGGCACCCTCGTGCCGCGGGTCGATGTCCGCAGCGGCACCGCGGCCGGTGTCCACCTCAGCCGGTGTGGACCACAGCACCTCACCGGTGGCGGCATCCCGGAACGTGGAACCGAGGTTCCCGGAGGCGCCCATGTCCTCGTGCACGGCGAACACCTCCAGGCCGGCACGGCTGGGGTCCAGGTCGCCCAGGTGCAGGGCGTCCCCATGACCCAGGCCGGTGGAGTACAGACCGGTGCCGTCGTCGTCGATGGTGGCCGAGCCGAACACGATCTCGTCCTTGCCGTCCTCGTCCACGTCCCCCACGGACAGGTTGTGGTTGCCCTGTCCGGCGTAGTCGCCGTTGCCCGGATCCGAGGAGTCGAACACCCACCGGCTGGTGAGCTGTTCGCCGTCGAAGTCGAACGCGGCGACCACCGCTCGGGTGTAGTAGCCCCGGGAGAAGATCACGCTCGGGTGCTCCCCGTCCAGGTAGGCCACTGCAGCCAGGAACCGGTCCACCCGGTTGCCGTAGCCGTCGCCCCAGGACTCCACGTCCCCGCGCGGCGGGACGTAGTCAACCGTGTCGATCGCCGCACCGGTCTCGCCGTCGAAGACGGTGAGGAACTCCGGTCCGGTGAGGATGTAGCCGCTGGAGTTGCGCCAGTCGGCATCGGCATCGCCGATCACGGTGCCCTGGCCGTCGACCGTGCCGTCACCGGTCTTCATCACCACTTCGGCCCGGCCGTCGGAGTCCAGGTCGTAGACCATCGCCTGGGTGTAGTGCGCCCCGGCACGGATGTTCACCCCGAGGTCGATGCGCCACAACCGGGTGCCGTCGAGCTTGTAGGCGTCCACGTACACGTTGCCGGTGTAGCCGGCCTGGGAGTTGTCCTTGGCGTTCGAGGGGTTCCAGATCAGGATGATCTCCAGCTCGCCGTCACCGTCCACGTCCCCCACGGACGCATCGCCGGCGGAGTAGGAGTAGGGCTGGCCGTCCTTGGTGTAGGCGTCGGCCGGCTTCTCCAGGGGCACGTCCAGGTACTGCTCGGCCCACGGGCTGAACTCGTCGGTGGCCCAGCTCTCCCCGTCGTCGAGCACCTGGGAGATCCGGTAGACGGAGTCGGCTGCGCCGCCGGTGTCGACGTAGTTGGTGCTGTCGGTGATCGGCTCGTCGGTGATGCGCTCACCGTCGCGGTAGACGTGGAACGCGATCCCGGCCGGGTCCAGGCCGAGCATCCGCCAGCCGAGGTAGACGCCCTGCTCCTGGGTCACCGCCACCGGGGAGCGGTCCAGGTACTCGGCGTCCCGGACCAGCTCGGTCTCACCGGGAGTCTCGATCACCGCCGAGGGCTCGGAGGCGCCGCCGGCGTTCACTGCCACCACGCGGTAGTAGTACTCGATCGTGGTGAGCACGGTCTCGTCGGTGAAGGTGGCGTCCTCGGTCCGGCCGACGACGGTGAAGTCACCGTCGGTGTCCTCGGCACGCTCCACCAGGTAGAACAGCGCCTCGGTGCTCTCGTCCCAGACCAGCTCGACGGCGTTCTTCGTCACCGAGGTGTAGGCGAGCCCGGTGGGCGCGGCGGGCACTGCCACATCGGGGTCGACCACCTCGACGTCCAGGCTCACCGAGGGTAAGGACTCCTCCCCGCTGGCGGTCACCGTGGTGACGGCGTAGGAGTAGGTGACGCCGGCGTGCGCCTCGTCGTCGGTCAGCGTGGTGCCCTCGGTCTCGCCGACGAGCGTCGCCTCGCCGTCCGGTCCGGTGCGGTACACCCGGTAGGACTCCGCTTCCGGCGCCTCCGGCCAGGACAGCTCCACCTGGCCGGTGGCGCCCTCCATGGTCAGGTTCTCCAGCTGCACCGACTCCGGTGCCACCAGGATCGGGGTGAGGGTGAAGCCGTTCAGGTGCGCGGTCTGGCCGGTGATGACCAGGTTCAGCTGGCCGTCGGTGACCACGATGTCCTCGTGCACCTTCTCCGTGTGGCCCTCGCGGGCACTCTGCCCGCCATAGTCACGACCCTCGATCTCGATGTTCGTGCGCACGCTGCCGAGCAGGTCACCCACCACCGTGGCGGCGGAGTAGCTGCCGTTCGGCAGGTCGACGAGGAACTCGTACCGGCCGCCGAACTCGATGACGAAGTCGCAGGCGACATCATCGTCTCCGTCGCCGCGGTCCCGGTCGTCCATCCCCTCGGCATCCACGAGGCCATACCCGAGCTCGGGGGTGTAGAGGGTGCTGCGGTTCACCTCGGTGTAGCCGTCAGCGACCGGTGCACCGGCGGGCTGGAAGTCGAACTTGTACTGCGCCGAACGGGTGGTGGCGCTGACGGTCTCGCTCACCACGCCCTCGCCGAGGCCGTTCATCGCACTGACCCGGAAGTCGTAGGCCACCCCTTCCTCCAGACCGCCGATGAGCGCCTGGTCAAGAGTGGAGGTCCCGGCCAGGGTGAACTCGTCTGCCCCAGCCTCGCTGCGGAACACGCGGTAGACGTCCGCGCCGTCCACAGCGTCCCAGGTGAGGGTGACCGAGGCGCTGGTCACGGTCTGCACCGCCACGCCGGCGGGCGCTGCGGGCAGCTCGTCCGGCTCGGTCACCTGCACCAGCTCGGAGACCGGCAGGTCCAGCTCGGCCAGGTCGAGCGCGACCAGCCGGGCCATCTGGATGGCGCCGTAGGACTGGAAGTGGGTGTCGTCCTGGGTGCCCTCGGGGCGGTTCGGGTACACGCCCGGTGGTACGTGCAGGAACACCGACTCGGCCATCTCCGGGCCGATCTCGTCCAGGTAGGCCCGCGAGGAGGCGGACAGGTCGATGAGGTCGACGTCGGAGGCTGCCGCGACCTCCTTCATCGCGGCCACGTACTCGGGGAAGCTCTCGTTGAACTTGCCGGTCTCGGCGTCGTAGTCCAGCCGGTTCACCGGGGTGATGAGGACCGGTGTGGCGCCGCGCTGCCGGGCACCTTCGACGAAGATCCGCAGGTAGCCCTGGTACTCCTCGGGGGTGGTGTAGCGCTCCGGACGGGACTGGGTGGCGTCGTTGTGGCCGAACTGCGCGAACACGTAGTCGCCGGGCCGGGCCTCGAGCAGCACTGCGTCCAGCCGGCCCTCCGTGACGAACGTCTTCGAGCTGCGGCCACCGATGGACTGGTTGTCCACCACCACACCCTCGGGCACGAACTGGTCGAACACCTGGCCCCAGCCGGCCTGCGGCTCCCAGTACTCGTCGTAGGTCTGCATCGTGGAGTCACCGGTGAGGAACGCGGTGGGCACATCGCCCGGCCTCTGCTCCTCCTGAGCGGTGATCACGATGGCGTTGATGTTCGGCGCGTCGCCGGTGAAGGTGAAGGACATCTGCCCGTCCACCAGGGCGATGTCGTAGTTCATCTCCAGGTACTCACCGGGCCCGCGGTCGGCGGTCTGCACCTTCTGCATCTGCTCGCTGGAGATGGCGATCTGCGTGGCCTCCTCCGAGTCCCCGGCGACCAGGGAGACCGTGTAGTCCAGGTTCGGCAGGTCGACCACGAAGGTCGCCTCAGCGGGGGTGAGGAAGTCCCCCTTGATCGGGTCCTCGCCGCCGCGGTCGGCGCCGGTCACCTCTGCGTCCCCGGTGAAACCGAACCCGGTCTCCTCGCTGTAGGTGCTGTCGGCAGTGACCTGGGCGTAGCCGTCCGCCACGGTGCCGGGACCGAAGTCGAAGCGCAGCGGCTCCTGCTGCGCTTCGGAGGTGCCGGCATCAGCCGGGTCCTGAGGCGCTGCGGTGGCGGGTGCGCTCACCACCAGCCCGGTGGTGACGGCAGTGGCCGCTGCCGCAAGCAGTGCTACTGGCCGCCCTCGGGACGAGAAAGCGACGGTCATGAGATCTTCTCCGATCGGTCATGAATCGATTCAAACAATTGTCTGCGCTATGGGTACGCGCAGGCGATCGTCATGATCTGACTGTCGGCCCAGCCAAGTGCGGCCGGACCTCGCTCACCGATCCTCGACGGCTGCCCCCCGTCCGGTAAGCGTTATCCCCTGACGCTAGCGGAGCGGTCAACGCCGCGTCAAGACAGTCTTGGATCGATTTAGGGGCGCTGGGCGCTGGGCGCTGGGCGCTCGTGGCTCGCCGATCGCCGATAGGTCGTTGGTCGCCGGCCCCGCTCAGCGCAGCTGCGGCACCACGAAGATCCCGGTCCGGGTCGGTTCGTCGGCCAGGTCGATCTCCTGCATGGTGAATCGCCGTCCGTGCACAGCAGTTGCCTGCCGGTACACCTCACGCCAGCGCTCGTCGCGCAGACCGGCCACCGAGGTGCCGCTGACCTGCAGCTCGATCTGGTTCGCACCCTCGCGCAGCAGGTGCCCGACCCGCAGCCGGTGGGGGTGGTCCCAGAGCACGCCGGCCTGCTCGCCGTTCACCCGGACCACGGCGACCACGCCGAGCGGTTCGGCGGCGTGCGCCTGGTAGGACTGCGGCTGGCGGGCGGTGCGCGGCGGTACCGGCAGCCCGGCCGGGTCGAGCACCAGGTGCTCCGGCAGCACGCCCTCGCAGGTCACCGTGCTGGTGTAGGTCGCCGTCCCGACCACGCCGTCCAGACCGTCCTCCTCCCAGACGTGCGGCAGCCGTACGGGTCTGGACCGACCACCGGGCTCGGTCAGCTGCCAGTCCGAGAGCTGCCAGGTGGGGCCAGCACCCCCGCCACCAGTCGCGAACGCTCCCCCGTGCGGCCCGTGAACCGATTCAGGTCGCGGATGGGAGCGTTCGCGATCCAGGGGTGGCCGCGGCGAGGTGACCACCACGCTCGCCTCGTAGGGGGCAAGCGCCAGCCGGATCTCGCCACTACCACGATGGCTGACGGCGCCGCTGTGGGCGTCCCAGGTCTCCCAGCCGCCGTAGGGCGTCCGTGGCTGCAGGCGGGCGGCCACCGGTCGTGGTCCGGTGTTGACCACGAGATAGACCTCCCCGGCCTCGTGGCGCCGGTGCAGCACCCCCACGTCCGGGTGGTCCACGGCGGCGTCCGGGGCGACGACGTCACCGATCACGCGCAACAGCTCGGCGGCCGCGACGTGCCGGGCCTCCGGTAGCACTGGGGAGTCGACCACGACCACCGGACACCCTCGCGCGGTGATCGCGCGCAGGTGGTCGGCATCCTGTGCGGACAGGAGCTTGCTACCCGCCAGCACGACCACCCGGTGTCGGCGGGTGATGGACTCCACCGAGGTCTGGGCGTCGACGACGTCGAAGTCGTAACCCGCCTCCCGGAGCATCGCCGGCACCTGGGCACCGATCTGTGCCACGCTGCCGCGCCACAGGTTGGCTGCGCAGTCGGGGCCGAAGGCGGCATAGGTGTCCTCGTAGGGGAGCCAGAGCGCCACGTCGGCTACGTGCTCACCGGTGCGCAGCAGCGCCGACAGCCGGGTCAGGTACCCGAACAGCTCCGGGGCGGCAGCCCACCAGGCGTTCCGGTCGCTGAGGGCGCCGGCGGCGTAGAAGGCCCAGCCGGGGTCGACGGCCGCTCGTGGGGAGAACGGCCAGCCGTGACCGATGAGCTGGTTGACGCCGAGCAGCAGGTGCTCGTGCGCCTCGCCCTTCAGGTCGATCGGGCGGGCGCGGAACGAGGGGGAGGCCACCCAGGTCCAGGTCTCCGAGGAGACCACCGGTCGGCCCAGGTGGTGGGCGGCGGAGGAGGCCCACTTGGTCTCTGGGATGCCGCGCCAGCCCCAACCCTCCCCCTCGACCAGGTCAGCGCAGCGGTAGCCGCTCACTCGCGCGGGTGGGCGGCCGTAGTTCTGCACCCGAAAGGCGACCCCGTGCTCGCGGGCCCAGGAGCGCACCGGGGTGAGGAAGCTCTCCTCCTGCAGCTCCGAGAGCGTGCGGTAGTAGTCCGCCCGCAGCCCGGCTGCCTCGGGATGGTCCACCCGGAGCCGGTACAGCACCGGCAGCGGGTCGTAGCCGCGGCGTGCGATGAACTCCGCCACCATGCTGGGCGTCCAGTCCGCGTGGTAGACCTCGAGGCTGTCGCAGAACACGGCGGTGATGTTCTTCGCACCGGCAGCAGCCAGCAGCGGTTCGCCGACCGCGCGCAGGTGGTGGGCGATCGCCTCGGCCGAGTAGTGGTCCAGCACCGGTCCCTCGGCACCGTTCGCCGCGCGCTTCACCTGCTGCCCGGTAGGACCGGCGACCGCGAGCAGCAGGGTACGCGGCCCGGCCCCGGGTGGCACGACGACCTCGGCTCCGGTGAGCTCGACCTGCTGGTAGTCCTCCGGCCCCTCGCCGGGTGAGCCCTCACCAACGTAGGCGGCGACCACGTGCTCCTGCGGCCATCGGCTCCCGATGCGCAGCCGCGCCGCTCCTGGCCCGATGGTCCGCTGGTCCCACCACAGTCGTTGCGCAGCCAGCGCTGGCGGGACGTGCGCGCCTCCATAGGACCAGCCGCTGCCCAGCGTGAGGTCCACACGCAGGCCGAGGTCGCGCCCGCGGCGCGCGGCGTGGCCGACCAGGTGGAGCATCTCCTGCGACAGGAAGGCCGGCCCCGGCGCGGGATCCAGCGGGTAGACGAAGGCGAGCTCCACACCACCGAGACCGGAGCGGTGCATCGAGGCCAGCTGGTCGTCGATGTCGGCCGTGGACATGCCCGCGCCGAACCACCACCACCGCATCATCGGACGGGCCTCGGCGGGCGGGTCGGTGAAGGTCGCGAAGGCCTCCGGGAGCAGGTCGCTGTGCTGCTGAGCTGATAGCGCAGACACTCAGACCGTCTGCCAGGCGGTGTGCTCGGCACGGTCCGGCTGGTAGGTGCGCACGTCGGCGGTGCGGGCGGCCACTGCGCGCAGGGCGGTGCGGTCGCCGCTGAGCACCCCGGCAGCTCGGGCCTGCACCAGGGCGTTGCCCAGCGCGGTGCCCTCGACCGGTCCGGCCAGCACGGGTAGGCCGGTGGCATCGGCGGTGGCCTGGCAGAGCAGGCTGTTCTGCGACCCGCCCCCGACCACGTGCACCACGGCGACCTGCCGGCCGGACAGGCGAGCAGCGTCGTCGATGGCTCTCCGGTAGGCCAGGGCGAGGGAGTCGATGATGCAGCGGGCGTGCTCAGCCGGGCTGGTCGGTTCCGGTTGTCTGGCGGCGCGGGCGTGCGCGCGCAGCCGGGCCGGCATGTCCCCGGGCGGCAGGAAGTCCGCGTGGTCCACGTCCAGCAGCGTGCGGCGCGCAGGGAGTGCTTCGGCTTCGGCGAGCAGCTCGGCCAGCTCGACCGGGTGCCCCTGGTCCGCCCAGGTGCGCTGGCACTCCGAGAGCACCCACAGGCCCATCACGTTGCGCAGGTAGCGCACCGTGCCGTCGACACCGAGCTCATTGGTGAAGTTCGCCGTCCGGGAGTCCTCGGTGAGCACCGGCTCGGTGAGCTCCACCCCGACCAGGGACCACGTACCCGAGGAGATGTAGGCGAAGTCCTCCCGCTCTGCCGGCACCGAGAGCACTGCTGAGGCGGTGTCGTGCGAGCCGACGGTGTACACCGGGACCGAGCCCAGACCCGTGCTGGTCTGGACCTCCTCGGTGAGGTGGCCGAGCAGCGTGCCCGGTTCGACCACCGGGGCGAGCAGGTCGCCCGGCACGCCGACGGCGGAGAGCAGCTGGCTCGACCAGGTCCGGCTGCGTTGGTCCAGCAGGGCGGTGGTGGAGGCATTGGTCAGCTCGCTCACCTGCACGCCGGTGAGCCAGTAGCCGAGCAGGTCGGGCAGCAGCAGCGCGCGGGCCGCCCGGTCCCACAGCGGGCCGCGTTGCTCGGCGGCCAGCTGGTAGATGGTGTTGAACGGCAGGTGCTGCATGCCGCTGATCGCGTACAGGTCCTCCGGGCTGATCCGGGTGTGCACCTGCTCGATCACGTCGGCGGTGCGCTCGTCCCGGTAGGCGACCGGGTCGGCGAGCAGTCGGCCCGCGGAGTCCAGCAGACCGTAGTCCACCGCCCAGGAGTCGATGCCGATGCCGTCCAGGACCCCGTCTGCGCCGGCCGCCCGGAGCCCTACCAGCACCTCCTGCCAGAGTGCGATGACCTGCCACCGCAACGTGCCGCCGTCCTCGATGGGCTCGTTGGCGAACCGGTGCACCTCCTGCAGGTCGACCCCGCCGGCGCGCACCTCCGCGCGGATCACCCGCCCGGAGGTGGCGCCCAGGTCGACTGCGGCGAACGTGCCGGCCCGGGCCATCAGCGCAGGAAGGCGGCCGCCACCCCGGAGTCGACCGGGATGTGCAGACCGGTGGTCTGGGCCAGGTCGCCGCCGGTGAGGGCGAACACGGCGGCGGCCACGTGCTCGGGCAGCACCTCGCGGCCGAGCAGGGTGCGCTTGGCGTAGTAGGCGCCCAGCTCGGACTCCTCCACCCCGTAGACCGCGGCGCGCTTGGCGCCCCAACCGCCGGCGAAGATGCCCGAGCCGCGCACCACACCGTCGGGGTTGATGCCGTTGACCCGGATGCCGTGCGCACCCAGCTCGGCGGCCAGCAGCCGCACCTGGTGCGCCTGGTCGGCCTTGGTGGCGGAGTAGGCGATGTTGTTCGGGCCGGCGAACAGCGAGTTCTTGCTCGCGATGTAGACGATGTCACCGCCCATCTTCTGGGCAATCATCGCCCGGGCCGCCTCCCGGGAGACCAGGAAGGAGCCGCGGGCCATCACGTCGTGCTGCAGGTCCCAGTCCTTGGTGCTGGTCTCCAGCAGCGGCTTGGAGATGGACAGCCCGGCGTTGTTCACCACCAGGTCGACCCCGCCGAAGGCCAGCGCGGCGGCGTCGATGAGCGCGCTCACCTGGGCCTCGTCGGTGACGTCGCAGGCCACGGCGGTGGCCACGTCCGCACCCCCGAGCTCGTCGGCCAGCTGCTGGGCGGCCTCGAGGTTCAGGTCGGCGATCACCACGCAGGCACCCTCGGCGGCGAGCCGCTGCGCGGTGGCCTTGCCGATCCCGGAGGCACCGCCGGTGACCACGGCCACCCGGGTGGCCAACGCCTTCGGCTTGGGCATCCGCTGCAGCTTGGCCTCCTCCAGCGCCCAGTACTCGATCCGGAACTTCTCCCGCTCGTCGATCGGGGCGTAGGTGGACAGCGCCTCGGCACCGCGCATCACGTTGATCGCGTTGACGTAGAACTCACCGGCGACCCGGGCGGTCTGCTTGTTCTTCCCGAAGGAGAACATGCCCACGCCCGGCACCAGCACGATCGCCGGGTCGGCACCCCGCATGGCGGGGGACTCGGCGTCGGCGTGCCGCTCGTAGTAGGCGGCGTAGTCGGCGCGGTAGGTCTCGTGCAGCTCACCGAGGCGAGCCACGACGTCCTCCACCGGGGCGTCGGCGGGCAGATCGAGGACCAGCGGCTTGACCTTGGTGCGCAGGAAGTGGTCCGGGCAGGAGGTACCGAGCTCGGCCAGCGGGGCCAGCTTCTCCCGGGAGAGGAACTCCAGCACCTCCTCGGAGTCGGTGAAGTGCCCCACCTGCGGGGCGTCGGTGGAGGCCAGGCCGCGGATCACCGGCGCCAGCGCGGCAGCCTTCGCGCGCCGCTCGGCCTCCGGCAGGGGCTCGTAGCCAGGCACCACAGCGCCGAACGGCTCGGCCTTGCCGTGCGCGGCGATGTACTCCTCAGCGGTGCGGATGATCTGCAGCGAGTTCGCCTCGGCCTCCTCGCTGGTCTCGCCCCAGGAGGTGATGCCGTGCCCACCGAGGATGCAGCCGATCGCCCGGGGGTTGGCCTCCTTGATCGCAGCGATGTCCAGGCCGAGCTGGAAACCGGGGCGGCGCCAGGGCACCCATACCACCGTGTCACCGAAGATGGTCTCGGTGAGCTGCTCACCGTCGGCGGCGGTGGCGATGGCGATGCCGGAGTCGGGGTGCAGGTGGTCCACGTGCGGGGCATCCACCAGACCGTGCATCGCGGTGTCGATGCTCGGCGCCGCACCGCCCTTGCCGTGCAGGCAGTAGTCGAAGGCGGCGACCATCTCGTCCTCGCGGTCCACGCCCGGGTAGACGTCCACCAGGGACCGGAGCCGGTCCACCCGAAGCACGGCCAGCCCCTTCTCGGTGAGGGTGCCCAGGTCACCGCCGGAGCCCTTCACCCAGCACAGCTCGATCTCCTGCCCGGTGACCGGGTCGGTAGCGCTGCCCTTGGCGGAGGTGTTCCCGCCGGCGTAGTTGGTGTTGCGCGGGTCGGCACCGAGACGGTTGGAACGGGCGATCAGGTCGGACACGACGGGGTGGGTCATAGTGGCTTTCCGATAGGTCTGGGGTCGGTCAGTCTGGAACTTGTTCGTCGATCTGGCCACGATCTGTGGCCAGATCGACGAGCAATTCCGCCCGGGGCGGGCGGCGGGTCGGGAGGGCGGGGCCGGTCAGGCGCCCCAGCCGGCCTGGGTGCCGCCCACGCGCTCGGCAGCGATCTTGCTGCCGTAGCCGGAGTCCTTGTACGCCCGCACCGGGTCGGGTGCCAGCCCCTTCTGCTCGCGGATCTCTGCCAGCAGTGGGCGCACGTCGGTGTTGTAGGCGTCCATGAAGATCTCGTTGGCGCCGAGCACGTCCCCACCGAGCTGGGCCTCGCGCAGCGCCTCGTGGTCGACCAGCAGGGCCTTGGCGGTGGCCTCCTGGACGTTCATCACCGACCGGATCTGAGCAGTGATGTTGTCCTCGATGTTGTGGCACTGGTCCAGCATGAAGTTCACTCCGGCCTCCGGCCGCAGCGCGTCCGCCGCCACGATCTCGTGCATGATCCGGAACAGCTGGAACGGGTCCGCGGCACCGACCATCAGGTCGTCGTCGGCGTAGAAGCGGGAGTTGAAGTCGAATGCGCCGAGCTTGCCGAGCCGGAGCAGCTGGGCGACGATGAACTCGATGTTCGTGCCGGGTGCGTGGTGGCCGGTGTCCAGCACCACCTTCGCCTTGTCGCCCAGGGCCAGGCAGTGGGTGAGCGAGGTGCCCCAGTCCGGGATGTCCATGGTGTAGAAGTACGGTTCGAAGAACTTGTACTCGATCACCATGCGCTGGTCCGGCCCGAGCGCCGCGTAGATCTGCTGCAGCGAGTCGGCCAGCCGCTCCTGCCGGCCGCGGATCGAGTCCTGCCCGGGGTAGTTGGTGCCGTCCGGGAGCCAGAGCTTCAGCTCGGTCGAACCGGTCGCGGTCATCACCTCGATGCACTGCAGGTGGTGGTCGACGGCCTTCTTGCGGATCGCCGGGTCGGCGTTCGTGAGCGATCCGAGCTTGTAGTCCTCGTCCTGGAAGACGTTGGAGTTGATCATCCCGATCTGCACACCGAGGTCGGCGGCGTGCTTGGCCAGGTCGCTGAAGTCCTCTACCAGGTCCCACGGGATGTGCAACGACACCCGCGGTGCCGCACCGGTGTAGGTGTGCACCTGGGCCGCATCGGCGAGCTTCTCGTACGGGTCACGGGGGACGCCCGGCTGAGAGAACACCTTGAACCTGGTGCCGGAGTTGCCGAATGCCCAGGAGGGCAGCTCGATGGTCTGGGCAGCGAGCGCGTCGCGCACCCCTGGTGCGACGGGGACCGTGCTGGTCATGGGACGGATGCTCCAAACGGGACTCGTGGTAAAGATGACCGTCGAACGTCTCTGAAACGATTCATCGTCTGGCAGCACTTTACGAGCCCAGCCGCTTCGGCGTCAAGACCGACCCGTGGGGACGCCGTCGAACAAGCCCTCCCGTGCCAGACTGAACGAGGACGAGAGAATCTGGAGGGCCGTGGTGCTGGTGACCGATCGTCGTCGGCGTGTGCTCGACGAGGTGCGCCGCTACGGGTCGGTGAGCGTGCGGAACCTAGCCGATCGACTCGCCGTGTCGGAGATGACCATCCGGCGAGACCTCGAACAGCTCGCCGCCGAGGGCCGGCTGCACCGGGTGCGGGGCGGGGCTGTCGCGCCCCGTGCCCAGGACACCGAAGAGCCGGTGTTCGCCGAGACCACCCGCCGGCACACCGCAGAGAAAGAAGCCATCGGCCGGGCCGCGGCGCACCTCGTCCAGCCCGGGATGTGCATCGGCCTCTCCGGCGGGTCGACCACGTGGACGCTGGCACGCGAGCTGCGACGGGTGCCGGACCTGACGATCGTGACGAACTCGCTGCGCATCGGAGACGAGTTCGCCGGGGGCGAGGCCAAGCCCACGGTGATCCTCACCGGCGGGATCCGCACCCCCTCAGACGCGCTCGTGGGGCCGGTGGCGGTGCAGGCGCTGCAGCACCTGCACTGCGACCTGTTGTTCATGGGGGTGTTCGGGATGGCACCCCGGGCCGGGTTCACCACTCCCAACCTGATGGAGGCAGAGACCAACCGCGCACTGGTCCAGACCGCCCGCCGCGTCGCGGTGGTGGCCGACCACTCCAAGTGGGGCAGGATCGGCCTGAGCACGATCGCCGAGCTGGCAGCGGCGGACGTACTGGTCTGCGACGACCAGCTTCCTGCCGAAGCACGAGAAGAGCTCGACACCCAGATCGAGCAGATTGTCCTCGCAGCCGTGGAATGAATCGATACACTACGGGCGGGCACCGGAGCCGGTCGGATCCGTCCGTCAGGCAGCGGCCCATCCGAACGCGTGACAGGAGCACCATGTCGAACCAGCCCCCGACCATCCGTCGGCCGAGCGTCACCGACGTCGCCAAGCGAGCCGGCGTCTCCGTGGGCACGGTGTCCAACGTGCTGAACCGACCGGAGAGCGTCTCCGAGCGCACCAGGGCGAAGGTCGAGCGCGTGATCGGCGAGCTGAACTTCGTCCGGAACGCCTCTGCGCGGCAGCTGCGCAGCGGTGAAGTCAGCACCGTGGGAGCGGTGGTGCTGGACATCGCCAACCCGTTCTTCACCGAGATGGCCCGTGGTATCGAGGACCGACTCGCCCAGGATGACTTCACCTTGATGCTGTGCAGCTCGGACGAGAACCCGGAACGTGAGGCACGGTTCCTGCGCCTGTTCGAGGAGCGTGGCGTCCGGGGGGTGATCGCCACTCCGAGCCACGGCAGCCTGGACTCGCTGCTGCGGCTGCGCGACCACGGGATCGAGGTGGTGCTGCTGGACCACACGTCCCCGGTGCCGGGCCTCGCGTCGGTGGCTGTGGACGACGTGGGTGGGGCGTCGCTGGCGATGGAGCACCTGATCGGGCTGGGCCACCAGCACTTCGCGTTCCTCAACGGGCCGCTGAACCTGCGCCAGTGCGTCGACCGTCGCGACGGTGTGTACCGCACGCTGCACGCACACGGGCTGGACCCAGCCGTGGCGCTCGAGGAGATCGCGCTAGACGCACTGAACGCCGATGCGGGCGACGCGGGCGTGCGCGAGCTGTGGGCACGCACCGGGCCGCGACCGACCGCCATCTTCTGCGCGAACGACTTCACCGCGCTCGGGGCCCTGCGCGCACTGAGCGAGCTGGAGGTGGAGGTGCCGGGGGACGTGGCCGTGGTCGGGTACGACGATGTCATGTTCGCCTCGATGCTCACCACGCCGCTGACCTCGGTGCGCCAGCCGATGCACACGCTCGGCTGGACGGCGGCGGACATGCTGCTCACCCGCCGCTCCTCCGGTGAGGACGCCGCGCAGGTGGAGTTCGAACCAGAGTTGGTGGTGCGGGCCTCGTCCGGGGCAGCCTGAACCTCACGCACCGACTGCACAAGCACCGCCCCCGGCACGGTCAACGAACGGCAGGAATCTGCTGCCACGATCACCAGCGGGCAGCGGAAGTTGTCAGGCCGGGCGTCAGCGAACCGGTGCCGCCGGGGCCGGCGGCACCCAGCCCATGGCCGCATCCGCACCGCGGTTGATGGCGCCCGCCGGGGTCAGTCGCATCAGGGCGTTCCGCAGCGGCTGACGCAGTCCCCCACCCAGGTGGGAGCCGAACCTCGCGGTGAGCACCGACGCGCGCCCGAGCGCCCGGCACCGGGGGCGCCGGGCACGGTCGAACCCGGCGAGCGCCGGCGCCATCCGCCCGCCAGCCGCCACCGGCGAGCCGATCAGCAGCCCGACGCACAGCCCGTCCTCCAGTGCGGTGGCCACGCCCTGCCCCATCGTCGGGAGGAACCCGTGCGCGGCATCGCCGACCATCACGACCCGCCCGCTCGTGTACCCCGGCAGGCCACCGGGTAGGTGGTGGACGTCGTGGCGCAGCACGGCGGCCGGATCGGTGCGGGCCAGGATCTGCTGGATCGGATCGGCCCAGCCGGTGAACCGGCGCTTCGCCGCGGCCAGCTCGTCGGCGATCCGGGTCCGCTCGGACATAGCCACGTAGCCATACCAGTAGGTCTCGCTCTCGGAGACCGGCATGATGCCGAACTCGGCGCGCGCCCCCCAGTACTGGCGCAGCGTGGTCTCGGCGGGGACTCTGGGCACGATCGCGCGCCAGCTGGAGAACCCGCTGTAGGTTGCTCGGTTGGAATACAGTGCGGTGCGGACCGCGCTGCGCATGCCGTCGGCGCCGACCACCAGATCGGCCTCACGGCCTGCCACCACCGCGGGCGCGCCGCCGGGCACACCCGGAGTCACGGTGGTCACGGGGACGCCGGGCACGAGGCGCACCCCAGCGCTCCGCGCACGCCCGAGCAGTGCCTGGTGCACGCGCCGGCGGTGCACGCCGATGAGTGCTACCGCCTCCCGCGTGGCCTCGTCGTCCCGGATGGTCAGGATGGGACGTCCGTGGCTGTCCCAGGTGCCCTCGGCCCTGGTGGCACATCCGAGCGCTGCCACCTCGTCGGCGTCGAAGCCGAGGCCTTGATAGGCGGCGACGGCGTTGCGGGACATGGCGAAGCCCGCCCCGATCTCACCGAGCTCGGGCGAACGTTCCAGCACGGTGACGTCCCAGCCGGCCTGGGTGAGCGAGACGGCCGCCGCGAGCCCAGCGATCCCTGCGCCGACGACGACAGCCGAACTACCCATCAGCATCCTCCGCTCTCAACCACTACGATCGTTCTAGTACGTATTCTGTCATAATCTGGCCATGCCGCGTTCCAACCCGGAGCGGCGCCGGGCCCTGGCCGACGCCGCGATCGAGCTCCTCGCCGCCGAGGGCAGCCACGGGCTGACCCACAGGGCGGTAGAGCGCGCT
This sequence comes from Ruania albidiflava DSM 18029, assembly GCF_000421225.1. Lineage (GTDB taxonomy): Bacteria > Actinomycetota > Actinomycetes > Actinomycetales > Beutenbergiaceae > Ruania > Ruania albidiflava. The sequence goes on along the minus strand of NZ_ATWL01000003.1, from coordinate 157,693 downwards.
GCGGGCGTACCGGCCGGCACGGCGTCGAACTACTTCCCGAGCCGACAAGAGCTCTTCGTCGCTGCCGCCGAACGCGCCGTCGCACTGCATGAGCAGCAGATGCAGCGGATCGACGACGAGCTCGACACCTCCGCCGACGACGACCCGCTGGTCGCGCTGGTCACCGCCTCGCTCGTGGATGCGGTGACCACCTCACGGCGCCGGTACCTGGCCCTCTTCGAGCTGCAGTCCGAAGCCACCCGTCAGCCCGCCCTGGCCGTTGCACTGGCCGCGCTGGCAGGTGATGCACAGCGCTTCACCGCGGGTGAGCACGCCCGACTCGGGCTCACCACGTCCCCCGACGCCCTGCGGCTGCTGATCACCCTCTACGGCGGCGCCCTGTTCGCGCTGGTCAATGCACCCGTGGCGCCCGGCGCGGCCCAGGTGCGCCAAGCGGCAGCGGCCATCGTGACCGGGGCGAGGTCCGCCGTCGAGATGGGCAGCTGAACCGGAGAGTCAGAGCAGCCGCCAGCCCAGACGCTGGGCAGCAGAGCGGTCGAAGGTCACCACCTCCGCAGCACCGAACTGTTCCATCGAGCCCTGGATCAGCACGTCCGGACAGGGGTCATCGGAGCGCCCGCTGGCGACAGAATTCCGCCAGCGGCCCCTCGGGCAGGAGGCCGGCCAGCTCCCGGTAGCGGGCCGCCGCCTCCACCGGCCGGCCGGTGCGGTGGGCCAGGTCTGCCAGTGCCAGCTGTGCGTCGCGTGCCGCGTACGGCGGCCCGTCCGCCACCAGATCTTCGAGCTCGTTCTCGACGGCGGTGAGGTCACCGTGGTCACGAAGGGCGCGCCGGGACAGGGCCACCAGTCGGGCGACGCGCACGGCCGGGGCCGGCCAGCGCTGCAGCAGGGCGTCGTAGAGGCCCACGACGGCGTCCCAGTCGGTGCTCTCGACGGTCACCGCCGTGGTGTGCAGCCCGGAGATGGCCGCCTCCAGCACGAACCGGCCCGGCTCGTCGGTGAGCCGCTCCGCACGAGCGACGTCGGCGAGCCCTGCGCGCAGCAGCACCGGGTCCCAGGCGGACCGGTCGGCCTCGTCCAACGGCAGCGCCACACCATCGCGCACCCGACCAGGGCGGCGTCCGAGGGCAAGCCGGGTGCACGCGCGCAGGCCGATCACCTCCGCCTCTCGCGGGTACTCCGCGGCGAGCGTCTCGGCCAGGGTGAGCGCGTCCCGGGCCGGGTCGGCGGTCGGGTCCTCCGGGTCCACGACGTCGCGCTGGCCCACCGTGAGCAGCGCGGCGAGGCAGGTGAGCACTGCCGGCAGACGTACGGCGCGCTGCGCCTCGTCCGGCAGGGTGAACCCGCCGCGTCGGCGCGCCAGGGCGGACTTGGCCCGGGTCAGGCGGGCGGCCGCGGTGGTGGTGCTGATTCCGAGGTGACCGGCGATCTGCGCTGTGGTGAGCCCGCAGACCAGCCGCATCGCCAGCACCAGCTGGCCACCGACCGCAAGCGCGTCGTCACAGGCGACGAACAACAACGCGAGCCGATCATCGAGAACGGAACCTCCGCCGTCGTGATCGGACTCGGCGACCGCCTGCTGGGCGACTTGGTAGCGGAGCTTGCCGAACCGCTCGGCCCGCCGGACGTCATCCAGCCACGCCCGCCGACCCACAGCCACGCACCAAGCGGCCAGGTCGTCGATGCGCCCCTCCGGCTGCTCAGCCGCGCGGGCGAACGCCTCGGCGGCGTACTCCTCGCCGCGGTCGAGGCTGTGGGTGGTCACCGCGAGGTTCCGCACCACCTGAGGCCAGGCGGTGCGGAAGTCCTCGCGGGTGATGGTCACTCGAAGGGATGCACCTTGCGCCACTCGACGATGTTCCCGCTCGGCACCAGGGCGGCCAGGCGCCGCGCGGTCGACTCGTCACACTCCACGGTGTAGAAGCCGGTGATCAGCTCAGAGGAGTCGGTGAACGGGGCATCGGTGTACACCGGGGCCTCACCGTCCTTGCCGACCTTCACCCAGCCGCCGTACGAGGCGTTCTGCAGCGCCTGGCTGTAGGTGATCTTGGCCCCCAGATCGGCCACCGCCTGTTGGAACCGGCCGTGCGAGGCGAAGTCTTCGTTGAGCTCGGTCCGGTTCGTGCCGCCGAGGCTCTCCGGCAGGTAGGGATCGGAGTCCCAGTCGCCCTCGCGGATCAGGAATACCCAGGTGTCAGTCATCTCGACTCCTTCATCGTGTGGATTCTGTCATGCAGATGACGAACAGCCCGAGGCATATTCGACAGCTGTGGCGAGAACAGTCCACGCTCGCCTCGGTGGGCTGCTCCACCGGGCGGGCCGACGGGAGGCAGGTGAGCTCCGCCGTCAGACGCGCGCGCCCACCCCGTCGACCGGGACCAGCCGCTGCAGCTGGGTGACGTGCTCGGGGCCCAGGTCGGCCAGGCTCGGGGCGCCGAGCAGCTTCATCGTGCGCTCGATCTCGCCCCGCAGGATCTCGATCGCGCGGTCCACCCCCTGCCGACCGCCGGCCATCAACCCGTACAGGTACGCGCGCCCGATCAGGGTGAAGTCGGCGCCCATCGCTACCGCTGCCACGATGTCGGCACCGTTCATGATGCCGGTGTCCAGGATGATCTCGTAGGCGTCGCCGAGCTCGCGGGCCACCTGCGGCAACAGGCGGAACGGGATCGGCGCCCGGTCCAGCTGGCGGCCACCGTGGTTGGACAGCACGATGCCGTCCACGCCGATCTCGGCCACCCGACGGGCGTCCTCGATGGTCTGGATACCTTTCACCACGATCTTTCCGGGCCACTGCTCGGCGATCCAGCGCAGGTCGTCGAAGTCCACGGTCGGGTCGAACATGGTGTCCAGCAGCTGGGCCACGGTCCCGGACCAGCGGTCCAGGGAGGCGAAGGCGAGCGGCTCGGTGGTGAGGAAGTCGAACCACCACTCGGCTCGGGGGGCCGCGTTCAGCACGGTCTTCAGGGTCAGGCTCGGCGGGATCGTCATCCCGTTGCGGGAGTCGCGCAGCCGGGCGCCGCCGACCGGAACGTCCACGGTGACCAGCAGGGTGTCGAATCCGGCCTTCGCCGCGCGCTCGACCAGCGCCATCGACCGGTCCCGGTCCTTCCACATGTAGAGCTGGAACCAGTTCCGTCCACCGGGGTTGGCGGCGGCCACGTCCTCGATCGAGCTGGTGCCCATCGTGGACAGCGAGTAGGGGATGCCTGCGGCGCAGGCGGCCCCGGCACCGGCGATCTCGCCCTCGGTCTGCATCATCCGGGTGAAGCCGGTGGGGGCGATGCCGAACGGCAGCGCCGACTCGCCGCCGAGGATCGTGGTGGAGGTGTCCACGGCGGAGACATCGCGCAGGATCGCCGGGTGGAACTCGATGTCCTTGAACGCCTGCCGGGCTCGGGCCAGGGAGAGCTCGCCCTCGGCGGCACCGTCGGTGTAGTCGAACGGCGCCTTCGGGGTGCGGCGCTTGGCGATCCGGCGCAGGTCCTCGATGGTGTACGCGGCGTCGAGCCGTCGCTTGCGCCCGTCGAGCTCGGGCCGCTTGAACTGCAGCAGTGGCGCAAGATCGCGGGCCTTGGGGATTCGACGCTGGACCATCCGTACTACTCCCTCAGTTCTGAACGGCCTCGACGGACCCCAGATTGAACCGTTTCATGACCATCCTAACGCGGCAGTCGACCTCACCCTACGACGAGAGCGGGCGTCGGCCTGCACATCGAACGTCTTCCTGACCTGGGGGACGACGTCCGCTAGCTGAGGCGCGGCTCGACGATGGTGGGGGCTCGACCCGGTGAGCTGCGAACCTGGCGCAGAGCGCGGCTGTACTGTGCTCTGACCCGGCGGTACGTCAGCCAGAGATATCCCTGGACGAGCCATCGCCGCAGCCCCGCACCCCATTCGAGCGCCCATCCGGTGGCTCGGAACCTGGTCAGCCCTATGACCACTCGCCCGGGTCGGGCTGTCAACCTCTCGGCCCGTTCCAGACTCTCCGGTGCCTGGATGCACCACCTCAGCGGGCAGTACGAGGTCAGGAGGCAGGAGAGCAGCCAGAGTGCCAGCAACGCGTAGGCCAGCCAGGAGGGGGCGTCCTCGCTCCCGAACCGGGACCCGATTACCAGCGCGAGCGTGCTGACCACGCACAGCACCGGGGCCGTCAGAGCAACCCAGGCGCTGGTCCGGCGTGCACGGGGCGCAAGACCAGCGGACTCCTTCGGCACTGACACCCACCGGTCCCCTGCCCTCGCCAATAGCCAGTAGCCAAGGACGACGCTGAAGCCCGCCACGACCTTCACAATGTCCCAGATCTCCGCCCAGGAGGCGCCCTGGAGACCGATGACAACCATCAAGGGTGCGGCAGCGAGCACCGCGGCCGCTGGCCCCACGAGCATCCAGACCGTCCACCACCCGACCGACCGCCACCAGACCGTCCACCACCCGACCGATCGCCACCGCGGGGCAGTAACGACCGTGCGAGCACGGCGGGAAGCCAGCTCGGCGTACCGCTGGCCAAGGATCAGCCGCCGCGTGCCCAGAGCTCGCCAGACCTCCCACTCCCGACCCCGTTCGCTCGAGGTTTTTGCCCGACCCGGCACCGCACCGGTCAGGATCACCGCCAGAACGGCGAGCAGAACGATCTGCACGCCCACGGTCCAGGGCGGCCGCACGAACACCACGGCGATGATCGCGAGGGAGACGGTGGCCGTGCCGACACCGAACGCCAGTCGGACGAGGTTCGTGTAATCGCCAACCCGGACCACGCGGTTGCCGGAGATCGCCGCGATCATGAGCGCAATGGCCACGCCCACGGAGACTCCGAGCGTCTGCACCGTGATACCGCCGACCTGGATCGCCATCTCCGCGTCCAGCCGCGACTGCTCATACAGGTCGAGCAGCGACCCGTCGGTCACCGCGGAGAGCCCGGAAGCAGGAGGCAGTTGGGACCGCGCCAGGATCGGAGCCGAGGACGCGACGCCGGCAGCCACCAGCCAAGCGCCGCCAAGCAGCATCCCGAGCACTTGCCGGACGAAGACGCCACTACCACCACCGGTCAGCACGACCGGTTCGGCCCCGTCCTCCGTTCTACCCGCGCGCACCCGCCGCCCCTCACCAGCGTCAGATGGCTCCACTGCCCCTCCCTCACCACCGGATGTCGCCCCCGGCACACGCGGCATCGCCGCCGGGCGCCGGCCCGACAGACCACCCTGCCATAGGCGCGGCTGCCGCGGACAGAGCGGAGCGCGGACAAGCGGCCGAGGGCCGCGCCGGCGCGCGCCCCGCTCAGACCCTCGCGGTCATCCGGTAGTAGACCTGGTTCCACCGCAGCTCGCGCTGGAACTCCCGAACCGTCGTCGCCGAATCGATCACGGCGAGCTCGGTGCGGGCGATCTCGGCGAAGTCCTCGAACACCTCGATGCCCAGTGCGGTGCTCATCACCGTGTGGTGCGCCCCGCCGGCGGTCAGCCAGGCGCGGGCAGAGGTGCGAAAGTCCGGGCGCGGCACCCACACCGCGCGGGCGACCGGCAGCTTCGGCAGCTCGGCGTCCGGACCGACCACGTCCACCACGTTGGCTACCAGGCGGAACCGCTCGCGCATGTCGGACAGCGCCACCACCACGGCCGGGCCGGTGTCGGTGTCGAACACCATCCGCACCGGGTCCTCCCGGTCGCCGATGCCCAGCGGGTGGATCTCCACCCGGGGCTTGCTCGTGGTCAGCGACGGACAGATCTCCAGCATGTGCGCGCCGAGGATCTTCTCCTTGCCGGGGCTGAGCTCGTAGGTGTAGTCCTCCATCAGCGAGGCCCCGCCCGGCAGACCGTGGCCCATCACCTTCGCCAGCCGCACCAGGATGGCGGTCTTCCAGTCGCCCTCGGCGCCGAACCCGTACCCGTCGGCCATCAGCCGCTGCACCGCCAGACCAGGGAGCTGGCGCAGCCCGCCGAGGTCCTCGAAGTTGGTGGTGAACGCCTCGAACCCGCCGCGCTCCAGGAACGAGCGCATCCCGGCCTCCTGCCGGGCGGCGTACCGGAGCGAGTCGTGCCGGTCGCCACCGGGCAGCAGCTCGCCTGCCACGTCATAGGCAGCGGCGTACTCGGCCACCAGCTCGTCCACCACGGAGTCCGGGACCGCGTCCACGGCCTCGACCAGGTCGTTCACGCCCCAGGTGTTCACCGAGACGCCGAACCGCAGCTCGGCCTCGGTCTTGTCCCCCTCGGTCACGGCGACGTTGCGCATGTTGTCCCCGAACCGGGCGAGCTTCATCCCGGTCAGCGCCGCCCAGCCGGTGGCTGCCCGCGCCCAGGTGGACACCTCGTCCTGCACGGCCACGTCGGAGGCGTGCCCGACCACGATCTTGCGGGCCACCCCGAGCCGGGCGGCCACGTACCCGAACTCGCGGTCGCCGTGGGCGGCCTGGTTCAGGTTCATGAAGTCCATGTCGATGTCCGCCCAGGGCAGCTCCATACCGGCCTGGGTGTGCAGGTGCAGCAGCGGCGTGCGCAGCGCGTCCAGCCCGGTGATCCACATCTTCGCCGGGGAGAAGGTGTGCATCCAGGTGATCACCCCGATGCAGGCCTCGTCCGCGTTCGCCTCCAGTGCGGCGCGGCGGATCGCGGCGGCGTCCTTGAGCACCGGCTTCCAGACGATCTTCACCGGGATGCGCCCGGAGTCGGACAGCAGCCGGGCGACCTCCTGGGACTGCTCGGCGACCTGCGCGAGCGTGTCCTCGCCGTACAGGTCCTGGCTGCCGGTGAGGAACCAGATCTCGCGGCCGTCGAAGGGGTTGTTCACTGCTGCTCCTTAGCATCGTCGGCGCGCTGGCCGTACACGTTCTGGTACCGCTCGTACAGGGAGTCCACGTCGGACTGGGCGATCGGCTTCGGCTCCCCGAGCTGGCGGGCGATGTGCACGGTACGGGCCACGTCCTCGCACATCACCGCGGCCTTCACCGCCTCACGGGCATCCTTGCCGATGGTGAACGGGCCGTGCCCGGCCATGAGCACCGCGCGGGACCGGGACTCCCGCAGGGTCTGAACGATGCCGCGGCCGATGGAGTCGTCCCCGATCAGCGCGAACGGGCCCACCGGGATCTCCCCGCCGAACTCGTCGGCCATCATCGTGATCACGCACGGGATGGGCTCGTGCCGGGCGGCCCAGGCGGTGGCGTAGGTGGAGTGGGTGTGCACCACCCCGCCGACCTCGGGCATGTGCTGGTAGACGTAGGCGTGCGCGGCAGTGTCCGAGGAGGGGGTGAGCGCATCGGGGGTGCCGTCGGCGATCTTCGCCCCGTCCAGGGTGCACACCACCATCGAGGCCGGAGTGAGCTCGTCGTAGGAGACCCCGGAGGGCTTGATGACGAACAGCTCCACCTCCTCGGACGGCACCCGCTCGGAGACGTTCCCGGCTGTCCACACCACCAGCTCGTACCGGGTCAGCTCGGCGTGCAGCGCGGCCACCCGCTCCCGGGTCGCGGCCACCGCCTGCTGCACCGCCTCGGGTAGCTCGGTCAGCACCAGCTGCTCCCCACCGCCCTGTCCGGGCCGGCTCATCCGGCTCTCGACGGCGGAGCCCGCCGTGGTCTCATCGGTCACTGTGCTCTCTCCTCGTCTGTCCTTGCTGGTGCGCCGGCGAGCCGCGCCGGCACGGCGCGTTGCCCGCCCGCTACGCGATGCCCACGCACGCTCATGCCAGCTCTTCGGGTACCTGGAGAGCTGGCGCTGCGCCGTCGTCGGTATCGGCAACGCTGGCCAGCGCCTCCCGGCGGATCTTCTTCAGCCGGCGCATCACGTCGTTGCCGCCGCGGCCGAAGTAGTCGTGCAGCTGGGTGTACTCCGCATACAGCTCGTCGTAGGCGGCCTTGGCCTGCGGGTCGGGCTGGTAGGCGCCGACCACGCGGGCGCCCATCGACTCCCCGGCCACCTGCACGTCAGGGTACGCGCCGGCGGCGACCGCGGCATGGATGGCCGACCCGAGCGCGGGACCCTGGGTGGAGACGATCGTGCTCAGCGGCAGCCCGGTGACGTCGGCGTAGACCTGCATGAGGAACTCGTTCTTCAGCAGCCCGCCAGCCACCACGAGCTCGTCGATCGGTACCCCGGAGGAGACGAACGCTTCCACGATGGTGCGGGTGCCGAACGCAGTGGCCTCCAGCAGCGCGCGGTAGACGTCTTCGGGCCGGGTGGCCAGCGTCTGGCCGAGCACCAGACCGGAGAGCTCGGTGTCCACCAGCACCGACCGGTTGCCGTTGTGCCAGTCGAGGGCCACCAACCCGTGGGCGCCCACCGGCTGGGCCGCGGCGAGCTCGGTGAGGTAGGCGTGCAGCGACTGTCCGGCGGCCTCGGCCGCCTGGGCGTAGGCGGCGGGCACGCTGGTGGCCACGAAGTGCCCGAAGATGTCGCCCACACCGGACTGGCCGGCCTCGTAGCCGTACCGGCCGGCGCTGACTCCGCCGTCCACCACCCCGCACATGCCGGGGACCTCGTGCAGCTCCTCGCTGTTGACCACGTGGCAGGTGGAGGTGCCCATGATCAGCACCAGCTTGCCGGGGGCCACGGCGTTCGCGGCGGGCAGGGTGACGTGCGCGTCCACGTTGCCCACGGCCACCGCGATCCCTTCCGGCAGGCCGGTCCAGCGAGCAGCCTCGGCGGTCAGCGAGCCGGCGCGGGAGCCGAGCGGGTGGATCTCCTGCGGCAGCTTCTCGGCCGGGAAGGAGGCGAAGTCGGGGTTCAGCGCGCCGAGGAACTCCTCGCTCGGGTAGGCACCGTCCTGGTAGATGCCCTTGTAGCCGGCGGTGCAGGCGTTCGCGGCGTACTGCCCGCACAGCTGCCAGACGATCCAGTCCGCCGCCTCCACCCAGTGGTCTGTGGCGTCATAGATCTCTCGGTCCTCCTCCAGCAGCTGCAGCGCCTTGGCGTACTGCCACTCCGAGGAGATCAGGCCGCCGTAGCGGGGCAGCCAGGCCTCACCGCGTTCTTCGGCGAGGGCGTTGATCCGGTCGGCGTGCGGCTGGGCGGCGTGGTGCTTCCACAGCTTGACGTAGGCGTGCGGACGATTGGCGAACTGCTCCTCCTCGCACAGCGGCGTGCCGTCGGCGCGGACCGGCAGCACGGTGCTGGCGGTGAAGTCGATGCCGATGCCGATCACCTTCGCCGGGTCGATCCCCGCCGCGGTGACGGCCTGCGGCACGGCGTTCTTCAGCACGTCGACATAGTCAGCGGGGACCTGCAGCGCCCACTCCGGCGGCAGCACCTGGTCGTCGCCGGCGGTCAGCGTGGTGTCCATCACGGCGTGGGGGTAGACGTGCTCGGCATCGGCGAGCTCGGCGCCGTCGGACACGCGCACCACCACGGCGCGGCCGGAGAGGGTGCCGAAATCGACGCCGATGGCGTAGGCGTCCTGGGGCTGGTCAGTCATGGGGTCCTCGCAGTGGGCTTCGGTGCACGGGGGCCGGATGGTTGCCGGCGACTCGATGCTAAGGCGTCAGGTGCAGAGACCGGGGTCCTGCCTCGATGTTAGCGCTCACAACAATGGGTGACCAGTCCACAACCCCATGCGTGAGTCCTCATGCCACGCTGCACCCGTGGCATGAGGACTCGGGCGGATGGGTGATCAGTCCTGGTGCGCACCACCCCAGCAGGCGAGGTCCTCCTCGGTGATCTCCTGCAGCGGTGTCTGCTGGGTGATGCGGATGTGGTTGCCGAACGGGTCGCGCAGCGCACAGTCGATCCCGTAGGGCTGCTTGGTGGGCTTCTCGGTGAACTCCACCCCCTTGGCGAGGAGCTCGTCGTAGGTCGCCTGGCAGTCGTCTGTGGACAAGATGGCGGCAGTGCCCATGGCTCCTTGGGTGACCAGCTCGCGCACCGTGGCTGCGGTCCTCTCCGGAAGCATCGGCGGCGCCGGGACCTCCAGCAGGATGTTCCGGTCGGGCTGGCTGGCCGGGGCGACGGTGAGCCAGCGCATGAAGCCCATGTCCACGTCGGCGGTCACCTCGAAGCCGAGGATGTCGACGTAGAAGTCGAGGGCCTTCTGCTGGTCAAGAACATAGACGCTGTGGATGCTGATTCCGGTGATCATGCCGCCAACGCTAAGCGCACACGCTGCCGAGCCGCTTATCCAAAACTGCTCGGTCGCCGCGTCCAGGCCTTGGTGAAGCAGACCGGCACGTCCACCGGGTGTGTCTCCCGCCGGTACCGGCTCGGGCTGCGGCCGACGATCGCGGTGAATGTTCGGCTGAAGGTACCGAGGCTGGCGAAGCCCACCGCCAGCGCTACGTCGGTCACCGGCAGCGTGGTGTCCCGCAACAGGGCGCAGGCGCGCTCCACCCGGCGTCGCTGCAGGTGCCGGTGTGGTGTCTCGCCGAACAGACCACGGAACCGGCGGCTGAAGTGCGCGGGCGACATGTACGCCAGCGCCGCCACTGCCGGCACGTCGATCGGCTGCGCGTAGTCGCGGTCCAGCGCGTCCCGTGCACGCAGCAACCTGCGGTTCTCGTCCTCGGTCGGGGTGAACACGGGCCGGCGCTACTGTCGACCGGCGGACGCGGTGCCGGTGCTCGGACGGGCCTGCGGTGCCGCCTCTCGGCCCGCCGGTGCCGCTTCACGGGCAGGGCCGGTGCTGGCGCGCACCACCAGCGAGGGAGTGACCGGTTCGGCCACCTCCTCCGCGCCGGCGATCTGTGCCACCAGCACCTCGATCGCCCGCCGGCCCAGGGTGACGAAGTCCTGCTGCACAGTGGTCAGCGGTGGGATGTAGTGGTCCGAGCCGACGACGTCGTCGAAGCCCACCACACTCACCTGCTCCGGCACTCCCACCCCCGCCTCAGCGAAGGCGTGCAGCACCCCGAGAGCCATCTGGTCGTTGCTGGCGAACACTGCCTGCGGCAGGTCGGTGAGCAGCTCCTGGGCGGCCGCGTAGCCGGAGGCGGCGCTCCAGTCTCCGACCAGGTCCGCCCGCGGCACCAGCCCGGCCCCGGCCAGCGCCTCCCACCAGGCGCGCTGGCGCACCTGGGCGTCGAACCACTCCGGCGGGCCGGCCACGTGCACCACGTCCCGGTGGCCCAGGCCGGTGAGGTGCTCGACCACCAGGTGCACTCCGGCGGCCTGGTCCACGTGCAGCACCGGTGGCTCGAACGCGTCGGCGTCCGCCGCGGAGATCAGCAGCACCGGCAGCTGCGCGGAGACCGCCTGGGCGGCGCGGGCCACCTGCTCCACCGGCGCGATCACCACCACCCCCTCGACGGCCTGGTCCATCAGCGAGTCCAGCACTCCGGTGAGCACCTCGGGAGTCGGGTCCGGGGCCATCGCCACGGTCACGAAGTAGCCGGCGGCACGTGCGGACTGCTCCAGCACCGCCAGCGTGGTGGCCGGGCCGAACTGCATCGAGCCGGTGGTGACGATGCCGATCGCCCCGGAGCGCCGGGTGACCAGGGCGCGGGCGGCACTGTTGCGCCGGTAGCCGAGCTCACGGATTGCCGCCTGCACGCGGTCACGGGTCGCCGGCCGCACGTTCGGGTGACCGTTGAGCACCCGGGAGACGGTCTGGTGGGAGACACCGGCCAGCCGGGCGACGTCGCTCATCCCCGGCCGTGCGCCGGGGTACGTGCTGGCGGACACCAGAGGATCACCCCTTCTGCTCGAGTGGGATGAGCCTAGTGGAGCCGACCGCTCATGCAGCGGCGACCAGGTGCGGGCGGACCTGCCCAGCGGGCGGGTTGGTGTGCGCGACGCCGTCGATCACCACAGTGGGCACGGTCTCGTTGCCGTCGTTGACGCTGCGCAGGTAGGCGGCGGCGTCCTCGTCGGTCCAGATGTTGATCCAGGTCGCCGAGCGGCCCAGTCGACCGAGCCGCCGCCGCAGCGCACTGCAGTACGGGCACCCGGGCCGCCAGTAGATCACCACGGCTCGGGCCGGGTCGTCTGCCGGCAAGCGGTCCAGCTCAGCCTGGCTCGTCCCGCCCCGGCCCCGCCAGGGGAACGTCCAGACCAGCACAGCGGTCATCGCCAGCCCGTACCCGGCGAAGAACAGCCACTGCCGGTCCAGGGCGAACGTGACCAGCACCGCCACGACCGCGACCAGCAGGAGCCACCACCATCCACGACGCACCTGTCCAGTATCACCCGGGTGCGGCACCCCGTGCCTCCACTGTGGGACGGAGACCGTCTCGCCCACAGTGGAGGCCGGACACGCGGTGCCGGTGGCTCAGCGCCGGACGATGACCTTCATCGCCTTCGTCTCGGCCGCGCGACCGAAGGTGTCGTAGGCATCCATGAAGTCATCCATGGCGAAGGTGTGGGTCACGAACCGCTCCGGGTCGAGCTTGCCCTGGGCCACCAGCTTGAGCAGCATCGGTGTGGTGGTCGCCGAGACCAGACCGGTGGTGATGGCGATGTCCTTGATCCACAGGTCCTGCAGCTTCAGCTCGACCGAGCTGCCGTGCACGCCCACGTTCGCCACCGTGCCACCAGGCCGGATCAGCTCGGTGCACATCTCGAAGGTCGCGGGCACACCGACTGCCTCGACGGCCACGTCCACGCCCAGACCGTCGGTCATGGCCAGGACCTGGTCCTGCCAGTCCGCGGCACCGCTGTTCACCGAGTCGGTCGCGCCGAACTCCTTGGCGAGCTCCAGCCGGTTGTCATCCAGGTCGATCGCGATCACGCGAGAGGCCCCGTAGAGGCCGGCAGTCATGACCACTGCCAGGCCCACTGGTCCGGCGCCGATCACGGCGACCACATCGCCCGGCTTCACCCGGCCGTTGCGCACCCCGATCTCGAAGCCGGTCGGCAAGATGTCCGACAGCATCACGGCCGCCTCGTCGCTGACTGCCTCGGGCAGCTTGTGCAGGGAGCTGTCGGCGAACGGGACCCGGACGTACTCAGCCTGGGTGCCGTCGATCAGGTGCCCGAAGATCCACCCGACACCTGGTGCCCCCTCGGCGTGCAGACAGTGCGACGGCAGCTGCTGGTGGCAGTACGAGCAGGAGCCGCACGCGGACACACAGGAGATGATCACCCGGTCGCCGACCGCCAGAGTCCCGACCGCGGAGCCGACCTCGGTGATGGTGCCGACGCCCTCGTGCCCCAGGATCCGGCCAGGTGTGACGGCGGGGACGTCACCTTTGAGGATGTGCAGGTCGGTGCCGCAGATGGTGGTGGTGTCGACCTGCACGATCACGTCGGTCGGTTCGAGGATCGTCGGGTCCGGCACCTCCTCCCACGCCTTCTGACCGGGCCCGTGATAGACGAGTGCCTTCATGACGATGCGCCTCCTTGGTCCACCCCGACCGTGATCGGTGGGGGTGATTCCACGCTATCGACGAGAACGGCTCGCTACCGGGGACCTTCGTCCCTCCCGGGCCGCAGCATCAACGGCCGCTGGGTGGGCCGCCCGGACGGTCCGCCCGGCGGGACCGGCGACCCCTGCGCGATGGGCTGCTCCCGGAGCCGGCGCGTGGACCGTCGGGGACGGTGGCCCAGGACGCCTGCATCCCGGAACGGGTCTGGCCGCCGACCTGGCCCGAGGAGGTCGAGTAGGTCAGGGTCGAACCGCCGGCCCGGGTCGGGGCCCCGGACCGGCTCGGTCCGCCAGACCTGGTCGAGCCACGCCCACCAGCACCGCGTCCAGCCGGCTGCCCGGTGCGTGCGCCCGACCGGTCCCGGTCCAGTGCCCCCGAGCCCCGGCCGCGACCACCACGGCTGCGCGACGAACCGCCCTGGGCCCCTGCTGCGGGTCGGCGCCGGTCGCCGGCGCCCCCTGATTGCCCAGTGCGCGGTTTGCGGCCGGGCCGCTGGCCCTGCGGAGCCGGCTTACGAGCTGCCGCGGCGGGGGCGTGCTCCGGTGCCACCCGCGGTGCGACCTGGCCGACCAGGGCATCGACCAGCTGCTGTGCGGCGGGCTGCGGTCGCGCGGAGATCTTCGCCGCGCGCAGCAGCTGGCGCACGTCACCGCGCTGCTCGCTGAGCATGATCGTGACCACGGTGCCACCGGACCCGGCGCGGGCAGTCCGTCCAGAGCGGTGCAGGTAGGCCTTGTGCTCGGCGGGTGGATCCACGTGCACCACCAGGTCCACATCGTCCACGTGGATGCCACGGGCGGCGATGTCGGTGGCGACCAGCACTCGCACGGTGCCGGTGGTGAACGCCTCCAGGTTGCGTTCCCGGGCGTTCTGGCTCAGGTTGCCGTGCAGGTCGACGGCGGGGATGCCGTTGGCAGTGAGCTGTCGGGCGAGCTTGCGCGCCTGGTGCTTGGTGCGGGTGAACAGCAGCCGGCGCCTGCTCCCGGAGGCAAGGCGTTCGACCAGCTCGCGCTTGGCGGCCGGGTCGGCGACCTCGAGGATGTGATGGGTCATCTCCCCCACCGGTGAGGTCTCCGGGTCCACGGAGTGCTGCAGGGGGCGGTGCAGGTACTTCTTCACCAGCACGTCCACACCGCGGTCCAGAGTGGCGGAGAACAGCATCCGCTGGCCCTTGGCCGGGGTGGCGTCCAGGATGCGGCGCACCACCGGGAGGAAGCCTAGGTCTGCCATGTGGTCGGCCTCGTCGAGCACGGTGATCTCCACGGTGTCCAGGTGCAGGTGGCCCTGACCGCGCAGGTCCTCCAGTCGCCCCGGGCAGGCGACGAGGATCTCCACCCCGGCGGCCAGGGCCTCCACCTGCCGGCCCTGGCCGACCCCGCCGAAGATCACCGTGGTGCGCAGCCCAGCCGCCTTGGCCAGCGGGGTGAGGGTGGCGCTGATCTGGCTGGCCAGCTCTCGGGTGGGGGCGAGCACCAGTCCCAGCGGGCGACCCCGCTGGGCGCGCCGGCCGGTGAGGTTGGCCACCATCGGCAGGCTGAACGCGAGGGTCTTGCCGGAGCCGGTGCGGCCGCGGCCGAGCACGTCCCGCCCGGCGAGGGTGTCGGCGAGGGTGGCGGACTGGATCGGGAACGGCGAGGTGATGCCTCCTGCGGTGAGGGAGTCCACCAGCGGGGCTGGGACGCCGAGGTCGAGGAAGCTCTGGGCAGGCATGGATGGTGCAGACAAGTAACTACTCCGCAGGTCGAGGTTCACCGCAGAGACCGTCACTTGGCGCTCACCAGCGTCCAGCCGGCGCACCCGAAACCGCGATGCCGGGCGCGCTCCTGTCGCTGCCCTACCCACTAGTGTCCCCCATCCCGGCACGCGGGCACGACCATCGTGGGCAGCCTCACAGCTGGCGATAGGGTCAGGGACCGTGACGATTCTTCTGACCGGTGACTCGATCACCGACTGTGGCCGTGACCGTGACGACCTGACCAGCCTCGGCGCAGGCTATGCCGCACTGGTGGCTGCTGGGCTGCCGGAGGAGCGGGTGATCAACACCGGCATCGGCGGCAACCGGGTGAAGGACCTGCAGGCCCGCTGGGACGCCGACGTGCTCGTGCACTCCCCCGCAGTGCTCTCGATCATGATCGGTATCAACGACACCTGGCGCCGGTACGACTCCGAGGATCCCACCTCGGCCGCCGACTACGAGGCCGGTTACCGGGACATCCTCACCCGGTCCCGGGAGGCGGGCATCGGGCGGATCGTGCTCATCGAGCCGTTCCTGCTCCCGGTGAACGAAGAACAGTGGTCCTGGCGCGAGGACCTGGACCCGAAGATCCAGGTGGTGCGCCGCCTCGCCGCCGAGTTCGCCACCGACTACCTGGCCACCGACGGACCGCTGGCCGAGGTCGCCGCGCGGACCGGTGCCGCGGCGCTCGCCCACGACGGGGTGCACCCGACCGAAGCCGGCCACCGGTTCCTGGCCGACCGCTGGCTGGAGCTCTACCAGGCCTGAGCCCGCGGCCCACGCCCGCGCCCACGCCGCCGCCGGCCCGACCCCTACGCACGGGGAGAACACCTCAGCCAGGTGAGCTCCGCCGTCGCCGGCGTGCTCTGGTGTGGACGTCTGCTGGTGTCAGAGCAGCACCGATCCTCCACACGAGCACCACGCGAGCACCACGCCATGCGAGCACCAGAACGCACCGGGCCGGCCGGGCGCTCTCGCACCCGACCGGCCCTGCGTGTGGCTTCCGGGGCGGCTACTCGCCGGAGGAGGCCTCCGGCAGCTGCGGCGCCGAGCCCGCACCGACTGCCAGCGGCTCCTTCTCGTCCTTCTGCTTGT
Organism: Ruania albidiflava DSM 18029; assembly: GCF_000421225.1. Classification (GTDB taxonomy): domain Bacteria; phylum Actinomycetota; class Actinomycetes; order Actinomycetales; family Beutenbergiaceae; genus Ruania; species Ruania albidiflava. The sequence goes on along the minus strand of NZ_ATWL01000003.1, from coordinate 141,575 downwards.
CCACACCGGTGAAGGTGAACTCGCCGAGCAGGCCCTCGCCGGTGGCGTCCACGATGATCTTCTGGCCGGCGTGCAGCTCGCCGTAGAGGATCTTCTCCGAGAGCTGGTCCTCGATCTCCCGCTGGATCGCGCGGCGCAGCGGCCGGGCCCCGAGCACCGGGTCGTACCCACGCTCGGCGATCAGCTGGTGCGCGGCCTCGGTGAGCTCGATGTCCATGTCCTTGTCCGCCAGGCGGTCGGAGAGCTTGTCCACCATCAGGTCCACGATCTGGTGGATCTCCTCCTGGGACAGCTGCGGGAACACGATCACGTCGTCCACCCGGTTGAGGAACTCGGGGCGGAAGTGCTGCTTGAGCTCTTCGTTCACCTTCGTCTTCATCCGGTCGTAGCTGGTGGACAGGTCACCGCCGGCCTGGAACCCGGTGATCAGCCCCTTGGCGATGTCCCGGGTGCCGAGGTTGGTGGTCATGATGATCACGGTGTTCTTGAAGTCCACCACGCGGCCCTGGGCGTCGGTGAGACGACCGTCCTCGAGGATCTGCAGCAGCGAGTTGAAGATGTCCGCGTGCGCCTTCTCCACCTCGTCGAACAGCACCACGGAGAACGGACGGCGGCGCACCTTCTCGGTGAGCTGGCCACCCTCTTCGTAGCCGACGTACCCGGGCGGGGACCCGAACATCCGGGACACGGTGTGCTTCTCGGAGTACTCGCTCATGTCCAGCTGGATGAGCGCGTCCTCGTCCCCGAACAGGAACTCCGCGAGCGCCTTGGCCAGCTCGGTCTTCCCGACGCCGGTGGGCCCAGCGAAGATGAACGAGCCGCCGGGGCGCTTCGGGTCCTTCAGGCCGGCACGGGTGCGCCGGATCGCCTGGGAGAGCGCCTTGACCGCCGCGTCCTGGCCGACGATCCGCTTGTGCAGCTCGTCCTCCATCCGCAGCAGCCGGCTGGACTCCTCCTCGGTGAGCTTGAACACCGGGATGCCGGTGGAGTTGGCGAGGACCTCAGCGATCAGCTCCTCGTCCACCTCCGCGACGTTGTCCAGATCACCGGACTTCCAGGCCTTGTCCTTCTCCGCGCGGGTGCTCGAGAGGGTCTTCTCCTCGTCCCGCAGCCGGGCGGCACGCTCGAAGTCCTGGTCGTCGATCGCGGACTCCTTGGCGCGGCGGGTCTCGGCGATCTGCTCGTCGAGCTCCCGCAGCTCCGGTGGGGCGGTCATCCGGCGGATGCGCAGCCGGGCACCGGCCTCGTCGATCAGGTCGATCGCCTTGTCCGGCAGGAACCGGTCGTTGACGTACCGGTCGGCGAGGTTGGCCGCCGCCACCAGGGCGTCATCGGTGATGGTCACCCGGTGGTGCGCCTCGTACCGGTCGCGCAGTCCCTTGAGGATCTCGATGGTGTGCGCGAGCGTGGGCTCGGCCACCTGGATCGGCTGGAACCGGCGCTCCAGGGCGGCGTCCTTCTCGATGTACTTGCGGTACTCCTCGAGCGTGGTGGCACCGATGGTCTGCAGCTCGCCGCGGGCCAGCATCGGCTTGAGGATGCTGGCGGCGTCGATGGCGCCCTCGGCGGCCCCGGCACCCACGAGCGTGTGGATCTCGTCGATGAACAGGATGATGTCGCCGCGGGTGCGGATCTCCTTGAGCACCTTGCGCAGCCGCTCCTCGAAGTCACCGCGGTAGCGGGAGCCGGCCACCAGGGCACCGAGGTCGAGGGTGTAGAGCTGCTTGTCCTTCAGCGTCTCGGGCACGTCGCCGCGGACGATGTCCTGGGCCAGGCCCTCCACCACCGCCGTCTTGCCGACGCCGGGCTCACCGATCAGCACCGGGTTGTTCTTGGTGCGCCGGGAGAGCACCTGCATCACCCGCTCGATCTCGTTGGCACGCCCGATCACCGGGTCGAGCTTCACGTCCCGGGCCGCCTGGGTGAGGTTGCGGCCGAACTGGTCCAGCACGGCAGACCCGGACGGGGTGCCCTCGGCCGGGCCACCAGCGGAGACCGGCTCCTTGCCCTGGTAGCCGGACAGCAGCTGGATGACCTGCTGGCGCACCCGGTTCAGGTCGGCGCCGAGCTTGGTGAGCACCTTGGCGGCGACGCCCTCACCTTCACGGATCAGGCCGAGCAGGATGTGCTCGGTGCCGATGTAGTTGTGGCCGAGCTGCAGCGCCTCGCGCAGGGACAGCTCCAGCACCTTCTTGGCGCGCGGGGTGAACGGGATGTGCCCGTTCGGGGCCTGCTGGCCCTCGCCGATGATCTCCTGCACCTGCTGGCGTACTGCTTCCAGGGAGATGTTCAGCGACTCCAACGCCTTCGCGGCAACGCCTTCGCCCTCATGGATGAGGCCGAGCAGGATGTGCTCGGTGCCGATGTAGTTGTGGTTAAGCATCCGCGCCTCTTCTTGGGCGAGGACGACTACCCGACGGGCTCGGTCGGTAAATCTCTCGAACATCTCGTGCTCCTCACTGGCCGGACCGCATGCGGTCATGGCGGTGTTCATCCAGGCTAACGGCGCCCACCCCCTGGGCATGCCCCTGTTCGCCAGCGGCAGAGAAGGTGAGACCGGGCTGTGACCCAGGTGGGCTCACTGCGCGGGCAGGTGCTGGGTGAAGCTGGCTCGGGCGTCCTCGTTGACCAGCACGAACCGCCCCAGCTCGACGGCGGAGGCTGGGTGGTTCTGCACCCAGCCGTGGGTAGCGCTCACCGCGATCTGGGCAACCTGCTCCATCGGCCAGCCGTAGACGCCGGCGCTGACCGCCGGGAACGCGAGGCTGGTGGCGCCGACCTGGTCGGCCACGTCCAGGCTGGAGGTGAAGCAGGCGGCCAGCAGGGCGGGGTCGGTCTGACCGGCGTGCGCGTTCGGGCCGACGGTGTGGATCACCCAGCGCGCGGGCAGGTTCCCCGCGCCGGTGGCCACCGCGTGCCCGACCGCGAGCCCGTCTGGCAGGGCGGTCTCGCGCAGGTGGCGGCACTCGGCGAGCAGGTCCGGCCCGGCGGCACGGTGGATCGCTCCGTCCACCCCGCCGCCGCCGAGCAGCGAGGAGTTGGCGGCGTTCACCACCGCGTCGACCGGCTGGGTGGTGATGTCCCCGACGACGGCCTCGATACGCATAGGTCCCACTCTGCCAGTCGCCGAGCTGGTGTGGAAGATCGGTGGTGCTCTAGCACCAGCAACCTTCCACACCAGCTCGGCGATCAAGCACCAGGGTGACCGGGCCGTCGTTCGTCAGCTCCACCGCCATGTCGGCACCGAAGGCTCCGGTCTCGGTGCGCACGCCTCGCTCCCGCAGCGCCGCGACGACGGTGTCCACCAGTGGCTCTGCCACCTCACCGGGGGCCGCGTCGGTCCAGGAGGGACGACGGCCCTTGCGCGCCTGCCCGTACAGGGTGAACTGGCTGACCACGAGCACCTCGGCACCCGTATCGGCCACCGAGGTCTCCTCACGCAGGATGCGCAGGTCGGCGATCTTGCGGGCGATCCACTGCGCCTCGGCGACCGTGTCGGTGTGCGTGACCCCGACCAGGGCCAGCAGGCCTGGGCCGATCTCACCGACTGTCTGCCCGGCCACGCTCACCCGGGCACGGGTGACCCGTTGCAGCACTGCCCGCACAGCTCAGTCCCGCCCCGCGCCGGAGCCGGCGGCACCCGCAGGCCCCGCAGCACCACCAGACCCCGGCGACCCGGCCACCCCACGTGATGCTCCGCCGTCAACCTGGAACGCCGGCAGCACCGACCCGACCGGCTCCCCGTGCCCGAGCACCGGCACTTGTGCCCACGGCCAGTGGCCCCGCTCCCCCAGAGCGCGCAGCGCGGCGGCGAGCAGCACCGGGCGGGGGCGAGAGGCGCCGTCGGAGACCTTGAGCGCGACTGCCCGCCCATCGGGTAGCGCCGCTGCGTACACCCCTTCGGCACCGTCCTTGGCGATCAGCCCGGGCACGGTCTGCATCGCCGCGGTCGCGTCCCTGCCGGTACCGGCGACCAGGAACGGGTGGGCGCGCATGGCGCTGGCCACCCGGTGCTCGGGCGTGCCCGGGGCGGCGGTGGCGATGTGCGCGAACGACCGAGCCAGCCCGCGCACCGTGGTGGAGGGCTGCGGCGCCCCGCACCCGTCCACGGCCAGGTAGCGGTCCGGCGCACCGGTGAGCTCGGTGATCACCTGCAGGATGTGCGCCTGCAGCGGGTGCTGCGCCTCCAGGTAGCCGGCGGTGGGCCAGCCAGCGGCGACACAGGTGGCCAGCATGGCCGCATGCTTGCCGGAGCAGTTCTGCGCGATCGGTTCGGCACCCCGGCCGGCCTCCCGCCAGGCGGTCGCCGCGTCCGTGCTCAACGGCCAGTCCGGGGTGTTGCCCAGGTCGGCCTCGGTCAGGTGCGCAGCGGCGAGGATGCTGCGCACCACCTCCCGGTGCCGGCCTTCCCCGTTGTGCGAGGCGCAGGCCAGGGCGATCTGCTCATCGGTCAGCACCACCCCTGCGCGTAGCATCGCCACCGTCTGCAGCGGCTTGAGCGAAGAGCGGGCGTAGATCTGCTGCTCCGGCTGCCCGAGGCTGAGCACGTCGGTGCCGTCAGCGGCCAGGGCGAGCAGGTGGCCGGTGTGCACCGACTCGACCATCTCCGAACGCACCACCCAGGCCAGCTCGGCCCCGCGGGCGGGCACCTCCAGACCCGGCGAGGTCACCACGGCCCCCGGTTGCCGCCCGAGCCGCGGCTGTAGCGGGAGACCGCCGGGCGCACGTCCGCCAGGTACACCCCCGCCGGCACTCCGCCGAGCAGCATCAGCAGCAGCGAGCTCCCGGAGCCACCGGCCGGGATGCCGAGGAAGGCGAGCAGCGTGGCCAGACCGGTGACGAGGCACCAGAAGCCCTTGGTGCGCTTGTCCGCGTCCGTGAACGCCGACGCCGGCCGGATCGCAGCGTCGATCAGCGCCCAGGCCGCGAGCCCGAACGCCACCAGTGCCAGCGCCAGGAACAGGTAGTACTGGATGCTCGCGATGATCACAGGGGAAGCCTACGCGAGTGTGCCACGGCAGCGGCCCTCAGCCGGTCTTCCCGGTGCCCGGACCGGTCTGACCGGTGCTCGGTCCGGTCTCCCCGGTGCTCGGCGGTTCCGGTGCGCCGGTGCCCACCAGGACCTCCCGCGCCTGGGAGCCGGTCAGCCCGGTCAGCTCCAGCAGGTCCACCACCAGGGAGCGGACCAGCACCACCAGCGTCTGCGCCGGCCAGCCGGAGAACTGCTGCGGGTCCAGCCGGCCGGCCACCTCCAGCAGCCGGGGGCGCAGCTGGATCAGCTCTGCGCTGGAGCCCAGGGCCACGGAAAGCTCACGCACCGAGTGGCCGATCGACTCCAGGATGTCCGCCAGCTCCTCCTGGTGCGCTACGTCCCGCGTGACCACCCAGGCGCGGCGAGCGATCACCCGGGTGTTGCGCATCGCCCGGTCGGCGAGCACCCCGGCCCGGCGCATCCGCAGCAGGTAGTCGTCATGGCGCAGGCGGGCCGGGGTGAGCCGGGTGGCGGCCAGGGCGGTGTCCACCAGGTCGGCCCACTCGTCGATCACCCCCTGGGAGCCGCGGGCGCGGGTGAGCGCATCGTCGACCACCGCCCCGTCCCCGCTGCGCAGGCCGCGGGCGACGTCGGTGAGGGTGAGGGCGATCTCGGTCATCCCGGACTCGGCGAGCCGTCGCGAGCGTCGGCGCACGTCCAGCGGCAGCCCCGCCGCCACCAGCAGTGCCATCGAGCCGCCGACCAGCGCATCGGTCCACCGGGTGAACCCACCACCGCCGACGATCGCCGGCAGCGCCACCACCACCACGGACTGCACCCCGGCCTGCATACCGAACATGGTGGCGCCGTCGACCAGCCGCGCCAGGCTCACCGCCAGGGCCAGCACCACTGCGATCTGCACCGGTCCGGAGCCGAACAGGTAGGCGAACAGCTCCCCGAACGCCACCCCGACGCTCACCCCCAGGGCGAGCTCGGCGACCTTCCGGGGGCGGCGGTCGATGCCGAAGCCGAGGGAGACGAACGCGGCGATCGGGGCGAAGATCGGGTACGGGTGGCCCAGGGCGTAGTGCGCGATCGCGTACGCGGCGCCGGCAGCCAGCGCAGCGGTGAGGATGGCGCGCGCCTCCGAGCGCACCCGGCGGCCGCCGCGGCGGACCCTGGCCCGCGCCCGCACCCAGGTCTGCCGCAGCCCGGTCTGGCTGCTGCGGGCGGTCGGGTCAGCGGCGCCGGCCACCTGCTACAGCGTCCGTCGGCGCAGCTGCGGCCGGCCGGAGGGCTCCGGGCGGCCGGTGCCGAACCCGTCGGTGTTCACGATGACCTCCTGGGCGGCAGCGATCCCGGCGACCATCAGCTCCGCAGCCGGGTCCAGGTTGCGCTTGAGCAGGGCGAGCGCCACCGGCCCGAGCTCGTGGTGGCGCACCACGGAGGTCACCACGCCCACCTTCCGTTCCCCGTGCAGGACGTCGTCTCCCGGCTCGGGCAGCACGTGCTCGCTGCCGTCCAGGTGCAGCATGGTCAGCCGCCGGGGTGGGCGACCCAGGTTGAACACGCGGGCCACCGACTCCTGGCCGCGGTAGCAACCCTTGTGCAGGTGCACCCCGGTGCGCAACCAGTCCAGCTCGTGCGGGATGGCCCGTTCGTCGACGTCCCGGGCCAGCCGAGGCCGCCAGGCGCCCACCCGCAACGCTTCCAGCGCCCAGACACCAGCTGCACGTGCACCGGCGGACTCCGCCTCGGCGACCACGTCGGCGACCTGGTCCCGGGGGGTGATCCAGTAGCGCACCTGCCACTCGGTGCCGGGGTGCTCCGCCTCGGGCGGGCCGTACCGGGTGGAGCCCTCCGGGGTGTGTGGCCACGGGTCGGTCCAGGACGGCAGCTCGGCCCCGTCCGCTCCGCGCAGGGTGGGGCCGGTGGCGCTGGTGGCCAGCACCCCGAGGTCGCTGCGGTGGGTGATCTCCACCCGGAGCATGAACTTCATCGACTCCAGGAAGGCGGCCAGGTCGGCGCCGTCGGCCGCGTCGGCGACCAGGAAGGTGCACTCGCCGTCGTCCAGCACCGCCGGGGCGTGGCTGATCCGCCCGTTCACGTCCAGCAGCATCATCTCTGCGCTCTGCCCAGGTGCCAGGTCCCGCAGCCACTGGGAGGAGAGCGTGTCCAGCCAGCTGAGCCGGTCCGGTCCGGTGACGGTGACCACGCCGCGGTGGCTGGCGTCCACTACGCCGATACCGCGCACCAGGGCTCGCTGCTCGGCGACCGGTTCACCGTAGTGCGCGGCCACACCTTCGTCCGGGGCGGAGGCGGCGACAGCGCCGCGGCGGCTCAGCAGCGGAGAACGGTACTCAGCGGTCTGGGTGGTCATGTCTCCTCAATCACCAGGCAGGGGTGCTTCATTCCGGCCCGCGAGCGCTGCACGACCTACTCCTGCCGCTGCATCCGGCCGGAGGAGTAGGACTGCATCTCGTGGCCGAAGGCGGCCAGGTCGGTGGCCCACATCAGCTCGGAGTGGACCAGCCCGTACATCCGCTGCGCGGCGGTCATCTCCGCACCGGTGGCGGTGCGGGCGATCAGGTCGGTGGCCAGCTGGATCCGTGGGCCCTGGGCCACGCCGAGGTAGACGCTCACATGGCCGCTCGGTTCGGCCAGCAGCACCTCCAGCTCGGTGCGAGCAGGCTGGTCGTCCGGGGTGGTGGGGGCGTCCTCGGCCGGCGGCGGTACCCGCCAGTAGCCCGACTCGCTGGTCCACACCTGTCCTGCCTGCAGGCTGGCCACGTCGATGTCGCCCTCGAGGGAGGCTGGCGGGTTGGTCAGCTCCCAGGTGGTCGCGGTGTACAGCAGGTAGGGGCCGCCGTCGCTGCTGAAGTGGGCCTCCACCAGCACCGGCCGTTCCCCGATGCCGGGGTAGTCGATGAACCCCGGTCCCCGCCAGGTGCCCACCAGCCACGCCAGCGGGTACACCTCGGGCGGGAGTCCTTCGGGGATGGTGAAGCTCATGGGCGCCCCTCTCGGTGGTCCGTGCGCACTGGCGCAGGTCGACGACGGTACGCGCCCCAGGTTATCGGCTCACCCTGGTCCCAGCACCGGCGGTGCCCGAGCAGCCGCAGGGTGCTGTGCTGGTCCGGGCCGCAGTCGCCGGCACGTCGCGGCAGCCCCTCCGCATCACGTCGACCACCGTGCGACTTGACGACTTGATAGAATCATCAAGTCAAGGAGGTTGCTGAGTGCCCACCCGTGCCACCGAGCCGCTGTATCGGATCAAGGCAGACCTGTTCAAGTCCCTCGCCCACCCCACCCGCATCCAGGTGCTCGAGGTGCTCGCCGCCACCCCGGACCACCATGCCGGGGTCGCCCGGCTGCTGGAGGCCACCGGCTGCGAGGCCTCCCAGCTCTCCCAGCACCTGGCCGTGCTGAAGCGCGCCGGAGTCGTCGCTTCCGTACGCAGCGGCAACCACGTGGAGTACCGGCTCACCGCCCCGGTGGTGGCCGAGCTGCTCACCACGGCACGGGCGTTCCTGCTCAGTCGGTTGGCGGGCGCCTCGGACCAGCTGCACGCTGCTGCCGAGCTGCCGCCGCTGCCCGGGGCCAGTGCGCAGGCGGTGCTGGACGCCGCCGCGCAGCAGTGAGGCTGCGGACCGCCGCCGCGGACCTGCTCCCCCGGCGGACCGACTACCTGCTGCGCCCGGCTGCTGTCCGCGCCGACCTGCTCGCCGGCCTCACCGTGGGGGTGGTGGCCCTTCCGCTGGCGCTCGCCTTCGGGATCAGCTCTGGGGTGGGTGCGGCTGCCGGTTTGGTGACGGCGGTGGTCGCCGGGGTGGTAGCGGCCGTGTTCGGCGGGTCGCACCACCAGGTGTCCGGCCCCACCGGGGCGATGGCCGTCGTTCTCGCACCGGTGGTCGCCGCGCACGGGTTGGGGTCGTTGGCGCTGGTGACCCTGGCGGCCGGGCTGATCGTGCTGCTGCTCGGCCTGGCCCGGCTGGGCCGGATCGTCACCTACATCCCGTGGCCGGTGGTGGAGGGGTTCACCCTCGGTATCGCCTGCATCATCTTCCTGCAGCAGGTTCCCGCCGCAGTGGGCGAGCGTGCGGACCCCGGCCACAACACCCTGGTGACGGCGCTACGTTCGGTGCGCTCCGCCGTCGAGGACGCTGACCTGGTCCAGCTCGCCTGGACCCTGGGGGCAGTGCTGCTGGTGGCAGCGGCGATGCTCGTCCTGCCCCGGTGGCACAGTGCGATCCCGGCCTCGCTGGTCGGGGTGGCGGCCGCGACCCTGGTCGCCGAGCTGGCCCACGCCCCCCTCGCGCGGATCGGGGCGCTGCCGGACGGGCTGCCGGCCCCCACGCTGCCGGAGGTGGACCCCGGGGCGCTGCGCGAGCTGGCTGGCGCCGCGGTGGCGATCGCGGCACTGGCGGCGATCGAGTCGCTGCTGTCCATCCGGGTGGCGGCGGCGATGGAGCACGCGGGGGAGCCGGACGGCACCGTGTACGAACCGGACCGGGAGCTGGTCGGGCAGGGGCTGGCTTCGTTGGCCAGCGGGCTGTTCGGCGGGATGCCCGCGACCGGGGCGATCGCACGCACCGCGGTGAACATCCGCTCCGGGGCGCGCACCCGGCTGGCCTCGGTCAGCCATGCCCTGGTGATCCTCGCGGTGATCTACCTGGCCACCGGCCCGGTCTCCCGCATCCCGCTGGCGGCCCTGGCCGGGGTGCTGATGGTCACCGCGGTGCGGATGGTCTCGGTGCCCTCGGCCCGGGCGGTGCTGCGGGTGAACCGGTCCAGTGCGCTCACGTTCACGGTGACGGCGGTGGTCACCGTGGCCTTCGACCTGGTCCAGGCGATCCAGATCGGGCTCGTGGTGGCGGCGTTCTTCACGCTGCGCTCGATCGCCCGGGCGGCCGGGGTACGCCGGGAGGCGCTGCCCGGCACAGCCTGCCCAGGGGACGAGCACATCGCGCTGTACCGCCTGGAGGGGGCGGTGTTCTTCGGGGCCGCGGACCGGATCATGGCGCAGGTGACCGACGAGGCGGCAGAGAACGGGGTGCAGGTGGTGATCCTGCGCCTCTCCCGGGTGCAGCTGGTGGACGCGACCGCTGCCAAGGCGCTGGCCGAGCTGATCGAGACGCTGGAGCGGCGGCGCATCACCGTGCTGGTCAAGGGGGTGCAGGCCCGCCACCGCGGCACCCTGACCACTGTCGGCACGCTGAGCGTGCTGCGGCACGAGAACCACCTGTTCGACACGCTCGCTGCGGCAGCCGACCACGCCCGCTCGCACGTGCGACGCGAGACGGCGGTCGGTACCGCTGCGGCGGTCAGGACGCCGTGAGCTCGGGCCGGTCGCCGAGCAGGGCGTACACCTGGCTGGCGGTGGTCTGCGGAAAGTCCCGGTAGCAGGCGGAGACAGCCTGGACGTGCGGCCGCTGCTCGAGACAGACCACCTGAGCGGCGCCAGTGATCCGAGGCACGGCCATGAGGCTGGCGACGGGCGCTGCGGCGATCACCCGTGCAGCACCGCGCTTGCGGGCAACGAGGCTGGCCGCCGACATCGTCACCCAGCTGGTGATTCCGTCGTCGACGATCAGGACAGTCTGCCCGATCAGGTCCCGTGGCCGGTGATCGCCGCGGACCGCCTCGACCCACCGGTCGAGCACCTCCCGCTCCCTGCGCTCCGCGGCCGCGAAGTCACCGAACGTCGCTCCAGCGCGCCGAAGGAGGGCTGCGTCGATGAGCCGGACCCAGTCCTCGCCGATGGCGCCCATGGCCATACCGGGGCGAGCGGGTAACCCGAGCTTGCGCACGACGATGACGTCCAGGGGTACAGCCAGCACGTCGGCCACCTCGGCTGCTACGAGCACGCCACCCGGCAGCAGTCCGCAGACCACCGACACCTGCTCCCCTCTGCTGACCAGCTCGCGGCCCAGTCGTCGCCCGGCGTCGCGTCGATCGCGGAACATCATCCCTCGTGGGCCGGGCCGTTGACCCGGCGGGGTCACCATCGTGCAAGCACTTCGGGTGCTCGACGGCGCGGCGGGTGACATGGTTGGCTCCTGGGGTCTGAACGGGTGCGGGGTCTCAGTAGGTGCGGACGATGATCTGGTTGTCCACCTCGACCACGTGCGGTGACGCCCAGGCCGCATGGCCGGCCTGGGCACGTTGGGACCAGGACTTCACGGTGCCGGTGAGCGTGACCCGGCTCCCGGAGACGAGCACGCGGATCCGCGTCACGTCCAGCTGTGCGTTGCGGGTGATCGCGGTCCTGATCTGTTCCTGGGTCCCAGGAGCCGGCACCCGGGCGGTGAGACTGATGAGGTTGTGGACCGTGCCCACGCCTCGCAGGTACTGCACAGCCCGCTGGGCAGCGTGCCGCTGGAAGTCCCAGTCCACCTCGCCGACCAGTGTGACGGTGCGGGCGTGGATCTCGGCCGTGACCGCCTCGGGAACGTCGCTGGTCTCCCGCAGGGACCGCTCGACCCGTTGGGCGATGCCGGCCTCCGTGACCGGCCACGGTGACCGTGGGTGAACGGTGAGGTTGTCCACGACCGCCCGGACGCCGCGCACGCGCAGGGCTGCTCGTCGGGCCGCGAGCCGCTCGGCGTAGCTGTCCACCTCCCCGGAGAGCACGACGGCGCCGTGCTCCACAGCCACCACGATTCCGGTGCAGTCCACGTCCGGAGTCCATTCGAGCTCTGCGCTGACCAGTGCCTGCACATCGAGGTCTCGGTCTGTTGCGATGGTCATCGGTGGTCCTTTCCCGCGGTGCGAAGCTGCACCTCCCACGCTCACCTGCACCCGCCGGCGGCGGCAGGGTCCTAAGTCCCACGCCGGGGCGTCCTAGGTCCCACGCCGGGGGCGCCGGCTGACCATGTGACTTTCGTCCCGGCCGCGCACGCCGAGACCGGGGGATAGTAGGGGCATGGACATCAACAGGGACCGCATCGTCGTCGGTGTGGACGGGTCGAGCTCATCGGTGGCCGCTCTGCGGTATGCCGCACGGCTGGCCACGGCACTCGACGCACCGCTGGAGGCAGTGATCACCTGGTCGTATCCGGCGTTCACCGACCCCTACCTGGTCGCGCACTGGTCACCGGAGGAAGACGCCGGCGAGAGCCTCGCTGCTGCGATCGCTGAGGCGTTCGACGACGAGCCGCCCGAGGACCTGACCCGCACCGTGCTGTCCGGCCCACCCGCACCCACCCTCATCGATCTGAGCAAGACCAGCGCGATGCTCGTGCTCGGGAGCCGCGGGCACGGCGGTTTCGTCGGGATGCTCCTCGGTTCGGTCAGCGCGGCCTGTGCCCAGCACGCGCACTGCCCGGTGCTGATCATGCACGGCGACGAGGAGACCCAGGAGCAGGGCAGCACCGAGAAGGGCAGGTCCCGCTCGGACGCTGGCTGAGGCCCAGGCCGGCCCGGGCGAGTCAGCTCCTCGGGCCCGGACCGGCCCGATGGCCACCGGTGTGCGGAACCTGCGCAGCTGCCGGCCGCGCAGAACCGGCGGTCCGCTCCAGCTCGAAGACGGCGGCCTGGGTGCGGTGCTCGAACCCGAGCTTGCCCAGCATGGAGGAGACGTAGTTCTTCACCGTCTTCTCCGCCAGCCCGAGCCGGTCGCTGATCTGCCGGTTGGTGAGCGCGTCAGCGATCAGGGCGAGGATCTGCCGCTCCCGCAGGCTCAGCGACCGGAACCGGGGATCATCGTCGTGGTCGGCACGCATCCGCTGCGTAGCCCGTCTCTTCATCGACGGGTCCAGCAACGTCCGTCCGGCGGCCACGGCACGGATGGCCCCGGTGATGTCGGCGGTGCGGAGGGTCTTCAGCAGGTACCCGGAGGCATCGGCCATCACCGCCGCCAGGAGCGCGTCGTCGTCCTCGAACGCGGTCAGGACCAGGCACCGCACGTCAGGGTGCGACTGCCGGATGTCACGGCACAGGTCGATACCGTTGCCGTCCGGCAGCATGACGTCCAGCACTGCGACATCGGGACGGACGGCCGCGATCCGGCGCCGCGCCTCTGCGCAGCTGGAGGCTTCTCCGACCACCTGGAGGTCCGGCTGCAGGTCCACGACACCGGCAACACCGCTGCGGACGACCTCATGGTCATCGACGAGGAAGACCCTGGTCATCAGCCACCACCTCTCACCCCTGCGCTGGAGTGCCGGCACCGCTGCGGCATCGATACCGCAGTGTACCGAGCGCCCCTTCGACCTGCACGTGAGAGGCCGGGGGCGCCCGTGGGACCAAGGACCCAACAGCGCCCCGGTCGGGGGCCGAAGACTGGCAGCACACCCGATGTGACGATCAAGGATCGAGGAACACCATGCGCGCGCTCGTCGTCTACGAGTCCATGTTCGGCAACACCGCCGCGATCGCCCAGGCGGTCGCCGACGGCCTGTCCACCGGCGCCGAGGTCACCCTCACCCACGTCGCCGACGCTCCGACCGATGTGCCACCCGATGTGGACGTGGTCGTCGTCGGCGGGCCGACGCACACCTTCACCATGTCGCGGGAGGCTACTCGGGAGGAAGCTGCCCGCCGCGGTGGCGACCGTACTCCCGGCGGGATCCGGGAGTGGCTCCAGGCGCTGCCCACCGGTGGCCACCCGCAGGACTTCGTCGCCTTCGACACACGCGTGAACATGCCCCTGCTGCCGGGGGCGGCGTCCCACAGCGCCACCCGGCTGGCCCGCCGGCGCGGCTTCTCCGTGACCGCTCCGGAGCACTTCCTCGTCTACGGCTACCACGGTCCGCTCATCGACGGAGAGGTCGATCGTGCTCGGCAGTGGGGCCAGCGGCTCAGTCAGCAGCTCGCTGACTAGCGCAGGAGATCCTCACGTGCTCAGGTCCAGCCGGTGCCCGGTCCAGGACCGGCGCAACCAACGGTCGTGCGAGGCGAGGACGACGCTGCCCGGGTAGTCGCCGATGGCGGCTTCGAGCTGGGTGACCAGCAGCAGGGAGAGGTGGTTGGTCGGCTCGTCCAGGAGCAGCACGTCCGGTGGGTCGGCGAGCAGCACGGCGAGTGCGAGCCGGCGCCGCTGGCCGACGCTGAGCACGCCGACCGGGCGGTTCTCGTCCCGGCCGGGCAGCAGCGCGAACGTGCTCAGCGGCACCTGCTCGGCACGCTCGGCACCGACCAGGTCCGCATACGCCTGCCGGGCGGTGCGCCCCTCGCCCCGGCGCTGCGGGTCCGGGAGGTGCACCTCCTGGGCGAGCAGACCGATGCGCAGGGCTCCCGGGGCGTTGACCGATCCGGCCCACGGGTGCAGGTCGCCGGCGAGCAGCTGCAGCAGCGTGGACTTGCCGGACCCGTTCGGGCCGGTGACCAGCCACTTCTCCCCCGCTGCCACGCTCAGCGAGGTCACCGGCAGCCGCCCCGGCACCGACACCTGGGTGGCGGTGAGCACCGGTCCGGTCCAGGACCGGCGAGCGCGGTCCGCGCCGACCGTCAGCCCGCGGAACCACAGCTCGCGGGGCGGTTTGCGCAGCTGGCTCTCCTCCAGCTGGGCCAGGCGGGTGCGGGCGTCGTTCACCCGCCGGGAGACGACCTTGGCGTTGCGGTCAGCGTAGAACTTCTTCGCCGCACGGGCCTCGGTGCGCGGTGCGCGACCGGGGTGGCCCACGGTGTGGGAGTCCCGCACGGCCGCGCGCAGCTGCCCCAGCTCATCCTGCTCGGCTATGTACTGCTGCTCCCAGCGGGCGCGCGCATCCATGCGTGCGTGCAGGTAGTCGGTGTAGCTGCCGGTGAAGCTGACCGTGCCGATCCCGGAGCCGTCACCGTCGCCGACCAGTGGGCCGGCCACCGCGTGCGGCATCGGTGCGGGGTCCAGGTCCACCAGGGAGCTCACCGTCTCGTCCAGGAAGGCCCGGTCGTGGCTGGCCAGCAGCACCGGGCCGGGCCAGTCGGCCAGGACCTGCTGCAGGTGGGCGGCCGCGGCGTCGTCGAGGTGGTTGGTCGGTTCGTCCAGGAGCAGCACGTCCGGGGCGGACAGCAGCAGCCAGGCCAGCGCCAGCCGGGCCCGCTGGCCGCCGGAGAGCGTGCTGGTGGGCCGGTCGCGCGGTAGGTCGGCCAGTCCCAGCCCGGCGAGCATCGCCTCCACCCGGGCGTCGACGCTCCAGGCTTCCATGCGTTCGGCGGTCTCCAGGGCGGTGGCGAACGCGGTCTCGACGGCGGGGTCCCCCGGGGCTGTCGCCAGTCTGGCGCCGGCGGAGTCCACAGCAGCGGCGGCCTGGCGGACCGGTGCGATCGCTGCTTCCAGGGCCTGGGTGACTGAGTCGGTGGGCGCGAACGGGCTCTCCTGGTGCAGCAGCCCGACCCGCGGCGTTCGCCCTCCGGGCGCCGTGACGTGCACAGCACCGCCGTCCGGGCGCAGCAGTCCCGCAGCGATCCGCAGCAGCGTGGTCTTACCGGAGCCGTTCTCGCCGATCAGCCCTGTGCGCCGGCTGGCGGGGACCAACACGGAGACGTCGGTGAGCACCCGGCGGGTGCCGAAGGAGCAGGAGACGCCCTCGATCCGCAGGTGGGCGGCGGAACCGGGCGCAGTGGGAGCTGTGGTCACAGGTGTCCTCGAGGTCGTGCGGGGTCCTGCCGGGCGACGCCGCGGGCACAGGACAGGTGAGGGTCACAGCCACATGAGCGTCAGCCTACCGAGCACCGGCCGCCGCTGCGAGGCCTTTTCCCGCCGGCTCCTGTGCAGGACGGACGCTCAGCCCAGCACCAGCCGACCCACGACGTAGACCGGCACCCCTGCCACGGCGACCGGGAGCATCGCCGCTGCAAGTGCCGCCGTCGGCCTGCCGGAGGCCGGGAACTGCCCGAACAGGGCATGGACCGCTGCGGTGAGCACCCCGGCGGCCAGGCCCACCAGGCCCCCGGTGAGCAGCCCGACCACCTCGATCAGCGACCCGACCAGCAGCCCGGAGGCGCAGCCGAGCACGATCGTTGCAGCCGAGCCGAGCCACCCGGGGATCGGCAGCGCAGTGCACGCCGAGGAGACGGTCAACGTCACCGCACCCACCAGCAGCAGCCCAACGGAGACCTTCCCGGTGCCGATCGCCAACCAGCCGGCGGCCGAGGCCATCACGACGGCGCCGGTCACCACCCCGGAGACCGACTCCACCAGCCGTGGTCGCCCGTCCCGGCGGGCCAGCTCGCGCACGAACGCGCCGACGACGGCCAGCCCGAGCACCACCGCCACATAGAGCAGGTCGTCCCAGAGCAGCAGCAGGCCGATCGAGGCGGCACCGGTGAGCAGCAGCACGATCGCCGCGCCCCGGCGTGCGGGCAGCTCCACCAGCGTGGGCCAGCCGATCGCGAACAGGGCGGCGATCCCTGCGACGGTGATGACCAGCAGGAACCGGTCGCCGAAGGCAGTGATGCCGATACCGGCCGCCGCCGTGGCAGTCACCACGGCGCGGAACGTGCCGCTGATCATGCCTCGGTCCACCTCATCTGGTCGATCGTAATGGTCGCCGCGGCGTTCGACGGCGAAGAGCACGCCGGGCACTCGCTAGGGTAAGGGCGTCAGGTCGGGAGGAGCGCACGTGGCAGACCTGTTGCTGCTGACCACCGCGCCCCCGGACGGGCCACCGGTGGTACCAGCGCTCGCCCTGCTGCACCACCGGGTCCACCTTGCCCCACCGGAGGCGCGCGCGGCGCTGTCCCGCACCGACGCCGACGTGGTGGTGGTGGACGGCCGGGCGGACCTCGCCCTGGCGCGGGGCGTCTGCCGCACCCTGCACGCCGCAGGGGTGGAGCATCCGGTGCTGCTGGTGCTGGGCGAGGGTGGGCTCCCGGTGGTCGGCGCCGACTGGGGTGTGGCCGACATCGTGCTCGCCACCGCCGGCCCCGCCGAGCTGGACGCGCGGTTGCGGCTGCTGGTGCAACGAGCCGGCGACGTGGACGTGCCGGGCGACCCGGACCAGATCGAGGCCGGCGACCTGACCATCGATCCCGGCGGGTACACCGCCCGGCTGCGCGGGGTCGCGCTGAACCTGACCTACAAGGAGTTCGAGCTGCTCCGCTTCCTCATCCAGCACCCGGGGCGGGTGTTCACCCGGGCACAGCTGCTGCAGGAGGTGTGGGGGTATGACTACTTCGGCGGCACCCGCACCGTGGACGTGCACATCCGCCGGCTGCGCGCCAAGCTCGGTCCGGAGCACGACCAGCTGATCGGCACGGTGCGCAACGTCGGGTACCGCTTCGACCTGCCGGCGGACCGCCCACCGTCCGAGCCACCGACAGCCCACCTCCCACCGGCAGAGCCCCCGCCGGCAGAGCCCTCGCCGGCCGACTGACTCCCGCCCGCGTGCTGCAGCACCCAGATCCGCCTCGTACACTGGGCCGCGACACCGGGTCGCGCTAGCCCCGGGCTCCAACATCTGCCGCTTCGAGCGGCCTTCGCGCCGTCAGGCGCTGGGCGGCCCGGTGTCCTTTCCCCCGCCCCGCGCGGCCCACGCCCCACGTGCGGGCCACGTCACGCCCCGCGCGGACCACAGCCGCCTGGAATGCTCTAGCCTGTTCGAGTTGCCCTCCCACCCCTCCTGGAGTCTGCTGTGCGCTTCCGCCTGACCCCACGCGACGTGACGTTCTTCGACCTGCTGGCTACCTCGGCCGGTCACCTGGTCACCGGGGCGGACCAGCTCGCCCAGCTGATCGGCGCCCCGCCGGCCGAGCGCCCCCCGTACGCGGAGCAGCTCAAGCAGTCCGAGCACGACGCCGACGACAGCACGCACGCGATCATGCGGCGGCTGAACCAGACGTTCGTCACCCCGTTCGACCGGGACGACATCTACAACCTGGCCTCCGCGCTGGACGACTGCATGGACAGCATGGAGGCTGCCGGCGACCTGATCGTGCTCTACCGCGTGCACGAGCTGCCGGAGGGGGTGACCGAGCAGGTGTCCACGCTGCAGCGGGCCGCCGAGCTGACCGCTGCGGCGATGCCGAAGCTGCAGGACATGAACGAGGAGCTCACCGAGTACTGGATCGAGGTGAACCGGCTGGAGAACGAGGCGGACCGCATCTACCGCGAGCTGCTCGCGCTGCTGTTCCAGAGCCCCCGGTACCAGGAGAGCCCGGCCGCGGTGATCGAGATGTTCAAGCTCAAGGGCATCATCGACGTGCTGGAGCAGGCGGCCGACTCCTTCGAGAAGGTCGCCAACTTCGTCGAGACCATCGTGCTCAAGGAGTCCTGAGCCGGTGGAGCTCGTCCTCGTCCTCCTCGTCATCGTCATCGCACTGTCGTTCGACTACACGAACGGGTTCCACGATGCTGCGAACGCGATCGCCACGTCGGTCTCCACCCGGGCCCTGACCCCGCGTGCGGCGCTGCTGATGGCGGCAGTGATGAACCTGGTCGGTGCACTGCTGGGCACCGGGGTGGCCGAGAC
This sequence comes from Ruania albidiflava DSM 18029, assembly GCF_000421225.1. Taxonomy (GTDB): domain Bacteria; phylum Actinomycetota; class Actinomycetes; order Actinomycetales; family Beutenbergiaceae; genus Ruania; species Ruania albidiflava. The sequence goes on along the minus strand of NZ_ATWL01000003.1, from coordinate 123,209 downwards.
CATCGGGTCCGGCATCGTGGACGCTCCGGAGGGCACCAGCGGTCTGGTCGTGGTGCTGGCCGGCCTGATGGGTGCGATCACCTGGAACCTGATCACCTGGTGGAAGGGTTTGCCGTCCTCCTCCTCGCACGCGCTCATCGGCGGGCTCACCGGCGCCGGGCTGGCCTCGATGTCCACAGTGCACTGGACGGTCATCCTGGACAAGGTGGTCATCCCGATGGTCGCCTCGCCGTTGGTCGGGTTCCTGCTCGCCTACGTGGTGATGGTGGCGGTGCTGTGGATCTTCCGGAACGCCGCCCCGGGGCGCACCCAGCGCCGGTTCCGGGTGGCGCAGACGGTCTCGGCGGCTGCGATGGCCCTGGGCCACGGCCTGCAGGACGCGCAGAAGACGATGGGGGTGATCGTGCTGGCGCTGGTGGCTGCCGGCTGGCACACCGGTACCGACATCCCGCTGTGGGTCAAGCTCGCCGCAGCCAGCGCGATCTCGCTGGGCACCTACTCCGGCGGCTGGCGGATCATGCGGACCCTGGGGCGGAAGGTGATCGAGCTGGACCCTGCGCGCGGGTTCGTGGCCGAGTCGGTCTCCGCCGGTGTGCTGTACACCACGGCGTTCATCTTCCACGCGCCGATCTCCACCACGCACACCATCACCTCGGCGATCATGGGTGTGGGTGCTACCAAGCGGGCCTCCGCAGTGCGCTGGGGCGTGGCGCGCAGCATCGGGGTCGCCTGGGTGCTGACCATCCCGGCGGCTGCCGCGGTCGCTGCCGTGCTGTTCTTCGTGCTGCACTTCCTGCTCGCCTGAGCCGCCGCGGACGACGGCGCAGCGCACCTGGACCGGCATCTCTCACCTGGGTCGGGACTGCTCGGGGTGTTCGCGCCCTGGCTACGGAGCCGGTGTTGGCCTGGTCACATGGGGAGTTCGACCCGTGGCGCCGCGTTCCTCGGGCCTGGTCGGGCGCTTACGATGACTGCCGGAGAACGGGAAGACTGTCCCGTCGTGACGCTTTGGGGAGACTCATGAACACTGCTCGTATTTCTCGCGCCGCCCTGGCCGTCGTCGGTGCTGTCGGGGTGACCGCCTCGATCGCCGCCTGTGGTGGTCAGGTCGCCAGCGCTGACGTCGGCACCTGCCTGAACTCCTCGGACTTCGAAGGGGAGATCACCGAGATCCCCGAGGTGGACTGCTCGGAGGAGCACGACGCCCAGGTGTTCTTCAAGTTCGACATGGACGACGGCGACTTCCCCGGCAACGACGCGATCCAGACGGCCGCTGGGGAGCAGTGCGTCCCGGCGTTCGAGGACTTCGTCGGCACCGGCTACCAGGAGTCCTCGCTGGACATCAACTTCATCGGCCCGAGCGAGGACACCTGGGACCAGGCCGACGACCGCGAGGTCATCTGCTACCTGTACACGATGGACGGCTCCACCTCGACCGAGAGCTTCGAGGGCTCCGGCCTCTGAGCCGACCCGGTGACCGGGCTCCAGCCGGTTGACCTGTAGCCGCACCCCACGGGCTGGATCGATGCAGTCGATACCTGGCCCGTGGGGTAGTGCTCTGCGGTATCGCCTTGGCGCAGGAGGTATCGACGCGGCGCAGTCCGGCGCAGCCGTCAGCCGCCGCCTGCGGTCAGCCGAACCAGCCGTCAGCCGAACCGGCCGGAGATGTAGTCCTCGGTGGCCTGCTGTGCCGGGCTGGAGAACATCGTGGTGGTGTCATCCATCTCGATCAACCGGCCCGGCTTTCCGGTGCCCTCGATGTTGAAGAACCCGGTGCGGTCGGAGACGCGTGCCGCCTGCTGCATGTTGTGGGTGACGATCACGATCGTGTAGTCGTTCTTCAGCTCGTGCACCAGCTCCTCGATCGCCAGGGTGGAGATCGGGTCGAGCGCGGAGCACGGCTCGTCCATCAGCAGCACCTGCGGCTGCACGGCGATCGCCCGGGCGATGCACAGCCGCTGCTGCTGCCCACCGGACAGGGACGACCCGGGCTTCTCCAGCCGGTCCTTGACCTCGTTCCACAGGTTCGCCCCGGTGAGCGAACGCTCCACGAGCTCATCCGCCGCGGCCTTGGAGATCCGCCGGTTGTTCAGCTTCACCCCGGCGAGCACGTTGTCCGCGATCGACATGGTCGGGAACGGGTTCGGCCGCTGGAACACCATGCCGACCTGGCGGCGCACCTCCACCGGGTCGATGTCCGGTGCGTACAGGTCCTGCCCGTCCATCACTGCCTTGCCGGTCACCCGCGCGCCGGGGATGACCTCGTGCATCCGGTTCAGGGTGCGCAGGAACGTGGACTTGCCGCAGCCCGAGGGGCCGATCAGGGCGGTGACGCTGCGCGGCTCGATGCTCATGTGCACGCCTTCGACGGCGAGGAAGTCGCCGTAGTAGACGTTCAGGTCCGAGATGTCGATCCTCTTGCTCATCAGTCTTCCTCTCCCCGCTCGGTGCTCAGCGGGCTCCCTTCGGGGCGAAGTAGCGGCTGACCAGCCGCGCGATCAGGTTCAGCAGCATCACGATGATGATCAGCGTGAGCGCCCCGGCCCAGGCCCGGTCGGCGGCCACCCCACCCTGGGCGTACTGCCGGTAGACGAACACCGGGAGGGTGGCGATCCGGCCGTCGAAGGCGTCCCAGTTGACGTTCTGGGCGATACCGACGGTCATCAGCAACGGCGCCGTCTCACCGATCACCCGGGCGATGGCGATCATCACGCCGGTGGTGATCCCGGCCACCGAGGTGCGCAGCACGACCTTGACGACGGTCAACCACTTCGGCACACCGAGAGCGTAGGAGGCCTCACGGAGCTCGTTCGGCACCAACCGGAGCATCTCCTCCACGCTGCGGATCACCACCGGCGTCATCAGCACCGCGAGCGCCACCCCGCCGATGAGCGCGGACTTGTATGCCGGACCGAAGAGCACCAGGAACACCGTGTAGGCGAACAGCCCGGCGACGATCGAGGGGATCCCGGTCATCACGTCTACCAGCAGGGTGATGCCCCGCTTGAGCCGGCCCTGCCCGTACTCCACCAGGTAGATGGCCGTGAAGATGCCCAGCGGGATGGAGACCAGCGAGGCGATGCCGGTCACGTAGACCGTGCCGATGATGGCGTGCAGCGCTCCGCCGCTGGTCATCGAGCCGAACACGCCGACCATGTCGGTGGACAGGAAGTCCCAGCTGAAGCCGCCCAGCCCGTCGCCCACCACGATCGCCAGCAGCGAGACGAGTGGGATGAGGGCGAGCAGGAAGGCCAGGGTGACCAACGCCGTCGCGAGCCGGTCCTTGGCCCACCTGGGGCCTTCCACCACCCGGGAGAGGGTGGTGATGGCGACGGCGTAGCTCACCGCGGTGAGCGCGAACAGTCCCGCGATGGTCACCGTGGTCAGCAGCGCGAGCAGCCCGGCGGAGAATGCCGCTGACCCGGCGAGCACAGCGTAGGGCGCCCAGCGGGCGAGCTTGCGGCTGCGGCGCACGGGCAGCGGCGGGGCGAGGACGGACATCAGTTGGCTCCGGAGAACTCGGCCCGGCGGTTGATGACCCACCGGGCGATGAGGTTCACGCCGAAGGTCACGGCGAACAGGATCAGGCCCGAGGCGATCAGTGCGTCCACCCCGGTGCTGCCGGCCTCGGGCAGGTGGCTGGCGATGTTCGCGGCGATCGACTGGTGCTGGCCGGGCTGCAGCAGGAAGAGGTTGATCGCATATCCCGGGGAGAGCACCATCAGCACCGCCATCGTCTCCCCGAGCGCCCGGCCCAGTCCGAGCATCGCGGCGGAGATGATGCCGGAGCGACCGAACGGCAGCACCGCCTGGCGGATCATCTCCCAGCGGGTGGCGCCCAGGGCCAGCGATGCCTCCTCGTGCAGCCGCGGGGTCTGCAGGAACACCTCGCGGATGGTGGCGGTGATGATCGGCAGGATCATCACCGCCAGCACCAGACCAGCGGTCATGATGTTGCGGGCCGGTGCCTGGTAGCCGGCGAACAGCGGGATGAACCCCAGCCGGGTGCTCAGCCAGGTGAACACCGGGCTGACCAGCGGCATCAGCCACTGGATGCCCCACAGGCCGAAGATCACCGAGGGGATCGCGGCGAGCAGGTCGATCACATAGCCGAGCAGCTGGGCCAGCCGGCGCGGCGCGTAGTGCGAGATGAACAGGGCGATGCCGATGCTCAGCGGCACGGCAACTACCAGCGCCAGCACCGAGGAGAGCACTGTGCCGAACACCAGCGGGGCCACCCACGCCCACAGGCCGCGGCCGGACATGAAGTCCACCTCGGCGAAGGTGTCGGCTCCTGCGGTGAGCGCGGGCCAGGCCCGGTAGAGCAGGAAGGCGGCGACCGCGGCGAGGATCACCAGGATGAGGACGCCGCTTCCGGTGGACAGCCCGGCGAAGATGCGGTTGCCCAGACGCCCGGAGCTCCCGGTGCGCGGCAGCGCGGCGGCGCCGGCCGTGCTGGTGGTGTCCGCAGCACTGCTGGCGCCGCTCCTGCCGGGCTTCGGTTCGGCGTTCTGGGTGGCGGTCACGTGGTTCTCCATGGTCTCCAGCGGGCACACGAGGGGCCGTACCGGGTCTGCCGGTACGGCCCCGGGGGCGTCAGCCGGCGGCCGAGATGCCCTCGATCGCTGCCTCGACCCGCTCGCGCAGGTCACCGGAGATCGGGGCGGCTCCGGCCACGTCCGGTTGTGCGGCGCGCTGCTGCCCCTCCTCGGAGGCGACGTAGCTGAGGTAGCCCTGCACCACCTCGGCGTGCTCGGCCGACTCGTAGCTCTGGCAGGCGATCGAGTAGGAGACCAGCACGATCGGGTAGGCGCCGGAGGCCTCGGTGTCCCGGGCCAGGTCGATGGTCAGGATGGTGTCGCTGGCATCCTCGGCCGGCGGGGAGACGTCCACCACGGCGGCGGCGGCCTCCGGGGAGAACGGCACGAACTCCTCGCCCACACCGACCGCGACCGAACCGAGGTCGCCCACGCGGGAGGCGTCGGCATAGCCGATGGTGCCCTCGGCGCCGCCGACCACTTCGAGCATCCCGGAGGTCTGCGCCCCGGACTGGGTGCCCTCGATCGGCCAGAGGCCGGCGGGCTCGTGGCTCCAGTCCTCAGGGGCGGCGGCGGCCAGGTACTCGGTGAGGTTCTCCGTGGTGCCGGAGTCGTCGGACCGGTTCACCGGGATGATCGGCAGGTCGGGCAGGTCTACGTCCGGGTTCGTCTCGGCGATCGCCGGATCGTCCCAGGCAGTGATCTCGCCGGAGAAGATCTGCGCGATCACGCTCGGGGAGAGGTTCAGGTGGGTGTCGTTCAGCCCGGGCAGGTTGTAGATCACGGCGATCGGGCTGATGTACAGGGGCAGCTCGAGCACGTCGCCACCGCAGCGCTCCTGGGCGGCGGCCAGCTCCTCGGCGTCCATCGCGGCGTCCGAGCCGGCGAACTGCACCGTGCCGTTGATGAACTGCTCCCGGCCGGTGCCCGACCCGGTGGGGTCGTAGCTGACCGAGGCACCCGGGTTGGTCTCCATGAACCCAGCGATCCACCCCTGCACGGCGTTCTCCTGGGAGCTGGCACCGGAGCCGGCGATCGTACCGGTCAGCTCGTCGCCGGAATCGCTGCCATCGGCAGCCTGGGAGCCGCCACCGCAGGCGGTGAGCGTCAGTGCGAGTGCGCCGAGCGCCGAGATACCCGCCAGGCGGCGGCTGATCACACGTGTCACGTTCGTTTCTCGTCTCCTGGTCGGTGTCAGGTGCTGCGCTCTGTCAGTGCAGCCAGTGCCGACGCTAAGGAACGCGGGTGACCGGGTCGCCGAGTTTGGGTGAACAGCAGGTGAACACCTGCCGCCCAAGTGGTCGCGAACGCCCTGCTTCGCGAGGTGAATCGGTTCAGAGACCGCGAAGCAGGGCGTTCGCGATGAGGGGTCAGCTGGGTGGGCGGTAGGTCTCGACCGACACCACCCGGGCCCGGCGATGGTTGCGCCGGGCCATGTGCAGCACCAGCACCTCGGCGGTGCGCAGGTACGGGTTCTCCTTCGGCAGCCGCTTGACCACCCGGTGCGGGCTGCGCTTGCTGATCGCCTCGAGCACGAACGGCAGCACCGGCCGGTGCGTGCACACGGCGGTGACCTCCCGGGGGCGGGCGAGCAGGTCATCGACCAGTGCCCGCACGCCGGCGGGTCGCTTCTTCGCCGCGGACTCGGTGATCTCCGGGGCGAGCACCACGTGGTTGTCGCTGGCCTCGGCGAACGGGCGCACTGTGGCAGCGCACCGCTCCCACGGGGAGGAGATCACCTCCTGCACCCCGAACGCCGCCAGGATCGGCACCAGGCCGTTGCTCTGCCGCCGGCCGGCGGGGGTGAGCGGTCGGGTAGCCTCCCCGTCCTCCCAGGCCGAACGCTTCTTCGCCCGACCGTGCCGGACCACCAGCAGCGTCCAGGTGCGCAACATGTCCTCTTCGAACATATCCCTCAGCACACCCAAGGGTTCGACGTCGTCAGGGCGGGTAAGCAGCTTGGCAGCCTTGCGCGCCTCCACCCAGCGGACCTCGTCCACCTCGTTCTTCGAGCACTCCTTGATCGTGCCGCGGGCCCGCAGCGCACCGGCGGCCGGTCCCTCCGGATCCAGCGGAGTGGCGGCCCAGTAGTGACACACCTTCTTCACCCCGCCGGGCAGCTTGTACCGGACAGTCGGCAGCTTGGCACCAAGGAGCACCGGTACCCCGGTCTCCTCCTGCACCTCACGGACCGCGCACATCGGCAGCGGCTCGTCCTTGCTGTCCAGCTTGCCCTTGGGCCAGGACCAGTCGTCATACCGGGGCCGGTGGATCAGCAGCACCTCCAGACGGCGGCCGGTCACCCGCCACACCACGGCTCCCGCCGCGAGCACCTCGCGACGCGACTTGCTCATCTCAGCGGTCCGTGAGGCGTCGGCGGTGCGTGGACATCAGGTGCTCGTGCAGGTCCAGCAGCCTGCGGCCGTCGTCGTCGAGATGGTGGCGCTGCCACACCGGTTCACCGTCCTCGTCGGTCGCCAGGTGCCAGGAAGACGTGCTCTGCGCCATGGACAGGTCGAGCAGCCCGAGCAGGTCCTCCACCTGACCGGGGTCGGTGACCCGCACCAGCACCTCCACCCGGCGGTCCAGGTTCCGGTGCATCAGGTCTGCTGAGCCGATGAACACCTCCGGGTCGCCGTCGGCGGCGAACGCATACACCCGGGAGTGCTCCAGGAACCGGCCGAGGATGGACCGTACCCGGATGTTCTCGCTCAGCCCCGGCACGCCGGTCTTGATCGCACAGATGCCGCGGACCACCAGGTCCACCTGCACCCCGGCGCGGGAGGCACGGTAGAGCGCGTCGATGGTCTCCTCGTCCACCACCGCGTTGAGCTTCATCTTCACCCAGGCGGGCCGGCCGGCCTCAGCAGCCGCGGTCTCCCGCTCGATACGCTCGATCAGGCCCCGGCGCACCGAGCGCGGCGCCACCAGGAGCCGGTGGAACTTGCTCCGCGGGGCGTAGCCGGAGAGCTGGTTGAACAGCCGGGTGAGGTCCTGGCCGACGTCGGGGTCGCAGGTGAGCAGCCCGTGGTCCTCGTACATCCGGGCGGTCTTCGGGTTGTAGTTGCCGGTGCCGATGTGGCAGTAGCGGCGCAGACCGTCCGGTTCCTGGCGCACCACCAGGGTGAGCTTGCAGTGCGTCTTCAGCCCGACGATGCCGTAGACCACATGCACCCCGGCGCGTTCCAGCTTGCGCGCCCAGGAGATGTTCGCCTCCTCGTCGAAACGGGCCTTGATCTCCACGATCGCCAGCACCTGCTTGCCGGCCTCAGCAGCGTCGATCAGCGAGTCCACGATCGGGGAGTCACCGGAGGTGCGGTACAGGGTGACCTTGATCGCCAGCACCTGCGGGTCGGTGGCCGCTTGGGCGAGGAACTGCTGCACGCTGGTGGAGAAGGAGTCGTACGGGTGGTGCAGCAGGATGTCCCGGGCCCGGATGGCGCCGAACATGTCCACCGGTTTGGCGCTCTCCACCTCGGCCAGCCCACGGGCGGTGGAGGCCAGGTGCTGCGGATAGTGCAGCTCCGGGCGCTCCAGGTCGGCCACCAGGTTCAGCCCGGTCAGGTCCAGCGGAGAGGGGAGCTCGTAGACATCGGTCTCAGCGATGCCGAGCTCACCGATGAGCAGGTCCCGTAGCCGCGGGGTGAACCCCTGTGCCAGCTCCAGGCGCACCGCGGGCCCGAACCTGCGCCGCAGCAGCTCCTTCTCCAGCGCCTTGAGGATGTTCTCGGCGTCGTCCTCCTCCACCTCCAGGTCTTCGTTCCGGGTCACCCGGAACACGTGGTGCTCCACCACCTCCATCCCGGGGAACAGGTAGTAGAGGAAGGAGGAGATGACATCCTCCAGCGGCACGAAGGAACGGAACCCGTCGTCGTCGGGCGCGTCCTCGGGCCGGTGCGGTCGCCCGCGGGCGTCCACAGCGATGAACCGCGGTAGCAGCGGCGGCACCTTCACCCGGGCGAAGTGCTCCTTGCCGGTGTTCGGGTTGCGCACCATCACCGCGAGGTTCAGCGACAGCCCGGAGATGTAGGGGAACGGGTGCGCGGGGTCCACGGCCAGCGGGGTGAGCACCGGGAAGATCATCTTCCGGAAGTACTTGTGCAGCCGCTCCTTCTCGCTGTCGTGCAGCGCCTCGAAGTGCACCAGGGTGATCCCCTCGGCGGCGAGCGCCGGCTGCACCTGTTCGGCGAACACGGCGGCGTGGCGCGCGGCGAGCTCGTGCGCCTTGACCGAGATCATCTCCAGCACCTGCCGGGGCAGCAACCCAGAGGCGGCGGTGACGGCCATCCCGGTGGCGATGCGCCGCTTCAGCCCGGCCACCCGGACCATGAAGAACTCGTCCAGGTTGGAGGCGAAGATCGCCAGGAACCGCACCCGCTCCAGCAGCGGCAGACCGTCGTCCTCGGCGAGCTCGAGCACTCGCTCGTTGAACTGCAACCAGCTCAGCTCCCGGTCGGCGAACCGGCCCTCGGGCAGCTCCTGGTCCGCCGCCTGCTCCAGCTCGGCGGTCAGGGTGCCTGGAGTCGACTCGTCCCCGGTCTGCGTGCTCATGAGGCCCATGTTGGCACCTTCGCACCGGCTGCTGCCACCGCTTCGCAGCCGGCCCGCCCGCTGTGCACCGTCAGCGAAGGATGCCGGCCAACCGGGTGCCGTCAGCGCCGGGCATACTGCACGTCGGCGCGCTCCTTGGCGAACCCCACCCGCGTGTAGGTGCGGATCGCCGCGGTGTTCTCGCCCTCCACGTACAGCTCGAGCCGGTCCAGGCCGGCACCGGCCAACGCGGCCATCGCATGGGCGGTGAGCAGCCCGCCCACACCGCGGCCCTGCGCATCCGGGTGCACGCCGAGGGCGTAGATCTCCCCGACTGTTCCCTCGATCTTCACCCACAGGCTGCCCAGCAGCCGCCTGCTGGACACCTCCTCGGCGAGGAAGAACATCGACGGGTCGAACCAGGGCTGGGCCATCCGGGCGTCCAGGTCCGCGCGGGTGAGGCGGCCCTGCTCAGGGTGGTCGGCGAACGCGCGGGCGTTCACCGCCAGCCAGGCGTCCTCGTCCTGCCCGGTGGTGAAGGTGCGCACGTGGATGTCGGTGCGGGTGGGCACCTGCGGCGGCTCGGCCGGCGGTGGGGCGCTCATCAGCCACAGGTCGCGCACCCGCACCAGGTCGAGCTGTTCGGCGAGCGCTGCGGCAGCCGGCAGCTCACCGTGCGCCCAGAGGCGCACCTGCGGTTCGGTCAGCACTGCGGTGACCAGCCGCCGGCCCAGTCCGCGGCGGCGGTGGTCGGGATGGATGGCCAGCTCGGCGGCACCGCCGTCGATCTGGGCGTAGCCGAGCAGGTCGACGGCGGAGCTCGCCTCTCCCTGTGCGTCACCCTGGTCCGGGGTCGTTCCGGGCAGGGTGGGTGCCACTGTTCCCGCGGTCCCCGAGCCTGCGGGCGCGGTGAGCAGCAGGTGGGTGACCTCGCGGTGGTCGTCGGTGAGGTTGAGCAGCATCTGCTCGGAGAATGCCTCGTAGCCGTCGGCGGCGGTGACGGCCTGCGCCAGGTGGGTGACCGCCTCGGCCTGGCCGGGAGCCAACCGGCTGAGGCGGGTGAGGACCGGCTCGCCCGGGTGCGCTGCGCCGTCCCCGGGTGTGGGACCTGACCGACCCACCCCGGTCAGCGCGGGCTCGCCCGGGTGCGCTGCGCCGTCGTGCACTCTTCAGTCCAGCTTCCCGGCCCGCCACAGCGCGGCGGCCTGCTGCAGGTCCTCGGCGGTGGACTGCAGTGCACCAGCGCGCCGGGTGAGCCGGTCGGCTCCGCCGGCGTCGGCGTCCTCCACCCAGTCGGCATCCAGTGCCGTCCCGGCCACGAGCACGTGCAGGAACGCCGCAGCCCGGTCCAGCGCCACGTCCAGGTCGCCGCCGAACACCCCGTGCAGCACCGCGTCGGTGAGGTCGCGTACCTCCTGTGGTCCCGGGGGGCTGACTACTCCGGCGACCACCTCGGAGACCTCGGCGCGGCTGCACCCCAACCGGTATCGTTCGGCGATGGTGTGCGGATCCCGGCGGGTCCACTCGCGCAGCAGGTAGAGCCGCCACAGCGCCCCGGGCAGGGTCTCCGCCGGGCTGGCCGACCACAGCTGGGCGAGCAGGTCCAGGCCCTCCACGTCCACCAGGTGCACCAGGCGGCGCTGCAGGTCGGCGTCGTCGGCGCCGGCGCGGCCGCCGGAGACCAGTGCGGTGGCCGTGGTGTGCGCCAGGTCGTTGCGCTCGGCCGGGTCCGGTTCACCGGGGAGCAGCGCGGCGCGTTCGTCACTGAGCATCGCTGGGCGGCGGAACGGGGATGCGGGCACGGGTCTCCTCTCCGGGCGGACGCGGCAACTGGTGAGGCCAACGGCTACGGGTCAGCCGAAATTCCTGCCCTCCCCACGATAGGTGCGGACGGTCTCGACCATGCGGGTGCCGCGCACCAGGTGCACCGCATCGAAGCGTTCCATCATCTCCCCGGCCTTCGCATGCCGCAGCCAGACGCGGGAGCCGATCGCGCCGCCGTCCCGCCCGCGGGGGTAGCGCAGCGGTGTCTGCACCTCCCCGGCGCCCTCGGAGCCGACCAGGCGGGCACCGTCGATCGCGCTCGGCAGCCGGGAGCGGTGCGCCGGACCGGAGGCGACGTACCCGCCGCCGAACGCGGTGACGATACCGCGGGTCGGGCGGCGTACCACGTCCAGCCCGAAGAACGCGGCCGGCCGGGGGGTGAACGTGGAGTAGGAGTCGAACAGCGTGGGGCAGTACAGCCCGGACCCGGCGGTGATCTCCGTGATCGTGGGGTCGGTGGCCGTCTGCTGCACCGAACCGCTGCCGCCGCCGTTGACCAGCAGCTGCCGGCCGAGGCGCTCCTCCAGTGCCGTCACCACTGCGGGCCGGCGGCCGGCCAGCTCCTGCAGCGACAGGGCCTTGACCAGCCGGACCACCGGGCCCTTGATCCCGGCCTCGGGCATCCCGGCCACCTGCGCCTCGTAGAACATCACCCCGCGCACTTGCAGGCGGCCGGTGCGTTCCACGCTGCGGGCCAGCGTCACCGCCTCGGCGGGGGTGCGCACCGGGGAGCGGCGCACACCCAGGTGCACGTGCGCGGCGCCGAGGCCCAGGCGCAGGGAGGCGTCCACGTCCAGGCACACCTGCACCGGCGGACCCTCCGGCCAGTCGGCACGGATGAAGGCTCGCTCGATCAGCGCCACCTGGGAGACGTCGTCGACCATGAGCGTGACCTGCTCCCGGGCGAGGGGGCTACGGGCCAGGCGCACCAGGGCAGCGGTGTCCACGCTCGGGTAGGCGACCAGCACGTCCTCGACACCGTCCTCGGCGAGCCAGATCGCCTCGGCCAGGGAGTAGGCCATCACCCCGGTGAACCCGAGGTCCAGGGCACGGTGGACCAGGTGGCGCACCCGCACCGACTTGCTGGCCAGGCGCAGCGGCAGCCCGCCGGCGCGAGCGAGCAGGTCGCGGGCGTTGGCATCGAAACGGTCCAGGTCCACCACGGCCAGCGGTGCGGAGAGGGTGCGGGTGGCCTCCCGCCACGGCGCCGACCGCCACGACTGGATACGACTCATGCCCCTCATTCTCGCCTATCCGTCGCCCACCTCGCCTCCGCCGCAGGCATGATGGACCTCATGCGCACGCAGACCCAGCCCGCACCACTGTGGCAGAACTGGGCGCGGACCGCTCGGGCCACCCCACGCCGGTTCGCCTCCCCGAGCACCGAGGCGGAGGTGGCGGCCCTGGTGGCGACCGAGGCCGCAGAGGGCGGTCAGGTGCGGGTGGTCGGCGCTGGGCACTCCTTCACCCCGGCAGCGGTCAGCGACGGTCTGCTGCTGCAGCTGGACGCGTTGGACGACCTGGAGTGGGTGGGACCGCCGGCTGCGGATGGTTCCCGCCTGGTGCGGGTGGGCGCGGGTATCCGGCTGCGCGCGCTGTGCCGGTTGCTCGCGGAGCACGGGCTGGCGCTGGAGAACCTGGGCGACATCGACGCCCAGTCGGTCGCCGGGGCGATCTCCACCGGCACACATGGCACCGGTGCCACGCTGCGGGGGCTGGCCGACCAGGTGCGCGGGGTGCGGTTGGTGGGTGCCACCGGTGAGGTGGTCGAGGCGGACCAGGACCAGCATCGCGAGCTGTTCGAGGTGGCCCGTCTCGGGCTGGGCAGCGTGGGGGTGCTCACTGCGGTGACGCTGCGCTGCGTGCCCGCGTTCACCCTGACCGCCGACGAGCGGCCCCGGCCGCTGGGCGCGGTGCTGGAGGCGCTCGATGACGAGGCCGGACCGGTGCACGCCAACGACCACTTCGAGTTCTACTGGTTCCCGTACACCGATGTGGTGCTGACCAAGGCGAACAACCGTGGTGGTGATGCTGGCCCGCTCAGCCCGGTGCTGCGGATGGTGGACGACGAGATCCTCTCCAACGGGGTGTTCGAGGTGACGAACCGGCTGTGCACCGTGGTGAAGAGCCTGACGCCGAAAGTGAACTGGGTCGCGGCCAGGGCGTTGTCCGCCCGCCGGTACACCGCCCCCTCCTACGAGGTGTTCGCCACCCCGCGGCGGGTGCGGTTCCGGGAGATGGAGTATGCGCTGCCGGCCCATGCGGTGGTGCCGGCGCTGCGGGCGATGAACACCTGGCTGCGGCACACCGGCGAGACGGTGCCGTTCCCGGTGGAGGTGCGGTTCGCCGCCGCCGACGACGTGTGGTTGTCCACCGCCTACGGCCGGGACACCGCCTATGTGGCGGTGCACCAGTACCATCGGCTGCCGTTCGCCCGGTACTTCCGGGCGGTGGAGGACATCATGCGTAGTCACGACGGTCGCCCGCACTGGGGGAAGTTGCACCGCCGCCGGGCCGAGGACCTGGCGCCGGCCTATCCCCGGTTCGACGATGCGGCCCGGGTGCGGCGGGCTGCCGACCCGGAGGGGCTGTTCGCGAACGAGTACACCGACCGGGTGCTCGGCGGTCGCTGAACGCCTCCCACCCTCCCGCGAACGCTCGCCTCCGCGGCGTTTGAAGCGATTCAAGCCGCGGAGGCGAGCGTTCGCGACTGTCTCGGGTGCCCGGTGGCTGCGGTAGGCTCACCGCGCAGTCTCCACCGGAGGCATGCGGGCCTCTAGCTCAATGGGTAGAGCAACGGACTTTTAATCCGTGGGTTGTGGGTTCGAGCCCCACGGGGCCCACGGCGCCGACTATGCGCGCGATGATCAGCTGGGGCAGCAGCGGTCCTGGCTCGGAGAAGAGTGTGCCAGATGAGCGAGCGAGGTCTGGGACGGCGGTCCTGGCTCTGGGCCAGCGGTGTGCCGCTGCTCAGTGGCGGGCTCACACTGGCCGGGCTGGCGGTGGCCACCGCGCACACCGCCGACCAGCCGCGAACGGTCAGCAGGCCCATCCTGCTCGGTGTGCTGGTCCTGGGCGCCTGCCTGTATCTGGCCGCGCGGGCGTTGGCGGGACGCGCTGTGGTGCTACGCCGGGTCGGCGCTGCCCGGCAGCAGTGGGCGCTCGCCCACGGCTGGTCCTATCGCAACGACGGCGGCACGGCGCCACCGAGCACCACCGCACTGGCGTTGCCCCGCAGCTGGCAGACCCCGCGTGTACGGGCGGCGCTGCGCGGGCGGGCCGCAGGACGGGAGGCCAACGTGCAGACCTGGATGCTGCAGCTGCGGCCAGGTGCCGGGCGGCGGCGGACCTCGTGCCGTGAGGTGGTGGCGGTCAACGCTGCCACCGGTGCCCACCGGTGCGCCGTGCTCAGCGGCGGCCAGCTGGATCCACTGCTCATCACGCCCGCCTGGGCGACCCCTGGCAGGAACGACCTGGATGCTGCCACCGGCACGCTCGGCGTCGGCGATGCGACCGTCATGACATCCTGGGTCCCGGCCATCCGGGCAGCTGTGGCCGCACGCGACGACCTCCCGCTGACCGTGACCGTGGGGCAGGGCCAGGTAGTGGTCTTCGCGATAGATGATCCGCGCACCAGCACGATGCAGGAACGCCTGGACCTGGCGGTACGGGTGGCGAACATCGTGGATCCTCAGGGCGCGCCGGCGCCAGACGTGCAGTAGCCCGTCCTCAGAGCAGGTCCACTGCCGGGGCGACGACCACCACGTACATCACTGCGAGCAGCACTGTGTGCACCACGCAGAACCCGAGCGCCTCGCGACGCTTGCCGGGGGTGCGGAAGTGCTCGGTGAGCTTGCGCAGGAACGATCCCGGATGGGTGATGTCCCAGCTGTTGAACCGCAGGTAGCGGCCCAGGTACATGCCGAACGTGACCAGTGCGAGCACCACGATCACCATCAGCCAGGAGTCCACCCGCTGCAGGGGTCGCGCCTCGTTGGGGTAGCGCAGCGCCACGTACAACGTCTGCACCAGGAGCACGTTCAGCAGCGTGTTCATCACCCCGGACAGCGCCAGGGTGAGCACCAGCACGATGTCGTACCACAGCGGCACGCCCTCCTCCTGCTTGCGGTGGGAGAAGTTCAGCTCGGTGATCAGGTAGGCGGAGTTCGGCAGGAACAGCACCCAGGCGATCCCGAACACGACGAACACGCTCCACAGCATCAGTGTGCTCTGGGCCGCGATCGCGAGCAGCAGCCCGAGGCCGGCGAGCAGGAGCACCACTGCGGGCGCAACAGACAGCGCGATGTTCAGCACCATCGGTGTGTACAGGCGCGTTCGGTACACCGGCGCGCGCAACAGCACCAGCAGGAGGGCGTAGACGTTCAACAGCGCCACACCTGCAGCGACCAGCAGGACCGAGCTCACGGGCTCATGATGCCGCAGCCCGGGCGGGTGGGGACGGCACTCTCACCCGCTGTGCTCGCGGCGCTGCGGTCCGAGCAGACCTCTCACGAAGGTCCGCAGCCCCTCGGCATAGGTGTCCCGCGCAGTGATCTGCGGCCAACGGTCACCGATCGCGGCCAGTGTGGGCACCGTGCTCGCCTCCCGGGCGCCGAACAGGGTCTGCCCCTCGGGCAGCAACCGGTCCCGGTCCAGGGGCCCGACGGCGGATCGTGCGCGCACCAGGATCTCTCCCGCGGTGTAGTACCACAGGTGGCGGAACACCTCGACGGCCCGTTCTGGGCTGCTGCCGGCCTGGACCGCTGCGGCGAGGACCTCTTCCACGATCCACACCGACGTGTCGCCGAGCCGGCCCATGAAGCCATCGACGGTGAGCACCTCGGCGGCCCAGGGGATCGCGGCGAGGGTGTCGTGCACCGTCGTCATGGCGACCACGATCCGTTCCTGAGGGTCGGCGGGCAGCTCTGGGCGGTCCATCTGCGCGACCACCTCGCCGATCAGCTGGACGAGCAGGTCCTCCCGGTCCCGCACGTGGTGGTACAGCGTGGTGGTGCCGATCCCGAGCTCGGCAGCCAGCGCGCGGATGGTCAGCCGCTGCCAGCCACGCCTCTCGATCAGCTGCAGTGCGGCAGCGAGGATCTGTTCCCGGGACGTGACCGGAGGGCGCCCGGTGCGCCCGCGCGCCGTGGATGAGGAGGCCATCTGCCCATTCTGCCTGGTCCGGTCCACCCACCGTGTGCTAATTTCGGAACGTGTTCGCTAAGTCTTCCGGCAGTGTGCTGCTCACCGTGGCGCTCGCCCAGTTCCTCGTCTCCCTCGACCTGTCGGTGATGAACGTGGGCCTGCCGAGCATCCAGGCGGCCCTCGGCTTCGGGGCCGGGACGCTGTCCTGGGTGATCCACGCCTATGCACTGACGTTCGGCGGCCTGCTGCTGCTCGGCGGTCGGCTGGCCGACCGCTACGGCCGGCGCCGGATGCTGCTGGTCGGGCTCGCCCTGTTCGCAGCAGCGTCCCTGGCCGGCGGGTTCACGGTGAGCCCGGGCCAGCTGGTGGCCGCCCGTGCCGTGCAGGGCGTCGGTGCCGCAGCGCTCGCCCCGGCCGCGCTGGCCCTGCTCACCGCCACCTTTCCCTCGGGTCGAGCCCGGGTGCGGGCGTTCGGGGTGTGGAGCGCGATGAACGCGACCGGCGGCGCCGTGGGCGTGCTCGCCGGCGGGCTGCTCACCCAGTACGCCGGCTGGCAGTGGGTGATGTGGGTGAGCGTGCCGATCGCCGCGGCGCCCCTCGTTCTCGCCTGGCGCACCGTCCCCGCTGACAGTGCTGGCACCGGCGGCCGCGCCGATGTTCTGGGCGCGGTGCTGGTCACCACCGGGATGGGGGTGGGGGTGTACGCAGTGGTCCGCACCGAGGAACATTCCTGGACCTCCCCGATCACCGTGGCCTGCCTGGGTACCGCCGTGCTGCTGCTGGCCGTGTTCCTGCGGGTGGAGCAGACCACCAACCGCGAGCCGATCATCCGACCCGGGCTGCTGGCGCACCGGTCGGTGGCCGGGGCGAACCTGGCGAACCTGGCCATCGGCGGCGCGATGGCCTCGGCGTTCTACTTCATGTCCCTGTACCTGCAGCACGTGCTCGGGCACAGCCCGGCCCGGGCCGGGGTGGAGTTCGTGCCGTTCGCGCTCGGGGTGGTGGCCGGCGCCGCGGTAGCCACCCGGCTCGGCTACCACCTGCCCGCCCGCACCTTGCTGATCGCCGGCACCCTGCTCACCGCCGCCGGCTTCGGCTGGTTCGCGCTGATCAGCCCGGACGGCTCGTTCGCGGCAGACGTGCTCGGTCCCTCGCTGGTGGCGAGCGTGGGCTTCGGCCTGTGCCTGGGTCCCGTGGTCTCCACCGCCACCGCCGGGGCCGGCCCCGAGGAGAGCGGCGCCGCCTCTGCGCTGCTGAACGCTTCTCGGCAGATCGGTGCATCGGTGGGCCTGGCGGCGCTGGGCACTGCGGCACTGGCCCGCACCGGCGGAGGGCTCTCACCGGAGGCGCTGACCCGCGGCTACTCCTTCGGTCTGGCGCTCGCCGCCGCGTTGCTGCTCATCGCCGCGGCCCTGGCCGCCACTGTCGTCCCAGGCACGCCGTCCCGGGCCGGACCTCGGTCCAGCAGCACCGCCCCGGAGAGGAGCTCGCTTCGATGACTACCGCTGTTCTGCGCCTCGCCCGGCTGCTGGCGGTCACTGTCGCCACCTGGCAGCACCACACCGCCGCCCGTGCAGGCCTGCCCTGACGATGCCCGCGCACGTACCGTCCCTGCTGGCTCGCGTGAAGCGGCGCCTGTATCCGGACGGCCGCCCCTCGGCTCTGGCTCGCGCGCTGAACGCGGTGATCGCCCGCCAGCACGCACTGGGCATCCTGACCACCAGCGGCAGCGCGACGCTGGTGGTCCGCGGCCGCCGCTCCGGACGGCCGGTGGCTCTGCCGCTGGTGATAGCGAGCGTCGGCGGAGCGCAGTTCGTCGTCTCGATGCTCGGTGAGCAGGCCGGCTGGGTGCGCAACGTCCGGGCGGCCGGGGGTCGGGCCGTGCTGCTGCAGGACCGGCGCCGGGTGCCGGTGCACCTGGTGGAGGTGCCGGTCGAGGAGCGGGCGCCGGTGCTGCGCGAGTACCTGGCCGTGGCACCGGGGGCTCGTCCGCACATCGCTGTGGACCGGCACGCTCCCCTGGCCGAGCTCGCCCACGTGGCCGCCGACCACCCGGTGTTCCAGGTCCGCCGAGCGGACTGACCGAGCGGATCCACCGTTCGATGGATTCGCACGACGCCAGGATGGTGACAGACTGTCAGCATGATGGCGAGCGTGACCGAGTCTGCCGCTCCTAGCCGGCGGGACTGGCTCGGGCTGGCCACCCTGGCGGCCGGGCTGGGCATGATCGTGCTGGACGGCACGATCGTGGCGGTGGCGCTGCCGGCGATCATCGCCGACCTGGACCTGAACCTGACGGACGCACAGTGGGTGAACAGCAGCTACGCCGTCGTGCTCGCCGGATCGCTGCTGGCCACGGGAAAGCTGGCAGACCGGTGGGGCCGGCGGGCGATGTTCCTGGCCGGTCTGGTGGTGTTCATCGCCGGCAGCCTGCTCGCGGCGACCGCCGGCAGCGCCGGCGCCCTGATCGGTGCCCGTGTGGTGCAGGCCCTGGGTGCGGCGGGGATCATGCCCTCGACGCTGTCCACGGTGAACGCCACGTTCCGCGGTCGTTACCGGGCGGCAGCGTTCGGGGTGTGGGGTGCGGTGATCTCCGGGGCGGCTGCCGTGGGGCCGTTGGCCGGCGGTGCACTGACCAGCTACGCCTCGTGGCGATGGATCTTCCTGGTGAACGTGCCGGTGTGCGCAGTGGTGCTGCTCGCGGCGCTGGTGACCGTGCGACCCACACGTGGTGGGATCACCGGCCGGGGCGCGGACATCGACGGCACCCTGCTGTCCGGGGTCGGGCTGGGTGCCCTGGTGTTCGCGGTGATCGAAGGCCCGCGCCTGGGGTGGTGGACCCCGCAGGCTGGGCTCACCCTGCTCGGCCGGACCTGGGGCGTGGACGCACCGGTGTCCGTGGTCCCGGTCCTGCTGCTGGTGGCGGCTGTGCTGCTCACGCTGTTCGTGCTCCGCGAACGGCACCGGCGGCAGGCGGGCCGGTCGGCGTTGCTGGACCTGACCCTGTTCCGCCTGCCCACCTTCACCTGGGGGAACCTCACCGCCGCGGCCGTGGCCGTCGGGGAGTTCGCGATCGTCTTCACCCTTCCGCTGCACCTGGTCAATGCCCGCGCGCTGAGCGAGATGGCCGCGGGGTGGGTGCTGGCGGCCATGGCGCTCGGTGCGTTCGCCGCTGGTGCCGCCGCCCGACTGCTGGCCGACCGGATCGGTGCACCGGCAGTGGTGCTGGTGGGGCTGTCCGTGGAGCTGGTCGGTGTGCTGCTCGTGGTGCTCACCGCCGGGCCGGGGACGCCCGCCGGACTGGTCGCGGCGCCACTGGCGCTCTATGGCCTCGGCCTGGGGCTGGCCTCGGCGCAGCTGACCGGCACCGTGCTGCGGGACGTGCCCACGGAGGTGTCCGGGCAGGGGTCGGCCACACAGAGCACGGTGCGGCAGGTCGGCTCGGCGTTGGGCACCGCACTGGCGGGCAGCGCACTGTCCGTGGCGCTCGCCCTGACCCTGCCGGCCGCCCTGTCCGGCGCCGGGCTCGGCGGACCGCAGGTGGACCAGGTGGCCGGCGCCACCCGGACCAGCGCCGGCTCGATGATCGCCCAGCTGCGCACCGCCGGGAGCCAGAGCCCGTTCGGGCCGGACACCGGCCAGGTCGTGGCGGCCCTGACCCAGGGGTTCGCGGAGGCGACCCGGATCACTCTGGCGACCGCCGCTGTCTTCCTGCTGCTCGGGCTGGTCGGTGCGGTCCGGGTGTGGCTGGTGGCCCGGCGGCCGCGCACCGGGTAGGTCGGTGGTCGGGGTTACCGTGGGCGCATGCGGATGCGGGTCAAGCTGCTCGTCTGGGGTGGGCTGGTGCTGGTGTGGGCCGGGGCGCTGGTCCTGGGCTGGGGGAACGTGGAGTCCGGCACTGCCGACCCGCTGCTCACCCTGGGCTCGGCGCGGGACCTGGTCCCGCAGGCGCACCCGGACATCCCGGACTCCACCTACTACGTGACCTCCGGGCACCTGCTGGTGCTGGTGGCGGTGACCGCAGCCGCGGTGCTGCTGCCGCTGGCCGGCGGCCGGCTGCGGATCGTGGCTGGTCTGGTCACCCTGGCAGCGGCGGGCTGGCTCGCGTACACCACCTACACCGGCGAGGCCGTCGACGGCGGTTGGTCACCGCTGGCGGTGTACGTCGCCGCCGGGGTGCTCGCCCTGGTGGGGGTGCTGTCCCTGGTCGGCCGGCCCGGGCCGGTGGGGGTGGGCGCGGGGCTGCTCGCGCTGGCCGGTGCGGCGTGGAACACGAACGCGGCGGTGGAGCTGCTGCTGCCGCACGGTCGCCCCGGGCTGGGGTCGATCGCCCTGACCCTCGGGTTCCTGCTGGTGGCCGCCGGGGCGTTCACGACGCTCGGGGAGCGGCCGCGCCGGCGGCGCAGCTGATGCCCGGTCGCTGACATGAGGACTATGCGGGCGCGAACGGCCAGATCAGCGGCACCAGGAACGTGGCCACCAGCACGAACAGTGTCAGCAACGGCAGGCCGAGCTTCCAGTAGTCGCCGAACCGGTAGGCGCCGGGTTCGGCGACCATCAGGTTCGCGGCGGTGGCCACCGGGGTGATGAATGCCGCCGCCCCGGCCACGGTGATCCCCATCAGCAGCGGCAGCGGGGAGATCTCGGCGGTGGCGGCCACGGTGAGCGCGATCGGGAACACGATCAGCACCGTGGCCAGGTTGGAGATGAACTGTCCGAGGATCACCACCACGAGCACGATGCTCAGCTGCAGCAGCAGTGGTGAGGCGGACCCGAGGTGCACGGTGAGCCAGTCCGCGAGCACGTCGGCCAGCCCGCTGGTGCGGATCGCCGTGGACAGCGGCACCATCCCCGCCACGATCAGCAGCGTGGGCAGGTGGATGGCGCGCTGCGCCTGCGGCACGGACAGCACCCGCAGCAGTACCAGCAGACCCGCTGCCGCCAGGGAGACGATCGCCGCCGGGGCCAGGTCGAGCGCCAGGCATACGCACATGGCGAGCATCACGCCGATCGCCAGGTAGGACCGGGGGCCCAGCTCCACCACGAACCGGCGCAGCCGGGAGGGCTCGTCCACCGCGACGATCCCGGGATGGGCCACCCGGGCCTCGAGCGCCTCCCAGGTACCCCGCAGCACCAGCACGTCGCCGGCCTGCAGGTCGGCGCTGGTCATGCTGCGGCCCGATCGCTGCACCGCTTTGACCACCAGGTCGCCGGAGTCGGTCATCATCCCGGGGAACACGTGGTCCCCGACGAACGGCGAGCGAGGTGGGATGACGATCTCGGTGACCCCGTCGTTGCGGGTGATCGAGGTGTCCCGGTCGGCCAGGCCGTGGTGCTCGGCCAGGGTGAGCGCATGCCTGCTCAGGTCCGGCGGGGCGTCCTCGGGCGCCCTCGTGGGCAGCAGCCGCGGCCCCCAGAGCAGCACGATCGCGATGGTGCCCGCCAGCAGCGGCAGCCCGACCAGCGCGAACTCGAAGAAGCCGATCGGGCGGGCGCCGGCCTCCTCTGCCAGCTCGGAGACCATCAGGTTGATCGGGGTGCCGAGCAGGGTGAGCATCGAGCCGGCATGGGCGGCGAACGCCAGCGGCATGAGGATCTGCGCCGGGGGTTGGCCGATCCGGGAGGCGAGCATCACCGCGACCGGGATGAGCGCTGCCACGGCTCCGTTCACGCTGATCAGTGCGGTCAGTGCCGCACAGAGCAGCATCATCGCGGCCACCACGGCGATGCGCTTCTCGCCCACCCGGCGGGTGAGCTGCTGCCCGGCCCAGGCGGTCACGCCGGAGACGTCCAGCGCCTCGCTGACCACGAACAACGCTGCCAGGTAGACGACCACCGGGTCGCCGAAACCGGCGATCGCCTGCTCGAAGGAGACCACGTTGGTCAGGAACAGCGCGAGCGCCACGCCCAGGGCGACCAGTGCCGGCGGCACCTTGTTGCTGACGAAGACCACGATCGAGGTGAGCAGCACCACGAGGGTGGCGATCATCGCAGGCGTCACGGGTACTCCCTCGAATCGGCGCCTGCCGCCACACAGGCAGCGGCCGTCCTCCGGTTCTCCAGGTGTAGCGTGAGGCTACACCGGACGCACCCACCTTAGGGGAGAGTGCATGAGCACACCGTTGGCCCTGACCGATGTCACCGTGATCACCGCAGACCGCGACGGCACCGTCCTACCCGGCACCACTGTGCTGGTCGACTCCACCGGCACGATCGAGCACGTGGGTCCTGCCGAGCAGGTCCAGGTCCCCACCGGCTACCGGCGGATCGACTCAGCGGGCCGGTTCCTCCTGCCCGGTCTGATCAACGCGCACGCGCACCTGTTCTCCGACGGCAAACCGTTGCCGCCGGTGCTGCTCAGCGAGCGCGCGGAGAAGGCGGTCACGGTCTTCTTCCGCAGCCCACCAGGCAAGCGCTACCTGAAGGCCCGCACCAAGAAGGCGGTCCTGACCCAGCTGAAGACCGGGGTCACCACCATCCGCAGCCTGGGCGATGCGGGCTACGAGGGCGTCGCCGTCGCCGGGGAGATCGACGCCGGCGACTACCTGGGGCCACGGCTGCTGGTCTCCGGGCCGCTGCTGGCGGTCAGCGGAGGGCACGGTGTGCCGCAGATCGCGCTGGTCAGTGACAACCCGTGGGACGCCCGGCGCAACGTACGGATCAACCTGCGCCACGGCGTGAGCGCGATCAAGATCTCCGCCACCGGAGGTGTCACCGACGCCAGGACGGTCGGTGAGGCCGGCCGCCCGCAGATGACCGAGGAGGAGATGCGCGCGATCTGCGCCGAGGCGCACAACGCCGGGGTGCTGGTCGCAGCGCACGCGCAGTCCAAGGAGGGCATCCTGGCCGCGCTGCGCGCCGGGGTGGACACCATCGAGCACGGCGCCACGCTCACCGGTGAGATCATCGACCTGTTCCACACCAACCCGCTGGCCCTGCACGGGCGCTCCGCCCTCGTCCCGACCCTGCAGGCATGCCTGCCCCTGGTGCACCTCGACCCGGAGGTGACCGGCATCAACGCGGTGAACCGGGCCAACGCCGAGATCGTCCTGGAGGAGATGCTCGCCGGGCTGCGCACCGCCGTCGAGAACGACGTGACGATCGGCATGGGCACGGACTCGGCCCTGACCTTCGTGACCCACTACAACACCTGGCGCGAGCTGGACCACCTGGTCCGGCACGGCGGTCTGTCCCCCGCCCACGCCGTGCACCTGGCCACCCAGGCGAACGCCGAGCTGCTCGGGCTGCGCCAGGTGACCGGCGCCGTCGAGGAGGGACTGAGCGCGGACCTGCTGCTCACCGACTCCAACCCGCTCGAGGACCTGCGCACGCTCTCCTCGCCGCGGGCAGTGGTCGCCCGGGGACAGCTCGTCGATGACCTGGTGGTGGAGACCTTCGACGAGATCGACGCTGCGCTCGAGCAGATCTGACCGCCAAGGCACGCTCGACGGCGTCGCTCACCGGTTCGGGTCGCGGAACCTGGCCATCGGGTCCTTCTGGCCGAGGCCGTCCAGTCCCGGGGGCACCGTGCCTGGCGAGTCCGAGTCACCCTCTGGCGTCTGGTGCACGCCGCCGGGGCGCTGCTGGCCGGTGTTGCGCCGCAGGCTCATGATGCGCCACACCATCACCAGACCGCCGATCACCGCCACGGCGATGATCAACGGGATCATCTGCTCGATGGTGATCACGTCGAAGACCATCGCCAGGACGATCGCGGCCAGCACCAGGCCCTGGATGATGGCGTATCCGCGCAGGAACCGGGTGAACTGCTGGCCGGTGGCCGACCCGGGGCTGAACTGACTCATGTGTCCATCATGCCGGGTACCGGCTCTCGGCACCATCGGCACCTCTCCCCGGTTGCGCAGGCAGGCCAGCGGGCCGGAATGCCGGGCGGCAGACCGGCGTTCCGCCGACATGGACAACGCAGGGGGCGCCCCGAGGCCACCAGCGCGAACGGCAGCCCGCCGCGGCCTGCTGCTCGCTGCACTGCGGCACTGGCTGAACTGGTGCAACGGCGCGACTGCCACCGGGCTGCTGCTGGCCTCGGCTGGTGGTGCCCGCACCCGCCCCGGGCCAGAGTTGCTGGTGCTCGCCGAGGGCTACCGGTGGCCGTTCCCCACCGGTGGGGCGTCCACCCTGGGGGACGTGGTGATCAGCACGCACGACCTGGACCGGCTGCGCGAGCACCATCCCCGGCTGCTGGTGCACGAGGAACGGCACAGCCGGCAGTGGATGCTCCTCGGGCCAGCGTTCCTACCGCTGTACCTGCTGACGATGGGCTGGTCCTGGCTGCGCACCGGCGACCGGGCCGCCCGGTGCTGGTTCGAACGCTCTGCCGGGCTGGCCGACGGCGGCTACCGGGACGTGCCCACCCGAAGGTTCGCGGTCGCGGGACGGGAGCTCGCCGGCCGGCTGGCTGCCCTGCCGCCGCGGCGCCGCCGGTGAGCCCACCGGCGGCGCCGCCACATCGGCCCTGCGCTCAGACCTGGTCCAGGCCGACCACACCGTAGAGCTGGCCGTCCTGCCCACCGACCAGCAGCACCCGGTCGGCACCGGAGCCGACGATCACCGCGGTGGACTGGGTGTAGCAGGTGAGTACCTGCAGCACCTGCTCCACTGACTCCTGCTCCAGGTCGATGCGGGCGAGCACACCGCTCTGCCCGACCAGCCAGTACACGTCGTCCTCGTCCGGGTCCGGCACCGGCTGGGCGGCGAAGTTGCGTGGGACTGCCTCCGCCTGCCAGCTCTCCCGACCGGTGTCGGGGTCGAACAGGTGCACTGAACCGGCGAACCCGTCCACGAGCAGGATCCCGTGGTCGGTGAGCGTCGGCGGGGTGTAGACCACCTGCTGCAGGTCCAGGTCGTCGCCCTCACCGAGCCAGACCTGCTCGCCGGTGGCACCGTCGAGGGCGACGGCGTTGGAGAACCTGGTGAACAGCACTGCGCCGTCGTCCAGCAGCCGCACGTAGCAGGCCCACGGGCCGTACAGCACCGTGTCGTAGCGCGTCTCCTTGTCGGTGAGCTGAGTGCGCCACAGCCGTTCGCCGGTGCGGGCGTCGAAGGCGTAGGCGTTCCCGTCGCCGCTGCCGGCGTACACCCGGTCACCGTCGCACTCCGGCCGGCCGCCGCAGATCCCGTTCAGGTCCGCCGACCACTGCTCTCTTCCGCTCAGGTCCAGGCTGCGCACCGTGGAGCCGACGGCGAGGAACAGCCGGGGCTCGTCGTCCACCTCAGCGAACGCAAGGTCTCCGGCCAGTGGGGCGCCCAGGTCGGTGGTCCACTGGGTGGCGCCCGTCTCGGGGTCGAGGGCATAGAGGTGGTGGTCGGTGGAGGGCACCAGCAACGTGCCACCGTCCGGGGTGAACACCGGCGCCCGGTAGACCGGCCCCAGGCGGGTGCGCCAGCGGGGGCGCTCCGACCGGCCGGTGGGCTCGAAGGCCCGCACCTCACCCTTGGTGGTCGCGGCGACCACCAGGCCGTCCCGTTCGGCGAGACCACCCTGGATCCGCCCGTCGAGGCGGGTGCGCCAGCCGATCTGCGCAGTGGTGCTGGGCAGCTCCAGCTCAGCGACGTCGTCGTAGAGGTCACCGTTCTCCCCTACCGCACGCACCTCGAGCTTGTGCCGGCCCGGCGGCAGGTCGGACACGTCCACCTGCCCGGACCACCGATGACTGCCCTGGCCGGACTGCTGCAACGGCGACCAGCCGCCGTCGATCTTCCCGTAGGCCTGCGGGTAGGGCCGGGCCTTGACCTCGGCGACCGCGGCGCGCGGCGGGGTGTGCACCTGCAGGTCGAGAGCCGAGTGGTCCACCCGGACGATGCTGCGCAACGGCCCGAGGGCCTCCCGGCCCTGCCCGGTGAGCGGGATGGTGGTCAGCTTCTCCTCGGTGACCTCCCCCTCGAGCGGCACGCTCACCTCGGTGACCTCCAGCACCGGACCGTCCTCGCCGTCCGTCTGCTCGGCCCAGTAGTAGTACGGGCCGTTCTTCAGCGAGTTGCCCATCACCTGGGTGAGCCCGTTGAAGGTGGAGACGTTGGTGACGTGCCGGTGGCCGGCGAAGACGGCGCGGACCGGGTAGGGGTCGATCAGGGTGAGCAGCTCGTGGTCGTTCTGCACGTAGTTCCAGTCTGCGCTCATCGGGAAGTGCACGAACAGGATCACCGGTGTCTCGCGGGACAGCTGGCGCAGCTCGCCCTCCAGCCAGTCGAGCAGGTCCCGGTCGTAGAACCAGCCCCACTCCATCATCACCACCGGGTCCAGGCCGATCACGTGCAGGCCGCCGGAGGTGAAGCTGTACCGGCGGGCGTCGATGTGCGCGTCGAAGGCCTCCAGAGCATCCACCAGGTACTGGTTCTCGTGGTTTCCCGGGACCGACCGGACCTTGCCTCGCAGCGCCGGTGGGATGGTGGCGTTGTACAGCTCGAACTCGTCGGCGGTACCGAGGTCGGTGATGTCCCCGCAGTTCAGCACGAACTGCGCATCACGCTCCTCGATGTGGGCGAAGATGCGCTCCAGCGCGGCGGTCCGGTCGGGCTCCTGCAGGTTGGCGTGGGTGTCGGTGACCATGGCGAAGGCGCCGGGCCTGGCGGCATCACCGCCGAGGGCGTGCACGCGGGTGCCGGTCGCGGCGACGCCGAGTGCGCCGGCACCGGCCCCGACGAGCACGGAGCGCCGGGTGATCGCAGCCTGCTGCGTGCCGGGGTGGGTGTCGATGGTTCGTTCTGTCATGGGAGTGCTTCTCCTTCTCAGCCGGAGCTCGCCAGGGCGTGCGACACCCAGGCGGTGTCGCCACCGCCCGTCAGCAGCCGCGGCCCCAGCGGCTCGTTCTCTCGGACAGTCAGGTCTGTGGCTATCCCACCTCTCCTGGTCCCCTGCTTGCCGTCCGCACCGCCCCCTGTGGTACGGCGCGCGGTCCTGACGTCCGGGTGCGCAGCTCCCGCACGGCTCGTGGGAAGAAGTCGCGGTAGCGCTCCAGCAGGCGGCGGGAGACGGTGAGGGTGGCACCTGGGCGGTCTGCGGTGCTGGCTGGTGCGGGCGGGCCGTGGGTGAGGAAGTCCTCTTCGACGGCCTGCAGGCGTTCCTCCAGCAGCGGTTCGTCCGCCGGAGCGACCGGGTGCAGGGCGGCCCAGCAGGACCACCGGTGGCGGTAGTAGCCGACCAGGCCGCTCCACAGCCGGGCGGAGTAGTCATCCAGGTAACCGTCACCGACCTGGCCCCAGACGGTGACCAGCCGGCGGGCGTTGTCGGCGAGCAGCTGGTGCCCGCGCTGGTCCTGGGCCCAGGTAAGTGCGGCCTGCTCCCAGGTGTCGTACCGGTACTCCGGGCGGGTGGCGAGCAGCTCGTCCAGGTCCTCCAGGAGGGTGAAGAACTGGGCGGCGGCGTCCGGATCGGCCACCCCGCCGGGGTGGTAACCGGCGAGGAACGCCAGCTCAGCACAGCGGGGCAGGACGGCCAGGGCTACCTCGACCAGGTCGTGCCCGAGCGGGCCGGGCACCTGCTCCGGGCGGGTTTCGGCGACCTCGACCAGGCGCCGCCAGGCCCGTATGAGCACGTCCGGGTCGTACCAGAGCAGGTCCGCCACATCCTGGGTGAGCCGGCCGTCCGCGAACGGATCGCGGCTCGGGCGCTGGGTGACCAGTCCAGTAAAGGCTTCCGGGAAGATGAGGTAGTCGCCGCTGCCGAGCACGGTGTCGGCCAGGTCGTGCCAAGCGCCGGCAGCTGCGTGCTGCTCCTTGGTGCCGGTCAGCTGGTATCTGTTGCCGGCGCGGGTGGTGAGCCAGTCCGCCAGTGACGGCGCATCGTGCCAGGCGAGGTCGAGCACCCGTTCGTAGTAGGCACCGGTCACCCGAGTGGCCTCCATCGCCAGGCCGAGACCGGTGGGTGGGTCCGGGCTGGTCAGGGCGGTCTCGATCGCGCCGTCCAGGCCGGGCAGGTCGGCGATCGGGTCGGTGCGGCCGCCGAAGTTCAGCAGCGCGCACCACAGCCAGTCGCCTCCGGGGAAGCCGTCGAAGCGGGGCCACTGCGGCTGGGTCTCGGCCCACAGGTCAAGCAGGGTGACGCGGCCGGGGATGTCGGCGAGGAAGGTGCGTACCCGCTCCTGGGTCCAGAACGTGTGGTCGTAGGAGAACGGCCAGGTTTGCAGGAACCACTCGGCCTGCGGGTCGGCAGCGGTCAGCCCGGCGTGCAGTGCCGCGGCAACCCTGCCGGGATGACCCGGGTCGTCCTCGGTCGGGGGCATCTCGATGAACGGGTCGGCGGCGTACCGGTGGTCGGTGCCCCAGAGCTCCTGCTGGGCGCGCACCACTGCAGCGGTCAGGTGGGCGAACCTCGGGTCCTGCGGATCGAGCACCCGGGTGTGGTGCCCCTGCCAGGTCCGTGGCTGGGCGTCCGGGGCGAGCTGGTGGGGCACGTGCCCGGTGAACGCCGGCAGCACCGGTCGCATACCCAGCTCGCGCTGCCGGGCCAGCACCCGTCCGGCGAGGTCGCGGTGGGTCTCGATCCAGCCCGACGGCGGAGGGCCGGCGTGCCCGTCCAGGTTCCCCATGGCCAGCCACGGGAAGTAGGCGGGGCCGGAGAGGAACTCACCCACCTCCTGCTCGCTCAGTCCCTCGTGAGTGAGCACCCGGTGCAGGACGGCCTCGTGCCCGAGGAGCATCAGCGGGGTGGTGATCCCGCGCAGCGCCATCCAGTCGATCTCCTTCTCCCACCGGCTCCAGTCCCACCAGGGCGTGGTGTAGCCGAAGGTGCAGAAGTTCAGATAGTAGGTCTCGGCTACCCGGGACCTGCCGTGCACCGGGGCCGCGTCCGGCAGGTGCGGCGGGGCCGGTGGGCGTGGTTCTTCCCAGCTGACCTCCAGGCCGCAGTGCCGGCGCAGGTAGGTGTGCAGGCCCACGGCGGCGCTGCCTGCGTCGGTGGCACGCACGGTCAGGCCACCTGCGCTGGCCTCGGCCACGTACTGGCGCCCCGGGCCGTCCAGCCCGGCAAAGGTCACGCGGTGGCCGAGGTCGCCCAGCACCCGCACGGCCAGCGCCCGGGCGGCCGCAGCCCAGGCCGGCGACTGGTCGGTGCTCATTCCTTGATCGCGCCCTGGCTGATCCCGGAGATGAAGTTGCGCTGGAAGATCAGGTACATGATCACGATCGGCGCCACAGTGATGATCGTGGCGGCCGCCAGCAACGGGATGTTGGTGGTGTACTGCCCCACGAACAGGCCCAGCCCGGCCGGTGCGGTGCGCATCGCTGGGTCCTGCATCAGCACGATCACCAGCAGGAATTGGTTCCAGGTCCACATGAACACCAGCACGGCCAGGGTGGTCAGGGCCGGTCCGGACAGCGGCAGCAGCACCCGGCGCAGCAGGGTGAGGTCGCCTGCGCCGTCGATCCGGCCGGCCTCCACCAGGGAGGGCGGCATCGAGGCGAAGTGCGACTGCATCCAGTACACCCCGAACGGCAGCAGCAGTGCCACGACACCACCGATCACGCCCAGGTAGTTGTTCGTCAGCCCGACGTTGCGCAGGTTGAAGTACAGCGCGATCACGATCAGCTCCACCGGGAGGGTCAGGCCCAGGACGAAGAACACCGACAGGTGCTTACCGGCCCAGGGGTGCAGGACCGCGAGGGAGAAGCCGGCCAAGATCGCACAGACAGCGTTGATCGGCACTGCGCTCAACGCGACGATGAAGCTCGAGCGCATCAGGTTGTTGTAGCCGCCCTGCTGCCAGGCCAGGGCAAAGTTCTCCCAGTGCAGCCGCTCCGGCAGGGCCAGACCGGCCACTGTTGCCCCGGACTCGTGCAACGCGGCCAGCACCAGGGACACGAACGGCAGCAGGATGAGCAGCGCGAGCAGGGTCAGCAGCCCGTACCGCAGCACGAGCCCGGTCGGTGCGGTTCTCATCAGCTCGCCTCCCGGGTGATGCGACGGATCAGCGTGACGAAGACGACCACCAGCACGGTCAGGGCGATCGCCAGCGCGCTGGCAGTACCGACCTCGCCGCGGGTGAAGGCCAACCGGTAGACCAGCAGGGCGGGCACGTTGGTCTGGTTGGCCGGTCCTCCGTCGGTGGTGACGAACACCAGGTCGAAGCTGGCCAGGGCGGCGATCGTGGTGATGACGCTGGCGATCGTGATCTCCGGACGCACCCCTGGCAACGTGACGCTCAGGTGCTGCCGCAGCGGGCCGGCACCGTCGAGCTTGGCCGCCTCGTACAGTGCAGGGTCGATCTTCTGCGCACCGGCCAGGAACAGCATCATGCACAGCCCGCTCATCACCCAGGTGCCGATGAACCCCAGCGCATACAGTGCCAGGTCGTAGTCGCCGAGCCAGGCGCGGGTGATCGAGCCCAGGCCGATGGCGGACAGGAACTGGTTCAGGATGCCGGTCTCGGCGTACAGCCACCGCCAGGTGATACCGACCGCCACCAGCGGCAGCACCTGCGGCAGGAAGAAGACTGTGCGGAAGAACGTCATTCCCCGGCGTACCTTGCCCATCAGCAGCGCGGTCATCACCAGCCCCACCGCCACCGGGATCACGGTGAAGAACACGATCAGCACCAGAGCGTTCAGCACCGACCGGTACAGCTCAGGGTTCTGGAAGATCTGCGCGTAGTTGTCCAGCCCGACCACAGTGGGCGCCTGGACCCCGTCCCAGTCCAGGAAGGAGAGCTGGATGGTGTTCAGCGCCGGGTAGATGACGAACCCGGTGTAGATCAGCAGCGCCGGGGCCAGGTAGACCAGCGCCTTGGTCCGCCGTCGCCTGGTCGCACTGCTCGAGCGCCGCGAGGTGGTGCGGACCCGGGGACTCCCGGGGCGCACCACCTCGGTCGTAGCCGGGTTAGCCATGGTAGGAGGTCCAGGTCTCCTGCATTGAGGCGAGGAACTGGTCCGGTTCCATCTGGTCGGAGATGATGCCTTGGATCCCGGCCTTGAGCTGGTCGATCATCCCCGGGGCGGCGAAGTCCGGGAAGGGCACGATGTTGTCGTTCTCGGCCACGGGGGCGAACGCCTCGGCGACCTCACCCAGGGTGCCCTCGGCGGCGGCCCCGGCATCGGTGTCCACCGGCATGAACCCGGTATCGATCGCGATCTGGCCGGCTTCGGCGCTGCTCATGTAGTTCAGGAACGCCGCGGCCACGTCCGGGTGCTCGGTGCGGGAGGAGATCGAGTAGGCCACCGACGACCCGGAGGCCACCGGCGGCTCGTCAGCGTCGTCCCGAGGGAGGATGAAGAAGCCTCCGGCATCGCCCAGCTCGTCGTCGATGGCGGCAGCGCTCCAGTTGCCGGTGACGAGGAACGCAGCCTCACCGGCGGTGAACTCGGCCAGGGCGTCGGAGTCGGCCGTGGCGTTGGCGCTGGGGGAGATGTATCCCTCGTCCACCCAGTCCGAGATGGTCTGCGCGGCCTGCTGGGCGGCGTCGGTCTCGATCGTGGAGTCCGGTGCCCCGTACACCCAGTCCAGGTACTCCTGGGGGTCACCGGTGCTGTTCAGCAGGAGGTTCCAGAGCTGGAAACCGCCCACCTCGAGTCCACCGACGCTCATCGGCTGGTCCCCGTTGTCCTGCACCGCCGCCAGCGCCTCTTCGAACTCGGCCAGGCTCTGCGGCGGAGCATCGATGCCGGCATCAGCGAGGATGTCCTTGTTGTAGAACACCCCCAGCACAGACAGGGCGCCCGGTGCGGCGTACAGCGAGCCGGTGGCGAACTGCATCGCCTCGTCATCGGACATCAGCTGGTCCAGGCTGGCCTGCGGGAATGCTTCGTCCCAGCCGTAGCCGTCGTAGTAGGCGCTCAGGTCGAGCACCTCACCGGCTGGGATCAGGGAGCGCATCGCCCCGGGGTTGTACTGGGCCAGGTCCGGGGCGTCGTCGGAGGACATCGACCGGGTGATCGAGGTGATGTAGTTGCCGAAGTCCGTCTGCTGCGCGTCGATGGTGACGTTCGGATACTCCTCCTCGAAGCCCTCCACCAACGCAGGGGTAGGCGGGTCGTCGACATAGGCGAGCACGAGGTTCACGTCCTCGTCGGTGATCTCGGTGGAGACCTCCTGAGGTTCGGGCTCACTGTCGTTCTCTCCGCTGCCGGAGGTCGCGCAGCCGGCCAGCAGCAGTGCAGTGGCGGCTACCGGCGCGAGGGCAGCGATCCGGTTCCGTGGATTCATGTGGGTGATCTCTCCTTCGTATCGGAGGCGGTGGGACGCCGGCGGTCAGCCGATCCCGGTGGGGCTCCTCCTCTCCGTGGCGAGGTAGCCGCTGGACTCGACCCGGTCCAGACCGTGCCGGAGGGCGCCATGGACGACCGCGTCCCGACCGAGCACCGACAGCTCGAGACGCGGAGGGGCGAGAGCCTGGTCGTCGAGCGCCTCGTGCAGAAGCTCCAGCAGCGGGGGGCCGACGCGCGCGAGTGGACCGCTGAGCACCACGACCTCAGGATCGAGCAGGGCACGGATGGCCACCAGGCCGTGGGCGAAGCGTCGGGTCAGCCGGTGCAGTGCTGCCACGTGCGCCTGGCTACCGCCTGAGATGCCGTCCAGGACGGTCTCGAAGGCGGTCTCGCCCATGCCCCGCAGCACGTCCGCCCCGGGGCGGTCGCCGCAGGCGTCGACCTCCTCGGCGACCAGCCGGACGAGGGCGCGCACACCGCACCAGGTCTCGAAACGGCCCAGACCAGGCTCAGGTGTCACGTCGCCGCCGAGCACATCGAGGAAGCCGAGCTCGCCGGCATCGTTCGAGGCGCCACGGTAGAGCGCGCCGTCGATCACCACACCGGCGCCCACCCGCACGCCCCAGTGCACCACCACCAGGTGCCGCACCCCGGTCTCCGGCCCTTTCCACTGCTCCCCGCGGGCAGCGAGCTTCAGGTCGTTGTCCAGGTGCACCGGGCAGATGAGCAGCCTGCCGAGCGCCTGCACCAGCACGTCCCCGGTGAGCACTGGCATCGACGGGACGGCGCTGACCACCCCGGCGCCCGGGTCCACGATGCCGGGCGTCCCGACGGTCGCGGAGAACACCTGGTCGGCGGTCAGTCCGGCCCGGTCCAGCAGGGCGGCGGCCTCCGCGACCAGCAGGTCCAGCACGTGCTGGTCCTGGGCGAGGGCGCCGAGCGGGATGCGGGTGTCGGTGACGATGCTGCCGCGCAGGTCGGCCACTGCCAGGTGCAGCTCCTGGGGGTCGATCAGGGCGCCGACGACGTACCCGGCCTCAGCGCGGAACCGGACGGACTGGGCTGGTCGTCCGCTCCGTCCACCGGCCCGTTCCGGCGGCAGCGTCTCGACCAGCCCGATGTTGTGCAGCTCGTCCAGCACTCTGGTGACTGCTTGACGGGAGAGTCCGGTGGCCGCTGCCAGACCGCTCACGCTCGCCCGCTCGACCGCGCGCAGGTGGGCGAGCACCGCCGTCGTGTTCACCTCGCGCATGAAGCGTGAGGTGACGGCGACCGGGATGTCCGGCATGACGGCGCCTCCCATAGCCAGGCATCAACGACCAGTGCCTGGGCACATTAGTTATGCCCTGTACGGAAGTCAACGGTCCCGCTGACGGGGCGGCTGCGCCGCACCGGCTCACCAGCGCGGGTGCACCTCGGCGCGGAACCGGGCGTCGTACAGCGTCCCGACTGCGGTCATGAAGTCCTCACCGAGCGGCGGGACGGCGCCCGCTGAGGCGTTGGACCGGGCTTGAGCAGGGTTTCGTGCGCCCGGGATCACGGTGCTCACACCGGGCTGCTGCGCGACCCAGGCGAGTGCGGCCGTGGCCGGTTCGAGACCGTGCGCGCGGGCCAGGTCGGCGAACTCGTGTGCAGCTGCCACCCCGGTGTCGTACTCCACGCCGGAGAAGGTCTCCCCCACATCGAAGGCCTCGCCACGGCGGTTGAAGGAGCGGTGGTCGGTCGCGGGGAACTCGGTCTCGCGGGTGTACCGACCGCTGAGCAGCCCGCTCGCCAGCGGCACCCGTGCGATCACGCCCACACCGGCCAGCTGCGCGGCAGGCAGGACCTCCTCGAGCGGCTTGTGCCGGAACGCGTTCAGGATGATCTGCACTGTCGCCACCCCCTCCCGCGCGATCGCCCGGAGCGCCTCGGACACCGTCTCCACGCTCACCCCGTAGCCGGCGATCGCCTCCTCCGCGACCAGCGTGTCCAGTGCGTCGAAGACCTCGTCGGAGGCATGCACGGCGCTCGGTGGACAGTGCAGCTGCACCAGGTCGAGCGTGTCCGCACCGAGGTTGCGGCGGGAGCGGTCGGTCCAGGCGCGGAAGTTCGCGAGCGTGTAGTGCTCCGGCCGCTGCTCGACCCGGCGGCCCATCTTGGTGGCGATGGTGAGGACGGTGTCCGGGTGCTCGGCCCGCCAGGTGCCGATGAGCCGCTCGCTGCGCCCGTCGCCGTAGACGTCGGCGGTGTCGAAGAAGGTCACACCCGCCTCGGCTGAGGTGTCCAGGACGGCGAGCGCGTCCCGCTCGCTGACCTCGCCCCAGTCAGCGCCGAGCTGCCAGGTGCCAAGGCCGATGACCGACACGTCGCGGCCGGTGCGGCCCAGGGTGCGCTGTTCCATCTGCCCACCGTAGCCGTCGACCGTGCCGGTCAGCTGCGCACGTCCTCGGCAGCTCTCTGGGCGGCGTCGATCTTGGCAGTGGTCAGTCGTGGCAGGGCTACCAGGAGGAGCACCACGTAGGCCGCGCCGGCGAGCAGGAACGGCATGCGCAGCGCCCACTCCCGGCCGAGAAGCGGTTCGCCGACCGAGACCAGCACCCCGCCGAGCAGGGTGCCCAGGGAGATGGTGCCCCAGCCGAAGAACCGGTACACCGAGTTCACCCGGCCGAGCAGCTGATCCGGGATGATGCGCTGCCGCAGGGACACGGTGATCACGTTCCACAGCACGATCGCCACACCGGAGAGCACCCCGGCCAGCCACACCACCACCGCCGAGGAGGTCAGTCCGATCACGGTGAAGGTCACCACCTCCACACTGATCGCGGCGAACAGGCTGGTCCCCGAGGTGAGCCGCTTGGCGATCCGGTCGGCCGTCAGCGAGCCGATGAACGCTCCGACCGCGGTGCCGGTGATCACGGCACCGAACTGCCACCCCTCGAAGAGCCCGAGGACCTCCTGGACGAACAGGACCATCAGCACGAAAGCGATCGAGGAGAGCATGTTCATCCCGCCGAGCAGGAACGCCAACGTGCGCAGCAGCCGGTGCCGCCACAGCCAGGTAAAACCTTCGGCCATCTCTGCTCGCCATCGGATCTTGCCGGTCGTGGTCTGCCCCTTGGGGCGGAACTGTCCGGTCAGGAGCACGACCAGCACCACCCCAGCGGCGAGCAGCCCGGCGCTGGAGAAGAACGGCAGCGCCAGCGCGACCGCCACCAGCACACCCCCCAGCGGTGGGCCGATGAAGTTGTTCATCGCCGTCTCGGCTCCCCAGAGCCGTCCGTTGGCCCGCTCCAGGTTGCCCTTGCTGACGACCGAGGCCATCAGCGTCTGGGCGGAGTTGTCCCGGACCACCTCGCAGCAGCCCAGCAGCAGGGCGAGCAGGCACAGCAGGGTGAGCAGCAGCGTGGCCTTGGCCGGCGGGTCGGCGGTCCCGGCCGCGAGCGCCTCCGGGTGCGGCAGCCCGCCCTGGTGGGTGAGCACCACCACCGCGAAGGCGGCGATCAGCACCACTCGCACCACGTCCATGGCGGCGACCAGCACACGGCGGTCATACCGGTCGGTGATCACCCCGGCGGGCAGGGAGAACACCAGCCACGGCAGCCTGGAGGCCAGCCCGACCAGGGCGATCGCGGTCGGGTCACGGGTGATCGCGGAGGCGAGCCAGAGCACTGCGACGCTCATCAGCCCGTCGCCCAGGTTGGTCATCGTGGCGGAGGTGAACAGCTTCCAGTAGTTCGCGCCCAGGGGCTCGGCACGGCGCCGCCCGGACTCTCCCGCCGACGGCGCAGCTACCGCGTCGGAGGTCGCCTCACCCTCGTCGGTGGTCACGATCCGTCCTCGTCGGCCGGCGGCAAACCGGCCCTCTCGCTCGGGAACACGCCGTAGACCATCGCGTAGGTCTCCTGTCCGGACCGTGGCTGGTCTGCGAACTCCACCAGCAGGTCCGCGAGCCGGGCCCGGAACTCCGCGACGCGCTCGACCGGCAGGCGCACGTCGCGGCGGTTCACGTCCAGGATGCCCTCGACCTCCCTGTCGGATGCCGATGCTGCCGCCTCCAGGTGGCCCACCTCGGCGGCCGCACGGTCCAGGATGCGCTGTGCGTCTCCGACGGCGGCGTCGACCCGGTGGTAGTAGAAGATCCGCGCTGTCCGACCCCAGTACTTGGCCACCAGGGCCCGGACCTTCTTGGTGCGCACCACGTGCACCAGCCTGGCGTCGGCGAGCACCTGCATGTGGTGCCCGATCGTGCCCTTCGGCTTCTGCAGGGTCGCAGCGAGCTCGGAGACGGTGGCGGCCCGCTCGCTGAGCAGTGCGACGATCTGCTGGCGGGTCTCCTCGAACAACGCCCGGTACTGGGACGGGTCCTCCAGGGTGAGGCCGTCGGCCAGCGGGTAGTCCGGCACGTGCGGCGTCGATGGGCGGTCTGGATCTGCCGTACGGTCTGCCATTCCCATATGATCGGGGAATCCGGACTATTAAGTCAATACCTCGCCCCGCCCCCTCCACAACGTCAAGAGGAAACGGGCACCGGTGCCCGACCTCTAGTGACACTGCTGGTGCTGGAGTCCACCGCACAGCCCGCCAGGTCAGCCCGTCGTGGCCTGCGCCACGAACTCCTCTGCGCCGTCCCAGCCAGCGATCTCGATCGCGCCGCCGGGGATCGGCTGGTCGAGCGTCGGTGCACTGACCACCTCACCGTCGACCACCATCGCGATCCGGGGCTCGGGCAGCTCCGCGGCGCGGGAGGTGAGCTCGTAGAAGTCCGCACCGTCCTGGCTGGTCATGGTCAGCTGTAGCACGTCCTCGTCGGCGCCCGTGGTCGTCCCGGTCGTGGGTGTGGCCATCGCGAGCTCTTCGACCTCGGTGATCGTCATCCCGTCGCCGAGCAGCAGGCACTCTTGTTGCTCCGGACCGGGCAGGTAGTCACCGGAGCACGGGGCCTGGTCGGCCTCCTCGACGATGGCGAGCTCGATCGGGTCGGTCAGCTCGGCGGGGCCGGTGGGGGCCTGGGTATCGCTGGGGTTCGCTGAGCCGTCCGTGCTCTGCTCCGGGCTCGGGTCCTCATCGGGCGGTGCCAGCAGGCTGCACGCGGTCAGTCCTGCTGCCGCCACCAGACCGGTGAGTCCGGCCCGCAGCACCCCGGCCACGGGCCGCGCTGGGTGGCGGGGCCGACAGCTGCCTGGTGTTCCCCTGTGCATCGCAACCAGCATAGGCCCACGCGCCACCTGTGCCAGATGACCGCAGAGGCCTCCGGCGGCAGCACTCGCGCCCCGCCCGTTCGTCAGGCGCGGCTGCCGTCCGTCCGCCACAGCCCGGAGCAGCCGCGGCGGTGGCTGCCCACCAGGTGGGTGTCCACCAGTCCGATCGCCTCCATCAGCGCGAACATGGTGGTCGGTCCCACGAACCGGTATCCGCGGCGGCGTAGCTCCTCGGCCAGCGCCACCGACTCCGCCGACGTGGTCGGCACCTCCTCCGGCACGGTCGGCACCGGGGTGCGCTCCGGCTGGTAGGACCAGACCAGGTCGGCGAGCCCGCCGTCGTCACGGAGCCGCACCGTGGCGCCGGCGTTGGCGATCGTGGCCTCGATCTTCGCCCGGTTGCGGATGATGCCGGCGTCGGCGAGCAGCCGGGCCACGTCTGCCTCGTCGAAGGCGGCTACCGTGTCCGGGTCGAAGCCGGCGAACGCAGCCCGGAAGGCGGGACGTTTGCGCAGGATGGTGGCCCAGGACAGCCCGGACTGGAAGGCCTCCAGGCTGAGCCGTTCGAACACGCCGCGCTCGTCGGTGACCGGCAGCCCCCACTCAGTGTCGTAGTAGCTGCGCAGCAGCTCGTCGGTAGCGGCCCAGGCGGGGCGGTCCAGGCCGTCCGGTCCGCGCACCAGGCCATCTGGCCCGCCCGGTGGGGCGTCGGTCACAGCCCCTGCCAGGCCGGTTTGGTCTCGTAGGTCTCCCGGTAGTAGTCGGCCAGCTCCAGCCGGGAGGCGGCCGCGCCGTCGACGAGCACGGTGGCGTGCGGGTGGTGCTGCATGATCGTGGCCGGCCACATCGCCGACACAGACCCTTCGACCAGGTGCTGGATGGCTTCTGCCTTGTGCCCCCCGGTGGCCACGAGCACCAGGTGCTTGGCGCTCATGATCGTGCCCAGGCCCTGGGTGAGGCAGTGCGTGGGCACCTGGTCGAGGTCGCCGTCGAAGAACCGGGCGTTGTCCACCCGCGTCTGTCGGGTGAGGGTCTTGATCCTGGTGCGGGAGGCCAGCGACGAGCCGGGTTCGTTGAAAGCGATGTGCCCATCGGTGCCGATGCCGAGGATCTGCAGGTCCACCCCACCGGCCGCAGCGATCGCCTGCTCGTAGGCGGCGCACGCCGCCGGCACGTCCTCGCCGAGCCCGTCCGGTCCCTGTACCGCCTCAGCGGGGATGTCCACCCGTCCGGTGAGCTCGGTCTTGATCACGTTCCGGTAGCGCTGCGGGTGGTCGGCGGCGAGCCCGACGTATTCGTCCAGCATGAACGCGCGGGCCCGGGCGAAGCTCACCTGTCCGGCCTCGTAGCGCCGCACCAGCTCGTCGTAGACCGCCAGCGGTGAGGAACCGGTGGCCAACCCGAGCACTGCGTCGGGCTTGCGGTCCAGGAGGGCCGTGATGGCGTCGGCGACAAGGGTGGCGATCTGGCGCTCGCCAGGCTGGATGATCAGTTCCATGCGTCCATCTTGGCAGCATCGTCGGCGTGTTCCGTACGCCTCCGCCCGGCGGCCTGTGCGCGACGGCGGGGCACACCGGGCCAAGTCACCCCACCGAGCCCGCCGGCCAGGTCCGACGGCGCCCGCTGCGCTGCCGCAGTCATCTCACCGGGGCACCCAGGTCAGGGTGCGAGCCGGAACACCGGGATGGTCCGGTCGCCGGCCCGTTCCTGGTAGTCGGCGAAACCGGGCATCCGATCGGTCACCCAGGTCCACGCCTCGTCCCGCTCGGCGTCGGCGAGCTCGCTCACCCGCACCTCGAGGGTGCGGATCGGGTCATCGGGCACCTCGATCGTCACGGTCTGGGCACGGCGCAGCGAGAACACCCAGGCCGGGTGCTTCGGCGCCCCGCCTGCGCTGCCGGAGACGTACCAGGCGCCCTCCCGAGGCAGCGCGGCCAGCGGCACCACGCGGGTGCTGCCGTCCTTCTTCGGTACGTGCACCAGCACCAGCCGGTCGCCGAAGTTCATCGGCTCCCGCACCACACCGTGGTGGCTGCGGAACTCCTCGATGGTCTGCTCCATGAAATCCATGTGCGGCACAACACAGACCAGCCCGCTGCGCATTCCGCGGCTGGGGCCGGGCGCTGCTGTCGGCCGGCCGGGCCGGTGCGGCACATCCGGCCGACGGTGGCTACGGTTCGCCGTCCGCGGCGGGCCGCTCGCTACCCGGAGCCGGGGTGCCGCGGCGGGAGGAGATCGCCACTGCGGCAGAGACTGCGACGATGCCCACGATCTCCCCCCAGGTGGGCAGCTGGCTGAGCATGATCACGCCGATCACCGTGGCGGAGACCGGCAGCAGCGCGTTCAGCAGGGCGAAGGTGGCGGTGCTCAGCCGCTTCATCGTCACCTGGTCCAGGGTGTAGGGCAGCACTGTGGACAGCAGCCCCACGGCCAGCAGCACCCCGAGCAGGCTCGGGTCGGTCAGGTGCCCCATCGTCCCGGTGACGCCCGCGGCGACCAGGCCGACGGGGGCGTAGA
Source organism: Ruania albidiflava DSM 18029 (assembly GCF_000421225.1). GTDB lineage: Bacteria > Actinomycetota > Actinomycetes > Actinomycetales > Beutenbergiaceae > Ruania > Ruania albidiflava. Next base: position 83,320 of record NZ_ATWL01000003.1, on the reverse strand, counting down.
CGAGCGAGCCTGCGGAGAGTCCGACGGTCAATGACCGGGTGCCGCTGCGGGAGCGCACGATCCGGCTGCCGAGCACCATGTACGTGCCCCACAGCGACCCGGCGGCCAGGGCGGCGAGCACACCCCAGGCGAGCTCCGCCGTCGAACGCTGACCACCCCAGTCCAGACCGACCAGGGAGATGCACAGCACTCCGAAGGTGGCCAGCGCGATCGCGATCCGGTGCCGGGCAGAACGCCCGCCCCAGGCGGCCACCAGCACTGGACCGATGAACTCGATCGCCACGGCGGCACCCAGCGGCAGCAGTCCGATCGCCACGTAGAACATCAGGTTCATGCCCAGCAGCACCACCCCGAACAGCGAGGACTGGGCCAGCTCGCGCCAGGCCCACCGCACCCGCCAGGGCCGCACCAGCAGCAGCAGGACGACTGCACCGGTCAGCCCACGTCCCCAGGCGACGGTCGGGGCGGGCAGCACGTGGTACAGCCCCACCGCGAGCGCGGCACCAAGGTACTGGGACACCCCGGCGAGCAGGAACAACGCAGGTGCCGGCACCCGGCCGAGAGCGCCGGCCGGTGCCCTCTGCGCGGTCACAGCCGCAGCTCAGCAGCCAGACCGCGGTGGTCGGAGACACCGAGCGGCAGGCTGCTCACAGCGGTGAGCGTCCCGGGTGCACTGCCCGGGTCGAGCAGCAGGTGGTCGATCTGCCGGTCCGGGCGGACCACCGGGAAGGTGAGCGCTTCGGCCCGGCGCCACCGGCGGCTCAGCGCCTGCACCGGCAGGGCACGCAGGTTCAGGTCACCGCAGACCAGCGCCGGCACGCCCAGGGAGCCCACGGCGGCGAGCACCTGCCGCAGCTGCAGGAATGCGATCGGGGGCACGGTGGACAGGTGCGTGCAGGCGACCGCCAGTCGGCCCGCAGGGGTGGCCAGCACTGTGCCGAGCAGCACCCGGGGCTCATCGGCGGCAGTCAGCCTGAACCGGTGCAGTAGCGGCCGTGGCAGGAGCGTGTGCAGACCGGGCAGAGGCCGCACGAACGCGGCCACCACCGGGTACCGGGAGGCGATCGCCACTCCGTAGGCCGGGCCGGGGTGGTTGCCACTGCGCTGAGCGGCGCGACGGGCGCTGCGGGTGCGGCCGAGCTGCCCACCGAGGGCGGCCGCGAAGCGCACATGCGGCAGGTCGAGCGCATCGGCCACGACTGCAGCCTGGTCCAGACCGTGGCTGCGTCGCTGGCCGCGGTCCACCTCCTGCAGGGCGAGCACGTCGGGGGCGTCGGTCCGCAGCGGGGCGAGGGCGTCGGTGAGCTCCTCGGCGGTGGCTACGGTACCGGTGCCGCCGAGGACACCGTGCTGCAGGTTGAGGGTGAGGACCCGGGTCACTCGGCCTCGGCCGCCGCACCGCCTGTGGAGCCGCTCGCGGTCGGCTCGAAGCTGAGGGAGACGGAGTTCATGCAGTACCGGTCGCCGGTGGGCGTCTGCGGGGCGTCATCGAAGACGTGGCCCAGATGCGACCCGCAGCGGCGGCAGCGCACCTCAGTGCGCGCCATGCCCAGGCTGCGGTCCTCGAGCAGCTCCACCGCATCGGACTCGGTGGGCTGATAGAAGCTCGGCCAGCCGCAGTGTGCCTCGAACTTGGTGGTCGAGCGGAACAGCTCCGCCCCGCAGGCGCGGCAGTGGTAGACGCCCACCCGGTCCTCGTGCAGCAGCTCACCGGTGCCCGGGCGTTCGGTAGCAGCGTGTCGCAGCACCTGGTACTCCAGCGGGTCGAGCTCGGCCTGCCACTGCTCGTCGGACTTGGTGACCTCATACATGCTCCTATTGTCCCCCGGCCGCCCGGTGGCGTCCATCTGCTGCACCGGGTCACCATCTGTACGGGGGTGCCCTGGTGGTCGTGATCTGCCCGGATCGCAACCACCAGGGCACCCCCGTGCTGCACAGCCAGGGCAGAATGGACCCAGGCCGGGCAGGTGCGCACCGGTCGTCCACCCACCAGAAGGAGCCCCGACCCCATGCGGGTACTCATCACCAATGACGATGGCATCGACTCAGCCGGCCTGACCGTGCTGGCCCACGTGGCAGCGGACGCAGGGCACGATGTGGTGGTCGCCGCGCCGAACGCGGAGTACTCCGGTTTCTCCGCCGGGCTGCGCGGAGAGCACGAGGACGGGGTGCTGACGGTCTCCGCGGGTCGGCCACCCGGTCTGCGAGCGAGCATCGAGTCGATGGCGGTGCACGCCAGCCCGGCGCTGATCGCCTACGCCGCCGGGGCCGGGGACCTGGGCCCGCACCCAGACATACTGCTCTCCGGGATCAACCTGGGGCCGAACGTGGGTCCGGCCATCATGCACTCGGCCACTGTCGGCGCTGCGATCTCCGCTGCCGCACAGGACATCCCGGCGATGGCCACCTCGATCACCGCCCGCTCCCCGCAGCACTGGGAGACTGCCGCGGCGGTGCTGGAGCGGGCGTTCGCGTGGCTGAGCAGCCACCAGCAGGACCACCGGGTGCTGAACGTGAACGTACCGGACATCCCGCTGGCCGAGCTGAAGGGGCTGCGCACCGCCCATCCGGCCCGGTTCACCGCGGTGAGCGACGAACGCCAGCTGCAGGTGCGCCGTCTGCTGTTCGAACCGTTCGCCAGTGACAAGGTGACCTTCGAACCGGACTCCGACGCCGGGCTGCTCGCTGCCGGCTGGGCGACGGTGAGCCTGGTCGCCGCGCACGTGCACGACGGCGAGTCCGCCACCATGCCGACCCTGAACTTCGACGAAGGAGCACAGTCATGACCTGGATGGTGACCGGCGGGGCCGGCTACATCGGTGCGCACGTGGTGCAGGCATTCCGTGCTGCTGGGATCGACGTGGTGGTGGTCGATGACCTGTCCAGCGGGCACCCCGGTTTCGTACCCGACGGTGTGCCGTTCGCGCAGGCCTCGATCCTGGACACCGATGCAGTCACCCGCGCGCTCACCGAGCATTCCTGCGTCGGTGTGGTGCACGTGGCAGCGTTCAAGTACGCCGGTGAGAGCGTCAAGCGGCCGCTGCACACCTACGCCCAGAACGTCACCGGGACGCTGAGCGTGCTGCAGGCGATGGCCGCTGCGCAGGTGGAGGCGATCGTGTTCTCCTCCTCGGCGGCCACCTACGGCACCCCGGACGTGGACCTGGTCACCGAGTCCACCGCCACCACCCCGGAGTCGCCGTACGGGGAGTCGAAGCTGATCGGGGAGTGGTTGTTGGCCGACCAGGCGCGCGCCGCCGGGCTGCGGCACACCTCGTTGCGGTACTTCAACGTGGTCGGCTCCGGCTCGACCGACCTGCCGGACACCTCCCCGTACAACCTGTTCCCGCTGGTGCTGGACGCGCTCGCCGAGGGCCGCACGCCGAAGATCTACGGTGCCGACTACCCCACACCTGACGGCACCTGCGTGCGCGACTACATCCACGTGGCCGACCTGGCCGATGCGCACGTGGCCGCCGCCCAGGCGCTGGCCCGCGGCCGGGATCTGGACCCGGTGTACAACCTCGGCAGCGGCGACGGCGTGAGTGTGCGCCAGATCATGGACACCATCGGCGCGGTCACCGGCATCGACTTCACCCCCGAGATCGCCGACCGGCGCCCGGGCGACCCGGCGCGGATCGTCGCCTCCGGCGCGGCAGCCGCCCGCGACCTGGGCTGGCAGATGACGCACTCGCTGGAGGACATGGTTGCCAGCGCCTGGGCCGCCCGCCAGACCCTCGCCCACTGACGTCACCGCCCACCTGCTTGCCCACCACCCACCCGCCCGCCCACGTTGAATCGACTCAGGCGATACTTCCTCCGCGCGGTCGTGCCCGCGGGTATCGCCGCCGCGTAGCAGGTATCGCTGCGGCAGCTTCGCCTGTGCCCGCCGAGGGCCCCACCGAACAGCGCCGCGCCCGCACCTGCTGGACTCAGCCCGGGCGCGACTCAGCCCCAGCCGAGCTCGTGCAGGCGGGCGTCGTCGATGCCGAAGTGGTGGGCGACCTCATGGATCACGGTGACCGCGACCTCCTCGGCCACCTCTTCTCGGCTGGTGCACATCCGCAGCGTGGGGCCCTTGAAGATGGTGATCCGGTCCGGCAGCGACCCGGCCGCCCACCACTCACCGCGCTCGGTGAGCGGAGTGCCCTCGTACAACCCGAGCAGGTCCGCCTCCTCAGCCTCCGGCGGCGGCTCGTCCTCGACCAGGACCACCACGTTGTCGATGTGCCGAGCAAGCTCCTCCGGGATGAGGTCCAGCCCGTCACCCACGGCGTTCTCGAACTCTTCATGCGACATGTCGATCACGCCCCTCAGTGTCGCAGGCCGAGCACTCCGGCGACCACGACGCACACCAGCGTCACAGCCGGACACGAAGCGCACGCTGCCGCGGAATTCTCCTGGTGCGCCATGTCACAACCAGGCGTTTTGCCCAGCAGGTGCCCGGTGTCGTATGCTTTCCGAGGTCTTGGGCGTCCCGGACGTCCCGGGCAGCCGGGCCCCCATCGTCTAGCGGCCTAGGACCCCGCCCTTTCACGGCGGTAGCACGGGTTCGAATCCCGTTGGGGGTACGAACCACACCGACAACTCCATATGGCTGGCATGATGTCAGCACCACATTGGCCCCGTAGCTCAGTTGGTTAGAGCGCCGCCCTGTCACGGCGGAGGCCGCCGGTTCAAGTCCGGTCGGGGTCGCGAACATTCGCCCGGTCACCACCATGACCGGGCGAATGTGTCCAGGCTCTGTAGCTCAGTTGGTAGAGCGTTCGACTGAAAATCGAAAGGTCACCGGATCGACGCCGGTCGGAGCCACCAAAGGGAACCCCGCACCACGGTGCGGGTTTTCTTGTATCGGCTTCGGTGCCGCTTGGCTGTTCCCCCCGATGCTGTGGACGCTGCACCGCGCGAGAAGCAGGACAGCTGCCAGCCTTCGACCCGTCGATGTGGACATCGATCGTCGAGCTGCCCTTGTACTTGCCTGACTCGACTATGCCCGCAGTCAGCGTCGCCCACATCAGCCCCATCGGCAGCTTGGTGAGCGCGTCCTGCCCCGCTGCGCGCGCTCACCAGCGCCGGAATCCTCACGTCCGAGGCCGAACACCGCCTCGGACCGTTCTGGCGCAGCACCGAAGTACTGGCGGCGATCGACGCCTTCGCTGAGCGTGCCGGCCAGCGCGAAGAACTGCGCTGAGTTCAGGTCAGTCCGCCCGCTCCCACACCGGCGCGGCACCCGGTGAGAGCACCCGGTAGTCCGGCGCCTCCCGCAGCGCCTCCTCCGCCCCACCGGGGCTGTAGATCGCCAGCAGCCGCAGCTGGCGCCACCCGGTGTTGAACGTGGAGTGCTCGGTGCCGCGCGGGATGTAGATGCTGTCCCCCGCCGACACTTGGAACTCCGCGGAGTCCCCGACGGTCTGCACCCCCTCCCCCTCGATCACGTGCAGCACCTCGTCCGACTCCGGGTGGGTGTGCACGTCGTGCCCCTTGGTCGGGTTGATCACCACCTCACCGACCGTGATCGGGGCACCGGGGAAGCGCCCGGCGGTCACGCCCCACTTGATCGATCCCCAGGTGAAGGTCTCGGTGGGTAGGGTCTGCTGCGTGCTGTGCGTGCTCATCGTCTGCTCCTGCTCGTGCCTCATCGTCATCGGCCACCGAACGTGACGGCTTTGAACCTTTCGGTCTGCTCGCGGATCGCGACCTCGGTGGGCAGCCGCTCGATGGAGCTGGCGCCGAAGAACCCGACCACCCCGTCGGTGCGCTCCAGCACGTACTGGGCGTCGGCCGGTTCGGCGATCGGCCCGCCGTGGCAGAGCACGAGGATGTCGGGATTCACCTCCACGGCGGCATCGGCCATCGCTTGGATGCGGTCCACGCACTCGTCCAGGGTGAGCGCTGTGCTGGCGCCGATGGACCCCTTGGTGGTCAGCCCCATGTGCGGCACCAGTACATCGGCACCGGCCTCGGCCATCGCGCGCGCCTGGTCCACGTCGAACACATACGGGGTGGTGAGCAGGTCACGCTCGCTGGCGGCCCGGACCATGTCCACCTCCAGGTCGAACCCCATCCCGGTCTCCTCCAGGTTCGTCCGGAACACACCGTCGATCAGCCCGACCGTGGGGAAGTTCTGCACCCCAGCGAACCCGGCCTCCTTGACCTGGTCGAGGAATCGGCCCATCACCCGGAACGGGTCGGTGCCGTTCACCCCGGCCAGCACGGGAGTGTCCTTGACCACCGGGAGCACCTCGTCGGCCATCTCCATCACGATGGCGTTCGCGTCCCCGTAGGCCAGCAGCCCGGCCAGGGACCCGCGGCCGGCCATCCGGTAGCGGCCGGAGTTGTAGATGATGATCAGGTCGATGCCGCCGGCCTCGGCGGACTTCGCGGAGATGCCGGTGCCGGCGCCCCCGCCGATGATTGGCCGCCCGTCGGTCACGTTCTGGCGGAGCCTGGCCAGTGCGGTGCTGCGGTCCATGTCTGTTCCTTCCTGCGCAGGTGCGCGGTCAGTGCTGTATGGCTGCGCGGGTCAGCCTTGTGCGGTGATGAGGGCGTGCAACCGTCGGGCCGCCTCCCGCCCGAATCCGGGGTCGTTGATGTTCTGCTCGGACTCGACCACCTCCACCGCGGAACCGGCCAGCGCGCCGCGCAGCGCGTCGAAGAGTGCCGCGTCGGCCTGCGGGTCGTGGAACGGCTGTCCGTCGGTGTCGATACCGCTCAGGCCGCCCAGGGGAAGCACGACGGCGGTCGGTCCGGTGGCTGCAGCGAGCTTCGCGCCGATGCGCTCACCCAGGGTCGTGTTCTCCTCCGGTGTGGTGCGCATCAACGTCACCGTGGGGTTGTGCACAACGAAGGTGCGGTCGTCGAAGCGGTCCGGGACCAGCTCGCGGGGGCCGAAGTTCACCATGTCCAGCGCGCCGAGGGAGACCACCTGCGGGATGCCCGCCGCACCGGCCGCCTCCAGCCGGTGCGGTCCGGCACTGAGCACGCCGCCGACCAGGTCGTCGGCCAGCTCGGTGGTGGTCAGGTCCAGGACTCCGGCCAGGCGGCCGTCGGTGGCGAGCTTCTCCATCGCCCGCCCGCCGGCACCGGTGGCGTGGAACACGAGCGCTTCGTAGCCGAGGTCGGTCAGCTCGGCGCGCGCCTCGTCCACCGCGGGAGTGGTCAGCCCGAACATGGACAGCCCGACCAGCGGCTTGTGCTCGGTCTCCGGGCGGTGCCGGCGGGCCTCCTCCTCTGTGGCCATCGCGGCGATCGCGGCGGCGGCGTTGCCGAACACGTGGGCGGAGACGGAGTTGATCCCGGCCACGTCGACCACGGAGTACATCATGGTCACGTCCGACTCGCCCACGTAGGGGGCCACGTCCCCGGCGGCCATCGTGGAGACCAGCAGCTTCGGTACCCCGACCGGTAGTGCCCGCATCGCCCGGGACGCCACGGAGGAGCCGCCGGACCCGCCCAGGGCGAGCGCGCCGTCGACCTTCCCTTCCTGGAAGAGCCTGAGCAGCACGACCGCCGCCCCTTCGGCCATCACGTCCATGGCGGCGCCGCGGTCGCCGGCGTCGCGCAGCTGGGTCAGGTCGTGGCCGGCGGCCTCGGCCACCTGTGCGGGAGTGACGTCCGCCTCGGCCGCGGAGCTGGTGCCGACGTCGATCAGCAGCACCTGCGCGCCGTGGCCACGGACCTGGTCGGCCAGCCACGCGTACTCAGTGCCTTTGGTGTCCAACGTGCCGATGAGAGCGACAGTTGCCATCTTCTCCTCCTCGAGGTTGCGGTGCTGTTCTCAGTCTGCGCCCCGCCGTGCCGGCGGGTGTGGTCCACTTGAGCCGAAGTGGTCCACGAAAGGTGGCGGTAGTGGTCCGGATCCCGGCAGAGCGGCTGGTGCGGCTGCTCGGTGACTGGCAGGACGGCAGCCGTGCGTCGGCGCAGGCGCTGCAGGCGGCATTGGCCGAGGTCATCGAAGGGGCGCACCTGCCGGCCGGGCAGCAGATGCCCGGGCAGCGGGACCTGGCCGAGGCGCTCGGTATCGCCCGCGGTACGGTGGCCCGCACCTATGCGGCGCTGGTCGAGACCGGGCACCTGTCCGCCCGGCACGGCTCGGGCACGGTGGTGCGCCATCCGCGGCAGGTCACCGGTCAGGGGGAGGGTCGGCTCACGTCGTTCGATGACGGCGGTGCTCGCCCGGTCCTGGACCTCTCCTCGGGTGCGTTGCCGGGTTCGCAGCTGCTGGCGGACGTGCTGCCGGAGGTCGGCCGGCTGCTCGGCGAGCACCACCTGGACGAGGCGGGCTACCACCCGGCGGGCCTACGCGAGCTGCGCACCGCCGTCGCCATGATGACCACCGAGCAGGGGCTGCCCACCGGACCGGAGGAGGTGATGATCACCGCTGGGTCGCAGCAGGCGGTGTGGCTGCTGGCCACGGCGCTGACCGGGCCGGGCAGCCTGGTGGTGACCGAGGACCCCACCTACCGCGGAGCGCTGGAGGCGTTCGCCGGGACCGGGGCGCGCCTGCAGGGTGTTCCGCTCTCGCCCGCAGGGGTCGATACCGACCTGCTCGGCTGGGCGGCCCGCCGGGCGGACCTGGTGTACCTGCAGCCCTCGCTGCACAACCCGACCGGTGTGCACAGCTCGTCGGCCCACCGGCAGCAGGTCGCCGAGGCCCTGGCGGGACCTGCTCTGGTGGTGGACGACCAGTCCAGTGCCGACCTGTCCTGGACCCGCTCGGACCGGCTGCCCGGGCTGGAACGGGTGATGGACCCCAACCGGCTGCTGGTGGTCGGCACGCTGTCGAAGGTGTTCTGGGGCGGCATCCGGGTGGGGTGGATCCGCGGGCCGCGGGCGCTGATCAGCCGTCTCACCGACCTGCGCCGCAGCCTGGACCTGGCTGGGTCGGTGCTGGACCAGCTCGCCGCCGTGCTGCTGCTGCCGCAGATCGCAGCGCAGCGGGCCGCCCGCGGCAGCTTCCTCGCCGACCGGTTCAGCGAGGTCTCCCGGGTGCTCACCGAGACGCTGCCGAGCTGGCGGTGGTGGTTGCCGGCCGGTGGTTCGGGTCTGTGGGTGAATACCGGCACCGATGCGGTGGCGCTGGCGCAGGCTGCCCTCGGGGCTGGGGTGCGGCTCACTGCTGGACCGGCGTTCTCCCCGCACGACGGGCACCGGCAGTTCCTCCGGCTCCCGGTCTGGCACCCGGTGGAGGAGCTCACTGAGGCGCTGGAGACGGTGGCCGGCCTCGGCTGACGCTGCCCGCCGTCGCCCCACTGTCCCCCAGTACCCCCGCAGGACTAGAGTGGAAGTGAGCGAGATGCGGACGGGGGTCCTTCTCTCCGCCGTCCACCCGCTCCGCTGAAGGGAGCGGTATGTCTGCACGAATGGTCGTGGCCGAGGTCGACAAGGGGGCCTACGCTCCGCTGCTGGCGCTGGAGAAGTATGTGCACTCCGGCCAGCTGGGCGAAGCGCTGCTCGCGCTGGTGAAGGTGCGCGCCTCCCAGCTGAACGGCTGCGCGTTCTGCCTGGACATGCATGCCACCGAAGGACGCAAGGCCGGACTCGACCAGCGCAAGCTGGACGTGGTCGCCGGCTGGCACGAGGCACCGCAGCTCTACACCGCCCGGGAACGTGCCGCGCTGGCGCTGACCGAGGAGGTGACCCAGATCGGGGCGCACGGGGTGAGCGACGAGGTGTGGCAGCAGGCCTCCGAGGAGTTCACCGAGGCCGACCTGGTCACCCTGCTGATGGCGATCTGCGCGATCAACACCTGGAACCGGCTGGCGGTAGCCACCCACCAGGAGCTGCCCGACAGCGCATAGCGGCCTTCACCTCATCGGAGGTAGCTGGGGCGATCCGAGGGAGGCGCGGAGCACCTCAGATCGCCGGAGCTACCTCCGACGGGGTTGCCGCCTCAGCTCACGACCAGGGGAACCAGGGGAAGAGGATCTTCAGCAGGAAGTCCCAGATCTTCCCGATCAGCTCCAGCACGAGCTCCCACAGGTCGCCGCCCGGTTCGGTGGGTTCGTCTCCTCCGTCGGCGATCGTCACCGGCACACTCACGCTCGTGCCGTTGCTGTCGCTGACCACCAGCTCGCTCTCGCCGGTAGAGAGGCCGTCGGGCACCTCGATGCGCACCTGCACCTGACCGACCAGGTCGGTGGTGTCCACGATCGTGGCGTCAACTGCAGCGGTGCCCACGTCCTGGCCGCCGAGGCTGAGCTGCACCTCCTCCGGTACCGGCTCACCGGCGGAGAACGCCAGCGAGGACAGGTCGATGGCGAGCTCATCACCGGGTGCGTACTCGGCGTCAGGGTCGGAGACCCAGGTGACGCCGACGGCCCGCTGGGCGTAGTCCGGAGACGCGGTACCGACCTCGGCCATGTAGTCGACGATCGCGGTCAGGTCGCTCTGCCCGGTGTCGGCGGTGTCCGTGCCCTCGGCCAGGGTGGTGAAGTTGTCCCCGCCGGCGGCCAGGAACGAGTTCATCACCACGGTGTACTGCCCATCAGCCGTGACCGGCTCACCATCCAGCCTCATCTGCAGGATCCGTTCACCTGCCGGGGCCTGCGGGTCGTAGGTGTACTGGAAGCCGTCGGAGACCCCGAGCCGCAGGAACGGTCGGGACGCGCCCTCGGGCTGCCACTGCTCCTCGAGCACCTGCGCCAGCTGGTCGCCGGTGAGCACTGTGGTCACCAAGGAGTCGGCGAACGGTTGCACCACTGCCGCCTCCTTGTAGGTGAGCACACCGTCCCCCTCGTCACCGGAGGCCGCGTAGGTGATGTCCGCGCGCACACCGCCGGGGTTCATCACCGCCAGCTGGGCGTCGGGGTTGGTGCGCTGGGCGGCCCAGAGCTGCACGTCGGCCACGAAGTTGCCGATGGTGGACTCACCGCCACGGTTCTCCGAGCCGTCAGACTGCCGGGCCCGGTTGAAGTCCGCGGTGACCTCGCCGAGCGGTACCGAGCCGAGCTCGTCGGCCACGGCCACCGCCTCGTCGACGATCTCCTGCACCACCGGGTCACCGTCACAGTAGGTCTGGCGCGGGCTGCCCTCCTCGTCGTCTCCGGGCTCGGGCACCAGGTCCACGTTCTGGGCCGTGGACTCGAGGACATCACCGGTGGCGGTGTCCACGGTCAGCGCCAGGTGGCCCAGGTTCGCGCCGTACTCCCCGGTCTGGGTCACCCACAGGCCGTCCACGTCCTGCACATAGGCCTGGTGGGTGTGCCCGGAGATGACCGCGTCGATGTTCTCGTCGGCACCGGAGACCAGGTCACCGAACGGGGTGCCGTCAGCGCTGGCCAGGTCGGGGGTGGGCGCGCCGTCGTGCACCAGCACCACGACAACGTCCGCCTCCCCGTTCGCCTCGTCCCCGTCGGAGAGCTGGGCGGCGTAGCTGTTCACCGCCTCGCCGATGTCGGTGAAGGTCAGCCCCTCGATCCCGGCCGGGGAGACCAGGGACGGCATCTCCTCGGTGATCGCCCCGATGAAGCCCACGCTCACGCCACCGGTCTCCACCACGGTGTACGGGTCGTACACCGGCGCACCGGAGGCGTCCACGATGTTCGCTGCCAGGTACGGGAAGTCCGCGGCGGCCAGCACCCGGTCGTTCACGTCGTCCTGGCCCTTGTCGAACTCGTGGTTGCCGAAGGCACTGGCGTCCAGCCCGATCTGGTTCAGCACGTCGAGAGTGGGCTGGTCGTCGGCGATGAACGAGGTGAACGTGGAGGCACCGATGTTGTCCCCGGCGGAGACGAACAGCGTGTTCGGGTTCTCCTCCCGGAAGGAGTCCACCGCACAGGAGAGCACCGCACCGCCGGCCGACTCACCACTGGCCTCAATGCGGCCGTGGAAGTCGTTGATGGACAGCAGGTCCAGGTCCACGGTCGCCGGCTGCGCCTCCGGCACGTCGATGCCGACCAGGATCGGGTCGTGGTCGGAGGCTCGGTACACCGTACCCGGGGCGAACAGGTCGGAGTCGAAGTAGTTGTACCGGGAGTACTCGTGCAGCACCGACTCGACCGAGTTGATGTTCCACACGTCCACCCCGGTGACCCGCTGCTGCGCGGCAGTGTTGGCGAACACGTGGTCCAGGGACCCCACCGCCCCGTCGTAGACGTAGGTGCTCTCACCGTCGCTGAGGTTGGAGTACCCGGCGGAGGTGATCACGTGCACCGGGTCTTCCTCGGTGTAGGCGTTGAAGTCCCCGAGCAGGAACACGTCCTCGACACCGGCCTGGTCGGCCACGTCCTGAGCGAAGCCGGTCAGCGCTGCGGCCTGAGCCTCACGCTCGTCGTCGTAACAGCCCTCCGGCACGTCGCCGCAGTCACCACCCTTGGACTTGAAGTGGTTCACCACCGCCAGGAACTCATAGTCGCTGCCGGCGGCGGTAAACACCTGGGCCAGCGGCTCCCGAGCGTTGTCGAACGGGGCAGAGCCGGTGAGGACCACCGAGTCGCCCGCAAGCTCGACCGTGGCCGGGTCATAGATGAACGCCGTGCGGATCACGTCCTGATCGGGCAGGTCCGGCAGCTCGGCCGGGGACGGCGCGTAGGCCCAGCGTTCGGTGCCGGCGGCCTCGTTGAGAGCCTCCACCAGGTCGGCCAGCGCCGCGTCCCGGTCCTTGCCGAACTTCGCTGAGTTCTCGATCTCCTCCAGGGAGACGACGTCCGCGTCCAGGGCATTGATCGCCGCCACGATCTTGTCCTGCTGACGCTGCAGGTTAGTCTCGTCCCAGGCGCCGCGGGCATCACACCCACCGCTGACCGAGATCGGGACACCGTCCCGGTCGGTGTAGGCAGTGCAGCCGGGCAGGTCCTCACCGAAGGTGGTGAAGTAGTTCAGCACGTTGAACGTGGCCAGCTCCAGGTCGCCGCCCACGTCTTGCGGGGCCGCGTTCGCCTCGCGCGTGCTGCCGCCCTCGAAGGTGACCAGCTCGTCTGCGTTCCCGGTGACTGGGGCGGTGGGCTGGAAGTTCCAGCCGAACCGGTAGTCCACGACCACCGGCTCGTGGAACGTCACCCCCACCCCGGTGCGCAGGTTCGGTGCACCGGTCAGGTACGGCACCTGCGCGTCGGAGCTGGTGCGGGCCGACTGCCCGTCGTCCAGGGTGACCGCGCGGGCAGCGTTGTCCGCCACCACCTCGTCGAACGCCGCGCTGCCGGGAGCGGCCACATCGGTCGGGGTGACCAACGGGCCGTCCAGGCCGAGACCGATCGAGCCGAACGCACTGTCGCCCCAGCCGCCCAGGGCGTAGGTGTCGGAGACCACGTAGTCGCCGCTGGGGGCGACCAGCATGCCCTCGTACACCTCCCGCTCGGCGTCGGTGGCGGGCAGCTCGAAGTCCACCACCGGCAGCACCGGGGCGGCCGTCTCGTCCAGCACGGTCAGGTCACCGGCGGCCACGCTGATCTCGGTGAGGTCGTTGTACTCCTCGACATAGCCGGTGACCTCGACGTGATCACCGACCGCGACGTCGTCGACGGTCGCCGGGGAGAAGACGAACACGGCCTGGGAGGCGGTGTAGGTCTCCTCGCCACCGGTACCAGCGGTCTGGATGTAGTAGCCGTTGAACCCGCCGGTGGCGTAGACCGCAGTCACCACGCCGCGGGTGGTCACCAGCTCGGCCGGATCGACCGGGGCCTGGGCGCCCTCGCCCTGGATGTCGGCGATGGTCAGCTCGACGCCCTCGGCGTCGTCGCCGTCATCTCCATCATCGCCGTCATCTCCATCATCGCCGTCATCTCCATCACTACTGTTCAGCTCGCCGAACGAGTTCTCGGCGGGCCCGGTCCAGGTGCCGTCGATGCGTTGCAGCGACTGGCCGACCGGTTCGGAACCGCTCTCCGCGACGCCAATGTCGGTGCTGATGAGCCCCGCCGCTGGCCCGTTGGTCGCGGTGAGCTCACCTTCGTAGGAGAGGAACTCGACCACGGCGCCGTCGGCGTCCACCAGTGCAACGCCATCCGGCGAGCCGTTCTGGATGCCGTTCGCCGGGTAGTCGACCACCACCACGCTGGCATCGGGCACCGGGGTGGGCAGCGGGTCGGAGTCGTAGGTGGTCCCACCGCTGCCGTTGTAGAGCACCAGGGTCCAGCCGGCCAGGTCGGTGCCCACGGGGGCCTGCACCTCGATCGCTTCACCGCTGTCGGTGCCGGCGTTGTCGTAATGGATCTCGCTGATGAAGATGTCACCGTCGGCGAGCGGCTGGGCATCAGCGTCCCCTGCCTCGCCGGTCGGTTCCTCAGCCCCCGCCTGCTGGGTCGGTTCCTCCGGCGCGGCCGTCTCCTGCGCACCCTCCGGTTCCTGCTGCAGGTTCTGAGCTGCGTCGTCATCGGCGAACGCGGGCGTGGTGAGCCCGGCGCTGATGAGTGCCGCCGCTGCGATCGCGGCCAGGGATCGTGCACCGTGGTGCGCCCGCCCGCGCGGTTCGTGCGTCATGACTGAGACCTTTCTCACATGATGGACATCGGCCTACGGTAGTCGTGCCTGACCTGTCTGTGGGGTGGATTTGGCGAACTCGCGATGAATTCATCTCGTCGGTCAAGTAGTGGGGTGAGCGGGTGTCTCCGTAGACTGCGTGTTGCCGAACTTCCGGTAGCACGGTTGGGTAAGGGCATCGCAGGTGTCGGTGGACCAGGAACCGGCATGCAGAGGGACGTCAGCGAGAGGTGAGACACGGTGAGCGAGACGAAGGGCAACACCCCACGGGAGGCCGAACCTTCGATCGGCGCGTTGGTGGGCAGGCTCACCGACTCCCTGTCCAGGCTGCTGCGGGACGAGCTGCAGCTGCTGCAGGCGCAGATCGCGGAGAAGGGCAAGTCGGTCGGCGTCGGTGCTGGCCTGTTCGCCGGCGCCGCTGTGTTCGGCCTGTTCGGCCTGGGCTGGCTGCTCACCGCCGCGATGTTCGGCCTGGCCACGGTGCTGCCGTACTGGGCCGCTGCGCTGATCGTGGCTGGCGCTGTGCTGGTGATCACCGCGATCCTGGCGCTGGTCGGCAAGACGATGCTGCAGCGCGGCCAGACACCTCAGCCCAAGGAGAGCGTGATGAAGGACGTCCAGGCGATCAAGCAGGGGGTCTCCAAGTGAGCGAACGACCGAAGAAGCGCACTGTGGCGGAGATCGAGGCCGACCTGCAGCGCACCCGCGAGGAGCTCACCCGCACTGTGGACCAGCTCTCCGACCGTGTGGATCCGCGCCGGCAGGTCGAAGAGATCCGCAACCAGGCGCGACAGAAGTTCGCAGACGTCACCGCGCAGGGCAAGTCGTTCGCCGACGACGTCAAGGCGAAGGACCCGAAGGCGCTCGGCATCCTGGGTGCCGTCGCCGCGGTGGCCGCCGCCATCACCACAGCCGCCATCGTCCGCAGGAAGAAGTGAGACGTCTCGTTTGTTGAGACAGATAACTGCGGGCAACGTGCCGTCCGCGCCCTGCGGGTTCGCCCTTTGCGGGTGCTTCGCGGTACGGTTGTCTCACGACAAATGACCAATTCCCGGTGTCGCTACGTCTTCGGACGATGTGGCGCCGGCACCGAAGGTGGAGGGGGTCACGCCATGGGGCGCGGCCGTCAGAAGGCAAAGCAGACCAAGGTCGCTCGGAAGCTGAAGTACTACAGCCCCGAGACGGACTACCAGGCACTCGAACGCGAGCTGTCCTCTGCAACCCAGACCGACCTCGCGGACCGGTACGAGATTCCGCCCGCGGAGGACGAAGACGACTGGCACTCGTCACCGTCCCGTCGTCGCTGAGCTCGGCGCTCCGCGTTCACCTGGCCATCGTCACGTCGTCGGCAGCCCGCCGGCGGCGGAGCGCATGCTGACCTGATCCGGCACCGCGGTCTGCGCTGTCCAGCAGCACGACGGCGGAGCGCACCGGGGCGGTTCGACCCACCTCGGTCTGCGCTGCTCAGGCGGCACGCACCGCAGCGGCGCGTGCCCAGGTGAGCTGCGACGTCGGACGTTCGTGCGGGGTGCCCGTGCCCACCCGTGGTGGCTGGAGCGCACGGGGCGAGCTGCGCCGTCACCGGCTCAGCCGGTGCGGTACTGCCCGAGCAGGCGTACCGCACCACCCTGCACGCCCTTGGTGCCGGTGACCACCGGCGCCTCGTGCTCTGGGACCGCTGCGGCGGGACGCACTGTGCCGAGCTCCCAGGCCGGCAGACCGCGCTCTGCGCAAGCCGCCAGGGTCGCCGCCACGCCGTCCGGGGCCACGACTGCCACCATGCCCACACCCAGGTTGAGGGTGTTCTGCAGGTCGGCCCACGGCACCGAGCCGAGCCGGCGGACCAGGTCGAACACCGGTGGGACCACCCAGGAGTCGCGGCGGACGTCCGCCACCAGCCCGGCGGGCAGCACGCGGGCGAGGTTGGCGGCCAGCCCGCCACCGGTCACGTGCGTGAACGCGTGCACCTGCGGCGCCTCGTCGCGGGCGAGGGCCAGGCAGTCGGCGGCGTACACGCGGGTGGGTTCGAGCAGCTCTTCGCCCAGGGTGCGGCCCAGCTCGTCCACCTGCCGGTCGAGCTGCCACCCGGCGACCTCGATCACCCGGCGCACCAGCGAGTAGCCGTTGGAGTGCAGTCCGCTGGAGCCGAGCGCCACCAGCACGTCCCCGGCGCGTACCCGTTCCGGTCCGAGCAGGTCGTCGGCCTCGACCACGCCGGTGGCCGCCCCGGCCACGTCGTACTCGGCCGGCCCGAGCAGACCCGGGTGCTCGGCAGTCTCCCCACCGACCAGGGCGGTCCCGGCCACCTGGCAGGCGGCGGCGATCCCGCGGACGATGTCAGCGATCCGCTCGGGCACGACCGACCCGCAGGCGATGTAGTCGGTCATCATCAGCGGCTCGGCGCCGACGACCACGATGTCGTCGACGACCATGCCGACCAGGTCGAAGCCGATGGTGTCGTGGAGGTCCAGCGCCTGGGCGATGGCGACCTTGGTACCCACCCCGTCCGTCGAGCTGGCCAGCAGCGGCCGGCGGTAGCCGGTGAGCGCCGAGGCGTCGTACAGACCGGCGAAGCCGCCGACACCGCCGAGCACCTGGGGGCCGTGGGTGGCACGTACGGCGTCCTTCATCAGCTCCACGGCCCGGTCGCCGGCCTCGGTGTCCACGCCCGCGGAGGCGTAGGTGATCGCAGGGGTCGGTTCAGTCATGGGTGCAGCAGCGCTCCAGCTCCGCCTTGGGACACGGACAACGAGTGCAGGCCGTCCTCGGGGGCACCGAGCGGCAGGTCAGGATGGCCGGCGAGGTCACCGGCCTGGTCGCGCTCCACCGGCACGGGGTAGGTACCGGTGAAGCAGGCAGTGCACAGCCGGTCGGGTGGCTGGCCGGTGGCGGCGACCATCCCGTCGGTGGAGATGTAGCCGAGAGAGTCGGCGCCGAGGCCGCGGCCGATCGCGGCCACGTCCAGCCCGTTCGCGATCAGCTCCGAGCGAGAGGCGAAGTCGATGCCGTAGAAGCAGGGCCACTGCACCGGCGGGGAGGAGATGCGCACGTGCACCTCGGCGGCGCCCGCCTCGCGCAGCATCCGGATCAGCGCGCGCTGGGTGTTGCCGCGCACGATCGAGTCGTCCACCACCACGAGCCGCTTGCCGTTGATCACCTCGCGCAGCGGGTTGAGCTTGAGCCGGATACCGAGCTGGCGGATCGTCTGGCTGGGTTGGATGAAGGTGCGGCCCACGTAGGCGTTCTTGGTCAGACCCTGGGCGAACGGGATGCCGGACTCGGTGGCGTAGCCGATCGCCGCCGGAGTGCCGGACTCCGGCACCGGGATCACCAGGTCCGCCTCAGCCGGGTGCTCCCGGGCCAGCGCGCGCCCCATCTCCACCCGGGCGGCGTTCACCGAGCGGCCGGCGATCGTGGTGTCCGGGCGAGCCAGGTAGACGTACTCGAAGACGCACCCCTTCGGCCGGGCCTCGGCGAAACGCTGGGAGTGCAACCCGTCGGCGTCGATCACCAGCAGCTCACCAGGGTCGATCTCCCGGACGAAGGCGGCACCGATGATGTCCAGCGCGGCGGTCTCGGAGGCCACCACCCAGCCGCGTTCCAACCGGCCGAGCACCAGCGGGCGGATACCTTGCGGGTCGCGGGCGGCGTAGAGGGTGTTCTCGGTCATGAACACCAGGGAGAACGCGCCGCGCAGCCGGGGCAGCACGTCCAGGGCGGTCTCGGTGAGGGTGTGCTCGCTGTCGCCGTGCAGCAGGGCCGTGAGCACAGTGGTGTCCGAGGCGCAGTCGGCGCCGTCGTCGGGCAGCTGGGCGTCGTAGCGCTCGGCGGCCAGGCGGATGAGTGCGCGGGTGTTGGTGAGGTTGCCGTTGTGGCCCAGGGCCAGCGTGCCCGAGGCGGTGGGGCCGAGGGTGGGCTGGGCGTTCTCCCAGGTGCGGGCGCCGGTGGTGGCGTAGCGGGTGTGCCCCAGGGCGATGTGCCCGGTCAAGGTGCTCAGCGCGACGTCGTCGAACACCTGGGAGACCAGCCCCATGTCCTTGTAGACAAGGATCTGCTGCCCGTTGCTGGTGGCGATCCCGGCGGACTCCTGACCGCGGTGCTGCAGGGCGTACAACCCGAAGTAGGTGAGCTTGGCGACCTCTTCGCCGGGGGCCCAGACGCCGAAGACACCGCAGGCGTCCTGCGGGCTCTTCTCTCCGGGGAGGATGTCGTGCGTGAGCTGACCGTCACCGCGTACCACGGGCCTATCGTCCCACACCGGCACCGCCCCATCGCATCTGAGCCCACTACTCAGACCGCCGCACGTACCTCCGATGGAGCGGTGCGGGGTGATCGACCCGTCGGCGCAGGCGCTGCGCGGGTCGCGCTCATCGCGGTTCCTTCGTCTTCCGCTTCTTCTTCGCCCGTTCCGGTGTCCGAGCCGCTCGGTCGCTGAACATCGCGACGGCGCAGCTCACCAGGATCCCGAACGGCACCAGAGTGCCGGCGAGCACCAGGAAGAGGGTTCCCGAGCCGACCCCCTGCATCATCGCCTGCTCGCTGTCGTAGTTCGCGAGCGGGGTGGCGATCGCAGCGATCAGCACGCCGAGGAGACCGCCGAGCACGGCGAACCGCTTGTACCGGGGGGCACGCCGTACCCGGGACGGGTCCACGACGGCGGCGATCGGCGCCTCGCCCACGACCTTCCCGCCGGCGGCGGTGATCTCCGCCTCCGAAGGGGCATCGTCCTGCCCGTCGGTGCGCTCCTGCGCAGCAGCGACGCGATCAGCGTCCAGGTGCGGATCCACAGCGTCCTCGGCCGGGGAGGGCCCGGAGGCGGGGACGCGGCCCTGCTCACTGCTCATGGCTCGACGCTAGCGGACGAACAGGGGTAGCACGGCATCCAGGTCGGCCCGCTGGCCGGAGGCGGCCACGGTCCCGGCGGCGAGCGCCTGCGTCCAGGTCAGGTCACCGGTGACCAGCCGCAACCACGTGTCCTGGTCGGTCTCCACGACGTTCGGTGGGGTGCCGCGGGTGTGCCGGGGCCCCTCGATCACCTGCACCACCCCCGCTGGCGGTACGCGTACCTCGACCGAGGTGCCCGGCACCCGCTCGGCCAGCTCCTCGAGGGTGTACCGCACCGCCGTGCGCACCTGCGCAGGCTGCGCCTGCCCACCCTGCCATGCCGCCAGGGCGCGCCGACCTTCGCCAGGGGAGATCCGCCGTCGTGCCACAGCAAGAATCTACCGGGCTGTCCCGGCGAGACGGCACACTCCGTGCCCAGCTCGTGCCGCACATCACGTCAGCGCACTATCACTTCCCCCGGATCCCATGTACACTCACAGACAAGGTTGCAGTGAACGAACGTCGAACGCCCCAGCCGCCGAGGCTCCGGGGCGTTTTTCTTCACCAGATGAAGTCGACGGACACCGTGGCTTCCCAGGCCGACGGTCGGCTTGGAACATTTGGTAGGAGAAACCCCATGACCACAGGAACTGTGAAGTGGTTCAACGCCGAGAAGGGCTTTGGCTTCATCGCCCCTGAGGACGGCAGCGCGGACGTGTTCGCGCACTACTCGGCCATCGAGGCCGACGGCTACCGCTCGCTGGAGGAGAACCAGCGCGTGGAGTTCGAGGTGACCCAGGGCCCGAAGGGTCCGCAGGCCGCCAGCGTCCGCGCTCTCTGATCCAGCGCACTGCCGGCGGCCCCTCAGCGGGGCTGCCGGCACCCAGGTGGACGAGGTCCTGGACCACCCCACAACCACCCCACCGACGACGTCGTCGGCACGCCTCCGACCTCTTGACGGACCCGCAGTTCGGGTCCACCCCACCCTCCTGGAGGCGACCATGACCGCCACCGCACCCGAACGCCCCCGAGACCGGCACGTCAGCCAGTTCACCGCACTGACTGCTGCTGTCCGCACCACCGGCCTGCTGGAGCGCCGGTACGGCTACTACTGGCTCCGCCTAGCCGGCGCCGGAGCCGCGTTCCTGGCGACCTTCGGCGTCATCCTTCTCGTCGGTGACTCCTGGTGGCAGCTGGCCGTGGCCGCGGGTATGGGCATCCTGATGACCCAGATCGCCTTCCTCGGCCATGACGCCGCGCACCGGCAGATCTTCGCCTCCGGAAAGTGGAACGACTGGACGGCGCTCATCCTGGCGAACCTGTTCGTGGGCCTGAGCCACGGCTGGTGGCAGAGCAAGCACTCCCGCCACCACGCGAACCCGAACAAGCGCGGTGCCGACCCGGACATCGATCTGCCGGTGGTGTCCTTCACCCCGGAGCAGGCCGATGCACGCCGGCACCCGGTGACCGACTGGTTCGTGCGCCGGCAGGGGTGGGCGTTCTTCCCGCTGCTGCTCCTGGAGGGGCTGGACCTGCACGTGACCAGCACCCGTCGCGTGCTCAGCCGGGACCGGCTGAAACGGCGCGGGCTGGAGGTCACGCTACTGGCCGTACGGCTGCTCGGCTTCCCCGCGTTCCTGTTCCTGGTCCTGTCCCCGGGGGTTGCTGCTGCGTTCCTCGGTGTGCAGCTGGCAGTGTTTGGCCTGTACATGGGCGCCTCGTTCGCGCCGAACCACAAGGGCATGCCGATCGTGCCGAAGGACCTGCGACTGGACTTCCTCCGCCGGCAGACGCTGATGAGCCGGAACATCACCGGTGGGCGTTGGGTGGACGTGGTCATGGGCGGGCTGAACTTCCAGGTGGAGCACCACCTGTTCCCGAACATGCCGCGGCCGAACCTGCGGGCGGTCGCCCCGATGGTGCGCAAGTTCTGCGCCGAGCACTCGGTCACCTACACCGAGACCAGCCTGTGGACCTCGTACGTGATCGTCGTCCGGCACCTGAACGAGGTCGGCCTGGGCGTGCGGGACACGTTCACCTGTCCGCTGGTCGCCCAGTACCGCTGACCTGCGCGCAGGTCGGCCCAGGCCCTCAGACCTGGGTGACCGGCGGGCGGGACTCGGCATCCTGCTCGGCGGCGGCACGCACTGCGGCGGCGATCTGGGTGTGCAGGTTCTGGTTGAACACGCTCGGCACGATGTAGGTCGCGTTCAGCTCGTCCGGGGTGACCACATCGGCCAGCGCGTACGCCGCCGCCAGCAGCATCTCGTTGGTGATCCGGGTGGAGCGACCGTCCAGCAGGCCACGGAACACGCCGGGGAACGCGAGCACGTTGTTGATCTGGTTGGCGAAGTCGCTGCGGCCGGTGGCCACCACAGCCGCGTGCCGGGTGGCGATCACCGGGTCGATCTCCGGCAACGGGTTTGCCAGTGCGAACACGACCGCATCCTTGGCCATCGAGGCAACGTCGTGCTCGGTGAGCAGGTTCGGGGCGGAGACGCCGATGAACACGTCCGCACCGCGGATCACGTCGTGCAGGGTGCGGCCTTCGTACTCGTCGCCGTGGGTGCGCTCAGCGATCCAGGTCAGCGACGGGTCGAGGTCTTCCCGGTCCGGGCGGATCACCCCGTGCACGTCGGCGACCACCACGTCGGTGGCTCCGGCAGCGAGCAGCAGACGCAGGATCGCCGACCCGGCGGCACCGGCCCCGGACTGCACGATCCGCACGCTGGTCAGGTCCTTGCCGACCACCTTCAACGCGTTGGTCAGCGCAGCCACGGCAACGATCGCGGTGCCGTGCTGGTCGTCGTGGAACACCGGCACGTCCAGCTCCTCGCGCAGCCGGTCCTCGATCTCGAAGCAGCGCGGGGCGGAGATGTCCTCCAGGTTGATGCCGGCGAACACCGGAGCGATGATCTTCACCGTCCGCACGATCTCGTCCACATCCTGGGTGTCCAGGCAGATCGGGAACGCATCGATCCCGGCGAACCGCTTGAACAGCGCGGCCTTGCCCTCCATCACCGGCAGTGCCGCCGTGGCGCCGATGTTGCCCAGACCGAGCACGGCCGAGCCGTCGGTCACCACGGCGATCGTGTTGCGCTTGATGGTCAGCCGGACGGCGTCCTCGGGGTGGGCGGCCAGCTGCTGGCTCACCCGGCCGACACCTGGGGTGTAGATGAGGGACAGATCGTCGCGGTGCCGAATCTGCATCTTCGGCTGGATCTCGATCTTGCCGCCGAGGTGAGCGAGAAAGGTGCGGTCCGAGACGCGGCCGATCACCACTCCGGCGATGGTGCCCAGCGCGTCCACGATCTGCTTGGCCTCGTCCTCACCACCGGTGGCGCAGGTGACGTCCACCTGCAACCGGTCCACCCCGGAGGCGGAGACGTCCACAGCGGTGACCACGCCGCCAGCGTGCTCCACAGTGGTAGTGATGGTGCTCACCGCGGACGGCTGCGCGGGCATCTCCAGTCGGACAGTGATCGAGTAGCTAACGCTGGGAGAGCTCATCGCCTACCTTCTCTGGTCTTCCGGCGGCCCCATCGCGGCCGGCACGAATCCGGACCCTCCCTGGTGTCCGCTCGGCAGCGAACAGGTCCGGCACTAGCCATCGTAGACCGAGAGGACGCTTCCGCGGGGCGAGACACCCAGTGCGTGTCCGACTCCACAGGCGCGAACGCTCTGGTCTGCGGCGGGAAGGCGGTTGCTGGCCGCAGACCAGAGCGTTCGCGCAGGTACGGGCGCCTCAGTGCGGCTGACGGACGGCGATGCCCCAGCGGCCGGTGAACTCCTCCCCCGGTGCCAGCGTGATCAGCCCGTCGCCGGAGTTGAACGCATCCACGGCACAGGTCATCGGCTCCACCGCGACCGAGGTGCGGCGGCCCTCGGTGTCGCTGACCTGGTCGGAGGTGTACAGCAGCACGAACGGCCAGGACTCGTCCTGCCAGAGGGTGACCTGCCAGCCGTCCTCCCGGTCGAAGACCACCCGGGCGAGGCCGTCGTCGTCCCGGTCCAGGTCGGTGTACAGGCCCAGCTCATGGGTGCCGATCCGGCGGGCGGTGCGGAAGTCGTCGGATTCGTCCACGCTCTTGCGGTCGGTGAGGAACGAGTTCTCCCCGGTCAGCCGGGTGGCGCCGGGCACGGTGATCTGCGCGGCGTCGACCAGCTCCCGGAACGTGCCGCCGGCCGCCAGGTAGGGGTGTGCGCCGGCACCGAACGGCACTGGTTCGGTGGCGAGGTTGCGTACCCGCAGCGCGGCGGCCAGACCGTCGGCGGACAGCTCCCAGAGCACCCGCATCTCCAGCGGCCACGGATAGCCGGGTCGGGCGGGCAGCACGGCACCGAGCTCCACCCGGGAGGCATCCTGGTCGAGCACACCGAACGGCACCCAGCGGGCTAGCCCGTGGATCGCAGAGTCCGGCTCCGGGTCCTGGACCGGGAGCACCTGCTCCTCGTCGCCATAGGTGTACTTCCCACCGCGGATACGGTTCGGCCACGGCACAAGCCACTGGCCACGAGCGCTCGGGCACAGCGCCCCAGGCGGGTAACCGCCGAGCAGGTGCACACCGTCCAGGGTGTAGCTGCGGATTCCGGCGCCGGTCTCGACGATGATCGCCTCGTGGTCACCATGGACCAGGGTGCGTTCACCGGCACCGGGCAGTGCAGTTGACCTCATCGGCCCAGGCTACGCCGCTCCGGGTCGACGGGTTCGGCAGCTACGCCGCCGGAGCGATACCGCAGAGCACGACTCCGCGCAGGAAGTATCGCCTGATTCGTTTCACGCAGGGTTGGCGCCGAAGATCTGCGGCAGGGTGTCCTCGTGCGCCCTGCGCAGCTCGGCCAGCTCCACCTGGAACGCGCCGGCCACCGACATAGCGTCGCCGCCGGTCACCCCCAGCCGCAACAGCGGCACCTGGTGCCGGGCGGCCAGCTCGGCGAGGTCACCGGCACGGCCGGCATCCACCGCCACCAGCGCGCGGGCGCCGGTCTCGGCGAACAACGCCGTGGCCAGGTCCACCCCGTCCCGCTCCAGCAGCTCGGCCAGCTCCACCTCCACCCCGATGCCATGCCGCAGCACTGCGTCGGTCAGGGACTGGGCAAGCCCCCCGTCAGACAGGTCGTGCGCGGCACGGGCAAGCCCGGAGCGACCGGCGCCGATGAGCACCTCGGCCAGGTTCCGCTCCGCGGCCAGGTCGGCGGCCGGCGGCCGGCCGCCCAGGTGGTCGTGGGTCACCTGCGCCCACACCGAGCCGGACAGGTCCACTGCCGTGGTACCGAGCAGGTACACCTCCAGTCCGTCCTCAGCCCAGGCTGAAGGCGTCACCCGAGCGACGTCGTCGAGCACCCCGAGCACCCCGACCACCGGGGTGGGGTTGATCGAGGCGTCGATGTGCCCCACGCCGACCTCTCCGGCCAAGGTCGAGTTGTACAGGGACACGTTCCCGCCGGTGACCGGCACCCCGAGCTCAGCGCAGGCGTCGGCCAGCCCGGTGATGGCCTGCACCAGCTGCCACATCGCGTCCGGGTCCTCCGGGGAACCGAAGTTCAGGCAGTCCGTCACGGCCAGCGGGCGGGCGCCCACAGCAGCCACGTTCCGGTAGGCCTCGGCGAGCGCGAGCTGGGCGCCGACGTACGGGTCGAGCTTGGCGAACCGGCCGTTGGCGTCGGTGGCCAGCGCCACGCCCAGCCCGCTGCTCTCGTCCACCCGGACCACTCCGGCATCGTCCGGCTGGGCCATGGCGGTGTTGCCCTGCACGTACCGGTCGTACTGGTCGGTGACCCAGGACTTGGACGCGAGGTTCGGGGAGGCGACCAGCGCCAGCAGCTGCTCCCGCACCTGCTCCGGTGCGGTGGGCCGGGGCAGGTGAGCGGCGTCGTCGGCGTTGAGGGCGTCCTGCCAAGCGGGCTTGGCGTAGGGCCGGTCGTAGACCGGGCTGTCGTGGGCGACGGTGCGCGGGTCCACGTCCACGATCCGGTGCCCGTGGTGGTCGATGGTCAGCCGGCCGGTGTCGGTGACCTCGCCGATCACCGCGGTCTCCACGTCCCACTTCTCGGTGATGGCCAGGAACTCGGAGAGCTCGTCCGGGGCGACCACCGCCATCATCCGCTCCTGCGACTCGCTCATCAGGATCTCGCCGGCGGTCAGCGTGGGGTCGCGCAGCAGCACGTTCTCCAGGTCCACGTGCATCCCGCCGTCTCCGTTGGAGGCGAGCTCGCTGGTGGCGCACGAGATGCCGGCGGCGCCGAGGTCCTGGATGGCCTCCACCACGCGGGCGGAGAACAGCTCCAGGCAGCACTCGATGAGCACCTTCTCCATGAACGGGTCGCCGACCTGCACGCTGGGGCGCTTGGACGGCTTGTCAGCGTCGAAGGTCTCGCTCGCCAGGATGGATGCGCCACCGATGCCGTCCCCGCCGGTGCGGGCGCCGAACAGCACCACCTTGTTGCCCACGCCCTCAGCGTTCGCCAGGTGGATGTCCTCGTGCCGCAGCACCCCCACGCACAGGGCGTTCACCAGCGGGTTGCGCTGGTAGGAGGAGTCGAACTCCAGCTCGCCACCGATGTTCGGCAGGCCGAGGCTGTTGCCGTATCCGCCCACACCGGCGACCACCCCGTGCACCACCCGTTGGGTGTCCGGGTGGTCCACCGCACCGAACCGCAGCTGGTCCATCACCGCCACCGGCCGGGCGCCCATGGAGATGATGTCCCGCACGATCCCGCCGACGCCGGTAGCCGCACCCTGGTAAGGCTCGACGAACGAGGGGTGGTTGTGCGACTCCACCTTGAAGGTGACCGCCCAGCCGTCGCCGATGTCCACCACCCCGGCGTTCTGGCCGATGCCCACGAGCAGGTGGGCGCGCATCTCCTCGGTGGTCTTCTCCCCGAACTGGCGCAGGTGCGCCCGGGAGGAGGAGTAGGAGCAGTGCTCGGACCACATCACCGAGTACATCGCGAGCTCGGCGGCGGTGGGCCGGCGCCCGAGCAGGTCGCGGATCTGGGCGTACTCGCCCTCGGTGAGGCCGAGCTCGGCGTACGGCTGCTCCAGCTCGGGGGTCTCGGCCGCGTGGGCCACGGTGTCGGGCTGGTGGACGTCAGGCATGGAACCCCCGGGGCTCGCGGCGAGTGGGCACGGCCCACAGGGTACCCGGCCGGGCCCGCCCCCTCCGCAAGGTCACGAAAGACCGGGCACCGCTGCCCGGTTCGCTCGACCTTGCAGGCAGGGGCTCAGGCGAGCACCTGGTCCAGGGCGTCGAGGAGGAAGTAGTCGCCCCACATCACCGACTCGTCCACACCGAGCCCCTTGGCCTCGTGGTAGCTGGCGTGCTTGAGCAGCCCGTCCCGGTCGTCCTCGCGTGGGCTGAGGAAGTCCGGGCCGGTGAGCTCCAGGAGGGTGGACACCGCGTGGTCGGCGTACGCGCGGGCGCGCGAGTGGTCCTGCACCAGGCCGGCCAGCTGCCACAGCCCGGCGGCTGCGGCGGCCGCAGCCGAGGACTCGTGCGGACGGGCCGGTTGCGGTTCGGACCAGTCGTTCGGTGGCACCAGAGCATCCCGGGTGCGCTCCAGCCAGAAGTCGGCGCAGCCGCACGCGGTCTGCAGGAACCGCCGGTCGCCGGTGAACCGGTACACGGTGCCGAACCCGTGCAGCGCCCAGGCCTGCCCGCGCGCCCAGGAACCGTCCGCCCGGTACCCCTGCTGGGTGCTCTGCCGCAGGAACTCGCCGGTGCCGGGATCGAAGATGCCCTCGTGCGCCGCTGACCCGTCACCGCGGACCAGGTACCGGCGAGTGGTCAGGCAGTGCCTGCTGGCCACGTCCGCCAGCTCGGCGTCACCGGTCTGCGCGGCCGCGTAGTAGACCAGGTGCACGTTCATCATGATGTCGATGAACAGGGACTCCGGACCGCGGAAGCTGGGCAGGTAGCCGCCGGCGCTGCGGAACCTGCTGGCCATCGTCCGCCTGGCGGTGATGAGCACCTCCCGCAGGGCTTCCTCACCGGTGACGGCATACCAGCGGTAGTAGCTGGACCAGAACAGGAAGCCCAGGTCGTGCACGGTGTCGTCGGTGCGGCGGGGCAGCAGCTGTGCGCAATAGCGTTCAGCGGCGGACCGGTACCAGTCGGCGTAGCCGCCGCTGCTGTGCGCGGCCGCGAGCCAGAGCTGGCCGCCGAGGAACCCTTCGCACCAGTTCGTCCACGCCTCACCCTCGAAGTCCCACCGCCCGCCGGTGGTGTACATCGGAAACTGGTCGGGGTGGTCGGTGACCAGCGCGTACAGCTTGCGCCGGGCACTGGACCAGGCCCGCTGCGCGGCTGGTGCCAGCCGTGGATCGACCTGGTAGCCCTCCGGCAGGACGAGCGGCAGCAGGTCTGCCAGCACACTCGGGCGCTGTTCCCCGTCCGAGGCGTCCGTCGTGACCATCTGTCCAGTCTGCAGCCCCAGGCGGGATGCGGCCAGATGAGCCTGCGTGCACAGTGCGCTCGGAGCCTGCGCCGCTTGCCAGAGGGGCGTACCGTGCTGCTATGCACCAGTCCGGCTCCAACTATCGAGAACGGCAGCGCACCCGGCGGCGGCAGCCATGACGATCACCCGTGACCACCCGTGGGTCGGGGAGCCGAAGGAGCGCCCGGTCGTCGTGGGCATCGAACCCGGCCAGGACCCGCACGTGCTGGACCGGGCCCGGGAGTTCGCCGAGCAGCTCGGGACTGGTGTGCTGTGCGTGTGGGTCGACCCAGGCCATCTGGTCGTCTCCGCAGAGATGGCCGGCTCCGTGGCGACCGTGCCGGTGGACCCCGATGATGCTGACGACGATCCCACCGAGGTCGAGGATGCGCTGATCGAGTTCGTGCAGCAGCACCTGCAGGGCCGAGAGCTCTCCTGGCGGTTCGTCTACACCGCGGGTGAGGTCGCCCGCGGTCTGGGCCGGGTGGCGCGGGAGTACCAGGCCCCGATGATCGTCGTGGGCAGCCGTCGACCTGGCTTCGCCGGCTGGATGAACGAGCTGATCGGCGGCTCTGTGGGCGGCCACCTGGCGCACACGCAGCACATCCCGGTGCTCGTGGTGCCGCTCTCCGGCCGGCGGACGTGACCGACCCGGGTGCGCTGCGCCGTCGAGCAGGCCTGACCTCCGGACAAAACGATTCACAAGCACACCAGCTGAGCGCTTAGAGTGGCCTCCTGTAGGGGAGACCAAAGGAGGATGGCGTGCCGCCGGTGACGATTCAGGAGGTCGCACGGCATGCGGGCGTGTCCGCGGCCACAGTGTCCAACTTCTTCAACTGGCCTGACCGCCTGTCCACCGGGATGGCCGAACGTGTCCGCTCGGCTGTCGACGAGCTCGGCTTCGTCCCGAACATGCCGGCCCGGCAGCTGCGCACCTCGCGCAGCGGGATGATCGGCCTCTCGGTGATCAACGCCTCCAACCCGTTCTTCGCCGAGATGGTGGTGGCCGTGGAGCATGCGGCCACGGAGAAGAACCTGAGCGTGATGGTCGGCAGCACGCACGAGTCGCCGCAGCAGCAGCGACAGTACCTGCGCATGTTCGAGCAGTTCCGGTTCGACGGCATCATCCTCACCCCGTTCGACGACAACCTGCAGCAGGCGCACGAGATCGCCGCCCGGGGCACGCCAGTGGTGCTGGTGGACCGCACCGACGACGAAGGACTGCTGCCATCGGTCGGCACCGACCACGAGGCGGGTGGGTATCTGGCGGCCCGGCACCTGATCGAGCAGGGCTGCCGCAGGCTGTGGTTCGTCTCCGGGCCGCGCCAGGTACAACAGATGGTGCGGCGGCTGCGTGGCTACCAGAAGGCTGTGGACGAGGCGGGGAACGTGAGCCTGGAGGTGCTGGAGTTCCCGGACCTGGACGTGGGGTTCGGCCGCGAAGCGGGCCGGCAGATCGCCGACCGGGACCCGCAGGACCGCCCGGACGGGGTGTTCGGCGGCAACGACCTGCAGGCGATCGGCATCGTGGCCGAGCTGGTCGACGCCGGGGTGGACGTCCCCGGTGAGGTCGCGGTGATCGGGTACGACGACATCGTCTTCGCCGCCACGACCGCGCGGCCGCTGACCTCGATCCGCCAGCCGAGCCGGGAGATCGGCGCAGCCGCCGCAGAGATGCTTTTCGAACGGCTGCTCTCCCCCAGCACGCCAGCGCAGCAGCAGCTGTTCCAGCCGGAGCTGCAGGTGCGGGCCAGCACCCGACGCTGATCGTGGCGCTCCCGGTCTTGAGCATCCGGTGCTGCCCAGGCGAGAGTGGAACCCCGACCCAGAGGAGCTCGAGATGACCGACGCAGACAGCCAGGCCAGCAAGCCCATCGACGCCGCCCGAGAGGCGCTGACCGTGCGCCGGGTGTTCGGCGAACCGTACGAGGCGGACGGCGTCACAGTGATCCCGGTGGCCCGCGTGCTCGGCGGCGCAGGGATGGGCTACGGGTCCGGGGCGGGTCGCGACCCGCGCTCCAGCGAGAGCGGACCGATCGGCGAAGGCTCGGGTGGTGGCGGCGGTTTCGGGGTGCGTGCGGTGCCGGCCGGGGTGTTCGTGGTCCGCGGCGGCGACGTCACCTGGAAGCCGGCGCTGAACCTGAACCGGGCGATCCTCGGCGGACAGCTGCTCGCCGGGGTGATCGCCGTGGCGGCCGCGTGCACCGCCCGCACCCGGGCGAAGCTGCGGGCACGCGAGCTGGTGCTCAGCCGGGTGCGCCGGGGCTGAGCGACGGGACCGGCGAGCTCAGACCAGCACGCCGAGCTGCTCGGTGAGCCGGGTGCCCATCAGCCGGTAGCCCTCGGCGTCCGGGTGCAGCCCGTCGGGAAGCAGGTGCGCCTCGTGCACGCCGAGCACTGCCAGACCGTCGATGAGATGCAGGTCCGGGTCGTCCTCGGCGAGCACGCGCACCACATCGGCGAGCGCTGCCCGCATGCGCACCAGGTCGAACCCGGCGGCGCTGGGCGTAGTCTCCCGCTCCGGTGAGCCGATCGGGCTGATCACCGCGACCGGGATGGTGGGATGCGCCAGGCGCACCCGCTCGAGGAAACCGGAGACCTGCGGGGCGAAGGACCGTTCGCTGAACGACCCCCCGTTGTGGATGTTGATGCCCAGGCACATCGTGACCAGGTCAGCCGGTTGCGCGGCGATCGCGTGGCCGACGATCGGGTCCAGGTGGCACTGGCCGGACAGGCCGAGGCACACCAGGTCCCAGCCGAGGCTGGTGGCCACGATCGCAGGCCAGGTCTCGCTCGGACCCGCGGCGGCGCTGCACTGGCTGATCGAGGAGCCGTAGGTGATCCACCGCGGCCGTCTCGGCAGCGGGTCGGCGACGGTGGCTCCGACCAGCTCGAGGGGGCCCACGCCGGTGCGGCCCACCTGCGGCAGCCAGATCCGCACCTCGTGCATACCGGCCGGGAGCTCGCCGGTGAGGGTGTGAGCACCCTCGAGCTCGACCCGGTCGACGAGCTGCCCGTCCACGGTCAGGTCCAGGGTTCCGGGCGTCTCGTAGGCGAAGGTCAGCGGCAGACGCAGGGCGGTGGCGTCGGTGACCAGCTCCACCCGCACCCCAGCAGCCATCTGTGCGACCTCGATCAGCCCGGGGGCGTGCGCACGGCGCGCCCGCTCCGGTGGCAGCCGCCAGGGATGGTGCAGGTCACCGTCGGTCACCCAGGTGAGGGCCCCGCGCCAGTAGGGGGAGTCGGCGGCAGGGTCGATCCTGATGGTTTCGGTCGCTTCGAGGGCTGCGTCGCTCACGCCCAGCAGCGTACTGGTGACCCGCAACCAGCCGAGCGGACCTACGCGCGGCGAGCTGCGCCGTCGCCGGCCTGGAACGCCTGGATGCGTTGGATGGCGGAGGTGACCGCCTGGGTGCCGGCGCCGAAGGAGAGCCGCACGAAGCCTGCGCCGCCGGTGGGGTCGAAGTCGATACCGGGCACCAGCGCCACACCTTGCTCCTCGAGCAGTGCGCGACACCAGGCGACGGCGTCGGGGTAGCGGCCCAGGGCCTCGCCCAGGCCGGCGTAGAGGTAGAACGCGCCGTCGGCGGGGGCGACCGGCCCCCAGCCGAGCGACGGCACCAGGTCGAGCAGCTGGGCGCGGGTGCTGGCCAGGTCGGCCACGCGGGCGTCGGCGGCGGCGTAAGAGTCCTCGCTGAACGCGGCCAGGGCGGCGCGGGCGGCGGGTACCGGCGGGCAGAGGGCGAGGTTGCCGGCAAGGGCGTCGATCGCCTCGCGCAGGTCGGCGGGCAGCAGCATCCAGCCGAGCCGCCAGCCGGTCATCCCCCAGTACTTGGAGAAGGAGGAGACGACCACCCCGGTGCGGCTGGACTCCCAGGCGCTCACCCCGCGGGCGTCCGGGGCGGTGGGATCGGCCGGGTAGGTGATGCCGTGGTAGATCTCGTCGCTGACCAGCCGGACGCCGTGCGCATCGCACCAGGTGGTGAGGGCGGCGAGCTCGTCCCGGTGGACCATGGTGCCGGTCGGGTTGGCCGGGGAGGCGAGCACCAGGCCGGCCAGCGGTGCGCGGGCGTGCGCGGCGGCGAGCAGCTCCGGGGTGGGTTGGAACCGCTCCGCCACACCGCAGGGGATGTCGACCACCTGGCAGCCCAGAGCGGTGAGGATGTTGCGGTAGGCGGGGTAGCCGGGGCTGGCCAGGGCGACCCGGTCGCCGGGTTCGAAGGCGGCGAGGAACGCGAGCTGGAAGGCACCGGAGGAGCCGGTGGTGATCGCGACGTCTGCTTCGGTGAGGTCCAGGCCGTACCAGCGGTGGTAGTGCCCGGCGACGGCTTCGCGCAGCTCGCGGGGGCCGAGTGCGCTGGTGTAGCCGAGATCGCCTGCCCGGTGCGCGTCGATGGCGGCGGCCGCGACGTCCGGTGGGGCGCCACCCTCGGGCTCGCCGGCGCACAGCGAGATCACGTCCCGCCCGGCAGCGCGCAGCTGGGCGACCCGGTCCAGGATGCTCATCACCTGGAACGGTGGGACGGCGGCACGGCCGGCAACCTTCACGCTGGGCCCCTTCCTGTCGGTCGGCACGGCCAGCACGACGGCGGAGGTCGCCTGGGCCGGTGATCTCACCAGAGTAGGGGCTGCTTGGGGGCAGCGGGTGGTGCCGCGGGCGCTGGGCAGCGGTGGCCCGGCGGGCGGGGCGGCCCCGTGAGTCACTCCCGGTCGGAATCGCGTGGCGCGGTGCTGTTCCTGGCTCGCTCCCGTCGGGTGGCGCGAGCGCCCGCGACCACCAGGCAGCCGACCCCGCCCACGATCGCCAGCCCTGTGCCGATCAGGCTGAGCGTGTTCTTCCCCCAGGTCGTCCCATGCGCATCGACCGTGACGGGGTGCGAATCGGCCTGCAGGTGTTATCCACACATCAGGAGGCGGCGATCGCGAGCAGTGCGTTGCGCAGGCGTAGGTCGCCATCACTGAGGCCGTTCAGGACTTCCTGGAGCCCTACATCCGTCTGGCGAAGACGATCGATGCCCTCGCTGCCGGCGGCCTGTCGCGACACGAAGATCTTCGAGTAGTCGGGATGAGTGACCGGCTCAACCACCACTTCGTTCTGGGCGACCGCCGTGGGACCGAACTCCAGATGCAAGTTCCGGTCCGGGTCCGGGCGGACGAGCGCCACACACCACTCCCATTGCCCCAAGAACGGCGCCTTGACCGCCGACACCTGTCCGGTGGAGATGCTCTCGTTGATCTGGGCAGCCAGGGTGTCTTCGGCATAGTGCCGCAGTGCCCGCTTCACCTCCGCCAAGGTCTTGCGCCCCTCCTCGAACTGCCGCTTGGCGTGCAAGGCCACCAGGTCGGCGAACTGTTGCGCGGCGCTCGCATGTGGCAGGTGGCCGTAGCGGGCACTCTCGCCGGTCGCACACATGGCCTCGATGAACCGGATCTGGTCCTCACCGCTCACAACCCCTGGTCCTTCCGTGAAGTGCTCGACAAGCTCGCTGATGAAGAAGTCCTGCCGTGGGTGGGTCCGCCGCCACCGCACATCGCCGGCGACGTGGGTGTGCAGGCTCTCCAGCAGCTCCGCATACGTCACGACAACAGCCTTCTCCCAGCCATCTGTCTGCAGATGACTCACGTGCCGGACGCACAGCAGCACGACGGCGCTCTGCCTGCCGCCCGCTGCGCCGTGCGCGAGATAGCGCTCGTAGCCGTGGCCTTGGCCGTCTGACCACTCGTAGTTCTCCACCACGATGCTGGCGCGTTCGCTGGTGAGCACGATGTCAGCGATATCCCGCTCACCGTCCTCGCTGCCGGAGGTGTCGACCTCTTGGACGACCTCGTAGCCGCGAGTCGGCAGCCGTTCTCCACCGGCAAGGCCCTGATTCACCTGCTCGACGAAGATCTGCTGAAACGTGTCGCCGAGCCCATGCGTCCCCTGCGAGTTGAGCAGCCACGCGAACACATTCGACAGCTGCTTCTCATGCGTGCCGTGGTGCATGACCCGGAAGACATTGAATTGCTCGGCCAGGCTCCTCGACAGCGAGGGCACCAGCGCAGTGACCATCCGGTCCAGCGAGCGCGCAACTTCGAGCATGGCTTGAGGCTATCGCCACCATCAGTCAGCAGATCGCCGACGTCATGACACACCGTGAGCGCTCGGCTCGGCCACATCCCTCGGCCTCCCGTCCATGCGTGGGCCGCGCGGGAGACTCACATACGGGGACGGACAATCGCACAGATCTCGTGCTCCAAACGCCTGAATAATCGCCCCCAATGGTGTGTGATCGGTTCATGCACATGCGTACAGGAGGCAACGACGCTGCGGCAGGACCGGCGCCAGTGTCGGTGCTCGGGCGGATAGTGCACGCATGACCCGCGAAACCACCCAGCAGCAGGCCGCATCCGTATGGGCCAAGTCGGATCCATTCGTCGGTGACGTCGAG
Organism: Ruania albidiflava DSM 18029; assembly: GCF_000421225.1. GTDB lineage: Bacteria > Actinomycetota > Actinomycetes > Actinomycetales > Beutenbergiaceae > Ruania > Ruania albidiflava. The sequence goes on along the minus strand of NZ_ATWL01000003.1, from coordinate 49,211 downwards.
CACTGGCTGCCGCTCTGGCAGCACCTCGACGACGCCGCCGACGTCGCCGGGATGCTCTGGGACGAGTGGCTGGCTCCGTCGATACGATCGGCAGTAGCCGCAAGCATGCCGAGCGAAGGCGACGCCCGCCGCCTGGCTGTGTGGTTGGCGGCCTCCCACGACCTCGGAAAGGCTAGCCCGGCGTTCGCTGTGCAAGGGCGTGAACTCTGCGCCGACATGGAACATCTCGGCCTGCCGGTGGGCCCGATGGTTCGTCAGGACCGTGCCAAGCTGAGGCATGAGATCGCTTCGGGCGCCATCCTGGATCGGTGGTTGGGACGTTACACCTCGTTGCCGCCACACCGCCGCGATCAGCTCACCTGCATCGTGGGCGGACACCACGGCAGCTACCCCAGCGCCGTCGCGGTCAGCTCGGCGCCCATCGAACAGTCGTCGTTGTTCGGCACGGGCGCGTGGATCGCCGTGCAGGACCTCCTCGCCAACCGCGTTGCCGCCCGCACCGGAATCACCGGCGACTGGCTGGACTGGTCGACGCTTCAGTTGCCGCAACAGGTACAGATGATTCTCACCGGTCTGGTCGTGATGGCGGACTGGATCGCCTCCGACAGCGACCTGTTCCCGCTCTACCCCTACGGGTGCGTCCCCGACCTACCGGACCCGGTGGGTGACACACCGTCCGCACGAAGTCTCGCTGCATGGTCAAGGCTCGCGATCCGCGCACCGTGGCAACCGCTCGCACCACCGACGGCGGTGGGCGAGTTCTTCGCAGACCGTTTCCCGGCCGCAGCAGGCCCGGTCCGACCCGTGCAGGAGGAGAGCGCCCGGCTCGCAGCCGAGCTCACCGAGCCTGGACTGATCGTGATCGAAGCACCGATGGGTGAAGGAAAGACCGAGGCCGCGATGCTGGCCGCAGAGACAATGGCTGCGACGTTCGGGCTGACGGGCTGCTACTGGGCGCTGCCCACCCAAGCCACCTCGAACGCAATGTTCGAACGCATGCTCGGCTGGCTCGAGCAACTGCCGGACCCACAGGGCACCGGCAGCCAGTCGGTGGCTCTCGTGCACGGCAAGGCGGCACTGAACGAGACCTACACCGGACTGCCGTTCGCGCGCGCCACCGGCACCGTACGCCCGGAGGACCCCCCAGACCGGAAGACCGCCGCCGTGCACGAATGGTTCCGGGGCCGCAAGCGTTCCATCCTCGCCGACTTCGTCACCGGCACCATCGACACCGTCTTGTTCGCGGCCCTCGTATCCCGGCACATGATGCTGCGCCACCTCGGTCTGGCCGGTTGCAGTAAGTCCGCTCCCCGCGTGCGGGGATGAGCCGTACGCCAGCCCGCCGATGAGTGGACCGATGATGTCCGCTCCCCGCGTGCGGGGATGAGCCGAAGTACGACGCGGACGCGGAGGACGGGAACGAGTCCGCTCCCCGCGTGCGGGGATGAGCCCTGTTGACACCTAGGCGTCAGTCGGCCACGGGTGTCCGCTCCCCGCGTGCGGGGATGAGCCCCACGCACGCCTCATGGTCGCCATGTGGAACGAGTCCGTTCCCCGCGTGCGGGGATGAGCCCGCTACCTGGCGCTGGGGTCTGGTGCGGCGCTGGTCCGCTCCCCGCGTGCGGGGATGAGCCCCCGCTCAAGACCCTGATCTCTAACACGGTGGGGTCTGCGCATGATCGTCTGACCTGTCGTACCGACCTCGTATCGGAACGGTGTCTCTTGCGCTGCCCGAGCTGCTACGGGCGGGCGAACTCGTTGGCAGGACGTTCACGCAGCAGAGAGCCCTCAGAACAACGCAGGCTGCATGCTCAGCTCGGAGAGCGTCGGCCCGACCGGTTCTGCTGCGCCCGGTCGCGCGGTCACCTCGGCAGGGTCGTTCCGCAGCGACCATCGCCCGCTCTTCCCGGAACTGCGACCCTCACCTGCCGCACGATCCCGCGGCGCCCGCTCGGTGAACCCGTGCCGGCGCCGCAGCCGCCGCACCCTGCCCGCGAGCCACTCCCGGTACTCGGCAGAGGCGTACGAACCCCGCCCGTACAGCACCTCGTACTTGGGCACCAGGTCCGGGTAGTCCCGACCCAGCCAACCGAGGAACCATTCTCGAGCTCCGGGCCGCAGGTGCAGTGCACCCACTGTCACCCACGCACCACCTGCCTCAGCGACCGCACCCATCAGTACGTCCAGGTGCTCATCGGAGTCGGTGAGCCACGGCAGCACCGGCATCGCCATCACCGTGGGTTCCAGCCCGGCGTCCGCGAGGGCCCGGATCAGCTGCAGCCGCGCGGCCGGCTTCGGCGTGCCCGGCTCCACCCGTTGCTGCAGCTCAGGGTCCATGAACGCCAGCGAGACGCCCACGTCCACACTCACCCGCTGAGCAGCCCGCACGAGCAGCGGCAGGTCTCGGCGCAGCAGCGGCCCCTTGGTGAGCACCGAGAACGGCGTGCGGGCCTCGGTGAGCGCCTCAAGGATCCCGGGCATCAGCTCGTAGCGGCCCTCAGCGCGCATGTACGGGTCGGAGTTCGTGCCCAGCGCCACGTGCTCGCGCGCCCAGGAGGGCCGGGCCAGCTCGGCGCGCAGCACCTCCACGATGTTCGTCTTCACCACGATCTGGGAGTCGAAGTCCGCACCGGAGTCCAGGTCCAGGTACTCGTGCGTCTTGCGCGCAAAACAATAGACACACTGGTGGAGGCAGCCGCGCGTGGGGTTGATCGTCCAGGTGAACGGCATCGTGGAGTTCTTCGGCACCCGGTTCAGCGCGCTCTTGCACAGCACCTCGTGGAACGTCACACCCTCGAACTCCGGCGTGCGCACGCTCCGCACCAGGCCGTTGAGCGGCAGCAGCGCCGGACCTGCGCCATCACTCAGCTTCTGCCCGTCCCAACGCATACTTCATTCGAACATATATTCGAATCAGTGTCGAGCCCTGCGCCGTTCGTGGAACTGACGGCTATACGGCACACCCTCAGCCATAGGGCGAGCTCATGACGTATGCCCGTCATCTCCCCGGGCGCGCTATCGTCGCTCCGATGCCCTGCAGCACCACACCCCTCACCTCAGCCTTCTGCGCCGAGCAGCTCACCCAAACGATCGCCGCTGGCGCCGCGCAGGTCCCGTTCCCCCGCGCCACCGACCGAGCCACCTGGGCCCGAATCGACGCCGCCAGCCGGGCAGAGATCCTCAGCCATGCCGAGGAGCTGGTGGCCCAGCCGTGGCCGGTGCTCACCCTCACCCAGCGGCTCGCGTTCGAGCGGACCGGGTCCCGGCGGGCGTTCGAGGCCCCCTACTTCGACCGCCGTCGGCGGCTGGTGATCCTGGCTCTTGCCGCAACTGCGGACCCAGCCCCACGCTGGGCGGACGACCTCATCGACGGCATCGGCCTGCTGCTGGAAGAGCTGAGCTGGTGCCTGCCCGCGCACGACACCCCGCCCGGCGGTCAGCGCCGCCGACTGCCCGATCCGGACGACCCGGTGCTCGACCTGTTCGCCGCAGAGACCGGCGCCCTGCTCGCCTGGATCGGCTACCTGCACGCCGACCTGCTCGCCGGCCTCGGCCTGCACACCCGCCTCCGCGCGGAGGTCGCCGCCCGGGTACTGCGCCCGTTCGCTCACCGCGGCGCCGAGCACTGGTGGTTCGGCGACCAGAGCAACTGGAACCCGTGGATCGTGGCGAACGTGCTCGCCTGCGCCACGCTGCTGGCCGCCGAGGAGCACCTGGCCGCGGTCATCGTGCCGCAGGCGCTGGCGTCCCTGGACGGCTACCTGGCCAACGTGCCACCCGACGGCGGCTGCGCCGAGGGGATCCTGTACTGGTGGCGCTCCCCGGCGTGCCTGTTCGAGGCCCTCGACGTGCTCAGCTGGTCCGACCCGGCCGGGGCCGAGCAGGTGCTCGCCCAGCCGCTGCTGGCTGCGATGGCCCGCTACCCGCTGCTCACCCACCTGGGCGGCGACTGGTGGGCGAGCCTGGCCGACGGAGTGGCCCGCGTGCCCGACCCCGGTCCGGGGATCGACAAGGAGCGGCACCCGCCGGCACTGTGGCACCGGTTCGCCACCGCCGTGGGGGCCGCGGACCCGGCGGCGCTGGCGGCCTCGTTCCCACGCAACCTGCAGGTGCACCAGCCGGTCTACCGGTGCCTGGTCACCCTGTTCGACGCCGGCTGGCGGGCCACACCGGTGACCGAACCGCCGCCCGCGCCGGACGCGTGGCTGCCGCACACGCAGCTACTCACCGTCTCCTCCCCCGACCACCGGCTGCGGCTGGTGGCCAAGGGCGGGCACAACGACGAACCGCACAACCACCTGGACGTCGGTTCGGTGGTGCTGGCCGCCGGCGGGGAGCCGGTGCTCATCGACGTGGGCACCGGGCAGTACTCGGCGGCAAGCTTTACCTCCGGCCGGTACGCCACCTGGTTCACCCAGTCCCAGTTCCACTGCGTCCCAGAGGTCGACGGCGTAGCCCAGGGGGTGGGGGCACGTTTCCGTGCCGAGGTACTCACCCAAGTGGGCCGGACCCTCGATCTGGAGCTGGCCGGCGCCTACCCGGTCGAGGCAGGTATCCGGTCCTGGCGGCGGTCGCTGCAGGTGACCGACGCGCTGCAGGTGACCGAGACCTGGGTGCTGGACCGGCCCGGGCACCAGGTGCGCCTGCACCTCATGCTTCCGCAGGTACCGGAGCAGGACGGTGAGGGCGGCTGGCTGCTGCGCGGCCCGTCCGGAGCAGCGCGGGCGGTGCTCACCCTGAGCCCGGGCGACGCCGCGGCCAGGCACGCCCCTGCTGCGCCGGTGACCTCCGCCGTCGAACAGATCGACCTGGCCGACCCGATCCTGCGCGGGGTGTGGGGCGACCAGATCGCCCGGCTGACGCTCACCGTGGCCGCCGCGCCCCCGCGTGGGCAGGTGACCTGGAGCGTGCGCATGCTATAGCCCCGGGCTGGCCGCACGTCTGCTGCCCGGATGGCTATCGGCAGCACGACCAGCAGTGCCGCAGGTGCCGACTCGTGCTGCAGACGGATGGGCAGTCAGCGGCGGCGGAGCAGCACCACTGTGTCGGTGAGCTCGGCCTGCTCCCCGTCCGGGCCGGTGGCCGGCCGGGTGCGCTCCTCGGCGACGACCACGGCGAAGTCCTGCTCGTCCAGGTCCAGGCCGGCGACCTCCTGCTCCGGGGTGACGAAATGGTGCGTGCTCGGGTCCAGGCCCTTCGCCCACGGCGGCGGTGCGGCGTGCGAGACGAGCAGCAGGTGACCACCGGGAGCCACTGCTCCTGCAGCGCGGCGGAGCACCTCGGTGCGGGGAAAGTCCAGCGGGGACTGCAGGAACGAGGCGGTGACCAGGTCGTAGCGCCCATCCGGGGTCCAGGTGGCGAGGTCGGCCCGCACCCAGCGGACCAGCTCGGGATCCAGCCCGCGCTCGGCCGCGGCACGTGCAGCCCGGTGCAGCGCAGTGTCGGCGATGTCTACCCCGGTGGTCTGCCAGCCACGCTCGGCCAGCCACAGGGCATCCGCACCCTCGCCGCAGCCCAGGTCGAGGGCGCGGCCGGGCGGCAGGTCAGCGGTCAGGGCAGCCAGCTGGGTGTTCACCCGGCCGGACCACACCGGCTCAGCACCGGAGTAGCGCTCCTCCCAGTACTCGGCTGGGTCGGTGGTCGCGTCGGTGGGTTCGTGATGGTGCTCGTGGTCGCTGGTGGTCACCGCTCCAGCCTGCTCAGGGCGCCAGCCCAGCGCAAGCCCTCGTGCCGGACGACGAACGTTCGCTGCGCACCAGCTCGCGCACTGCCGGAGCGACCTCCTCGCCGAAGGTCGTGATCGACCTCGGATCGTCGCCGCCGAGGATGAATGCGCTGATGCCGTGTTCCAGCACCAGGCTGGTGAGCTGGTCCACCCACTGCGCCACCGGGCCGACGAAGAGATGCTCGCTGCCGGACTCGCTGAACCGACCGCCGATGTTGAGCATGCGGCGGATCTGGGTCGGGTCGCGCCCTGCCTCCTGTGCGGCCGCGTCGATGGTGGCGTTGGCGTCGGCGATCTGCTGCAGGCCGCCGAGGTAGGCCAGAGTGGGGAGCCAGCCGTCGGCCTGGCGGCCGATCAGCCGCAGCATCCGCGGTTTGAGTCCCCCGACCCAGATGCTGATGTCGTGCGCGGGTGCGGGGCCCCGCTTGGCGCCGGCGACCCGGTGCACCGTCCCGTCCACCACCAGCCGCTGGGTGGCGCCGGTGTCCCAGATCCCGCGGAGGATCTCGATCGCCTCGGACAGACCGGTGACCGCCTCCCCAGGGGTCAGTCGGGTGCCCCCCCATCGCCACGATCGGGTCCCAGAACCCGCCCGCACCCAGACCCACCTCGACCCTGCCACCGGAGAGCAGGTCCAGGCTCGCCGCCGACCTGGCCAGGACCGCGGGCTGGCGCAGCGGCAGGTTCAGCACGTTCGCGGCGAGGCGGATGTGTTCGGTACGGGCCGCGAGGTAGGACAGCAGCGTCCAGGTGTCCAGGAACGCGGGCTGGTACGGGTGGTCCTGGAACGTGGCCAGGTCGAGCCCGGCACGCTCGGCGCGCTGGGTCAGGGCGACGACACTCTCCGGCGCTCGGCTGCTCGGTGTGATGAACGCTCCGAAGAGCAGGTCGTGTCCGTAGTCCGTCACAGATCCTCACCGTGGTGGTCGGTCCGAGTCTCACCCAGGACGGCGGTCCCCGGGGTGTGCATCTACCCGAACCAGGGCGCGATAGGTGCTATTCCAGGCAGCAGGCCGCGCACTGGCGCTGCGGACCGGACAGGATCTCATCGGCTGGCGGCGTTCGCCTCGTGCTCGGCGAGCAGCCAGTCGGGGGCATCTCGCAGGCGCGGATCCTGCTCACCCGTGCCGGCCGCGAGCGCGTCCAGGTAGGTGCGGTCGGCAGCCAGCCGTGCCATCGGGCTGTCCTGGTTGTCGGCGTACGCGGGGCTGCCGTGCCCGGGGACGAGCACCTGCGCCCGTGCCACGTACGGCGCGAGCCGCTCCAGCCCGCGGACGTAGGCGTCGATCCCGGTCTCCGCACACAGCGGGATCTCTGTCTCCGAGAGCATGTCCCCGGCGAGCAGCACCCGCACCTCCGGCAGCCACAGCGCCCCGTGCCCCGGGGAGTGCCCGTGGTGCACGACGACCTCGGCGACCGGACCGGACCAGGGCAGCTGGGCGCCGTCGAGCTCCTGGACCTGACCGGCGAGCGCACGTAGCTCCGCCGGCAGGGTCGGTGCCAGCGCGGTACGGATCTCGGTCAGCTGCGCTCGGGCCGTGGCTGCCGCCGACGGCGTGGCCAGCCGGGGCGCCGGACCGAACCGGGGGTGCCAGAGCAGGTGGTCGTGGTGCGCGTGCGTGGCCCAGCCCAGCTCGACCCGTAGGTCGCGCGCCGTGAGCAGGTCGGCGATGCCCTCGAGCTCGTCGGCGTGCCAGGCAGGATCGACCAGCAGGGCACGCTTGCCGTCGTGGACCACGGTGGAGGTGGTGCACATCGTGCGCGAGGTGAGCACCAGCACTCCGGGGGCCACGTCGATCGGCGCTGTCATCCGGCCAGCCTCGCATGTGCGCGCTGTGCGGCACTGCCCTGCACGGCACCGGGATGGTCGGGCACGCACCTCAAGGTGCCTTTTGTACGCGTCTCAAAACTCACTCATCATGGTGTTACGCACTACTAGTGAGGTGATGAACATGACGACGCAGGCACCCGACGCCAACGGCTCGGATGTGGTCATCGAGATGTGGGCGGACCTCGCCTGCCCCTGGTGCTACGTCAGCAAGCACAGGCTCCAGGAGGCCATCGATCGCCGGCCGGACGCCGAGCGCTTCATGATCCTGATGCGCTCGTTCCAGCTGGACCCGGACGCGCCGTCCGAGCCGGAGACGAACGAGGCCAGCTACCTTCGCAGTCACGGCGGCACCGCCGACCAGCTCCTCGCGGCAGAACGTCAGATGCAGGCGTTCGCCCGTCGGGAGGGGCTCGACTATGCGATCGACCGGATGGTGGCCAACACGTTCGATCTGCACCGGGTCGTCCAGTACGCCGCCGACCAGGGCCTGGGGTACGAGCTGTTCTCGACCCTCCAGGACGGCTTCTTCACCGGCACGCTCGACCCGTACCAGGAGGAGGCGCTGGTCGGTGTGGCCGAGTCGGTGGGGCTGGACGGGCAACGGGTCCGGGAGATCCTCGGCAACGACGAGTACGCCGACCGCGTCCGCGACGACCGGACCGAGGCGCTGGAGCTCGGCGCCAACGGGGTCCCGTTCGTGGTGGTCGGCCGGCGGGTGGCCGCCCCGGGCGCGCTGAAGCCCTCTGGTTACGACCAGCTCCTGGAGCAGGCGGCCGGCCCGGTACCGAGCGAGCGTGCCTCATGAGCGCGCCCGAGGGACTCCCCCGGCTCGTCACCGCCCCGGTCAGCGGGTGGTGCGACCCGGAGACCGGCGAGTGCCACATCGATACCGCCGAGGAGCCGGCGACCCCGGCCGCGGGCGATCAGAACGCGCTGGGCGGCCAGAGCCCGTCCGGCGGCCAGAGCCCGCCCGAGGACCGGCCAGAGGCAGCGGCGGGATGACCACGATCGGCAGGTCGCCGGGCGAGCCCGCTCGGTGACCTGCCGGCCGGTCACCGCCCGCCGATCACCGGGTGGGCGCTCCCGTACGCGCCCGCTCCCGGCCTACACCGGTCTCCTGGCTGGCCGCTCGGTTGCTGGCGATCTCATTGTGATGGGCAGCCGCCCAGTCCGCCATCGCCATCACCGCGTCCAGCAGCGACCGCCCCAGGTCCGTGAGCTCGTACTCCACCCTCGGCGGCACCTCGGCGTAGGCGGTCCGAGTGAGCAGCCCGTCGCGTTCCAGATGCTTGAGCGTCTGGGTGAGCATCCGCTGCGAGATGCCGGGGATGCTCGCCTGCAGGTCGGAGTAGCGCAGCGGCTCGGCACCCAGGGTGCTGACAACCAGCATGGTCCACTTGTCGCCGATCCGGTCGAGCACCTCGCGGATGAAGCTGCTGTCCTCCGGCCAGGCCTGGCACGGGCCTCGGAGCTGTCGCACGGACGCCATCTGGCCACCTCTCTCCCGGTCTGCAACCGCACTCCCAGTATGTAACACCCCGGTGGCACACACCACCGGACGACCACTTCCTGCTCCAGCCCGTCGCTGGCGCATATCTCCACCGCACACCTGACCGAGCACACCGAGGAGCAGGCTGCCGCCGCGGCGCTGCGGGGCGAGCTCATCGACGAGTTCGTCAACGCCTCCGCCTACCTGTACACCGTACCGATGTACAACCTGACGATGCCGTCGGTGTTCAAGGCGTGGCTGGACCAGATCGTCGTCGTCGGCCGCACGGTGCGACCGGCACCGGCCGCAGGGCGACCTGCGGTGCTGATCTCGGCGCGCGGCGGAAGCTATGGCCCCGAGGCCCCGTACCACGGCTTCGACTACGTGGTGCCGACGCTCGAAGCGATCCTGGGACGGGCCGAGCTGCTCAGCCTGGACGTCGCCACCGTGGTCCCCGAGCTCACCTTGGCGCCGCACACTGCGTCGATGGCGCCTCTGCTGCCCAAGCATGCCGCCTCCATGGCCGAGGCCCATGATCGTGCCCGCTACCTCGCCACAGCCCTCACCAAGGTCGCCGCCTGAGCGGTCCGGATACCGGGCTCACCACATCCTTGCGGCTCCCGGCACCTCTCCCGCACCAGGGGTCCGGACCCTCCCGCTCGGGATTTTGTTAGGCTGGCCTTACCTAATCAAGGAGGTCTTTGTGGCTCGTCGTGCACCGCAGCGTGCCGAGGTGGTCAGTACCGAGCGGATCACCCCGCAGATGATTCGAGTCGTGCTCTCCGGCCCGGGCGGCGCCCCGTTGGCCGTCGACCCGGCAGGCAACACCGATGCCTACGTCAAGGTGATCCTGCCCCGCCCCGGAAGTGGCGTCGTCGAACCGTTCGACGTGGAGGAGGTGAAGGCTCGGATCCCGGCTGAGGACTGGCCGGTGATGCGCACCTACACGATCCGCTGGTTCGATGCCGAGACCGGACAGGCTGCGCTGGACTTCGTGGTGCACGGCGGGGAGGGCATCGCCGGACCGTGGGCGGAGCGGGTGCAGCCCGGCGACCAGGTCCAGCTGGCCGGTCCGGGCGGCGCCTACGCCCCGGACCCGGAGGCGGACTGGCACCTGCTCGTCGGGGACGAGTCCGCGCTGCCGGCGATCGCCACTGCGTTGGAGGCGATGCCCGAAGGGGCCAAGGTGCACGCGTTCATCGAGGTCGCCGACCCGGCTGAGGAGCAGACCCTGCTCACCTCCGCGCACGCCCAGGTGCGCTGGATCCACCGTTCGGAGGCGACTGGCGGGCCGGGTGAGGACCTGGTGCGCGCGGTCACCGACCTGGAGTTCCCACCCGGTCGGGTGCACGCGTTCGTGCACGGCGATGCGATGACGGTCAAGGAGCTGCGCTCCTGGTTGCGGTTCACCAAGGGGGTGCCGAAGGAGGACCTGTCCATCTCCGGGTACTGGCGCCGCGGCAACAACGACGAGCAGTGGCGCGCGGCGAAGAAGAAGTGGAACGCGGAGGTGGAGGCCGAAGAGCTGGCCCGCGCCGCGAGCTGACCCGCGACCCGCCCCACCCAACCGCCGCGACCCCGCCCCACCCAACCTGCCGCCCTTGGCTCGCGAGGGTGCACCTATGGTTGCGATCTGCGCGATTCGCAGCCACAAGTGCACCCTCGCGGCCATCGGGCCACCCTCGCGGGACCGGGAGCAGGTCAGCTGGCCTTGGCCCTGCGCAGGTCCTTCTCGCTGATCGGGCTGTCACCCGAGGCCCGCTGGCGCCGGTAGTACTCGCGCGCCTCGGCCTGCCGCTCGGCCTCCACCCCGGTGCCGATGGTGGCGCCGATGTGCTCCTTCGTGTAACCGAAGGCATCCACCAGGTCGACGGCGTGGGCGCGCAGCCGAGGCAGCAGCCGGTTGATGTAGCTGGTCACCGTGCGAGCCCGCTGGGCCGAGAGCCGACCGTTCAGCAGGTACCAGGCGAGGTTCTTCTCGATCATGGTCAGCCCGTACAGGTCCCGCAACCAGGTCATCACCGTCCGGGTACCGGAGTCCGTGATGCTCTCGAGCGCCTCGGTGAACGCCTCCCACTGCAGCAGCTCGGCGTGCGCTCGGGCCGCCTCGATCAGGTCGTGCTGGTGGGAGTTGAACAGGTCCGCGGCCACCTGCGGGGGTGCCCCCTTGCCGGCGCGCAGGGCCAGGGCGACCTCCTCGACCATCGACTCCACCCGGTCCTCGAGCAGCTCGCGCTGCGCCTCGGGATCGCGCACCTCCGTGGCCGACCGGGCCCGGGAGCCCCAGTCCTGGATCGACTGCGCGGTCCGGCGCAGCGGCGTGCGGTGCAGGGTCATGTCCACGGCCCGGTCGGCGACCCAGCGCACTGCGCCGGCCACGTCCATACGGGCCATCTCCCGGCTGTAGTCGGTGAGCAGCCGCTTGCCGACCAGCTGCAGCAGCACGTTGTTGTCACCCTCGAAGGTGACATACACATCCATGTCCGCATGCCAGCCGACGAGCTTGTTCTCCGCCATGTAGCCAGCACCGCCGCAGGCTTCGCGGGCCATCTGGATGGTTTCCAGCGCCAGCCAGGTGCTCACCGGCTTGGACGCCGCCGCCAGGGTCTCCAGGTCCTGCCGGTCACCGTCGGTATCGTGCTCGCCGGAGAACACCTCGTGGAACCGCTGGCCCAGCTGGTTGTGCATGAACTGCGCCGCGTAGGTGCGGGCCAGCAGCGGCAGCAGCCGGCGCTGGTGCTGCTGGTAGTCCAGCAGCACGGTCTCCACGTTCTCGTCCCCGCCGGTGAACTGACGGCGCTCGTTGCCGTAGCGGATCGCGGTGGCCAGCGCCATCTTCGCCACCACCACGGCCGAGCCGCCCAGGGACACCCGCCCCTGCACGAGGGTGCCGAGCATGGTGAAGAACCGGCGCCCGGGGCTCTCGATCGGGGAGGAGTAGGTGCCATCAGCAGCCACGTCCCCGTACCGGTTCAGCAGGTTGGTGCGCGGGATGCGCACCTGGTCGAAGGCCAGCCGGCCGTTGTCCACACCGTTCAGGCCGCCCTTGTAGCCGTCGTCCTCACCGCTGACCCCGGGCAGGAAGTCGCCGGCGACGCCGTCGTCGTTCTCCCGGATCGGCACGTAGAAGGCGTGCACGCCGTGGTTCACCCCGCCCGTGATCAGCTGGGCGAAGACCACGGCGGCCACCCCGTGCACGGCGGCGTTGCCGAGGAACTCCTTCCACGCCCCGCGGAACGGGGTGTGGATCACGAACTCCTCGGTGTCCGGGTCGTAGGTCGCGGTGGTGCCGATCGCGGCGACGTCGCTGCCGTGGCCGATCTCGGTCATGGCGAACGCGCCGGGCACGCTCAGGTCCATCGCGCCGGGCAGGAAACGGTCGTGGTGCTGCTCTGTGCCCAGGTGCAGGATCGCGGCACCGAACAGGCCCCACTGCACACCGCCCTTGATCTGCAGCGACGGGTCGCCGACCGCCATCTCCTCGAAGCCGGCGAGGTTGCCGCCCGGGTCGTCCTGGCCGCCCAGTCGCTCGGGGAAGGCGCGCTGGACGATGCCCAGGTCCACAAGCTTCTTCGCCTGCGCCAGCACTCGTTCGCGGTGCTCGGCCATGCTCAGCCCGTCCTGCTTGCGCAGCTCGGGGTCCAGGAAGATGTCTCGCGCCTGGCGGCGGTAGTCGGCCCAGCGGCCGTCCACCATCCTGCCGACGGCGGCGGTGTCGATGCGGAGGTCCGCCTGCTGGATGCTCGTCATGGAAGGTCTACCTCTCGTCGGTGGTCAGGGTGGGGGCGCCGGCATCGGCACCGGTCCACAGCCAGTGGGAGATCAGGTCCGCCATCACCTCGGCGGTGGTGTGCTCGTCGGCCTCGGCAGCCAGCCAGGACTCGCCGACACCACGGACGAAACCGACCATGCCGGCCGCCCAGGTGGGCGCCAGGTCGGCGTCGTCCCCGGCCGCAGCCAACGCGTCGGCGAGCGGGATCTGCACATACCTGGAGATCGCGGTGAGGAACGCGGACAGGTCCGCTCCGCCGTCGGCGCGGGTGACGAACCGGTACACGTTCGGGGAGGAGTCGAGCATGTCCACGTACACCCCGACCATCTGCCGCAGCCGCTGGCGAGGGTCGGCCTGGGAGTGTGCGGCGGTCTCGAACGCCTCGGCCATCTCCTCCAGGACGAGCTCGCTGACCGCAGCCTGCAGCCCGGCCTTGTCGGTGAAGTACCGGTAGACGATCGACTTCGAGGTGCCCATCGCGGCGGCGAACTCGTCCATGGACAGGTCCGGGCCGCTGTGGTGCACCGCGCGACGCGCCTGTCGGCTCAGCTCCCGGCGGCGTTCGGCACGGTGCGTCTGCCAGCGACGGGAGCGGCCGTCCACCTCTGCTGCGGTGGCGCCGTTCGACGCGGCGACACCACTGCGTCGACCCGACGTTGTCGTGACCCTACTCACGTACTCAGAGTATCAGGTACTCTTGGTCCTAGACACATCGTGGCCCCGACCCCACAGTGAGGATCTCTCATGGCACGCAAGCCCGCGCCCGCCGAGCGCAGCACAGCACCTGTCCGCAAGGCCGCAGTGATCGGTGGGAACCGGATCCCGTTCGGGAAGGCCGGTGGTGCCTACGCGAGCGCCGCCAACCTGGACATGCTCACCGCGGCGTTGACCGGGCTGGTGGCCCGGTTCGCCCTGCAGGGTGAGCGCATCGGTGACGTGGCGGGCGGGGCTGTGCTCAAGCACTCCCGGGACTTCAACCTCACCCGGGAGGCGGTGCTCGGTTCCGGACTGGATCCACACACCTCCGCCTTCGACACCCAGCGCGCCTGCGGCACCAGCGTGGAGGCGGTCACCGCGATCGCGAACAAGATCGCCCTAGGGCAGATCGAGACCGGGATCGCCGCCGGCACCGACTCCACCTCGGACGCTCCGATCGTGGTCTCCGACCGGCTGCGGCGCACGCTGATGAAGCTGTCCCGGTCCAAGAGCGTGGCGGAGAAGGTGAAGCTGGTCGGCAGCCTGCGGCCCGGTGACCTGGCCCCGGTGGCGCCGAGCGTGAACGAGCCGCGCACCGGGATGTCGATGGGTGAGCACCAGGCGATCACCACCCGCCGGTGGTCCATCACCCGCGAGGCGCAGGACGAGGTCGCGCTCGCCTCGCACCAGAACCTTGCCCGGGCCTACGACGACGGCCTGTTCGACGACCTGATCACCCCGTTCCGCGGGCTCACCCGGGACCAGTCGCTGCGGCCGGACACCTCGGCAGAGAAGCTGGCGAAGCTGACCCCGGTGTTCGGCACGTCCTCCCCGGGTGCGACGATGACCGCCGGGAACTCGACCCCGCTGTCTGACGGCGCAGCCGCGGTGCTGCTCGGCACCGACGAGTGGGCTGCTGAGCGGGGGCTGCCGGTGCTGGCGCACGTGGTCGATGCCGAGGCTGCGGCTGTCGACTTCGTCCACGGTGCGGAGGGGCTGCTGATGGGCGGGGCGTACGCCGTGCCGCGGCTGCTGGCGCGGCAGGGCCTGGGGCTGGAGGACTTCACCTTCATCGAGATCCACGAGGCGTTCGCCTCCACCGTGCTGACCACGGTGGCCGCCTGGGCCGACGAGGAGTTCATGCAGACCAAGGTCCACCTGCCCGCACTCGGCGAGCTGGACCGGTCGAAGCTGAACGTGGCCGGCTCCTCGCTGGCCGCCGGGCACCCGTTCGCCGCCACCGGGGCGCGGATCGTGGCCACGCTGGCCACGCTGCTGCGCCGAGCCAAGGATGCCGAGCCGGACGAGCCGGCGCGCGGCCTGATCTCCGTGTGCGCGGCCGGCGGTCAGGCGGTGGCGATGATCCTCGAGGCGCCGGCTGCGGCGAAGGACGGTGACCGATGAGCGACACCTACCTGAACCTGGTGAACTCCGGGGTCACCAAGGAGCTCGCCAAGAAGCTCGGTCTGCCCCGGCCGGCGCGGCTGCGGCGCACTGAGCCCGCCCGGGTGGACCAGCCGCTGGTTCCCGGCCCGGTGCTGCTGGTCGGGCGCGGCCCGGAGAGTGACGCGCTGGCCGAGTGGCTGCTGTCCTGGGACCTGGACGTGCGGCGCAACGCCCCCTCCAGCGGCAAGCTCGGGGCGGTGGTGCTGGACCTGACCGACGTCACCGGTCCGCAGGACCTCTCCGAGCGGGTGCTCACCCTCGGAGGTGTGCTGCGCTCCCTGGCGCCGTGTGCCCGGGTGGTGACCGTGTCCCGCCCGGCAGCCGAGGCGGAGGAGCCGGCGGTAGCCGCCGCCCGGCAGGGTGTGGATGCCATGCTGCGTTCGCTGGCCAAGGAGCTGCGTGCCGGCGGGACCGGGAACGGGCTCGTGCTAGCCGAGGGCGTGAGCGCTGGAGCGGTGAGCGTCGGCGGGGCGCTGCGGTTCCTGCTGTCCGCGCGCTCGGCATTCGTCTCCGGGCAGCTGGTGCAGGTGGACTCCACCGACGGCGCCGTCCCCCAGGACTGGACCCGTCCCCTGGCCGGTCGGGTCATCGTGGTCACCGGCGCGGCCCGTGGGATCGGTGCCGCGATCGCACGCACCGTCCGCCGGGACGGGGCGCAGGTGATCGGTGTGGACGTGCCGGTCGCCGGGGAGCAGCTGGCCGCAGTGATGAACGAGGTGCGCGGCACGGCGCTGCAGCTGGACATCACCGGGGACGGTGCCGCGGACCGGATCGTCGATCTGGCTGTCGCCCGGTATGGCCGGCTGGACGGGGTGGTGCACAACGCGGGTATCACCCGGGACAAGCTGCTGGCGAACATGACCGCGGAGAGGTGGGACTCGGTGGTGGCGGTCAACCTGGCCGCCCAGCTGCGAATGAACGAGGCCTTGCTGGCCCGTGCGGACGTGGCCCCGGACGGGCTGCGCGTGGTGTCCCTGTCCTCCACCTCCGGCATCGCCGGCAACCGCGGGCAGACGAACTACTCCTTCACCAAGGGCGGGGTGATCGGCCTGACCCGCGCGCTGGCCCCGCGGATCGCGGCGGTCGGCGGCACGGCGAACGCGGTGGCGCCCGGGTTCATCGAGACCGAGATGACCGCACGGATGCCGGCGCTGACCCGGCAGGTGGCGCGCCGGTTGAACTCGCTGCAGCAGGGCGGTCTACCGGTAGACGTGGCCGAGGCGATCGCGTTCCTGCTCTCCCCGCAGGCCGGGGGTATTCACGGCGAGACGCTGCGGGTGTGCGGGCAGAACCTGGTGGGTGCCTGATGGCTGAGCAGACGCTGGCGGCGGTGCCGTCGCTGAGCAGCCTGTATGCGAACGCCCTGGGTCGCTCCGCCCGGCTGATGGTGCGCCCGCTGACGCAGTCCACCACGCTGCCGGACGTGGTCTACCGGGTGGCGGACGTGCCGGTGGATGCCGAGCAGCTGGTCAGCTATCAGCGGGTGCTCGGCGACGTGGCGGCCAGCGACCGTCTGCCGGCCGGGTTCGTGCACGTGCTCGGTTTCCCGGTGGCGATGGCGGTGATGGCCCGGGAGGACTTCCCGCTGCCGCTGCTGGGCATGGTGCACGTGGCTAACCGGGTGGACCAGCTCCGGGCGCTGCACATCGGTGAAGCGCTCGAGGTGCGGGCGTGGGCGGAGCACCTGGCCGCGCACCGCAAGGGCACGCAGGTGGAGCTGGTGGTGGAGGTCACCGGGTCCGCCACCGACGGCGTGGCCTGGCGGGGCAGGTCCACCTACCTGGCCAGGGGGCGCACCCTTCCGGGTCTGCCGGCAGCGCCGGAGACACCGAGTGCGGGCACGGCCTGGGGGCAGAAGCTGCCGCAGCCGACAGCGCAGTGGCACCTGGGGGCGGACACCGGGCGCCGCTATGCGGAGGTCTCCGGCGACCGGAATCCGATCCACATGGGATCGGTGCCGGCGCGGCTGTTCGGTTTCAAGCGGGCGATCGCGCACGGGATGTACACCGCCGCGCGGGCGCTGACCGCTGCGGTTACCGGCGGCGCCGAGGTGTTCAGCTGGGACGTGACCTTCGGCAAGCCGGTGCTGCTGCCGGGCCGGGTGGCGTTCGCAGTGCGGCCGGCGGGCGGCAGCGGCGTGAGCGAGGGCACTGCCGCCGGTGTCGAGTACCTGGGCTGGAACGCGCGCTCCGGTGCCCGCCACTTCAGTGGCTCGGTGACCCCACTGCGCTGATGCCCTGGCGCATCGACCGTGATGCACCAGTTGCACCCGCGACTACACGTCGAACCGGAGCTCGACCTCGCTGCGCTTCGTCCCCTGCCGTCTCGCTGTCGTCGCCGTTGCCGTGTGGTCCAGGGTCAGGCGGCCTTCGCCTGCTGCCGTAGGTACTGGCGCGCATCCGGCTCGGCGACCAGGAAGGCGTTGATCCAGCGCGCCTCCGGGTGGGCGTCCACCAACATCGCCTTGGCTGCGAGCGTCAGCGGCACCGCCAGGATCGCCCCCAGCGGCCCGACCACCAGGGTCCACAGGGTCAAGGACAGGAACGAGACCACCGGGCTGAGGCCGACCGCGTCCCCGGTGACCTTCGGCTGGATCATCGTCTGGATGGTGAAGTTCAGCACGCAGTACGCCACGATCACCCACACCATGTCGCTCAGCCCACCGTTGAGCAGGGCGAGCAGCGCGGCCGGCACCAGCCCGATGATGAACCCGACGTTCGGGATGTAGTTGGTCACGAACGCGAGCAGGCCGAGCACCAGCGCCAGCGGCACGCCGATGATGATCAGCGCGATCACGTCCAGCACCGCCACGATCAGCCCGAACGCCGTGCACACCAGCCAGTACTTGCGCACCCCGGTGAAGAACCGCTGCAGCGCCTTGCCCAGCTCGGGCCGGGCCGAGGAGATCAGCGACCACCGGGAGGACAGCACCGTGGAGTCGATCGCCAGGAAGAACATCACCACCACGAGGATGAGGAACTGACCGCCCGCCGAGGACATGCTCTCCAGCACCGAGGCGGCCACCGCGGCGACCCGGTTCAGGTCCACCCCCTCGATCAGCCCGGTCAGCGCCGTCTCGTCCACACCGAAGGTGGCCAACCAGTCGATCAGGTCGGTGTACATCTGCTGGAACGCGGCGGAGTACTTCGGCAGCTCCAGCGCGGCCTGTGCCAGCGCCCCCGCGGTGGCCACCAGCAGCACCAGCAGCACGACGTACAGGACGAGCAGCACGAGGATCGCGGCGAGCATCTTCGGCATCCCCCACCGCACCAGGCGCCGCTGCAGCGGCCGTGCGGTGATCACCAGGGTGAGCGCGAAGAACGCCGGCGCCACGATGGAGGACAGCAGGTGCAGGCCCACGGCCGCCACGGTCAACGCAGCCAGCACGACGGCGGCGCTCACCAGACTAGGTCGGCTCACCGGGGCAGGTGGGGCAGCTGGGGGCGTGGCCTTGTCGGTCCGCTTCTTCCGCATGGTGGCTCAGTCTGCCACCAGGATCCGCTCAGGTCCGAAGTGATTCCACGCCACGGTTCGCCAGCGCATCGGCGCGCTCGTTGCCCGCATCGCCGGAGTGGCCCTTCACCCACACCCACTGCACCTGGTGCCGGGCGACCTGCTCGTCCAGGGCCCGCCACAGGTCCTCGTTCTTCACCGGCTTCTTCGCCGCAGTGCGCCAGCCGTTGCGTTTCCAGCCGGGCAGCCAGGACTGCATACCGTTCATCACGTAGGCGGAGTCCACGTGCAGGGTGACCGCACACCGGGTGTTCAGCGCGCGCAGCGCTTCGATCACCGCAGTGAGCTCCATCCGGTTGTTGGTGGTGGACTCCTCGCCGCCGAAGAGCTCACGCTCGTGCGCACCGGACTGCAGCACCGCCCCCCAGCCGCCGGGGCCGGGGTTGCCCTTGCAGGCGCCGTCGGTCCAGGCGTGCACGACGGGCAGCGGGGTGGTGGTCATCGGTGCGGCGGGCCTGGGTCAGGCGCCGGCGAGGGTGGCGGTCAGTGCGGAGCTGAAGAACCGCAGCCCGTCGGTGCTCGGGCCGAAGCCGGGCTCGACGGCGTGCTCGGGATGGGGCATCAGGCCGACGACGTTGCCGCGGGCGTTGGTGATACCGGCGATGTCACGGCGGGAGCCGTTCGGGTTGCCGACGTAGCGGAACACCACCCGGCCCTCGCCCTCGAGCTCGTCCAGGGTGGATTCGTCGGCGATGAACTGCCCGTCCTGGTTCTTCAGCGGGACAGTGATCTGCTCCCCCTCGCTGTACTGGTGGGTCCAGGCGGTGCAGGTGTTCTCCACCCGGAGCACCTGGTCGGTGCAGACGAACGTGAGCTGGGTGTTCTTGATCATCGCACCGGCGAGCAGGTGGGTCTCGCAGAGGATCTGGAAGCCGTTGCAGATGCCGAGCACCGGCAGGCCCGCGTTCGCGGCGTCCACCAGGCTGGTCATGATCGGGGCGAAGGAGGACAGCGCGCCGGCGCGCAGGTAGTCGCCGTAGGAGAAGCCACCGGGCAGCACCACAGCGTCCACTCCGGCCAGGGAGTCGCTGGCGTGCCACAGCCGCACCGGTTCGGCGCCGGCCAGCCGCACGGCGCGGGCGGCGTCCCGGTCGTCCAGGCTGCCGGGGAAGGTGATCACACCGATGCGGCTCATCAGCGGGCCTCCGCCGGGTCTGCCGTGCCGGCCTGCTCGGCCCAGTGCACGGAGACCACGTCCTCGATCACCGGGTTGGAGAGCACCTCTTCGGCGACCTTGCGGGCGCTGGCCAGGGCCTCGTCGGTGGCCGGCCCGTCGATCTCCAGCTCGAACCGCTTGCCCTGGCGGACCCCGGTGAAGCCAGTGAAGCCGAGACGCGGCAGCGCACCGGCCACCGCCTTGCCCTGCGGGTCGAGGATCTCGGGTTTGGGCATGACCTCCACGACGACATGTGCCATCGGTGCGGACTCCTGTTCGGCGGTGGGCGAAGCGACGGCTCGATCCTACCGGGGAGTGCGCCCACCCCTAGCGCTCGGTCTGCAGGGCGGACCGTATCCAGGCTGCCACGTCCTCTGCGTGCTGCCGTGGGCCCATGACTCCGAACGTCACCCGGGTACGGTTCGGCATCTCGCGTCCGTCCACCCGCACAGTCCGCCCCTGGGCTCGCACCCAGCTCCACCTCCAGAACGTGTGCGCGGTGACCTGCTCGCTGACCACGCCGCTGACCTGCTCGACGTGACGCCCTTCGACGAGACGAACCTCACCGCGGTCTGGAACCTCGACCTGTGCCTCCGTGCCGCGCAGCAGCCACACCATCCCCTTTGTCCACGCCAGTGTCAGGATCGCCAACCCGACCAGGAACACGCCGCCGAGCACAGTGCTCATCGAGACACCCGCAGCAACCAGCTCCGGCACCCCCGTGACGATCCGGACCGCTGCGGAGACCACCGCCACCACCAGCAGCAGGACAGCGATCCACCGGTGCACGGGCGCCACCTGTGTGACCGTCATCGCCTCTACCCCCTTTCCTGCCCGCACCGTAGCCTGTGCCGGCAGCTGTGGCGACGGGCAGCAGGACCCACCGTTTGCCGTTCGCTGCGCTGGCGGGGCCGCCACGGCACGCTGGTGGCAGCCCGCCCGGCCGTGCTCAAGGAGGAACCACGATGACCGTTCTCGTCGGATACCTGCCCACCTCGGTCGGTGAGGCGGCCGTGGCCTTCGGCATCGAGGAGGCCCGGCGGCGCCGGGAGACCGCAGGCTCAGAACTGTTCGCCAGTGATGCGTTCGTAGGCCTGGACGTACCGCTCCCGGGTGCGCTCGACCACCTCCTCGGGCAGCGGCGGCGGGGGCACGTCGCTGCTGCGGTCCCACCCGGAGGCGGGTGAGGTGAGCCAGTCGCGCACGTACTGCTTGTCGAAGCTCGGCTGGGCACGGCCCGGCTGCCAGGACTCGGCCGGCCAGTACCGGGAGGAGTCCGGGGTGAGCACCTCGTCGCCGAGCACCAGGGTGCCGCCGGAGTCCAGGCCGAGCTCCAGCTTGGTGTCGGCGAGGATCATGCCGCGGTCAGCGGCGATACCTGCCGCACGCGCGTACACGGCGAGGGTGATCTCGCGCAGGCGAGCGGCGTCGTCGTGCCCGATCTGCGCGGCGACCTGCTCGAAGGTGACGTTCTCGTCGTGCTCCCCCACTGCGGCCTTGGTGGCCGGGGTGAAGATCGGCTCCGGCAGCCGGGACCCGTCCTCCAGACCACTGGGCAGCGGCACCCCGCAGACTGCGCCGGTGCTGCGGTACTCGGCCAGCCCGGAACCGGTGAGGTAGCCGCGGGCCACGCACTCCACCGGGTACATGTCCAGGCGGTGGCAGACCATCGCCCGGCCGGCCACATCCTCGGGCACGTCGGTGGAGAGCACGTGCCCGGGCACCAGGTCGGCGAGCTGGTCGAACCACCACAGGCTCAGCGCGGTGAGCACCACTCCTTTGTCCGGGATCTCGGTGGGCAGCACGTGGTCGTAGGCGCTGATCCGGTCCGAGGCGACCACGAGCACGCGGCCGTCGGACCCGTCGTCGGGGACGTACAGGTCGCGGACCTTGCCAGAGTAGGCGTGCCGCCAGCCGGCCAGGGCGGGTGCGTGGTGAGCAGTCACCTCGGTAGTGTCCCACTCTCCGGGCGGAGCAGACCATCGGGATGGGAGGATCGAAGGCATGGACCTCGCCGCGCAGTCCGAGCTGCTCACCCGCATCTCGCGGGCGTTGACGGCGTCCGTGCGCGGCGACTGGGTGCGCCTGGAGCTGCAGTGGTCGCAGGCGAGCACCCAGCACAGCGGACGGCTGCTGCTCGTCCGCCCGGAGAGCGCCAGCTGGGAGCAGGTGCCGGACGAGGCGACCAGCGCGTTGATCCAGCTGCGCGCCCAGATGGCCACCGAGGGCGCCGGTACCTGGCTGCTGGTCACCCACACTGTCACCGCCGCGGGCGAGACGACTACCGACTACAGCTACGACGAGCGGCCGTACTGGAACTCGCCGGAGCCCTCGATGCTGGTCGCGCCCCCTGGCGCGCCGGTGCCCAGTGACCGGCAGTGGCTCGCCGACCTGCGCCGCTTCCCTCGGGACCGGGAGCACACGGTGGCCTGGTTGGCGCCGGAGGAGTTCGAGGGGGAGGCGGCTGGCCAGCTGCGCGCCGGGCTGGACCGGCTGGGCCACCCCCGGGGTGGGGTGGTGCTGCCCGGGGACCCGCCCGAGGAGGCGTTCGAGGGCACTGTGGAGGTGGTCCGCTACGGCGTGCGGCACTACGGGCTGCAGGTGGCCGACTACGGCCAGCACGTGCTGCTCGGCGAGTTCTACACCGAGCGGGCCGCCTGCGACGCCGCCTGGGCCTACCTCACCGCGCCGATGCCGGCACCGGTGCCGGTGACCGCTGCCGACCTGCAGGCACGGCTGGCTGCCGCGGCGCAGAACCTCACCGAGCTGGCCTCCCGGGTGGGCGCTGCCGGGCCGGGCGGGATGATCACGAACCTCGCCACCGGCCTGCCCTACGACCGGCTCGGCACTGTGGACGGGCTGTACTTCTACCTGTGGGACACCCCGTGGCAGCAGCGCTCGTTGCCGCCCTCGGCGTGGGGGCCGGGCGCGGCGCAGGTGGTGTTCATCGCCACGCAGGCGGTGGAGGTGCAGGCAGAGACCACCCCGGCCTGGTTCGACCAGCCCGGCGGTGCGGTGCGGTTCCATGTGGAGCCACCGGCCCACGGGGTGCGGGACCTGGTGCGTGCGGGGGTGCTGCGGCCCGTTATCGTGACCGGGTGACACTGCGCTGGGAGACCCTGACCACCGCGTCTCTGCCCGCCTGGGCCGAGCTGGTGAACCTGCTCGCCGACGTCGACGGCACCGGTGAGCACTACGACCAGGTGGACCTGGCGGAGGAGCTCGCCGCCCCGTTCCTCGACCCCGCCCAGGACACTGTGGCGGTCTGGGACGGTGACCGTCTGGTGGCCTTCGCCGTGGTGCGGGTGGGCGCAGGCCTCACCCACGGCGAGGGGCACGTGCGAGCTGGGCTCGGTGGTGGTGTGCACCCGGACCACCGCGGCCGCGGCATCGCCACCGCGATGTTCGAGCAGACCGAGGCGCGGGCGCTGGCACTGGCTGCCGAGCGCCACCCGGGCGCACCGGTGGACCTGCGGGTGGAGGCAGGGCTGGAGAGCGACCCGGTGCGGGCGGTGCTGGCCGACCGCGGCTACCACCCGGCCCGGTACTTCACCGTGATGGCCCGGCCGCTGCCCGGTGAGGTACCGCCGCCGGACCCGCGTACCGAGCCGCTCACCGAGAACCTGTACGAGGCCACCCGGCTGGCGCACAACGACGCGTTCGCCAGCCACTGGGGCAGCGCACCGATCGGTCCGGACCGGTGGCGGAACGTGGTCGCCGGCCATGCCGCCCGGCCGGCGTTCGCCCGGGTGGTCACCGACGGAGCGGGAACGGTGCTCGCCTACTGCACCACCTCGCAGTGGACCGAGAAGGAGCTGTACGTCACCCTGGTCGGCACCCGGCAGGAGGCCCGGGGGCAGGGGCTGGCGCGGGCGGTGCTGGGTGCCACCATCTCCGCAGCCGCCGCCGCGGGCGCGTTCGACGTGATCGAGCTGGACGTGGACAGCGCCAACCCGAAGGGCGCCGGAGAGCTGTACGCCTCGCTCGGCTTCACCCCGGTGCGTACCACCGCCACCTACATCCGGCATGTTCCGGGCGTCGGCGGGGGTGCTGCGGGCACCCGCGAGCACGCTGCGCGCGCCAGCGCGCAGGATGCGCCCACCCGCCCGCGCGACCGGGATCAGCCGAGCGTGTAGTGCCCGGCGGACTGCAACGCCGCCGCCAGCACGGCCCGGTCCGGTGCGGCGTCCTCCTGGTGCTTGAGGATGATCACGGACTCGCCGTCCGGGCGGATCTCCGTGGCCACAGCTCCGACACCGGGCACGCCGGCGAGGTGGTCCTTGATCACCCGGGCATCGTCCGGAGCGAGCATCCCGCTCACCCGGTAGGTGCTGCTGATCATCCGGACCTCCTGGTCAGATCCTGCCGTTGAACGCCTGCAGTGCGGCATCCTCACGGGTTCCGCCGCGGCCATCACCATAGTCGGCATAGTCGACGATCCACTCGATCGACCGGATCCACTTGACCATCTTGTAGCCGTGCTGGGACTCCACCCGCAGCCGCAGCGGGGCACCCAGGTGCACCTCGAGCGGCCGGTCGTTGCGCTCGTAGGCCAGGATCGTCTCCGGCTCCGCCACAGTGTCCAGGTCCAGCACGGAGTAGAACGGTTCCCGGGGGCGGTGGTCGATCATCTCCTGCGCCAGCCCGTAGGAGGTGATCAGCACGTACTGCGCCGCCGGTGGGCGCGGGCCGAGGAGATCGAGCACGTCCTGCAGGGAGACACCGGCCCACTTCGAGGTGGCGGACCAGCCCTGCATGCAGGTGTGCACGGCGATGTACTCCGTCCGTGGCAGGCGCTGCAGGTCCTCCAGGCTGAGCTGCAAGGTCTTCCCGCTGAGCTCTCCGCCCAGCTGCAGGCGCCAGTCCGTGAAGCCGGCGTCCCGGTGCGCGAGCCACTCGGTCGACTCGTCGGCGGTCGGCGGCAGCCCGTTGGTCCAGTGGAACTCGGACAGGTCGTCCTCGGTGAAGCTGCGCTGCCGGCCCATCCGGGGCTTGAACCGGGCCAGGGCGAGGCGGCGCACGGGCTCGGTGAGCGTGACCAGCACGCGGTGGGCGCGGGGCCGGTTCGCCAGCGTGAGGTAGCTCAGCGCGATCCACAGGCCGACCACCACGACGATGGTCGCCACCGCGATCGTGAACGCCTGCGCGTACCGTGCGGTGTCGGTGACCCCGAACACCATGTGCGGCAGGTTGTACTCGGGGTGGACCAGGAACACCAGCCCGACGTGCATGATGATGAACAGGGTCATCACGACCATGCCGAGGAAGTGCACCGACCGGGCGCCCTGGTGCCCGCCCCAGAGCTTCACGTACCAGGGGAACCGGGACCGCACCGCCGGGGACATCGCGATGCCGGTGAGGATCATCAGCGGCGCCACGCCGAAGACGATCACCGTGTAGCCGAGCATCTGCAACGCGTCGTAGGGCTGGAAGTGCTCGATCGCGGGCACCCCGAACCCGAGGTAGACCACCAGGGAGTCCCACGCCTGGCCGAACACGTCCCAGGAGGTCGGGACGATCCGCCGCCACAGTCCGGTGGTCAGCAGCAGCACCACGTACACCAGGCCGTTCAGCAGCCACAGGCTGACGCCCAGACCGTGCCAGTGCCGGCCCAGACCCACGTTCTTCCGGCCGGGCAGGGTGAGCAGCGGGTGCGCGCTGCGTTCGTCCATCAGGGAGGTGTAGACGCCCTCCTCCTTGGGCAGCCGGCGCCGGGTGAACCGGAGCCACTCGGTGCCCGGTTTGCAGTCGTTGCGCCACCACAGCCGGGGCAGGGACGCGAGGATCTCCCATCCGCTGCGCAGGACGATGCCCATCAGCAGGAAGTTGATCAGGTGAGTGCTACGCAGCCAGAGCGGAAAGTCCGGGTCCACCACGCCGTCGGCCTCCTTGTCCTCGATCCACGACCTGTCCTGCTCGCACTCTATGCGGGCGGTCGCGGCTCCGCCTCCGCAGTCCCGACGACCGTCTCACCACCGCGGCCGTCACCGTCCCGGGTCCGCGATGGCCGAGCCTCGTGCTCGGTGCCACACTGAAGAAGAGAAGGACCCTGCTGGAGGAGGTCAGCATGTTCGACACCGATGCCGAGTTGGCTGCGGTCACCCGGCACGTGCGCCGGGACCCGCTGACTGTCACCGTGCTGCTGCGCCGAGACCTACGCGCCGCCCACGACGAGGTCTGGGATGCGCTCACCGACCGGGAACAGCTCTCCCGCTGGTTTGCGCTCGTGGCCGGTGAGTTCCGCGAGGGCGGCAGGTACCAGATCGGGGACACCACCAGCGGAGAGATCTGGGAGTGCCGGCCGCGGGAGCACTTCATGCTCACGTTCGACGGTCCGGAGAGCCTGCTCACCGTCGAGCTCGCCTACGCCGGTGACTTCACCACCCTCCAGCTCACCCACGGAGTACCGATCTCCGATGCGGGCAGCGGTGCAGAAGCGCTCGTGGTGGGCCCCCGCTGGGACACTGCGCTGGTCGCCCTGTCCTGCTACCTGGGCGGAGAGCCCCTCGAGGAACCGGTGACCAGCACGCACAGCCAGGAGGTCCTCGACCTCACCAAGGCCTCGATCGACCAGTGGGCACAGGTGGTGGCGGAGTCCGCCACGGCCACACCGGAGGAGATCAGCGCCGGCCAGGACAGTGCCCTCGAACAGCTCACGGCGCACCGATGAGCAGGGTGGCCACCGCTGAACGGCTGATCCCGGCAGCACCGGAGGAGGTGTTCGCCGCGCTGCTCGACCCGGTGGCGTCGGCCGGCTGGTTGCCAGCGGAGGGGATGACCGAGTCGCTGGCGAACCTGGCCCGCTACCTGGAGAGCTGACCGCTAGCGTCCGGCAGCGATGTCGGTGCGGAACTGGCCGCCGTCGATGGCGATCTGCTGCACGCCCGCGTACGCGGCGGCCCGGGCGCCGGCGATCCCGGCGCCCCGCCCGACGACCGAGAGCACCCGGCCGCCGGCCGTGACCAGCCCACCGGCAGCGGTGCCGGTGCCGGCATGCAGCACGTGCACCCCGTCCAGGGCCTCGGCGGCCGGCACACCGGTGATCACGTCCCCGCTGCGGGAGCTGGCCGGGTACCCGGCGGAGGCGAGCACCACGGTGACGGCGGCATCATCGCTCCAGCGCAGGTCCGGCAGCGTGTCCAGCTGGCCGGTCGCGGCCGCGTACAGCGCGGAGGCCAGCGAGGACTCCAACCGGGCGAGCACCACCTGGGTCTCCGGGTCGCCGAACCGGGCGTTGAACTCCACCACCCGCAGCCCGCGGGAGGTGAGGGCGAGCCCGCAGTAGAGCAGCCCGACGAACGGGGTGCCCCGGCGGGCCAGCTCGCGCACCGTGGGCAGCGCCACCCGCTGCACCACCTGCTCGGTGAGGTCCGCCGGCGCCCACGGCAGCGGGGAGTAGGCGCCCATCCCACCGGTGTTCGGTCCGGTGTCCCCGTCGCCGAGGCGCTTGAAGTCCTGCGCCGGAGCCAGCGGGACCACGTGCGTGCCGTCGGACAGGCAGAACAGGGAGATCTCCGGGCCGTCCAGGTACTCCTCGACCACCACGCTGGAGCGCCGGTCCCGGCTCACGCACCCGTGGGCATGGTCGTGGGCGACCTGCCGGTCACCGGTGACCACCACCCCCTTGCCGGCAGCCAGCCCGTCGTCCTTGACCACGTGCGGGGCGCCGAAGGAGTCCAGCGCGTCGTCGGCCTCGTCGATGGTGCGGCACACCCTGGCCATCGCCGTGGGCACGTTCGCCGCCGCCATGATCTCCTTGGCGAACGCCTTGGACCCTTCCAGCCGGGCAGCAGCCGCATCCGGCCCGAACACCGGGATGCCAGCCGCACGGACAGCGTCGGCGACCCCGGCGACCAGCGGTGCCTCCGGGCCGACCACCACCAGGTCGGCATCGAGCTGCTGGGCCAGCGCAGCCACAGCAGCGGGGTCGGTCGCCTGCACGTCCGCCGTGTCCGCGAGCGCTGCGATCCCGGGGTTGCCGGGGGCCACGGTCAGCGCACTGGTGGCGGGGTCGGCGGCGAGGCTGCGGGCGAGCGCATGCTCCCGGGCTCCAGATCCGATCAGCAGGATTCTCACGGACCCCGAGCCTACCGGCACCCGCCGCCCCGGTCGTCCTCAGATGATCGCCCCTCGGGGAGGACCGAGTCGCGGCGTGGGTCAGCCGGCCGCGAACCGCTCCGCCGCCTCCACCAGCAGGCGCGCCCCGTACCCGGTGGCCCCCTTGTTCCGCCACGCCTCGTCCGCATCGGCGAGCATCGGCCCGGCGATGTCCAGGTGCGCCCACGGGGTGTCACCCACCCACTCGGCGAGGAACAGGGCCGCGATGATCGACCCGGCGGACTCCCCGCCGAGGTTCTTGATGTCGGCGACCTCGGAGTTCAACCACTTGCGGTAGCGCCGGTCCAGCGGCATCCGCCAGACGCGTTCGTCTGTGCTCCGGGCCGCTTCCTCCACCTGGGTGAGCAGCGTGTCGTCGTTGCCGAACACGGCGGCGGTCAGCGGGCCCAGGGCCATCAGCGCCGCACCGGTGAGCGTGGCGATGTCGATGATGGCGTCCACCTCGTCCTCGTTCGCCAGCGCGATCGCATCGGACATCACCAGGCGGCCTTCGGCGTCGGTGTTCACCACCTCGATGGTGCGTCCGGCGCGGGTGGTGAGCACGTCGCCCAGCTTGGTCGCCGACCCGGAGGGCATGTTGTCGGTGCACGCCAGGTAGGCGGTGACCCGCACCGGCACCTCGAGCTCGCGCAGCACCGTCATCGCGGCCAGGATCGCCCCGGCACCGGTCATGTCCATCTTCATCGCAGCGTGCATCGCGTTGGACGGCTTCAGGCTGATGCCACCGGAGTCGTAGGTGATGCCCTTGCCGACCAGCCCCAGGTGCCGGTCGCTGCCGCCGGCTGGCTGGTAGTCGATCCGGATCATCCGCGGTTCGCGCACCGATCCGGCGTTCACCCCGAGCAGACCGCCGAAGCCCATCTCCTCGCAGGCCGCCTTGTCGTAGACCTGCACCTGCAGACCGGCAGCGTCAGCGAGCCGCTGCGCCACGTCGGCCAGACCGGGTGCGTCCAGGTGTCCGCCCGGGGTGGTGGCCAGGTCCCGGGAGATCGCGGCGGCGCGGGCGAGCACGTGACCGCGGGCCGCGCCTCGTGCCGCCGTCTCCACCTGGTCCGGGTCCACGTGCAGCACCACCTCGCCGAGCTCGGCGAAGGTGTCCGGATCCGGGGTGCGTAGCTCGTCGTAGCGGTACCGGGCGAGCAGGACGCCCTCGACGGCGGCCTGGGCCGCCGCGTCGTCCGCGTCCGGCAGCAGCAGGGCCAGCCTGGCCTCCCGGGCAGCGGCCCGGGCGAATGCTGCGGCGGCGTCGCGCACGTCCGCAGGCGACGGCTCCGCACCGACACCCACGGCGACCACAGCACCCTCCTCCCGGGGCAGCACCAGGGTCTGCCCCGCCGTCCCACTGAAGCCCCAGGTGGCCAACGCCTCCCGGGACAGGCCCACTGCGGTGGGCACCTCACCCTCGGTGCGTACCGGCACACCCAGCACAGGTGCTGGTTCGCTGCCGGTCGCCACTGCGCGGACGACGACGGCGGGTACCCGGGTTGCTGAAGGTACCGGGTCGAAGGGGGTGGTAGGCATGATGTGCTCCTTCTCGAGATGTGGTGGGACGGCACCTGGCGCCGTCAGGTCACAGGTAGATGCTGCCGCCCGGGCCCAGCGGGATGCCGAGCAGGTACCAGAGCACCAGCAGCGCAGTCCACGCCACCAGCAGCACAGCGGTGTAGGGCAGCATCAGCGAGATGATCGACCCGACCCCGGCGTCCTTCCGGTACCGCTCGGCGAAGATGACGATCAGCGCGAAGTAGGGCATCAACGGGGTGGCGATGTTGATCGGCGAGTCCCCCACCCGGTAGGCAGCCACGGCCAGGTCCGGGGAGATGCCCAGCTGGAGGAACAACGGCACGAAGATCGGCGCGAAGATCGCCCACTTCGGCACCACCCCACCGATGAAGATGTCGATCACCGCGGTCATCAGCACCAACCCGATGATCAGCAGCACCGTGGGCAGCCCGGCATGCTCCAGCGCGTCGGCCATCCCGACCGCAGCGAGGGTGCCGAGCTCGGAGTAGTTGAAGTAGGCGATGAACTGGCTGATCACCAGCAGCAGGAAGAACAGGCCGGCCAGCCCGGCGATCGTCTTGGTCATCGGGTTGATGACGTCCATCGCCGAACCGATCGTGCCCGCGCCCTTCCCGTAGCACAGCCCCATCACGAAGAAGTAGATGAGGATGAGGAAGATGATCGACCCCATGAACGGGGAGTCCTCGATCAGGCTGCCGGTCTCCGGGTTCCGCAGCGGGCCCCAGGAGGGCACGGTCATCAGCAGGACCACAGCGGTCACCCCGAGCAGCCCCCAGAAGGCGAACCGTAGTCCGCGGCGTTCTTCGGCGGTGAGCGCACCGGCCTCCTCAGCGCCGCCGGACCCAGCAGCGGGAGGTGAGTCCGGACCAGGCCCGTGCCCGGTCGAGGCCTGACCGGCCGGAACGCCTGCTGCCTCGGCCGGTACGCCGTCGGGAAGCTCCTCAGCCTCCACGTACCGCCCCAGCCGGGGCTCGACGAACTTCTCCGTGAGCACAGTCGCCAGCAGGGCGATCAGCAGCGTGGAGACGATGCCGAAGAACAGGTTGCCGGTGATGGAGACGTGCTGGGCCGGGTCGCTGATCGACTCGTTCGTGATCTCCACGAGCATGCCGTCCACCGGGGTGATCAGGACATTCACACCGAACCCGCCGCCGACCCCGGCGAACGCAGCGGCCAGGCCCGCCAACGGGTGCCGGCCCAGGGAGTGGAACACGGCTGCCGCCAGCGGGATGAGCACCAGGTAGCCGGCGTCGGTGGCGATCGAGGAGAGCACCCCGAGGAGCACGATGGAGAAGGTGATCAGCCGTCACGGAGTGACCTTGACCAGCCGCTTGATGAACGCGCCGATCAGGCCGACCTCCTCGGCCAGGCCCACACCGATCATCGCCACGATGATCACCCCGACCACGCCGAAACCGTTGAAGTTGGCCACCGGTGAGGTGAAGATGAACCGCAGCCCCTCGGCGGTGAGCAGACTCTTCGCCTCCACCGTGACGGTCTCCACCTCCGGCTCCGGGCTCTCGTAGGCGTTCTCCCCGATCAGCTCCTCACCACTGGGGTCGACCTGCTCGGAGACCGCCGCCTGCTCGAAGCTGACCGAGGCGCCGGTGAGGTAGAAGACGTGCGAGAGCACGATCACCAGCGCGATCAGCGCCAGGAAGATGATCACCGGGTGCGGGACCTTGTTGCCCGCGCGCTCCACCGCGTCCAGCACCCGTTGTAGCCCGGAACGTTTGACGACCTCGGTCATACCAGCTCCTCGGAGTCCCACCAACCGCCCCTGCACGGTGGAGGTGAGACTATCGCCTAGAGCACGCCGGTGTCTGCCCACTCGCCGGATGCGTGATCCGGCACGGCACCTACTAGCCTGGGCCGATGCCAACCGCTGCGCCGCCACCCCACCAACGGCACACTCGCTCTGAGCGTCGGGTCCGCCGACTCGCTCGGACGCTCATGGTCCTGGCGTTCATCACCGGGTTCCTGGGCTACCTGGGCATCGGCGTGCTGACCAAGTTCGACCTCGTCGAGCGGTTCCGGCCGCTCTTCGTGACGTGCCTGGTGGTGTTCGGCGTGACCCTCGGTGCCCGGTTCCTGTGGGGACTGGTGGTCCTCGTGCGCAAAGCCGTGCTGCGCCACCCGCGGCGGCACGCGTTGGCCGCGGCGGCCACCCGGATCGGGTGGCGCTGGTTCGCCGACGCCAGGTCGGTCCCGACCGAGACCCGCACCGCTCTGCGGCACATCGACCCCAAGGAGACGTGGAACGACGACGATCCCAAGCCGCGCTACTCCGAGCTGGCCTACGGGGTGTTCGCCGGCCGGCCGGCATTCTCGGTGCACATCGAGCGCGGGCCGCGGCTGCTGCCCACCGTGTTCCAGCTGGTGGCCCTCCAGCTGCCGGGCACGTTGCCAGAGCTTCGTATCTCCGACCGGGCCGACGACCCGTACGGCTACAGGTCGGACCAGCGGTTCGAGTCCGCGCGGTTCAACTACGCGTGGGGCGTGCACACGGAGGACAACCGGTATGGTTCCGCATTCGCCCACCCGAGGATGATGCAGCTGCTGAACGGGCTCGACCCGAGCATCGCGACCGTGCAGGTGCGCGGCTCCTGGCTGGTCTCCCGCGCTCCGGTCGCGTTCAGTCCCGCGCTGCTGCACGTGCACCTGGACGCACTGGCGCGGATCACCGACGCCATACCGGACTGGGTCTGGGACGAGTTCGGGCACCGTGCCCCGGCGGCGTCATTCCTGGCGTGACCAGAACAGCTGCTGCTCAGCTGCGGTGCGTGCCGCCGCTCAGCAGCCGAAGGACCTGCCCCGGCACCGGCCGCCCGGAGAAACCGTAGAATCCTGCTGTGACCCAGGGGGATGCCGCCAACCGACCCCGCCAGAACCGGCCGGCGCGCCGCTGGGTGCGCCGCACCGGGCAGACGCTCGGCGCGATCGTCGCGACCTCTGGATTCATCTCCTGCGGGGTGATCAGCGGCATCGCCGAGCTGCCGTCCTTCGACCACCCGGCGATCGCACTCATCTTCGCCGGCGCTCTCGTGGTCTTCGTCGTCTCGGCGGTCCTCGGCGCGATCTGGGCGAGCGTGGTGCTGGTCCGCCAGCTGGTGCTGCGCTGGCCGCGGCGCCGCGCGCTGAAGCGGATGGCCCAGCAGATCGGCTGGCAGTGGCAGCCGCGCGCCGCACACCTGCACACCAGCACGCGGTCAGCGCTGGAGCACCTGCGGCCCGGCTCTGGAGAGGACAAGCCTCGGCCGAAGTTCTCCGAGGTGCTGACCGGCACGTTCGGCGGCGCACCAGCGATCGCCTTCCACGTGGAACGCGGAGTGAGCTACGAGCTGGAGGTGGACCAGCTGGTAGCGCTCGGCCTACCGGGCATGCTGCCGGACCTGCTGGTCATCGACCGGGCGGAGGACGCCTACGGTGTGGCCGCCCGCCAGCAGTTCGAGTCCGCCCGGTTCAACCACCACTGGCGGGTGGACACCAGGGACCCCCGGTACGGCTCAGCCTTCACCCACCCCCACATGATGGAGCTGCTGAACAGCCTGGACCTGAGTATCACCGAGATCCGGGTGCGTGGCGCCTGGCTGGTCTCGCACGCCCCGACGGCGTTCACCCCACAGCTGTTGCAGCTGCACCTGGACGCTCTGGCCCGGATCGCTGCCCAGATCCCCGCCTGGGTGTGGCAGGACTTCAGCACGGCTGCCCCCTCCGCGAACGCTGGGTTCCGCGGCCAGAACTAGCCTCCAGCTCGCCAAGGCGAGCGTTCGGCACCTTCTGTCGTCCGCGATCCGAGATATTTTGGCTCGCTCAGCGAGCATCGGGAGCGAGCAACGAGCATCGAGGCATGACGAACACCACTGCCCCGACCATCGACCTGCCGGCACTGGTAGCCCAGACCTCGACCGGCCTGAACGATGCCTCCGCGGACGCTGCCACTGTGCGGTTCGACGTGCGCGCCTCGCTCGCCACCGGCACCAACACCCAGGTGGACATCACCGCCGGCCAGCACTCCTTCACCATCGACGAGCCACCGGCCCTGGGCGGCCAGGACGTCGGTGCGAACCCGGTGGAGCACCTGCTCGCTGCGTTGGCGGCCTGCCAGGTGATCACGGTCAAGGTGTGGGCAGCCAAGCTCGGCGTGACCGTGGACGACGTGGATGTAGAGCTGTCCGGTCCGATCGACCTACGCGGTTTCCTCGGCGTGGACCCGGACGTGCGCCCCGGATTCGGTGAGATCGAGGTCACCGCGCGGATCAGCGGTCCGGAACCGGCCGGCGCCTATGACGAGCTGATCCGCAAGGTCGAGGAACACTGCCCGGTCCTGGACAACCTCACCGCCGGGGTCCCGGTACGCGCCACCATCACCGCAGGCTGACCGACCCACCCCACCTGTTCGCGAACGCCCGCCTTCGCGGCTCCGCTCCGGCGTGTCGCCGCGAAGGCGGGCGTTCGCGAACGGTACGGGTGGGCGGGTTACTGGGCACGTACTGCGGCGGCCAGCTGCTGCACGATCTGGGTGAGGATCGGCCGCGGGGTGCCGAAGTTCAGCCGGACGAACCCGGCGCCGGCCCGTCCGCAGAGCGTGCCGTCGGTGAGCGCCACTCCGGCGTGGCTGCGGAAGAACTCCGCCGGCCGGTCTCCCAGGCCCAGCTGGCGACAGTCCAACCAGGCCAGGTAGGTGCCCTCCGGTGGGGTGTAGCCGACCTCGGGCAGGTGCTCGGCGAGCAGGTCGGCCAGCAGCCGGCTGCTGCCGTCGAGGTAGTCCAGCACCGTGCGCAGCCACTCCCGTCCGGCGGTGTAGGCGGCGATGTTCGCCACCACCCCGAGGTTGGCGGCGCCGTGCTCATGGGTGGAACCGACCCGTGCCCACTGTGCTGCGTCCGCGTCGTTGGACAGCACCAGCTGGGCACACTTCATCCCGGGCAGGTTCCACGCCTTGGAGGCCGACGTGGCGGTCACAGTGTGCCCGGCGGCCGCCTCGCTGATCGATGCGTACGGGACGTGCCGGTGGTCGCCGAGCACCAGCGGCGCATGGATCTCGTCGGAGAACACCCGCCCGCCGTGCCGCTCGACCACCTCGGCGATCTGCTCCATCTCCGCCCGCTCCAGCACGCGGCCGACCGGGTTGTGCGGGTTGCACAGGATGAGCAGGTTCCCGCCGGCGGCGAACGCGGCGTCCAGCGCGTCCAGGTCGTAGACATACCAGCCGCCCTGGCGAGCCATCGGCACCTGGATCACCTCCCGACCAGCCGCCGGCGGCACGGTGAGGAACGGCATGTACGCCGGCGTCGGCAGGATCACCGGCGACCCGGGTGCGGAGAAGTGCTCGATGGTCGCCTGCAGCGCGGCGATCACGTCCGGCATCGGGCGCACCCGCTCAGGGGGCACGTCCCAGTCGTAGACGGTGCGCGCCCAGTCCGTCCAGGCGGTCGCGAGCTCCTGCTCCAGCGCCGCCGGCAGGTAGCCGAACAGGCCGGTGTCCACCGCCTCGTGCAGGGCCTGGGTGACCTGCGGAGCGGTGCCGAAGTCCATCTCAGCGACGAACGCCCCGAGCGCATCGGGGTAGGCCGACCACTTCACACTGCCCACCTGGCGCAGGTGGTCGATGGTGATCGTCTCGAAGTCGGTCGTCTGCGTCATTCCAGCCCTCTCCTTCCGCAGCTGCACCGACCTGCTCGCATCGGAGGCTGCCGCCGTGCCTGATCACTACAGTAGCCAGGTGGCCGCCACTGGATCGCACGCTCGCGCACTCACCCTGCTGGCCGTCAGCAACGTGCTCGGCGGTGTCGGGGTCGCCTCCGGGGTGGCTGTGGGCGCGCTGCTGGCCGAGCAGGTCGGCAGCACCGAGGTCGCC
This sequence comes from Ruania albidiflava DSM 18029, assembly GCF_000421225.1. Lineage (GTDB taxonomy): Bacteria > Actinomycetota > Actinomycetes > Actinomycetales > Beutenbergiaceae > Ruania > Ruania albidiflava. The sequence goes on along the minus strand of NZ_ATWL01000003.1, from coordinate 14,081 downwards.
GGCCTGGCGCAGGCCGCGAGCGTGCTCGGGGCCGCAGTGGCGGCGATCCCGCTCGCCGCGATGGCCACCCGGTGGGGGCGTCGCTGGTCGCTGACTGTCGGCTACCTGATCGCCACGCTCGGGGCCGTGCTGATCCTGGCCGCCGCAGTAGCGGACTCGTTGCTGGTGCTGCTGCTCGGGTTGGGCACGTTCGGGGTCGCGCAGGCCACCAACCTGCAGTCCCGGTACGCCGCCGCCGATGGCGCCACACTGACCAACCGGGCGCGGTCGATGTCGGTGGTGATGTGGGCGACCACCATCGGCTCGGTCGCCGGCCCGAACCTGAGCGCACTCGGCGCGGACCTCGGACCGGGCGCCGGGGTACCCGGGCTGGCGGGCCCTTACCTGTTCTCCGTGGTCGCCTTCGCGGCCGCGGCCACACTGCTCGGTCTGCTGCTGCGTCCCGTGCCCCGGCCGGGGAGGGCCGAGCCGCCGCAGCAGCTGACCGAGCAAGCGCCGGAGTCCGCCGGGCCGGTTCCGGAAGCTGCGGCAGGAAGCCGGTCCGGGCGGGCAGCCACCGACAGCACCGACCCCGGCGCAGGTGCACAAGGCAGCGTCGACCCCGCGGTCACCTCTCGCGCAGTCGGGGCACTGGCTGCGTTGCGCTGGGCCATCCGGCATCCGGTCGCCCGGTTCGCCGTGGTGCTGATCGCGGTGGCGCACGCCACGATGGCGATGGTCATGGTGATGACCCCGCTGCACATGCAGCACCACGGCATGGGCCTGGAGCTGGTCGGCATCGTGATCAGCCTGCACGTGCTCGGCATGTATGCCTTCAGCCCGGTGTTCGGCTGGCTGGCGGACCGGCTCGGGACCGTGCGGGTAGCGGTCGCTGGGATCGGCCTCCTCGCGCTGGCGACCGTGCTCGGCGTGCTCGCGGCCGGCACCGGCGGTGGCTCGCAGCTGACTGCGGTCGCCCTGGTGGTGCTCGGTCTGGGCTGGTCCGCTTCGCTGATCGCCGCGTCGGCACTGATCGCGGGGGTGAGCTCGGACGAGGTGCGGGTGCCGCTGCAGGGTGCCACCGACGCCGGGATGAACTACGCTGGGGCGGCTGTGGCGGCCCTGGCCGGGCCCATCCTCGCCGCGGGCGGGTTCGCCGCGGTCAACCTGGCGGCCGCGGCACTGCTGATACCGGCGGCGCTGCTCGCCCCCAGCGCCTTGCGAGCCGGTACCCCCGGTGAGCCGGACGAGCTGGTGAGCTCCGCCGTCGACCGCTGAGACACGCCCGTTGGAACACCTTTAGCGCGTTGGAACACGCTTCTGCGGTGGTTCGAATGCGCTAAAGGTGTTCCAACGGGTGGTGCGGCGGGGCGAGCGGGTCGGAGGTGGGCGCGGGTGGGTGGTGCGGCGGGGCCGGGTGGGGGGTGGGCGACGTCAGTCGAGCAGGTCGTGGCGCACGATGGTGGCCGCCCGGTCCGGGCCCACTCCGATCGAGGAGATCCGGGTGCCGGACATCTCCTCCAGCGCCAGCACGTAGCGCTGGGCGTTGACCGGCAGCTCATCAAAGGTGCGGGCCCCGGAGATGTCCTCGGTCCAGCCGTCCAGGTACTCATACACCGGGGTGGCGTGGTGGAAAGCCGACTGGTCCACCGGCATCTCGTCGTGGCGCACACCATCGACGTCGTAGGCCACGCAGACCGGCACCTTCTCCCAGCCGGTGAGCACGTCCAGCTTGGTGAGCACGAAGTCGGTGAGGCCGTTGATGCGGGTGGCGTAGCGGGCGATCACCGCGTCGTACCAGCCGCAGCGGCGGGGCCGGCCGGTGGTCACACCGAACTCCCCGCCCGCCAGGCGCAGCGCGTCGCCGTCGTCGTCGAAGAGCTCGGTAGGGAACGGTCCCTCCCCCACGCGAGTGGTGTAGGCCTTGATCACCCCGACGATGCGGTCCAGCCGGGTCGGGCCGATACCGGAGCCCGTGGCGGCACCGCCGGCGGTGGCCGAGGAGGAGGTGACGAACGGGTAGGTGCCGTGGTCCACGTCCAGCATGGTGGCCTGCCCGGCCTCGAACACCAGGTTCTTACCGGCGTCCAGGGCCTGGTTGAGCACCAGCGAGGTGTCCGCGACCATCGGGCGGATCCGGTCGGCATAGGAGAGCAGCTCGTCGGTGACGGCGTCGATGTCGGCAGCCCGGCGGTTGTAGATCTTGACCAGGATCTGATTCTTCTGGTCCAGCGCGCCCTCCACCTTCTCCCGGAGGATCTGCTCGTCGAACAGGTCGGCGATCCGGATGCCCACGCGGCTCATCTTGTCCGCGTAGGTGGGGCCGATACCCCGGCCGGTGGTGCCGATCTGGCGCTTGCCGAGGAAGCGCTCAGTGACCTTGTCCAGCGTGCGGTTGTAGCTGGGGATCACGTGTGCGCTGGAGGAGACCAGCAGCTTGGAAACGTCCACCCCGCGGGTGGCCAGCGCGTCCAGCTCCTCGAAGAGCACCTCCAGGTCGACGACTACGCCGTTGCCGATCACCGGGACGCAGCCTGGGGAGAGGATCCCGGACGGCAGCAGGTGCAGTGCGTACTTCTCCTCGCCGACGACCACTGTGTGCCCGGCGTTGTTGCCGCCGTTGAACTTCACCACGTAGTCCACTCGCGACCCGAGCTGGTCCGTCGCCTTGCCCTTGCCTTCGTCGCCCCACTGGGCGCCGAGGACCACCACCGCTGGCATCGAGGTTCCTTCCGTCGTTTCTGGCCCGCGGGAGGGGCCCACCGCAGCCTACCCGTCTGCGCGCACCAGTGGTCGCGCTCGGACCTGGGTCCCGTGCCAGGCGCGCCGGGCATGCCACCAGTCCGGCAGCCGCTCCCACGGCACGAACGCCGACCAGCAGACCACAGTGGGCAGGAAGTGGATGCCCAGCAGCGCGAACGTGGCCAGGTGGAAGCTGAGGAACGAAGCGATCGCCAGGGCCAGCCAGCGGCCGCGGAGCACGAAGACCAGTGGGGAGGCAGCCTCCAGCAGCACTGCGCCCCACTGCAGGCACCGCAGCAACACCGCATGCGTCACGAAGTGGGCGTTCACCGCGTTCGGGCGGCGGATGAACGCCCAGGCGAGGGTGCCGGAGGAGACCCACCGCAGCAGCGAGCCGCCGCTGAAGACGTACTTGGCCAGCACCGACCCGAAGTAGGTGAGCACGGTGAACACCTGGACCATACGCAGCGGCCAGCCGGCGGCAGTGTCCGCAGCCGCTCCGCCGCTGTACCGGGATGTGCCGGCAGTGGTCAGCACCAGCACGCCGATCGTGATGGCCATGTGGTCGTGCGAGACGTACCCGTAGCTCATCGCCCACAGCACCCAGAGCACGTAGCTGAGTGCGTGCACAGCGCCGCCGACGTGCTGCACCGCAGCGGGCACCCTTGCGAACCCGCCGAGAACCAGCGCCAGCGCGCCCAGGTGGATGCCGAGGAACAGGACCTGGGCCGCAGTGTCGGTGACCGGTGGCAGGTGCAGCCACTGCGCCAGCACCACCGGCTCGAACAGCTCCGGGGTCTCACCCCGGTCCCCGGTCGCATTCAGGAAGAACCGCACGTCCAGCACGGTCATCACCGCCAGTGCCGCGCGCACCCAGGCCACCCGGGCCCGTGGCAGCTCCGGCACCAGCCAGGCCACCGTGCGGCGCGCCCCCACAACGACCGCCCTCACTCCGTCGACCAGGTGAGCAGGGGTACGTCGTAGGGGTCAGCGGCCAGCGCGCCGCCGGACATCGGCGAGTGGTTCTCGTACACGGTGACCGAGACCAGCTCGTGCGGTCGGTGGTTGGTCTCCCACACCTCGACGATGTCGCCGAGCAGGTCCGGGTCCGCCAGGATCTTCGGCAGCTGCACCTCGAACTCCACCCGGGAGATGCCGGCCGATGCCGGGGTCAGGCCCACTCGCACCTCGGCTCCGGTGGTGGTGGTTCCCATCACGTAGGTGTTGATCACGTCGCCGTCGGGATCCCGTGGGTAGGCGTACTGGCCGAGGCTGCCTAGCGGGAACCAGCTGTCCGCCCGGAGGAACTGCGCCGCGACCAGGACTCCCACGAGCAGCACCATCACCGTCGCCCGCAGGAATGTGCCCATCGGACCACAGTGACAAAGGCGGGTCACAGAGCGGTCACAGTTTGGTCACAGGTAGGTCATACCGGGACCTGAGAATGCCGGCAGTGCGGCTGCCGCCGGCCGCCAGGTGATGCGACCGAGCCGTTCCCTGGTGCCGCTGGGTCAACCTCCCGAGCAGCCCTCAGCGCAGCGAGTGCCGAGTGGACCGGTTCAGCGGGAGAGGGTGGTGCGGGCGGTGGGGTCGGCGTCGTCGGCGAAGCTGCGGCAGCGCTCGGCCTCCTCGGTCTCCCCGATCTGCTCAGCAGCGTCTGCGAGCGCGAGCAGCGCCATCAGGAAACCCTGGTTGGGTAGGTGGTCGGCGGGTACCGGACCGGCACCGCGCCAGCCGGCCCGGCGTAGGGCGTCCAGGCCGCGGTGGTACCCGGTGCGGGCGAAGGCGTACGCGCTGACCGCATCACCAGCTGCCAGGCTGGCCTGGGCGAGCAGCGCCCAGGCGTAGCTCGCCGCGGGGAACCGGGCAGCGACCTCCGGCAGCTCCACCCCTTCCTGCAGGGCGGCGCGGGCAGCCATGTCCGGGTGGTCGGCGGGCAGGCGGGTGGGATCAGGCTGGAGCAGGTTCTGCGACATGCTCCTAGCCTCTCATCAGCACCGGGCCCGGGTCGCCGTCCCCAGCCCCGGCACCGCTCCGGGTGCGCCCCGCGGCCGCTGGTACTAACCTCCTGGGAGCACCGATGGAAGGTCCGCGTGATGATCGATGTCGTGACGTCGACGGGTGGCCTGCTGGTGACGATCACCGGTGACCTCGACCTTGCCCGCCGGGACGAAGCCGATGCGGCACTGCGCCGGATCGCCCTGCGCGAGCGCCCCAACCTCACCGTGGACCTGTGCGGGATGACGTTCATGGACTCCACCGGAGCCGCCTGGCTCACCGCCCTCGTGGAGCACGACCGCGGTCTGGGTGGGCGGCCCGTGCTCCGTGGCGCCGGGCCACGGGACCTGTTCGTGCTCGAGGTGTGTGGTCTGCTCGACCGGGTCGAGGTGGACACCACCCACCGTTGCTCGCGGGGGCACCGGGTGCACGCCACCGCCTGACCAGGAGCTGCCCCGCGCCGGCCGCATGCTCAGTCGGACCAGTGCCGTGGGCCGGCAGGCCTCAGTCCTGGCGGGCGGGCAGCTCCAGCGTAGCGTCCGCGTGCACCTTCGCCCACACCACCTTGCCCGGCCCCGAGGGCCGCCAACCCCAGTCGGCCAACCGCTCCACGATCTGCATCCCGTACCCGCCGACCCGCGCCGCATGCGGCTCCAGGTGGGTCGGCGGCACCGGGTTACCGTCCTCGACCTCGATGCGCACACCACCGCCGGTGTCCTGCACCCGCAGCAGCAGCCGCCCTTCGCCGTGCACCACCGCGTTGGCCACCAGCTCAGAGGTGATCAGCTCCACCACCGCAGAGCTGCGGTCCCAGGACATGCACGCCTCGGTGACGAGCTTGCGGGCGCGGCGCACCGAGTCGGCAGCCGGCGCCAGCCGCCACCGGCGAAACCGGCCACCGCGGCGCTGGTCGGCATCCATCGTCGGTACCCGCACGATGACCACGGCGACGTCGTCCTCGGGGGGTGCGGCGAACCGCCGCAGCACCTGCTCGCCCACCCCAGCAGCATCGTGCTCCCCCGAGGCGGCGAGCATCACCTCGCCCAGGCGAGCGACGCCGTCGTGCACCGGATGGTCCCGACGCTCGACCAGGCCGTCGGTGTAGAGCACCAGCACGTCTCCGGGCACCAGGGTCACCTCGGCAGTCTCGCGGTGACCGTCGCCGAAGCCCATCAGTCGCCCGCGGGCCCCAGACAGCTCGGTCAGCTCACCGGCAGAGGCGAGCAGACCCGGCAGGTGACCGGCGCTGCTGTAGCGCAGCAGCCACTCCCCCGGAGTCACCTCGCTGGGCTGCAGGGTGGCGTACACCAGCGACGCGGGGCGCCGGATCCGCATGCTCTGCACCATGCCGTCCAGCCGGGAGAGCACGGTACCCGGGTCGCGCAGCTCGCTGGCGAAGGTGCGCAGCACCGAACGCAGCTGACCCATCGCGGCCGCCGCCTCCACATCGTGGCCGACGACGTCCCCCACCACTGCGCCGACCACGTCCTCGCCGAGGTGGACCACGTCGTACCAGTCGCCACCCACCTGGGCATGCTCGGCGTTCGGGGAGTAGTAGGTCCACACGTCCAGGGAGTCGATGTGGTCCAGGTCCGGCAGCATCGCCCGCTGCAGCGTCTCGGCGAGCACGTGCTCCCCCTGGTAGAGGCGCACGTGGTCCATCGCCAGCCCCACCCGGCGTGCCGTGGACTCCAGCAGCAACGTGGCCTCTGGGCTGCCGACCTGGTCCCCGGGCTTGATCACCGCCATCAGACCGAGCACGCTGCCGCGCCCCTGCAACGGTGCGACGATCGCCTCCCGGCGCAGCCTCGGACCTGCCTCGATGCCCGCGTTGATCAGGTCGGCGAGCTGCTGGCTCACGCTGCCGGGGGTGTAGGCGCCGTCCAGGTCGAGACGCACTCTGCGCATCGGCCCCACGCTGAGCAGCTGGGCCACCGGATCCTCCTCGTCGGAGTAGGTGAACCCACGGCGAGAGCCCACGTGGTGTCCGGAGACCGTGCTGTCCAGACCGGTGATCTTCCGCAGCACCGAGTCCTCGGCGAAGAAGCCGCACCAGGCGAACATGTGCCGGCTGAGCACCCGGGAGATCACAGTGAGCGCACCGGCGTCCTCCCCCTCGTGGATCACCTCGGAGACCTTCGCCAGCGCCTCCAGCGTGTGCCGGGAGTGGTGCACCAGCTCCTGCACGTCGGTGCGCACCGATTCTGGCGGCCCGTTCTGCACGAGCACGAACCGGCGGATCGCCCCGTCCAGCTCGCGCGGAGTGACCACGGTATCCAGGATGATCTCGTGGCCGTCGGCGCGCAGCAGCGGGACGGACAGCGGGAACGTGGCGCCGTCGATGGCGCGCTCGGCGATCTCGGCCAGCACCACCGACCGGTACCCGGGGCTGAACACGTCGACGCAGCCGCGCACCTCCGGCGTGGTCACTCCCGTGATCCGCTCGAAGGCGGAGTTCACCCAGCGCAGCACCGGGCCGTCGCGGCCGAGGTCGACGACGGCGACCGCTCGCTCGCTCTCCAGGACCACCTGGGCAGCAGCGTCCTTGGGGTCCTCGTGCGCGGCCGGGTGCCGGGTGTCGGCGTGCGTGGCTGCCGGGGAAGCGTCGAGCGCGGTCTGAGCAGCGTTCCGTGCGACCGAGTTGTGCATCCGCGCGCCTTCCATCGTCTACGGTGTGACCTATCGGAGGACCAGACGACGTGCACGGTCCTCGTATCCCGGAGGAGGCCCGATGCCTGACGCTAACAGTTCCGGCACGGACACGCCCCGTGGGGCCGGCGGTGCCGGTTCGGTGCACACGTTGTTGGACCCGGACCGCACCCGGTTGGTGCTCTCTGGGGAGATCGACGTGGCGTTGACCGACGAGCTCACCGAGGCGGTCACCGATGCGGAGACCGCAGGCCTGCCGGTGGAGGTGGACGCCCGGCACGTGACGTTCATGGACTCCTCGGGGATCGCGCTGCTGGCGCGTCTGGCGAACCGGACCCCGGGTCGGCTCAGCCTGATCAAGCCGCCCGACGTGGTGCGGTTCCTGCTCGAGGTCACCCGGATCGGGGACCTGGTAGACGTGGTCGACTCCGAACCGGACGCCAGCCGGAAGTAGGCCCCGTCACCCGCACCCCTGGGAGGCAGGTTCGCGCCACGGAGCGCCCTTCCGACGCGACCGACGACGCCTCCTGGGCGCGAACCCACCTCCGACGCGGGGTCAGCCAGCTAGGTGCCCCCACTGCGGCTCCAGCTCGGTCCAGCGGCCGACACCGGCCACCCGGCCGTCGGTGAGCACCACCACCCGGTCGGCCAGGGCGAGCGCAGCCCGCTTCGACGTGGCACCGATGACCGTGGTGCGCCGCTGGCGGAGCGCATCCCACAGCTCCAGCTCGGTAGCAGCGTCCAGTGCGCTGGAGACGTCGTCGGCGAGCAGCAGGTCCGCATCGGTGGCCAGCGCCCGGGCGAGCGCCAGACGCTGCACCTGCCCGCCGGACAGGCGCACACCGCGGTGCCCCACCAGCGCGTCCGGACCGCCCGCGGCAGCCACGTCCGGTGCCAGGCGCGCATCGGCGACCGGTCCCTCCAGCGGCCGGTCGTGACCGAGCCGGATGTTCTCCGCGAACGTTCCGGACAGCACCCGCGGCACCTGCGCGACGTGCGCCACCCGGCCGGGCCGCAGGAACACCTCCGCGTCGGTGATCGGCGCACCGTTCCAGGTGATCTGCCCGCGGTGCGGGACCAGTCCGGCCAGCGCACCGAGCAGGCTGGACTTGCCGGCACCAACCTGCCCGACGAGCAGCACCAGCTCCCCGGCACGAACGGTCAGGTCCACGTGCTCCGCACCGATCGTGCCGTCGTCGTGCACCGCACTGACATCGGCGAGGGCGAGCTCGCCGAGCGGGTCGCGCAGCGCAGGGCCGGGCCCGGGGGCGGCACCGGTGAGCAGGTCCACCTGGGGTGGCAGGTCCATCAGGTCCACCCCACCGGCGAAGGCGCTGGTGTGCTGCTGCCAGTCCCGGGTACCGGGTGCCTCGGTCACCACGGCACCGGCCACCCGGCCGAACCAGTCGAACCCGTTCACGGCGTTGGCGACCAGCAACGCGGTGGCCAACCCCCACCAGCCCCACAGCAGCGCGGCCCAGGCGGCGACCACACCGGCCTGCACCATCACCACCGGCACGCCGGCGAGCACGGCCTGCACCCGGTGCTCGCGCACGGCTGCGTCCACCCGTCCGGAGTCCACCCCACGTAGGTGGGCGTGCACCGCCGGGGTGGCCCCGGCGAGCTTGACGGTACGGGCGGACTCCAGTGCGGAGACCAGGGCGCGGCCGAAGCCGGCGCGGGCCCGGGAGGCTGCCGCTGCCGACCGGCCGGCGATCGGGCGGCCGATGCTGGAGGCCGCTGCGGAGGTGACCATCACAGCCAGCAGCACCGCCCCGGCGAGCCAGGTGCCGCCGAGCACTGCGGTGACCGCCGCGATCACCAGCCCGTTGATGAAGTCCACCCACCGGTCGGCGTAGCGCGCGTACCGGTCGGCGTCCATGCTGCGGGCGACGACCTCCCCTGGAGGGGTGCGGGGCAGGCCGTGCTGCTGGGTCTGCCCGAACAGCACCGCCATCCGGGTGCGCAGCAGCACCTCCACCCACCAGCGCGGGTAGCGCCAGACGGCGTCGGCGAGCAGCAGCGGGGCAGCCAGCAGGCTGCCGGCCAGCAGCGCGAGCAACCAGACGACCTGCTCCCCCGTGGTCAGCCGGACCACCAGCTCACCCCAGACGAACCCGGTGAACGCACCTTGGGCGCCGATCAGCGCGGAGAGCAGGAACCCGACGGCACCGCCGATGCCCCACGCCGGTCGGACAGTCAGCGCGCGGGCGATGCCGCGGGCCAGGCTCGGACCGGTACCCACCTCGCGGCGCTGTGGTGGGGTGCCGGTGCGGCGGCGGTGCCCGATCTGCTCGGCCGGGACAGCACCACCCGGCGCGGTCGCCGTACAGCCGCGCTCACCCTGCCCGAGCGCTGCCTCGGCGGCAGCGACCACCTGGTGCGCCCGGGCGGGTGCGCCCAGCTGCTGGTCGGCGTCGTCGTGGTCCCCACCGGCCGCGGTGAGCAGCTCGCGGAACGGGCCCTCAGCCACAGCCAGCTCGGCGCGCCTGCCCTGCTGGACGATCCGCCCGCCGGCGAGCACCGCCACCTGGTGCGCCCGCTGCGTGGTGCTCAGCCGGTGCGCGATGAGCACGCCGGTCCGCCCGCGTAGCAGCCGGTCTGCGGCGGCGACCACCCGCCGTTCGGTCAGCGGGTCCATCCGGGCGGTGGCCTCGTCGAGCACCACCACCCGCACGTCCCGCACCAGCAGCCGGGCGAAGGCGACCAGCTGTTCCTCCCCGGCGGAGAGCGTGGTGCCCCCGGCGCCCAGCGCAGTGTCCAGACCATCTGGCAGACCGGCGACCCAGCCGGTCAGGCCGAGCTCGGCGACGGCAGCCTCGACCCGCTGGCGCGGGTAGTCCTCGAACAACGTGATGTTCTCCGCGAGGGTGCCGGCGAGGATGTCGGTGCGCTGGCTGACCACGCCGACGGCCCCGCGAAGCTGCTGCAGGTCCAGGGCGCACACGTCCGCCCCGCCGAGCAGCACAGTCCCCTGCGGTGGTTCCACCGCCCGGGAGAGCAGTGCGGCCAGGGTGGACTTGCCCGAACCGGTGCGCCCGACCAGCGCGACAGTCTGCCCGGCCGGCAGGTGCAGGCACACCTCACGCAGCGCGAAGGTGCCTTCGTCATAGGCGAAGTGCAGGTCCCGCAGCTCCAGATCCAGGGGCCCCTCGGGCAGGTCCTCCCCTCCGGTGGGCTCCGGCGGGGAGGAGAGCAGCTGCCGCAGCCGGATCAGGGCGCCCAGGCCCGCCTGCAGCTCGGGCAGCTGCTCGGCGAGATGACTGACCAGCCCGACGAACGTCGTCGTGACCAGGAACAGGGTGACCAGCCGGCCGACGGACAGGCCGTCGGCGAGCACCAGGGCGGCCCCGGTGACCCCGATACCGGCGAGCAGGCTGTGCAGCAGCAGCCCAGCGCGGCCGAGCAGCCGGGCCTCCAGGCGTTGCACCACGGCGAACTTCTCGTGCACCCGGGCAGACAGCTCCGCGAGCCGGCGGACCACGAACGCCTGCCCGAGGCTGGTGCGCAGGTCGTCCCGGCCGGCGACACCCTCCTCGACCGCAGCGGCGTGGTCGGTCCAGGCGATCTCCTCGACCACCTTGCTCTCGGCGATCGGGCGCAGCAGCGGTCGCACCAGCAGGTAGGTGGCTGCGGCCAGGGCGGGGAAGAGCAGGAACGCGGGCCACCAGGTGAACCCGGCCACCAGCCACATCGGCACCACGGAGAACACTGCGCGCAGCAGACCCCACACCTGCAACCGCACCAGGGTGCCGACCTCGTGGGTGTCGTCGTCCACCCGGTCCAGGATCTCCCCGACCGCCTGCTCGGAGAGGGTCGCCAGGGGCTGGTGCAGCGCGGCGGTGAGCAGGTCGCGCCGCAGCGCACCCTCAGCCCGGTCCACCACGGCGCTCCAGACCACCCGGCCGACAGTGTCCGCGAGCGCAGCGCCGACCACGCACAGCGCGAGCAGCCCGACCAGGGCGGCGCTCGGGCCTTCGGCGAGGTCGCCGGCCACCACGGTGCCGTAGGTCTGCCCGATCGCAGCGCTGGCACTGCCGATCAACGCCAGGGCGGTCGCCGGCCGGCGCAGGCGGCGCAGGTCGACCCGGCGCGCGGGGTCCTGCTGGTAGTCAGGTGCGGCCGGGCCGGTGCTGCGGGTAGGTGCTGCGGTCGAGGTCATGGCGGACCAACTCTAAGTTTGGCCACCGGCAGCCGTCGCCTCTATTTCTGCTCCCGAGGTGCGATGGTCCCGCTCGCAGGTGTGCCCGGGTGGGCACAGACGACGGCGACCGGCCCTGGCCAGGACCGGTCGCCGTCGTCGTCCAGGTGCTCGGCTCAGCCGAGCTGTGCCCCGCGGCGTGGCCCGGGGCGGTGGGTGGGGCTGGTCAGCCGATCTTCTGCCCGGCGGACCGCAGCCACTGGCAAGCCTCCACGATCCGCTCGGCCATCCCGGCCTCGGCAAGCTTGCCCCAGGCACGCGGGTCGTAGGCCTTCTTGTTGCCCACCTCGCCGTCGACCTTGAGCACACCGTCGTAGTTGGTGAACATGTGCGCCACAGCCGGGCGGGTGAACGCGTACTGGGTGTCGGTGTCGATGTTCATCTTGATCACCCCGTTGTCCACTGCGGTGGCGACCTCCTCGGCGGTGGAGCCGGAACCACCGTGGAACACCAGGTCGAACGGCTTGTCCTTGCCGACCTCGGCGCCGACCGCGGACTGGATCTCACCGAGCAGCTCCGGACGCAGCTTCACATGGCCGGGCTTGTACACCCCGTGCACGTTGCCGAAGGTCAGCGCGGTCAGGTAGCGGCCCTTCTCCCCGGTGCCCAGGGCGCGCACAGTGGCCAGCCCGTCCTCGACCGTGGTGTAGAGCTTCTCGTTGATCTCGTGGGCGACGCCGTCCTCCTCGCCACCGACCACGCCGACCTCGATCTCCAGCAGCGTGCGGGCCTCGCGGGAGAGCTCGAGGAGCTCCTCGGCGATCTGCAGGTTCTCCTCCAGCGGCACTGCGGAACCGTCCCACATGTGCGACTGGAAGGAGGGCAGCCCGCCGCCGCGGACCTGCTCGGCCTCCAGGGCCAGCAGCGGCCGGACCCAGCTGTCCAAGTTCTCCTTGGCGCAGTGGTCGGTGTGCAGCGCGACGGTGATCGGGTAGTTCTTGGCGACCTCGGCGGCGTAGGCGGCCAGCGCGAGCGATCCGGCGACCCGGTCCTTGATCGTGGAGCCGGAGGCGTACTCGGCCCCGCCGACGGATACCTGGATGATGCCGTCGCTCTCGGCCTCGGCGAACCCGCGCAGCGCTGCCGTGAGGGTCTGGGAGGAGGTGACGTTGACGGCCGGGTAGGCGAACGAGCGCTCCTTCGCCCGGTCGATCATCTCGGCGTACACCTCGGGGGAAGCAATGCCCATGGAAGTTCTCCTGCGTCAGGATGTGTGCTGTCGCCCCAGTCTCCCACGAAGTGCCCGGCCCCTTCCCCAGGTGCCGTTCCATGCCCGTCACCGCACTGCACCCTGCACTGGACGCCCGTCTGCAGCACGGTTCGGTATCTGCGGGCTCGCACGACGTGCTGCAGATGGCGGAATGTGCTGCAGACGATCGTCTGTCGCGACGGGCGGGGTCAGTGCTGCGGACGGGCGTGCTGCCGAATCCAGACGTGCATCGCGATCGCAGCTGCTGCACCGGCGTTGATGGACCGGGTGGAACCGTACTGGCTGATGTGCACGAGCTGCTCGGCACCGGCGCGCGCCTCGGCGGTCAGGCCCTCCGACTCGGTGCCGAACAGCAGCACGCAGGACTCCGGCAGCAGCTGTGCCTCGATCGGTACCGATCCGGGCACGTTGTCCACGCCGATCACCGGTAGGCCACGCCCGCGGGCCCAGTCCAGCAGGGCGGCCACGTCCTCGTGGTGCCGCAGGTGCTGGTACCGGTCGGTGACCATCGCCCCACGGCGGTTCCACCTGCGCCGGCCGACGATGTGCACCTCCTCGGCGGCGAACGCGTTCGCCGAGCGCACCACGGAGCCGATGTTGAAGTCCCGACCCCAGTTCTCGATCGCCACGTGGAACGGGTGCCGCCGGGTGTCCAGGTCGGCGACGATCGCCTCCAGGCGCCAGTACCGGTACCGGTCGATGACGTTGCGCCGGTCGCCGGCGGCGAGCAGCTCGGGGTCGAGCCGGTCGTCTGCGGGCCACGCCTCCGGGCCGCCCGGCCAGGGCCCGACCCCCACGGTCTGCTCGTCCACCCGCCCAGTATCGGCCCTGCCGCGACGTCCACCCCGATTGCGTCAATAAAGACCGGTCACCGGTGCCCGCCTTCACGTGACCTTCTTGAGGCAGGTCGCCGACGGCGGAGCGTGCGTCGGCCCGCGCGGCTCGGCCTAGTTGTACCCGGCCAGGAGGTTGGTTACAGGCGGCTGGTGGGAGGTAGTCCACCGAGTGCGCTGTGGCCACGGACAGTGTTGTAAGTTTCCAGTCAGGGTGCAAGGGCGGCTTGGCGGTCGTGGTTGCTGGTGAAGGTTTGGCGGTAGGCCCACTCGGTGGCCAGGGTCTGGTTGAACCTCTCGACCTTGCCGTTCTGCCACGGGCAGTGGGGTTTGATGAATTTCTGCTGGATGCCGAGGTCGGCACAGATCCCGCGCAGTGACCACTTGTAGGCCCAGGCGTTGTCGGTCATCAGGCGCTCGATTCTGGTGATGCCGTGCTCGGCGAAGTGGGCAGCTGCGCGGGCGAGGA
>NZ_ATWL01000002.1 GCF_000421225.1 Ruania albidiflava DSM 18029 | reverse complement strand
CGCAGCTGCCCACTTCGCCGAGCACGGCATCACCAGAATCGAGCGCCTGATGACCGACAACGCCTGGGCCTACAAGTGGTCACTGCGCGGGATCTGTGCCGACCTCGGCATCCAGCAGAAATTCATCAAACCCCACTGCCCGTGGCAGAACGGCAAGGTCGAGAGGTTCAACCGGACCCTGGCCACCGAGTGGGCCTACCGCCAAACCTTCACCAGCAACCACGACCGCCAAGCCGCCCTTGCACCCTGGCTGGAAACTTACAACACTGTCCGTGGCCACAGCGCACTCGGTGGACTACCTCCCACCAGCCGCCTGTAACCAACCTCCTGGCCGGGTACACCTAGCTCAGAGGCCGAACAGCGTGCCCGGCAGCAGGTGCGGGATGGTCACCACCGCCCAGAACCGCAGGAACCGGCCCAGTACGGACACGGCGGCGAACAGCCACCACGGCATCCGCAGCGCCCCAGCCAGCACCGCGACCAGCGCGTACGGCGGCAGCCCGGAGAAGGCGCTGACGAACGTCACCGCCGCCGGTCCCCATCCGTGCTCGGAGCACCAGTCCTCCACCCGGGTCATCCGCTGCACCCAGCGGCCCTGGGTGCGGGTGCGCAGCCGCTCGGTGGAGAGCACCCCTCGGCCGACCAGGTACGAGAGCATCTTTCCGGCCACCTGCCCGACCGCTCCGGCCAGCGCCAACCAGATGCCCGGAACATCGGTCCACGCTGCCGCACCGAGCAGGTACAGCTCGGCCGGCAGCACCATCACCACCGCCGAGAGCGCGCAGTAGCCGAACGCAGCGGCCAGCTCCCACATCGCCGCTCAGCCGGTCAGCGTCTTGCCGGCGTCCCGGTGCCAGATGCCGGCGTCCAGATACCTCTCCGTGCCGATCTGGTAACCGAGCGCGGTGTAGAACCCGAGTGCGCTCTCCTGGGCGGACAGCTCGACCTGCACCTGCCCGCTGGTGGCGTGCTCGGCCAGGGCGATGCGTTCCGCCTCGACCATCAACGCCCGGCCGATGCCCTGGCCGCGACTGCTGGCACGGACCGCCACCCGGGTCACGTGCACGGTGCCGGGTTCCTCGACCAGCAGCCGCGCCGTGCCCAGGTCCTGCCCGTCGGCCACGGCCAGCAGGTGCACCGCACCGGGCAGGTGGTCGCGCTCGTCCAGCTCTTCGGCCAGCGGCACGTCCTGCTCTGCCACGAACACCTCGAAGCGCAGCGCGTGCACCCGCTGCAGACCTGCCGCATCAGCGACCCGGAGCACCTGCACCTCTGCTGGCCTGGTCATCGCAGCGTGCTCTCCCGCAACGTGGCCAGGGCAACGGCCAGGTCGTCGGGGTACTCGCTGGTCACCTCCACCCAGTCACCGCTGGCGGGGTGGGCGAAGCCGAGCCGCATGGCGTGCAGCCACTGCCGGTGCAGGTCGAGCCGTTCGGCCAGCCGAGGGTCGGCGCCATACGTGACGTCCCCCACGCACGGGTGCCCGATCGCGGCAGCGTGCACCCGGATCTGGTGGGTGCGCCCAGTCTCCAGGTGCACCTCCAGCAGGGTGGCGCCGGGCATCGCCTCCACAGTCTGGTAGTGGGTGATGCTCGGTCTGCCGTCGGCGACCACCGCCCACCGGTAGTGGTGGTCCGGGTGGCGGCCGATCGGGGCGTCGATGGTGCCGGTGGTCGGGTCCGGATGGCCCTGGACGACGGCGTGGTACACCTTGGTCACGGTCCGTTCCTTGAACGCCCGCTTCAGCACGGTGTACGCCCGTTCGCTCTTCGCCACCACCATCAGCCCGGACGTACCCACGTCCAGGCGGTGCACCACGCCCTGCCGCTCGGCTGCGCCAGAGGTGGACACCCGGTACCCGGCCGCGGCCAGCGCACCCACGACCGTCGGACCCTGCCAGCCTGGACTGGGGTGTGCAGCCACCCCGACCGGCTTGTCCACGACCACCACGTCGTCGTCGTCGAAGCGGATCGCCATCCCAGGAACCGGTTCTGGTGGCGGCGGAGGCTCGGCGGCCAGATCCGGCAGCACCACATCCAGCCAGGCTCCGGCGCGCAGCCGGTCCGACTTGCCGAGGACCTGCCCGTCCATCGTCACCGCTCCGGCGGCGGCGAGGTCGGCGACCTTGGTCCGGCTCATCCCGAGCAGCCGGGACAGCGCTGCATCGACCCGCTGGCCGGCCAGACCGTCGGGCACCGGCAGGGAGCGACGGTCAGCCATCGGCGGACGTCCGCTTCGGTGCTGCCGGGCGGGTCGGACCGTCCTGCTGCGCGGGGCTGTCGGCCGCACCGGCCTCGTCGGGATCCCCGGCCTCGTCCTCGGCCGGCTCCTGCTCGTCCGCAGGCGTGGCGACGTGCTTGCCCTCGGCGGGTGCGCCGTCCCGCTGGGAGCCTGCGGCCCGCTGGCCGTCCACGCCGATGCCGCCGAAGGAGAGCACCGCGATGGCGACCGCGGAGAGCACGATCGCGATGTCGGCCACGTTGCCGACGAACCAGCCGTTGTAGTTGATGAAGTCCACCACGTGCCCCACGGCAAAACCTGGTTCGCGGAACAGCCGGTCGCCGAGGTTGCCCAGCGTCCCGCCGAGCAGCGCTCCCAGGGCTACCGCCCAACCACGGGACCCCAAGCGGCGGGAGATGCGCACGATCACCACGGTCACCACCACCGCCGCGATCGTGAACACCCAGGTGGAGCCCTCGGCGAGGGAGAACGCCGCACCCGGGTTGAACACCAGGCTCAGACCGAGGAAGTCGCCGAGCAGCGGGTGGAACTGCCCGACCTCGAGAGTGTTCACCACGACCTGCTTGCTGGCCTGGTCGATCACCAGCACGACGAGAGTGAGGATGGCGACCAGCGCGATCAGTCCTCGTCGCGGCCGCTGCTCCTGGCCCCGCTGGCCCATCGGTGCTCTCCTCGGTGGTCATGACGACGGCGGGCCCCCAGATACCCCGGGGGCCCGCCGTCGGTCGGTGTCAGTGCGCCAGCGGCCTCATGGGCGGCGCAGGTCGGTGTGCTCGCCCGAGGCGTACTGGGAGGAGATGCTGCCGCGGCCTTCGACGTCGCTGAGCAGACCCTCCAGGTAGCTCTTCAGCCGGGTGCGGTAGTCCCGCTCGAACACGCGCAGCTCGTCGATCTTGCGCTCCAGCAGGGACCGTTCGCTCTCCAGCTGGCTGAGCGTGCGGTGACGCTGCTCGTCCGCCTCACGGGTGAGCCGCTCGCCCTCGGCGCGCGCCTCGGAGACCAGCCGGTCTGCCTCGGCCTTGCCGTTGTTGACGTACTCGTCGTGCAGGCGCTGGGCCAGCTGCAGCATACCCGTGGCCGACTCCGGCTCGTTCGCGGCTGCGGCCGGGGCAGC
This sequence comes from Ruania albidiflava DSM 18029, assembly GCF_000421225.1. Classification (GTDB taxonomy): domain Bacteria; phylum Actinomycetota; class Actinomycetes; order Actinomycetales; family Beutenbergiaceae; genus Ruania; species Ruania albidiflava. The sequence goes on along the minus strand of NZ_ATWL01000002.1, from coordinate 398,237 downwards.
GGCCTCGGCGGCGGAGGTCGCCGCGGGAGCCGGCTCCGGGGCGGGAGCCTCGGCCTCGGCGGCGGCGGACTCGTCGGCCGACGTGGCGGACGGAGCGGGCTCCGTCTGCTCGGCACCGGACGGGGCTGCCGGTGCCTGCACCGGGCTGAACTGGGTGGTCTCGTCCGCGGACCCCTCCGGGGTCGGGGCCGGGGCTGCACCGCCGGAGAGCTCGGCGATACGTCGCTCCGCCGCCTCCAGCTTGGCCTTCAGCTCTTCGTTCTCGCCGCCGACCACGCGCAGCGTGTTGACGACCTCGTCGAGGAAGTCATCCACCTCGTCCTGGTCGTACCCCTCGCGGAACTTGGTGGGCTGGAACTTCTTGTTGAGGACGTCGTCTGCGGTGAGCAGAGCCATAGTCGTCACCTCGGTCTGTTTCGGTCGGGTCGGCGGGTCACCGACGGAGGTCTTCCAACTGATCCCACAGGTACGGTAGCGGATCCCGTGCTGCTACGCGTCACGCGGGTACGAACTGGCCAAGGATACCCAGGAGCACCCAGCTCACCACCAGGATGATGAGGAAGGCGACGTCCAGGGCCATACCGCCCAGCCGCAGCGGCGGGATCAGCCGACGCAGCGCTTTCAGCGGCGGGTCGGTCACGCTGAACACGGCTTCGGCTGCCAGCAGCGCCACTCCACGCGGTTTCCACTCACGCGCGAAGTACATCACCCAGTCGAAGGCCATCCGCACGAGGAGCGCGACGACGAACAGCAGGACGAGCAGATAGGCGATGCCGAACAGCCACTGCACCGTCAGCTCTGGTTGAAGAAGCGGGACTTCGACTCGACCTCGTGCCGCTCGCTGGCCACCTCGACCGCAGCCGGGGAGAGGAGGAACACCTTGTTGGTCACGCGCTCGATCGTACCGCGCAGGCCGAAGATCAGCCCGGCGGAGAAGTCCACCAGGCGCTTCGCCTCGGCGTCGGTCATGTCGGTGAGGTTCATGATCACCGGGGTGCCGGCGCGGAACGCCTCACCGATCGACTTCGCGTCGGTGTAGGTGCGCGGGTGCACAGTGGTGATGCGGCGCAACCCTTGCGCGTTGTGCGACGCCGCCTGGCTGATCGGGGTCACCTGAGCCTCCTGCACGTCCTGTGTCTCCTCAACCTCGTCGTAGTCGGAGTAGTCCTGCTCGTAGGACGTCTCGGCGTACCGGTCCTCGTTCTCCGGGTCGGCCTCGGAGAGGCCGAGGTACAGCATCGTCTTGCGCAGCGCTCCCATGCCTGCTCCTCGTTCGGTCCGGCGGATGCCGGGTGGGGAAGTGGTCGCTTCCGACGCTAGACCAGGCCGGGCCCGCAACGTCGGCACCACCGGCGGCGTGTCGCAGGTGTCGGTGGGCGACGGTGACGCAGGTGGGCGACAGGGTTCAGTCCAGCCGGACCACACCGGCGAACCGCCCGCACACGCCGCTGCGCCGGTAGGAGAAGAACCGCTCGTCCTCCAGGGTGCAGATCGCCTGGTGATCCACACGAGTGATCCCGGCAGCGTGCAGCTGGGCGTGCACACCGGCGGGCAGGTCGAGCGCAGGGGTGCCCCAGGACGTGGTGGCGTGCAGCTCCGCCAGCTGGGCGGAGGCCTCGGTGCGCAGCGCTCGGGGCACCTCGTAGCAGCGTCCGCAGATCGAGGGGCCGATCGCCGCGTGCGTGACGGTCACCCCCTCCTCTGCTAGTGCTGCGACCGCGGTCGGGACCGCACCAGCGAGCACCCCTTTGCGGCCCGCATGCACGGCCGCGACACCGCCCGGCCCGGCCAGCAGCACCGGGACGCAGTCGGCGACCAGGACTGCCACCGCGGCTCCGGCCGCGGTGGTCAGGACGATGTCCGCCACCGGCTCCTCCCCCAGCGCGGGGACGGCCTGGGCGTCCCACCGGAACACGTCCACACCATGCACCTGACGCACGAACGCAACAGGTGCGTCGGCCGTGCGGGCGAGGATGCCCCGGTTGCGGGCCACTGCCTCCGGGGCGTCCCCGACACCTGCGCCCAGGTTGAGCGAAGCGTGCTCGCCCTCGCTCACACCCCCGGCGCGGGTGGTGAAGGCCGCCCAGGTGCCCGCACCGAGCTCTGCGGTCAGCACCTCACTTGAGGAAGTCGGGAACGTCCAGGTCATCATCGCGGCGGCGCGGCTCCTCGTCGAAGACGTGCGGCACCTCCACCGGCGCACCCTGGTTCGGAGGCGTCGACTGCGCCACTGGCACCGGCTGCCGTGGTGGCTCGGTGCTCACTGCAGGCTCCGGGGCGGGTGCGGTGGTGGGGGCCGGCCGGGCCTCCTGGGCCTGCTGCGGCACCTCGCGGGCGGGTGCTGCCGGTGGGACCGGTGGTGCAGCGGCCGGCGGCTCCTGGGTGCGGGGCGCCGCTCGGGTGACCGGCTCCGGCTGTGCATTGGGCTGCGGCGCGCCGGAGTCGAAGCCGGCGGCGATCACGGTGACACGCACCTCGTCGCCGAGTGCGTCGTCGATCACCGCACCGAAGATGATGTTCGCCTCCGGGTGCGCTGCCTCCTGGACCAGCCGGGCCGCCTCGTGGATCTCGAAGAGCCCCAGGTCGCTGCCACCCTGGATGGACAGCAGCACCCCGTGCGCGCCATCGATGCTGGCTTCCAGCAACGGCGAGGAGATCGCCAGCTCCGAGGCCTGCACGGCACGGTCGTCCCCGCGGGCGGACCCGATGCCCATCAGCGCACTGCCGGCGCCCTGCATCACTGACTTCACGTCGGCGAAGTCGAGGTTGATCAGGCCGGGGGTGGTGATCAGGTCGGTGATGCCCTGCACACCGGAGAGGAGTACCTGGTCGGCGGACTTGAAGGCGTCCAGGACCGAGACGTTCCGGTCGCTGATGGACAGCAGCCGGTCGTTCGGGATCGTGATCAGCGTGTCCACCTCGGCGCGCAGCGCGTCGATGCCGGCATCGGCCTGCACTCCGCGCCGGCGGCCCTCGAAGGTGAACGGACGGGTGACCACACCGATGGTCAGCGCACCGAGCGAGCGGGCGATCTTGGCCACCACCGGAGCGCCGCCGGTACCGGTACCACCACCCTCACCGGCGGTGACGAAGACCATGTCGGCCCCGCGCAGGACCTCCTCGATCTCCTCCGCGTGGTCCTCGGCCGCCTTCTTGCCGACCTCCGGGTCGGCACCGGCGCCCAGGCCCCGGGTCAGCTCTCGTCCGACGTCGAGCTTGACGTCGGCGTCGCTCATCAGCAGTGCTTGTGCGTCGGTGTTGATGGCGATGAACTCCACGCCCTTCAACCCGACCTCGATCATCCGGTTGACGGCGTTCACTCCGCCGCCGCCGATGCCGACCACCTTGATGACCGCCAGGTAGTTCTGCGGTGCCGCCACGTCGATCCCTCTCGTTCGGTGCTCGGTTGCTACTCTCAACCCTCAACCTCAACCTGAGGCTTAGAGTTATGTCATTTTCTGGCATTGATGACGCTAGGTGCCACGCCCTGGTTCGGCAACGACATCGGCGGGTGTGTCGCGCGTGTCGCCGACCGACCGGCGTGTCTGGACGTCGGCGTGTCCTCAGTCCGGATCCGGCTCGCCGATGGTGATCGGTGCACGCGGGGCGGACACGTCGTACCCGGTGGCCTCCACCTGGCGCAACGTCTGCAGCACCTGCACCTTGAGCGCGTTCTCCGCCGAGCCGCCCCAGAACACCTCGACGCCGTCAGCGAGCTCGAGCTGGACCTGGTTCGAGGAGGGGGCGCTGGCCGCGGTGACCTCCGCGAGCAGGTCCTCGGGGAGTGCACCGAGCACCTCCAGCACCGCGGCCAGCGAACCGGCGGTGCCCTCCTCCCCCAGCGGCACGTCCACCAGGGGAAGGTTCTCCGGCGCCTCCTGCTGACGGCGGAGCTCGACACCCACATCGTCCAGGACCACCACCTCCTGGCCGTCTGCGACCACCGCTACCGGCACTCGCGGCTCGATGGTGATCTGCAGCCCGTGCGGCCAGTCCCGCTGCACCCGCGCGTCCTGCACACCCACGATCTCGTGCAGCTGCTCCACCAGACCGGCGGTGTCCAGCCGCGCCAGCGGCGTGCCCTCCGCCCCGGCAGCGACGGCGAGCACCTCCTCCTCCGAGACGATCTGGTTCGTGCCCTGCACCTCGATCTCACCGCTGCGCAGCGCGAGCAGCGAGGAGAAGAGCAGCACGTAGGCGCAGCCGGTGACCAGCAGCACACCGAGGACGGCCAGTGCGACCGTACGCCACCGCAGCCGGCGCACTGCGGCCTTGCGTTCTGCGAGCCGATCGGCGAACTGGGCGGAGACCCGCGGTCGGTCCCGTAGCGGTGCCGCCAGCTCGGCGGACCGCGGCGCGACGGGGACCGGCGTCGTGCTGCGGGTGGTCTTCGCGGCGCTGGCACGGGCAGCCTTCCGGGGAGTCTCCGGTGTGCCCTTCCCCCTGGTCCTGGAGGCCGTTGCGCTCAGCGGCTTCGCCGTGCCGGCGCGGGCGGTGCGCCGGCGCTGGGCTGGTGTCTGCTCGGCTGCCGGTCGGCGCTGGCTGGAGCGGACCTTCGGCTGCGTCGGTGCCCTCACGATCGCTCCCGAGCCCGTGCCTCGATCCGCTCCAGGATCACCGGCGCCAGTGCGGTGACGTCACCTGCACCGACAGTGAGCACCAGGTCACCGGGGCGGGCCAGGTCGGCGACGGCGTGCGCAGCAGCCTCGTGGTCGGCCAGGTACCGCGCCCCGGGGACGCGCTCGGCGACCAGCGCGGAGGTGATGCCGGGGCGCGGCTCCTCCCGTGCCGGGAAGATCGCGGTGAGCACCACGGCGTCGGCAGCCGTCAGCGCGCGAGCGAAGTCGGTCGCGAACGCCTCGGTGCGGGAGAACAGGTGCGGCTGGAACAGCACCAGCACCCGCCCGGCTCCGGCGACCTGCCGGGCGGTGGCCAGCAACGCCGCCACCTCGGTCGGGTGGTGCGCGTAGTCGTCGACCACCCGCACGCCACCGGCACTCCCCCGGTCCTCGAACCGCCGCGCCGTTCCGGTGAAGGACCCGAGCGCCCGGGCCAGGGCCACCGGGTCGGCGCCGAGCTCCCGGCCCGCGCACCAGGCGGCGGTGGCGTTGCGCAGGTTGTGCTCACCGGGGACCGGCAGCACCAGCTCGACCGGATCGCTGGTCCGTCCGGAGACGTCCGTGGCGACCAGCTCGGCACGAGAGCCGCTGCCGTGCAGCTCGCGCACCCGCACCTGCACCTGCTCGGGCGGACCGCCCTGCACCGGCATCGTCCCGTAGCCGAGCACCCTGGTGCCGACGGCTGCGGCCTGGCGGGCCAGGGCGGCAGCACCAGGGTCGTCGGTGCAGGCGACGAGCAGGCCACCGGGCACGATCCGGTCCGCGAAGTCCGCGAAGGCCTGGTGCACGGCATCTGGTGTGCCGTAGTGGTCCAGGTGGTCCGGCTCGATGTTCGTCACCACGGCGACCCGCGGGTGGTAGGCCAGGAACGAGCCGTCGGACTCGTCTGCCTCGGCCACGAACACGCCACCGGTGCCGAGGTGTCCGCCGCTGCCGCGACCACGCAGCCCGGCACCGATCGCGTAGCTGGGGTCCTGGCCCAGGTCGGACAGGGCGAGGGCAAGCATCGCCGAGGTGGTGGTCTTGCCGTGCGCACCGGCTACGGCCACGAAGTCCTGACCCGCAGCGACCCGGGCCAGCGCCTGCGAGCGGTGCACCACCTCGATGCCCTGCTCCCGGGCCGCGACGACCTCGGGGTTGTCCGCGGCGATCGCGGTGGAGACCACCACCAGGTCGGCACCGGCCACGTGGCCGGCATCGTGTCCCACGTGCACGGTGGCACCGAGGCCGGCCAGGCGGCGTAGCACGGGCGAGTCCGCCCGGTCCGAACCGCTCACCGTCTGCCCCTGGGCGAGCATCAGCTCGGCGATCACCGACATCCCGGCACCACCGATGGCCACGAAGTGTGCTCGCATCACCGGCTCCTGGACACGTCGAGGACCAGGTCGGTCAGCCGGGCGGCGGCGTCGGTGATCCCGGCACGGGCGGCGTCGGCCCCCATCTGGGCACGTTGGTCGGCATCGCTGACCAGTGGCAGCAGGTGCGCTCGGAGCCAGTCCGGGGTCAGCTCGTGGTCGGCCACCAGCAGCCCGCCACCGGCGGAGACCACTGGGCGGGCGTTGAGCCGTTGCTCACCGTTGCCGACCGGCAGGGGCACGTAGACCGCCGGGACGCCCAGTGCGGCGAGCTCGCTGACCATCCCGGCGCCGGCGCGGCTGACCACCAGGTCTGCGCAGGCGAGCGCCTGCTCCATCTCGGTGAGGTACTCGCGCACGTGGTAGTGCTCCCGCACCGGAGGCTGTGCCGCTTCGAGGAGATCGAGCACAGCGGAAGACTTACCCTTCCCGGTCAGGTGCAGCACCTGGGCGCCCGCCTCGACCAGGGCACTGGCGAGCCGGGGCACGGTGGCGTTCAGCCGCGCCGCGCCCAGGGAGCCACCGGTGACCAACACAGTGGTCCGGTCCGGGTCCAGCCCGCAGGCCTCAGCACCGGCGCGGGCCCGTGCCTCGGGATCGACGGCCCGGTCACGGACCAGCTGAGCGATCGCTGGGCGCAACGGCAGGCCGACCAGGCGCGCCTTCGGCAACGGTGTGCCCTCGAAGGTGATCCCGACGGCGGCGGCCCAGCGGGCACCGAGCCGGTTGGCCAGCCCGGGTCGTGCGTTCTGCTCGTGCACCACGATCGGTACGCCCAGTGCGCGACCGGCCAGGTAGGCCGGGGTGGCGACGTACCCGCCGAAGCCGACGACGGCAGCTGCACCGGCGACCACCTTGCGAGCGGTGGCGGTGGCTGCGCGCCAGCGGCGCGGGAAGCGCAGCACGTCGGCGGACGGACGGCGCGGCAGCGGCACCTTCTCGATCACGGTGAGCTCGAACCCGGCGGCGGGCACGAGCTCGGCCTCGAGCCCGTCGGCCGTGCCGAGCAGCACCAGCTCGGTGTCCGGACGGCGCCGGCGCAGCTCTGCTGCGGTGGCGAGCATGGGGTTCACATGTCCCGCCGAGCCGCCACCGGCCAGGACGATGCGCTCAGCCACGCCTGCGCCTCGTACCTACCCGTCCGGAGATCACCGCCAGAGAACGGCGCATGGAGCCGCGGCGGGCGGCCAGCGCCTCCCGGGCGCCTGGCTCGTCCCGCGCGAAAGCGAGCACCATGGCCAGCCCGGCGATCGTCGTCACCAGGGAGGATCCGCCCTTGGACACCAGCGGGAGCGGGAGCCCGATCACTGGGAACAGGCCGATCGCCACACCGATGTTGATCATCGCCTGACCGAGGATCCAGCAGCCGACGGCGGCGGTGGTGATCTTCACGAACGGGTCTGGGTGCCGGGCGATCAGGCGGCACAGCCCGACCGCCAGGGCCACGAACAGGGCGAGCACCAGCAGGGCGCCGAGCAGACCCAGCTCCTCGCCGATGATCGCGAAGATGAAGTCGTTGTCCCCGGCCGGCAGCCACAGCCACTTCTCCTTCGAGGCTCCCAGACCCACTCCGGAGAGCCCGCCGGACCCCAGCCCCCACAGGGCGCGCACGCTTTGGTAGCCGGTGTCGTGGGCGTCGGTCTCAGCACCCATGCCGAGGAAGTCCAAGATGCGCCGGGTACGGCTTTCCGAAGACACCGCCAGGGCGGCGACCAGGGCGGTGACCGCGCATCCGGCGACGACAAACTTCGAGGTCGGCACACCGGCCACCCAGAGCGCTCCGGCGACCAGGGCGATGAACACCAGTGCGGTCCCCAGGTCGTGGGAGTACAGCACGGTGCCGAGGAAGAGTGCGGAGACCAGCAGTGCCGGGAAGATCACGTGCGACCAGTGCTTCAGCAGCTTGCCCTTGGTGGCGAGCACCGCACCGAGCCACAGCGCCAGCCCGAACTTGGCGAACTCCGAGGGCTGCAGCACGATCGGGCCGATGGCCACCCAGTTCGCGTTGCCACCGTCTGCGAGCACCATCGGGGTGAACACCAGCACCTGCATCGCGAGCGTGCCGAGCATGGCCGGCCAGGCCAGCGCCCGGTAGGCACGTACCGGCAACCGAGACATCAGGTAGGCCACGGGCAGGGCGATCAGCGCATAGCTGGCCTGGCCGACGAAGTCCGCGAACGGGTTGGTGCCCTCGGTGGCGTTCAGCGCGTAGATCGAGGAGGAGGAGAGCACCATCACCAGGCCGAGCACCAGCAGCAGGATGCTCACCCCGCCGATCAGGTAGTAGGTGGTGACCGGCGACTGCCAGGCGACGCTCTGCGCCCAGGGGGCACGGCGCTGCTTCCGGGCGGGCGGCCGGGTGCGGCGGGAGCCGGTCGGGCGCGCACGTCGGGCCGGGGCGGTCAGCGTGCTCATGGCCGCACCTGCCGCACGGCGGTGGCGAACTGCTCACCGCGATCGGCGTAGGAGACGAACTGGTCCATCGAGGCGCAGGCCGGCGCGAGCAGGACCACGTCGCCGGGGCGTGCGAGACCGGCGGCGCGGGTCACGGCGGTGGTCATGACCTCAGTGTCGCCAGCGGGCACCACCAGGCGCGGGACGTCGGGCGCGTGTCGGGAAAGTGCGCTGGTGATCGGCTCCGGATCGGTACCGATCACGACGGCGGCACGCAGCTTGCTCGCGAAGGTCGCCACCAGCTCGTCGAACTGCGCACCCTTGGCCAGCCCGCCGGCGATCCACACGGCCCCGCCCTCGGGCATGGCTGCCAGCGCCGCGGCAGCGGCGTGCGCATTGGTGGCCTTGGAGTCGTCGATGTACCGCACACCGTCGATCTCGGCCACAGTCTGCATCCGGTGCGGACCGGTGGTGTAGGTGCGCAGTCCTGCGGCCACGTCCGCCGGTCCCACTCCGGCTGCCCGAGCCAGAGCGGCGGCGGCCAGGGCGTTGGCGACGACGTGCCGCGGCACCGACGGCCGGTCCCGGCCGTCGGGCCCGGCGGCCCCGCCGCCGGCCTCGGCCAGGTGCGCCAGGTCGGCCAGGGTGCCCAGCTCGGCAGCGTGGCTGGCCCGGTGCGGGACGAAGGCCCGGTCGGCCAGGACGTCCTCGACCATCCCGACCTCCCCCACGGCCGGGGTACCCAGGGTGAAGCCGACCGCCCGGGCCCCCTCGGTCACGTCCGCCTGCTCCACCATCTGCCGCGTGCACGGGTCAGCGGTGTTGTACACGCAGGCCACCCGGGTGCGGGCGTAGATCCGGGCCTTCGCAGCCACGTAGGCGTTCATCGACCCGTGCCAGTCCAGGTGGTCGGCATCAACGTTCAGACAGGCAGCGGCGAGCGGGACGAGCGTGCGGGTGTAGTGCAGCTGGAAGCTGGACAGCTCCACGGCGAGCGCATCCAGCGGCCGCTCCGCGCTACGGGCGGCGAGCACCGTGGCGGCGATCGGGGTGCCCACGTTGCCCACGGCCGGGGCCTGCCAGCCGTGCGCCGCCAGGATCGAGGCGAGCATCCCGACCGTGGTGGTCTTCCCGTTGGTGCCGGTCAACGTGAGCCAACGGATCCCCGGGGGTGCGATCCGCCAGGCCAGCTCCACCTCGCTGATCACCTCGGCCCGGGCGCGGGCCAGCAGCGGGGTGCGGGGGTTCCATCCGGGCGAGGTGACCACCAGGTCCGGCTCGGTGAGCAGGGCGCGCTCGGCGAGCCGGTCCGGGTGGGGATCGGCGACCAGGGCCACCTGCGGTGGCAGCTCCACCCGGTCGGCCACAGTGGGGTCGGCGTCAGCAGCCACCACGTCGGCGCCGATCTCGGTGAGCACGTCGACCGCGGAGCGGCCGGAAGCGCCGAGGCCGGCGACGAGCACCCGGCGGCCGCGCAGCTCGTCGATCGTCGTCGGTCCCATCACGTGCCCTGGGTGACCCAGACCCAGTCGGCGTAGAACAGCCCGAAGCCGGCGCCGGCGAACAGGGCGGCGATGATCCAGAACCTGATCACGATGGTCACCTCACCCCAGCCCATCAGCTCGAAGTGATGGTGCAACGGTGCCATCTTGAACACCCTCCGGCCGGTGGCCTTGAAGAACCCGATCTGGATCACGTCGGAGATGATGATGATGACGAACAGCCCGCCGATGATCGCCCCGAGGATCTCGGTGCGGGTGAGGATGGTCAGCCCGGCCAGCGCGCCCCCCAGGGCCAGCGCACCGGTGTCCCCCATGAAGATCTTCGCCGGGGAGGCATTCCACCACAGGAAGCCGAAGCAGGCGCCGACGATCGCGGCCGTGATCATCGCCAGGTCGCGCGGGTCGCGGACCTCGTAGCACCCTGGGCCGACGCTGGCCAGCACCTGGCAGTTCTGGTTCATCTGCCAGATGCTCACCAACGTGTAGGCGGCGAAGACGAAGATGCTCGCACCGGTGGCCAGCCCGTCCAGCCCGTCGGTGAGGTTGACGGCGTTGGACCAGGCGGTGATGAGGAAGTTCGCCCAGATGACGAACAGGATCAGTCCGACGACGGTGCCGGCGAACGCGAGGTCCAGGCCGAGGTCGCGGGTGAAGGAGATGTGCGTGCTGGCAGGTGTGCGGAACCGATCGTTCGGGAACTGCAGGGCGAGCACGGAGAAGAGCACGCCGACCACTCCCTGCCCGATGATCTTCCAGGTCGGGCTCAGGCCGAGCGAACGCTGCCGGGTGATCTTGGTGAAGTCGTCCAGGAAGCCGACGACCCCCAGGCCGACCATGAGGAAGAGCAGCAGCAGCCCGGAGGCGCTGGGCACGTTGCCGGTCAGGGCACTGGCGAAGGCGTAGGCGACCAGGGTGGCGACGATGATCACCACCCCGCCCATCGTGGGGGTGCCGCGCTTGGTGAAGTGTGCCGTCGGGCCGTCCTGGCGGATGAACTGCCCGTAGTTGCGGTGCACGAGGAAGCGGATGAACAACGGGGTGCACAGCAGCGAGATGATCAGTGCGCCCGCACCGGAGAAGAGGATCCCTTTCACCGACGGTCCTCCCCGCCTGCCGCGAGCTCCCCGGCCACCAGGCGGTCGGCCAGGTGCATCAACCCGGCACCGTTGGAGGACTTCACCAGCACCACATCGCCCTCCGTGATCAGTCTTGCCAGCAGCCCCTCGGCCTCCTCGAGGCTAGCGGTCGCATGCACCTGGGACACGCCCGCCGCGCGCGCAGCGTCCGCAATCGGTTCGGCACCGGAGCCGACCGTCACCAGCAGCTGCACCCCGGTGCGTGCTGTCTCCACGCCGATCGCGGCGTGCTCCTCGGCGCTGGTGGGGCCAAGCTCAAGCATCTCGCCGAGCACGGCGACCGTACGCCGCTGGGCACCGAGCACCGCCAACGCCTGGAGCGCGGCACGCATCGAGTCCGGGTTGGCGTTGTAGGCGTCGTCGACCACAGTGATCCCACCGGCCTCGGTGACCTGCATCCGGTGCGGGCTCAGCGGCCGGGCCCCACCTGCAGCCTGGGCGACCTGGTCCAGCGGCTGACCGAGCGCGAGCGCTGCGGTGGCGGCGGCGAGCACGTTGGTGGTGTGGTGGAGGCCGACGAGCCCGGTGGCGATCTCGGCGGAGCCGGAGCTGGTGCGAAGGGTGAAGCACACCCGGCCGGCAGCATCGGTGCGCACGTTCTCGGCGCGCACCTGGGCCGCAGCCGTGGTGCCATAGCTGAGCACCTCGCGACCAGCAGCGACCTCGGCCATCGCAGCCACCCGGGCGTCGTCGGCGTTCAGCACCGCCACACCGTCGCTGCGCAGCCCCTGCACCAGCTCGGCCTTCGCAGCCGCGATGCCCTCGACGCTGCCGAAGCCGCCCAGGTGGGCGCGGCCGACGACGAGCACCACGGCGACGTCGGGCGGGGCGATCGAGGTGAGGTAGGTGAGGTTGCCGGGAGCGTCCGCCCCCATCTCCAGCACCAGCACCTGGGTGCTCTCGTCCGCGCGGAGCACGGTCAGCGGCAGGCCGATCTCGTTGTTGAACGAGCCGACCGGGGCGATCACGTGACCGAGCGGGGCGAGCAGCTGGGCGAGCACGTCCTTGGTGGTGGTCTTGCCCACCGATCCGGTGATCGCAACCACCTGCAGACCGGTCCGCTCCCGCAGCCGGGAGAGCACCTCCCGGGCGAGCGCCCCGAGCGCGGCCGGCACGTCCGGCACGTGCAGAGCGGGGATCGGGGCGTCCGGCACCGCGCGGGAGACCAGAGCGGCCACGGCACCCGCCTCGGCGGCGGCACGGAGGTAATCGTGCCCGTCGACGTGCTCCCCGTCGATCGCAGCAAACAGCCCGCCGGCACTCACCTGCCGGGAGTCGACCACCACTGGTCCGGTCACCTGCGTCGAACCGGCCACCGCAGGCTCGGCGGCCCCGACGGCAGCAGCGACCTCGGACAGGGCGAGCGCGATCATCGGTGCGACTCGCGCTCGGCCAGCGCAGCGCGGACCTCGGCCCGGTCGTCCAGGTGGTGCTCCACCCCGGCGACCTCCTGCACGGTCTCGTGCCCCCGCCCGGCCACGAGCACCGTGTCGTTCGGGCCGGCGGACAGCACAGCGCGGCGGATCGCCTCGGCGCGCGGGGCGACCTCGAACACGTCCACTGTGCGGCCAGCGCGCTGCGCGGCGGGCACTGCCCCGAGGGCTCCGGCCAGCACCTGCCGCCGGATGGTCCCGGGCTCCTCGTCGTGCGGGTCGTCGTCGGTGATCACCACCACGTCCGCCCCTGCGACGGTGACCCGGCCCATCTCCGGTCGCTTGGCGACGTCCCGCTCCCCCGTGGCACCGAAGACCACGAGCAGCCGCCCCTTGGTGGTCGGGCGCAGCGCCCGCAGCACCAGCTCGAGCGCCTCCGCATTGTGCGCGAAGTCCACGATGCAGCGGGGCTGGGTGGCCACCTGCTCCATCCGGCCGGGCACGTGCGCGCGCAGCCCGTCGCCGATCGAGGTGTGCACCTCCCGGGTGGTGAGGCCGGACTCCAGCGCCATCACCAGCGCGAGCGCAGCGTTGGCCACGTTGAACCGGCCCGGCATCCAGATGGCCGTGGACAGGCTGCGCCCGTCCCGGTGGGTCAGGGCGAAGGACGTGTGGTCGGCGCGGCCGACGGTGATCGATGCCTGCCAGTCCGCATCGGGGCCGTCCGGGCGGGTGCTGACGGTGACCACCGGAACCTGCGCTTCCCGCGCCATCCGCTGGCCCCACTCGTCGTCGACGAGCACCACGCCACGGCGAGCGCGCTCCGGGGTGAACAGGTCGGCCTTGACGGCAAAGTAGTTCTCGATGCCGCCGTGGAAGTCCAGGTGGTCGGCGGTGAGGTTGGTGAAGGCGACCAGGTCGTAGACGATCCCGTCCACCCGGTGCTGGGCCAGGGCGTGCGAGGACACCTCCATCACCAGGTCGGTGACCGAGCGGGACACCATCCGCGCCAGCAGCGCCTGGATCGCCGGTGCCTCGGGGGTGGTGAGCCGCGCCGGCACGTGCTCCTGGCCGACCTTGAGCTCCACGGTGCCGATCAGCCCAGTGGTCCGGCCGGTGCGGTGCAGGACCTCCTCGAGCAGGTAGGTGGTGGTGGTCTTGCCGTTGGTGCCGGTCACCCCGAAGGTGCGCAGCCCCTCCGCCGGGTCCCCGTACACCCAGGCGCTCACCTGCCCGAGCACGGCGCGCACATCGTCGGCCACCAGCACAGGGACACCGAGCTCGCCCAGCAGCTGTGCACCAGCCGGGTCGGTGAGCACCGCCCGGGCACCGGCGGCCACTGCGGCGGCGGCGAACGAGGCACCGTGCTGGTGGGCGCCGGGCAGCGCCGCGAACACGTCGCCGGGCCGCACCTGCCGGTTGTCCAGGGCCACACCGGTGATCTGGACCGCACCACCGGAGGTGGTGAGGCCGAACGCGGAGGCGAGCTCCGCCGTCGTCCGCGCAGACGGACTTGCCGTGGTGTTCATGATGTCGAAATCTACCGCCTGGCCCAGCTCAGGACTCATCGGGGGTGAGCGGGTACGGGTCGGCTGGCTCACCGCTGGGCGGCACACCGAGGGACTGCAGCGCGAACGAGGCGATCTCCTGGAACGCCGGCGCCGCGATCGTGCCACCGTAGATACCGCTGCTCGGGTTGTACATCACCACACCGACGGTGATCGCCGGGTCGTCGGCCGGGGCGATGCCCACGAACGAGGCGGCGACCTCGGTGAGCTGACCGTCGTCCCCGGGCATCTGTGCAGTTCCCGTCTTGCCGGCCACCCGGTAGCCGTCGATGGCCGCGTGCGTACCGGTGCCCTCCTCGGAGGCGACCACGCTCTCCAGCATCCGGATCATCTGCGCTGAGGAGTCCTCGGAGACCACCCGCACCGGTTCGCCCCGCTCCGGCTCGATCTCCTCACCGTTGCAGTCATAGCCCTCGACGAGCTGCGGTGGCATGTGCACCCCGTCGTTGGCGATGGTGGCGAACACGCCGGTGTTCTGCAGCAGGTTCACGCTCAGGCCCTGGCCGAACATGGTCGTGTACCGCTGACGGCCGTCCCACTGGTCCGGGTGCTCGAGGATCCCGGCAGTCTCCCCCGGCATCGCGATCCCGCTCTGCTCCCCCCAGCCGAGCAGCCGCATGTACTCGTACCTGGTCTCGTCGCTGAGCTGGGAGCCGATGTTCACCGTACCGGTGTTCGCCGAGTGCGCGAGCACACCGGTGGTGGTCAGCACCTGGTCCTCGTGCCAGGTGTGGTCGTGGAAGACCTGCCCGTTCTCGGTGGTCAGCTCATAGGGATCCTCGACGGCGGAGGTCGGGGTGACCTCCCCCTCCTCCAGGGCACTGAGCACAGTGAGCACCTTCCCGGTCGAGCCCGGGTCGTAGACGTCCTGGATCGAGTGCGCACCGGTGTACCGGGAGGTGTCCGGGTCGTTCGGGTCGACCACGTCGGAGTCGGCGAGGGTGAGGATGTTGCCGTCCCGGTCCAGCACGACCGCCGCGCCCCACTCCGCCCCGTAGGTGTCCACAGCCTCGTCGATCACGTTCTGGGAGAAGTGCTGCAGGTCGGTGTCGATGGTCAGCTGCACGGTGCAGCCGGGCTGGGCGGGGGTGCCGGTGCGCTGACCGGTCGGGATGACCTGACCCTGGGCCCCGATCTGCACGCTGAACTCACCGTCGGTGCCGAGCAGCCGGTTGTTCAGGCTGGACTCCAGACCTGCTGCCCCGTCACCCTCGGCGTTCACCCACCCGAGGATCTGACCGGCGGTGTTGCCGTTCGGGTAGACCCGCTCGAAGGTCTCCTCGGCACTGATGCCAGCGATGTTCAGTGCGGCGATCTCCCGCCACACCTCCGGAGCCACGTGCCGGGCGAGGACCACGTACCCGTCGTCGCCGACCAGCCGGGCGCCGAGGTCGTTCGGGTCGGCGTCGAGCAGCGGGGCGAGCCGTTCCGCAGCCGCTGCGGCGCCGTAACCGACCACCTCACCCTCGTCGTCCCGGGCCCGGTACTCCGGTACGAAGCGCTGGTCCACCACGATCCGGTAGGTCTGCACCGAGGTGGCCAGGACGTTGCCGTTGGCATCGACGATGTCCCCGCGGGCACCGTGCTCGGTATAGGTGCGGGTGTACTCGCGTTCAGCAGCGGCGGCCAGCGAGGGCCCCGCGATCATCTGCACGTAGACCAGCCGTGCGCTGATCGCCAGCACCACCACCAGCAGGGCGACCAGCAGCGCGGACTGCCGCTTCTCCGGCTGCCCCACCCGGGTGAACGCGTTCGACATCTGCCCTCCTCCTGCTCTAGTCCTCACCGACCAACGGGACGTCCCCGCCGAGGACGCGCTGGTCGGAGAGGACCAGGTAGCGCATCCCGTCGGCACGTTCCATGCCCAGCTCGTCGGCACGCTGCTGCAGCAGCACCGGCGAGGACAGGCGCTCGACCTCCTGCTCGAGCGCCTGCTCGGTCTCTGACAACCTGGCCAGGCGGACCTGCTGGTCGTGGATCTCGTACGCTGTGGTGGCCATGGCGGTGTTCAGCATCAGCACGGCGAGCAACGCCCCGACCAGGATCGACACGCACAGCAGGATGAATCCGGCGCGGCCGCGGCCTGCAGCGGGTGCGCGCACGATCCGCAACCGGGGCCGCCAGCTGGTCGCGGCACCCGGTGCGGTCAATCGGCCGGGTACTGCACTCATGACGGGCCTCCTTCTCGGATCCGCACCGCTGCCCGTAGCCGCACCGACGCAGCACGAGGGTTGGCCGCTCGCTCGGCGTCGTCAGCCTCCTCCGCCCCGCGGGTGAGCAGCTGCAGGTAGGGTTCGTGCTCCGGCAGCGGCAGCACCAGCCCCTCGGGTGCCGAGGAGGTGGCGCCGGCGACCAGCGCGCGCTTGACCATGCGGTCCTCGAGCGACTGGTAGGACTCCACGACGATCCGGCCGGACACCTCAAGTGCGGCGATCGCCGCGGGCAGCGCCCGTTCCAGCGCCTCCAGCTCGGCGTTCACGGCGATGCGCAGCGCCTGGAAGGTCCGCTTTGCCGGGTTGCCACCGGTGCGCCGGGCGGCGTGCGGGATGCTCTCCCGCACCAGCTCGACCAGCTCACCGGTACGCCTCAGGGGTGCGCTCGCCCGGCGCCGTACCACAGCGGCGGCGATCCGACCGGCGAACCGCTCCTCACCGTAGGTGCTGAGGATCCGGCGCAGCTCACGCTCGTCCGCCTTCGCGAGAAGGTCAGCCGCGGTGCTGCCGGTGGTGGGGTCCATCCGCATGTCCAGTGGAGCGTCCTGGGCATAGGAGAAGCCCCGGTCGACCTCGTCCAGCTGCAACGAGGAGACGCCGAGGTCGAACAGGATGCCCTGGACCCGGCCGGCCACACCGTGCTCGGCAGCGACCGCACCGATCGCGTCGTAGCGCGCGTGCACGGGGGTGAACCGGTCGCCGAACGGCGCCAGGCGCTCTGTGGCCAGTGCGAGTGCTTGCGGATCCCGGTCGATGCCGACCAGGTGCAGCCCGCCGAACCGCTGCAGTGCCGCCTCGGCGTGCCCACCGAGGCCGAGGGTGGCGTCGATGAGCACTGCACCGTCGGCCTGGACCGCTGGGGCGAGCAGATCGAGGCACCGCTGCGCCAGCACGGGTGTGTGCCGGGCTGAGGTGGTCATCTGCGTCATGGCCTTCCTGGTCGGTCGATGGATCTGGGCTGGTGGGCGGTGCTGCGGTGGGTGGAGGGGGGTGGAGCGGCCTGGTGGAGGAAAGTGGAGCGGCTGGGCGGTGGAGCTCTTCTCCGCCGTCCGGCCTGGACTCTCCCCGCCTGCTCTGGCGCCGGGGAAGTGCGTCAGAGACTGCGGTGAGAGACCACGTCGGACGGAGGTCAGAAGCCCGGGATCACCTCCTCGCTGATGTCGGCGAATGCCTGCTCGTTCGCCGCGAGGTAGTCGTTCCATGCGGTCAGGTCCCAGATCTCGATCCGGTTGCCTGCACCGACCACGGCGACCTCCCGCTGCAGCCCGGCGTACTGCCGGAGCTTGGCGGTGATGGTCACCCGGCCCTGCTTGTCCGGGATCTCGTCGCTCGCCCCGGCCAGGAAGAAGCGGGTGAAGTCCCGGTTCGCCTTCGAGGTGGTCGAAGCGGTCTTCATCGTGCCGACGATCTCCTCGAACGCCGACATCGTGTAGCCGTACAGGCACCGCTCCTGACCTGGGGTGATGACGATCCCGGCCGCCATCTGGTCCCGGAACTTCGCAGGCAGGATCAGGCGGCCCTTGTCGTCCAGGCGGGGCTCGTACGTACCGAGGAACAAGGTTCCACCCCCTTCCTACGCGCTCCGGATGACCCCACTTTACTCCACAATCCACCACATGCAACGACAAACTGCGGGTCTGGCGACGGATTGCGCACTAAACCCGCAGGTCAGCAGGGGTGGTGAGAAGTGGAGGGAATCTTCGGCACAGGTCGGTGCGAGCGGATTCGTCGTGCCATCCGGCCAGCCACGATTAGGCTCGTTGACATGCCTGCTCAGCCCGCCGCTCCGTTGCCGGACGAACCACCTGGGCAGTCGGTGCCACCGACTGCTGCAGCCACTGTGGTGCCCGCACCGTCGGCTGGGGCAGAAGCTGGCGTCGCAGGGAGGCAGGAGCCGGCGGCTGCCGCACCGAAGGCGGCCATCGGACGGCTGGAGCAGAACATGACCCAGGCGCTGCCCGGGCGGCCGGACTCGGTGCGCACGATCCTGGCTACCTTCCTCGCCCAGGGGCACCTGCTCCTGCACGATGTGCCGGGGGTGGGCAAGACGACCGTGGCCAAGGCGCTCGCCGCGTCGGTGTCCGGAACGCTGGGGCGCATCCAGTTCACCCCGGACCTCTTGCCCAGCGACCTGACCGGAGTGACGATCTACCGGCAGGAGACGGGGACGTTCGAGTTCCACCCTGGTCCGCTGTTCGCCACGGTGGTCATCGGGGACGAGATCAACCGAGCCTCGCCGAAGACCCAGTCGGCACTGCTGGAGTGCATGGCAGAGCGGCAGGTGACGGTGGACGGGACCACGCACCGGCTCCCGGAGCCGTTCATGGTCATCGCCACCCAGAACCCGGTGGAGATGGATGGCACCTACCGGTTGCCGGAGGCCCAGCAGGACCGGTTCATGGCGCGGGTGAGCCTGGGCTACCCGCCGGACGAGGACGAGCTGTCGATGCTCGCCACCGGCGGGTTCCACGACCCGCTCAGCGGCATCGAGGCGGTGATGCGACCGGAGGACGTGCAGGCAGCCGGTGCGGCGGTGCGCCACGTGTTCGTCTCCGACGAGGCGCTCCGGTACGTCCTGGCTGTGCTCCGGGCCACCCGGGAGCACCCCGGGGTGCAGCTGGGGGCCTCCCCGCGGGCCGGTCTGCACCTGGTCGCACTGGCCAAGGCGCTCGCCTACCTGGACGGACGGGACCACGTCCTGCCCGACGACGTGCAGACGCTCGGCGTGTCAGTGCTGGCCCACCGGCTCACCCTGACCCGGTCAGCCCGCGTGGAGGGGACGGCCGCGGAGGACGTGGTCGCCGAGATCCTCACCCGGGTGCCTGTGCACTCGTGAGCGACGGGTGACCTGATGCGTCCCACCGCTCGCGGCCTCGGCCTGCTGGCCGCCGGTGCCGTGCTGGCGTTCATCGCGACGTCGATGCACTCCAGCACAGTCGGCTCGTTGGCTGCACTGCCCCTGGCGACCCTGCTGGTGGCACTGGTCTGGGTGGGCCTGCACCGGCTCGGCTGGCCGCGGATCGACCTGCACCGCGTCGTGCAGCCCCGCCGTCCGGTGGTCGGGCAGTGGGCTCAGGTGCAGCTGCAGACCGTGCCTTCCCGGCTGCCGGCGTGGACCACGCTGCGTGAGCGTCTGCGGGGGCAGGTGGAGCGCGGTGGGGGTGATGGTGGCGGGTACCGGGTGCGCCCGCTCCGGCGCGGACCACTACAGCTCGGCCCGGCAGTGGTGCTGCGGACCGATCCGCTGCGGCTGGTGCGGTGGCGGCACGTAGCGGGCAGCAGCACCGAGGTGCTGGTGTGGCCGGCAACGGTCGATGTGGCAGACCTGGTACGACTCTGGCCCCAGCGCTACCCACGCCCGAGCGAGGCCGGGCAGCCGGAACGCAGCCTGGACGACCTGACGCTGCGCGACTACCGGCGGGGAGACGACCTGCGCCGGATCCACTGGCGCTCCTCGGCGCGGCACGGTGAGCTGCTGGTCCGGCAGGACGACCCGATGACCGACACCAGCCTCAGCATCATCGTCGACCTCGGCCCGAAGGAGTCCTCCCCGGCGGCGGCCACCGAGTGGACCGTCAGTGCGAGCGCATCGCTGGCGGTGGCACTGGTCGCAGACGGGCAGGAAGCCCACCTTGCGCTCGCGCCGATGCGCCTGCCGGTGCCGGTGTCAGACGCCGCATCGGCCCTGGACGCGTTCGCACGCGCCGACCACGGCCGTCCGCCGGCGCCCGACCAGAACGGGCACGACGCCTTGGTCGCAGTGCTGCGGACACCCGACCAGGGGCTGCTCGACGAGCTCTGTCCCCTGGCCTCGACCCGTCAGTGCCTCGCGCTCGTGGTCGACGCGGACCCGGTGGTCGCGGACAGCCTCACCTCCGCTGGCTGGTTGGTGGCCGGTACCGGCTCTGGGGAGGACATCGGTGCCATGTGGGACCGCACGCTGGTCACCTGGGGGCGGCAGTGACACGGGCTGTCCTGGTCAGCCTGGCAACCGCGTTCACCGTGGTGGTCAGCACCTTCGCAGTCGACCGCCTGGTCGCCCCCTCGTTGTGGCTTGCCCCCGTGCTCGCCACCGTGCTGGTGATGGTAGGTGTGCTGGCGGTGCTGCGGCGGTGGACCCGCAGGGGGCTGGTGCCCTCCCTCGGTGCGCTGCTGGCCGCTGCCGTGACGATCACTGCCTGGTATGCCCACGACGACGCTCTTCTCGGGGTGCTCCCCACCCGCGCAGCGATCGGGACGCTGGACCGGTTGGTGCACCAGGGTGTGGCGGCGATCCAGGTCGCGCTGCCGCCGATCGCTGATGTCCCGGGGGTCGGCCTGCTGCTGACCGCAGGTGTCGCGGTGCTCTACCTGATCGCCGACCTGCTCGCGGTGCCCGGCCGCGCACCAGCCTGGGCGGCACTGCCGCCGCTGGTGCTCTGGGCACTGCCGGTGTTGCTGCTGGCCCCGGTGCACAGCTGGACCGTGGTGCTCGCCGGGGCGGGGTTCATCACGATGCTGGCCACCGGGGCGGAGGCGTGGCGAGAACCAGGCGGGCGGACCAGCCGGCGCCGGATGGGCGCGCTAGGCGTGGTCACCGCTGCGGTGCTCGGTGTGGCGCTGGTCGCCGCGCCATGGGTCCTGGCGATCCCCAGCCCGGTGCGCTGGCACGCTCCAGCCGAGCTGGCCGACGCCGACGCCACCCGGTTGGACCTCGGCCTCGACCTGCGCGCCGACCTGAACCGACCCCAGGACGCTGTCGTGATGACCTACACCGGTGCGCTGCCGAGTCAGCTGGGCCCGTTGCACGCCTACACCCTCACCGAGTTTGACGGCGCCACCTGGGACCGGGGCTCGGCCGGGGAGTGGGAGACGGTCGACGGTCAGGTGCTGTGGCCCGGCCAGGTGGACACGGACGAGCCACGGACCGTGACGATCACGATCAACGACCTGGGCCAGGACCGCCTGCCGATCCCTGGTGAGCCTCGGCTGGTCGACGTGGATGGTCAGGCGTCGTACGCACCACATACGGACGAGGTGCGGCTGGACCAGGCGGAGCCGGGCGAGCTCGCTTACGAGGTGACCGTCCGCCCACGGGACCTGACCGCGGCTGACCTGAGAGACCTCGACCCCAGCACGCTGGACGTGGACCCGGCACTGCTGCGGCTTCCGGACACCGGGTACGGTGCCGACCTGACCGACCTGACCCGCGAGATCGTCACCGACGCTGGGGCACAGACCCCGTACGAGCAGCTGCTCGCGATCCAGAACTACCTCCGTGACCCAGGTGTGTTCACCTATACCGAGTCGGTCACCAGCGCCCGCACCCGCGACGCGGTCTGGGACTTCCTGCACGATCGACGGGGCTACTGCGTGCAGTTCGGCACAGCGATGGTGATGATGGCCCGCACCCTCGACCTGCCGGCCCGGCTGGCCGTCGGATACCTGCCCGGTGAGCTCACCGAGCAGGGCACCGGGAGGATCACCGCGCACCAGGCGCACGCTTGGCCGCAGGTGCTGTTCCCAGAGGTCGGCTGGGTCCGGTTCGAGCCCACTCCGGGCACCCAGTCCGGCACCGCGCCGTCGTGGGCACCGGAGCCGCAGGAGGAGTCGCCGGAGGAAGCGACCTCGGCACCGGCTCAGACCAGCGAGGCCGAGGAGGAGACTGCCACGGCCAGCAGCTCGTCGGCGGAGTCCGCCGAAGAGACCAGCGAGGCCGGCGCCGCCGAAGCCGACGGCCTGGCTCGGAGCACGTCACCGCTGCTGGGTCTGGTCGGGGCGGTCGTGCTGCTGGTCGTCGCCGCCGCGGTGCTGCTCGTGCGGCGCCGGCGCGCACGCTCCAGCGGAGACCTGGAGACCGCCTGGCAACAGGCTCTCGGCGTCGTACGTGCAGCGGGTGGTCACGTGCCGCCGGGGGCGACCCCTCGGGCTGTCGTGGTGGTGGCGGACGAGGCGCTGGCGACCGAGCCGGCGCGGGCCGCGCTGCGCGAGCTCGCAACCGCAGTGGAACGGTCCCGCTACACCCGGGATGGGAGCGACGATGCTCAGCGCCCAGGTCCGCAGACGGTGCGCGGGTGGGTGCAGGTGATCAGGTCGAGCGGTCGCGACCGCGCGGGCGAGGCGACCGGTGCCGGCTCACGAGACGGCAGAGACCGTTCGAAGGCCCGCGCCAGCTCCCGTTGAGGAGCCGGCAGGACTACGTTCGCTCAGCGGCCGTTGTCCTCGCGACGGTGGTCCCAGCGGTCCTCGAGCTTGGACATGAAGCCACCGCTCTGCTTGCGCTTCAGCTCGTGCACGTTGTTGTGCTCGGCTGCCGGTGCCGGGACCCGCTTGGGCCGGGAGATCGCCAGCATCACGCCGGAGAACATGGCGAGGAAGCCGATGATGCTCAGCACCAGATAGCTGGTGAGGGGTCCGGCAATCAGCAGTCCGACACCAGCCAGCCCGAGAAGGGTGCCGAGGATGACGTTGCGGGGACGCCGCACCGCAGCCCCGGAGATGGCGTCTGCGAGCTTGGGATCATCGGAGCGCAGCTGCTGCTCCATCTCCTCCAGCACGCGCTGCTCGTACTCGGAGAGAGGCATGGTCACCTCCCAATTCTTGTCCAGGGTCGCCTCGGTGTGAGGTTTCTCCTCTCAGGATATGTCGCCCGGAGCATTCTCGGTAGTTGTAGGACGAACCAAGGACCCGACTGTGAGCGAATCGACGCCGTAGCGCTGCCGGATCACGTCCATCGCGCGCTCTGCCTGGCGGCGTCCGGTCTCGTCCTCGTCCAGGCGGACCTGCACTGCAGTGGTGGCTGCGTCGCTGAGGGACTCGCACCGCAGCCCGAGCAACCGGACCCCCGCCCGCGGGAGGTCCATTCCCGCGAGCAGCTCTCTGGCGGTGAGGTAGAGCTGGTGGGCGACGTCGCTAGGTGCCTCGAGCGCGCGGGACCGGGTCAGCGTGGTGAAGTCGGCGTGCCGGACCTTGATCGCCACCCCACCGGCGAGCAGCTCACCGGTGCGCAGGCGGGCGGCGCACCGGTGCGCCTGGTCGAGCAGCACAGCAGCGAGCTCCGCCCGGTCAGTGAGGTTGGTCGCGAAGGTCTGCTCGTGCCCGATGGACTTCTCCCGCCGCACCGGTTCCACCGGCCGAGGGTCGCGCCCCCAGGACAGGTCGTGCAGCCGCTGCCCGCCGGCACGGCCAACGGCCTGCTGCAGTGTCGGCAGCGGGGTGTGCGCGAGGTCTGCCACGGTCTGGATGGCCAACCGGGAGAGCCGTTCGGCGGTCCGCTCGCCCACTCCCCACAGCGCCCCGACCGGCAACGAGTGCAGGAAGGACACCGTCGCCGGCGCTGGGATCACCAGGAGACCGTCGGGCTTGGCGTGGCTGGAGGCGAGCTTGGCGACGAACTTCGTGGCGGCTACGCCTACGGAGGCGGGTACGTGCAGCTCGGCGGCGATCCGCTCCCGCAGCCGCCGAGCGATCTCGGCGGGAGGCCCGAGCCGGCGGCGCGCGCCGGAGACGTCCAGGAAGGCCTCGTCGATGCTCACCGGTTCCAGCACCGGGGTGATCTCCGCCAGGATCGCCATCACCGCACGGGAGACGTCCCGGTAGCGATCGTGGTCCGGGCTGATCACCACCGCCTGGGGGCACAGCACCCGGGCGCGGGTCATCGGCATCGCCGAGTGCACCCCGCTGGCTCGTGCCTCGTAGGTGGCGGCCAGCACCACACCGCGGTGCTGGCCGCCGACGATCACCGGGGTTCCCCGCAGCTCCGGCCGGTCGATCAGCTCCACAGAGGCGAAGAACGCATCCATGTCCACATGCAGGATCGGTGCACCCGAGTCGTCGCCGCCCCAGTCCCGGCGCGCGCCTGCGCTGCGTGGGCCCCGGCTCACCGCAGGGTCCCGGTCATCGGTGGCTGCCCCTCATTGCGTGTCCCGTCCTGCGCCCGCGAGCGCACCGGCGGTCACGAGGCCAGCCGTGCCGGACGGGCCGAGATGGAGACTGCGGCCCGGACCTGCTCGAGGAAGTCGGCAGCGGCTGCCACCACCTCATCGACCTCGGCCGGGCTCAGGTGCGCACTGCGACCGGACTCGATCGCCGCACGCACGGCGGCCCCTTGGGCGAAGTAGTCGGCCCACTCCTGCCACTGGGGGCCGACCTCTGCCAGCTGCTCCCAGGCGCTGCGCACCCGCCGGCGGCGACCACCGGGGACCACCTGCAGCTCCAGCACAGCGGCCGCGGCACGCAGGGCTGCCATGTGCGCGTGCAGGAAGGCCTCCTGCGGTTCCTGTCCGGAGGTCACCTGGGCTAGCTCCTGCTCGGCCCGGGCGATCAGCCGTGCCGCACTCATGATCCTCATCGGTGACCTCCGTCCCTCAGCCTGACTCAATCATCGAACATCGGTTCTATCCTGTCAACGGGTGCGGACCTAGCGGCCGGCTCACGCTAGCGTCGGGTCATGCCTCGTCGATCCTCTGCGCTCAGGCCTGTGCACCGTCTGCCCTCCGGTCCGATCAGCACCTCGCACGCCACAGTAGAGCTGACCACCGACAAAACGGACCCGAACGGCGTGATGCTGCTGATCGATGGCGCGGAGAGCTCCTACCTGGACCTGTCCGACCCCACCCACCTGGTGTTCGAGTACATGCAGCAGATGATGGCGGTCCTGGAGGAGACGATGCCTCCTGACCGGGTACGGGCTGTGCACCTCGGTGGTGCGGGATGTGCACTCCCCCGGGCCGTGGCCGCCAGGTGGCCGCGGTCCCGACAGATCGCCGTGGAGTGGGACGCCCTGCTGGCCCGCTACGTGCGGGAGTGGTTCGACCTGCCGCGGGCCCCGCTGCTGCGCATCCGGGTGGCCGACGCGCGCGAGGCGACCGAGTCGATCACCGCTGGTAGCAAAGATGTCGTGCTGCGCGACGTGTTCGTCGGGCGCGAGCCCCCGGAGCACGTCCGCACGGTGGAGTTCACCCGGGCCGTGGCATCCGCGCTCGCCGAGGGCGGGGTGTACCTGGTGAACACCGCGGACCGGCCGCCACTGACCTTTGCCCGGCGAGAGGCCGCCACAGTGGCGGAGGTGTTCGAGCACGTGCTGGTGATCGCCGAACCGGGTGTGCTCAAGGGGCGCCGGTACGGCAACGTGGTGATCGCCGCTGCCGACCGGGCGCTGCCCGCACCTGCGCTGGACCGACGGATGCGAGCGCTGCCGGTGCCGGCCACCGTGCTGGACCGGGCAGCATCGCGGGAGTTCATCGGCACGTTCCAGCCGTTCACCGATCCACCGCACGAGGTCGCCTGAGCGGGCCGGGTTCGCCCTACGCGGTCAGGTGCCGTGCGGGGCCAGAAGGCGACGGCCCGCACCCCGGAGCGGGATGCGGGCCGTCGCTAGCCTCGATCAGACCGTGCGGACGCTCTCCGCCTGCGGGCCCTTGGGACCCTGGGTGATCTCGAACTCGACGCGCTGCGCCTCCTCGAGGGTGCGGTAACCCTCGGACTGGATGGCGGAGTAGTGGACGAAGACGTCGTCACCGCCGCCGTCCTGGGCGATGAAGCCGTAGCCCTTCTCCGCGTTGAACCACTTGACGGTTCCTTGTGCCATGTCGTGCATGTCCTTCCGGGGACTCCTCTGGGGCGAGCCCTGTGCTCGCTCCGCTGGTGCCGCAATGCTTCGCCCCACGTCAGCGCGAGCGGCCGGCACCACCGGGATGCGATGGCCGCCCGTGAGACCTGCACTGGAGTGTGCGTGCCCCGGGTCCTACGTAAGTCAAACGCTTGCAACGCGAGCCAGTCTGGCATGTCCGGTGACCGCAGCGCCAGCGGTATCACGATTTTGGCTCTAGGTGCAGGCGCGTGGTGCACCGAGACCAGCCTCCTCCTGCCCAGGTCCGAGCACGTCTCCGCCGGTCGGATCAGTCCTGGGACTCACCGTCCTGGCCGGCGAGGAACGCCTCGAGCTGGGCACCGAGCTCGTCCGCGCTGGGCAGCTCGTCCATGGGGGTGCGGCCCAGTGACCGGCCTTCGTTCTCCGCCGCCGCGCTGAACTGGTCGAACTGTCGCTCCAGCGCAGCCACGACTGCGGTGACCTCCTCGGACTCCGCGACCTGCCGGTCGATCTCACCACGCACCCGCGCGCCAGCGGCCTCCAGGTCGCCTACGGGCAGGCTCAGGTCACCGGCGCGGGCCACCTGCCGGACCAGCTCAGCCGCTGCCTGCGGATAGTCGGCCTGGGCGAGGTAGTGCGGCACGTTCGCCGCGAAGCCCATCGCGTCGCGACCGCGCCGGCCCAGACGCAGCTCCAGCAGGGCGGCAGCGCTCGCGGGCACCTGGACGGTGGAGAGGTAGTTCGGATAGGCCTCGATCAGCTCTGGCCGGGTGGCGTGCGCCGTCACGGTCATGGGCCGGGTGTGCGGTACCCCCATCGGGATACCGTGCACCCCGATCGTCAGCCGCACCCCGAACTCTTCGATCACCGACTGCACCGCAGCGACGAACTGCTCCCAGCGCAGGTCCGGCTCCAGCCCGTGCAGCAGCAGCACGGGCGCACCGTCGTCGTCACGGATGAGGTCGAGCACCAGCTCCGGTTCGTCATAGCTGGTCCACGCACCGTCGTTGAAGGTCATCGCCGGACGCCGGGACCGGTAGTCCAGGAGCTCGTCCATGTCGAAGCTGAGCACGCGCACGGACGGCAGCTTGCTGGTCAGGTGCTGGGCGAGCAACCGGCCCGCGCTGCCGGCGTCCATCGACCCCTGCAGGGCGTGCACCAGTACCGGCGCTTCGCCCTCTTCCGGGGCGGGAGCGTCGCCAGCCCAGCGGTACAGCTCTCGTGGATCCTTCATCGTCAATTTCTCACCTCGGTGGGTTGAACACCGGCCGGGCGGGGGACATTCCCGTCCGCACGACCGAACAGCGACAGTCGCAGTGTCCCCTCCTGCGGGAGGCAGATCACAGTGCTCAGGCACCCGCAGCAGGTCGAAACAGTGGATAATAATCGTTCGCCTTGTTCGGTCCGCACGCTAGGAGAACCCATCGGTGACCAGTAGCGACATGGCACCCGATCGATCGACGTCACAGCCCGGTGTCGATCTGCCTGGTTCCCACCACAGGGGCCTCGAGGCTGCGCAGGACCAGCGGCGGCAGCTGGAGCAGGAACAGCGGCACGTCACCGCCGTCTACACCCGGCTGGACGAGCTGCGTGCGCACACCCGGCGCCGCCTCGCTGAGGTACGGCGCACCGGCGCAGTGGGCACGCACCAGAACAGGTCCGAGCGGGACGCGTTCGCCACACTGTACGAGGACCGCCTCGCGCAGCTGGGCTCAGTGGAGGACCGGCTCGTCTTCGGTCGTCTCGATCTTCGGGACGGGCAGCGCCGGTACGTAGGCCGCATCGGCATCTCCGACGCCGAGCACCACCCGCTCCTGACCGACTGGCGTGCCCCGGCGGCCCGCCCGTTCTACCAGGCCACTGCAGCGGAGCCGGGTGAGGTGGTGCTGCGCCGACACCTGCAGACCAAGGGGCGCACCGTCGTCGGGCTGGAGGACGACCTGCTGGACGCCGATGCGGTAGCCGACGACGTGGTGCTCAGCGGCGAAGGCGCCCTGCTGGCAGCGCTGAACGCAGAACGTACCGGGCGGATGAGCGACATCGTGGCCACCATCCAGGCGGAGCAGGACGCGATCATCCGCTCCCCGCTGGACGGGGTGCTGGTCGTCGAGGGCGGACCGGGGACCGGCAAGACCGCGGTCGCGTTGCACCGGGCCGCCTACCTGCTGTACGCCCACCGAGAGCAGATCGAACGCTCCGGGGTCCTGGTGGTCGGCCCCTCTCGGGTGTTCCTGCGTTACATCGAGCAGGTGCTGCCGGCGCTCGGCGAGACCGGCGTGGTGTCCACGACGATCGGGGACCTGCTGCCCGGCATCGAGGCCACCGGCACCGAGGATCCGGCTGTCGCACAGATCAAGGGGCGTCCCCTGTGGGCGCGGATCCTGTCCAACGCCGTGCGCGCCCGTCAGCGCGTCCTGCCCGAGCAGGACCTCAAGGTCGGTTCGCTACGGCTGCGACTGCGCACCCAGGACATGGTCGAGGCGCAGACCCGTGCCCGGCGTTCCCGACAGCCGCACAACCTGGCGCGGGTGACGTTCGTGCGGCACATGCTGAACGCGCTCGCCGCGCAGTACGCCGAGAAGGTCGGTGCCGGTACCGAGGACCACGCGGACATCGTCGAGGAGCTCCGCTCCGCCCGGGACGTGCGCGTGGCGCTGAACCTGTGCTGGCTGCCGTTGACCGCCACCGGCCTGCTCGCCGACCTGTACGCCAAGCCGCACCGTCTCGCCGAGGCCGCACCACGGTTGTCCGCCGCCGAACGGTCCCGGCTCGCCCGCGACCGCAGCGCGGCCTGGACCGCTGCGGACGTACCGCTGCTGGACGAGCTGGCCGAGCTGCTCGGCGCCGATGACGAGGCCAGCCGTGCCGAGGCGCAGGCGGAGCAGGCCCGCCGGGCGGAGGAGGTCGCCTATGCCCGGGAGATGCTCTCCGCTTCCGGTGCCGGCGGCGGCCTGGTCTCCGCTGAGATGGTCGCGGGCAGGTTCGCCGGGGGCGGGACTGCGTCGACCACCGCCGAGCGTGCCGCTGCGGACCGGTCCTGGACGTACGGGCACGTGGTGGTCGACGAGGCGCAGGAGCTGTCCGCGATGGCGTGGCGAGCGCTGCGGCGGCGCAACCCGCGGCGGTCGATGACCATCGTCGGGGACGTGTGGCAGACCTCCAGCCGAGCCGGTGCCCGGGACTGGGAGCAGATGCTCTCCCGGCCGCTGGGACGGACGTTCCGCACCGAGACGCTCACGGTGAACTACCGGACTCCGGCCTCGATCATGGCGCTGGCGCAGCAGGCGATGCAGACCTGGCGCCCGGACCTCCCCCCTGCCCCGGTGACCTCTGCGCGGGACGTGCCAGACGCCGTCGTACGCGAGCAGGTCAGCGACCTGGTGGGCGGTGTGCAGCAGGTGGTGCACCGGGCGCGTGGGCACGGGACGCTCGCCGTGATCGCCGACGAGCGGCGGCACGCGGCGCTCATCGAGGCCCTCGGGGCCGGTGATGGCTCGGACCTGCGCGCCGAGGTGGTGGTGCTGGACCCAGCGGGGAGCAAGGGGCTGGAGTTCGACGTGGTGGTCGTGGTCGAACCCCAAGAGCTGCTCGACGGCGGAGCTCCAGCAGACCTGTACGTCGCCATGACCCGGGCTACCCAACGTCTGCACCTGGTGCACACGGGGCAGCTGCCCGCACCCTTGGCGTCCACGCACTGAGCACGTTTTTGTATCCGGGCACAAGAAGAGCACCATAGGGCCGTGGTCAAGGCACTCCTCCTGGAAAACATCCATCCTCTGGGCACCGAGGTGCTCGATGCTGCCGGGATGGAGGTGTCGACACGGTCCGGGGCGCTGGACGAGGACGAGCTGATCGCCGCGTTGGACGGGGTGCAGGTGCTCGGTATCCGGTCCAAGACGCACATCACCGCCAAGGTGCTGGAGCAGGCCAAGGACCTGGTCGCGATCGGTGCGTTCTGCATCGGCACGAACCAGATCGACCTGACCGCCGCTGCCGATGCCGGCGTGGTGGCGTTCAACGCCCCGTTCTCCAACACCCGCTCTGTGGTGGAGCTGGCGCTGGCCGAGATCATCGCGCTCACCCGGCGGCTGACCGAGAAGGACAAGTCGCTGCACGCGGGCACCTGGGACAAGTCTGCCAACGGTGCGCACGAGGTGCGCGGACGTACGCTAGGCATCGTCGGCTACGGCAACATCGGCACCCAGCTGTCGGTCGTGGCCGAGGCACTGGGCATGCGGGTGATCTTCTACGACACCGCGGAGAAGCTCTCCCTGGGCAACGCGAAGCGGATGCCGAGCCTGCACGCGCTGCTCGCTGAAGCCGACATGGTGACCCTGCACGTGGACGGCCGGCCCGGCAACGCGGGCATGTTCGGCGCCGACGAGTTCGCCGCGATGAAGCCGGGCGCGATCTTCCTGAACCTCTCCCGCGGCTTCCTGGTCGACTACGGGGCGCTGCGGGAGCAGGTGCTCGCCGGCCGGGTCAGCGGGGCAGCGGTGGACGTCTTCCCGCAGGAGCCGAAGAAGCAGGGGGACGCGTTCGACTCCGAGCTGCGGAACCTGCCGAACGTGATCCTCACCCCGCACGTGGGTGGCTCCACCGAGGAAGCGCAGCAGGACATCGGCCGGTTCGTGGCCGCGAAGCTGCGCGACTACGTGCACTCAGGTGCGACCGCGCTGAGCGTGAACGTCCCGGCGCTCATCCTGGACCGACCGAGGGCTGGGACCCGGCGGATCGCGCACCTGCACCAGAACGTGCCCGGGGTGATGGCGGCGGCGAACCAGGAGCTCTCCGCGGCCGGGGCGAACATCGAGAGCCAGGTGCTGGCGACGTCCGGCAGCCTGGGCTACGCCGTCACCGACATCAGCGGCGACCTGCCGGTCGAGACGCTCACCCGGATCGAGGGCATGGAAGCGACCGTGCGGCTGCGCACGCTGCGCCCAGACAGCGACGACTGACCCCTGCCGGATCGACTGCGGCGCGCGGCTGGGGCGCTCAGCCGGACTTGCGGCGGAACACCCGACGGCCGCTGTGGTCCACCTCTGACCCGTGCACGGGTCCGGTGTTCGGTGGCGCCTCCTCGGTCAGGTGCTCACGTTCGGCCTTGCGGTCGAGCGCTGCCCGCATCTTCGCCTTGGCGTCGGCCATCGGGTCGTCGGACTTCTCGGATGACATCGGGGCTCCTGACGGTGGTCTGACGACGCCGGACACCCGGCGCTGGTGCCCACTCTGCCCCGCTCTCGCCGGTGGCGCCACCGAATACTCCCCGTCGGTCGGGTCAGCGAACGGCGAACGCGTCGGTCGCGCGGACCAGGGCGTCCAAGGTGGCCGGTTCACTGAAGGCATGGCCGGAGTCCGGGGTGAGCACGAGCTCGGCGTGCGGCATGGCCTGGGCGAGCTCGTAGGCAGAGACGGCGGGGGTGCACATGTCGTAACGGCCCTGCACGATCACGGTGGGGATGCCGGCCAGCAGGTGCGCGTCGCGGATGAGCTGGCCCTCCTCGAGCCAGCCGTGGTTGACGAAGAAGTGGTTCTCGATGCGTGCGAAGGAGACGGCATGGGCGCGGTCATCGGCCTTGGCCAGGTTTGCCGGGTCGGGGTAGAGGGAGATGACGGTGTTCTCCCAGGCGGTCCAGGCGGCGCCGGCCGGCACGTGGACGGCCGGGTCGGGGTGGAACAGGAGGTCGTGGAAGGCTTCCTGCAGTCGCCCTGGGATGCGGCGCTCGAGCGGTACCGGCGCGAGGTAGTCCTCCCAGGCGTCCGGGTAGACGTTGCGCAGCGGCCCCTCGTACATCCAGTCCAGCTCGCTGCGGCGCAGGGTGAAGATACCGCGCAGCACGAGCTCGGTGACCCGGCTCGGGTGGGTCTGCGCATAGGCCAGCGCCAGGCAGGAGCCCCAGGAACCCCCGAACACCTGCCAGGCGGTGACGCCCAGGTGCGTGCGCAGGGCCTCGATGTCGGCGACCAGGTGCCAGGTGGTGTTCGTGCTCAGGTCGGCGTCCGCAGCGGAGGCGTGCGGGCGGGAGCGGCCGGCCATGCGCTGGTCGAACAGGACGATGCGGTACCGCTCCGGGTCGAACACCCTTCGCTGCGCGGGGCTCACGCCCGAGCCTGGTCCGCCGTGCAGGAAGACGACCGGCTTGCCGTCCGGGTTACCGCTCACCTCGTAGTACAGCTCGTGCCCGTCGCTCACCGGCAGGTATCCGGTCTGGTGCGGGTCGATCTCCGGGTAGAAGGTGCGCAGGTCCGGGCTGTCACGGCGTCGGGGATGCATACCTCGAACCTACCCCGCACGGGCACTGCTCCGGTGCTTGCCGGCAGGCTACTCTCGGGGCATGTACACACCTGCCGAGGACCGGTACGAGACCATGCCGATGCGCTACTGCGGGAGGAGCGGGCTGCAGCTGCCGCTCGTCTCCCTCGGGCTGTGGCAGAACTTCGGGGACACCACGGCGCTGGAGACCCAGCGGGAGATCGTGTTTCACGCGTTCGACCGCGGGATCACCCAGATCGACCTGGCGAACAACTACGGACCTCCGCCGGGGGCTGCCGAGGAGAACTTCGGCAGGATGCTGCGGGCTGACCTTGCCGCCCTGCGCGACGAGCTGGTGATCACCACCAAGGCGGGCTACCCGATGCACCCAGGCCCCTACGGTGACGGCAGCTCCCGCAAGTACCTGCTGTCGTCCTTGGACGCCTCGTTGCGCCGCATGGGCCTGGACTACGTCGACATCTTCTACAGTCACCGCTTCAACCCGGACACACCGCTGACCGAGACGATGGGTGCGCTGAAGACCGCCGTGGACTCTGGCCGTGCGCTGTATGCCGGCATCTCCTCCTACAACGCGCGGCGCACCCGGGAGGCGCTGGCCGTGGCTGCGGACCTCGGACTGGACCTGTTGGTGCACCAGCCTTCTTACTCGATGCTCAACCGGTGGATCGAGGACCCCGACCAGGCTGGTACCGGCGAGTCGCTGCTGGACGTGCTCGGTGACTCCGGTCTGGGCGCAGTGGTGTTCTCGCCGCTGGCCCAGGGGATGCTCACGGACAAGTACCTCGATGGTGTGCCCGCCGGCTCCCGCCGCGCGAAGGGCGGACCGCTGCGCGCGGAGTACCTGAGCGAGGAGAACCTGGGCCGGGTGCGCGCGCTGAACGAGATCGCCGGTCGCCGCGGACAGTCCCTGGCACAGATGGCGGTGGCCTGGGTGCTCCGCGACCCGCGGGTGACCACCGCGCTGGTCGGTGCCTCCAGCGTGCGCCAGCTGGACGACACCCTCGGCGCACTGGCGAACCTGGAGTTCACCGACGAGGAGCTCGCCGAGATCGACCGGTACGCCCAGGACGGTGGCGTCAACCTGTGGGCGCCCCGGTCCAGCGACCGGTAACGCCACTGTTCGCCGCCGGTGGTCCGGGCTTCCCCTCCCGGACCACCGGCGGACGTCTCTACTCGAGCGGCGCGGTCTCGCTGCGCTCGTCGCGCAGGGCCGTGATCGCTGCCTCGAAGTCCTCCAGAGAGGAGAAGGCCTGGTAGACGCTGGCGAACCGCAGGTAGGCGACCTCGTCCAGGTCGCGCAACGGACCCAGGATGGTCAGGCCGACCTCGTGGGCGTCCACCTCGGCCACACCGGTGGCGCGGACCGCCTCCTCGACCTTCTGCGCCAGCAGCGCGAGGTCGTCCTCGGAGACCGGCCGACCCTGACAGGCCTTGCGGACACCGGCGATCACCTTGTCCCGGCTGAACGGTTCGACAGCCCCGGAGCGCTTCATCACGTTCAGGCTGGTGGTCTCCACCGTGGTGAACCGCCGACCGCACTGCGGACACTGCCGACGGCGGCGGATGGACGCGCCGTCCTCAGCGGTGCGCGAGTCCACCACCCGAGAGTCGCCGTGTCGGCAGAACGGGCAGTGCACCAGGCGGTTTCCCTTCCCTCCGACGCGATGCACGCAGCACCACATGGTGGACAATCACATCCGTGTAACTACTAGATGTGTCCCAACTTAGACAGCGGAGGGCCACCCGCGCAAGTACCGCGCGGCAGCGGATCGTGCGATCAGCCGGCCGCAGGGACCGTCAGCTCCTGCCCCGCGTGCACAGTAGCAGCCGTGAGGTTGTTCAACGTGATGATCTGGTCGATGACGGCGCGCACGTCCTGGCCCTCGACCGCGACGCTCTCGGCGATGGTCCACAGGTTCTCCCCCGGGCCGACCGTCACGCTCTGCACCTGCTCGGGTGCCGCGTCCTGGGCCGGGAGTGCGAGACCGACACCGGTGCCCAGAGCAGCAGCGAGCGCGAACGCGAGCGCCACCAGCACTGCGCGGCCGCGGTCGGTGAGCCGCACCGGTCCGGCAGCTGCCACAGCGTGCGCGGACCGCCGCCGCGCACCAGTCTCGAGGCTCTGCGGGGGACAGGTGGCCACCGCCCCGGCACCCACCGGAGCAGCCGGTGCCGCAGACAGGTCGGGGACGGCGACCAGGTGCCGCCGGACGGGCATGGTCAGCCCCGCGGTGGGGAAGGCCACTGCACTCATCGTTACTCGTCTCCTCATGTCGTCGAACACCCGTACGTCGAACGTCCGTGCTGAAAGTAGCACGCCCCGCCGACGACACGCCAGTCGAACACATGTTTGGCGTTTCGGGAGGTGGCGCCTATCGTGGAGAGCGCCACGACCAGAGCAGATCATCGACCACTGACATCGGCGGACTTCCAGGCGATGTGGAGCAGGAGGACATCATGGCCCGCGAACCGAAGAAGGACGAGAGCGACCGTCCCGACCCGGCATCGCTGAGCCCGCGGCAGCGCCGGATCATGGATTCGATCCGCGCGAGCCTGGACGCCAAGGGGTATCCACCGACGATGCGCGAGATCGCCACCGCCGTGGGTCTGGCCAGCCCGTCGTCGGTGAAGTATCAGCTCGAGCTGCTGGAGCGGAAGGGGTTCCTGCGCCGAGACGCACTGTCCACCCGCGCGATCGAGATCGTCGGCGACGACTCTCGCAAGGTCCGTGGCAGTGCGACGACGTTCACCACCTACGACGGTGAGCAGGACACGGCACGCGCCGCCTATGTGCCGCTCGTCGGGCGGATCGCCGCCGGCGGACCGATCCTGGCCGAGCAGGCGATCGAGGACGTCTTCCCGCTCCCCCGCCAGCTGGTCGGTGACGGCGAGCTGTTCCTGCTCCAGGTGGTCGGCGACTCGATGATCGATGCGGCCATCTGCGACGGCGACTGGGTCGTGGTGCGCAGCCAGGCGGTCGCAGAGAACGGCGAGATCGTCGCGGCGATGATCGACGGCGAGGCAACGGTGAAGACGCTGAAGAAGACCGACGAGGCGGTCTGGCTGCTGCCGGCGAACGACAACTACTCCCCGATCGACGGTTCCCAGGCCGAGGTGCTCGGCCGCGTGGTCAGCGTGCTGCGCTCTCTGTGACCCCGCTCGCGGCCGATCCGTCGGCCGCAGCGCTGTCGTCGGTGGTCAACGCCTCCCCGGCCAGCCGCCGCAGCGCTCCGCGCACCACCTCGGGGTCCGTGGTCGGCCACAGCGGAGGCAGGCTCGCCGCCAGGAACGAACCGTACCGGGCGGTCCGCAGCCTCGGGTCGAGCACGGCCACCACGCCACGGTCGGTGGTGCTGCGGATCAGCCGGCCGGCACCCTGCGCCAGCAGCAGGGCTGCGTGCGTGGCCGAGACGGCCATGAACCCGTTCCCACCAGCCCGGCCGACCGCCTCGGTGCGGGCCGCCTTCACCGGGTCATCTGGCCGCGGGAACGGGATCCGGTCGATGAACACCAGGCGGCAGCTCAGCCCCGGCACGTCCACTCCCTGCCACAGCGAGAGCGTGCCGAACAAGCTCGCTGTCGGGTCCGCGGCAAAGTCCCGCACCAGCGTGGGCAGCACATCGTCACCCTGCAGCAGGATCGGCCACTCGAGCTGTTCGCGGAGCGCCTCGGCCGCCGCCTGCGCCCCACGTCGGGAGGAGAACAGGCCGAGCGCCCCACCCTGGGAGGCGGTGACCAGCTCGGCGATCTCCGCGAGCAACTTCTCGTCGGTGCCGTCCCGGCCGGGGCGGGCCAGCGAGGCGGCCACGTACAGGATGCCCTGCCGGCCGTAGTCGAACGGGGAGGAGACCAGCTCGCTGCGGTAGGCGCCGTCGGCCAGGCCCAGCGAGCGGGCGGTGGCCTGGAACGTGCCGCCGAGGGCGAGCGTGGCGGAGGTGAGCACCGCGGACCGGCCGGCCAGCAGGTCCCCCGCGATCGGCCCGGCGACGTTCAACGGTGCGAGCATCAGCCGCGACCCCTCCCCCGGTCGGCGGCCCCGCTCGCACCAGAGCACGTCGACGTGCTCGCTGATCCGGTCCGAGAGCAGCCGGTCGGCCACCTCGAACAACGCCAGCAGGGCGCTGTGCGCCACCGACTTCGCCCCCGCCTCCGAGGCTGAGGTCTGCTGGTCGCGCATCGCCGACATCCCTTCGCGGGCGCCGTCGGCGATCGCGCGCACCACCGGGGCCAGCTCCTCAGGCAGACCGGAGCGCAGCCGCCCCTCCGGCACGGCCATCAGCAACGGGCGGAGCTCTTCGCCGGCTTCCTGCAGCCCGGTCAGCGGGAGCCCTGCGTGCCGGCGGGCGGTGCGCGCGGTGCGCTCGACGACTGCGGCGGACAGCTCGACCGTGGCCTGGGCGGTCACCCGGTCGGGTAGCTCGTGCGCCTCGTCCACCACCAGGATCTCGTGCTCGGGCAGCACCTTCGGGTTCCCGGTGGCGGCGATACCGAGCATCGCGTGGTTGGTGACCACCAGGTCGGCCTCGCGGGCGTGGGCGCGGGCACGTTCGGGGAAGCACTCGGCCAGCAGCGGGCACTTCTGGCCCAGGCACTCCAGAGAGGTGATGGACACCTGCCGCCAGGCGCGCTCGCTCACCCCCGGCACCAGGTCGTCCCGGTCGCCGGTGTCGGTCTCCGCCGCCCACTCCCGCAGCCGGACCACCTGGCCGCCGAGGGACTCCTCGGCCTCGCCAGGGTGTTCTTCGGCGGTCGACGGCGCCGCCTCCGTGGCAGCGAACAGGGCACCTTCGTCGTCGGGGTATCCGCCGGCGACCTTGTGCTTGCACACGTAGTTGTGCCAGCCCTTGAGCAGCGCCACGTCGGGCTCACGCCCGAGGTGGCGGGTCAGCGTCTCGGTGACCAAGGGCAGGTCGTGACCAAGGATCTGACGCTGCAGCGCGAGGGTCGCCGTGGAGACGATGGCGCGCTGTCCGGAGGAGACGGTCTTGAGCAGTGTCGGCACCAGGTAGGCCAGGGACTTGCCGGTCCCGGTGCCGGCCTGGACGAGCAGGTGGGCACCGTCGTCGAGGGTGTCCGCGACCGCGCGGGCCATCTCGTGCTGCCCGGTGCGGCGGGCGCCTCCCATCGTGGCCACGACCTCGTCCAGGGCGGCGTCCACGCTGTGCGCCGACCCGGCGGCACCGGCCGGGCCGGGTCGCTCGTCCTGCTCGCTCTCACCCACCCCCCGACGGTATCGCGCCGGTGGTGTCAGCCCGGTACACCGTCCACAGCCGTCAGCCGGCGCGGCGCAGCTCAGCGGCCAGTGCGTCGTCCACGCGGGCCACCAGCCGGGTGCCCTCGGCGAGGTGCTCGGTGGCGATCACCTCGCCGGTGGTGTGCGCCCGGTGCACCAGGTCGCCGCGGTCGTAGGGCACCAGCACGTCCACCTCGACCGCCGGCCGGGGCAGGGTCTCGGCGATGCGTGCGCGCAGCTCCTCGATACCGGCACCGGTACGTGCGGAGACGGCGATCGCGTCCGGCTCCCGGGTGCGCAGCCGGTGAAGAGTCTCCGGTGCGGCCAGGTCCGCCTTGTTCAGCACCACGATCTCCGGCAGCTCCCGGGCCCCTTCGATGTCCCGCAGCACGTTCCGTACCGCGGTGATCTGACCCTCCGGATCCGGGTGCGCAGCATCCACCACGTGCAGGATCACGTCCGAGGCGCCGACCTCCTCCAACGTGGAGCGGAACGCCTCCACCAGCTGGGTGGGCAGGTTGCGCACGAAGCCGACCGTGTCCGCCAGGGTGTAGGCGCGTCCGTCCGGGGTCTGCGCCCGGCGCACCGTGGGGTCCAGGGTGGCGAACAGGGCGTTCTGCACCAGCACCCCGGCATCGGTGAGCCGGTTCAGCAGCGAGGACTTGCCGGCGTTGGTGTAGCCGGCGATGGCCACCGAGGGCACATCACCGGCGCTGCGGGAGTGCCGGCGGGCAGCGCGACCGGGAGCCATCTGCGCGATCTGCCGGCGCAGCTTGGCCATCCGGGTGCGGATCCGGCGCCGGTCCAGCTCGATCTTGGTCTCACCAGGTCCGCGGGAGCCGATCCCCGCGCCACCGGCGACCCGGCCACCGGCCTGCCGGGACATCGACTCACCCCAGCCGCGCAGCCGTGGCAGCAGGTACTCCAGCTGGGCCAGCTCCACCTGGGCCTTGCCCTCCCGGGACTTGGCGTGCTGGGCGAAGATGTCCAGGATCAGCGCGGTGCGGTCGATCACCTTCACCTTGATGACGTCCTCCAGCCCGCGCCGCTGGGACGGGGCCAGCTCGGAGTCGACGATCACGGTGTCCGCGTGCGTGGCAGCCACCACGCTGGCGAGCTCGGCGGCCTTGCCCGAACCCAGGTAGGTGCCCGGGTCGGGGGCGGAACGCCGCTGCAGCATCCCGTCCAGCACCACCGAGCCGGCGGTCTCGGCGAGTGCGGCGAGCTCGCGCAGGGAGATCTCCGCCTCTTCAGCGGTCCCGTGGGTCCACAGTCCGACCAGCACGACCCGTTCCAGGCGCAGCTGCCGGTACTCCACCTCGCTGACGTCCTGCAGCTCGGTGGACAGCCCGCCGACCCGGCGCAGCGCGGTACGTTCGGCCAGGTCCAGCTGGTCGCCGTCATGGCCGGTGTGCTCGTCCTGCTCGTGCTGGATCGCCGTGCCCGCCCTCGCCAGGATCCGGTTGACGACGTCCTGCGCGCGGGCCTCGGTGGAGGCGTCCAGCTCAGCGGACCTCGGATGGGCGGTGGGTCGGGTCATGGTGTCCTTGTCGGCAGCCGGATCTGGATACCTCCACGATCCCACGCCCCCTGCGCTCCCGCCAGAGGATTTCGCTTACGGCTGGCGCTGGCACGTACGCTGCGGCTGTGGGTCACTACTTCACCAACGAGCCGCACGCCGCCAGCGCCCCGCGCACCCTGACCGTGACCCTGCGCGGGCAGGAGGTCCAGGTGAGCACGGACGCCGGCGTGTTCTCCGCCGCCCGGCTGGACCCCGGCACCACGGTGCTGCTGGCCCAAGCAGGCGAGGTTCCGCCGTCGGGAACGCTGCTGGACCTGGGCTGCGGATGGGGACCGATCGCGCTGACCATGGCGATGGCCAGCCCTGGGGCGCGGGTGCTGGCGGTGGACGTGAACACCCGGGCGTTGGAGCTGACCGCCCAGAACGCCGAACGGCTCGGCCTGGCCAACGTGGTCACCGCCACCCCTGAGGACCTGCTCACGGCTGAGCCGGACCTGCGGCTGGACGCGATCTGGTCCAACCCGCCGATCCGGGTGGGAAAGGCGGTGCTGCACGAGATGCTGCGCACCTGGCTGCCGCGGCTGGCACCGGGGGCCACCGCCCAGCTGGTGGTGGCGAAGAACCTGGGCTCGGACTCCCTGCAGCGGTGGATCACCAGCGAGCTCGGCCTGCCCACGAGCCGGCGGGCGAGCGCGAAGGGGTTCCGGGTGCTGCAGGTCAGCACGCCGGAGGAGTAGGCAGCGCCACGCGCACCGGCGCCGGACTCAGCCCGGCAGCGGGGTGACCACCCCGACCAGCTCGGCCGGTCCGGCCAGCTCCACCCGGTCGCCGTCCACCCGCACCCGCAGCCGCCCACCGGGCACGTGCACCTGCCAGTGGTCCGGCGCGCCGTCGCCGAACCAGGCGCGCACCGCCAGCGCAGCAGCGCACGCCCCGGTGCCGCAGGAGAGGGTCTCCCCCACCCCGCGCTCGTACACCCGCATCCGCAGCACACCGATGCGACCACCGTCCTCGGTGGCCTCCGCCTCCCCGAGCGGCACCACGAACTCCACGTTGCTGCCGTGCTCCGGTTGTGGGTCCACACCGGGCAGGCTGGTCAGGTCCAGCTCGGCGAGGGTCTGCTCGTCCTGCAGGGCGACGACGGTGTGCGGGTTGCCCAGCTCCAGCCGCAGGCCCGGGCGCTGCTCGTCCAGCCCCCGGGTGACCACTGAGGCGTCGAACCCGGAGGCGAGCGCCTCCGCACCGCCGGTGGCCCGCCAGGTGCCCATGTCCACGGCGTACTCCTGGCCCTCGCGGCGCACGCCGAGCACCCCGGCGCGGGTGCCGACCGGTACCACCGCGCCGTCGGGCAGGTCCAGCAGCCCGGCGTGCCGCAGGTAGGCGACGAAGACCCGGATGCCGTTGCCGCACATCTCGGCCAGCGAACCGTCGGCGTTGCGGTAGTCCATGAACCACTGGGCGCCCTGCTCGGCGGCGGCCGGATCGACCAGCGCGGTGGGGACGGCCCGGATCAGACCGTCCGCGCCGATCCCGGTGTGCCGGTTGGTGATCGCGGCCACCACATCGGGGGAGAGCTCGCCGGTGCCCTCGGAGTCGGTGAACAGCAGGAAGTCGTTGCCGGTGCCGTGGCCCTTGGTCAGCGTGGGCAGGTCGGTGGGGAGCGTCACCCGACCAGCGTACGTGCCTGCTCCAGGGTGCTCGAGCCGGGGGTGAGCCAGGTGATCCTCGGGTCGCGGCGGAACCACTTGCGCTGCCGACGGGCGAGCTGCCGGGTGGCCAGAGCGGTCTGGGCGACCGCCTCGTCCTCGCTGAGCTCGCCACGGATGCGGGCCAGGGCCTGGGCGTAGCCGACGGCGCGCACCGCGGTGCGGCCCTGCTCCAGGCCGCGGCTGCGCAGCTCCTCGGTCTCGGTGACCAGCCCGGTGGCGAACATCTGCGCGGCACGGGCGTCGATCCGGGCGTCCAGGTCGGTGCTGGGCAGGTCGAGGCCGAGCTGGACGGCGGGGATGGCGTAGGTGTGGTCGGGCAGGTTCGCGGAGAACGGCCGGCCGGTGATCTCGATGACCTCCAGGGCGCGCACGATCCGGCGGGTGTTGCCGCGGTCGATGCGGGCGGCCGCCTGGGGGTCCTGGCGGGTGAGCTCGTCGTGCAGCATGCCGGGGCCGTGCTCGGCGGCGCGGGCCTCCCAGGCCGCGCGCACGGCCGGGTCGGTGCCGGGGAAGTCGATCCGGTCCAGCAGGGCGCGCACGTACAGTCCGGATCCGCCCACGATCACGACGGCGCAGCCCGCCCTGGTCAGTTCGGTCACCTGGACGCGGGCGTGGGACTGGTAGGCGGCCACGCTGGCCTCCTCGGTGACCTCCAGCACGTCCAGCTGGTGGTGCGGGATTCCACGGCGCTGCTCGGGCGGCAGCTTGGCGGTGCCGATGTCCATGCCCCGGTAGAGCTGCATGGCGTCGGCGTTGACGATCTCCGCGCCCAGGGACTCGGCCAGGTCCAGGGCGAGGTCCGACTTGCCGGTGGCGGTGGGGCCGACGACCGCGACCACAGGCGGGTCGGGGTGGGGCGCGGTCATGAGGCTCGAGGGTATCGAAGGCACCAGATCTCGCCTGCTGCTGACTCCCACACGCGTTCCGGCGATGGTATTGTGGATCGGTGGATACCACATACAGCGCGTCGTTGGGTGACCGTGGCCGCCTGGTGGTTCCGGCCGGCCTGCGCGCCAGCCAGCAGTGGGAGCAGGGCACCACGTTGCTGTTCATCGAGACACCGCACGGTGTTGTCCTGGCCACGCGGGACCAGGTCAAGGATCTTGTTCGCGCACAGCTGGCGGGTACCAGCCTGGTCGATGAGCTCGTTGCCGAGCGGCGCGAGCAGGCGAAGCAGGACGGCGCCGCGTGATCGTCCTGGACGCCTCGGCGGTGCTTGTCTACGTCCAGGGCGAGCGTGGTTCCGACCGGGTGGAGGAAGCCCTGCCGACGGCCGTGCTCGGTGCGGCGAACTGGTCCGAGGTGCTCCAGAAGGTCCGCGCTCGTGGCGGCGACCCAGCGATCGTTCGTGCCTTGCTGCTCAGCTACGGGATGCGCATCGAACCCGTCACACCATCGGACGCGGAGCAGGCAGCCGCCCTGTGGCAACCCGGCAGCGGGCTCGCACTCGGCGACCGCCTCTGTCTGGCCCTCGCCCGACGACTGGGCGTCACAGCGCTCACAGCGGACCAGGCGTGGGGTGAGTCGGAGACGGTGATCCAGATTCGATGATCCGGCTGCGCCCCACGGTCGGCTGATGCCCCGTCGACAGAGGCAGACGCTGAAGCCGGCAGTTCAGGACTGCTCGGCCATCCACGCCTCGACCCGGCGCTGCGCCTCCTCCTCGGAGACGTCCTCCACGCGGGTCATGATCGACCAGCGCAGCCCGAACGGGTCCCGGATCGAGCCGTACCGGTCGCCGGTGACGAAGGTGGAGACCTCTTCGCGGAGCGTGGCGCCGGCCGCCACGGCACGGGCCACCACGGCGTCGCAGTCGGTGCAGTAGTAGGCGATCGAGTGGGTGACGGCGTCGCCTCCGGGTGGCGGCAGCAGGCCGTAGGCCTCGTTGGCGTCGCCGAGCTGCAGGCGGCCGTTGCCGAAGTCGAGCTCGGCGTGGGCGACGGTGCCGTCCGGGGCGGCGGTGCGGCTGACCAGGCGCGCGTCGAACACGTTCCGGTAGAAGTCGATAGCACCGGCGCCGTCGGTCACGGTGACGAACGGGGTGAGGGCGGTGTAGCCGGCGGGGACCGGGGCGACGGTGGGACTCTGCGTGCTGGGGTTCGTGGTCATGGCTCGATCTTGCGCCGGCCCCTGCCCCACGATCTTGTCGAAACCCGACCTCCGCCCCTGGAAGTTGCTCGTCGAATCGGTCACGAACTGTGGCCAGATCGACGAGCAACTTCAGCTGTGGGGGCGGTGCTCGCGGGCGAACCGGCCCGG
Source organism: Ruania albidiflava DSM 18029 (assembly GCF_000421225.1). Taxonomy (GTDB): domain Bacteria; phylum Actinomycetota; class Actinomycetes; order Actinomycetales; family Beutenbergiaceae; genus Ruania; species Ruania albidiflava. The sequence continues at coordinate 355,509 of NZ_ATWL01000002.1, read as the reverse complement.
CGGGCGGCCGACCACCGTGGTGAAGTCGCGGGTGAAGTGCGCCTGGTCGGCGTAGCCGAGCTCGGTGGCCAGGTCCGCGAGCGCCGGCGGGTCGACCTCCCCGAGCCGGGCGGCGGCGTCCTGCAGCCGGCGGCGCTGCAGCAGCCACTTCGGGCTCAGCCCGATCCGGCGCCGGCAGATCCGCTGCAGCTGCCGTTCGCCCACACCGACCCGCGCGGCGAGCTCGGCCACAGTGTGTACCGCACCCTGCTCGGCCAGGTCGGCGGCGGCGTTGGCGAGCTCACCCTCGGCATCGAGGGGCCCGCAGCGCGCGACCACCCAGTCGGTCAGCGCCCGTCCGGCAGCCTCCGGGTGCGCGGGCATCAGCGCGCGGACTCGGGCACAGGCCGCAGTGAAGTCGGCGCCCAGCTCGGTGCGTTCAGCCCGGATCGCAGTGCCCACATCCAGCTGGGCAGCACCCACGCGCACAGCATCGGCCGCCTGGTGGCGCAGCAGCAGACCGGCCGCGGCCGGACGGAGCATGGCGCCCACTCCCCAGCCGGTCCCGGTCAGCGCGCGGGTGCCCAGACCGGCGTCCACACCGTAGAAGCCGGCCTCGTCGGCCATCACGACGACGTTCCCTCCCGGGTACTGGAGGAGCTCCTGGACCACCTGCTCCCCCGGTGGCAGGGACCACAGCGGCACCCAGACGTGCCGGACCAGGGCGGCTGCGCCGTCGTCGACCGCGAAGCGCAACAGCTGCACCCCCGCACGGGTGCCCGATCCGGGCAGCGGCCCCCGGGTGGGCACGCCAGGTCGGGTCATGGCCGGTTCAGGAGGTGCTGGCGCCGACCCGGAGGGTGGGCATGCCGAGGGAGACGGCACCCGGCTCGGGGGTGGGGTGGGTGTGCGTCGCGGTCTTGGCTGCCTGCCACGCGTCCCCGGCGCGGGTGCGGCGCAGGGTGAAGTCGCCGCTGGTGAGCGCGGAGTCGGCGATCAGGTGGTAGGGCGCGGAGTCGGTGACCGTGACGGTGACCATGTCACCGGGCCGAGGGGCATCAGCGTCGGTGAGGTCGTCCGGCAGGGCCAGGTGCACCAGGCGGTTGTCGGCGGCACGGCCGGAGATGCGGTGGGTGGCAGTGTCCTTGCGGCCCTCGTGGTCGGCGACGAGCACATCGACCTGGCGCCCGACCTGGGCGGCGTTCTCCTCCTCGGCGATCCGGTCCTGCAGCGCGACCAGCCGCCGGTACCGTTCGGCGACCACCTCGGTGGGCACCTGGTCGGGCAGGTCGGCTGCCGGGGTGCCCGGGCGGGGTGAGTACTGGAAGGTGAACGCGCTGGCGAACCGGGAGGCCTCGACGACGTCCAGGGTGGCCTGGAAGTCCTCCTCGGTCTCCCCGGGGAAGCCGACGATGATGTCGGTGGTGATCGCCGCGTGCGGGATGGCCTGACGGACCCGGTCCAGGATGCCGAGGAACTTGGTGCTGCGGTAGGAGCGGCGCATCGCCCGGAGCACGGCGTCCGACCCGGACTGCAGCGGCATGTGCAGCTGGGGCATCACCGTGGGTGTGCTGGCCATCGCCTCGATCACGTCGTCGGTGAACGCCGCCGGGTGCGGGGAGGTGAACCGCACCCGCTCCAGGCCCTCGATCTGCCCGCAGGCGCGCAGCAGCTTCGCGAACGCACCGCGGTCCCCGAAGCCCACCCCGTAGGAGTTCACGTTCTGCCCGAGCAGGGTGACCTCGATGGCGCCCTGGGCGACGACCGCCTGCACCTCGGCGAGGATGTCACCGGGCCGGCGGTCGCGCTCCTTGCCGCGCAGGTGCGGCACGATGCAGAACGTGCAGGTGTTGTTGCAGCCCACCGAGATGGACACCCACGCGGCGTAGGCGCTCTCCCGCTTGGTGGGCAGGGTGGAGGGGAAGACCTTGAGCGCCTCCTCGATCTCCACCTGCGCCTGGTCGTTGTGCCGGGCCCGCTCCAGCAGCGCGGGCAGCACGTCGATGTTGTGGGTGCCGAAGACCACGTCCACCCACGGGGCGCGTTCGACGATCCCGGAGCGGTCCTGCTGGGCCAGACAACCGCCGACGGCGATCTGCAGACCGGGGTGGGTCTTCTTCAGTCCGGCGAGCTGCCCGAGGTTGCCGTACAGCCGGTCCGAGGCGTTCTCCCGGACGGCGCAGGTGTTGATGACGACCACGTCCGCGCCCTCGGCCTGGTCGACCAGCGACTTCTCCGTGCGGGTGGCGGCCGGAGCGTAGCCGGCATCCTCGAGCAGCCCGGACATGCGCTCGGAGTCGTGCACGTTCATCTGGCAGCCCAGAGTGCGCACCAGGTACGTGCGCTGGTGGTCGGTCATGGCAGCCGATTCTACGATCCGGGGCAGTCCGGAGGTCATTCGTGTCCGCACTGTTATCGCAAGTTCGTCGCCGATACGGGCGTTTGGCGTTAGGTTGCCTGTATGAGCGACGACACAGGTGCGCCGCGCACCGACGACGGTGCCGGCATCCCGAAGCCCAGCAGCGAGCCGCTGGTGGTGCTCAGTGACGTGAACAAGTACTTCGGCGAGCTGCACGTGCTCCAGGACATCAACCTGACCGTGCACCGCGGTGAGGTGGTGGTGGTGATCGGGCCGTCCGGGTCCGGAAAGTCCACCCTGTGCCGGGCGATCAACCGGTTGGAACCGATCAACGGCGGCACCATCACCCTGGACGGTCAGCCGCTGCCCGCAGAGGGCAAGGCCTTGGCCCGGCTGCGTGCCGACGTCGGCATGGTGTTCCAGTCCTTCAACCTGTTCGCGCACAAGACGATCCTGGAGAACGTCACCCTGGGGCCCGTCAAGGTGAAGCGGGTGAAGTCGACCGAGGCGAAGAAGCAGGCGATGGAGCTGCTGGAGCGGGTCGGCGTGGCGAACCAGGCCGACAAGCTGCCGGCCCAGCTCTCCGGTGGCCAGCAGCAGCGGGTCGCGATCGCGCGGGCGCTGGCGATGCGCCCGAAGGTGATCCTCTTCGACGAACCGACCTCGGCGCTGGACCCGGAGATGGTCCAGGAGGTGCTGGACGTGATGGTCGGCCTGGCCAAGGAGGGCATGACCATGGTGGTGGTCACCCACGAGATGGGCTTCGCCCGCAAGGCCGCCGACCGGGTGGTGTTCATGTCCGACGGGCAGATCGTGGAAGAGGCCGAACCGGAGACGTTCTTCGACAACCCGCAGAGCAACCGCGCCAAGGACTTCCTCGGCAAGATCCTCACGCACTGATCGCCTACCGCGATCGGACGACGTCCCCAGTAACCAACGAAGGAGACCAAGGATGAAGACAACGCGAGCAGCGCTGGCCGCACTGGCGGCCGTGGGGGCCCTCACCCTTGCCGCCTGCACGGCTGAGCCGGGCGGAGAGGAGGGCGGCGGCGACACCGGAGCCGACAGCGGCGACAACGGCGACAGCGGCGCCGAAGGTGGCGACGGCGGCGGCGACAGCATCCGCATCGGCATCAAGTTCGACCAGCCGGGCCTCGGCTACAAGGACGGGGACACGTTCACCGGCTTCGACGTGGACGTGGCCACCTACATCGCCGAGCAGCTCGGGTACTCCGAGGACCAGATCGAGTGGGTGGAGTCCCCCTCGCCCCAGCGGGAGACGATGCTGCAGAACGAGCAGGTGGACATGATCGTGGCCACCTACTCGATCACCGACGAGCGGAACGAGGTCGTGGACTTCGCCGGACCCTACTTCGTAGCCGGTCAGGACCTGCTGATCCGCTCCGAGGACGCCGGCACCATCACCGGGCCGGACGTGCTGAACGGGAAGAATCTCTGCTCGGTCTCCGGCTCCACCTCGGCCCAGCGGGTGAAGGACGAATTCTCCCCCGATACCCAGCTGGTCGAGCTGAACGGGTACTCGGAGTGCATCCAGTACCTGGTCGGTGGCCAGGTGGATGCCGTCACCACTGATGACATCATCCTCGCCGGTCTGGCCGCCGCCGACGGCAGCGGTGAGCTGCAGGTGGTCGGCAACACGTTCTCCGAGGAGAACTACGGCGTGGGTCTGCCCCCGGGTTCCGACCAGTGCCAGCCCGTGACCGATGCGATCAACTCGATGATCGAGGACGGCAGCTGGGAGGAGTTCATCACCAGCAACACCGAGGGCACCGGCTATGAGCCGAATGCGGACCTGAACCCGCCGACTCCACAGGAATGCGCGTGACCCCTGAGGGCTGACGATCCGGGCGGGTGCGAGAGCATCCGCCCGGATCACGCACCTCGCACGTGACGGGTCGCGCCGGCAGGACTGCTACAGCCCCTAGCAGCGCTGCTACGGCCCGCAGACTCAGACGACGCGGGTCCACCGGAGGAAGGGAGCACAGGTGGGCGACTTTCTGCAGGTGCTTGGCGAGTACGACATCGCCGGTGCCTACTGGTTCAACGTCAAGCTGGCGTTCTTCAGCGGGATCTTCTCGCTGGTTCTGGGCACCATCCTGGCGTTGATGCGGATCTCTCCGCTGCCGTCGTTGCAGTGGGCTGGCGCCACCTACGTCAACCTGGTGCGCAACATTCCGCTGACCGTGGTGATGATGTTCGCTGCGTTCGCGCTCTGGCCGCAGCTGGGCGTGACGTTCTCGGAGAACCTGGACCAGAACTTCTTCTGGCTCGCGGTCTGGGCACTGTCGGTCTACACCGCGTCCTTCGTGTGCGAGTCGATCCGCTCCGGGGTGAACACGGTGCCGGTCGGTCAGGCAGAAGCGGCACGGGCGATCGGGCTCTCCTTCCTCCCGGCAGCGCGCCTGGTGATCCTCCCGCAGGCCTTCCGCGGCTCGATCGCCCCACTAGGCAACACGTTCATCGCACTGATCAAGAACACCACAGTGGCTTCGGCGATCTCCGTAGCAGACATCTCCCTGGTGATGAAGTACATGGTCGACCAGCACGGCAATTACGTCATCCCCATCTTCCTGACCGTCGCCGCGGGCTTCGTGATCATCGTGATCCCCGTCGGGCTCGTGGTGACGCTCCTCTCCCAACGTCTGGCGGTGGCCCGATGAGCGCGCAGTCGGTCCTGTTCGACGCCCCCGGGCCACGGGCGCGCCGGCGCATGCTGCTCGGCAACATCGTCGGTGCCCTCGTGGTGGTGCTGATCGGCGTGTTCGTCGTCTACCAGATGCACGCCCACGACCAGCTCACCGCGGAGAAGTGGGCACCGATGATCGAGGGTCGCACCTGGATCTACTACTTCCTGCCCGGCCTGCAGAACACGCTCGTCGCCGCTGCGTACTCGATCGTGCTCGCACTGGTGTTTGGCCTGGTGTTCGGTGTCGGTCGGCTCTCCAGCAACCGACTGATCCGCTGGTTCTGCGGTGTGGTGGTGGAGTTCTTCCGCGCCGTGCCGGTGCTGATCATGATGATTGGCGGGTGGATCTTCTGCGCCCAGGTACTCCGGCTCGACCCGGCACTGAGCCCGTTGCTCGGGGTGATCATCGGCCTGACCCTCTACAACGGCTCCGTCATCGCCGAGCTGGTGCGTTCTGGTGTGCACGGACTGCCCAAGGGACAGCGAGAGGCCGGCCTGGCGATCGGGATGACTCGCGGCCAGTCGATCCGCTCGATCGAGCTGCCGCAGGCACTGATGGCCATGCTGCCCGCGCTGGTGAGCCAGTTCGTGGTGGTGCTCAAGGACTCCGCACTCGGTGCGATCATCACCTACAACGAGCTGCTCCGCTCGGCACGACTGATCGGCGCCGATGCACCGTTCCCGGTGCTGCAGTCGTTCTTCGTGATCGCGATCATCTACATCGTGCTCAACGCGATCCTGTCCTGGATCGCCGGCAAGGTAGCCCGCCGGATCGGCGGCCGCACCTCCGGGAAGGTCGGCGGCGGCACCGTGAAGGGTGGCATCAACGGTGCAGTGAGCGTGCGGGCGATCCAGAAGTCGGAGATGGGTCAGGTGTGACTACTCCAGGAGGTCCGGGCCGTCGTCGCTGGCCGAGAGCTCCTCGTCCTCCTCGCCGAGCACCTGGTCCACCGCCCGCATCGCCACACCCGGTCCGTAGCCCTTGCGGGCGAGCATGCTGACGAGTCGGCGGCGGCGCTTGACCGGGTCGACGCCTTCGGTGGAGCGGGCCTTGCGGCGGACCAGCTCGAGCGCCCGGTCCGCCTCGTCCTCGGGCTGGACGGCTTCCAGGGCCGCGTTGGCCGTCTCGGTGTCCACTCCTTTGCGCCGCAGCTCCTGAGCCAGCGCTCGGCGGGCGAGGCCGCGTTCGTTGTGCCGGGTGCGCACCAGCATCTCGGCATAGGCGGCGTCGTCGATCAGCCCGACCTCGGTGAACCTGTCCAGCACCTTGGTGGCGACCTCGTCCGGCACGTTCTTGCTCGCCATCTTCTCCGCGAGCTGTGCCCGGGAGCGGGGCGCTCCGGTGAGCATCCGCAGTGCGATCGCCCGGGCGACGCTCTCCTGGTCGGGTTCGGCGTCCTCGGCTGCGGCACCCGAGGTGGGCGGCTCCTGCCCCGGTGCGGACCGTCGTCGTGCCTGGCTCACTGCACTCCCTCCTTCCTGCACGGACCCCGACCAGAGGGAAGCGGCGCCGTCACCGACCAGAGCAGGCACTGCCCCGGCTCGATGACGGCGCCACCACCGGTCAGAAGTCGACCGCTGTCTCCTCCGACTCCGGCACCGCCTCGAGCTTCACGCCGATGCCGAGCTTGGTCTTGATCTTCTGCTCGATCTCGACAGCGAGCTCCGGGTTGTCCTTGAGGAACCGGCGGGCGTTCTCCTTGCCCTGGCCGAGCTGGTCGCCCTCGTAGGTGTACCAGGCGCCGGACTTGCGCACGATGCCGTGCTCCACCCCGAGGTCGATCAGGCTGCCCTCGCGGGAGATGCCCACGCCGTAGACGATGTCGAACTCGGCCTGCTTGAACGGCGGGGCCATCTTGTTCTTCACCACCTTGGCGCGGGTGCGGTTGCCGACCGAGTCGGTGCCCTCCTTGAGGGTCTCGATGCGGCGCACGTCGATGCGGACCGAGGCGTAGAACTTCAGCGCCTTGCCGCCCGTGGTCGTCTCCGGAGAGTTGTGCACCATCACGCCGTCGACGAAGTAGTTGTGGTTGCCCTCCACCTCGATGTCGAACCGGTGCATCGACCGGGTCTCCGGCTTCACGTGGACGTCCAGCACCCGAGCCGGAACCAGCACCTGACGCGGCGGCAGGAACTCCGCGGTGACGTCAAACATGCCGCGGAACCGCTCGAGCAGCTTGTACGCCATCGACGGGTGCACGTAGGGTGCCACGATCTCCTGGAAGCGAGCGGTGCCCGCCGTGGTCAGCTGCAGCACTTGCTGGTTGCGCGGGCCGCGGGTGCGCAGGGTGCTCTCCACCCCGTGGGTGTCCCGCAGATACTCGATCATCCGCTGCCGCGACCCTGGGCTGAAGGACTCCACTCCGATCTCCGCACGACCGGAGCCACCGGCCGTGCGGGCTTGCAGGCCCTTGGACCGCAGGGCGAACGAGGCGTCATCCATGTACCAGACCGCCAGCGCGAGCGGGGTGAGTGCCTTGAGGTAGTCCCAGGTGATGTGCTTCTTGCCATCGCCGAAGTAGACCGCGTCACGCAGCTCGCCGAGCTCGGGCAGCGGGGTCAGGTCCAGGTGCACAGCACCGTTCGGACGGACGCTCCGGGTCTGCGGGACGTTCCCGAACATCGACGCCTTCCAGTCCAGGTAGTCCACCTGGTGCGGACCGTGCCCCATCCGGTAGCGAACTCCGTGACGTGCCCTGGTGTTCGGCGCGAGATGACCATCACCGAGCAGACCGCCGAGGACCATCTGCCACTGCTGGTCGGACAGTCGAGCCGTCTCCTGGGAGAGCACCCGGTCACCGGGGAGGATCTCCCCCGCTTCGCGCCACCCGGCGGGTGTGCTGATCAGGTGGTTCTCGGTCGCGGCGAACTGGGAGCGCCCGTTGCCGCCCGACTTCTCCACGGTGAACTGCAGGAAGTGGTCGGTCACGCCGTTGTCGAACCAGTTGACGATCTTACGTGGCACGACCTTGCCGGCGTCGGCGTCGTAGGAGAGAACCTCGACGTCCATCTTGTTGTTGACGATCTTTCCGATCTTCTCGGTGCTGCCGTCGGCGAGGTTCACCCGGGTGTTGTAGTTGAAGCACCCGAAGAAGACGCCGATCTTCTCGCGCAGCTGGTTGATGAAGATCGCGGTGGTGCCCGAGGAGTTCAGTGCCCCGGTGATCTTGCGCAGCGCCTGGGACATCAGCCGGGCCTGCAGGCCGACGTGGCTGTCACCCATCTCGCCCTCGATCTCCGCCTTGGGCACCAGGGCCGCGACCGAGTCGATCACGATGATGTCCAGCGCACCGGAGCGGATCAGCATGTCCATGATCTCCAGTGCCTGCTCACCGGTGTCCGGCTGGGAGACCAGCAGGGCGTCGGTGTCCACCCCGAGCTTCTTCGCGTACTCCGGGTCCAGAGCGTGCTCGGCGTCGATGAACGCGGCGATGCCGCCGTTCTTCTGCGCGTTCGCCACCGCGTGCAGGGCCACGGTGGTCTTCCCGGAGGACTCCGGGCCGTAGACCTCGATGATCCGCCCGCGGGGCAGACCACCGGTGCCGAGCGCCACGTCCAGGGCGATCGACCCGGTGGGGATCACCTCCACCGGTGGGCGGGTGTCGTCGCCGAGACGCATCACCGAACCTTTGCCGAAGGCTCGGTCGATCTGACTGAGTGCAGCATCGAGTGCCTTGCTGCGGTCTGCTGCGGGAGCAGCCATGGTGTCACCTTCACTTCGTTCTCGGACGGTCGAGCCGCCACCTGCGGACTGGGGCTGGTCTCTTCAGGGACCCGCCCTCTCCGGGCGGCAACCTGACACGGAGGCTATGTCCGACCACCGACATCCGGGCGCACCCAGCCACGATCTGTGGATGAGCGCACCCGTCCTCGCGCTGTCTCCACAGTACCCGAACACGCGTTCTAGCCCTGGGACGCTTGTACCGACACGCCGGGAGCGAGCGGACCGCGCAGGCGGTCCACCGGTGCTGCCTCGCCTCAGGTCATCAGCAGCCGGGTGATCCTCCTGGTGGTGGCCCACAGCCCGAACGCGCTCAGCGCCAGCAGGTAGCCCACGTGCAGCAGCAGCCCCCAGCCCAGCTCGCCCATCATCAGCGCCCGCACCAGCGCCACCCCGTGGTAGAGCGGCGTGGCCTGCACCACCCCCTGCAGCACGGGAGGGTAGGCGTCCAGCGGGTAGAAGGTGGCGGAGAACAGGAACATCGGCAGGATCGCCAGCTGCACGTAGTCCATGTCGTTCCAGGTGCGCATGAACGTGGTAGCGGCCATCCCCAGGGAGGCGAACGCCAGCCCGATCAGGGTGCACACGCCGATGGCCAGCAGCGCCCACCAGGACTGCACGAACCCGGCCACTGCGGCCACCAGCAGGAACGCGCAGGAGTACACCAGCCCGCGCAGCAGCGCCCAGGCGATCTCCCCGGCCGCGACCTCGGCGGGCTGCAGCGGGGTGGCCAGCACGGACTCGTACAGCTTGGAGTTCTTCAGCTTGCCGAACACGTTCGCGGTGGAGTCGTAGATGGCGCCGTTCATCGCCGAGGTGGCCATCATCGCCGGGGCCACGAACACCGCGTACGGGATCGCCCGGCCATCGACCTGGATGTCCCCGACCAGCGCGCCGATGCCCACGCCCATCGCGAACAGGTAGAACACCGGCTCGAAGAAGCCGGAGACGAACGTGCGCCAGTAGGACCGCGCGGCCGCGAAGTTGCGTTCCACGAGTGCGCCCGAGGCACGGAAGGCGATCGGGAACGGAAGGGGCATACGCCGGGTGGGCTGCGCCGTCATACTCATCTCAGACCACCATCCGACGCCGCAGGCGGCGCACGCCGAACACGTACCCGCCGATCGCCCAGGCGAGCAGGTAGGCCAGGTGCAGCGCCGCTTGCCAGCCTTCCACCGGCAGCGGAGCGGGCGAGCCAAGGCCCACGGCGCGGGTGAGGGTGATCGCGTGCGTGAGCGGTGAGGCCCAGGCGAGCCACTCCAGCACCTGCGGCAGCTGGCTGATCGGGAAGAACGTGCCGGAGAACAGGAACAGCGGCATGATCACGAACCGGTTCAGCATGTTGAAGCCTTCGTCGCTGGCGGTGCCGGCGGTGTAGGCGTACACCGGCAGCCCGAAGGCCAGACCGCCGAGCACGGCGATCGGGATGGTCAGCAGCGCTGCGGGGCCGCGCATCGCACCGAGCGCGAGGGCCACCAGGGCGAACGCGGTGGAGACCATCAGCAGCCGCAGCGCCAGGTACGCCACGTGCCCGCGGACCAGGTCCACCACCCGCAGCGGGCTGGCGAGCATCGCGTGGTAGGTGCGCTGCCACTTGATCGCGCCGAACACGTTGTAGGTGGTCTCCGCCACCGAGGTCATCATCGTCTGCGCGGCGACCAGGCCGGTGGCCACGAACCCCACATAGGCCACGCCCGGGACGGCGGTCCGTCCCGGTGCGTCGATGATCGCACCGAGCCCGTAACCCATCCCGGCCAGGTACAGCAGCGGGGCGAGCACCGAGGAGATCACGGTGGACTTCCAGATCCGTCGGTAGAGAGTCAGCCAGTAGGCGGTCACCGAGCGCCAACCACCGCCGACGGCGGAGCCCGCCCGGGTGCGCACGTCACCTTCGCGGGTGGTCGCCGGGGCGCTCATTCGACCAGGCTCCGGCCGGTCAGGCGCAGGAACACGTCCTCCAGGGAGGCGCGGCGCACCAGCGTGGACTGCGGGTGCACGCCCCGGTCGGTGAGCGCGTCCAGGGCGGCGTCACCGTCGTGGGTGTAGAGCAGCAGCCGGTCGGCGAGCACCTCCACCCGGTCCGCGAGGCCGTCCACGTCGGCGGCCTTCTGGGCGTGGTCGGGCACGTCGAAGCGCACCTCGAGCACCTCCCGAGAGGCGTAGGTGCGGATCAGCTCCCGCGGGGAGCCGTGCGCCACGATCCGGCCGTGGTCCATCACCACGAGCCGGTCGCAGAGCTGTTCGGCCTCGTCCATGTAGTGGATGGTCAGCACGAGGGTGACGCCCTCGCGCTTCAGCCGGAACAGCCGGTCCCAGAGGATGTGCCGGGCCTGCGGGTCCAGCCCGGTGGTCGGCTCGTCCAGGAGCAGGATGCTCGGGTCGTTGATCAGCGCCCGGGCGATGGTCAGCCGGCGCTTCATCCCGCCGGAGAGGGTGTCCACCTTGGCGCCGGCCTTCTCGGTGAGCTGGGCGAACTGCAGCAGCGGACCGGACTTGCGGTACAGCTCGGCGCGGGAGATGCCGAAGTAGCGGCCGAACACGGCGAGGTTCTGGGCGACGGTGAGCTCTTCGTCCAGCGCGTCCTGCTGCGGTACGACCCCGAGCCGAGCCTTGATCTGGGCGGCCTGGGTGGTCGGGTCCATGCCGAGCACCCGCAGCGTGCCGCCACCCACCGGCGACGTGCAGCCGATCATCCGCATCGTGGAGGTCTTCCCGGCCCCGTTCGGGCCGAGGAAGCCGAAGGACTCCCCTGCGGAGATCTGCAGGTCGATGCCGTCGACGGCCACGAAGTCCCCGAACGCCTTGCGCAGCCCAGCCGCCTCGATCAACGCCATGCTAGCAATCTAACATCGTGGCCGTGCTGGTCGCTCCCGCGGACCACTGCCGGCGCCGGACGGTCCGGGCAGCTGCTACTTCTTGGCATGGTGCGCCCGACGGTGCCGCCAGCGGATCTCGTCACCAAGCTCGTTCACCGTGCAGATCGCCTCCCACACCACACCGGGCGGCTCACCGTCCGCGAGCGCCTGGTTCGCGGTGCGACTACCGAGCGGCGCAAGCACCATGTCCTCGGCCAGGGAGGAGGCGTAGGCGCCGAACGTGTCTCGCATCGCCTGCTGGAACTCCGAGTGCTTCACAGCATCCAGCGTAATCGCCGGCACGGACAGCACCGCCGCGCTGTCAGTGCCACGGGGCACAATGGCGCTCGTGGCCCCGACACCGGACTCCGCAGAGGCGCTGGCGGCCTTCAGCGCGCCCACGCGGTCCTGGTTCACCAACGCCTTCGCCGCCCCCACCGCGGCCCAGGCGGGCGCGTGGCAGGCAATCTCCTCCGGGGAGCACACCCTGGTGGTCGCCCCGACCGGTTCCGGCAAGACGCTCGCAGCGTTCCTGTGGGCGCTGGACCACCTGCTCACCGGTCCCGAGCCGACCGAGCGCCCCCGGCGCTGCCGGGTGCTGTACATCTCGCCACTGAAGGCACTCGCCGCGGACGTGCAGCGCAACCTGCGCTCCCCGCTGGTCGGGGTCGGGCGGGCCGCAGCGCAGACCGGCACCACGGTGCGGGACGTGCAGGTCGGGGTGCGCACCGGGGACACCCCGGCCGCCGAGCGACGCTCCTTCGCCACCAGGCCACCGGACATCCTGATCACCACCCCGGAGTCGCTGTTCCTCATGCTCACCTCCGGTGCTCAGGAGGGGTTGCGCGGGGTGGAGCAGGTGATCGTGGACGAGGTGCACGCTCTGGCCGGGAACAAGCGCGGTGCGCACCTGGCACTGTCCCTGGAGCGGCTGGACGCGCTGCTCGAGACCCCGGCGCAACGGATCGGGTTGTCCGCCACCGTGCGTCCGCCGGAGGCGGTCGCCGCCTACCTGACCGGTGCGCGCACCCCGGCCGAGGGCGGCCGGGACACACGGATCGTGCAACCGGACACCGCAGCTGGGCCACAGCTGCACATCGACGTAGTGGTGCCGGTCCCGGACCTGAGCGACATCGCCGGGTCGGCACCGGCGCAGGGTGCCGCTCCCCCGGAGAACGGGGCCGGCTCGATCTGGTCGCACGTGACCGACCGGGTGACTGCGGAGATCACCAGCCACTCCGCCACGATCGTGTTCGCCAACTCCCGACGCGGTGCGGAGCGGCTCGCCGCGCGGATCAACGAGGCCCACGCCCGGCAGCTGGGCACCGGCGGTGACCTCGACCCGGGCTCGGCCTGGGCGGCGGAGGTGCCGGCACAGTCCGGCACGTCCCTGGGCGTGGGCGAGCAGCCGGGAGCTGAGGTGATCGCCCGCCCGCACCACGGCTCGATGAGCCGGGACGAGCGCACCGCCACCGAGACCGCACTCAAGAACGGCACCCTGCCGGCGGTGGTGGCCACCTCCTCCCTGGAGCTGGGCATCGACATGGGTGCGGTGGACCTGGTGGTGCAGGTAGGGTCGCCGCCCTCGGTGGCCAGTGCGCTGCAGCGGATCGGCCGGGCCAGCCACCAGGTGGGGGCGCTCTCCCACGGCGTGGTGCTGCCCACGCACCGCGGCGACCTGCTCGCTGCCGCCACCACCTCCGCCCGCGCCCGGCTGGGCCTGATCGAGGCCACGCGCACACCGACGAACCCCCTGGACGTGCTGGCGCAGCAGATCGTGGCGATGTGCGCCGTCGACGACTGGCAGGTGGATGACCTGAGTGCTCTGGTGCGCCGCGCCGCCCCCTTCACCACGCTGACCGACCGGCTGCTGACCGCAGTGCTGGACATGCTTTCCGGGCGGTATCCCAGCGAGGAGTTCGCCGAGCTGCGGCCACGGATCACCTGGGACCGGGTGGCCGGCACCCTCACCGGGCGGCGCGGTGCGCGACTGCTGGCCACGGTCAGCGGCGGCACCATCCCGGACCGCGGCATGTACGGGGTGTACGTGGTCGGCACCGAGTCCACCGCCCGTGGCGGCAAGCGGGTCGGTGAGCTGGACGAGGAGATGGTGTACGAGTCCCGGGCGGGCGACACGTTCACCCTCGGCTCCTCCACCTGGCGCATCGAGGACATCACCCCCGAGCGCGTGCTGGTCTCCCCCGCACCCGGGCTGCCCGGCCGGCTGCCGTTCTGGAAGGGCGATGCGCCCGGCCGGCCGGCCGAGCTGGGCGAGGCGATCGGGGCGATGGTGCGCTCGGTCGCGGATGCTGACTTCGACCCCGGCGCCGTAGCCGACTGGGGGCTGGACGACTGGGCGCGGGACAACCTGCTCGCCTACCTGCGCGAGCAGCAGGAGGCCACCGGGCGGCTGCCCGGCGACCGGTCTCTCGTGGTGGAACGGTTCCGGGACGAGCTCGGCGACTGGCGGGTGGTGATCCACTCCCCGTACGGGGCGAAGGTGCACGCCCCGTGGGCGCTGGTGCTGTCGGCCCGGCTGCGGGAGCGGTTCGGCATGGACGTGGCCGCGATGCACTCCGACGACGGGATCGTGCTGCGCCTGCCGGACACCGACGCCGGGGCGGCGATGGCCGACCCGTTCGGGCCGCTGACCACCGACGACCTGCTCACCCCCGGCGCCGATACCGAGCTGCCGCTGGAAGACCTGCTGCTCGACGCGGACCGGATCGACGCGGAGGTGATGGCTGCACTGTCCTCTTCCCCGCACTTCGCCGCCCGGTTCCGGGAGGCCGCCGCCCGCTCTCTGCTCCTCCCCCGGCGCCGCCCAGACCAACGCCAGCCGCTGTGGCAGCAGCGCCAGCGCGCCGCCCAGCTGCTCGCGGTGGCCGCAGAGCACCCGGAGTTCCCGGTGATGCTGGAGGCGGTTCGGGAGTGCCTGCAGGACGACTTCGACACCGGGGCGCTGGCGGATCTGATGCGCCGGGTGCGCGCCCGCGAGGTCCAGGTGGTGGAGGTGCGCACCAACCGCCCCTCACCGTTCGCGCAGTCGCTGCTGTTCGGATACGTGGCCCAGTTCCTCTACGGAGAGGACACCCCGTTGGCCGAGCGGCGGGCAGCAGCGCTCACCCTGGATGCCGGCCTGATCGCCGACCTGCTCGGTGAAGGTGCGGACGTGGCCGATCTCCTGGATGCCGGGGCGCTGGCCTCGGTGGAGGCGGAGGTGTCCCTGCGCACCGACGCCTACCGGGCCACCAGCGCCGACCAGCTGGCCGACCTGGTCCGCCGGCTCGGGCCGATCACCACCAGTGGGCTGGCCGAGCGGGCCGCGGACGCCGCGCCGGTACCGGCCTGGCTGGAGCAGCTCGCCGCAGCGCGGCGGGTGGTCAGCGTGCGGGTGGCGCGCGAGGACCGGTGGGCGGTGGTGGAGGACGCGGCACGGCTGCGCGACGGGCTGGGCATGGCGCTGCCGCCGGGGCTGCCCGAGGATCTGCTGGCACCGGCACCCGAGGCGCTGGCCGACCTGGTGCTGCGGTACGCCCGCAGCCACGGCCCGTTCCGCGCCCAGCAGCTGGCCGACCACTATGGTCTGGGGGCCGCGGCGGTCGCGCCGGTGCTGGAACGCCTGGTGACCCGCGGGCTGCTGGCCAGCGGCACGCTCCGCCCGGCCGAGGCGCACACGGCGACCACTGCGGCGCTGCCCGGGCCAGACTTCTGCGATGCGGACGTGCTGCGCCGCATCCGGCGCCGCTCGCTGGCCACGCTCCGTGCGGAGGTGGAAGCGGTGCCGGCCGAGCAGCTGGCCGTGTACCTGCCGCGCTGGCACCAGGTACGTGCCCTGCACGGGGTGGACGGAGTGCTGGCCGTGGTCGACCAGCTCGCCGGGACCCCGGTGGCGGCCTCGGCCTGGGAGTCGTCGGTGCTGCCGGCGCGGGTGCGGGACTACACCCCAGAGATGCTGGACGAGCTGACCAGCTCCGGGGAGGTGGTCTGGGTCGGCGCCGGTGGCGGGCCGGGCAACGACGGCCTGGTGGCGCTGCTGCCGGCCGAGGCGGTGGCCGACCTGGCACCGGACCCCGAGGAGGCGGCCGGGCCGGTAGCTGCGGCCGTGCTGCAGGTGCTCGCCGGCGCGGGTGGGATGTTCTTCCCCGGCCTGGCGGCCGGGGTGGCGGAGGTGCTGCCCGACGGCGCACCTACCAGCGAGGAGGTGCTCTCAGCGCTGTGGGAGGTCGCCTGGGCAGGGCTGGTGACCAATGACACGCTGACGCCGCTGCGGGCCCGGCTGGGTGCCCGTCCGCGGCCCGGCACCAGCGCCCGCACGCGGGCCCGGCCCCGGGGGCGGTCGTTGCGGGCGCTGGCGCTACGGCAGGCAGGGCTGGCCACGCCGGTGGTCGGCGCCGCGGGGGCCCTCGGCGGCACCGGTGCCAGCGCGGCCGGGTCGGCGCGCGGGCCTCGGGCTGTGCCGGAGCAGGCGTTGGGTCGCTGGTCGCTGGTGGGCCGGCGGTCCGAGGCCTCTCGCCGGGCGACGGTGGCGGCACTGGCGCTGATCGACCGGGACGGGCTGGTCACCCGGGGTAGTGCCGCCGACCGGCTGCCCGGCGGGTTCGGTACCGCCTACCGGGTGCTCGGGCAGCTGGAAGAGACCGGTCAGGTGCGCCGCGGCTACTTCGTGGAGGGGCTGGGCGGGGCGCAGTTTGCCCTGCCGGAGGCCGTGGACCGGCTGCGGAGCAGTGACCCGGCCGGTACCGGTGCGCTGCTGCTGGCCGCCACCGACCCGGCGAACCCGTACGGGGCGGCGCTGCCCTGGCCGGAGCCGATCACGCTTGCCGAGGAGACCAGCAAGCACCGTCCGGGGCGAAAGGTGGGTGCCAGCGTGGTCCTCGTGGACGGCCAGCTGGTGCTGTACCTGGAGCGCGGAGCCCGGTCGGTGCTGACGTTCCAGACCGAGACCGACCTGCTCGCCCAGGCGAGCACGGAGCTGGTGGCGGTGGCCACCTCCGGAGCGCTGGGTCGGTTCACCGTGGTGCGGGTAGACGGGCAGCGCGCGCTGGGCAGCACTTCCGCCACTGCGAAGGCACTGCAGGCGGCTGGCTTCATCGCCACACCCGGCGGACTGCGGATCCCGAGGCGGTGAGGCGTGCCGGAGGGTGATGTGCTGGCCCGGCTGGCGCGGCTGCTGGACCGCAGCCTGGGCCGGGAGGAGCTGGTGCGTTCCGAGCTGCGCTGGCCTGGAGCGGGCGGAGTGAGCTTCGTCGGTCGGGTACACCTGGGCAGCATCAGCTACGGCAAGCACCTGCTCACCCGGTTCGACGACGGCCGTACCTTGCACACGCACATGCGGATGGACGGCGTGTGGCGGGCCCGGCGCACCCGCACACCACCGGAGCTCCTGCGCCGACCCACGGTGCGGGCAGTGCTGGCCACTCCGGCGTGGACCTGCGTGGGCGAGCAGCTCGGCATGCTCACCGTGCTGCGCACCGCGGAGGAGGAGCTGTTGCTCGCCCGACTCGGGCCGAACCTCATGGCCCGAGGGGACGAGCTGGAGGCGGCACTGGACCTGGCGGCCGCGAACGCCGCCCGGCAGCGCGGGCGGAGCGTGGGTGAGGTGCTGCTGGACCAGACCGTGGCCGCCGGGATCGGCACCATCTACCTGGCTGAGACGCTCTGGCGGCACCGGATCAGCCCGTGGCGCCAGGTCCACCAGGTGCCCGACCTGCGGGCGGTGTATGCCACCGCGGCTGCGCTGATGCACCGGTCCGCGGACGCGCCGGTGCTCACCGCCACCGGCAGCCGGGAACGGACCACGCATGTGCACGGTCGCGACCAGCTCGCTTGTCCGCGGTGCGGGCACCCGATCGCGGTCGCGCCGATCGGCCCGCCCGGTAAGGAACGACCGGCGTTCCACTGCCCGGCCTGCCAGCCGGACTGAGCCAGGTCAGACGGCGGCGAGGTCCTCGTCGCGGCCGAACTGGCTGATGAAGTCCGCCGGGATGGTGTCCGGGATGGCCACACCTTCAGCGATGGCGACCCGGTCGGAGACCTCCCGGAGGACCACGGACATCGGGATGCTCAGCGCGGTGCAGATCGAGGAGAGCAGCTCCGAGGAGGCCTCCTTCTGCCCGCGCTCCACCTCGGACAGGTAGCCGAGGGACACCCGTGCCGCCGAGGAGACCTCACGCAACGTGCGGCCCTGGCCTTGGCGGGCGCCACGAAGGACGTCACCGATCTCGCGCCTCAGTACCACCATGGTGCGTCCCTCCTCTCGGGTGCCAACGTCGATTGCTGTGCTACTACCGTACCCTGCCGTACCGACAGGTGCGCGCTTGGCTGTGCGCGGTGGTCGGGAGCTGGACCATCCAGCGCGTGGCCCGGTCGCCATCCGGGGCGTGTTCAGCGAACGTGTCTGCATCATCACCCTGTCCAACGCCGCTGCCGTCAGTTCTGTTCCAGAGGTGAACGGCACCACACTCTGGTCACGATGCTGCCGTTGCTCGACCGTGCGGACCGGCAGCGCAGCTAGTCCAGCAGCAGCGCGAGCGCCAGCTGCACTGCGGCGGCACGTGTCTCCGGTCGAGTCCCGGCGAGCCGGTGCCCGCGCACTGCCGGGGTGCGGCCAACACCGCTGCAGGCGACGTAGATCGTCCCCGCCGGGTGCCCGTCCGCCGGGCCCGGCCCAGCGACGCCCGTCGTAGCCAGGGCGAGATCGGCCTCGAACAGCGACCGGACGCCGTCAGCCATCTGCACCGCGACCTGGGGGTGGACCGGACCTTGGGCCATCAGCAGCGCCATGTCCACGCCGAGCACGCTCGCCTTGCTGTCCGTGGCATAGGCGAGAACTCCGCCGCGGAACACGGCCGAGGCACCGGGCACGGCAACCAGCTCGGCGCCGAGCAGCCCGCCGGTGAGCGACTCGGCGACCGCGATCGTGGTACCGGCCGCACGGAGCCGGGCGAGCACCTGCGCGGCGACACCCCGGGTGTCGGTGCTCTGCTCAGCAGCTGTGGGTGGCTTCACGCCTCCTGCTCACGCACGATCCGCCAGGCACGCCAGCAGTAGTCCAGCCCGGTGACCACAGTGACCGCGGTGGCGAGCACCATGACCACGTAGGCGGCGATGTCCCACCAGTCGCCCACCGGTGCGGGGAACAGGGCTGTGGCCGGCAGCATCATCATCGACAAGAACACGACCTGCAGCACGGTCTTCAGCTTGCCACCGCTGGAGGCTGCGATCACCGACCGGCGCACCATCACGAACCGCAGCACGGTGATGCCGATCTCGCGGACCAGGATGAGGATCGTGGCCCACCAGGGCATGAGACCCATCAGGGAGAGCACCACCATCGCGGCACCGGTGAGCAGCTTGTCGGCGAACGGGTCGGCGATCTTGCCGAAGTTGGTGACGATGCCACGTCGCCGGGCGATGGTGCCGTCCAGCTTGTCGGTCGCAGCGGCGATCAGGAACACGGCGAGCGCAGCGAGCGCAGTAGCCGTGGTGTCCTGCCACAGCAGCACCACGAACACTGGGACCAGGACGATGCGCAGCATGGTGAGCACGTTCGGCAGGTTCCACACCGGCGCGATGGGGTTGCCCGGCGCGGTGCTGGGCTGCTGGGCGGGGTGCTCGGGGGTGCTGGACACTCCTCCAGCCTACGGGACGCAGCCCTCGGTGGACGGCGGTACCGACGCCTGGAGCGCGAGGCACTCACGTACCCCACTCAGCGGCCGGCCCGCTGCGGAGGCCCCCCTGGGACACAGAGGCAGGAAGATCGCACCTCGGTGTCGCAGGAGCGCCTCCGTGACACAGGGCCGCGCTCCGGGCGCGGGTGCCGTCGGCTCAGCGGTGGTCGGTGAGCTCCCAGGCGTCCTCCGACTCGTTCTGCTCGGCGTGATCACCTGTGTAGAGGTCGCCGGGGCCCTCGCCGCCGCCTGCTGTGTCGTCGTACACCTCGCCGCCGGTGTCCTCAGCCTCCGCGGGTGGGCTCTCTCCGCGCAGCATCGCCAACGTGGCCGGGAGATCGTCGGGCTGGACCAGCACGTCGCGGGCCTTCGACCCCTCCGACGGGCCGACGATCTCCCGAGACTCCAGCAGGTCCATCAGCCGTCCGGCCTTCGCGAAGCCGACCCGGAGCTTGCGCTGCAGCATCGAGGTGGAGCCGAACTGGCTGGTCACCACCAGCTCTGCGGCCTGCAGCAGCAGGTCCAGGTCGTCACCGATGTCCTCGTCCACCTGCTTCTTCGCTGCTGGGACGATCACGTCCTCACGGTAGTTGGGCTTGAGCTGGCCCTTCACGTGCTCGACGACAGTGTGGATCTCCGACTCGGTGACCCATGCCCCTTGCACGCGCATCGGCTTCGAGGCTCCCATCGGCAAGAACAGGGCGTCACCCTGGCCGATGAGCTTCTCCGCACCGGGCTGGTCCAGCACCACCCGGGAGTCGGCCAACGAGCTGGTGGCGAACGCCAGCCGGGACGGCACGTTCGCCTTGATCAGACCGGTGACGACGTCCACGCTGGGTCGCTGCGTAGCAAGCACCAGGTGGATGCCTGCCGCACGGGCGAGCTGGGTGATCCGCTGGATCGAGGCCTCCACGTCCCGTGGGGCGACCATCATCAGGTCGGCGAGCTCGTCCACGATCACGAGCAGGTACGGGTACGCGGCGAGCTTGCGTTCGCTGCCCGGCGGCGGGGTGAGCTTGCCGAGCCGGACGGCGTTGTTGAAGTCGTCGATGTGCTTGAACCCGTAGGTGGCCAGGTCGTCGTAGCGGGCGTCCATCTCCCGCACCACCCACTCCAGCGCCTCAGCGGCCTTCTTCGGGTTGGTGATGATCGGGGTGATCAGGTGCGGGATGCCCTCGTAGATGGTCAGCTCCACCCGCTTGGGGTCCACCAGCACCATGCGCACCTCCTCCGGGGTGGCGCGCATCATGATCGAGGTGATCATCGAGTTCACGAACGAAGACTTCCCGGCGCCGGTGGCACCAGCCACCAGGATGTGCGGCATCTTGGCCAGGTTGGCGACCACGTACCCGCCCTCGACGTCCTTGCCGACACCGATCACCATCGGGTGCTCGTTGCGTCGGGCCGGGCCGGACCGCAGCACGTCGCCGAGGGCGACAGTCTCGCGGTCCGCGTTCGGGATCTCGATACCGATCGCCTTCTTCCCCGGGATCGGGGACAAGATGCGTACATCGGCCGAGGCGACCGCGTAGGCGATGTTCTTGCTGAGCGCGGTGACCCGTTCGACCTTCACCCCGGCGCCCAGCTCCACCTCGTAGCGGGTGACGGTCGGGCCGCGGGTGAACCCGGTGACCTCGGCGTTCACGCCGAAGTCGGTGAGCACTGTGGTCAGTGCCTCCACCACCCGGTCGTTGACGGCCGAGCGGGTCTTGTGCGGGGGACCGGCGATGAGCGCATCGTCCCCGGGCAGGGTGTAGGTCAGGCCCGGGTCGAGCACGAGCTGCTCGGCTCGTGCGGGCAGCGCCTGGGTGGGTGGTGCCTGCAGGTCGTCGGTGTCCTGCCCGGCTCCGTCACCGGCTGCGGCCACCTGGGCTGCAGGAGCTGCGTCCTCGGGCACCTCCTCGGCCGCTGCAAGGTCGGCAGGCCCGTCGGCCGCGGCGAGCTCGTGCGCCTGCTCGAACGCCTCGTCACCGTGGAACGCACCGGGCTCGACCGCCTTGGCGTCCCCCTTGCGGGCCTTCCGGCTGCTGCTGCGGGCGCGAGCGGGCTGCTCGTCCTCCTCCTCGGGTCCGACGTCGTTGCCGGTGATCCAGTCCACGCCCTGCCGGAGGCGTCGCGGGATGGCCGCCACCGGGGTGGCGGTGACCACGAGCAGGCCGAAGAAGCCGAGCAGGACCATCAGCGGGACGGTGACCCACTCGGTCAGCGCCGCCGTCAGCGGGTTGGCGACCGCGTAGCCGATCAGGCCACCGGCGGCGAACACTCCGGACCAGTCCGGCGGGGACGGCAGGCCGGAGCCGACCTGGATCAGTGCGCAGACCGCCACCACGATGGCGGTGAGCCCGATGGAGATGCGGCCGTTCACCTCGCCGCGCTCGGGGTGGCGCATCAGCCGGATGGCGAGGAAGAGCAGGATCAGCGGGATGACCACGGCGAGCACGCCCACCCCGCCGGCAGCGGCTGCGTGCACGATGTCGCCGGCGGAGCCGGACAGGCCGAACCACTCCCGTACCGCCACGATCACGGCGAGGGCCAGCAGCAGGAATGCCACGCCGTCCCGCCGGTGGGCGGGATCGAGACCACGGGCACCGGAGCCGATCGAACGCGCTGTGCCACCGATCACGTGCGCGGCACCCATCCACAGGCCGCGCAGGATCCGGATCGGCAGCGCCGGGCGGGTGTCCTGGGCGCGGCCACGGGAGCTGGTCCCTTTCGCTCGGGCCGCACTGGACTTCGCCGGTGCGTTCTTCTTTCGTCCTGGTGCGGCGGACCGTCCGGGGGAAGTCGTACGGGTCGCCATGATGAATGTCGTCCTCCTCGCTCAGGCATGCCGAGACAAGCCTGCTCCCTGCCACTCAACCAGACCGGGCGGCCGATCGCGCGCAGGAACACGCCTCATCGGCTAGATCATGCGGATCTAGCACCCGAGGGCGGCTCAGGCGGTGAGCAGCCCGACCGCCAGCGTGACCAGCCCTGCCACCAGCAGCGCGCCACCCACCCAGACGACCGCGATCGCCCGGTTCGGTCGGGTGCGCCCCGCCCCCATGGCGGAGAAGAAGAACCCGGCGGGCAGCACGATGGCCGAGACCAGCACGCCGGTGGCAGCCAGCCAACGGGCGAACCCGGTCAGCACCGTGGCCTCGGACAGCAGCAGGCACACCAGGCCGAAGACGATCAGCACCCCGGCGTGCCCGTGCCCAGCCCGGAAGAAGGACCGTTGAAACTCGGTCGCGGGCACACCACCGGTGGCGACCTTGGCGAGGAAGGCGCCCCCGGAGGTCACGGTGACGGCGGCGAGCAGCACGATCCCGGCAGTCACCTGGGCGCTCTGGGACAGCTCAAGCATGGATGGACTCCTTCGGACGGCACGGCCGGTGCCGCGGTCGCAGACCCAGATCGGCCGGCAGCAACTTTCCTAACAGTGTTAGCAAACACTGTGAGGAAACGTGTGTCAAGGCCGTAGACTGCCGGTATGGCCCGACCTCGCCAGTACGACGACGCACTCCGCCGCCGTCTCCTCGACCTCGCCTCCGAGCAGATCTCCGAACACGGGGTGGACACCCTCTCGGTGCGCGCTCTGGCGCAGCGCGCGAGCACCACCACGGCCGCGATCTACACACTGTTCGGCAGCCGGGACGCTCTCGTGGACGCCGTGGCCACCGAGGGGCTGGCCCGGTTCGAGACGCACCTGCGCGGTGTGCCGCGCACCGACGAGCCAGCCGCCGACCTGCTCGCCCTCGGCCTGGCCTACCGGGCAAGCGCCCTGGCGGACCCGCACTTCTACCGGGTGATGCTCTCCTCCGCCGGCGTGCGCTCCGGTACCCACAGCCTGACGCAACCGACCTTTGTCATCCTGAGCTCCGCCGTCGCACGAGTGCTGCCCACCGCCCCCGAGGACGAGGTGGAGCTGCACGCGGTGCGCGCGTGGGGGTTGGTGCACGGTCTGGTCAGCCTCGAGCTCGCCGGGCTGCTGCCCGGTACCGAGACCGAGCGTGCGGACCGCTACGAGCAGCTGCTCAGGACTCCACTACCACCGGGATGATCATCGGGCGCCGGCGGAGCTTGCTGGAGGCGAACCTGCCGACCACACGCCGGATCACCTGCTGCAGCTGGTGCGTGTCGGTGCTGCCACCGCGGGCGGCCTCGGTGAGCGCCTTGGCGATCTCCGGGACGATGCTGGCCAGCCGGTCCTCGCCCTCGGCCACGCCCCGGGCCTGCAGGTGCGGTCCGGTCACCACCTCGCCGGTCGAGGAGTCCACCACGGCGAAGATGGAGATGAACCCCTCCTCACCGAGGATGCGGCGGTCCTTCAGCTCGGCGTCGGTCACCCCACCCACCGAGGAACCGTCCACGTACACGTAGCCGCACGGCACAGCGCCGGCGATCCGGGCCTTGCCGTCGACCAGGTCGACCACCACACCGTCCTCGGCGAGCACCACCCGCTCCGGCGGTACCCCCGTCTTGACCGCCAGGGCACCGTTGGCCACCAGGTGCCGGATCTCGCCGTGCACCGGCATCACGTTCCGCGGCCGGACGATGTTGTACACGTACAACAGCTCCCCGGCCGACGCGTGCCCGGAGACGTGCACGCGGGCGTTGGCCTGGTGGATCACCTTCGCCCCGAGGCGGATCAGCCCGTTGATGATCCGGAAGACGGCGTTCTCGTTGCCGGGGATGAGCGAGGAGGCAAGGATGACCGTGTCCCCCGGGCCCACGCTGACCCGGTGGTCCCGGTTGGCGATCCGGGACAGCGCCGCCATCGGTTCGCCCTGCGAACCGGTGCACATCAGCACCATCCGGTCCTCGGGCACGTCGCCGATCTTCTTGATGTCGATGAGCACCCCGTCGGGCACGTTCAGGTAGCCGAGCTCGTTCGCGATGGTCATGTTCCGCACCATCGAGCGGCCCACCAGCGCCACCCGGCGGCCGTGCGCGTGCGCGGCGTCCAGCACCTGCTGCACCCGGTGCACGTGCGAGGAGAACGAGGCGACCACGATCCGCCCCTCGGCCTGGGCGAACACCGAGTCCAGCACCGGTCCGATGTCCCGTTCGGAGGTGGTGAACCCGGGCACCTCGGCGTTGGTGGAGTCGGTCATGAACAGGTCCACACCCTCCTCCCCCAACCGGGCGAAGGCACGCAGGTCGGTGATCCGGCGGTCCAGCGGCAGCTGGTCCATCTTGAAGTCACCGGTGTGCAGCACCGAGCCGGCCGGGGTGCGCACCATCACCGCGAGCGCATCCGGGATGGAGTGGTTCACCGCGACGAACTCCAGGTCGAAGGAGCCGATCGTGACCCGCTGCCCTTCGGCCACCTCGCGCAGCTCGGGTGTGATCCGGTGCTCCTTGAGCTTGGCGGCCACGAACGCCAGCGACAGCTTCGACCCGATGATCGGGATGTCCTGGCGGAGCCGGAGCAGGTAGGGCACCGCGCCGATGTGGTCCTCGTGGCCGTGGGTGAGCACGATCGCCTCGACCTGGTCCATCCGGTCGGAGATGTACCCGAAGTCCGGCAGGATCAGGTCCACCCCGGGCTGGCTGTCCTCAGGGAAGAGCACCCCGCAGTCGATCACCAGCAGCCGGCCGTCGAGCTCCAGCACGGCCATGTTCCGGCCGACCTCGCCGAGCCCGCCGAGCGGGACGATCCGCAGTGCGCCCTGCGCCAGCGGTGCGGGTAGGTCGAGCTCGGGGTGGGGGTGACTCATCGATCGGTGTCCTTCAGCAGGTTGTGGGTGAGCATGGCGGTGCGTAGGTCGGCGATCTCCGCCTCGGTGGCCTCCACCAGCGGTGAGCGCACCGAACGGTGCTCGATGAGGCCCTGCAGCTGCAGGGCGGCCTTGACCATCACCGCACCCTGTCCGCCACCCATCACTGCTTCGACCACAGGGGCCAGCTGGGCGGACAGGTCCCGGGCGGTGAACAGGTCACCGGAGTCCACGGCGCGCACCATCTGCGCGTACCGGCCGGCGGTGAGGTGGCCGACCACGGAGACCACACCGGAGGCGCCGTGCACCAGCCAGGCGAGGTTCAGGTTGTCGTCGCCGGAGTAGTACTCCAGCCCGGTGCGGCGCATCCGGTCGAAGCCCTGGGCCACGTTCCCGGTGGCGTCCTTGACCGCGCGGATCTGTGGGTGCTGGGCGAACCGGTCCAGGATCTCCTCGCCCACAGCGACGCCGGTGCGCCCGGGGATGTCGTAGATCATCGCGGGCAGGCTGGTGGCCTCCACCACGGTGCGGATGTGCCGGTAGACACCCTCCTGGGAGGGGCGGTTGTAGTACGGGGAGACCACGAGCAGCCCGTGCGCACCGGTGCGCTCGGCAGCCACGGCGATCCGGGTCGCGTGCGCAGTGTCGTTGGAACCGGCGCCAGCGATGATCATCGCCTCGGTACCGACCTCCTCCACCACCGCGGTGACCAGCTCGTCCTTCTCCGGCTGGTGCGTGGTGGGCGACTCACCGGTGGTGCCGGAGAGCACCAGGGAGTCGGCGCCGGAGTTCACCAGGTGCCGGGCCAGGCGCTGGGCAGCCGGGATGTCGAGTGCGCCGCCGGGCTTCATCGGGGTGGCCATGGCCACACTGACCGACCCGAAGCTGCGCGGTGGGCGGGGAGGCACGGAGGACATGGGACGACGGTACCGCGAAGCAGGGGCTGCCGGTGGCGTAGGCACACCAGGTGGGCATCTGGGCATGCTGGCGGCAGGTGCCGATCGCCTACGCTGGGCAGCATGGCTGAGCAGCACGGGCATGCACATGCACTGACGGCGGATGTCTCCGTGCGTCCATCCCTTCCCGAGGATGCACCGCTCCTGGGCAGGATCCAGGTGGCCGCCTGGCGTGCTGCGCTCAGCGAGGTGCTGCCGGCCGAGGTGCTCGCCGGGCTGGAGGCGGACCGGTTCGCCGCTGCCTGGCGTGCTGCGATCGACACCCCGCCCTCCGCCAAGCACCGGATGCTCACCGCCTGCGACGGTGCGGAGGTGGTCGGTTTCGCCGCCCTAGCACCGGCGCCGCAGACGCAGGAGACCGGGGAGATCGTGGCGCTCGAGGTCGACCCGGCGCACATCCGGGCCGGGCACGGCTCCCGGCTGCTCGCCGCCTGCACGGACATCCTGCGCGCCACGGCGGCCAGCCACGTGCGCGCCTGGGCGATCGAGGGAGACGACGCCCGGGCGGACTTCCTCGCTGCGGCGGGGATGGAGCCGCTGGGCATCCGGCGGGTGCTGGACGTGCCCGGCAGCCGGGTGCATGAGCTCGCGTGGTCGGCGGTGCTCTGACTGCATCCTCATCGACGTCACCAGGGAACGGGCACCGGTGACCGTTGCCCGGTGACCTTGATCTCAGTCGAGGTCGAGCAGCGAGTCCAGACCGACCTGCAGTCCAGGGTGGTCGGCGATGGTGCGCACTGCGATCAGCACCCCGGGCATGAACGAGGAGCGGTCGAAGTTGTCGGTGCGGATGGTCAGCTGCTCACCGGGGTTGCCGAGCAGGATCTCCTCGTGCGCCACCAGACCGCGCAGCCGCACCGAGTGCACCGGCACCCCGTCCACGACGGCGCCGCGTGCGCCGTCCAGGGCCGTCTCGGTGGCGTCCGGTGCTGCGGGCATGCCCTGTCGGGCCGCGGCGATCGACTGGGCGGTGTGCACCGCCGTGCCGGAGGGGGCGTCCACCTTGTTCGGGTGGTGCAGCTCGATGACCTCCACCGACTCGAAGAACCTCGCCGCCTGGGTGGCCAGGTGCATCGCGAGCACTGCGGAGAGGGCGAAGTTCGGCGCGATCAGCACTCCGATGTCCTGCCCGGCCCGGTCCGCGTGCTCACGCACCCGGTCCAGGGCGTCGGCCTGCCAGCCTGTGGTGCCGACCACTGCATGCACCCCGGCGTCGATGAGCGCATGCACGTTCGCCTCGGTGGCACTCGGCACGGTGAAGTCCACGGCGACGTCCGCCACGCCCGCCAGCGACGCGACGTCGTCCCCGAGGTCGAGCCGGGCGACCAGCTCCATCCCCTCGGCGTCCTCGACCGCTGCGCACACCGTCGACCCCATCCGGCCGGCGGCGCCGAGCACGGCGACGCGGATGCTGCTGCTGGCTGCTGCTTCGTCCATACCCGCCAGGGTAGCGGCGGGCCAGCCGGTGCCGACAGCCTGCTCAGCGAGTGGGCAGCGCGGCGGCTGCGATGTCCTCGTCGAACGGGCCGACCACGGTCAGGTGCCGCGGTTGGGCGTACAGGTCGGCAGCCAGGGAACGCACGTCCTCAGCGGTGACCGCTCGCAGCCGGGCCAGGCTCTCCTGGATGGTGAGGAACTCACCGGTGGTGATCTCGCTGCGACCGAGCCGGGACATCCGTGAGCTGGTGTCCTCCAGGCCGAGCACCAGCGCCCCGCACATCTGCCCGATGCCGCGCGCCAGCTCCTCCTCCCCCATCGGCTCGGAGGCCAACAGCTGCCACTGCTCGTCGAGCAGCTCGACCACCTGGGTCACCTTTCCCGGTGCGCAGCCAGCGTACAGGCCGAACATACCGGCGTCGGCGAACGCTGAACCGAAGGAGAAGACGGCGTAGGCCAGGCCGCGTTTCTCCCGCACCTCCTGGAACAGTCGAGAGCTCATCGAGCCGCCCAGGACGGCGTTCAGCACGGTGAGCGCGAAGCGCCGGTCGTCGTTGCCGGCCAGGCCGAAGCCGCCGAGCAGGATGTTCGCCTGCTCGGTGCTGCGCCGCACGGTCTGGGCGCTGCCGGTGCTGGGCATCCCAGGACCGGCTGCGGGGGCCGCAGTGAACGGGTCGCCGTTGGCGCGTCGGGCTGCCGGGTGGGCGGTCTCGTCCAGGGTCCAGCCGCCGCGGCGCACGCCTGCGAGCACCTGCTCGCAGAGCGCGTCGTGGTCGACACCGCCGGCGGCCGTGACCACCAGCTCGGACGGCGTGTAGGTGCGCTGGTAGTGCTCGTAGACCGCCGAGCGTGGCACTGCCTCGATGGTCGCAGGGGTGCCGCCGATCGGGCGGCCCAGGGGGTGGGTTCCGAAGACCTGCTCGGCGAACCGTTCGTGTGCGACGTCACCCGGGTCGTCCTCGGTCATCGCGAGCTCTTCGAGGATCACCTGGCGCTCGCTGGTGAACTCCCCCTCGTCCAGCAGTGCGGAGGTGACCATGTCGACGATCACGTCGGTAGCCATCGGCACGTCCGCGTCCAGCACCCGCGCGTAGTAGCAGGTGTGCTCCTTGCCGGTGGCGGCGTTCGCCTCACCTCCGACAGCGTCGAACGCGGAGGCGATCGCCATCGCGTCCCGGGTCGGCGTGCCCTTGAACAGCAGGTGCTCCAGGAAGTGTGTGGAGCCGTGGTGGCCGTCGGTCTCGTCGCGAGATCCGACGGCCACCCAGGCACCGAACGTGGCTGAGCGCTGACCGGGCATCGACTCGGTCAGCACCCGGATGCCGCCGGGCAGCACCGAGCGGCGCACCTCGGCGCCGGCACCGGTGTCGATACGTACTTCTGCGCCCGGTGTTCCCGCCGGGCCCAACGGCAGCTGTGGCACGAGCGCTCAGGCGCCGGAGGTCGCCGGCTCTTCGGTGACCACGTGCAGGGAGAGCTTGCCGCGGTCGTCGATCTCGGCGAGCTCCACCTCGATCTTCTGCCCGACAGAGAGCACGTCCTCCACGCTCTCGATGCGCTTGCCACCCACCAGCTTGCGGATCTGCGAGATGTGCAGCAGACCGTCCTTGCCCGGGGACAGGGACACGAAGGCACCGAAGGACATGATCTTCACCACCGTGCCGATGAACCGCTCCCCCACCTCGGGCATCTGCGGGTTGGCGATCGCGTTGATCGCCTGCCGCGCCGCCTCGGCGGAGGGGCCGTCGACTGCGCCGATGTACACGGTGCCGTCGTCCTCGATGGTGATGTCGGCGCCGGTGTCCTCCTGGATCTGGTTGATCATCTTGCCCTTGGGGCCGATGACCTCACCGATCTTGGCGACCGGGACCTGCACGGTGATCACCCGCGGCGCGGTCGGCGCCATCTCGTCCGGGACCTCGATGGCGGCAGCCATCACGTCCAGGATGTGCAGCCGGGCCTCACGGGCCTGGTTGAGAGCACCGGTGAGCACGTGCGCCGGGATGCCGTCCAGCTTGGTGTCCAGCTGGATCGCCGTGACGAACTCTCTGGTGCCAGCGACCTTGAAGTCCATGTCGCCGAAGGCGTCCTCGGCACCGAGGATGTCGGTCAGGGCCGCATACTCGGTCTTCCCGTCAATGGTGTCCGAGACCAGACCCATGGCGATACCGGCGACCGGGGCGCGCAGCGGCACACCGGCGTTCAGCAGCGACAGGGTGGAGGCGCACACCGAACCCATCGAGGTGGACCCGTTGGAGCCGAGGGCCTCGGAGACCTGGCGGATCGCGTACGGGAACTCCTCGCGGCCCGGCAGGACCGGCAGCAGGGCGCGTTCGGCGAGGGCACCGTGGCCGACCTCGCGGCGCTTCGGGCTGCCCACCCGGCCGGTCTCTCCGGTGGAGTAGGGCGGGAAGTTGTAGTTGTGCATGTACCGCTTGCGGGTCTGCGGGGAGAGGGTGTCCAGCTGCTGCTCCATCTTCAGCATGTTCAGCGTGGTCACGCCCAGGATCTGGGTCTCACCACGCTCGAACAGTGCCGAGCCGTGCACCCGCGGGATGACCTCCACCTCGGCGGACAGCGGGCGGATGTCCCGCAGGCCGCGACCGTCGATACGGAAGGAGTCGGTGAGGATGCGCTTGCGGATCAGCTTCTTGGTCACGGCACGGTAGGCGGCCGACAGCTCCTTCTCCCGGCCGTCGAAGCCCTCCTGCAGAGCCCCGAGCATCTGGTCCTTGATCTCGTCCATACGAGCCTCGCGCTCGGCCTTGCCGGCGATGGACAGTGCTTCGTTGAGGCTCTCGGCGACGTCCGCCTCCACAGCGGCGTAGGCGTCGTCGGCGTAGTCCGGGAAGAGCGGGAACTCCTGCACGTCCTTGGCGGTCTGCCCGGCCAGCTCACGCTGGGCCTCGACGAGCACACGGATGAACTTCTTCGACGCCTCCAAGCCCTGGGCGACGACCTCTTCGGTGGGGGCGGTCACGCCCTGGTCCTTGATCAGCGTCCAGGCGTGGTCCGTGGCCTCGGCCTCGATCATCGCGATGGCGACGTCCTCGGTGCCGTCCTCACCGGGCACCACACGCCCTGCGACGACCATGGCGAACACCGCACGCTCCAGCTCGCTGTAGCGCGGGAAGGCGACCCACTGCCCGTCCACCAGGGCGATGCGGGTGGCCCCTACCGGACCGGAGAACGGCAGGCCGGAGATCTGGGTGGACATCGATGCCCCGTTGATGGCGAGCACGTCGTAGGCGTCGTCGGGGTGGATGGCCAGCACGGTCTCCACCACCTGCACCTCGTTGCGCAGGCCCTTGACGAACAGCGGGCGCAGCGGGCGGTCGATCAGGCGGCAGGCCAGGATGGCCTCCGTGGACGGGCGTCCCTCCCGGCGGAAGAACGAACCCGGGATCTTCCCGGCCGCGTACTGGCGCTCTTCGACGTCGACGGTGAGCGGGAAGAAGTCGAAGTGGTCCTTCGGGTGCTTGCCGGCGGTGGTGGTGGACAGGACCATGGTGTCCTCGTCCAGGTAGGCCACGGCCGAACCGGAGGCCTGCTTGGCGATCCGACCGGTCTCGAACCGGACGGTACGGGTGCCGAAGGAACCGTTGTCGATGACGGCTTCGGCGAACTTGATCTCGGGACCCTCCACGGGTGCCCTCCTTTGGTGATCTCGTCGCGGCCCGGCGGTCATCGATCGAGGCCCACGGACCGGTGCTGGTCCGGAGGCCACTACCGAGGACCATCGGCGTCCGCGGCTGTGGGTAGGAAAACGGTGTGCAGTTGTGCGATGAAGTTGTCAGCCGGGTCGGCCTGGTTGGTCCGCCCGGGGTCCTGCACCTGCATGACGAACCGGCCCGGACCTAGGGGTCCGAGCCGGCGGTCAGGTCAGCGGCGCAGGCCGAGACGGTCGATCAGCGAGCGGTAGCGCTCGATGTCGGTCTCCCGCAGGTGCTTGAGCAGACGACGGCGCTGGCCGACCAGGAGCAGCAGCCCACGACGCGAGTGGTGGTCGTGCTGGTGCTCCTTGAAGTGCTCGGTGAGGCCCTTGATGCGCTGCGTGAGCAGGGCCACCTGGACCTCAGGGGATCCGGTGTCGCCCTCGTGCGTGGCGTACTCGGCGATGATCTGCTGCTTGACGGTGGACTCGAGGGCCAACGGTTCTCCTTCAGTGATGTCGTTGCGCGGAGCACCGGGGCATGTCCACCCGGGCATGACGCATCCGCGGCCGATCTGACGGCTGCACCAGGTTACCACCGCCCCGTGATCTTCCGGTCGGCGCCATGGTGTGACCTGGGTCGCCGACCTCAGGGCTGACCCAGCGCCGGCAGCACCGTGGGCCGGTCCACACCGAGGGCATCGGCGGCATCGAGCACGTCCTGGCGCATCTGCGCCACCAGTGGCTCCACCCCGTCGAACCGGAGCGTGGGGCGCAACCGCCGGACGAACTCGACCACGACCTCCTGCTCGTACAGGTCCAGGTCCGTGCGGCCGAGCACATGGGCCTCCACCTGACGCACCTGTCCGTCGAACGTCGGGTTGGTGCCGATGGAGATCGCGGCGGGCATCCGCACCGGCTCGGCCTGGTCGGCACGCACCAA
Organism: Ruania albidiflava DSM 18029; assembly: GCF_000421225.1. GTDB lineage: Bacteria > Actinomycetota > Actinomycetes > Actinomycetales > Beutenbergiaceae > Ruania > Ruania albidiflava. The sequence continues at coordinate 323,525 of NZ_ATWL01000002.1, read as the reverse complement.
CCACCCCGCGTACACCCCGTCTGCGGGGATGGTGCCGGTCGCAGTGGTGGCGAGGTTCGCCGTCGGGAAGCCGAGCAGCCGGCCACGCGCCTCCCCGTGCACCACCTGCCCGCGCATCCGGTGCGGCCGGCCGAGCACCCGGGTGGCGCCGGCGCAGTCCCCACCCGCGAGCAGCTCCCGCACCCAGGTGGAGGACCACCGGCGGGCGGTGTCCTCACCCACGTCGGCAGCGATGCGCACCTCGAAGCCCCAGCGGCGGCCGAGCTCGGTCATGGTGGCCCGGTCGCCGGAGTTGTCAGCGCCGAACCGCACGTCCTGGCCGACCACCACAGCCCGCACGGCCAGCGCCCCGACGAGGTAGCGACGGACGAACTCCTCTGGATCCTGAGCGGCGAACTCGAGGGTGTACTCCACCACCAGGGTGGCGTCCAGCCCGGTCTGCGCCAGCAGGTCCAACCGGTCCGCGAGCCCGGTGAGCAGCTCGGGGGCGTCCTGCGGCCGGTGCACCTGTGCGGGGTGCGGGTCGAAGGTGAGCGCGACCGCGGGGACGTCGAGCTCACGGGCGGTGGCGATCACCTCGGCGAGCACTGCCTGGTGGCCGAGGTGCACACCGTCGAAGTTGCCGATGGTGACGACGCTGCCAGCCAGGTCGGCGGGAACCTGCTCGAGCCCGTACCAGCGTTGCACCTACGCTCCGATCTCCTCGTCCTCCGGCCGCGTGCCGGTGGCGCAGCCGCTGCCAAGAGTGCCACTGCGCCACCGATCGCGCGAACTTGCCTCTCGGTGAGTCCGCCGATGTCAGCCGGAGTAGCCGATCTCCACGCGGCGGTTCGCCGCGAACGTCGCGGGATCCTCCGGGTCCTCGGTCGGGGCAGGCTGGGTGTCGGCGAGCAGCTCGGCGATGCGCTCGTCTGCGGTCCCCGAAGCCTGCGCTCCCCCTCGCCTCCCGGTGCTGGCCCTGATGGTACCGGCAGGTGGCAGCGGGTGGGCCGCTGTCAGGCCGGGTCCAGCACCAGGACCGGGCGGGCCCGGCCGACCTCGTCGGTGAGCAGCGCGATACCCTGCCCGGCCGGGTCGAACGCGGCCACCACCTCGTCCCGGCCGCTCGGGCCGAGTCGCTGCCCGTAGCGCACAGCACGGGCCTCGTCCTCGTCCAGCACCCGAGCCGGGAAAGCGGCGCGGAGCACCTCGGTGACGCTGACCAGCTCCAGCTGGTCGGCATGCTGGCAGAGCGTGCGGGCTGCTGCGACGTCGAACGGGCCGACCCGGTGCCGGCGCAGCACGGTCAGGTGCCCACCGGTGCCGAGGGTCTCGCCCAGGTCGCGGGCCAGCGCGCGCACATAGGTGCCGGAGGAGCACGCCACCCGCACGTCCACGTCCAGCACCGAGGTGCCATCGGCCGCGAGGGCGGGACGGGTGGCGCAGATGTCGAGGGAGTGCACGGTGACCGGTCGGGCCGGTAGCGCCACGTCCTGACCGGCGCGCACCCGGGCGTAGGAACGCTGTCCGTCCACCTTGATGGCGCTGACCGCGCTGGGCACCTGCTGGATGGCTCCGGTCAGGTCCGCGACGGCGGAGCCCACCCGGGCGGTCAGGTCGCCCTGGTCGCCGGTCCCCCGGGAGCGGGTGACCTCCCCCTCGGCGTCGTCGGTGATCGTCTCCTGGCCCAGCCGCACGGTCGCGGTGTAGGTCTTGTCCGCACCGACCAGGTAGGTGAGCAAGCGGGTGGCGCGGTTCACACCGAGCACGAGCAGACCGGTAGCCATCGGGTCCAGCGTTCCTGCGTGGCCGACCTTGCGGGTCCCGGCCAGCCGCCGCATCCGGGCGACCACGTCGTGGCTCGTCCAGCCGGCGGGCTTGTCCACCAGGACCAGTCCGTCCCGGCGCACGTCAGTGCTGCGGGTGGTCATCGTCCTCGTCGGATCCGCTGCTGTTGGCAGCGCCGGCTGGGTCGGCCGCGCTCTCCGCGTCGGGCTCGGCCGACCGCCGGTACGGGTCGGCCTCGCCGGCGTAGGCAGCACCGGCACGCCGGGCGGCCAGAGCCGCGTCGTCGGCTGCCGCCCTGCGGAGTGCGTCCTCCAGGTGGGCGGCGGTCTCCGGCAGCGCGTCCGGGACGAACTCGAGCGTCGGGGTGAGTCGCACGCCGGTGCGCCGCCCCACCTCGGAGCGGATCAGTCCCTTCGCGGACGCGAGCGCGGCAGCGGAGGAGACGCGTTCATCCTCGTCGCCGAGCACGGTGTAGAACACTGTGGCGTGCTGCAGGTCGCCGGTCACCCGCACGTCGGTCACGGTCACGAACCCGAGCCGCGGGTCCTTGATCTTGGTGTCCAGCATCGTGGCCACGATCTGCTGGATCGCGTCGGCCAGCTTGCGGGCGCGCGGAGAGTCGGCCATGGAGAGTCCTCGTCTGCTGGGGGTGGCAGCGCCACCTGCATGGGTGCGGCACCCAGGTGCCGCTGGTGGTTCCTGGTACCAGGCTCGCGCGGGACAGACCCTGGGGTGCTGCCCCGCGCGAGTGGTGGGAGACGTCAGTCGCGCGGCTTCTCGCGCATCTCGAACGTCTCGATGACGTCGCCTTCGGTGATGTCCCGGTGACCGAGGCTGATACCGCACTCGAAGCCCTCACGGACCTCGGTGACATCGTCCTTCTCCCGCCGCAGCGAGGAGACGGTCAGGTCGTCCGCGACGACCACGCCGTCGCGCAGCAAGCGTGCCTTGCTGTTGCGGCGGATGGTGCCCGAACGCACGATCGAACCGGCGATGTTGCCGAACTTCGAGGACCGGAACACCTGACGGATCTCCGCGGTGCCGAGCTGGACCTCTTCGAACTCGGGCTTGAGCATGCCCTTGAGGGCGCTCTCGATGTCGTCGATCGCGGAGTAGATGACCGAGTAGTACTTGATCTCCACACCCTCGCGGTCGGCGATCTCGGCGACCCGCTCCGCAGGACGCACGTTGAAGCCGATGATCACGGCGTTGTCCACCGTGGCCAGGTTCACGTCGTTCTGCGTGATCGCACCGACACCGCGGTGGATGATCCGCAGGTCGACCTCCTCGCCCACGTCGATCTTCAGCAGTGCGTCCTCGAGTGCCTCGACGGCACCGGACACATCGCCCTTGAGGACCAGGTTGAGGGTCTCCACCTTGCCCTGCTCGAGCGCCTGCGTGAACTCCTCCAGGGAGATCCGCTTGCGCCGCTTGGCCAGGGTGGCGGCCCGTTCAGCGGCCTCTCGCTTGTCCGCGATCTGGCGGGCGGTGCGATCGTCCGGGGCCACCAGGAAGGTGTCACCGGCGCGCGGGACGGACGTGAGGCCGAGCACCTGGACCGGACGGGCAGGGCCCGCCTCGGTGAGGGTGCCGCCATGCTCGTCGAACATCGCACGCACCCGTCCGTGCGCAGTGCCGGCCACGATCGCGTCCCCGACGTGCAGGGTTCCGGACTGGACCAGCACGGTCGCCACCGCACCACGGCCCTTGTCCAGGTTCGCCTCGATGGCCACCCCGCGTGCGTCCTTGTCCGGGTTCGCCTGCAGCTCCAGAGCCGCGTCCGCGGTCAGCAGCACAGCCTCGAGGAGGTCCTCGATGCCCTGACGCTGGGTGGCTGAGACGTCCACGAACATGGTCTCGCCGCCGTACTCCTCAGCCACCAGGTTGTACTCGGTGAGCTGCTGGCGGATCTTGTCCGGGTTGGCCTCCGGCTTGTCCACCTTGTTGACCGCGACCACGACCGGCACGTCCGCCGACTGGGCGTGGTTCAGCGCCTCGATGGTCTGCGGCATCACCCCGTCGTCCGCGGCCACCACGAGGATCGCGATATCGGTGACGTCGGCGCCACGGGCACGCATCGCGGTGAACGCTTCGTGTCCCGGGGTGTCGATGAAGGTGATGGCGCGCTCGTCGCCCTCGTGCTCAGCACGCACCTGGTAGGCGCCGATGTGCTGGGTGATACCACCGGCCTCGCCGGCGACCACGTCCGTGCTGCGGATCGCGTCCAGCAGCCGGGTCTTCCCGTGGTCGACGTGACCCATCACGGTCACCACCGGCGGCCGTGGCGTCCGGTCCTCGTCCGACTCGGCGGCTTCCTCAGCGGCCAGGTCGATGTCGAAGGACTCCAGCAGCTCGCGGTCCTCGTCCTCCGGGGAGACGATCTCGATCACGTAGCCGAGCTCGGCGCCCAGGGTCTGGAACGTGTCCTCGTCCAGCGACTGCGTCGCCGTGGCCATCTCTCCGAGGTGGAAGAGCACGGTGACCAGGCTCGCAGGGTTCGCATCGATCCGGTCACCGAAGTCCGCCAGCGAGGCGCCAGCGCGGATCCGGATGACGGTGTTGCCGTCCCCGCGGGGAACCTGCACGCCGCCGATCGACGGAGCGGACTGCTGCTCGAACTCTTGCCGCTTCGCGCGCTTGGACTTCCGGCCTCGCACCGGGCGGCCACCGGCGCGCCCGAAGGCGCCCTGCGTGCTACCACGGCCACCGCGACCACGGCCACCGAAGCCACCGCCGGGGCGCGGACCGAAGCCGCCGCCACCGCCGCCACCGCGGCCGCGGCCACCACCACCGCCGCGGGTGGGGGCGCCGGGCCGGCCGACCGAGCTGCGTCCGGGCATCATTCCCGGTGTGGGCCGCACACCGCCTGGACGCGGTCCCGCAGCTCCGCTGCCGGACCGTCCCTGACCGCCGCCGGGACGGGGGCCACCGCCCGCACCAGAGCGGGTCTGACCGCCTGGGCGTGGGCCGCCGGGCCGTGGCATGCCTTGGGAGGAGGCGAACGGGTTGTTCCCCGGACGCGGGCCACCGCCACCGGGTCGGCCCTGAGCGCCGCCGCGGCCCTGACCGGGGCGGGGGGCACCCGGTCGCGGCATCCCCTGAGAGGAGGCGAACGGGTTGTTCCCCGGACGGGCGGTGCCGGCACCGGGTCGGGGCCCGGGACGTGCACCGGGCTTCGGCGGGGTCGGTGTGGGTCGGTCCTGGCTCGGCGGGTCGGACTTGGCCGCCGGTGCCTCGGGTGTGGCCGGTTCGGCTGCCTTCTGCGGGCCGGGCTTCGGCTGCTCGGGCGCCGGGGCAGGAGCCTTCGGCTTCTGGTCTGCAGCCGGCTCGGCAGGCTTCTTCGGGGCAGGCTTCGGCCCGCTCGCGGCGGCCTTCTTCGGGGCAGCCTTCTGCGCAGGGGCCTCCTCGGCCTCCGTCTTGGCGGGGATCGCTTCCCGCAGCCGGCGCTGGACCGGCGGTTCGATGGTCGACGACGCAGACTTCACGAACTCACCGAGCTCGTTCAGCTTCGCCATCACGGTCTTGCTGTCGACGCCAAGCTCTTTCGCGAGCTCGTGGACGCGGACTTTTGCCACAACTCTCCTGTCTCGGCCCGTCCCGAGGCAGGGAGGACCGTCCTAGTGATGCGTGTTCATCGCAGGGTGCTCATCGGGTGCCCATCGGCTTCTGACCCGCTCTCTTGTTCGATGACCAACGGTTCGTGCGTGGTGTTCTGGTCGAACCACTCCACCACCGCCGAGTGCTCGACCGGGGCCGGTACTCGCAGCGCCCGGGCCAGGGCCCGGCGGGTGATGGCGCGTTCCAGGCAGTGCAGTTGCGGGTGCAACCACGCTCCCCTGCCGGGTGCGCCGCCGTCTGGATCGACGATCACGGCCGCTGCCGGGACCGACCGATCCACCACGAGGCGAACCAGGCTGGACCGTGAGTCTCGTGCCCGGCACCCCACACAGGTACGCACAGGAGCGGCGGTGGAGCTCGTCATCTCTGCGATCTCTCGTCGATTCCCGGGCGGACCACGGGTCGATGACCCGCGGTGGGCTGCTTGGGCCGGTGACCCAAGGAAAAACTATACTACTCGCGGCCCTGGTGACGCTCGATGGCGCGGCGACGTGGGCGAGGTTACTCCCCGGGCGGGGGCCGGATGACCGGCGTTCACCAGCGTGCCCTGCGACCGGGGTCAGTCGCCGGGCACGGCTGGCGCCGTCACCGGCTCGTCGACGGCGGTGTCCGGGCGGATGTCGATGCGCCAGCCGGTCAGCCGGGCAGCCAGGCGGGCGTTCTGTCCTTCTTTGCCGATCGCCAGGGAGAGCTGGTAGTCGGGCACGATCACCCGGGCCGACCGGGTGGCCTCGTCGACGACCTGCACACTGCTCACCCGTGCCGGGGAGAGGGCGTTGGCCACGAACGTGGCCGGGTCCTCACTGTGGTCGACGATGTCGATCTTCTCCCCGCGCAGCTCGGCCATGACTGCCCGTACCCGCTGTCCCATCGGGCCGATGCATGCCCCTTTGGCACCCAGGCCGGCCACGGTCGAGCGGACCGCCATCTTGGTCCGGTGCCCTGCTTCCCGGGCGAGCGCGGTGATCTCCACGCTGCCGTCGGCGACCTCCGGCACCTCGAGCGCGAACAACCGGCGTACCAGGTTCGGGTGGGTGCGGGAGACGGTGATGCTGGGGCCCTTCGCCCCGCGGACCACATCCAGCACGTAGGCGCGGATGCGTTCACCGTGGGTGTAGGTCTCGGTGGGGACCTGTTCGTGCGCTGGCAGCACAGCCTCCACACCGCCGAGGTCGATGAGCACGACACGCGGGTCCGGACCCTGCTGGATCACCCCGGCCACCACCTCGTCCTGCTTGTCGCGGTACTGACCGATGACCTGGTCGTCCTCCGCGTCCCGCAGCCGTTGCAGGATCACCTGGCGGGCGGTGGCGGTGGCGATCCGGCCGAAGTCGGCGGGGGTGTCGTCGAACTCCGGGCCGAGCTCGGCCGGGGTGGGTCCGTCCGCCTCGGTGAGCACCTCGCGTGCGTAGACGCTCACGTGCCCGCTACGCCGGTCCAGCTCCACACGCGCGTTGCTGTAGGCGCCCTCGGTCCGGTGGTAGGCGGAGAGCAGGGCCTGCTCGATCGCGCTGACCAGCGTGTCCAGGGAGATGTCGCGCTCCTGCTCGATCATCCGCAGCGTGGTCATGTCGATGTCCATGCCGGTTCCTCTCAGTCCTGGGCGTCGTCGACGGGTTTGAGCTCCACGTCGATCCGGCCTCGCACCACCTGTGACAGCGGCACGCTGACGCTACCCGATCCGTCGACGAGCACCACCTCGGCGTCAGTGACCTCGCGGATCCGACCGGTGGCGGTGCTGGTCGTCGTGGTGATCGTCACCAACCGGCCCTGGGCGCGGCGGAAGTGGCGGGGGGTCTTCAGCGGGCGGTCCACCCCGGGGGTGGAGACCTCGAGCAGGTAGGAACCAGCAAGGAGATCCTCAGCATCGTCGAGCCTGCTGGACACCGCGCGGGACACCTCCGCCAACCGGTCGGAGGACACCCCACCGGGCCCGTCCGGCAGGTCGACGGTGACACGCACGAGTCGACGCCGGGAGGGTCCACCCACGTGCACCGCTTCGAGATACAGGCCGGCCTCGGCCACCACCGGTTCCAGGATCTGGTGCACCTCGGTACCGAGCGCATCGGGCCCAGGGGTCGGACTCATCGGTTGATCTCCTTGTGAAGTTGTCGGGTCACCGCGTCTGGTACAGCCTAGGCCGCAGTCCATGGCACGATCAACGCGTGCGCTTCTCCATGCTGGTCGACCGCAACGCTCGCGCCACCGCCCCTCGCTCCGCCGCTGCCGGCCTGCCGACCGCCGCGATCGCTGTGCTGGTGCTGGTGCTGGCACTGACCGGTTGCTCGGTCCGCCTGGACACCCCTCCACCTGCTGTCCCCACCCCCGATGCCACCGAGCAGGCCCGCGCGGCGCTCGCCGAGCAGACCGCGACGCTGGTCTCCCTCGCCCGGGCTGCCCGCGGCGAGGAGGCTACCGGGCAGAGCGCCCCGCAGGCCGACGGACCGGACGTTGCCGCCGAGCTCGAGGCGCTGGCCACCGCCAGCGAGCAGCAGCTGGCGGCACTCGGTGGGCTGTGGACCCCACCGCCCCGGCCCGACGATCCCAGCCCGACCCCAGCTCCGCAGCCGACGGCGACACCGCAGGACGTGCTGACCGCGCTGGAGGAGGCCGCGGCCCAGGTGCAGGAGTCCGTCGGCGACCCGGTCTGGGACGGCGACACCGCTACCCTGCTCGCCTCGATCGCGGTGTACCGGGACGGCGCCCTGGCCCGGTTGTCCCATGCCCTGGGTACCGACGCCCCCGCCCCGGCGGAGTCCGCGACCGAGCTGCCCACCGAGCTCACCGCGGCCTCGGCACCGTTGTGCCGCACGTTGGACGGTCTCGGGTACGCCTACGAGGTGCAGGCCGCACGCAGCGACGGTGAGCAACGCTCGCAGGCCGTGGCGCGTGCTGCGCAGAACCGGGACCTGGCGGAGCAGGTGGCCGTCCTGGGTGGCTACGACGGCACGGCGGAGGACCCTCGGCGGGCGAGCTACGCCGTCGGCGATGATCTGAGCGAGACGATCGTGACCTGGCAGAGCGAGCTGCTGCCCGGCTGGTTGGCGCTCGTGTCCCCCGCTGCCCCAGGCGACCGGACGCTGCTGCTCACCCAGGCCCGGGCCGCAGCAGCGCTGGCGCCGCTCCCGGCAGACGTGGCGTTCCCGGGCCTGCAGACCGACTGAGGCCAACAGCGCAGCGGTGCTCGGGCCACAGCGGCAGGTCAGCCGGCGCGGACCAGCTCGACCAGCCGCGCGACGGCAGCCTCCGGGGCCACCTCCTCCCGCTCCCCGCTGCTGCGGTGGCGGATCTCCACCAACCCGTCGGCCAGCGACCGGCCCACGACCAGCGCCAGTGGCATGCCGAGCAGCTCGGCATCGGCGAACTTCACCCCGGCGGAGACCTTGACCCGGTCGTCGTAGAGCACCTCGACACCGGCCGCCTCCAGCTCGGTGGCGAGCTGCTCCGCAGTGTCGAACACGGTCTGGTCCTTGCCGGTGGCCAGCACGTGCACGTGGTAGGGGGCCAGCGCCAGCGGCCAGGACAGGCCGAGCTCGTCGCAGGTGTTCTCCGCCACGGCCGCCAGCGCTCGGGAGACGCCGATGCCGTAGGAGCCCATCGTGACCGTGGTGGCCTTGCCGTTCACGTCCAGCACGCTCAGGCCGAGCGCATCGGCGTACTTGCGGCCGAGGGCGAATACGTGCCCGATCTCGATCCCGCGCGCCAGCTCCAGCGGGCCGGACCCGTCCGGGGCCGGGTCGCCGGGGTGCACCTCCGCGGCCTCGATCGTGCCGTCAGCGGTGAAGTCCCGTCCGGCGACCAGGCCGAAGACGTGCTTGTCCACCTCGTCGGCACCGGTGATCCAGCTGGTGCCCGGCACCACCCGGGGGTCCAGCAGGTAGCGCAGCGCCGTGCGGTCGGGGCCGTCGCCGGCAGCGGTGTTCGGGCCGACCGCCGCCGGACCGATGTAGCCCTTGACCAGCTCGGGACGGGTGGCGATCTGCTCGTCGGTGGCCGGTGCCACCTCGATCGGCTCCAGCGCACCGGCCAGCCGCGCCAGGTCCACTTCGCGGTCGCCGGGCAGCCCGACCACCACCAGCTCCTCCTGGCCGTCCGGGTGGGTGAGGGCGAGCACCACGTTCTTCAGGGTGTCGGCAGCCGTCCAGGGGCCCTCGGGGCGCGGGTAGAGCTCGTTCGCAGCAGCCACCAGCGTCTCGATCGTGGTGGAGTCAGGGGTGTGCCGGACCTCAGCAGGGGGCAGGCCGGTGGCGTCCACCGGTTCCGGCACCGCCGACTGGGCCGCCTCGACGTTCGCGGCGTAGCCGCCCGGGGAGCGCACGAACGTGTCCTCCCCCGCCGGTGTGGGGAAGAGGAACTCCTCCGACCGGGATCCGCCCATCGCCCCGGAGGTGGCGGCGACGATCACATAGTCCAGTCCGAGCCGGGTGAAGATGCGTTCGTAGGCGTCCCGCTGACGCTGGTAGGAGCGGTCCAAACCATCGTCGTCGATGTCGAAGGAGTAGGCGTCCTTCATGATGAACTCGCGTCCGCGCAGCAGACCCGCCCGGGGCCGGGCCTCGTCCCGGTACTTGGTCTGGATCTGGAAGAGCGTGAGCGGCAGGTCCTTGTAGGAGGAGTACAGGTCCTTGACCAGGAGGGTGAACATCTCCTCGTGCGTGGGCGCGAGCAGGTAGTCGTTCTCCCGCCGGTCCCGCAGCCGGAACAGGTTCGGACCGTAGTCCGACCACCGGCCGGTGGACTCGTACGGCTCGCGCGGCAGCAGCGCCGGGAAGTGCACCTCCTGGGCGCCGGTGGCGGTCATCTCCTCGCGCACGACCTGCTCGATCTTGCCTAGCACCCGCAACCCCAGCGGCAGCCAGGTGTAGATCCCGGGGGCGGCGCGCCGGATGTAGCCGGCGCGCACGAGGAGGCGGTGGCTGGCGAGCTCGGCGTCGGCCGGGTCTTCGCGCAGCGTCCGCAGGAACAGGGTCGACATCCGCATCAGCACCCGGCGAGTCTATCCGTCGCCTGCGCGCGTGGGCGAGGCTGGCGCGCAGGCACGGTGCGGGCCACACTGGACCGCATGCCGGAGATGCCCGAGGTGCAGGGGCTCGTAGACTTCCTCGCCGGCCGGGCCACCGGTCGGCGGATCAGCGTGGCGCGGCTGGGCTCGATCCAGGCATTGAAGACCTACGACCCACCGCTGGAGGACCTGCTCGGCGCCACCGTGCGTGGGGCCCGCCGGCACGGCAAGTGGCTCGATCTGGTCACGGATCCGATGTCCGGTGACGGCGCAGCGCACCTGGTCTTCCATCTCGCCCGCGCCGGGTGGCTGCGCTGGTACGAGGAGCTGCCGAAGACCCAGCTGCGGCCGGGACGATCCCCGATCGCGCTGCGGGTCGGTTTCGACGACGGCTCCGGCTTCGACCTCACCGAGGCCGGGACGAAGAAGAGGCTCGCCGTGCACCTCGTGCGCGACCCGGACGCTGTGCCCATGGTGGCCACGCTCGGCCCAGACCCGCTCGATCCAGCGTTCACCGTCGAGGCGCTCGCCAGCATCCTGGCCGGGCGGCGCACCCGTCTCAAGGGGGTGCTGCGCGACCAGTCGGTGCTGGCCGGGATCGGCAACGCCTACAGCGACGAGATCCTGCATGCGGCGAGGATGAGCCCCTACCTGCTGGCCAGCGCGCTCACCGATGACGACGTGGGGGTGCTGCACGAGGCGATCGTCGCCGTGCTGCAGCGTGCTGTGCAGGCCGCCGCGGGCCGACCGGCGGCGGAGCTGAAGGACGCCAAGCGGGCCGGGATGGCCGTGCACGGGCGAGCCGGCGAGCCCTGCCCAGTATGCGGGGACACAGTGGCGCAGGTGTCCTTCGCAGACTCCGCGCTGCAGTACTGCCCCAGCTGCCAGACCGGTGGAAAGCTGCTCGCCGACCGGCGGATGTCGCGTCTGCTGCGCTGATTCCCGGTTCACGCGAAGAAGCGGGCGAGCTGGGCCGGACAGACTGGAGCGTCAGAACAAGATGGTGGCGAAGGTGCCCACCTGGTGGAACCCGACCTTGCGGTAGACCGCGAGGGCCGCGGTGTTGTAGGCGTTCACATACAACGAGACCACCGGTGCCACGTGCTGTTGTGCATACGCCACCACTGCGGCCATTCCGGCAGCCGCGTAGCCCCGGCCGCGGTAGCGCGGGTTCACCCACACCCCCTGCACCTGGGTCACCCCGAGCGCTACGGTGCCCAGCTCGGCCTTGAAGATCACTTCTCGCCCATGATCGGTGTCCGCCACCCAGGACAGGGACCGCCCGGACTCCACCAGCGCCCGCACCCGCCGTTCGTACCCGCTGCCGGAGTCCAGCGGCGAGTAGCCGACCTCTTCGGTGAACATCGCCACACAGGCTCGCAGCAGCACGTCCAGGTCGGCCCGGTCGGAGAGCCGTACCAGCGGGTTCGGCTCCACCAGCGGGGTGCCGGTGATGGTCAGCGACGGCTGGTCGGCGCGCACCTCCCGTGGTGCCGGTGCCCCCTGCTCGAGGTGCGACCAGAGGCCGAGCACGTCCTGCGCAGGACCCACGATCGAGGAGTAGCGCCGTCGACGGGACCGGAGCCGCTCGGCGATCAGCTCCGCGCCGCCGGGCGGCAGCCGGTAGGGCACCACGTTCCCGCCGGTCCAGCACAGGCCTTCCAGCCGTCCGCCACTGACCAGGCACCACAGCTGGTCCCCGTAGAAGGCGTACCGGCCCAGCGCCTCGACGTGCTCACCGAGCAGCGCGGCCTCCACCGGCGCCTGCAGGCAGAACGCCCGGATGTCGGTCGCCCGCAGGCTGCGCGCGTCCTGGACCTCCAGCGCAGGTGCTGGAGGGGTGCTCCGGGTGTGGCGGGGCCAAGACGGCATGCTGCGATTGTGCCGCACCCAACGGCGGTCCGGAGACGGTCGCGGTCATCGGACCGGCATCGTACCGGTGCCGGTCTGCCCCGAGATGTCCCGGTGGCCCGCTGCGAGGTCGGGCACGGGCCGAGACGCTCGGTCAGGTGAGCGTGACCGGGTTGACGATGTCGGCCACGGCCAGCATCAGGCTCATCCCGACCAGCACCACGAGCACCACATAGGTCAACGGCATCAGCTTGGCGGTGTCCGCGTGCCCAGGATCCGGCCTGCCGAACAGCTGGGCGAGCCGCCGACGGGCGCCCTCGAACAGGGCCCCGGCGATGTGCCCGCCGTCGAGCGGCAGCAGCGGGATCATGTTGAACACGAACAACGCCATGTTCAGCGATGCGAGCAGGGAGAGCAGGTCGGCGGCTCGCTCGGTCATCCCGTACTGGTCGGCATCGATCGAGGCGATCTCACCGGCGTACCGGCCCACGCCGATCAGCCCCACCACGCCGGGGTCCCGTTCACCCCCGCTGAACGTGGACCGCGTGATCGAGACCAGCCGCTGCGGCAGGTGCAGCACCACGTCCACAGTGGCCACCAGCACGTTGCCCACGAACCCCGGCACCTCACTGAGCGGCTGCTGGTAGAGCTCGTAGCTGGCACCGATGCCCACGTACGGCTGCTCGGAGAGCACCGGGTCGCCGCTCTCGTCGAGCACGTACTGCCCGTCGCGCACCTGCGGTCGCTCGGACAGCTCCGGGGTGACGGTCAGGGTGAGCGTCTGCCCGTCCCGCTCCACCTGCACCGGGACCGCTTCGGTGCCGGTGGCCTCGATACCGGCGGTCAGGTCCGCCCAGGAGTCCACCGGTTGGCCGTCCCAGGCCACGATCCGGTCCCCCGGCTGCAGACCGGCCTGCGCGGCCGGGGAGACCGGGTCGGTGGCGGTGCAGTCGCGATCGGCAGTGGCCGGCAGGACGCACTCGGCGACCGTGCCGAGCCGGTTGGACGGGGTGGCCACACCGAATCCGGTGAGGATGATCGCGAACAGCACGGCAGAGATGATCAGGTTCACCACCGGGCCACCGAACATCACGGTGAGCTTTCGCGGTGTGGTCAGCTCGTAGAACGGCTTCTTGTCCTCACCTGGGCGAATCTCGTCGGCGATCTCCGCACCGGAGGCGGCGCGCGTGTCCTCGATCAGCGCTGTGGTCAGCCCCCGCAGGCCGGTGCGCCGGATCCGGTCCTCCGCCTGGGCGTCCTCGCTGCGCTCGTCCCGGCCCGGCGGGAACATCCCCACCATGCGGACGTACCCACCCAGCGGCAGCATCTTGATGCCGTACTCGGTGCCACCACGGTGCGTGGACCACAGCGTCTTGCCGAAGCCGACGAAGTACTGGGAGACCTTCACCTTGAACAGCTTCGCCGGCAGCAGGTGCCCGAGCTCGTGCAGCGCGATGGACAGGATCAGTCCCACCGCGACGATCAGCACGCCTACCAAGAAGTCCATGACCTCTCCAGAGTACGTCGCGTTCCTGACAGGCACCTGGGCCCGCTGCCCGGCCCGTGCGGCCCCATCGACCCGGTCGGTCCCAGGAGGGTGACCGTGGGGGTCATTCGACTGCCAGCAGCACGTCCACCGCGCGGTCCAGGAACGCGTCCACCGGCCCCTCGGCATAGGCACGCGAGCCGCGCGCGGCTGGGAACGTCACCGCCCGGACCTGGCTGGCGGTCAGCGGGGCGCCGGCGTCGAAGTAGTCCACGAGCTTGTCGAGCACTGCGTCCACCGCCGCCGCCTCGTATCCTCGGCCGCGGCGCGGGGGCGCGAAGCGTTCACCTGTGGGCCGCACCAGCCGCGGGTAGAGCGTGGTGGCCCGTTCGGCGACCTGCTCCATCCAGTGCTCCTGACCGTGGGCGGCGATGTGGTCGGCACGGCGACGTTGCACGAACGCCGCCTCCAGCCGGTCCAGCGCCGCGTCCACGGCAGCAGGGTCGTACCCGCCGCGGGTCAGCTCGAAGGCGACGGCACGTACGTCCCCGGCGTCCATGTCCTCGGAGCCGTCCTCGTAGGCAGAGCGGGCGCGGTCGAAGAAGTCTTCGACCTCCTGCCGGTCATACCCACTGCCCCAGCCCTTGACTGTGGGGAACAGGTCTGCCATCCGCCCTCGTCCTCTCGATCGGTCCGACTCTGTGCGCGGCCACGGTGCCGCCGCTACTCCTGGGCGGCGAGCTGCCCGCACGCGCCGGCGATGTCGCTGCCGCGGGTGTCCCGCACAGTGGTGGGGATGCCCGCAGCACGCAAGCGTGCCACGAACTCCGCTTCCACGTCCTTCTCGCTCGCTGTCCAGATCGAGCCCGGGGTCGGGTTGAGCGGGATCGGGTTCACGTGCACCCAGCCGCTGCCCCGCTCGAGGAGCTCGGTGGCGAGCAGGTCCGCCCGCCAGGCGTGGTCGTTCATGTCCTTGATCAGCGCGTACTCGATGCTCACCCGGCGCCCGGTGGCGTCGAAGTAGGCCCGGGCTGCGTCCAGCGCCTCGGCCACCGACCAGCGGGTGTTGATCGGCACCAGCTCCGATCGCAGCTCGTCGTCCGGGGCGTGCAGGGACAGCGCCAGCGTGACCGGGATGGCCTCGGCGGTGAGCTTGCGGATCGCCGGCACCAGCCCGACCGTGGAGACGGTGATGTGTCGGGCGGACATGCCCAGCCCCTCGGGCGGTGGCCCGACCATCCGACGCACCGCGCCGATCACCGTCTTGTAGTTCGCCAGCGGCTCCCCCATGCCCATGAACACCACGTTCGTCAGCCGCCGCTGGCCGCCGGCCAGCTCGCCGTCACGACACATCACCGCCGAACGACGCACCTGCTCGATCACCTCGCCGGTGGACAGGTTCCGGGTGAGACCCTGCTGGCCGGTGGCGCAGAACGGGCAGGCCATCCCGCAGCCGGCCTGGCTGGAGACGCACAGAGTGGCCCGGCCCGGGTAGGCCATCAGCACCGACTCCACCTTGACGTCGTCGAACAGCGTCCACAACGTCTTGATCGTGGCACCGTCGTCGGAGGTGAGCCGGCGGTGCTCGCGGAGCAGGTCGGGCAGCAGCAGGTCGGTCATCTGCGCCCGGGAGGTGACCGGGATGTCCGTCATGTCGGCCGCTTCGCGGGAGAGGTGGGCGAAGTAGTGCGTGGACAGCTGCTTGGCCCGGTAGCCGGGTTCGCCGAGCTCGGCGAGCACCTCGGCCCGCTCGGGCAGGGTCAGGTCGGCCAGGTGCCGCGGCGGCTTCCCGCGGCGCGGGACGGCGAAGGACAGCTGCGGGCGGGATCCGGCGTCTGGCGCATGGCCGGGCAGGACCTGGGGCTGAGAAGTCATCGTGGGGCCATTCTCGCTCATGTCGGTGCCAGCACGAGCATCAGGGCGAACACCACCGGGGCCGCCAGCAGGATGGAGTCCACCCGGTCCAGGATGCCGCCGTGGCCGGGCAGCAGGGTGCCCATGTCCTTGATGCCCAGGTCCCGTTTGAGCATCGACTCGGCCAGGTCACCGAAGACTGCGCCGATCACGGCTGCCACCCCGAGCAGCGCACCGGCCCACCAGTCCAGGTCCAGGCGCCAGAGTGCGAACCCGATACCGACTGCGACGGCCAGCACGAGCGAACCGACGGCTCCTTCCCAGGACTTCTTCGGGCTGACGCTGGGTGCCATCGGGTGCCGGCCGAACAGCACGCCTGCGGTGTAGCCGCCGGTGTCGTTGGCCACCACCAGGGCGATGAGCATGAGCACCCGCCACTGGCCGTCGTCGGCGGAGAGCATGATGGTCAGGAAGCCGGCGAGGAACGGGATGTAGGCGGCGGCGAAGATACCGGTGGTGGCCTCGCGCAGCGCCGCCACTCCGCCGCCGTCGACCACCCGCCAGACGAACACCCCGCCCGCGGTGAGCACGAACGCCACCAGCAGCGCTTCGATGCCGGCGGTGTAGGCGGAGACGAGCATGCCGACAGTGCCCACCGCCAGCGGCAGCAGCGGCAGCCGGATGTCCCGGGTGCGTAGGCCGCGGTCCAGCTCCCACAGACCGCCGATGCAGACCAGCACCGCCAGGGCGAGAAAGATCTCTTTGCGGAAGAACAACGATGCGAGCAGCGCAGCGCCCAGACCGAGGCCGACCGCGATCGCCACCGGGAGGTTCCGACCCGCACGTGAGGTGGCTCCTGGTTCGGTGAGCAGCTCGCGCGGCTCGGCCTGCTCGGCCGGCTGGGCGGGCAGCTCCGCCTCGCCGAGCGGCAGCTGGCCGGTGCTGACCACCTCCTGCTCAGCGGCCAGCTCGGCCTCCAGCTGGGCCGCCCGCTCTGCCGCCCGACGAGCCCGGCGAGAGGTCGCCGGAGCGGTGCCGCCCGGACCGGGCTCGGAGCTAGGGGTGTCAGCGGGCATGGGGCGCCTCAGACCTCGAGGAGCTCTTTCTCCTTGCCGGCGAGCAGAGAGTCGATGATGTCGGTGTGCTTCTTGGTCAGACCGTCCAGCTCGGTCTGCGCACGGGCGACCTCGTCCTCACCGGCTTCGCCGTCCTTGGCGATCCGGTCCAGCTCCTCCTTGGCGCGGCGGCGGATGTTGCGCACGGAGACGCGCGCGTCCTCCCCCTTCGTCTTGGCGAGCTTGACATAGTCACGCCGGCGCTCCTCGGTGAGGGTGGGCAGCACCACGCGGATCACGTTGCCGTCGTTACCAGGGTTGACCCCGAGGTCGGACTCCCGCAGTGCCTTCTCGATCGTGGTCATCGCCCCCTTGTCGTAGGGGCCGATGAGCACCGTGCGGGCCTCCTGGATGGTGATCGAGGCGAGCTGCTGCAGCGGGGTGGGCGCGCCGTAGTAGTCCACCTCGATCTTCTCGAACATGCCGGCGTTGGCACGCCCGGAGCGGATCCCGGCGAAGTCCTCACGGGCCACCTCGACGGCCTTGTCCATCTTCTCCTCGGCTTCGAGAAGGGTGTCGTCGATCACGCTTGCTCCTTGGTGGGTTCGGGGACTGGCTGGGACGTCACGATAGTTCCGATCTTCTCACCTTGGAGCGCTCCGGCGACGTTACCGGGGGTGCCCATGCCGAAGACCCGCATGGTCAGGTCGTTGTCCCGGCACAGCGCCAGTGCGGTGGAGTCCACCACGCGCAGGTCGCGCCGGATGGCTTCCTCGAAGGTGAGGTGGTCGATGCGCACTGCGGTCGGGTCGGTGCGCGGGTCTGCGGTGTAGACGCCGTCGACACCGTTCTTGCCGACCAGCACCTCGTCGCAGTGCGTCTCCAGGGCACGTTGGATCGCCACGGTGTCGGTGGAGAAGTAGGGCATGCCGGCGCCAGCGCCGAACACCACCGCCCGGCCCTTCTCCAGGTGCCGGATGGCGCGCAGCGGGATGTACGGCTCGGCGACCTGTCCCATGGTGATCGCAGTCTGCACCCGGGTGTTCACCGACGCCTTCTCCAGGAAGTCCTGCAGCGCCAGACAGTTCATCACTGTGCCGAGCATGCCCATGTAGTCCGCCCGGGCGCGGTCCAGGCCGCGCTGGGAGAGCTCGGCGCCGCGGAAGAAGTTTCCGCCGCCGACCACGATCGCCACCTGCACGCCGGAGTGCACGGCGGTGGCGATCTCCTTGGCGATCGCGGCGACGACGTCCGGGTCGAGGCCGACCGAGCCGCCGCCGAAGACCTCACCGGAGAGCTTGAGCAGGACGCGGCGCGCGCCGGGTGATGCAGTGGTCATCGGCTTCCTCCCAGAGTGGTGCGGACGGCAGGGTGCGTGCGCACCCGGTGCGCGTGACCGCTGCCGGCCACGCCGCTGATGGTGATGGTACGGGTGTGGCCCCGGTCCGCGCGGGACCGGAGCCACACCAGGGTGCCTCGCGGCTCAGGCGCCCACGCGGAACCGGGCGAAGCCGGTGAGCGTGCCGCCGGCCTCGGTGACGATCTGACCGACCGTCTTCTTCGGGTCCTTCGCGAACGGCTGGTCGAGCAGCACGACCTCCTTGAAGAAGCCGTTCAGCCGACCCTCGACGATCTTCGGGAGCGCCTTCTCCGGCTTGTTCTCGTTCCGGGCGGTCTCCTCGGCGATCCGGCGCTCGTCGGCGACCTTCTCCGCCGGGACGTCCTCACGGCTGAGGTAGGTCGGGGAGAACGCGGCGATGTGCATCGCCACGTCGCGGGCCACTGCAGCACCCGCTTCGTCGCTGGCCACCAGCACACCGACCTGCGGGGGCAGGTCCTTGTTGGTGCGGTGCAGGTACTCGCTCACCTTCTCACCGGCAACCCGGGCGACGCGGCGGACCACGATCTTCTCACCCAGGGTGGCGGCGGCGTCCTCGACGAGCGATGCCACGGTGCTGCCCTCGACCTCGGCAGCGAGCAGCGCCTCGGTGTCGGTCGCACCGGAGGTGACAGCGGCGGCCACGACCTGGTCGGCCAGCGTGGTGAACACCTGGTTCTTCGCCACGAAGTCGGTCTCGGAGTTCACCTCGACCAGCACACCGACCTGGCCGGCGCCGTCGGCGGTGATGGAGCTGGCCACCAGGCCGTCGGAGGCGGAACGGGCCTCGCGCTTGCTCACACCCTTCAGGCCCTTGACCCGGATGATCTCCAGGGCCTTGGCCTGGTCGCCGTCGGCCTCGTCGAGGGCCTTCTTCACGTCGAGCATGCCGGCGCCGGTGCGCTCGCGCAGTGCCTTGATGTCAGCGGCGGTGTAGTTCGCCATCAATGATCCTCTCGCAGATCGGGTGGTGGTCAGTCCTGCGCGGTCTCGGCGTCCTTGGCCCCTGCCTCGGCAGCGGGCTGGGCCGGGGCCTCGGTGGCCGGGCTCTCCGCAGCAGCCTCGGCTGCCGCCTCGGCGGCGGGCTCCTCTGCGGCCGGTGCAGAGCCGGCGGCGGGGGCGTCGGCTGCGGCCGGGGAGACCGCGGCAGCGGCATCAGCGGCGGCGTCGGTGGCGGGAGCCTCGGCAGCCGGGACGGCTTCTGCGCCCGAGGCGCTCTCCGCACCGGCGGGCGCGGCAGCAGCCTTCTCCTGCTCGTGGGTCGCGAGCAGCTCTCGCTCCCACTCGGCCAGCGGCTCGGCGTCGCTGCTGCCAGCGGCGCCGCCACCACCGTGGCGGGCGACCAGACCTTCAGCGGCGCCGTCGGCGACCACGCGGGTGAGCAGGCTGACGGCACGGATCGCGTCGTCGTTGCCCGGGATCGGGTAGTCCACCTCGTCCGGGTCGCAGTTGGTGTCCAGGATCGCCACGACCGGGATGTTCAGCTTGCGCGCCTCCGCGACGGCCAGGTGCTCCTTCTTGGTGTCCACCACCCAGACGGCGGAGGGCAGCTTGGCCATGTCCCGGATCCCGCCCAGGGTGCGGGCCAGCTTGTCCCGCTCCCGGCGCTGCATGAGCAGCTCCTTCTTGGTGTACCCGCTGGCGGCGACGTCGTCGAAGTCGACCTCCTCGAGCTCCTTGAGCCGCTGCAGGCGGCGGCTCACGGTGCCGAAGTTGGTCAGCATGCCGCCCAGCCAACGCTGGTTCACGTACGGCATGCCCACGCGGGTGGCCTGCTCGGCGACGGCCTCCTGGGCCTGCTTCTTGGTGCCGATGAACAGGATGGTGCCGCCGTGGGCGACCGTCTCCTTGACGAACTCGTACGCACGGTCGATGTCCTGCAGGGACTGCTGCAGGTCGATGATGTAGATACCGTTGCGCTCGGTGAAGATGAAGCGCTTCATCTTCGGGTTCCAGCGCCGGGTCTGGTGCCCGAAGTGCACGCCGCTCTCGAGGAGCTGGCGCATGGTGACGACGGCCATGGCTCGTCCTTCCTGGTGTGGGCAAGCCCACACGCTCGTGCCCACGACCAGGCGCGGGCGGATTCGGTTGGTGTTCTGGGCGGCCCGTACCGGCGCTGCCCATGCCTGGTGCGCACGACCTACGGCACCGGCACCAGGTGCCGGACCTCGCCGCAGGATCCCGGGGTTCCCCGGCGGTGCGCACGCGATGTCAGGCGGGATGCCCGAAGACACACCACCTGCAGTGCACATGGTACCGGATCGCAGTGGTGCAGCCGCTGGCGAGCGCGGCCGGTGCGGACCTGGTGGTCGGCCGATGCCTCGTCGTCCACACCCCCTCCCGGGGTCGCCCCGGGGTGCCCGCACACCTCTGCTGGACTCGATGGATGGAACCCGCCCTACCACCCTCTGCTGGGCGGCGAGCCGCTCGCGTCGTGCTCGCCCTGGCTGTGCTGACCGGGCTGACCGGCCCGGCTGTCGGTGCGGCTGCGGGGTCGCTCGGTGCCACCGCCGGGCTAGGCCCTATCGAGCGGCAGGTGTGGCTGTCGCCACCCGCTGATGCTCCCGCCGCCACCGGCTACGACTGGCCGGTGGCCGGCGACCCGCCCCAGGTGGTGCAGGTCTTCGACCCACCGCCAAAGCCGTGGCTGCCCGGGCACCGGGGAGTGGACCTGGCTGCCGTGGCCGGAGCGCGGGTGCGGGCAGCCGGGCCGGGCACAGTCGTCTTCGCCGGGCAGGTCGCCGGCCGGCCGGTGGTGTCCATCCAGCACGACGGTGGGCTGCGCACCACCTATGAGCCGGTGACGGCGCAGGTCCAGGCGGGGGACGCCGTCGAGACGGGAACGGTGCTCGGGCAGCTGGTGGACACGGGAGCGCACTGCGCGACCGCCTGCCTGCACTGGGGTCTGCGTACGGGGACAGACCGCTACCTCGACCCGCTGCTGCTGGTCGGTCAGGAGGTGAGGATCCGGCTCTATCCACCAGGCTGAGCGGGGCGGCTCAGGGATAGGCATGCATCAGCTGGGCACGGAAGGGCACCACCAACGACCCGTCCGCCTCGGCGAACTCGCTCAGTGCGGTGAGCACCGACCGGGCCGCTGCCAGAGCTTCGTCCGGGGTGAGCCGGGCACCCCACGGCATGCCGCGGAGCCGCTCTGCTGCGGCCGCCGTGGTCCCGGCCAGTCGCACGCGCAGGGTGACCTCGCGGCTGACCGGTTCGTGCCAGCCGGCTCCGCGCAGGTCGTGGATCAGCTCGTCGCTGCCGTACCCGGTGGCGTCCTGCAGCGCCTGCAGGCCACCCTGGGCGCCCACCTCTCCCAGTGCGCGCTGGTGTGCCGCGAGGTACGGGTTGGCTTCCACCGGTGACCACACGGTGGCCGCGAAGGAGCCGGTCTCGCGTACCACGCGACGGGCCTCGGTCAGCACCGGACGCGGCTCACGCAGGGCGCCGATGCCGTGCAGGCTGACCACCACGTCCATGCTGTCGGTGGTCAGCGGCAGGTGGTCTGGTGCCGCCTGCAGCCATTCGATCGCGTACCCGGCGCCATGGCCAGAGGCCACTTCCAGCATGGCCGGGTCGTGGTCCACGCCCACCACAGTGCCCATCGGTCCGGCCCGTTCGGCAGCGATCCGGGCGGCGAACCCCGGACCACAGATGAGATCGAGCACCGCTGCCTCGGGCCGGACCTGGGCCGCGTCTACGAGCACGGCAGCGAACGGGGCCATCAGCGGCTCGGCGGTCCGGTCGTAGCGAGCCGCCGCGTCCGGGGAGCATGCGGGCATCGTTGCCATGCCTCCAGCCTAAGCCAGCCGCCGGTGGCCTGCACCCCTGACCTGTGCCGGGTCAGGAGCACCTGCGGTGCAGCCCCGGAGGCACGGGCGGACTACCCGTCAGGCGCGGGGATGGGCCTGGGTGAAGGCGGACCGGAGCCGTTCGGTGGACACGTGCGTGTACCGCTGGGTGGTGGACAGCGAGGCATGCCCGAGCACCTCCTGCACCGAGCGCAGGTCCGACCCGCCGTCGAGCAGGTGGGTGGCGACCGAGTGGCGCAGTCCGTGCGGGGCGAGGTCGCGCACGCCGGCGAGTGCGGTGCTGCGGTGGACAAGGTCGCGCACCTGGCGGGCCCCGAGCCGACCGCCGCGGGCGCCGAGGAACAGGGCTCCGGGGTCGCTGGTCTGCTGCGGGAGCAGGTGGTGGCGTGCGGCCAGCCACTGCTCGACGGCGTCGCTCGCCGGGCGTCCGAAGGGCACCATGCGTTCCTTGTCCCCCTTGCCCAGCACCCGCAGCAGCCGTTCGGCGAGGTTCACGTCGCCCACGTCGGCACCGACCAGCTCGGCGACGCGCACCCCGGTCGCATACAACAGCTCCAGCACCGCCCAGTCCCGGGTTGCCCTCGCCCGGGCTGCGGGCGTGCCTGCTGCGGCGGCCTGCTCCCGGGCGGTGTCCATCACGGCGGCGGCCTCCTCGGCGGTGAGCACCTGCGGCACGGTGGCATCCGGCCCGGGGGAGAGCAGCCGCCCGCCGGGGTCGGTGGCGATCCGGCCGGTGCGCTGGGCCCAGGCGGTGAAGCAGCGCACCGCTGCGACCCGTCGGGCCAGGGTGGCTCGGGCCAGTCCGCGGCCGGACTCCTGGGCCAGCCAGCGGCGCAGCGTGGCCAGGGTGAGGGCGCCGAGGTCGGCGGGTGCGTTCCCGTCCGGGCCGTGCGGCAGGAGCGCGAGGAGGGTGAGCACGTCCCCGCAGTAGGCGCGCACAGTGTGCTCGGACAGTCCGCGCTGGAGGGCCAGGTGGCCGGCGAAGGCGTCCAGCAGCCCAGCGTCACGCTGCTCCTCTGCCCGGGTCATGGCCCCAGGGTGGCACGAGCTGGGGCACACGAGGCGGAGGCAGGCAGCTTCCCCTGTCCCGAACGCTCTGGTTCGCGACGTGAATCGGTTCAGCGGCCGCAAACCAGAACGTTCGCGAACCTGGGGTCAGGCGGCGCTGCGCCGGGCCCGGCGCCAGCGCACACCGTCCCGTTCCACCCGGCCGGCCAGCTCGAGGAACCCGAGCGCGGAGCGCACCTCTCCCTCCGCGAGCCCGCTGCTGCGCACCAGGCTGGCGAGCTCGGCGCCGGCACGTGCCGGGAGTGCGTCCAGCACGATCGCCTGCGCGGGGTCCAGGCCGTCCAGGAGGCCGGCGGCGACCGGCGGTGGCGCGGGCCCGCCGGCTGCGTCCATCGGCCGCAGCAGCTCGAGCACCTCGGCCGCGTCTGTGACGCACACAGCGCCCTCCCGGATCAGCCGGTGGCACCCGGCGGACGTGGAGGATGTCACCGGACCTGGTACGGCAGCCACGGTGCGGCCCAGGTCGGCGGCGTGTCCGGCAGTGTTCAGCGCCCCGGACCGCCAGGACGCCTCCACCACCAGGACCACCTCGGCGAGTGCCGCGATCAGCCGGTTCCGGGACAGGAACCGGTGCCGCATCGGGGAGCTGCCCGGCGGCACCTCGGAGAGCACAGCACCGCACCGGGCCACCTCGGCCAGCAGCGCAGCATTGCCCGTCGGGTAGTACCGGTCCAGCCCGCCGGCCATCACGGCAACCGGCATACCGTCCCCGGCGAGGGTGGTGCGGTGCGCGGCGGCGTCCACACCGAATGCGCCACCAGAGACGATGGCCACCCCCTCGGCAGCCAGCTCGCTGGTGATCGCACCGGTGGTCTCTGCACCGTAGGGGCTGCAGGCGCGAGAACCCACGACGGCCACCGCGACCGGCGCCAGCACGTCCACGTCGCCGAGCAGCCACAGGCAGGGTGGGGTGTCGGTGCCCAGGTCGGCCAGGGCGTCCGGCCAGTCCGGGTCGGAGGGGATGATGAGGCGTCCACCACGACGGGTGAGCACCTGCAGCTCCCGCACCGGGTCCAGGGTGGCCAGACGGGGGATCCAGCGCTGGGCCGCCGTGTGCCAGCGGGCGCCAGCTGCCAGCACCGGTGGGTCGACCCAGGTTCTGGCGGCGCGCACGAGCCAGTCCAGCGCGGGACCCGCGCCCAGCGCCTGGAGCAGGGCTCCGGCCTCTGCGTCGCGGGGTTCGGCGAGTCGGGACCAGGCGGCGCGGGCGAGCCGGTCGTCGGCGATGTCGAAGGGGATGTCGTCAGGCATCAAGGTCTCGATTCCTCAGCGTCAGGGCGGCGCCGAGCTCGGCGGGCCCGGGGTGTTCCAGCCCGTGCAGGTCGGCCAGGGTCCACGCGACCCGGACGACCCGGTCCACCCCGCGCATGCTCAGCTCGGGGGTGTCGGCCACCCGTTTCAACGGGGTGAGCAGGTGCGGGTCGATGCGGCCGGTGTAGTCCCGCAACCAGGGCCCATCCACCTCGGCGTTGGTGCGCCACGGGGTGTCTTTCCACCGCTCGGCCTGTGCGGCGCGGGCGGCAGCCACCCGGGCGGCGACCGTGGCGCTGGTTTCGCCCCTCCGGCTGCTGAGCAGCTGGGCCCGCGGCACCGCCGCCACGTCCACCCGGATGTCCACCCGGTCCAGCAGCGGTCCGGAGAGCTTGCCGGCGTAGTCCCGCAACGCTTTCGGGGTGCATCGGCAGCGCAGCGCCTTCCCGCTGGCCCAGCCGCACGGGCACGGGTTGGCGGCCAGCACGAGCTGCACCCGGCACGGGAAGATGGCCCGCTGGCTGGCTCGCGCCAGCACCACCTGCCCCTCCTCGATCGGTTGGCGCAACGTGTCCAGCACCGTCCTGGGAAACTCTGCGGCTTCGTCGAGCAGCAGGACCCCGCGGTGTGCACGCACCACGGCACCGGGCTGCAGGGTACGGCTGCCGCCGCCGATGATGGCGGCCTTGCTGGCGGTGTGGTGCGGTGCTTCGTACGGGGGCCTGCGGATGAGTCCGCTGCTGGACCGGTAGGTGCCGGCCACGGAGTGCACGGTGGTGACTTCTACAGCGGCGGCATCGTCCAGGTCTGGGAGCAGACTGGGCAGCCGGGCGGCGAGCATCGACTTTCCGGCTCCCGGTGGGCCGGACAGGAACAGGTGGTGGCCACCGGCGGCGGCGACCTCCAGGGCGTGCCGGGCCTGTTCCTGACCGATCACGTCGGCCAGGTCCTTGGCGGCGGGTTCGGCGACCGGCGCCGGGGTGCTGCGTTCCAGTGCGACCGGCTGCAGCATCCGCACCCCTTCGGCGCCGTAGCCGTGCGCCACCTCGCTCAGGTGCCGCACCCCGGTGACCCGGGCGCCGGGCACCAGCTCGGCCTCAGGCACGTTCTCGCTGGGGACCACCACCTCGGGGTGCCCCGCCGCCACGGCGGCAGCGACCGCCGGCAGCACTCCGTGCACCGGGTGCACTGTGCCGTCCAGGCCGAGCTCGCCGAGGTGCACCCGGTTCTCGGCACGCCGGTCGGTGGCCAGGCCGGCGGCGAGCAGCACTGCGACCGCTACGGCGACGTCGAAGGCCGAACCGGACTTGCGTACGTCCGCGGGGCGAAGGTTGACCACGAGGCGCAGGCTGGGCCAGGTCAGCCCGGTGGCGATCACGGCGGCGCGGACCCGTTCGCGGGCCTCCGCGGCAGCAGTGTCCGGCAGGCCGATCAGCTGCACACCGGGCAGCCCCTGGTGCAACGCGGACTCCACCTCCACCAGCAACCCTTCGAGCCCCACCACGGCCACGGACAGTGCGCGGGCGGCGCGCAGCGGCTGACCGGTCACCTCAGGCCACCCCCTGCCGATGGTCGATCCTGGCCGGGCCACCGCGGGGCAGCCAGACGGCGACCACGTCCACCCGCAACCCGGCAGCTCGTACCTCGTGCTCGGCCAGCCACAGCCCCGCGAGCAGCCGCAGCCGGGCGAGCTTGCGCGGGGTCACCGCCTCGGCCGGGTGGCCGGTGCGCAGGCTGCGCCGGGTCTTCACCTCCACGACGACGAGATCGTCACCGTCCTGGGCGACCAGGTCGATCTCCCCGGTCCGGCAGCGCCAGTTGCGGTCCAGCACCGTGCAGCCACGACGTTCCAACCAGCGGCGGGCAAGCTCTTCCCCGGTGCGACCGAGGTCGTCCTTGGCGGCCATCGGATCACCTCCTGTGGTGATCCTGCGGCAGTGCGCGCACGGCTCGTCGGAGCGGGTAGGGCCCCCTGTGGAAACCGGGGCACGACGGCGGAGCCCATCCGCCGTGGGGACCGTCCCGGCTCGTCCGCTCGGCCGCAGCCCGGCCGGCCGCAGTTGGCGGCCGGCTGCGTCAGTCGGGTCGGGCCACGTGCGTCAGCTGGGACAGGTGCGTCAGCTGGGCAGGTCGAGCTCCGGCTTGGCCAGCTCCTCGACGTTCACGTCCTTGAACGTCACCACCCGGACCGACTTCACGAACCGTGCGGAGCGGTAGACGTCCCACACCCACGCGTCCGCCAGGGTGAGCTCGAAGAACACCTCTCCGCCGGCCGAGCGCACCTGCAGGTCCACGTGGTTGGCCAGGTAGAAGCGCCGCTCGGTCTCCACCACGTAGGAGAACAGGCTGACCACGTCGCGGTACTCGCGGTACAGCGCGAGCTCCATGTCGGTCTCGTAGTTCTCCAGGTCCTCACTACTCACCCCTCCATGATGCACCGCAGCGCCAGGTGCGGGTCGCAGGTCGGCCGGCTCGGCGGCAGAGACAGACCGGCGCACCGGGCCCGGTGGGTCAGTGCCGACCGGTGCCGCCGTCGGCGACCCCGACCTCCAGCTCGCCCAGCACCAGCTCGGTGCTCCCCTGGGCCAGCACGTCCCCAGCCTCCTGCAGCAGTGCCGGATGCTCGTCGGGTTCGTCCAGCTCCTCCGGTGCACCGGTGGGCAACGACCAGCTGCGCCGGTGCAGCTCGCACGGGCCGTGCTCACGCAGTGCGGCGAGGTGGTCCGGAGCGGAGTAGCCCTTGTTCTGCGCCCAGCCGAAGACCGGGTAGTCCTCGTGCCGGGCGACCATCATCGCGTCCCGCTCGCACTTGGCGAGCACGCTCGCGGCGGCCACGACTGCACACCGCAGGTCGGCCTTGACCTGCGTACGCACCACGGGTGGCAACGGTCCTTCGAACAGGCCCGGCGCCGTCGTCGACCCGGGAGCGGTGAGCCAGTCGTGGGAGCCGTCCAGGATGACCACCGGCGGCAGCAGACCGTTCTCGGAGAGCGCGGTCAGCGCACGGGTACCGGCGAGCCGCAGGGCGGCGATGATGCCCAGCCGGTCGATCTCGGCCGGCTCGGCGTGCCCCACCGCACCACCGACGCACCAGCGACGGATCGGTGCCTGCAGCTTCTGCCGCACCTCCGGCGTGAGCAGCTTGGAGTCCCGCAGCCCGGCCGGCATCCGCCCGGTGGTCGCGTCCACGACAACGGCACCGACGCTCACCGGCCCGGCCAGGGCCCCGCGACCGACCTCGTCCATCCCGGCCACGAGCGAGTGCCCGGCAGCGAGCAGCTCACGCTCCAGCGCGCGGGTGGGCGGTCTCACGGGTCGGGGACGTCGGCGAAGGTCTCGGTGGGGTTGCTCAGCCATGTGATGCGGTCCAGTGGCCAGGTGATGACGAATGCTCTGCCCACCACATTACGCACCGGGACGAACCCGCGGCCCACTGCGCCGGCATGTGCCCGGGAGTCTGCGGAGCGCGGCCGGTTGTCGCCGAGCACGAACAGGTGGCTCTCCGGCACGGTGACGTCGAACGGTCTCTCGCTCGGAACTGCACCGGGCACGAGATACGGTTCCTCGATCGGTTCCCCGTTCACGGTGATCAGCCCTTCGGCGGTGCAGCAGACCACATGGTCGCCGCCGGTGCCGATCACCCGCTTGATCACGTGCTCGTCGGCGTGCTCGGGCAGCAGCCCGATCCAGGTGAGCACCTGCTCGGCAGCGTTCAGCTCGTGCGGTGGGGTGTCCAGCCAGCCGCCGGGGTCGAGGAAGACCACCACATCACCGCGGTCGATGTCCATCACCTGCGGCACCAGCTTGTTCACCACGAGCCGGTCCCCGACCATCAGGGTCGGTTCCATCGAGACGCTCGGGATGTAGAAGGCCTGGGCGAGGAATGTCTTGATGACCAGGGAGAGCACCAGCGCGCAGACCACCACGATCACGCTCTCTCGCAGGAACGCGCGGATCGGGTGCCGCCGGCGGCGGTTCTTCGCGCTGGCCGACGCGCTGGTCGCCTCGCCGGCCTCTGGTGTCGAGGAGCCGGGTGCGGCGGCGTCCTCCGAACGGGCCCGGCCCGTCTGCTCGCTCACGTCGTCCGCACGAGCACTGGCGGACTGGCTGTCCTCGTGCTCGTCGCCAGCCGCCATGTCACCCCGTCCTCCTCGCGCGGGCTCACGCCCAGTGTGCTCGTGCGGCTCGGGACCGGCGGTCCCGAGCCGGTGATCACTTCGCGGCGGTCTCGCGGCGCTCGCGGATCTTGGCAGCCTTGCCGTGCCGGTCGCGCAGGTAGTAGAGCTTGGCGCGGCGGACCACGCCCCGGCTGGCGACCTCGATGTGGTCCACGGTGGGCGAGTGCAGCGGGAAGGTACGCTCCACACCGACACCGAAGGAGGCCTTGCGGACCGTGAAGGTCTCGCGCACGCCACCGCCGGAGCGGGCCAGGACGACACCCTGGAAGATCTGGATCCGGGACCGGTTGCCCTCGATGACCTTCACGTGCACCTTCACAGTGTCACCGGGCCGGAAGTCCGGGATGTCCTCACGCAGCGAAGCGGCGTCGACGTTGTCCAGGATGTTCATCGTGTACCTTCCCACGGCTGCCACAGGTCACCCGCGCTAGTCCGGGCGGCGTGCGCCGCCTTCGAGTCGAGGGTCAGGCCTGGGCTGTAGATCCCGCTCCCCTGTGGCAGAGGCGGTGAGCGCCCGGCATGACTGGCCCAGTCTGCCACACCGGTGCGGGCCGGTGAAATCAGGGGCGGACGAGTGTGCGCGCCATCACGTAGTCGTGCTCGGTGCGCGAGCCCACGGTGAAGGTACGCTCCCCCACCCGCTGGAAGCCGTGCTTGCGGTAGAACCGCTGGGCGCGCTCGTTCGCCTGGTTCACCCCGAGCCACAGCGTGTCCACCCGGAGCCGTGCGGCCAGGTCGAGCGTCTCGGCCAGCAGTGCCCCGGACACCCCGCGGCCGTGGAAGCCCTCGAGCGTGTAGCACTTGCTCAGCTCAGCACCCGCGCCGGGGGCAGCGGCGCGCACCTGCTCGTCCTCCGGCGCACCGACCGCCAGCATCGTGTACCCGACGATGGCGCCGGCCAGCTCGGCCACCAGCACGTGCCGGCGACGGTCGCGCAGGTAGCGGCGGAACATCTCCGCACTCAGCTGCTCGGCCACGAACGCGGCGGCGTCCGCTGCGGGCACCGAGGCCGGGCAGGCCAGCGGGAAGGTGCGGCCCGCCACCTCGGCCAGCGCCTCGGCGTCCGCAGCACGGGCGGGGCGCACCTGCGCCGGGCCGAGGGCGTCGATCAGGTCGGGGCGGCGGGCGGCGGTGCGGTCCACGGCGCGGCGGCGGCGCCAGCGGGCGATACGGCCGTGGTCGCCGGAGAGCAGCACCTCGGGCACGTCCAGCCCGCGCCAGCCCGGGGGTTTGGTGTACACCGGGTACTCCAGCAGCCCGGCGGAGCCGTGCGACTCCTCCACCAGGGAGTCCGGGTTGCCGATCACCCCGGGCAGCAGCCGGGCGACCGCCTCGATGATCACCAGGGCGGCGACCTCTCCGCCGTTCAGCACGTAGTCGCCGATGGACACCTCCCGCACGGTGACCTCACCGGTGCCCTGGTAGTGCTCGGCGACGCGGGCGTCGATGCCCTCGTAGCGTCCGCAGGCAAGGGCCAGCTGGCCGCCGGCGCACAGCAGCAGGGCGAGCTCCTCGGCCATCGCCTGGGTGAAGGGTTCTCCGGCGGGGGTGGGCACGAGCACGGTGCGGCTGGCGTCCGCGCCGGCGGCGAGCACCTCGTCCAGCGCGCGGCCCCACACGTCCGGACGCATCACCATCCCGGCACCGCCGCCGAACGGGGTGTCGTCCACGGTGCGGTGGGCGTCTGTGGTCCAGTCCCGCAGGTCGTGCACGTCCACGGTGAGCAGCCCGGCGGCGCGGGCCTTGCCGACCAGGCTGAGCTCGAGCGGGGCGAGGTAGCCAGGGAAGATCGTGACGACGTCGATCCGGCCGGTCATCGCTGCCCGCCGCGCTCGTCAGGGTCGCTGGCGAGCAGCCCGGTCGGCGGGTCGAGCACCACCCGGCCGCCCGGGACGTCCACCACCGGAACGATCGCGGTGACGAACGGCACCAGGGTGCGCTGACCGCCGACCTCGTGCAGCACCAGGGCGTCCTGGGCGGGCAGGTGCTGCACGCCGTCGATGCTGCCCAGCAGGGTGCCGTCGGCGCGTTCGGCGCGTAGCCCGGCCAGCTGGTGCGGGTACCAGGCCTCCGGCTCGCTCTCGTCCGGTGCGGCGAGCAGCACCACACCGCGCAGCGCTTCGGCGCCGGTCCGGTCGGTGATGCCGGCGAAGGTGGCGTACCAGTGCTGCTGCACCTGCCGGATGCTGGCCACCTGCAGCGGCCCGACGGCGGCCGGCTCGGTGCTCAGCAGCGTCCCGGTGGCCAGCCGGGTACGTGGGTCGTCGGTGTGCAGCCGCAGGCGCACCTGCCCGGCCAGTCCGCGCGGCGCGCCGATGGTGGCCACGCGCAGGTAGACCTCCTCGTCACCGCTGGGCTGGTTCACCTGTTCCCCCTGGGTCTCTGGGACGAACCGAGCGCAGGTCCGCTCCCGCGGGAGCGGACCTGCGCTCGACTCATCGTTCTCGCCGGTCAGCGCCGGTCGACGTCCACCACGTCCACGCGCACCGGGCCGTCGGTGGCCAGTGCACCGACCACGGTCCGCAGCGCCCGAGCGGTGCGGCCGGAGCGGCCGATCACCCGACCGAGGTCGCTGGGGTTGACCCGGACCTCGAGCAGGTCACCGCGGCGCAGCGACTTGGACCGGATCTGCACGTCGTCCGGATGGTCGACGATGCCACGGACCAGGTGCTCCAGCGCGTCGGCGAGCATCATTCAGACTTTTCGCTCGACTCGGCGTCCTCGGTCTCCTCGGCAGCAGCCTCGGTGTCCGTGGACTCGGTCTCGCCAGCGGCGCCCTCGTCAGCCTCCTCCGTGGCAGCCTCTGCCTCCGCAGCAGCCTTGGCCTCGGCGGCCTTGGCCTTGCGCAGCTCGGCGTCGGCCTCGGCGGCCTTGATCGCCTCCGCGGCAGCGTCCTCGGCGGTCTCCTTGCGCTTGAGGGTGCCCTCGGCGCCGTCGAGGCCCAGATGAGCCTGCCAGTCGCCGGTCACCTTCAGCAGGGCGAGGACCTGGTCGCTCGGCTGGGCGCCGACGCCCAGCCAGTACCGGGCGCGCTCGCCGTCGATGTCGATGAGCGAGGGCTCCTCGGTGGGGTGGTACTTGCCGATCTCCTCGATCACGCGACCGTCACGCTTGGTGCGCGAGTCAGCGACGACAACTCGGTAGTACGGCGCCCGGATCTTGCCGAGGCGCTTGAGACGGATCTTGACTGCCACTGTGGTGGACACTCCTGAGCTTGTTCGGGGTGGACACGCGCGCGAGACCTGGTGGGGTGTGGCACCGGCGGCGTCCTGGGTCCAGTCCCGGCAGGTGAGAGGGTCCCGCCTGGGCTGAGTACAGCAGCACAGTATGCCAGGTCCGGGCCTGCGACCCCAACCCGCACCGGACGTGCGCTCGGACACGTTGGGTGCGCAGACGCCCGACGCCGGTGGCTATGGTCCGGCTGGCGGATCGACGTCCCGCCGATCGGGCCACCGGGGATCCAGCGAACATGACCTGGCCGTCGGAGTGGGCCGAGGTGCTCCGGGCAGCCCGGGGCACCCGTCGCGAGCGCCGTCACCCACGTGCGCCCCTGGTGACCTCGAAGACGAAGTAGCGCAGCGGCCACCATCCGGCACGGCCACGCAGGTGCACCCGGTGGCCGTCACGTTCGGCCCACAGCGGGATCTCCATCGGCGCGAACCGGTCCTTGCTCCAGATCTCCAGCACCGTGCCCGGCGCCAGGTCGCCGATCGTCTCGTCCGCGCGGATCAGCCCGACGGCGCACGGGGTGCGGCGGTTGTCCAGCAGCACCCGCTCACCAGTCACGGCTCCGTCCTCTCCGAGCGGTCCAGGTCATCGACGTTGCACACGCCCTGTACCGGCGAGCAGTGCCGGAACAGCGGACAGGTGATGAACACCACCACCAGCGCGACGATCGCGAGCACCTTGAGCGGGATCAGCACACCGGGGAAGGACGTCCACCAGTCCAGTGGCAAGGCACGGAACGCCCCGGCCATCACCAGCCCGGTGACGATGATCGTGGGCAGCGCGAACCGCACCACCCAGCGGAACCGGTCCAGCTGCTTGGCACCGGCCAGCACGGCCGGCACGTTCGCGTGCTGCCGCCCGGCCGGCATCGCCACTGCGATGTTCCAGAGCGCGCCGCCCAGCCAGAGTGCGAAGGCGGTCAGGTGCAGCGCCCGCAGCAGCAGGGGCCAGCCGGTTCCGGCGTCGGTGATCGCCCAGCCGAGCAGGAGCAGCGCGACGACGGTCAGGGCCGCTGCCGCCACCGTTCGCCGCTGCACGCCGAGGGCCAGCAGCCCGGCCAGCAGCACGGACCCGGCCACCAGCAGGCCGCGCTGCAGCGGCGCCCCGTCCAGGTGCGGCACCACGAACGCACCGGCCGCACCGGCGAGCACGAGCACCGCGACCATGCGCGCTACCCGGTCCGCACGGGCCAGTGCGGTGTGGTTCAGCGCCTCCAGCCGCGACTGGTCCACCCCGGGCTCGGTGCTGCGCAGGTAGACCAGCCGCCAGAGGAGGAATCCGCCCGCCAGCGCCAGGGACCACAACGTCAGCCACCGCAGCCCCAGACCGGCGGGGGCGACACCGAGCCCCAGGCCGGTGAAGACCGCCCCACCGAGGGAGGCCAGCGAGATCAGCACGAACGCGACCTTCGGCAGGAACGGCGTCTCTTCCTTGACCACGACCTGCAGCGTCTGCACCCGGGCGCCGTCCCGCACGCCGAGGTGCCCGATCGACTCGCTCACCGACCTACCTCCTTTTATTCACAACCCTCTGTTATAAAATACCGGGTCGGCGGCGCGGGCGGTAGTCCCCCGCGCAGCGGGGGTCGGCGGGCCGGGCGACTCAGCTCCAGCGGAAGACCCGTGCGGAGATCGCGATCCCGATCACGGTGTAGCCGACCAGCACCGCGAGCTGCAGCCACGGGGTGCCACCACCGAGCCAGCCGGCTGAGATCGCCTGGCTCGCGGCGCCGAGCGGGGTCCAGGTGGCCACTGCCGCGACCGCGTCCGGCATCACCGGTCCGGGGGTCCACAGCCCGGCGAAGAACAGCATCGGGAAGTAGACCAGCATGCCGACCCCCTGCGCCGTGGCAGCCTTCGTGGCCCGCGCAGCGATGATCATCCCGACCGAGAACATCGCGACCGCACCGAGAAGCACCGCGACAACCACCAGGAGAGGCTGCTGCGGCACCGGGATGGTGAACACCAGCGCCCCCACGGCCAGTGCCAGCACCGTGGCCACCAGGAAGGCCGCCACACCGACCACCAGCTGGGCGACCAGCACGCCGGCCGGACGCATCGGCGTGGTGGACAGCCGGGTGAGCACACCTTGCTCGCGGTACGCGGCGATCGTGGCGGGCACAGTGGACAGCGAGGGGGTGGCCACTGCGGCAGCGAGCACCGGGGGGATCATGAACGCGATCATCGGTAGGCCCGCGCCAGCGCCTGCTGGGATGCGCTCGTCCATCCCGGGAATCGCGAGCCCGACGCCGATCAGCAGGACTGCGGGGAACACGAGCGCGAAGAACAGGGAGCCACCGTCGCGCAGGAACAACCGGGTCTCGTTGCGCACCAGCGCACCGGTACCGCGGGACAGTGGGGACAGGACGGTCATGGTACGGGTACCTCCGAGGTCAGCTGGACGAACACGTCCTCCAGCGAGCGGGTCATGGTGTGGATGTCGGTCGGGACACGGTCGGCCGCGCCGAGCCGGCCGACGACGGCGGGCAGCGCCATGGGCAGCCCGGTCACCGTGCAGCCGTGGTCACCGATCGTCAGGTCGGTGACCTCCGGCAGCCTGCGCAGCGACTCGACCAGCTCGGCCGGTAGCTGCTCGGCGAACTGCATCTGGAAGGCGTAGTCACCCTCTGCCCGGGCGGTCAGCTCAGTGGGGCTGCCCTGGGCTACCACACGTCCCTCGTCGACGATCACCACGCGGTCCGCGAGCCGTTCGGCCTCCTCCATGAAGTGGGTGACCAGCAGGATGCTCACGCCCGAGCCGCGTACGGACTCGATCAGCTGCCACACCTCCCGGCGGGCGTGCGGGTCCAGCCCGGTGGTGAGCTCGTCCAGGATGGCGATCTTCGGGCGGCCGACCAGGGCCAGGGCGATGGACAGACGTTGCTGCTGCCCACCGGAGAGGTCCTTGAACTTCGTGTCGACCTTGCCGGTCAGGCCGAGCAGCTCGAGCAGCTCGGCCGGGTCGGCAGGGTCGGTGTAGAACGACGCGTACAGCTGCACGGCCTCGGCCACCGTGATCCGCCCCGGCAGCCGGGCGGCCTGCAGCTGCATACCGAGCTGTTCCCGTACCGCGTGCGGGTCGGCCTGCGGATCCAGACCGAGGACGCGCACGGTGCCGGCGTCGGCCTGACGCAGCCCGGCGATCATCTCCACCGTGGTGGTCTTGCCGGCCCCGTTGGGTCCGAGGACGGCAACGATCTGCCCCTCCTCGAGGGTCAGGCTGACATCGTCGACGGCGAGCGTGCTGCCGTAGGCCTTGCGCAGGTGGCGGGCTTCGAGGACAGGCATGATCAGCTCCTAGGCAGGTTGATGGGCAGGGCACGGGTGAGCAGGTGGTAGGCGAACGCGCCGAGGACGATCAGGACGAGCGACACCAGGCTGGTGACCAGCAGCTCGTTGTGGACCTGTTCGCGCAGCAGCCCGCTGATCGACTCCTGTGCGGCGAGCGCCGGCAGGGCGGTGACCAGGAGCAGGGCGGTGCCGCGCCAGGCCCGGTACCGGTAGTAGGTGACCCCGACCAGCAGCCCGGCGATCGCGCCGCCACCGGTGCGGGTGGTGTAGGTGAGCAGGGTCAGGGCGACCGGCTCCCGCCAGGGCACGGACGGCTCGGCACCGGCGACCGCTTCGGAGACGTGGGCCTGGGTCCACCCGAACGCGTCGTAGACCACCCCTTCCAGGGCGAGTCCCGCCGTCATGATGGCGCCGTAGACGATCGCCACGACGAGCGCGGTGACCAGGCTGGCCTGGATGAACGAGCGGCGGGTGCGGCCCTGGGCCACGTGCGTGGTGATCGTCGCCGCGGAGATGATGATCATCATCGAGAACGGGAACCAGAGCGCACCGTGGGTGGCGAACTGGAACATCGAGACCTGCACCGGCCCGAGCTGGGCAGCGATGGTCACCGCGATCACCTCGAGCAGCAGGATGATGGCCCAGAACCAGAGCCCGAGGTAGGCCTGCATGCCGAGCAGCCAGCGCAGCGTGCGGCGCCACTGCGGCCGGTGCGGGTTCGGACGTCCGAACCAGCGGCCAGCACCGCTGACCGTGCCGCTCAGCGCAGCCTGAGTGGTGGCGTCGGAGCTCATGCAGCCCTCCCGGTGAGGTGGACGAACAGGTCTTGCAGGTCGATTCCGCCTATCTCCATCCCGGCCGCGCGCAGCTCGGACTCGGCGGCCCGGAGCAGCTCGGGCTGGCCGGTGAGAGTGGCCTGGCGGGTCGGCCCGAGCGTGCGGGTGGCCAGCACGGTGACACCGGCCAGCGTCGGCAGCAACGCGTCCAGGTCCGCGCCTCGACCGGTGACCTGCAGCCCCTGGGTGCGCAGGTCCTCCGCCTCCTCGGCGACCAGCACCCGGCCACGGTCGAGGATGACGACGTGCTCGAGCAGGTTCTCGATCTCCACGATCAGGTGGCTGGAGAGGATGATGGTGCGCGGGTGGGCGAGGTAGTCCTCCAGCAGCAGGTCGTAGAAGGCGTACCGGGACGGAGCGTCCATGCCGAGGTAGACCTCGTCGAGCATGGTCAC
This sequence comes from Ruania albidiflava DSM 18029, assembly GCF_000421225.1. Taxonomy (GTDB): domain Bacteria; phylum Actinomycetota; class Actinomycetes; order Actinomycetales; family Beutenbergiaceae; genus Ruania; species Ruania albidiflava. Next base: position 287,456 of record NZ_ATWL01000002.1, on the reverse strand, counting down.
CGGCGCCCGGGAGGCGAGGCCGAGCACGGTGCCGAACGCCGAACGCTGCCCGCGGGAGAGTCGACGGACGGTCTTCGTCGGATCGATCTGGAAGGTCTCCATCACCCGCCCGGCGAGCTCCGCGTCCCAGGTGGGCCGGGAGTCCGCGGCGTAGCGCAGGTTGACGGCGACCTTCTCGTCCTCCAGCACGTCTCCGGACTCCCGGATCAGGCAGACCTGCTCCATCAGTGCCTCGTCCTCGAACGGGTCCTGTCCGTCGACGAGCACCGCTCCGGCGTTCGGCCGGCGCAACGAGGCGACCAGGGAGAGCATGGTGGTCTTGCCGGAGCCGTTCCGGCCGAGCAGACCGGTGATCGCCCCCGCCGGGAACGTCACGTCGACGGTGTCCAGGGCCGTGGTGGAGCCATAGCTGGCGGTCACCTGCCGCAGCCGGACCTCCGGCGGGCTGGCGGTCGGGGTGGTCATCGTTCCTCCGTGGCGTGGATGTGGGCGAGGATGTCCGCGACGCTGATGCCCAGGTCGCGAGCCTCGGCGAGGACGGGGTCGAGGCGGTCGGTGAAGAACTCCTTGCGACCGCTGCCGCGCAGCCGCGTCGTGGCGCCGTCAGCCACGAACATGCCGACCCCCCGGCGCTTGTAGAGCACCTGGTCGTCGACGAGCTCGGCGAACGCTTTCGCCGCAGTGGCCGGGTTGATCCGGTAGGTCTGCGCGTACTGGGTGGTGGACATGACCTGGTCCCCTTCGCGGAGCCGGCCAGCGATGACGTCGGCCTTGATCTGGTCAGCGATCTGCACGTAGATCGGGTCGCGCCCGTCGAACATGCCGACCTCCGTTCACTGGTTCATTACTGGACTAATGAACCATAGAACCAGGCGAGCGTCAACAGCCCCCGCACGCCCCGCCGTCGTGAATCGATCCAGGCGATACCTGCTGCGCCCGGACGTGCTCTCGGGTATCGCCTCGGCGCAGCAGGCATCGCCGGCGCACGGTGCCGGGTGGTGGGCCGCCGCAGGGCTCAGCGCACGCGCACGCCGGCGCGTAGCACTGCCGCCGGGTGGGCGAGCACGCCGATGTTCTCCCGCGGATCCTCGGTGTACACGACCAGGTCCGCAGCTGCACCCTCGGCGATGCCGGGTACACCGAGATAGTCCCTGGCCCGCCAGCTCGCAGCGGCGACCACCTCGGCCACCGGCACCCCGGCACGGACCAGCTCGGCCGCCTCGGCGGCCAGCTTGCCGTGCGGGATCGTGCCGCCAGCGTCGGTACCGAGCAGCAGCGGCACCCCGGCCTCGTAGAAGTCCCGCACCTGCTGGTAGCGGCGAGCGTGCATGGTGCGCATCTGCGCGGCGTACTGCGGGAACTTCACGGCGCCCTGGTCGGCGATCGCATCGAACCGGGCGACCTGCAGCAGCGTGGGCACCACCGGCACCCTGGCTGCGGCGGCCTGCTCGATCTGCGCGGCGGTCATCCCCGTGCCGTGCTCGATACAGTCCACCCCCGCCTGGAGCATCTGCCCAGAGGTCTCGGTCTCGAAGGTGTGCACGGTGACCCGGGCGCCGTGCTCGTGCGCGGCAGCCACCCCGGCGCGCACCTGCTCGAGCGGCCAGAGCGGCTCGAGCACGCTGTCAGCGCCCCGCGCGCGGTCGATCCAGTCGCCGACGATCTTCACCCAGCCGTCGCCGCGACCTGCCTCCTCGGCCATCGCCTCGGGCAGATCGGCGACGTCGTCCAGCTCGCGGGCGTAGTAGCGCAGGTACCGCTTCGGGCGGGCCAGGTGGTGCCCGGCGCGCAGGATCGTGGGCGCGTCGCTGCGCCCTTCCAGCCAGCGGGTGTCCGCCGGGGATCCGGCATCGCGCACCAGCAGGGTGCCGGCTTCCAGGTCGGCGCGAGCCTGCGCCAGGGACGTGTCCTGGTCCACCGCCCCCTGGGTGCCCAGGCCGATGTGGCAGTGCACGTCCACCAGGCCGGGCAGCACGTACCCGGTCAGCTCGTGCGCGTCCAGGCCCGGGTCGGTGAACGTGAACCGGCCCTGGTGCACCCACACCTCGGGCAGCTCCTGCACGCTGCCACCCGGCTCGGCCCCGCCAGCAGGAGCCGCCACATCAGCCAGCACGCACCCGGTGAGGTGCCACGTGGCAGCGGCGACCATCAGCTCAGCGGCCGAGGAACTTCTCGAACCCAGCCGGCAGGTTCAGCGACGCCGGGTCCACGTCCTCATGACCGGACAGCCCGAAGGAGGAACCGCTCGGCGCCTTCGCAGCCCGGGCGGCCCGCTCCGCGGCCTCCCGCTCCTGCTGGGCGCGCTTGGCCGGATTGCCGGACTTGCCCTTCTTCTTCTTCGGCGGCGCCATCCGCCCCTTGGACTTCTTCCCGCTGCCGGGCATCGCCCCCATCCCGGGCAGGCCAGCCATCCCGGGCATCCCGCCCATCCCGGGCATCCCGCCGCCGCCGCGGGCCATCGAGCGCATCATCGTCTTCGCCTGCTCGAACCGCTCCAGCAGCCCGTTGATCTCGCTGACCGTGGTGCCCGAACCACGGGCGATGCGGGAGCGCCGGGAACCGTTGATGATCTTCGGGTTGGTCCGCTCGGCGGGCGTCATCGACTGCACCATCGCCTCGATGCGGGTGACCTCGGACTCGTCGAAGTTCTCCAGCTCCTCGCGCATCTGCCCCATCCCGGGCAGCATCTCGAGCATCTTCTTCATCGGGCCGAGCTTCTTCATCTGCTGCATCTGCTGCAGGAAGTCCTGCAGGGTGAGGTCCCCGTCGCCGGCGATCTTGTTGGCGATGTCAGCGGCCTGGTCCTCGTCGAACGCCTTCTCCGCCTGCTCGATCAGCGTGAGCATGTCGCCCATGTCCAGGATGCGGGAGGCCATCCGGTCCGGGTGGAACCGCTCGAAGTCGGCGAGCTTCTCCCCGGTGGAGGCGAACAGCACCGGTGCCCCGGTGACCGTACGGATGGAGAGGGCCGCACCACCGCGAGCATCGCCGTCGAGCTTGGACAGCACCACCCCGGTGAAGCCGACCCCCTCGGCGAACGCCTGCGCTGTGGTGACCGCGTCCTGACCGATCATCGCGTCGACGACGAACAGGATCTCGTCCGGGCTGACCGCGTCCCGGATGTCGATCGCCTGCTGCATCATCTCCGCGTCCACACCGAGACGGCCGGCGGTGTCCACCACCACCACGTCGTGGTACTGCTCGCGAGCCCGGTCCACCCCGGAGCGCGCCGTGGCCACCGGGTCACCGACCCCGTTACCAGGCTCCGGCGCCCAGACCGGCACCCCGGCCCGCTCGCCGACCACTTGCAGCTGGGTGACCGCGTTCGGGCGCTGCAGGTCGGCAGCCACCAGCAGCGGGGTGTGCCCCTGCTCCTTCAGCCAGGCACCGAGCTTGCCGGCCAACGTGGTCTTACCGGCACCCTGCAGACCGGCGAGCAGGATCACCGTGGGCGGGTGCTTGGCAAAGGTGAGCGCCCGGGAGTCGCCGCCGAGGATCTCGACCAGCTGCTCGTGCACGATCTTGACGATCTGCTGGGCCGGGTTCAGCGCCTGGGACACCTCCACCGAGGAAGCGCGCTCGCGCACGGCGGCGGTGAATGCCCGCACGGCGGGCACGGCGACGTCCGCATCCAGCAGCGCGCGCCGGATCTGGGAGACCGTGGTCTCGATGTCGGACTCGGACAGCCGGCCCTTGCCCCGCAGGGACTTGAACGTGGCCGAGAGTCGATCAGAGAGGCTGGCGAACACTGGGAGAATCCTCAGGCAGTCGGTCAGGTGCTCCGCCCAGGATATCTGCACCACGCCAGGGTGCTGGCCGTCAGGGTGTGCACCAGGCCCGCCCGCTCCGGGATCCAGCCGGTCACCACACCGACCCGGTCGAGACCTTCCCAGAGCGGGACTTGGGTCGGTCCGGAGCGCAGCAGCTCCATAGGGCTCGGACCACGGCGCGCCGCGTACTCCGCACCCCGGTAGACCTCGGTATGACCCTTCTGCTGGCCATACCCGCTCGCTTCGCTGACCGTCAGTCGCCGGCCTGGGTAGGCTACGCCGATGCCCCATCTGCACCGTGCACCTCGGACCCGGCGACGACGCGTCGTCGGGACCCTCGCCGTGGCGCTCGCCACGATCGGCATCGTCCTGCTCGGCGCCACGCTGCGCCGGTGGAGCTACTCCGGGCAGATCGCCGTGCCGGCGGCGGTGGTCGCGGCCGGGCTGCTGCTGCTCGGCGTGACCGGGCTGGTCTGGGCGCGCCGGACGATGCCCGCGGCAGAGCGAGCCGACCACGCCGAGCAGCGAACCCGCGGGCAGCTGGACGGCTTCCCACCGGGCGCCGTGCACCGCGGCGGCCGGATCCACATGAGCAGCCAGCGGGCCTGGACCCGGGTACTGATCCCGGTCCTCGCCACGGTGATGGTGCTCCTCGGCGGGTTGGTCGCACTGGTTGCCGGGACCGAACGGGACGTGGAGATGCTCATCGGCGGCTGCGTGGTGATCGCCCTGGGCGCCCTGCTGTTCTGGGTGCGCTACCGCATCGGTGGTGCGACGCTCACGATCGGCCCCGAGGGCATCACCCGGACGCGGCCACACCGCACCGTGGCCTGGCGGGACCTCGCCGCGGCGTACATCGACCGCCAGCAGCTGCACCTGGTGGTGCGCAGAGAGGTGCTCCGGGACGAAACCGTCTCGATCCCGATCGGCGTGCTGGAGATCGACCCGGTACGGCTGCTCGAGCTGCTCGCGAACCAGCGCAACCTGGCGCTCGGTCTGCCCTACGGCACGCCGCTGCCGGCGCCCAGCCCCCGGGGTCGCTGAGCACAGCCGGCAGCCGCGCCGGCTCGGTTCAGCTCTCCAGCAGCGCGTCCACGAACGCCTCCGGGTCGAACGGGGCGAGGTCGTCCGGCCCCTCCCCCAGTCCGACGAACTTCACCGGAACCCCCAGCTCACGCTGTACGGAGACGACGATGCCGCCCTTGGCGGTGCCATCGAGCTTGGTGAGCACGATGCCGGTGATCTCTACCGCCTCGGCGAACACCTGCGCCTGGCGCATGCCGTTCTGCCCGGTGGTAGCGTCCAGCACCAGCAGCACCTCCGAGACCGGGGCCCCGCGGGAGACGACCCGGCGGATCTTGCCGAGCTGGTCCATCAGACCGGCCTTGTTCTGCAACCGCCCGGCGGTGTCCACGATCACCACGTCCACACCCGACTCCCGGCCGGTCTTGACCGCGTCGAAGGCCACCGAGGCTGGGTCGGCACCCTCCCGCTCGGAGCGCACCACCTCGACCCCGACCCGTTGCCCCCAGGTGGCCAGCTGGTCGGCGGCCGCCGCGCGGAAGGTGTCCGCGGCACCGAGGAGCACGTCCCGGTCCTCGGCCACCAGCAGCCGGGCGAGCTTGCCCACCGTGGTGGTCTTGCCGGTGCCGTTCACCCCGACCATGAGGATGGTGGCCGGGTGGGGTTCGCCGTCGTCGCCGACCACTGGGCTGGCGGCCAGACGCCGGTCCAGCTCCGGGTTCACCAAGGTGAGCAGCTCCTCGCGCACCATCGCTCGCACCTGTGCGGGGTCGGAGGTGCCGAGCACCTTCACCTTGGTGCGCAGCGCCTCCATCAGCTCGTCGGTGGGGCCCGCGCCGACGTCCGCGAGCAGCAGGGTCTCCTCGATCTCCTCCCAGTCCGACTCGGTCAGGTCGCCGCGGGAGAGCAGGTTCAGCAGCGTGGCACCGAGCGCACCGGAGCGGGCCAGCCGAGCGCGCAGCCGCACCATCCGGCCGGCGGCGGACTCCGGCTGCTCCACCGCCGGGGCGGTCTCCACCGGGCTAGCGGTGGCCGGTGCCTCCTCCCCTGGTGCGGCCGGGGCTGTTGGGCCCGGTGGTGCCGCGGTCGTGACACCGCCCCCGTCCTCCTCGCCGGCCGGCGGCGGCGCAGCCGGACGAGGGGGCGCCTCGTCGAGCGTGTCCGTGCCGCCACGCCGTCGACGGGTGGAGACCAGCGCGGAGATTCCGCCGACCAGGATGACGGCGGCGATGACCAGGTACAGCCAGAGGTTCTCGAGCACGTGCTCCAGTGTGGCCTACGCCCAGGCGGTGATGCGAATCGTGCTCAGCGGCTGCTGCGGCGGCGCCCGAAGCGCTCGAGCAGGTCCGGCGGACGGTGGTAGGCGGGGCCGTCCTCACCCATCTCCAGCAGGTCGGCCACATGAGCCGTGGACCCCTCGTCGACGGCGGAGCTCAGCGGGGCCTGAGCCTGCTCGCCGTGCTCGGCCCGCACCGAGCGGTAGGACTCCCGGAGCCAGGGCAGCAGACCTTCCGCCGGCACGTGCCGGCGTACCAGCGCGAGCAGCAGGCTGCAGGCGGCGACCATGGCCGCGAGCACAGCGACGAAGGGGCCGGTCATGTGCCTATTCTCGCCCGCCCCCTACGGATCGCGACCCGACACGCCGACGTGAGACCCGCCGTCGGGAATGAGATCAGCCACAGTCCGCTGCGGCCCCAGCGCCTGCTCAGACCGCCTCTTCTGCCAGCCGCTGGGAGATCACGGTGGTGACGCCGTCACCGCGCATGGTCACCCCGTAGAGCGCATCGGCGACCTCCATCGTGCGCTTCTGGTGGGTGACGACGATCAGCTGAGAGTCCTCGCGCAGCTCGCGGAAGATCTCCAGCAGCCGGCCCAGGTTCACGTCGTCCAGGGCGGCCTCGACCTCGTCCATCACGTAGAACGGACTGGGCCGGGCCTTGAAGATCGCGACCAGCAGCGCCACCGCGGTCAACGACCGTTCCCCTCCGGAGAGCAGCGAGAGCCGCTTCACCTTCTTCCCCGGCGGGCGGGCCTCCACCTCGATACCGGTGGTGAGCATGTCCTCGGGATCGGTGAGCACCAGTCGGCCCTCACCGCCCGGGAACAGCCGCGCGAACACCTGCTCGAACTGGGCCGCGGTGTCGTGATAGGCCTCGGTGAACACCTGCTGCACCCGTTCGTCGATCTCGGCGACGATGTCCAGCAGGTCTGCCCGGGTCTTCTTCAGGTCGGCCAGCTGTTCGGAGAGGAACTGGTGACGTTCCTCCAGAGCGGCGTGCTCCTCCAGGGCGAGCGGGTTGACCTTGCCGAGCAGCTTCAGGGCCCGTTCGGCCGCGCGCAGCCGCTTCTCCTGCTCGGCGCGCACGTACGGTCGCGGTGGACCCGGGTCCTCCTCCGAACCGGGCGGCGGCACCTGAGGCACCAGCTGGTCGGGACCGTACTCGGCGGTGAGCACGTCCACCTCCAGCCCTAGCTCGTCGATGGCGCGCTGCTCCAGCTGTTCCACCCGCAGCTTCTGCTGGGCCCGAGCCACCTCGTCCCGGTGCACCACATCGGTGAGCTCGGCGTGCTTGGCGGACAGTTCGTCCAGCGCGGTGCGCAGCTCGGTGAGCTCTTCCTCCCGGGCGTCGCGTTCGGCCTCGGCGGCCTGGCGGCGGCGCTCCGCCTGGGCCAGGGAGCCCTCGATGGCCGTCAGGGCGCGCTCGGCACCGTCCCGCACCGCTGCGGCGACCTGTGCCTGGGCTGCGCGGCGGCGGGCCCGCTCGGCGGCGACCTCGCGGGCACGGCGTTCCGCCTGCGCGGCCCGTTCCAGGGAGTCGGCACGGCCGGTGATGGCCTTCAGCCGCTCCTCCACCGTGCGCAGCACCAGCCGGGCGTCGGTCTCCTTGGCGCGAGCGGCGGTAGCGGCCGCGGCGCGGGTGTCGCGTTCGGCGGTGGCCTGCTCCAGGTCCACCCCCTCGTCCTCGGGCTCCTGCTGAACGGTCTCCAGCCGCTGGGTGAGCTCAGCCAGCTCGGCGGCACGGGTCTGGACGGTCTGCTCGGTCTGCTCGATCGCCGGCCGGATGCGGTCCGCCTCGGCGCGGGCGGCGCGCATCGCCGACCCGTGCTGGCCGAGCTTGTCGGCCACTGCGGCGAGGTTGGCGTCCGAAGCGTGCAGCGCCTCCAGGGTGGAGTCCACCTCCGCCTGGGCGGCCTGCACCGCCTCGCGGGCGGGCCCGATCGCGAACCGGGTGCGTTCGATGCGGGCCAGAGCGTCGGCGAGCTTGGTCTCGGCCTCGTCCCGGGCGGCGTGCAGCTCGAGCACGCTAGGACCGCCAGCAGCGCCGCCCCGAGCCTGGGTGGTGCCGAGCACATCGCCGTCGGTGGTGACCGCGACCAGGTCTGGGTCGCCCGCGCACAGCTGGCGGGCCGCGTGCAGGTCCTCCACCACGACGACGTCGGCGAGCAGTCCGGTGATGGTGGCGGCCACCTGCTCGTCCGGGCGGACCAGCTCGGCGGCCCACCGGCCGCCCTCCGGTGCGTCCCGGCGCTGCGGTGCCGCCTGGTCGGTGGCGATCAGCACCCGGGCCTGACCGGCGTCGGCCTCGCGCACGTGCCGCAACGCGTCCACGGCCACGTCCACGGACTCGGCGGCGGCAGCATCGGCGAGGTGGCCGAGCGCCGCGGCGATCGCGTTCTCGTAGCCGGACTCCACGGTGAGCAGGTCCGCCACGGAGCCGAGCACACCAGGCAGCTCGGCGGACAGCAGCGCACCGGTCCCGTCCTTGCGTGCCAGCGACATCTGCAAGGCGTCCAGCCGGGCGGTCCAGGTGGTCTTGTCCGCTTCGGCGTCCCGTTCTGTCTCGGTGAGGTCGGTGACGGCGGCACTCGCCTCCTCCAGGACCGCCAGGGCGCGCTCGTGGGCCTCGTCCAGGCCTTCTTCACCTTCCTGGGCGCCGACCGCCTGCTGCTCCAGGGCGACGAACTCGGCCTCGGCGGCCTCGGCACGTTCCAGGGCTCCGGTCAGGTTGCGGCGTAGCCGGTCCAGCTCCGCCTCGCTGGCCTCCACCTTGGAGCGCATCGCGGCCACCTGCCCGGTGAGGCGTGCCAGCCCCTCGCGCCGGTCGGCCACGCCGCGGTGCACCGCAGCCAGTGCACGTTCGGCCTCCGCGGCGCGCTGCTCGGTGTGGGTGCGTTCGGTGACCATCGCCTCCAGGTCGGCGCGGGCCTTCTCCGCCTCGGTGGACAGCTCGGCCTCCGCCTCCCGGGCGCGGGCGGCCTGGGCGTCCAGGTCGGCCGGGTCGCGACCGGAGGTGTCCTCGGTGGTGGGCGTGCCCAGCAGGCGGCAGCGTTCTGCGGCCAGGGTGTGCGTGCCGCGCAGGCGTTCGGCCAGGGAGGACAGCCGGTACCACATCTCGCTGGCCTCACGCAGTGCCGGTGCGGCCGCTGCCGCGTCGGTCTCCACCCGGGTGAGTCGTTCCCGGGCCTCGGCCTGGGCGGCCTCCACCGTGGCGCGCTCCTCGCGCAGCGCGGTCTCGTCGGCGATCTCCTGGGCGAGGGAAGAGGTGAGCTGCACCAGGTCGTCGGCGAGCAGCCGGGCCCGGGCGTCACGCAGGTCGATCTGCACCACCTGGGCGCGGCGGGCGACATCGGCTTGCTTGGCCAGCGGGCCGAGCTGGCGGCGGATCTCGCTGGTCAGGTCGGTGAGCCGGGCCAGGTTCGCGGCCGTGGCCTCCAGCTTGCGCAGCGCCTTGTCCTTGCGCTTGCGGTGCTTGAGGATCCCGGCCGCCTCCTCGATGAAGCCGCGCCGGTCCTCAGGTGTTGCGGACAGTACCGAGTCCAGCCGCCCCTGGCCGACGATCACGTGCATCTCCCGGCCGAGCCCGGAGTCCGAGAGCAGGTCCTGGATGTCCAGCAGACGGCAGGCGGCGCCGTTGATGGCGTACTCCGAGCCGCCGTTGCGAAACAGGGTGCGGGAGATGGTGACCTCGGAGTACTCGATCGGCAGGGCACCGTCAGCGTTGTCGATGGTCAGCGACACCTCGGCCCGGCCCAGCGGCGGCCGCGAGGAGGTGCCGGCGAAGATCACGTCCGCCATCGCGCCACCGCGCAAGGACTTTGCGCCCTGCTCCCCCATCACCCAGGCGAGCGCGTCCACCACGTTGGACTTGCCGGACCCGTTCGGTCCCACCACGCAGGTGATGCCCGGCTCCAGGCTGAGCGTGGTCGCGGACGCGAACGACTTGAAGCCGCGCAGCGTCAGCGTTTTCAGGTGCACGGTGCCCAGGCTAGCGGCTCCGGTGCGCCCGTTCACGGACCTCGGGCACGGGCTGGCACCGTGCTCACCGGCACGTGCTCGCACCAGCAGACCATTGACTCTCGCCCGGACACCTGGTCGGGTAGGGTCGATGACACCTGCGCGGTTCGACCGGCGGCTCAGCGTTGACGATCAGATCCGCGAGCGCTACCTCGAGGTGCCGTTCGAGGTTCCTGCGGGTGCTGGCAGCATCGAGGTGCGGCTGCAGGTGGCCGACCCGACGGCGGTGATCGACCTGGGCTGCATGGCGCCCTCCCGGTGGTGCGGCTGGGCAGGTGGGGCCAGGCGCCGGTTCGTGGTGCGCCCGGAGGAGGCGACCCCAGGCTTCCTGCCCGGTCTGGAACCCGGCACCTGGCAGGTGGTGCTCGGCCTGCACCAGCTGCCGCTCGAGGGGGTGCAGGTGCAGCTGGAGGTCGAGCTGGACGGAGCCGGTGAGGTGGAGGTCGAGGCCCGGGCGCCGGTGGCCGAGACCGTACGCGGGCACACGCGCGGCATTCCTGCCGAGGCGGGCCTGACCTGGTATGCCGGCGACCTGCACGCGCACACCGTGCACTCCGACGGTACGGAGAGCATCGACCAGCTGATCGCCCGGGCGGCGACCTCCGGACTGGACTTCGTCGCGATCACCGACCACAACACCACCAGCCACCACCGCCTGCTGCGCGGTCCGGCCGCGCGGCACGGCGTGATGGTGCTGCCCGGTCAGGAGATCACCACGGCACGCGGGCACGCCTGCGCCTACGGCGACATCGGCTGGGTGGACTTCCGCCAGCCCGGGCAGCACTGGTTGGACCAGGTGGAACAGCGTGGTGGGCTGCTGGCGCTGAGCCACCCGGTGGAGGTCGACTGCGCCTGGCAGCACCGTCTGGACCGCGCCCCGCACGCAGTGGAGCTGTGGCACATCTCCTGGTTCCGCGACCTGACCGCGACGGCCCCCTGGGCGTTCTGGCAGCTGCTGGAGCACCTGCCCGGAAGCGAGGCCACCGCACTCATCGGCGGCTCAGACTTCCACACCCCGGGCAGCGGGTGGACGCTCGGCACCCCGACCACCTGGGTGGCAGCGGAGGAGCCCTCACCGGAGGCGATCCTGGCGGGGATGCGGGCCGGACGTACGGCGATCAGCCTGGGTGTGCGTCCGGACGCCAGCCCGGACCCGCTGGGTACGCCGCTCCTGGTGCGGCACGAGGGCGACCTGCTCGCACTGGCCGCAGCGGGGGCGGTGCTGGTGGACGCCGATGGCGTTCGACGGCGCATCCGGGGTGATCAGGAGCGGGTCGCCGGCCACTGGGGTCGGGGCCCGTACCACCTGCAGGATCCGGTCCGGCGGGTGCTGGCCGTCTGTCGCTGACCTGTCGGGACCCTTGTCACGTGGACCAGCCCCGCCCGGCACGGGTCCGGGCGGGGCTGGTCGAGGTGTCCTGGGTTCAGAGGTCTTCCTCGTCGTCGTCCTCCTCGGGGACGACGACGGCCTGGTCGGCCACGTCCGCCTCGTCGGCGTGACCGTCCCGGTCGGGCCGGGCAGTCAGGGGCTGGTAGTCCTCACCGCGGTCTCGAGGTTCGGTGTCCTCGGACTCCTGTACCAGGTTGACCGGTTCCTCGTCGGGCTCGTCGACGAGTCCGGTGTCGTTCCAGGAGTCCGGACCGGGCCGTGTGCTCATCGTTCCTCCTGTCGTCGGGGGTTCCCATCTTGGCCCCGCACCGGCCGATGCGCTACTGCGCCCGCAGGCGCGGTTGGCAGCCGCCCTACTCACACTGGGGAGCCGGACTCCAGCCGGTAGCCGTCCGCCGGGTAGACGCCGAGCACGGTGAGCTCGGTGGTGAAGAACTCCAGCTCTTCCAGTGCGCGTTTCAGCGGCAGGTCGTCCGGGTGGCCGTCCACCTCGGCGAGGAACATGGTGGCGACGAACTCGCCGCCGACCATGTAGCTCTCCAGCTTGGTCATGTTCACCCCGTTGGTGGCGAACCCGCCGAGCGCCTTGTACAGCGCCGCGGGCAGGTTGCGCACCTTGAACACGAAAGTGGTCACCACCGGGCCCACACCGGAGGGTGCGCGGCGTTCCTCCGGGGACAGGGTGACGAACCGGGTGGTGTTGTGCTCGGCGTCCTCGACGTCGGTGGCCAGGATCTCCAGCCCGTAGATCTCCGCGGCCAGGGGTGGGGCGATCGCAGCCTGCTGGCGGTCGGCGAGCTCGGCGACCTCGCGGGCCGCTCCCGCAGTGTCACCGGCGACGACCGGGGTCAGGTCCAGGTCGCGGATCACCTGGCGGCACTGCCCGAGCGCGTGCACATGCGACCGGACGGTGGTGATCTCCTCCAGGCTCGCCCCGGGCACAGCCATCAGCACGAACCGGATGCGCAGGAAGTGCTCGGCGATGATGTGCAGCTCGGAGGTGGGCAGGAAGTGGTGGATGTCGGCCACGCGGCCGGCCAGCGAGTTGTCGATCGGCAGCAGCGCGAGCTGTGCCTCACCGCTGGCCACTGCGGCGAACACGTCCTCGAAGGACGCCCGCGGCAGCGGCTCCCAGTCTGGATAGTGCTGCCGGCAGACGATGTCCGAGTTCGCGCCGGGCTCTCCCTGGTAGGCGATGCGTCGTGTCACCTGTGCATCTTCCCACGCTGCCTCCCCTGGTTCGCGAATGCTCGCTCGTGCGGCCGGAAAGCGGTTGCCGGCCGCACGAGCGAGCGTTCGCGAGAGGTGGGTGGGGTGGTGGGTGAGCGTGGGTCAGCGACTGGCGGCCTCGCCGCCCACCGCACCACCGGCCAGGCGGGCGATGATCTGCTGGGCGACGACCAGGTCCGCCCGACCCTCCGCGGTCTGGGCGCGTGGCCGGGTGCCGGTGGCCACGAACTGGTGGAAGGCGCGCAGCTCGTTCTCGAACGCCTCTTGCTGCGCCCACCGGTACTCGGTGCGGGACTGACCGTCCGCAGCGGCCGCCACCACAGTCAGCACCGTCGGCGTGTTCAACAGGTACGGCACCCCGAAGGTCAGGCTCGCACTGCCGGTCTCGTGGTGGAAGGTGACCGTCTCGGTGTAGTCCGGGTAGTCCGGCAGGTAGTGCCAGCCCAGGTGCAGGCGCGCCCCGCCGGCCAGCGACCCGGTCAACTCCACCGACCCGGGATCCGCACCCTGCGCACCCCACCGGCGGGCGGTGTGCACCTGCTCGATCGGGTGGCCCAGGTGCCGCAGCAGCGAGATGTCGTGCACGATCGATCCGATCACCACGTTCGCGTACAGCTCCCGCCAGCGCCGCTCGGTCCTGGTGCCGAGCGCCACGTCCAGGGCGTCCTGGGTGGCCTGCGCAGCGGCTGCTACCCGGTCCGGGTCGATGTCGGCCGGCGCCGGGAGCAGGTTGGCGAAGGCGAGCTGACGAGCGGCCGAGGGATGCAGGATCTCCACGGTGACCGCCCGCACGGACGATCCCTCCAGCACCCGGGCGAGCTCCGCCGTCGCCGGATCGTACTCCTTCATGTAGCCGAGCTGGACGCGTGCCCCGGCCGCCTCGATCCGGACGATCTCCGCCTCGGCGAGGGCGAGCGGCTTCTCGCAGAGTACGGCGATGCCGGCCTCGGCCAGCGCGAGCACGTCGCCGCCGTGGCTTCCCGAGGTGGCCACCAGCACGGCGTCCAGCCGGCAGCGGCCGTCGGTGTGCGCGGCGATCAGCTCCTCCCGGGAGGAGAACACCTCGCCGATGCCGTACCGGTCGGCGACCTGGGCGGCCCGCTCGGCGGACAGGTCGGCCACGGCGACCACCTGGAACTCGGCCCAGCGGCGCAGCAGCAGCGGCAGGTGCACGCTCTGGGCGACCGCGCCCAGACCGAGCACCGCGATGCGCAGCCTCACGGGAACCACCGGCGCAGCACCTGGCGGTTGTGCACCTGTTCGCGCTGCGGTCGGTCCGGCTCGTCGCCGACCTGCGGGATGACGTCTTGCTCGACCACCAGCCACCCGGTGTGCTGCCCGCCGGTGATCAGCTCCATCACCGCCGCCAGGTCTAGGTCCCCGTCGCCGAGCGGGACGAACGCCCGACCGGTCCACACCCGGCGCATCCCAGCACCGGTGGCGACCGCCTCCTCCAGCACCGCGCGGCGCACGTCCTTCAGGTGCAGGTGGTCGATGCGGTCGGCCCAGCGGCGCAGCCCGGTCAAGGGGTCCCCACCGCCGAGGATGAGGTGGCCGGTGTCCAGGGTGAGGCCGACGTCGGTGCGTGCGAGCAGCTCGTCGATCTCCGCAGGTGTCTCCACGTAGGTGCAGGCGTGCGGGTGGAACGTGGGTTCCAGTCCCGCCTGGCGGGCCAGGTCGACGGCGGTGCGCACGTTGGTCGCGAGCGTGTCCCACCCGCGGGGGTCCAGGCTCAGGCCCGGGCCCCCGCCCGGGCGGGCGCGGCGCGCCTCAGATCCGGAGTCGGCGAGCGTGGGCCGGGCGGGCCGGTCCGGATCGCTGCCCTCGGTGAAGAACGCCAGCGCGTCCCGGTAGCCGGGCAGCGCCGCGGTGAACGCCTCGGCGTCGGACAGCGGCAGGTCCACCCACCCGCCGGCGAGCGCCAGCGAGTGTCGCGCCAGACGGTCCCGCAGCTCCTGGCCGCGGCCGAGCATGCCGATCGGACCGGAGTCGATGCCCTCGTAGCCGGCGGCGGCGATCATGCTGGCCAGCTGCTCCGGGCCAGGTAGGTCCACCCCTGCCTCGGCACCGAGCTCGAAGACGCCGTAGGAGACCGGTGCGTTCGCGAGCCGCAGGTTCATCGGCGTGCCTCCGAGGGGAAGGCCATCGAGGCGGTCCGGTGTGCGGAGGTCTCGGGCCAGCGGGCGGTGACCGCCTTGGCCCGGGTGTAGAACGCCACCCCTTCGCTGCCGTAGACGTGCGTGTCGCCGAACAGGGAGTCCTTGCGGCCGCCGAAGGAGAAGGAGCCGACCGGTACCGGGATGGGTACGTTGATCCCCACCATGCCGGCCTGCACCTGACGCTGGAAGCGGCGGGCGGCTGCGCCGTCACCGGTGAAGATGGCGGCCCCGTTGCCGAACGGGTTGCTGTTGACGATCGCCAGCGCCTCGGCCAGGTCGGCGGCGCGCAGCACCACCAGCACCGGACCGAAGACCTCCTCGGTGTAGGCGACCGAGTCCTGGGTGACCTCGTCGAGCAGGGTGGGGCCGAGGAAGTAGCCGCCCTCGGCGCCGGGGACCTGGTGCTCGCGGCCGTCGAGCAGGATGCGGGCGCCGCCGGCCTCGGCCTGGCCGATGACCGCGCAGATCCGGTCCCGGGCCTGAGCGGTGATCACCGGTCCCATCTCGGCAGCCTCGTTCGTGTACGGCCCGACCACCACCTGGCGGGACTGGGCGGTGAGCTCGGAGAGCAGCGGTTCGACCTGTTCGTCGGTGCCCACGGCCACGACGGCGGAGATCGCCATGCACCGTTGTCCGGCGGAGCCGTAGCCGGCCGCCACCAGGTGGGCGGCCGTGCTGCTCGGGTCGGCGTCCGGGAGCACCACAGCATGGTTCTTCGCCCCACCGAGGGCCTGCACCCGTTTCCCGGCGGCCGAGGCGCGCTGGTAGACGTGCCGGGCGATCGGGGTGGAGCCGACGAACGAGACCGCCGCGACCTCTTCGTGGTCCAGGATGGCGTCGACCAGGTCGGGCCCGCCCTGCAGCACGGTGAACACGCCGTCCGGCAGGCCCGCCTGCTGCCACAGGTCCGCCAGCACGAGCGAGGCGGAGGGGTCGCGTTCGGATGGCTTGAGGATGAACGCGTTGCCGCAGGCGATCGCGATCGGCGCCATCCACAGCGGCACCATCGCCGGGAAGTTGAACGGGGTGATACCGGCAACGACGCCGAGCGGCTCGCGGTAGGAGTAGACGTCCACCCCGGTGCTCACCTGGTCGGCGTAGGCGCCCTGCAGGTGCTGCGGCAGCCCGCAGGCGAACTCGATGTTCTCCAGCCCGCGGGCGACCTCACCGGCTGCGTCGGCGAGCGTCTTGCCGTGCTCGGCGGAGATGGCCGCGGCGATCCGGTCGGTGCTGGCGGCGACCAGCTCGCGGAACGCGAACAGGACGGCGGCGCGCTTGCTCAGCGACTGCTGCGACCAGTCCAGGAACGCGGCACCGGCTGTTGCCACCGCGTCAGCCAGCTCGTCGGCGCCGGCCGCGTTGACCTGGCCGGTGACCTCGCCGGTGGCCGGGTCGTGCACCGGGATCGGTGCACCGGCACCGTCGAGAAGCCGACCGTTGATGAAGTGCTGGATGGTTCGCGGGGCCATGATCCTCCTGACGGTCGGTCCGCGGCGACCCGAGCGTCCAACGCTGGCGACGGGCGGTGCGGTGGTCGGTCCATCGTCCCACCACCACACACCCGCACGCAACCTTTGTCAGGACAAATGCAGGTTCTGGAACCGGCCATGTCAGTCACATAGTCGGCGGCCGTCAGATACCGGTCAGCGGCCTGGGAACCACAGCCCGATCTCCCGCTCCGCGCTGGCCACCGAGTCCGAACCGTGCACCAGGTTCTGCTGCACCGCCAGACCCCAGTCCCTGCCGAAGTCACCCCGGATAGTGCCTGGGAGCGCGGACGTGGGGTCGGTGGCGCCGGCGAGCGCACGGAACCCCTCGATGACCCGGTGCCCCTCGGCCACGGCGGCCAGCACCGGACCGGACTTCATGAACTCCACCAGCGGGGCGTAGAACGGCTTTCCCTCGTGCTCGGCATAGTGCGCTGCGAGCAGCTGGTCGTCGGCATCCCGCAGCTCGACAGCGGTCAGGGTGTAGCCCTTGGCCTCCACGCGGGCGAGGATCTGCCCGGTCAGCCCACGGCGGACCCCGTCCGGCTTGATCAGGATCAGGGTGCGTTCGCTCTGTTCGCTCATGCCCCGAGCGTACTGGCGCTCGCGTCCCGCTCGGCACGCTCGCGGTCGATCTTCAGCCCGAGCCACACGCCGAGCGCCCAGATGACCGTGAAGATGCCACCGACCACGAACATCATCGGCACCAGCAGACCGCCGAACAGCAGCAGCACCTGCACTGCCGAACCGAGCACGATCCCGGCACGGCTGCGTTGCAGCCGTGCGGCCACTGCGCAGGAGACCATGCCGATACCAGCGAGGATGCTCAGCGTGGTCGGCTCGGCTACCCGCAGACCGTAGGCGACGAGCAGCGCGAAGAACACCACGAACACCTCGGACCAGAGCACAGTGCTGCCGAACACCACGCGGGCGGGCCGCTGCTTGCGCGCGGCCGCGGGAGCGGTGGCATCGGCAGCACCACCGGGGTGCTCCGCCTCAGGTTGGGTGGTCACCGATCCAGGGTAGCCGTTGCCGCTGCGGTACCAGACCGGCCGAGGCTGCCATGATGGCGCGATGACTCTCTCGGATCACGCCATTCCTCTCGCAGTGGTCGGCTGCGGCGCCCGGGCCGGTATCACGGCCCACGCCCTCGCTGGCGGACGCGCCCAGGTCGTCGCCTACGTGGACCCCGCCCCGGGTGCAGCCCAGCGGCTCGCGCAGCGGATCGGCGCACCGGCACCGGAGTTCTCCTCGGTGACCGAGCTGCTCGGCTCCGCAGCGGCACCTGAGGCGGCCCTCGTGCTCAGCCCGGACGACACGCACGCGCAGGTGGCCACCCAGCTGCTCGAGGCCGGGGTGGCGGTGTACGTGGAGAAGCCGATGACGATCAGCACCGAGGATGCCGATGCGGTGCTGCTGACCGCTGCGCGGACCGGCACCCCGCTGTATGTGGGGCACAACATGCGGCACATGGCGGTGGTGCGCACGATGCGCGAGATCATCGCCCGTGGCGAGATCGGTCAGGTGAAGGCGATCTGGTGCCGGCACTTCGTGGGCCACGGCGGGGACTTCTACTTCAAGGACTGGCACGCCGACCGGTCCCGCAGCACCGGTCTGCTGCTGCAGAAGGGGGCCCACGACCTGGACGTCATCCACCACCTGGCCGGCGGCTACAGCACCCGGGTGGTCGGTATGGGCGGGCTCACCCTGTACGACCAGATCAGCGACCGGCGAGACAACTCCGACCGCACCATGCCGGATTGGTTCGACCGGGACGGCTGGCCCCCGCTGAGCCTGCGCGAGCTGAACCCGGTGATCGACGTGGAGGACCTGTCCATGGTGCAGATGCGGCTGGACAACGGGGTGCTGGCCTCCTACCAGCAGTGCCACTACACCCCGGACTACTGGCGCAACTACACCGTGATCGGCACCGAGGGACGGATCGAGAACTTCGGCGACGGCGCCGGCGGTGTGGTGCGGCTGTGGGACCACCGGTGCGAGTACCAGGCTGCCGGCGACCGGGAGTTCCCGATCACCGGCGAGAGTGCCGGGCACGGTGACGCCGACCAGGACACGATGACCGAGTTCCTCGACCACCTCGCTCACGGCAGCCGGACGATCACCTCACCGGTGGCGGC
The DNA here is from genome assembly GCF_000421225.1 of Ruania albidiflava DSM 18029. Lineage (GTDB taxonomy): Bacteria > Actinomycetota > Actinomycetes > Actinomycetales > Beutenbergiaceae > Ruania > Ruania albidiflava. The sequence continues at coordinate 268,963 of NZ_ATWL01000002.1, read as the reverse complement.
CCGGCAGGCAGTGGCCACAGCGGTGGCCGCGACCCAGTCGCTGCGGGACGGCTCCCAGCCGCGGGACGTACCTGCGCTGCCTCAGCACGTCGTCGCCCACTTCGGTGCCCGGTCGTGATGGACTGGGCACAAGAACGCACTCCAGCCCCGACCTCTGCAGGCGCTCCTGCCCTGCAGAAGAGATGAGGTGTCCCAGCTGTGCAGTCCTCTCCTCCCCCGCTGCGCGTGGGGCTGATCGGCGCCGGGAGCATCTCCCAGGTGCACGCCCCTGCCTGGCGGTCCCTCGGCGCTGAGGTCAGCGTGCACTCGCTGACCGGCGCCGAGGCCCTCGCCCGCGCCCACGGCCTCTCCCCGGTGAGCACCCTGGACGAGCTGTGGGACCGGGTGGACGTGGTGGACATCGTCACGCCCACCCACACCCATGCCGACCTGGCGCTGGCGGCGATCGCCCGTGGCAAGCACGTGGTCTGCGAGAAGCCGTTGGCCCGCAGCACGGCCGCCGCCCACGAAGTGGTCTCGGCCGCGCGGTCGGCCGGGGTGCACCTGTTCCCGGCGCACGTGGTGCGCTACTTCCCCGCCTATGCCCAGGCGCACGCGGCAGTGGCCGCCGGGCGGGTCGGGCGGGTGGCAGTGTGCCGATTCCGCCGGATGAGCGCGGCTCCGACCGCCGACTGGTTCTTCGACGAGCAGCGTTCCGGTGGGATCGTGCTGGACCAGATGATCCACGACCTGGACCAGGCGGAATGGTTCGCAGGCCCTGCGGTGCGCGTGTTCGCCCAGTCGATCGCACGTACCGATGACGGCGGAGCCCGGGCGGCGAGCGCAACCGTCACCCTGACGCACGCGTCCGGGGCGGTCAGCCAGTGCTACGGCGTGTGGGGGCATCCGCACCTGCCGTTCTCCTCCTCGTTCCACATCGCCGGAGACCGGGGCGTGCTCAGCCACGACTCAGCGCGCCAGGACGGCACCCGCGTGCAGGTGGCCGACCCGCGCAGCGGCGGGTACCTGCCGCCGACAGATGTGGCCAGCAGCCCGTACACCGCCGAGATCGTCGACTTCGCCGCCGCCATCACCAGCGGGCAGCCGGCGAACGTGACCGGTGCGGACGGGGCCCGCGCCGTGCTGGTGGCCGAGGCGGTGCTCAGCTCGATCCACACCGGCGAACCGGTCGAGGTCCCGGCCCCTGCCGACGCTCGGCTCGCGGGCGACACCGAGGAGGCGGCGGACGCTGTACCGGCTCCGGAGCGGACGGAGGAGGGACGATGAAGCAGCTACGGGTCGGGTTGGTCTCTTTCGCCCACACGCACGCCACCAGCTACGCCCGGTACCTGTCTGGTGCGCCCGGGGTAGACCTGGTGACCACGGACGTGGGCGAGGCGGACCCCGGGACGCTGCGCGGTGCGGCGTTCGCAGAGTCCCTGGGCCTGCGGTACGTCCCGGACGTGGCCGCGTTGCTGGCCGAGCGGCCGGACGCAGTGGTGGTGGCGGCAGAGAATGCCGACCACCGCGACCTGGTGGAGCAGGCGGTGGCCGCCGGTGCGCACGTGCTCTGCGAGAAGCCGCTGGCGACCACCGATGCGGACGCGGACGCGATGGTGCACGCGGCCCAGGAGGCCGGTGTGCTGCTGATGACCGCCTACCCGGTGCGGTTCTCCCCGGAGTTCGCCGAGCTGGTCGGGCGCGTCCGGGAGGGGCAGCTCGGGCAGATCCTCTCCGTGCACGGCACGAACAACGGCAAGATGCCGCTGGCGGAGCGGTCCTGGTTCACCGACCCGGCGCGCTCCGGCGGTGGTGCGTTGGTCGACCACGTGGTGCACCTGGCGGACCTGCTGGACGAGCTGCTCGGTGAACCCGCAGCGCAGGTGCATGCCGTGACGAACCGGATCCTGCGTTCGGACGCAGGCCGAGACGTGGAGACCGGTGCCGCGGTGAGCGTGCGCTATCCCAGCGGGGTGATCGCCCAGCTGGACAGCTCCTGGAGCCTGCCGGACTCTGCGCCCACCTGGGGTGGGCTGACCCTCGAGGTGCACGGCACCGCCGGGTCGATGCGCATCGACCCGTTCGACGCTCACGTGGCTGGGTACGACGCCGAGGGCGCGCTCTGGGAGTCGTTCGGTCCCGACCTGGATGCGGCGATGATCGGCGAGTTCCTGGACGCGGTGCGCACCGGTCGCAGGCCTCAGCCCGACGGCGAGACGGGCGCACGCACGCTCGCGATCGTGACAGCGGCACAGCGGTCGGCCGCCACCGGCCAGGTCGTCCCCGTGCACTGATCAGTCGCGAACGCCCTGGTTTGCGGCCTGAATCGGTTCAGCGGCCGCGAACCAGGGCGTTCGCGACTACCCAGCTAGTGGGTGGTCACCGCCTCGCCGCGGGCGACCATCCCGGCGGTCTCGGAAAGCTTCACCTCGCGCAGGAACAGGGCCAGGGCGAAGCCGGCGGCCATCAGCGGCACCAGGTACCAGAACGAGGGCGCCAGCGCATCAGCGTAGGAGCTGACCACGATCTGCTTGATCGCCTCCGGCATCTGGTTGACCGCCTCCGGGGTGAGCGAGTCCACGCCCAACCCACCGGAGGCTCCCGGCGTCATACCGGCCTTGGCGAAGCCCTCGGTGAGGTTGTCCACCAGCCGGGAGGTGAAGATGGTGCTGAACAGGGCGGTCCCCACGGCTGCACCGATCTCCCGGATGAAGTTGTTCGCACTGGTCGCGGTGCCGATCTCGCGCGGGTCCACCGAGTTCTGCACGGCGAGCACGATGGTCTGCATCACCAGGCCCAGGCCCGCGCCGAGAACGAAGATCATCACCGAGAACAGCAGCAGCGAGATGTCCCCGGTGAGCCGGGTGAGCCAGATGAGACCCGCCGTCGCGATGGCCATCCCGGCGATCGGGAACATCCGGTACTTGCCGATCTTCACGATCGCCAGCCCGGAGGTGATCGAGGTGAGCATCACGCCGGCCATCATCGGCAGCATCAGCAGACCAGACTGGGTGACCCCGGACCCGGTGGACATCTGCAGGAACGTGGGCAGGAAGCCCAGGGCGGCGAACATGCTCATCCCGATCACCAGGCCGATGCCCGCGGCCAGGGTGAAGGTGCGGTTCCTGAACAGGTGCAGCGGCAGCAGCGGGTCCTCGGCGCGGGTCTCGGCGACGATGAACAGGCCGATCGCCACCAGGGTGCCGACCACCAGGGCGATCAGGGACGGGTCGGCCCAGTCGTAGCCGGTGTTGCCGGTCCAGGAAGTCCAGCTGGCGGCCAGCACGATACCGGAGGTGCCCAGGGCGAGCAGGATCATGCCCGGCACGTCGAGGCGCTTCTTCGCCGAGCGGCTGGGCAGCCGTAGCGTCACCCAGGCGATACCGAAGGCGACCAACCCGATCGGGATGTTCAGCCAGAAGCACCAGCGCCAGTCCATGTGGTCGGTGAAGAAACCGCCGAGCAGCGGTCCGAGCACCGCCGACACCCCGAACAGGGCCCCCATCGGACCCATGTACTTACCGCGTTCCCGGGCGGGCACCACGTCGGCGATGATCGCCTGGGACAGGATCATCAGGCCACCACCGCCCAGGCCCTGGATGGCGCGGAAGAACACCAGGGCGCCGAAGCTGGTGGCGAAGCCGGAGGCCGCAGAGGCGACGGTGAACAGCGCGATCGACACCAGGAACGGCCAGCGCCGGCCCCAGATGTCACCGAACTTGCCGTACAGCGGCATCACGATGGCCACGGCCAGGATGTAGCCGGTGATCAGCCAGCCCTGGTGCTCCACCCCGTTCAGCTCGCCGACGATGGTCGGCATCGCGGTGCCCAGGATGGACTGGTCCAGCGAGGCCATGAACATGCCCGACATCAGGGCAGCGAAGATCAGCCAGACGGTGCGCCGGTTCAGCACCACTGTGGGTCGGCCCTCTGTGGGCGCAGTTGCTGCGGTCATCAGGTTCCTTCGAGGTCTGTGGTGGTGCGGTGGGCTCGGTGGGCGCGTCAGCTGGCGGGCGGCGGCTGCGGGCCGAGCACAGTGTGCAGGTCGCGGTAGGCGGCGTCGATGTAGTCGCGCGGGTGTCCGGCGCTGCCGGCTTCGTACCAGAGGGTGGTGGCGCAGCGGGCGATGTGGAACACCGCCACCGCGATCAGCTCCGGTCGGGCAGCTGCCTCAGCGCGCTCCCGGTCCAGCCGGCGCCCGATCACGCTCTGCATCTCTTGGCGGATCGCATCGAAGAGCTCCATGTGCCGGGAGAACAGCGTGGGTTCGACCTTCATCAGCTCGATGGCCACTCCCACCCGCTCCTTGGAGGGTCCGGGAAACTCCAGCAGCGCGCTGACCAGGGTGCGGGTGTCAGTAGCCAGGTCGCCAGTGGGCCCGCCGGTGGCGTAGACCTCGGCCACCTGCCGGTCGAACGTGGTCGGCGCGACCCCGAACACGGCATCGATCTTGGAGTCGAAGTAGTTGAAGAACGTGCGCACGGAGACACCGACCCGGTCGCAGATGTCCTCGACGGTGACCTGCTCCAGGCCCTGCTCGCGAACCAGCTCGTGGGTGGCGTCGATCAATGCGTCCCGGCGGGCACGCTTCTTCCGCTCCCGCAGCCCCAGCCCATCTTCTTGCACGATGTGCAAGTTTACGCTTCGTGCGCTGAGGCATCGAGCGCAGAGCCCACCTGTGTGCCGTGAGTTCGCTCACACCGGTCCCGGGCAGCAGCGAGGGCCGGTCACCGGCTCCGGGGCGACCGACCCTCGCAAGACCCCAGCCGCTCACTCCTCGCCGAAACCGGCCTCCACGTCCGCCTCCAGCACTGCGATCGCCTCCTCGGCCTGCGGGCCGCTAGCCTCCACCTGGATCTCCGCTCCTCCGGTGAGGCCCAGACCCATGAGCGCCAGCACGCTCGCCGCGTCCACGCCGTTCACCCACACCCGCGCATCCAGCTCGCTCATCTTCCGGGCCAGCTGGGCTGCCGGCCGCGCGTGCAGACCGAGCTCGTTGCGCAGCACCAGGGTGCGCTGCACCGGTTCCTCCCCCGTCGTCCCGGCACCGGCCGGGACCGCATCGCCCCCAGCACCTGCACCTGGGTGAGGCTGCGCACCAGGCCCGGCTGCGCCGTCGTCGGCAAAGATCGTTGCTGCATCCTGGGCTGCGCTCAGCACGGCGACGGCATCCCCGCCGCCCTGCGCGGCCACCGCCGCAGCCACCGCACCTTCGACGAACGGGGCGTTGGCCAGCTGCAGCCGCGCATCGTCCCGCAGCTCCAGCACCGAGTCGGCGGTCAGCGCCGCCGAGCCGAGGTCGGTGAGCAGCACCACGGCCTGCGCGCCCTCGTCCAGCAGCCCGGTCACCGCATCGTCTACCAGGTCGTAGCTGGTACCGATCCGGCCGTCCTCCGTGCCCCCAGCAGGCCGGATGAGCACGTCCGGTGCCATCTGCTCGGCAACCTCGGCGACCCCGGCAGCCAGCTGGGCGGAGTGCGAGACCAGCAGCAGTGCCGTCGGGCGGCTCATCTGCGCCCGCCTGCGGCGACGTCCGCAGCGGCGCGCAGCAGCAGCGCGGTCGACTGCGCACCCGGGTCGCGGTGGTTGGCAGAACGCTGCCCGAGGTAGGAGGCGCGGCCCTTGCGGGCAACCAGCGGCTCTGTGTCCAGCGCCCCCTGCGCGGCCGCGTCCGCTGCAGCCGCGAGCGCCGCACCGGCACTGCCCCCGCTGGTGGCAACCTCCTTGGCCGCAGCCACGGCCGGCGACCATGCGTCCACCATCGTCTTGTCCCCGACCTCGGCCTTGCCGCGGGCGACGATGCCGCCGAGGGCCGCGTCCAGCATGTCCGCCACGCCCGCTGCGTCCAGACTCTGCCCGTCGGCGGCCTTGGCAGCCCGCAGGTACGCGGTCCCGTACAGCGGTCCTGCGGCCCCGCCGACCGTGGACATCAGGGTCTTGGCCACCAGCGTGAAGACGTCTGCGATCGTCTCCGGCTCGGCCTCCTGCAGCTTGCGCAGCACGGCGGTGAAACCACGGTCCAGGTTCTCACCGTGGTCCCCGTCGCCGATCGCGCGGTCCAGGTCGATCAGGTCGACCCGGTGCTCCGCCACGACGGCGGCGCTCGCCTTGACCCAGTCTCTCGCCCAGGTCACGTCCAGAGTTGTCATCATGCTCCCCACCGTAGAGCCGTGGTGACCACCGGAGCGTCATACAGGTCGGTGAGCTCGTCATCGAGTCGGAGCACGGTCACCGAGGCGCCCTGCATCTCCAGGGAGGTGACGTAGTTGCCCACCAGGGAGCGCTCCACGGTGGCACCGCGCTCCTCGAGCATCGCCCGCGCACGGCCGTAGACGATGTACAGCTCGGAGGCGGGGGTGCCGCCCATGCCGTTGACCATCAGCAGCAGCTTGTCGCCACTGGTGACCTGCAGGTCGTCGGCTACCGCGGTGAGCAGGTGGCCGGTGATCTCGTCCGCGCTGGCCGCCGGGATCCGTTCCCGGCCCGGCTCGCCGTGGATGCCGATGCCGATCTCGATCTCGTCCTCGCCGAGGTCGAAGGAGGGCTTACCGGCGTGCGGCACGGTACAGGCGGTCAGCGCCACGCCCATCGAGCGCACACCTGCGTTCACGCGGGTGGCGATCTCGTGCACCTTCTCCAGGTCGTCACCGCGCTCAGCCGCTGCGCCGGCGATCTTCTCCACCAGCACTGTGCCGGCCACACCGCGCCGCCCCGCCGTGTACAGCGAGTCCTGCACGGCGACGTCGTCGTTGACCACCACGGTCTTGACCGTGATGTCGTCCATCTCGGCGAGCTCGGCGGCGGTCTCGAAGTTGAGCACGTCACCGGTGTAGTTCTTCACGATGTGCAGCACCCCGGCACCGCCGTCGGCAGCCTTGGTGGCGGCCTGGATCGGGTCCGGGGTCGGCGAGGTGAACACGGCACCGGGCACGGCGGCATCCAGCATGCCCACGCCGACGAACCCGGCGTGCAGCGGTTCGTGACCGCTGCCGCCACCACTGACCAGCCCGACCTTGCCAGGCACGGCACCGCCAGCCCGGGAGACGAACAGGGCGTCCGGGTCCTGGCTCATGGTGACCAGGTCGGAGTGCGCGAGCGCGAACCCGGCCACGCTCTCGGCCACGACCTGCTGCGGGTCGTTGATCAACTTCTTCATGACAGCTCCTTCGCACGCACCGCCCGTGGGTCGGGCAGAAGACCACTGTGGGGTTCCTATCGTGGACCTGTCGCAGCCCGCTCGCCAGCGGCAAGGTCGGTCCACGACCATTGAACCGCGACTGCACCGATCGCGCGGACGGGCGGCTGCGCTCGCGCCGATGTCACCCGGTCACGTTAGGCTCGAGGAATGTTGCGTGATCGCCTCCGTGGGCCGCACCACACCGGAGCTACGCCTTCGTGATCGAGTTCGATCGCGTCGCCAAGCGATTCCCGGACGGCACGGAGGCCGTGCGGGAGATCACTCTGACCGTGCCCTCCCGGCGCACCACCGTGCTGGTCGGCTCCTCCGGTTCCGGCAAGACCACCCTGCTACGGATGGTCAACCGGATGGTCGAGCCCAGCAGCGGGCAGGTGCGCATCGACGACGAGGACGTGGCCACGCTGAACCCGGTCACGTTGCGCCGGCGGATCGGGTACGTGCTGCAGGGCGGCGGGCTGCTGCCGCACCGGCGGGTGCTGGACAACATCGTCACCGTGCTACGGCTGAACGGCGTGCGCCGCCGGTCTGCGGAGGAACGCGGGCTGGAGCTGATGGACACGGTGGGGCTGGACCGTGCGCTGGCGCGACGCTACCCGGGTCAGCTCTCCGGCGGGCAGCAACAGCGGGTCGGGGTGGCACGGGCGCTGGCGGTGGACCCGAACATCCTGCTGATGGACGAGCCGTTCGGCGCGGTCGACCCGATCGTGCGCACCGACTTGCAGAACGAGCTGCTGCGGCTGCAGTCCACGCTGGACAAGACGGTGCTGTTCGTCACCCACGACATCGAGGAGGCGTTCATCCTTGGCGACCAGGTCGTCATTCTCAAGCCCGGCGGGGTGATCGCCCAGCAGGGCACCCCGGCGGAGATCCTCGCCGACCCGGCCGACGACTTCGTCGCTACCTTCATCGGTGCCGAACGAGGCCAGCGCGCGCTGCGGGTGGAGGACCACAACGGCACCCAGGTGGTGGTAGATGGGCGCGGCCGGCCAGCCGGAGTGCTCGCAGAGGGGGTACCCAGGCAGTGACCTGGGTCGGGGCCAACATCGCCCAGGTGTGGAACCTCAGCGTCCTGCACCTGTGGCTCAGCGTGCAACCGATCGTCATCGGTTTCGTGATCGCCGTACCGCTGGGGCTGGTGGCATGGCGGTACCGGTGGTTGCGCGGCGGGTTGCTGAGCGTGATCGGACTGCTGTACACGATCCCCTCGCTGGCGCTGTTCGTGCTGCTGCCGCCGGTGATCGGGATCAGCGTGCTGGCCGATGCGAACCTGGTGATCGCGCTGAGCATCTACGCAGTAGCGCTGATGACCCGGTTCGCCGCGGACGCGTTCGCGGCGGTCGATCCGGTGGTGCGCCGCTCCGCAGTGGCGATCGGCTACTCCTCGTGGCGGCGGTTCTGGGCGGTCGACCTACCGCTGGCCGGGCCAGCGCTGCTCGCCGGTCTACGGGTGGTGGCGGTGAGCACGGTGAGCCTGGTGACCGTGGGCATCCTGGTGGGGATCGACTCTCTGGGGCTGCTGTTCACCGACGGGCTGCAGCGAGGCATCCTCGCCGAGATCGCCACCGGGATCGTGATGACCGTGGTGATCGCGCTCGTGCTCGACCTGGTGATCGCCCTGGCCGGCCGCCTGCTGATGCCCTGGGCCCGGCGCCCGCCCCGGCGACGGCGCTGGTTGCCGTGGCGCTCCTCGCGCACCTCGGCCCGGGGTGCTACGGCAGCGGAGGTGGCCGAATGAACCTGTTCCGAGAGGCGTTCGCCTGGCTGTTCGCACCGGAGCAGCAGGTGGGCGCCGACGCTGTGCTCGTCCGGCTGGGTGAGCACCTGCTGTACACCGCGATCGCTGTGGTGATCTCCGCCGTCATCGCGATCCCGATCGGCTACTGGATCGGGCACACCGGCCGTGGCAAGCAGGTGGCGGTGGCGTGCTCCGGCGCCGCCCGGGCGCTGCCCTCGCTGGGCCTGCTGACCATCCTCACCCTGCTGGTCGGCGTCGGTGACGCAGTGCTGGCTGCCACTGTGGTGTTCGTGGTGCTCGGCGTACCGGCCGTGCTGGCCGGCGCCTACGCCGGGGTCGAGTCGGTGGACCCCGACGTGGTGGACGCCGCCCGGGCGATGGGCATGACCGAGTGGCAGATCCTGCTGCGGGTGGAGGCACCGATCGGCCTGGGCCTGCTGCTCGGTGGGCTGCGCAGCGCCACCTTGCAGATCGTGGCCACGGCCGTGCTGGCCGCCTACGTGGGCCTGGGTGGGCTGGGCATCTACATCATCCGCGGCATCGCGATCCGCGCGTACGAGCAGATGCTCGGCGGTGCCTTGGTGATCGTGGTGCTCGCGCTCGTCCTGGACGGTGTGTTCGCGCTGGCGACCTGGTTGATCACTCGCGCCCGCCGTACCCCGGTGCGCCCCGGCGACCTCGGCGGCCCTGGCCCCGCAGAGACTGCCGCTGGGACCGCCCAGGACCAGACCTCGCGCTCTCCCGCTGCTGCAACGGAAGGATCCTCATGACCACACACCAACGCTCCTGGCGCCGCACCGTGCCCGGCGCCCTTGTGACCGGCGCCGCCCTCGCACTGGTGGCGGCATGTGGGTCGGGGGACCCCCTCGCCGATCCGGATGCTTCCAGCACCGACGGCGGTTCCGGCACCGACGGCGGTTCCGGCGACGGTGCAGCCATCGTGGTGGGTTCCCAGGCCTACTACTCCAACGAGATCATCGCCGAGGCCTATGCCCAGGTGCTCGAGGACGCCGGCTACACCGTGGAGCGGCAGTTCCAGATCGGGCAGCGGGACGCCTACCTGCAGGCGATGGAGGGCGGAGAGGTCCAGGTCCTCCCGGAGTACACCGGCAACCTGCTGCAGTTCTACACACCCGACACCGAGGCGCGTAGCCCCGAGGACGTCGCGGCCGCACTCCCGGACGCTTTGCCGGACGACTTGGCCGTGCTGGACTACGCCGAGGCCGAGGACGCCGACTCCTACAACGTGACCGCTGAGTTCTCCGAGTCCAACGGCATCACCAGCCTCGCCGACCTCGCCGACTATGACGGCACCATCACCATCGGTGGCAACGCCGAGCTGGAGTCCCGCCCGTACGGCCCACCGGGGCTGCAGGAGTTCTACGGGGTCGACGTGGAGTTCACTGCGATCGGTGACAGTGGAGGACCACTCACCAAGGATGCGATCCGGGACGGCACGATCACCATGGGTGACATCTACACCGCGGACCCGGACCTGGCCACGGGTGACTTCGTCACCCTGGAGGATCCGGAGAACATGATCCTGGCGCAGAACGTGGTACCGCTGGTCTCCGCCGACCTGAGCGAGGAGCTGGCGGAGGTGCTTGATCCGGTCAGTGCTGCGCTGACCACAGAGGCGCTGATCCAGATGAACGCTGCCAGCGTCAACGACCAGCAGGACTCGGCCACGATCGCCAGCGACTGGCTCACCGAGGAAGGACTGTTGTGACCGCCGACGAGCCCGCACCTACGGCCTGCACAGCCGACTGAGGCACCATGGGGACACCGAGGTGGGAAGAGCGCACCTCAGCGCACCAAATCGTGCCTCGCACGAAACGATGGTGACCGCACTGAGAGGAGCACCATGACTGCGGCAACCGAACTGCTCACCGACGGGTTCTCTCGTGTGGAGCAGGTGCTCACCGGCACGCTCGACGGCCTGGGAGCCGTGGAGCTGGAAGCCCGCATCGACCCGGAGGCGAACTCCATCGCCTGGCTGGTCTGGCACCTGACCCGGGTGCAGGACGACCATGTGGCCGACGTGGCCGGCACGGAGCAGGTGTGGACCAGTGGCGGCTGGGCCGACCGGTTCGCCCTGCCGTTCGCCTCCGATGACACCGGCTTCGGGCACAACAGCGACCAGGTGGGCCAGGTGCGTGGGATCAGCGCCCAGGACCTGCTCGGCTACCACCGGGCCACGCTGGCTGCGACCGAGCAGTACCTGACCACGGTCACTGAGGCGGACCTGGACCGGGTGGTGGACGACTCCTGGGATCCGCCGGTGACCCTGGCGGTGCGGTTGATGAGCGTTCTCGGTGAGGACCATCAGCACACCGGCCAGGTGGCCTACGTGGCCGGTGTGCTGGCCCGGCAAGGCTGACCCACACCTCGCGAACGCCCCGCTTTGCGGCGACACGCCGGGTGGGAGCCGCGAAGCAGGGCGTTCGCGACCGGGGGGCTAGCGCTTGAGGACCTGGTTGCGCTGCCGTGCCCAGGCGAGCGAGGAGGCGATGCCGTCCTCCAGGCTGAGCTCGGCGCGCCAGCCGAGCAGCTCGGCTGCCCGGTCCACGTTCGCGAACGCGCCGACGGCGTCCCCCGGCCTGGGAGGTGCCGTCACCACCGGGACGCTCACCCCGCTCACCCGTTCGACGGCGGCGTGCAGCTCCCGGACCGTCACCCCCTGGCCGGTGCCCACGTTCAGTACCAGGTGCTCGCTGTCGGCTGCTTCGAGCGCCGCGTCGAAGCGTTCCAGGGCGCGCACGTGCGCCCGGGCGAGGTCCCACACGTGTACGTAGTCCCGCAGCCCGGTGCCGTCCCGGGTGGGCAGGTCGGTGCCGGTGAGGGTGAAGGTGTCCTGCTCGCCCAGCACGGTCCGCACCAGCTGGCCGAGCACGTGGCTGGGGATGCCGGCGTACACCCCGCTGCGCAGCTGCGGGTCGGAGCCGATCGGGTTGAAGTAGCGCAGCACCACAGCTCGCAGGTCGGTGCTCGCGGCCAGGTCGGCGAGCATCTGCTCGATCATCAGCTTGGTGCGACCGTACGGTGAGGACGGGGCCAGCAGATGGTCCTCGTACACCTCGAAGTCCGGTGCCGGACCGTACACCGCCGCCGAAGAGGAGAACAGCAGCCGGGTGCAGCCGAGCCGGGTGATCTCGTCGAAGAGCTCCAGCGACTTGGCCACGTTGTTCTGGTAGTACGCGTACGGCCGAGCGATCGAGTCCGGGACGATCGTCAGCGCCGCCATGTGCACGCACGCTTCGATCTCCGGGTGCTCGGCGACGATGCGGCGCAGCAGCGGCCGGTCGGCGATATCACCCTGGTAGAAGATCCGGCCCTCGGTGAACGCCTGCTCCCCGTTGACCAGTGAGTCCAGCAGCACCGGCGTGTGACCGGCCTGCTGCAGAGCGGTGGCGGTGATCGAACCGATGTAGCCGGCACCGCCGGTGACGAGAACCTTCATAGGCTCAGCCTACTGAGGCCTGGATCCGGTCAGCCGGCGGACCCCGCCGCCCCGCCGGGCTCCGATCCCTCGCGCTGGTGCAGCTGCGGCCGGAGGCCGACCGCCAGCGCGTACACCCGGTCGTCCAGGCCTGCGACGCGGTCATCGAGACGTGCGACCCGGGTATCCGCCCCCACCACCCGGTCGTCCAGGCGCGCGACTCGCTCATCGAGCCGGATCACGCGCGCGTCTACGCCGGTCAGACGCTCTTCGACGCTGCTCAACCGCTCGTCCAACCCCGCGATGTCCGCCTTCAGCTCACTGCGCAACGCCCCCAGGCCGCCCGTCAGCTCACTGCGCAACGCCCCCAGGTCACCCGTCAGCTCACTGCGCAACGCCCCCAGGTCCCCCGTCAGCTCACTGCGCAACGCCCCCAGGTCACCCGTCAGCTCACGGCGCAGCTCGCCGATGGCCGCGTCGAGTCGCCTGATCGGCCTGCTCAGCGAGGCGTGGAGCGCTAGCACCGCGACCAGGAGGCCGCCGAGCGAGACCCACATCTCCATCGCCATCGCGTTCACCTCCTCCCAGTCTGGCCCATCGAGACGCACCATTCCACTACAGCAGCGACCCAGCCCGCTCAGCAGCTCCGAGGGGGCTGTGGACAGCCCGGAGTCGTCGGTGCGCCCGACCGTGCGACCGGGCCACCGACAGGGAGACCGCGCAAGGACTCCGGCGTCAGTCCCTCTTGCCGAACACGGCCCGGGCGTCGGCGGCGAGGATGACCGAACCGGCGACCAGCACCCCGGTGCCGGTGGCGATCTGGTCGCGGTCCCCCTGCTCGGCCAGGTCTGCAGCCAGGGCGATCGCCTCGGCCAGGTTGGCCTGCACGTGCACCACGTCCTCGTCGAAGACGTCCCGGGCGATCTCGGCGAGCTCGTCGGGGTCCATCGACCGCATCGACGTGGACTGGGTGATCACCACTTCGTCCAGCAGCGGCTCCAGCACGGACAGGATGCCGTCGGCGTCCTTGTCCGCCATCACTCCGACCACCCCGACCAGGCGGCTGAACGCGAACGCCTCCTCCACTGCGTCCACCAGCACTTGGGCACCGGCCGGGTTGTGCGCCGCATCGACCAGCACCGTCGGGCTGGACCGCACCAGCTCCAACCGTGCCGGGGAGGTGACGTCCGCGAACGCGGCCTCCACCACGGCCCCGTCCAGCGCGCCGCCGCCGAGGAACTGCTCCACTGCGATGAGTGCGAGCAACGCGTTCTGCGCCTGGTGTGCCCCGTGCAGCGGCAGGAAGATGTCGGTGTACAGCCCGGCGGGGGTGCGCAGGTTCACCAGCTGTCCGCCCACAGCCACGGCCCGATCAGCCACCTCGGCGTCATATCCCTGCGCCACCACGCGGGCTCCCTGGGCCACCGCCCGCTGGGCGAGCACGAACGCCACCTCCTCTGGCTGGTCGGCCGAGACCACGACCGCCGGTGGGTCCAGCTTCTTGATGATGCCGGACTTGATGGTGGCGATCTCCTCCAGGCTGTGCCCGAGCCAGCGCTGGTGGTCCCGGGCGATCGGGGTGAACACCGCCACCTCGCCGTCGATGACGTTGGTGGAGTCCCACTGCCCGCCGAGACCCACCTCCACCACTGCCACCTCGATCGGTGCGTCGGCGAACGCCGCGTAGGCCATACCGGTGAGCACCTCGAAGAAGTTCAGCCGGCTGTGTCCACGTTCGAGCAGGTTCGCGTCGACCATCTGCACGTACGGTGCGATGTCCCGCCAGGTGTCCACGAACGTCTGCGCGCTGATCGGTTGGCCGTCGATCGAGATCCGTTCGCGCACCGAGTGCAGGTGCGGGGAGGTGTACCGGCCGGTGCGCAGCCCCACCTCCCGCAGCAGCCGCTCCACCATCCGGGCGGTGGAGGTCTTCCCGTTCGTGCCGGTGAGGTGGATCGCACGGTAGGCGTGCTGTGGGGAACCGAGCAGGTCCACCAGCTCGGTCACCCGGTCGATCGTCGGGGAGATCTTGTGCTCGGGCGCGCGGGCGACGATGTCGGCGTAGATCGCCGCAGCCTCCGCCTCGACGGCTGCCGCGCCCGGTTCGGTGTTGTTCCCGGTCACGGTGTCCAGCTCTCGTCCTTGGCCAGGTTCACGCCCACGGCGTGGTCCGGGTCGTTGGTGGCCGGCAGCGGGTCGACCCGTACCGAGGTGGCCAGCGTCTCGGCGGCGATGAAGTCGGACCGGTCGAGCACGGCCTGCGCCCAGTTCCCCGGCACCCCGAGGGAGAGGGTGATCCGGTCGGCGACGTGCAGCCCGGCGGTCTTGCGCGCGTCCTGCACCTGGCGCACCACGTCCCGAGCGTAGCCGTCGCCGAGCAGCTCGTCGTCCAGCTCCAGGTCGAGCACGGCGAACCCGCCACCGTCGAGCACGCCGGCGGCGATGGTGTCGCCGAACCGGTCCTCGATCTCCGTGCTGAGGGTGAACTCCCCTTCCTGCAGAGTGATCCCGTCGGCGACCACCGTGCCGTCGGCGAGCTGCTCCCAGGCGCCGGAGCGGGAGGCGGCGATCGCCTGTTGCACCTGCCGGCCCAGCCGGGGACCGGCGGCGCGGGCGTTGACCGTGAGCTTGGTGTAGACGCCGTACTCGGTAGCAGCCCCGTCGGCCAGGTCGAGCAGGTCCACCGACTTGACGTTCACCTCCTCGGCGATCAGGTCGGTGAACGGGGCCAGCGCTTCCGGCTCATCCGTGGCCACGCGCACCCGGCGCAGCGGCTGGCGTACCCGCAGCTGGTTCGCCTTGCGCAGTCCGAGCGTGGTGGAGACGACTTCGCGGACTGCGTCCATCGCCGCAACCAGCTGCTCGTCGGCCACCAGGGCGGCAGCGGTGACATCCGCCACGTCGCCGGGTACCGGCCAATCGGTCAGGTGCACGCTGCGTCCGCCGGTCAGCCCGCGCCAGATCTCCTCGGTGACCATCGGCGCGAGCGGAGCCACCACCCGCAGCAGCACCTCCAGCGCCGCGTACAGGGTGCGGTAGGCGCCGGGGTCCTCCTCCCAGAACCGGTTCCGGGAGGTGCGCACGTACCAGTTGGTGAGCAGGTCGAGGTGCTCGCGCACCCGGGCGACCGCACCGGCGATCTCATAGCCCTCCAGGTCGGTGCGCACAGTCTCGACGAGGCTGCGGGTGCGTGCGAGCAGGTAGCGGTCCATGACCGCCAGGTCGGGCACCTCCTCCGGGCGCGGCGCGCGGGCGTCGATCCCGGCGCCACCGTTGCAGGTGTTGGCATACAGGGAGAAGAAGTACCAGGTGTTCCACAGGGGCAGCAGCACCTGGCGCACCTGGTCGCGGATCGACTCCTCGGCGACCACCAGGTTGCCGCCGCGCAGCACCGGTGAGCCCATCAGCGCCAGGCGCACCGCGTCGGACCCGTGCCGGTCGTACATCTCCGCCGGGTCGGGGTAGTTGCGCAGCGACTTGCTCGCCTTGCGGCCGTCGTTGCCGAGCACGATGCCGTGCGAGACGCAGGTGCGGAACGCGGGCCGGTCGAACAGGGCGGTGGCCAGCACGTGCAGCGTGTAGAACCAGCCGCGAGTCTGCCCGATGTACTCCACGATGAAGTCACCGGGGTAGTGGTTCTCGAACCAGTCGGCGTTCTCGAACGGGTAGTGCACCTGTGCGAACGGCATCGCCCCGGAGTCGAACCACACGTCCAGCACGTCGGGGATGCGCCGCATCGTGGATCGACCCGTGGGGTCGTCCGGGTTCGGCCGGGTGAGGTTGTCGATGAACGGGCGGTGCAGGTCGGTGACCTGCTGCCCGAACGCCTCCTCCAGCTCGGCGATCGAGCCGTAGACGTCCACGCGCGGGTAGGCCGGGTCGTCGCTGACCCACACCGGGATCGGGGTGCCCCAGTACCGGTTGCGGGAGATCGACCAGTCCCGGGCGCCTTCTAGCCACTTGCCGAACTGGCCGTGCTTGATGTGCTCGGGCACCCAGGTGATCTGCTCGTTCAGCTCCACCATCCGGTCCCGGAACTGGCTCACGGAGATGAACCAGGAGGAGACGCCCTTGTAGATCAGCGGGTTCTTGCATCGCCAGCAGTGCGGGTAGGAGTGGTCGTAGGTCTCGTGCCGCAGCAGCACGGTCCCGGGTGTCACCGATCCCGCAGTCTCACCGCGGGTGGCGGCCTTCAGGTCGGCGATGATCGGGGCGTTCGCGTCGAACACGAGCTGACCGGCGTAGTCGGTGACCGGCGGGGTGAACTTCCCGTCCGGGCCCACCGGCATGACGGCCTCGATGTTCTCCCGGTCGGTGACTACCTTGTCGTCCTCACCGAAGGCGCCGGCGGTGTGCACCAGCCCGGTGCCGTCGCCAGTGGTGACGAAGTCGGCGGCCACCACCCGGAAGGCGTTCTCGTGCCCCAGGTAGTAGGCGAACGGCGGCGTGTAGGACCGTCCGACCAGGTCGGCGCCCTTGAGACGTTCGACCACCTGGTCGGTGATGTCCTCGACGTCCTCGTCCTGCAGCTCGCGGGCGTAGGCGGCCAGCCGTGCCTCGGCGAGCACGTACCGTTCGGTCCGGCCGGTGGCATTCGAGCTCACCACCACGTAGTCGATGTCCTCACCGACGACGACCGCCAGGTTCGAGGGCAACGTCCAGGGCGTGGTGGTCCAGACCAGGGCGAGCTCGCCCGTGGCCAGCCGCAGCCCCACGGTCACCGCCGGGTCCTGGCGCATCTGGTAGACGTCGTCGTCCATCCGCAGCTCGTGGTTGGACAGCGGGGTCTGGTCGCGCCAGCAGTAGGGCAGCACCCGGTACCCCTCGTAGGCCAGACCCTTGTCGTAGAGCTGTTTGAACGCCCAGAGCACCGACTCCATGTAGGTGGCATCGAGGGTCTTGTAGTCGTTCTCGAAGTCGACCCAGCGGGCCTGCCGGGTGACGTACTCCTCCCACTCCTTGGTGTACCGGAGCACGGACTCGCGGCACTCGGCGTTGAACGCCTCGATGCCCATCTCTTCGATCTGGGTCTTGTCGGTGATGCCGAGCAGCCGTTCGGCCTCCAGCTCGGCGGGCAGGCCGTGGGTGTCCCAGCCGAACCGACGCTCGACCCGCTTGCCGATCATGGTCTGGAACCGGGGCACGACGTCCTTGACGTACCCGGTGAGCAGGTGCCCGTAGTGCGGCAGCCCGTTGGCGAACGGTGGGCCGTCGTAGAAGACGAACTCGTTCTCCCCGTTCTTGCCGGCCGGGCGGGCGTCGATCGAGGCCTGGAACGTGCCGTCGGCCTGCCAGTAGGCCAGCACGTCGGTCTCGACGGTGGGGAACGTCGGGGAGGGGTTCACCCCGTCAGCGTCGGTGTGCCGGGGGTAGTGGCGCTCGCTGCTCATCCGCGGGTCCTTCGAGGTCGGTCTGCTCCGAGGACGATCCGCACCCGGTAGGCGCGTCCCGCGGTACCACCTCGATTGCCCACCCGGGAGGTCGGCCACTTCATCGACGGCTGTGACGGGCCTACCCGTCCGGTTCTACTGAGCCCGTGCGGGCTGTTCTTCCGGAGGCTCACCGGTGATGGCCGGGTCGACGCCTTGTTCGGCCAGTCTAGCGGAGGGCGGCAACCTGATCTGCCCGGGGCCCGCCCACCTTAGGTGGTCAGCAGGTAGTCCTCGGCATCCTCGGCCCAGCGCAGCTGCACCACCCCGGCGGCCTCGGCGCCCTTAACGAACTGCAGGAAGCTGCGGTACCCGAGCGCCTTCTCGCTGAAGTCTGGCCGTTCCTTGCGCAGCACGTTCTTCAGCCCGGACAGCGGTGCCGGTCCGCCCGAGGAGCCGACGACGGTGCGCAGCAGCGCGAACGCGTCCTTGGTCTCGCCCCGCTCCGGCAGGGACACCTCGGGATCGCCGGCTGCCGGTCCGGCGGCCAGCTCCACGATGCCGCGTTCGGCCAGGTGGCGTAGTACCTCGGAGAAGCTGCGGAATCCGTGGTCGGACTCGCTGAACGTGGGGTCCTTGCGCAGCAGGGCGCGCTTGAGCACCGAGGCGGTGATCGCGCCGCTGGTAGAGGTCTGCAACCCGGCGAGGGTCTGGGCGACCAGCACCTCCAGCGGCTGGCTGGGACCGTCGGAGTCCTCGTCCTCCGGTGATCCTGCTGCGGGGGAGGGTGCTGGTGCCGGTGCGGGCTGGACCGGCGGCACAGGTCCGACCGCAGCGCTCGGGCTCGTGCCCTCGGCGCCGGGCTGGCGTGGGCCGCGTCGACGGCGTGGGGCCGGTTCGGTCTCGTCCGGTCCCTCCACCCCTTCGAGCCGGTCGTAGAACAGGAACTCGTCACAGGCGGGGGGCAGCAGCCGCGAGGTGGACTTCTCCACCCCGACGCCGATCACCCGGCGGTTGAGCTCACGCAGCTTGTGCACCAGCGGGGAGAAGTCGCTGTCCCCGGTGCACATCACGAACGTGGTGATGTAGTCGCGCTCGAAGGCCATCTCGATGGCGTCCACCACCATCTTGATGTCGGCAGCGTTCTTCCGGGAGGCTCCCATCCGTTGCGGCATCTCGATCAGCTCGACCTGGTGCCGGGTGAGCGAGCGGCGGTCCTCGTCGAAGTAGGACCAGTCGGCGTAGGCCCGGCGCACCACCACCCGTCCGCGCACGGCGAGCGCATCGGCGATCGGTCCGAAGTCGAAGGTCATCCCGCCGAGGTGCTCGCGCGCGCCCAGCGCGAGGTTCTCGTAGTCGAGGAACACGGCCATACGCTCTTCGGAGTCCATACCTGCCACTCTAGGGGTCGGCTCGGGTGCCAGCGGCGGGGGCCGCTGGCGGTCGTCGACGGCGGAGCTCGCCCGGGCAGGCCCGTGGTCCGGCGCGGTGCTCGCCGGGGTGCGGCGGTCACCAGGGCAGCAGCAGCCGGGGTGCGGCGGCGTCCCCGAGGGCGGCACGGGCCTGGGCGTGCAGGGCCGCCAGAGAGCCGGTGCTGCGCACCCGGGCCTCGAGCGCGCTGCCCAGCCGTTCGTGCGGGACGGCGCGCACCTGCACCTGCTGCACCTCGGGATGGTTGCGCAGCCAGCTGGTCACCGCCGCCAGGTGCACCACGTGCCCACCGACGAGGACAGCGTCGTCGCTGCGGCCGGCGAGCAGCAGCCGGCCGCTGTCATCCAGACGGCCCCGGTCCTTGGTGTGCACCCACTCCGGCTCCCCCGGTGCCCGCCAGCGGGAGCGGAGCACCACCTGCCCCACCTGGCCCACGGGTGCCAGGCGACCGGCCTGGTCGCGTACCTGCACGCGCACCCCGGTGGCCGGGCGACCGGCTGTGGCGGGGGCGGCAGCCAGGTCGGCGGGCCGGGCGATCGTGGCGGTGCCGGCCTCGGTGGTGCCGTAGTAGCTGACCAGCACCTCCCCCACTCGCTGGTGGACCTGCGTCACCACCTCGGTGGGCACCGGCGCCGAACCGGTGACGACGCGCCGCAACCGGCGCAGCGCTGCCATCCGGTCTGCCTCCTCTCCGGCGGCGTGCAGCAGGTCGGCGAGCTGGGTGGGCAACCCCACCCAGGTGCGCACCCGGTGCTCGACCATCAGGTCCAGGCCACGGTCGGGGCGTGCGGCTGCGCCGAGCAGCACCGGGGCGCCGAGCGCGAACGCAGCAGCCAGCGCCGACAGGCCGTGCCCGTGCGCGACCGGCGCCGCGACCAGCATCGGCTCCGCACGCCGGGCGCCCAGCGCTGCGGCCAGCGAGACCACTGTGGGCAGCTGGCCCAGGCGCACCGCCCGTTGGGTGCGCGGGTGGGGGTGACCGGTGGTGCCGGAGCTGTGCAGCACCACCGCCGGCGCCCGCCCGGCGCCCCGGGTGGCTGCCAGCTGCTGCACCCGGGCCTCGGCTGCCGTCACCTCCTCGGCACCGGCCCGGGCACCGAGGAGCACCACGTCCACGCCCGCCACCCCGGCGGCCACCAGTGTGGTCACCAGCCGGCGGTCGTCCTGGTCGTGCAGCAGCACCGCCCCGGCGCCGCGCAGCTGCTCGGCCCGGGCGGCAACCAGGCGGATCAGCTCGGTGCCGGTGACCACCCCTTCGGAGTCGACGAGCACGGTCTGCTCCCTGGCACGGTGAGCGGCCCAGAGCCCGACACCGGCCAGGCTCAGCCGGCCGCCGGCCCCCGGCCGGGTGAGCAGGTGGCGCACTGCGCGTAGGTCGCCTGGTCGTGGCCGCGCGGCGGCGAGCAGCGTGGCCGCTTCGGGCAGCAGGTGCCACAGCGGCCGGTGCGCGTGGGCGGACCGGATCATCCTGTCTCGCGGATGTTCGGCGCGGGGTGCGCGGCGCCGGTCCGGCGGGCCCCGACCTGGTCGACGAGCGCGGCCACCCGCTCTGCCGTTCCTGGTGCCGCGGCGGTGAGCAGCGCACCGGTCCGCGCCCACCACGGGCTGATCAGCCGGGGCTGGTGCACGATCGCTCGGCAGAGGAGGGCCGCTGCCTCGTCGGCGGTCATCGCCGGGAGGCGGTCGTAGGCGCGGGTGGGGGCGCTCATCGCCGTGCGTACCAGCGGCAGCTGCACGGTGCTGATCCGGATGCCGTCGGCGGCGGCCTCCGGTCCGAGGCAGCGCAACCAGGCCTCGAAGGCGGCCTTGGTGGCCAGGTAGGTGCTGAACCCTGCCCCCGGCAGGCCTACCCCCGCCGACCCGACCCACACCAGGTGACCTGCGCCGTCGGTGCGCATCGCGGACAGCAGCGGCAGGGTGAGGGCGACGGGGCCGGTGAAGTTCACCCCGGTGAGCCGCTGCACGTCGTGGAACCTCTCCGTGCTGGCGGCCACGGTGCGACAGATGGAGTGTCCGGCGTTGTGCACCAGCACTGCGGGGGTGCCGTGCTCGGTGACCATCGCCTGGCCCACAGCGCGGGTGGCGTCGGCATCGCGCAGGTCCACCGGGTAGGTGTGGGCCTGCGGGCCGCACCGCTGGGCCACTGCGGCGAGGGCTTCGACGTCCCGGGCGAGCAGCAGCACCCGCGCACCGACTGCGGCGAGCCGCACCGCGAGGCGAGCACCGACGCCCCGGGAGGCACCGGTGATCACCACGGGCCGGCCCGCCACCCGACGGCGCACCTCCTCCGGGGCTGGGCCCAGCCCGGCCATGCCGAGCAGCGCCCGCAGGCCCCTGGGCCAGCTGGCCGCCACGTCAGTCGCCGGTGCCGAGCCGTTCCGCTCGGTCCAGCACGGCGCGAGCCTGGGTGAGCATCGGGGTGTCGATCATCCGGTCGTCGATGCGGTGCACCCCGGCGCCGGCGGCCTCGTCGAGCACCCGGCGTGCGCGGGCCACGGCCTCGGCGGACGGCTGGTAGGCCTCCCGCACCACCGGCACCTGGTGCGGGTGGATGCAGGCGGTGGCGGTATACCCGGAGGCGACCGCGTCCTCGGCCTCGGCGCGCAGCCCGATCATGTCCTCGATGTCTACGTGCACGGCGTCGATGGCGGCCTTGCCGAACGCGCGGGCGGCGAGCAGCACCCGGGAGCGCGCGTGCCGGGCCACCGGCCGGTACGGGGCGGCCACCCCGCCGGTGCTGATGGAGAACCGGCTGGAGGTGCCGCCGAGGGAGACCATCAGGTCCTCCGCCCCCCACATCAGCCCCACGACCGACGGCTCGGCGGCGATCTCCGGGGCGGCGAGCACGCCGCGGGCGGTCTCGCACAGGGCCACCACCTGCAGGTCGTCCAGGTGCTGCACATCCTCAGGTGTGCTCATCTTCGCCAGCATCACCGTGTGGTACCCGGCCTCGCGCACTGCGGACAGGTCCTCCTCGAGCTCCCCGGAGTCCACCGCGCTGACCCGCACCACGGTGTGGTCCGGGTCCAGCGGGTGGGCCACCAGCGCTTGCCGGGCGCTCACCTTGGAGGCGACGGCGTCCTCGAGGTCGAGGATCACACCGTCGGACCGCTCGGCAGCCTTGCTGTACCGGTCTGGCCGGTCACCCGGGCAGAACAGCAGTGCGGGTCCCAGGGTGAACGACGTACTACGCATAGTGCCCTTCTCGTATCGATGCGGCGCCCGGACGGGGCGCCATCGGCCCATCGGTCCCGACGGCCCTCCAGCATCTCACCCCGGTGGGGTGAACAGGATGAGCGCCGAGCGTACCGCTGTGACGACCACTTCGTCATGCTGGTTGCGCCCGGTGTGCTCGAAGGTCACCACTCCCTCACCGGGGCGGCTGGCCGAGGGCCGCTTGGCCTGCACTGTGCTCGAGGCGTACAGCGTGTCGCCGTGGAACAGCGGTGCCGGGAAGGTGACCTTCTCGAAGCCGAGGTTGGCCACTGTGGTGCCCTGCGTCAGCTGCCCCACGGACAGGCCCACCAGGGTGGCCAGGGTGAACAGGGAGTTCACCAGCGGCTTGCCGAACGGCTGGGTGGCCGACCAGGCCGCGTCCAGGTGCAGCGACTGCGGGTTCATGCTCAGCGCGGAGAAGAACACGTTGTCGCTCTCGGTGAGGGTGCGCCCGGGTGCGTGCCGGTAGACCACGCCGGTCTCCAGCTCTTCGTAGTACAGGCCGCGCTGGCGGATCTCCCGGGGCGGCTCGGGGGTGCTCATCGCACCGCCCGCAGCGGGGCCGGCTCGGTGCGCTCACCCACAGCGGGAGCGGCCCCACAGTGGTCCGGGACGGAGGCTGCCGGGGGTGTGGGACCGAAGCCGGTGCCGCACAGGCCGAGCTCGCGGGCGATCACCCCGAGCTGCACCTCCGTGGTGCCCTCCCCCACCTCGAGCACCTTGGCGTCCCGGTAGTGCCGGGCGGCGACGTTCTCGGCGAGGAACCCGTAGCCGCCGAAGATCTGCGAGGCGTCCCGCGCGTTGGCTGCTGCCGCCTGGGAGCAGACCAGCTTGGCCATCGATGCCTGCTGCTTGAACCGCTGGCCGGCCTGCAGCAACCGGGCGGCCTCCACCCAGGCGAGCCGGGCGGTGTGCACCCGGGTGGCCATCTGCGCCAGGGTGAACGCCACGTGCTGGTTGGCCTCCAGCGGGCGGCCGAACACCTCCCGCTCCTTGGCGTGGCCGAGCGCCTCCTCCAGGCAGCCCTGCGCGGCACCGGTGCACAGTGCGGCGAAGGCGACCCGGCCCTCGTCCAGAGCGGTGAGGAAGTTGGCGTAGCCGCGGCCGCGCTCGCCGAGCAGGTTCGCCTCCGGTACGCGCACGTCGGTGAGGGTCAGCGGGTGGGTGTCGGAGGTGTGCCAGCCGATCTTGTCGTAGGCAGGGCCGACCTGCAGGCCCGGGGTGCCGGCGGGGACCAGGATCGCGGACAGCTCCGGTGCGGTGGTCCCGTCGGGGCGGGTGGTCTGCCCGGTGACGGCGGTGATGGTGATGACCGAGGTGATCGGGGTGCCGGAGTTGGTGATGAACTGCTTGCTGCCGTTGATCACCCAGTGCCCGTCGACCAGCTCGGCGGTGGTGGCGGTGCCGCCGGCGTCGGAGCCGGAGCCGGCCTCGGTGAGCCCGAAGGCGCCCAGTGCCCGTCCGGCGGCCAGGTCCGGCAGCCAGGTGCGGCGCTGCTCCTCGGTGCCGAACCGCAGGATGGGCACGGCACCCAGGCCGACCCCGGCCTCCAAGGTGACCCCGAGGGACTGGTCCACCCGGGAGATCTGCTCCACGGCGAGGAAGAAGCTGGTGTAGTCCTTCCCGGCCCCGCCGTACTCTGTGGGCAGCGGCAGACCGAACAGCCCGAGCTCGCCCAGCTGGGCGACGATCTGCATCGGCAGCTCACGCTTGCGGTCGTAGTCGTAGGCGGCGGGCCGCACGACCTCGTCGGCGAAGGTGCGCACCTTCTCGATGAGCGCGAGGTGTTCGGCAGTGAACCCATAAGGCATGGTGACTTCCCTGTCTGATCTTGTGGATCGTGTGGTTGTTCACCCCGGGTGGTCTTGTGGACCGTCGGGATGGATGGTGGCCAGCACCTGGTCCGCGGCGACCTGGTCGCCGACGCTGGCTTCCCACTCGATCCTACCCGGGATGGCTGCGCGTACCTGGTATTCCATCTTCATCGCCTCCACGGTGACCAGCAGGTCGTCGGCGGCCACTGCGGCCTCCCCGGGGGTGTGTACAGCGACCACAGTGCCGGGCATCGGGGAACGCACCTGTCCGTCACCAGCGGCGGACGCAGCGCTGGTGCGGGCGGTCTGCCGTCCAGCAGCCACCAGGTGGTGGGTGCGCCCGCCGGTGTGCAGCCACACTTCCTCCTCGGTGCTGGTGGCGTGCAGAGTGGCCGTGAGCCCGTCGATGCACAGCAGGTGCACGACGGCGGAGCCCGGGCGGGGTAGCAGGCTCACCTGTCGGACGGGGTGGCTGGGCAGGACCTGGGCGGTTGCCGCCTCAGGAGGACCGTCGACGGTCACGGCGACCGGATCGGTCGCAGTCTCGAACTCATAGCGTGGCGGTTCGGTGGCGCCCACCCGCCAGCCCGACGGCTGGCACCAGAGGGTGGTGTCCCAGCGTTCGGCGTGCCGCAGCAGCGCGGCAGCGATCAAGGTCTCCTCGGGGGGCGGCGCCGCCTGCTCGGGCGCGAGGTGGTCCAGGAAGGTGGTGTCGGCAGTGCCGGTGCGCACCTGCGCGGTGGCGAGCACGCGGCGCAGGTAGTCCAGGTTGGTGGGCACCCCGAGCAGCACGGTCTCGGCGAGCGCGCTGTCCAGGCGGATGAGCGCCTCGGTCCGGTCGGCACCGGTCACGATGATCTTGGCGAGCATCGGGTCGTAGTGGGCGCTGACCGGGGTGCCAGCGGCGATGCCGGCGTCCACCCGCACCCCGGCGGGCCAGGAGACGTGCTGCACGGTGCCGGTGGCGGGCAGGAAACCCTCCTCGGGGCGTTCGGCGTACACCCGGGCCTCGATGGCGTGCCCGCCGGGACGGAGGTCCGCGGCGGTCAGGTCGAGGGGGTCACCAGCGGCGATGCGCAGCTGCCAGGCGACCAGGTCCCGTCCCAGGGACTCCTCGGTGACCGGGTGCTCCACCTGCAGCCGGGTGTTCATCTCCAGGAAGAAGAACGAGGTCGGGTCCGCGGCGGAGACGAGGAATTCCACGGTGCCAGCACCGGTGTAGGCGACGTTCGCGGCGACGGCGCAGGCCGCCTCGGCCAGGGAGGTGCGGGTGGTCTCGTCCAACAGGGTGGCGGGTGCCTCCTCGATCACCTTCTGGTGCCGGCGCTGCAGCGAGCAGTCCCGCTCCCCCACAGCGAGCACGTGGCCGTGGGCATCGGCGAGCACCTGCACCTCGATGTGCCGGGGTGCGGGCACGAACCGTTCCACGAGCAGGGTGTCGGCACCGAAGGCGGCGGTGGCGACGCGGCGGGCCGAGGCGATCGCCTCCGGCAGGTCTGCGGCCGCGTCGGCACGGACCATGCCCTTGCCGCCGCCACCGGCGGACGGTTTGACCAACAGCGGGAAGCCGAGATCCTGGCACGCCTCGACCAAGGCAGCATCCCGGTGCTGCACACCGGCGCCGGCAGGCATGCCACTGCCCGAACCGGCCCCCGTCCCCACGCAACGGCTGCTCGGCGGCTCGGCTACGCCGTCGATCACCGGTACTCCCGCGCTCCGGGCGATCTCCTTGGCGCGGATCTTGTCCCCCATCGCCTCGAGCGCCGCGACCGAGGGCCCGACGAACACCACCCCGGCCTCGGCACACGCCCGGGCCAGCGCCGGGCTCTCGGCGAGGAACCCGTACCCCGGGTGCACGGCCTGCGCCCCGGTGGCCCGGGCGGCGGCGACGATGGCCGCCACATCCAGGTAGGACTCGCTCGCCCGAGCCGGCCCCAGGCGCACGGCGACGTCCGCGGCCGCCACGTGCGGTGCGCCGTCGTCGGCATCGGAGTACACCGCCACGGACCGGATCGCCAGGGCGCGCAGGGTGCGGATGATGCGAACGGCGATCTCGCCACGGTTCGCGACCAGCACAGTGTGGAAAGTCATCGCGTTCACATCCGGAACAGAACGAAGCCGGGCTCGGGCAACGGGGTGCGGGAGCAGATGTCCAGCGCCAGGCCGAGCACCGTGCGGGTGTCTGCGGGGTCGATGATGCCGTCGTCCCAGAGCCGGGCGGTGGCGTAGTAGGGGTTGCCTTGGTGCTCGTACTGCGCACGGATCGGCCCGGCGAGAGCTTCGGCGGCGGCCTCGTCGAAGTCCTCACCGCGGGCCGCGGCCTGGTCGGCGCGCACCGTGGTGAGCACCTGGGCGGCCTGCTCGCCGCCCATCACGGAGATCCGCGCCTGCGGCCACGTCCACAGGAACCGGGGCGAGTAGGCGCGCCCGCACATCGAGTAGTTGCCGGCGCCGAAGGAACCGCCGACCACCACGGTGAGCTTGGGCACCCGGGTGGTGGCCACAGCGGTGACCATCTTCGCACCGTGCTTGGCGATACCGCCGGCCTCGGCGTCCTTGCCGACCAGGAAGCCGGAGATGTTCTGCAGGAACAGCAGCGGGATGCCGCGCTGGTCGCACAGCTCGATGAAGTGTGCGCCCTTGAGCGCGGACTCACTCAGCAGCACCCCGTGGTTCGCGAGGATGCCGACCGGGTGGCCGTGGATCCGGGCGAAGCCGGTGACCAGAGTGGTGCCGTAGGTGGCCTTGAACTCGTGGATCTCGCTGCCGTCGACGATCCGGGCGATGATCTCCCGCGGGTCCTGGGCAGCGCGCAGGTCGGTGCTGACCGCACCGTAGAGGGTGGTTGGATCCACTGCTGGCGGTCGGGGCTCGCGTACCGCCCAGGCGGGCGGGGCGGGTGGCGGCAGGGTGGTGACGATGTCGCGCAGGATGGCCAGGGCGTGCGCGTCGTCCTCGGCGAGGTGGTCCACCACCCCGGAGGTGCGGGCGTGCAGGTCGCCACCGCCGAGCTCCTCGGCAGTCACCTGCTCCCCGATCGCCGCCTTCACCAGCGGCGGGCCGCCCAAGAAGATGGTTCCCTGGCCGCGGACGATCACGCTCTCGTCGCTCATCGCCGGTACGTAGGCGCCGCCGGCGGTGCAGGAGCCGAGCACGGCGGCCAGCTGCGGGATGCCGGCGGCGGACATGGCGGCCTGGTTGGCGAAGATGCGGCCGAAACCCTCGGCGTCCGGGAACACCTCGTCCTGCATCGGCAGGTAGGCGCCGCCGGAGTCCACCAGGTACAGGCACGGTAGGTGGTTCTCGGCGGCGACCTGCTGGGCGCGCAGGTGCTTCTTCACCGTCATCGGGTAGTAGGTGCCGCCCTTGACGGTCGCATCGTTGGCGAGCACCATCACCTGCCGGCCGGCCACGGTGCCGATGCCGGCGATCACCCCGGCGCCGGGGCACTCACCCTGGTACAGGTCCCAGGCCGCCAGCGGGGCGACCTCCAGGAACGGGCTGCCGGGATCGAGCAGCACCCGGATGCGCTCCCGCGGTAGCAGCTTGCCCCGCTCGGTGTGCCTTCTGCGGGAGCGTTCCGGGCCGCCGCGGGCCACCTGCGCGAGCCGGTCAGCCAGCTCGGTGGCCAGGGCACGCTGGGCGGCTTCGTTGGTCCGGTACTCCTCGCTGGCCGGGTCTGCGGCGCTGGTCAGGATCGGCATCGACTCTCCAGTTCCTGCGGGGATCGCCCGCAGCAGCCAGGATGCCACGCACCGCGCCGGGACGCCGGTGATCGCACCGGGGTGCTGCTGGACTGGGACGGCGAGCGGTCAGTCGGCGACGGGGATCTGCACGAACGCCCGCAGCTCCTCGAGGCCGGACATCTGCACCTCGCCGAGCAGCTCCGCGTGGGCAGGCGCCAGCTGCTGGTAGTCCGCCCGGTCCATCCGGTAGTACCGGTGCTCGGCGACCCGGCCCTCCCGCACCTGCCGGTTGGAGCCGTTCGGCCGGTAGCCGAGCCGGGTGGAGATGGCGTTCGAGGGGCCGTTGTCCGCCCAGGCGTCCGCGAACGCTCCGCTTCGCGGCTCCCGCCCGGCGTGTCGCCGCGAAGCGGAGCGTTCGCGGGTAGGGGCAGGGTCAGGTCAGCTCGCCGGTGAGGTAGCGCTGCACTGTGGGGGCCAGGGCGCTGACCACCTGGTCGTGGTCCATGCTGGCGATCGGCTCCAGACCGATGAGGTAGCGCATCAGCACCATCCCGAAGATCTGCGAGGCGACCAGGCTGGCCCGGGCGGGTATCTCCTCGGCGGGCACCACTCCGGCCAGGGCCGCGGTCAGACGACGCACCACCTGACGGGTGAAGAACTCCCGCAGCAGCCGGGCGGAGAGCTCGTTGGCCAGCGCGCCGCGCAGCAGCGCCCGAAACCCTGGTCCGGTGGTCGGGGACTCCAGCACGGTGAGGAACATCCGGACCACCCGCTCCCCCACCTCCTCGACCGGTCCGGCCATGACCTGCGGGATCAGCTCACCGGGGTCTGCCGGTGGGGCGACCACCGCCGTGAACAGCTTCTCCTTGGTGCCGAAGTAGTGGTGCACCAGCGCGGGGTCCACCTCCGCCACCGCGGCGATGGCCCGGATCGAGGTGCCTTCGTAGCCGCCGGCGGCGAACTGCTCCCGGGCGGCGGCCAGGATCTGCTCCCTCGCCCCGGAGCTCCCGGGGCGCCTGCCACTGCGACGCGCCACGCCGGCCAGCCTATCCGCGCCCGATCACGCGCTCCGCCGCCGCAGCGTCAGCCCGCCGAGCACCAGGGCGCCGGCCACGCAGGCGACGACGATGCCCAGGTCGCGCCACATCAGCCCGGTGGGGTCGGTGTTCGCTCCGACCTCGAGCAGCGCCTCCACCGAGTAGGACAGCGGCAGCACTGTGCTGATGGCCTGCAACCATCCGGCCATCTCCTCGCGCGGTACGAACAGCCCGCACAGCAGGAGCTGCGGGAACGCGACCGCCGGCATGAACTGCACCGCTTGGAACTCCGTGCGCGCGAATGAGCTGCACAGTAGCCCGAGCGCCACCCCGAGCACCGCGTTGGCCACCGCGATCAGCACCACCAGCCCCACCGGGCCGGCGGTCTCCAGGCCGAGCAGCCAGTACGCCAGCCCGGTGGCCACCGCACCCTGCACCGTGGCGGCCACCGCGAATGCCAGCCCGTAGCCGAACAGGATGTCCAGCTTGCCCACCGGGGTGGTCAGCAACCGCTCCAGCGTGCCCGAGCTGCGCTCCCGGAGCATCGCGATCGAGGTGACCACGAACATGAGCACGAACGGGAAGATGCCCAGCATCACCAGCGTCGCCCGCTGGAAGACGGGGTCGTTGCCCTCGAACATGTACTTCACCAGGGTGAGCAGCACGATCGGCATCACCAGCACGAGCGCCACGGTCGGCCGGTCGTGCCGGAGCTGACCCAGGATGCGGGCCACGGTAGAGGCGAGCAGTCGGGCATGCATCAGGCCGCCTCGTTCCGGCGGACCAGGGTCAGGAATGCCTCGTCTAGGTCTGCGCACCCCGCTTCGGCCTTGAGCCCGGCCGGGGTGCCGGTGTGCAGCAACACACCTTCCCGGATGAGCACGAGCTCGTCGCAGCGGTTGGCCTCGTCCATCACGTGGCTGGAGACCAGGATCGTGGTGCCACCGGCGGCCAGGTCGTGGAAGTAGGCCCAGAGCTCGTCGCGCAGCAGCGGATCCTGGCCCACGGTCGGTTCGTCCAGGACCAACAGGTCGGGGCGGGCCACGATGGCGCAGGCGAGCGAGGCCCGGGAGTGCTGCCCACCGGAGAGGGTGCGAGTCACCCGCTGAGCATGGTCAGCCAGCCCGACGGCATCGATCGCCTCCGCCACGGCGCTGGTTCCGAGCCGGTACAGCGAGGCGAAGTACCGCACGTTCTCGATCACGGTCAGGTCACCGTAGATGCTCGGCGCCTGCGTCATGTAACCGATCCGGCTGCGCAACGGTCTGCTGCCGGCCGGGTGGCCGAGCACGGTCACGGTGCCGGCGCGGACCCGCTGCACCCCGACGACGGACCGCAGCATCGTCGTCTTCCCGCTGCCACTGGGCCCGAGAACCCCGATCACCGCTCCGGTCGCGGCGGTGAGGTCGAGCCCATGGAGCACCCGCCGCCCGCCTCGGTCGACCACCAGGCCGGCGATCTCGATCGCAGCGTCCATGGTCGTCCTTCCGCCAAGAATTCAACAGTAGATGAATTCTTGGAGCGCGGCAAGAGGTGCAGGCCCACGATGGCCCGGCGGCCGAGGCATCGACGTCCGTGCCCGGCAGCACCTGCCCGGCAGCACGTGCCAGGCTGGGGCTGGTCAGCCTGCCGCTGGCGTGGCCGCGACCTCCGTCTGCGTACCGTCGCTGGTGGTCACGGTCATCGTGTCCCCCAGCTCGACGTCACCGGGGAACCAGACGATCCACCAGCCGTCGGCGACGGTCGCATCGGCGAAGCTGCCCCCTGCGGTGGCGACCTGCACCTCGGTGACGTCCGCCCCGGCAGTGCCGACGATCATCGTCAGCGGTCCGAGGTCCGGGAACGGTGCGTACGAGGACGCCTGCACCAGGGTGACCTCACCGTCACCGGCGGGCACCGGTGACTGGTCCTCCGGCCAGAACATGCCTTCAGCGCCACGACGCACCCCGCTGTCTGCATCGGCGTCTGGCATCACGAAGCACCACTGGTAGCCCACGTCGCTCACCGCAAGCCGCATCTTGTAGTCACCGCGCTGCTCGGCCAGGATCGGCGTGACCTCGACGCTCTCGTCCGCACCGACCGGGACCTGGGTCGGCGGGCACAGGTCGGCCATCGCACCGAGCTGGGCGGGCGCCAGCTCCGTGGCGGAGGCGCTCCAGCCGGCGTACGCCTCCGGGGTGCGCTGTGGGCTCAGCGTGTACACGCCGACCAGCAGCAGCACGGCTGCGGCCGCTCCGGCGAGGATGCGTCGGGTCGGTCGCGAGATCGGCTGGGGCACCACGTCGTCGGGACGGACCGAGTCCGCGTCCGCGGCGATACGAGATCGGATCTCCTCACGAAGGCTGGTCGGTGCCGGTACCTCGTCCAGCGCAACCGGGTTCAGCGTCTTCACTGCACGAAGCAGTGTGGAGTCGTCAGCCACGTCGTCCCCCCGATGTGGTTCGGTCGATGAGGTGCAGCAGTCGGCGCCGCGCTCGGTGCAGCCGAACCGCATAGGCGGCCTTGGTGCAGCCCAGCACCGTGGCCGCTTCTTCCTGGGTGAGCTCGTCCCACGCGGTCAGCGCGATCGTCTCCCGCTCCGCGTCGGTGAGCCGGTTCCAGGCCCGGGCCAGGTCGGTACGGCCGGCGATCGCACTCGCCGGGTCGGGCGAGTACGTGGCCGAGTGCCCGGCCAGGTGCACACGTAAGGAGACCTGCCGGTGGTGGGAACGCTCGTGGTTCCGCAGGATGTTTCGGGCGACGGCGAACAACCAGCCGCGCGCCGGATCCGGCACGTCGTCGATCCGGCGCCACGTGACGACGAATGTCTCGGCCACCACGTCCTCCGCATCCCCGATCGTTGATCGGCGGCGGATGAAGGCCAACAGCTCCTGGTGGTGAGCCTCGTAGAGGGCTTCGAACCGTTCGTCAGGGTCGGCCTTCATCCGCCGCCTCCCCGTCCCTTACACCTAGATATGTCCGGCACCCCGGAGATGATTACAGAGGAGTTTTCTGAGACGATCACCGGATCGGACGCATGGCCGGCCGCCGAGAGCCGGTGGGGAGAGGGATCGAGGATGATGACTCCAGTCGAGCAGCACTGCGCTGAGGACCGCACCTGCGCACCAGCACGTCTAGGGCCACGCCGCTCCCGATGGCGTCGCGGGCGTGCAGTGCCGGTGGCGGTGCTGACCACGATGGTGCTTGCCGCTGGTGCTACGCAGGCGATGGCAGCCCCCGGGCAGGATGCGGCTGACAGCGAGCCCGCACCGCCGTCGGTGAGCGCCACGGACACCGAGTGGCAGGACTGGTCAGCCGACCTGTTCGACGAGGCGCGCAGCACGGACTGGGCCGCGGAGTCGGCCGCCCGTGGCTGTGAGCTGATCTCGGTCGACATCGTGAGCACCACTGTGCCAGAGGGCGCCCTCGCCGGAGCGCCCGACTCCCTGGAGGTGCCGATGGTGGACCGGGTGGAGGACTGCAGCACCACCCTGACGGCAGACGGATCGGCAGGCACCGCTCCGGACACGGCACTTGCAGCAGCGAGCGCCTGCCGGTCGATCTCCGGCCCGAGCACGATCTGCCTGAGCCGGTCCGGGAGCTACGTGGTGGCCTCCTACACCTACCGGGGTGGTGGTTCCGCAGACGGCTTCCTGCGGATCTACCAGCGATCGAGCTCCTCGGGCTGCGGCACCGGCAGCACGTTGGCCACCCGGTCTGGCTCGTTCACCAGCGGGTACACCTACACCCGGTCCACCTATGAACCCGGGTACGGCCACTACTCGGCGGCGTTCTGGCACGACACCTGGTACGGCCACAGCAACTGGGGCACCGTCTGCGACAGCCTGTGAGGCACGCCGGCAGGTGAACCTCCTATCAGCGCGGGCCGGTAGACCTGCCAGCACGCACTATGCTGACGGGCACGGACACCCTGGGGTGGATGTGCCCCGGGCACGACCGGCCGGATCTGGCCGGATGGTCCTGCACCCGCCATCGGTTCCCGCTGTGCTGGAGACCCGCCTGTGTCCCGTCGCGCCCTGTTCGCCCTCGCCGTGCTCACGGCGCTCACCCTGACCGCATGCTCTAACGCCGACGGCGCGGGATCGGCCGGGGACGAGGACCTCGCCTCCTCCGGTCCGTCCGCAGGCGGTGCGGCCGGATACCCGGTCACCGTGGACAACTGCGGCACCGAGGTCACCCTCGAGGCTCCTCCGGAGCGGATCGTGACCATCAAGTCCACGTCCACCGAGCTGGTGCTCTCCCTGGGGCTGGCGGACCGGTTGGTGGGCACTGCGTTCTCTGACGGTCCGCTGCCGGAGCAGCTGGCCGAGACGGCTGCGGACGTGCCTGTGCTGGCCGAGCGGGCACCGTCCGCGGAAGTGGTGCTCGCGGCCGAGCCGGACTTCGTGCTCGGGGGGTGGGAGTCGAACTTCTCCGCCGACGGCGCCGGAGAACGAGCGGAGCTGGCCGAGCTGGGTATCGCCACCTACGTCAACCCCGCCGCCTGCCTGGACGAGGCTTACCAGCCCGACCCGCTCACCTTCGAGCACGTGTTCGACGACGTCCTCCAGGCTGGCGAGCTGCTCGGCGCACCGGAGGCGGCCGAGGAGCTGGTCGATGCGCAGCGCGCCGACCTCGAGCAGGTGCAGTCCTCGTCGGCGGGGCTGACCGCGCTGTGGTACTCCTCCGGCTCGGACATCCCCTACGTGGGCGGCGGGATCGGTGCGCCACAGCTGCTGCTGGAGACGATCGGGCTGCGCAACATCATGGCCGACGTGCACGAGTCCTGGGCGTCTGGCTCCTGGGAGGCGATCGCAGCGCAGAACCCGGACGTGATCGTGCTGGTGGACTCGGCGTGGAACACGGTCGAGCACAAGATCGAGGTGCTGGAGTCCAACCCGGTGACCGCGGCGATGGATGCGGTGATCGACGAGCGCTACCTCGTGGTGCCCTTCCCCGCCAGCGAGGCCGGGGTACGCAGCGTTCCTGCCGCCGTCGACCTGTCCGACCAGCTGATGGACCTGACCGCACAGGACTCATAGGACGGGACAGCACCGAGATGACCCGCAGCACGATCACCGGCACGGCCCCGCCGGAGGCCGGTGCGACCGATCCCGGCCGGACCACCGCCGCAGTGCCGCGGACCGGTCGGCTCACGCCGTGGCTGGTGCTGGCGCTGGTCGTGCTGGCCGGCTCGGCGGTGCTGGCGCTGACGATCGGACCGGCGAACATCACGGCCGCCGAGGTGCTCGGCAGCACCCGGTACCACGTGCTCACCTGGCTGGCCGAGCACGGTCTGGGGTTCCTGGACCCGGGTGAGAACCCGTTGTCCCGGATCCGGGACGCGATCGTGTGGGAGGGCCGAGCGCCACGCCTCTTCACCGCGGCGGCGGTGGGCGCGGGGCTGGCCCTGTCCGGTGCGGTGATGCAGGCGATCACCCGCAACCCGCTGGCTGACCCGTACCTGCTCGGCGTCTCCTCCGGGGCGGCGCTGGGGGCGGTAGCAGTGCTGCTGCTGGGGTTCACCCTGGCGCTGCCGCTGGCCGCGTTCATCGGCGCGCTGGCGGCGCTGGGCGCCACGCTCGCACTGGCCGGGATCGGCGGGCGGCTCACCCCTTCGCGCACCATCCTGGCCGGGATCGCCGTGGCGCAGGGTGCTTCGGCACTGGTGTCGTTCGCGATCGTGGCCTCGGCGCAGGGCGACTCCTACCGGGAGATCATCAACTGGCTGCTGGGCTCGGTGGCCGGAGCGTCCTGGTCGTCGGTGGCGATCGCCGTGGGGGCGCTGGTGCTGATCGGCACCGTGCTGCTGGCCAGTGCGCGCACCCTGGACGCGTTCACGTTCGGCGACACGGCGGCCGCCTCGCTCGGTGTGCACGTGACCCGGACCCGGTGGCTGCTGCTGACCATCACGGCGCTGCTGGTCGGGGCGATGGTCGCGGTCAGCGGGTCGATCGGGTTCATCGGCCTGGTGGTACCGCACGTGGTGCGCCTGCTGCTCGGCGCCCGGCACGCCCGGCTGCTGCCGGTCGCAGCGCTCGTCGGCGCAGTGTTCCTGCTCTGGGCAGACACCGGCGCACGCACGTTCTTCGCCCCCTCGGAGGTGCCGGTGGGCATCCTCACCGCCGCGATCGGCGCACCGGTGTTCGCCTGGCTGCTGCTGCGCACCAGGGGGCAGTCATGAGCGGTGCGGTGCAGACCGTGGTGAGCTCCGCCGTCACCGACCTGGACGTGACCGAGCTGACCGGTGCGGACCTCACCTACCGGGTGGCCTCGGCCACGCTGCTCGACGGTGTGGACCTGCACCTGCGCACCGGTGAGGTGACCGGGGTGCTCGGGCCGAACGGGTCCGGCAAGTCCACGCTGCTGCGGCTGATCGTCGGCGCTCTGCCGCCCTCTGCCGGTGTGCTGCGGCTGGACCGGGCGGACCTGAGGCAGCTGAGCCGGCGCCGCCGGGCACGCGCCCTGGCGCTGGTGGAGCAGGATGCGCACACCGACATCCCGCTGACTGCCCGGGAGGTGGTGCTGCTCGGCCGCATCCCGCACCAGGGCCTGTTCGGCACCGACTCGGCATCCGACCTGCAGCTGGCCGAGCAGTGCCTGCACCGAGCCGGTGCGGCCGAGCTCGCCGACCGGGACTTCGCCACCCTCTCCGGCGGAGAACGTCAGCGGGTGCAGCTCGCCCGGGCACTGGCCCAGCAACCGCGCCTGCTGCTGCTGGACGAACCGACCAACCACCTGGACGTCGCGGCCCAGCTCGCGCTGCTGGACGTGGTGCAGCAGGTGGCGGCCACCGGGACGGGGGTGCTGGCGGCGCTGCACGACCTGAACCACGCCGCCGCCGTGTGCGACCAGGTGATCGTGCTCGACCACGGGCAGGTGGTGGCCACCGGGCACCCGCACGAGGTGCTCACCCCCGAGCTGATCGCCGATGTGTACCGGGTGCAGGCCGAGTGGGTGCCCACCCGCCATGGTCCGACGCTGGTGTTTGCGCCCTTGGGCTGATCCTCGCCTCCACCGCCCGGTGGATGCTGTCAGCAGCGCGGTCACGATACGTTGGCGCCCATGGTGAACTGGTCGGGGGTCCTGCGCCGGGCTCGGAGCGCGGCGCGCTGGTGGGTGCTCGGGACGGTGGCCGCGCACGGCGCGGCGATCGCCACGGTGCTCACTGTGGACCGGATGCGTAAACGCCGGTACCCACCGGGTGGGGAGTTCCCGCGCACCCCGCCCCGGTCGGTGCCGGTGGCCGATTCGGAGGTGACGGTGTTCACCTACGGCCAGCACGTCTACGACGCCATGCTCGCCTCCATCCGGGAGGCGCAGCACACCATCTACTTCGAGACGTTCATCTGGAAGTCCGACGAGATCGGGCAGGCGTTCAAGGACGAGCTGGTCGCGGCCGCCGAGCGTGGCGTGGACGTGTACATCGTGGTGGACACCTGGGGCAACCTGGTGGTCGACCCGCGGTTCAAACGGATGCCGGACCTGCCCCGGTTGCACACGCTCTGGTTCCCGCTGATCCGCCCCGGGCTGGTGACGCTGAACCCGCGCAAGACCGGACGGGACCACCGCAAGATCCTCGTGGTGGACTCGGCGGTGGGCTACGTGGGCGGGTACAACATCGGCTCCCTGTACGCCACCATGTGGCGGGACACGCACGTGCGGGTGGCCGGCCCGTCGGTGTGGGAGCTGGAGGATGCCTTCGTCGACTTCTGGAACGAGCACCGCCGGCGCAAGCACCCGCAGCTGCCCGATCGTGGCGCGGCAGCGTGGGAGCCGCGGATCCGGGCGGCGGAGAACGCCCCCAGCCGGCTGCTCTTCCCGGTGCGCGGGCTGTACCTGGAGGCGATCGACCGGGCCGAGCACCACGTGTACATCACCCAGGCGTACTTCATCCCGGACCGGGAGATCCTCGCTGCGCTGATCGCGGCCGCCAAGCGCGGTGTGGACGTGCGGGTGCTGGTGCCGAAGGTGTCCAACCACGTCCTGGCTGACTGGGCCGCCCGCTCCTACTACGCCCAGCTGCTGGAGGCCGGGGTGACGCTGTGGCTGTTCCACGGCGCGATGGTGCACGCGAAGACGATGACCGTGGACGGACGCTGGTCCACGATCGGCACGGCGAACATCGACCGGATGTCGATGACCGGGAACTTCGAGGTGAACCTGGAGTTCTACGACGACGGCCTGGCCGAGCACATGGAGCGGGTGTTCGCCACCGACCTGACCAACTGCACCGAGCTCACCCTGGAGCAGTGGAACCGGCGCGGACGCCTGACCCGGGTGCTGGAGTACCTGATCAGACCGCTCGGCCCGCTGATGTAGCAGGCGGTCGGCGCGAACCTGACTCCTGGCCGGGTCAACCGCCGGTGCGGAACATGTCCTCCTCGGCGGGGCGGATGATCGAGGCTGCACCTGGCCCGTCGTCGTGGGTGACGTGCTGGTCCAGTCCGCGCACCACCGCGACCGGGCGGCCGGCGGTCTTGCCGCGGACCAGGTCGGCGGCGGCGGCGATCTCGTCGGCGACGTTGATGATGGTGGCACCCAGCTCTCGGCCGTGCTGATCGACCTGGCCGCGCAGGTCCTGCAGCACCTGCAGACCGGCGGCGCCGATGCCGATGTCGGCGATGCCGCGGCGCCAGGGCCGCCCGACGGTGTCGGTGACCAGCACCGCGGGCCGGACCCCGAGCCGGGCGGCCAGGCCGCGGCGCAGCCTGCGGGCGGAGGCGTCCGGGTCCTCGGGCAGCAGCAGCACGGTGCCCGGGTGCACGTTCGAGGCATCCACCCCCGCGGCGGCCAGCACCAGGCCCTGCCGGTTCTCCACGATCTTCAGCGTCGACCCGTCCGGGTGCTCCCGGGTGGCGACCACCCGCACGGTCTCCGCGTCGATCGCCTCCTCCCGGCTGGTGGCGGCGCGCAGCCGGCCCTCCGCCTTGGCGACCACCTTGGAGGCGAGCACGACCACATCACCGTCAGTGACGCCGTCGGGCCCCTCCGGCCAGGTCAGACCCGCCAGCAGCGGGGTGAGCACGGCGGCCAGGTCGGTGCTCGAGGTGACCTCACCGAGTCCGTCGGGGGCTTGGGCCAGCAGCATCAGTGCACCACCTGGGGTAGGACGTGGGTTGCGAAGGTCTCGATCCACTCGGCCTGGTTGGGGCCGGTGTTGTGCACGTAGATCGCGGTGGCGCCGAGGTCGACGTACCGCTGGATCTCGGCGAGGTGGTCGGCCGGGTCGGCGGAGACGACCATGGCCGCACGGGCGTCCTCGGGGCGGATCATCCGGGCGATCTGGGCGACCTCGAACGGGGAACGCAGGTCGGCCTTGGCGAACCGGAGCAGGCCGTTGGGCCAGGTGCGCAGCGCGTTCTCCAGCGCCTGGGCGTCCGTGGGCGCCCAGGAGGTGTGCAGCTGGACCACCCGCCGGGTGGCGTCGGGGTCCTTACCGGCCTCACGTGCACCGGTGCGCACCCGGTCGAACAGCGCGGCGACCTTCTCGCTCGGCCCGCCCAGGGAGAGGATGCCGTCGGCGTGCCGGCCGGCGCGGCGGGCGGTGACCGGTCCGCCTGTACCGACCAGGATCGGTGGCGGCGTGGTCGGCATGGTCCACAACCGGGTGGACTCGAGCTTGAAGTGCTCCCCGGCATGCTTGGTGTCCTTGCCGGCAGCCGAGTTGGTGAAGAGCTTGGTGATGACCTCGATCGCCTCGAACATGCGGTTGATCCGCTCCGGCGCCTCCGGCCAGTAGCGGGCGACGGCGTGCTCGTTGATCGCCTCCCCGGCGCCGATGCCGAGCCAGTGCCGGTCCGGGTACATCGCCGCCAGGGTGGCACTCGCCTGGGCGAGCACCGCCGGGTGCCATCGGAACGTCGGCACGGCCACGGCGGGGCCGACGTCCCCGGTGGTGCGCTCGGCGATGGCGGTGAGCACGTTCCACACGAACGGCGCCTGACCCTGCCCGGGCACCCATGGGGCGAGCACGTCCGAGGCTGCTACCCCGGTGAATCCCGCTGCCTCCGCCTGCACGGCCAGCTCGATGGCGTCCGTGGGGTGCAGGTGCTCCAGCGCCGCTGCGAAGCCGATCTGCACCATGCCAGGAAGCCTACTAGCGGAAACACCAGTGACCGGCGGCAAGGCGCGTGGCACACTCGGCAGCACCATGACGACGCCCGCCCCGCCCCCGGTCCCGGCTGCTGCGTCCGCACCTGAGCTGGACGTGCTGCTCACCGGCACGGTGTTCTTCGACCTGATCTTCACCGGGTTCCCGCACCCGCCCACGCCGGGTACCGAGGTGTGGACCTCCGGGATGGGCTCCTCCCCCGGCGGGATCGCCAACCTCGCGGTCGCCTGCGCGCGGCTCGGCCTGCGTACCGGCCTGGCCGCCGGGTTCGGTGACGAC
This sequence comes from Ruania albidiflava DSM 18029, assembly GCF_000421225.1. Taxonomy (GTDB): domain Bacteria; phylum Actinomycetota; class Actinomycetes; order Actinomycetales; family Beutenbergiaceae; genus Ruania; species Ruania albidiflava. The sequence continues at coordinate 229,687 of NZ_ATWL01000002.1, read as the reverse complement.
CTGTACGGGGACTGGATGTGGCAGGTGCTCCGCGACCAGGAGCACGTGGACCTGACCTATTCCCGCCGGTTCCACGCCTGGCACACCCCGGTGACCGTGTCGATGGCGCTGGCGGAGGACCGCAGCATGGTCACCCACGGGCACCCCACCCCGCACCCGGTGGCCGAGCTGGTCGCCATCCCGCCACCGACCGGGGCGGTGCTGGTGGACCTGGGCGACCCAGAGCTCCGGGCCGCCCCGTGGTGGCGGGAGGCCCGCGCGGCCGGGGCGCTGGTGTTCGCCGACGCCGGCTGGGACCCTGCTCAGGAGTGGGACCGGCGCATACTGGACGACCTGGCCGACTGCGATGCGTTCACCCCGAACGCCGAGGAGGCGATGGGCTACACCCGCACCACCACCCCGGAGGACGCGGTCGCGGCGCTCGCCGAGCATGTGCCGCTGGCGGTCGTCACCTGCGGGAAGGGCGGCGCACTGGCCATCGACGGGACCACCGGGGAGCAGGCCACTGTGCCTTCGCTGCGCGCGGAGGTGGTGGACGCCACCGGCGCCGGGGACGTGTTCGCCGCTGCTCTGGTGCTGGGCACGCTGCGCCGCTGGCCGCTGACCCAGCGGCTGAAGTTCGCGGTGCTCTGCTCCTCCCTGGCGGTCCAGGAGTTCGGCGGTTCGCTGGCCGCGCCCGGGTGGGGAGACATCGCCGACTGGCGCCGCCAGGTGTGCGAGCGTGCGGGCAACGACGCCGATGCGGCCACCACAGCCCGCGAGTACGCGTTCCTCGACGAGCTGCTCACCGGCGTGGTCACCCGCCGCGTGCGCCGCGCCGAGGGCACGATCGCCCGGATCTCCGACGCTGGTCTCGGCACGCAGACGCCCCCGGACCCGCCCACCCAGGAAGAAGGACTTCGATGACCACCCGACGATCTCTGGCTGCCGGAGCAGCCCTGGCCACGGCCGCCGCACTGCTGGCCGCCTGTGCCCCTGGTAGCGGCAGCGACGGCGGGGAGACCACCCCGGTGGAGGCGAGCGAGGTGCGCACCGACCTGGCCTCTCTGGGTGAGGTGACGCTGACGGTCTGGGACCAGGAGGTCCGGGGCGGGCAGGACGAGCAGATGCAGCGCCTGAACGATGCGTTCGAGGAGGCCTACCCGAACATCACCATCGAACGGAACTCGCAGTCCTTCGACGACCTGGAGACCACGCTGCGCGGTGCACTCACCGGCAACGAGGCACCGGACGTGGTGCAGGCGAACAACAGCCGCGGCACGATGGGCGCCTTCGTCTCCGCAGGCCTGCTGCTGAACCTGGACCGCTACGCCGAGGCCTACGGCTGGAAGGAGCGGTTCTCCGACGATGTGCTCGCCGTCTCCCGCTACTCCGAGGACGGGGTCACCTTCGGCGAGGGCAGCCTGTACGGGCTGCCGCAGGTCGGGGAGATCGTCGGGGTGTTCTACTCCCGGTCCGCGCTGGAGCAGGTGGCCAGCGAGGACGAGCTGCTCTCCGGCGACTTCGACACCTTCACCGACATCCTCGCCCGGGCGGCGGACGCCGGCCTGACCCCGATCCAGCTCGGCAACATCGAGGGCTGGCCCGCCGGGCACGTGTTCGGCCCGATCCAGGCCCAGCACGTGCCCGCCGACCAGGTCCGCGCGCTGGCGATGGGCAATGCCGGGGCGTCCTGGCTCAGCGAGGAGAACGTCGCCGCCGCCACCGAGCTGGCCGACTGGTCCACCTCCGGCTACTTCAACGACGGAGCGAACGGCACCGACTACGACGCTGCCTGGTCCGACTTCGCCTCCGGGGACGGGGTGTTCACCATCGGCGGGTCGTGGCTGGCCGCCGACCTGCAGGATGCGATGGGTGCGGACGTCGGCTTCTACGTACCCGCCTCGGCCGACGGCACGCTGGCCACCACCGGCGGTACCGGGCTGCCGTTCGCGGTCACCGCGCAGAGCCCGAACGCCGATGCCGCTGCCGGCTACATCGACTTCATCACCAGCGACGAGGCGATGGAAGTGCTCGCCGACACCGGGAACATGCCGGTGAACCAGACCGCCGAGCTCGCCCCTGCGGACGGCGTGAACGCCGACGTCTTCGCCGCTTTCGGTGCGGTGACCACCGACGGGCACCTGCTGCCCTACCTGGACTGGGCCACGCCGACGATGGGCGACACGCTCGGCGCCACCCTGCAGGACCTGATCGCCGGTCAGGCCACCCCCCAGGAGGCGATGCAGCAGCTGGAGGACGACTACAGCGCGTTCACCTCGGGCAGCTGAGATGACCCCGCGGTGGCGGCCGTGGCTGTACCTGGTCCCGGCGATCGTTGTCTACGGCGCCTTCCTGCTCTACCCGATCGGCCGGTCGGTGCAGTTCTCCCTCTACGAGTGGGACGGGCTCGGTGCGTCCGAGTTCGTCGGGCTGGCCAACTACCTCGGTGTGCTCACCGACGCCGGCCTGCGGGCCGCCTTCGGGCACGCGCTGGTGCTGATCGCGTTCTTCGCGCTGCTGCCGCTGGCGCTCGGGCTGGCGGTGGCGGCGGTGCTGAACCGCGCCCGGGTGCGTGGTCTGGGCCTGTTCCGGACGGTGGTGTTCGTGCCGCAGGTGCTGGCGATGGTGGTGGTCGCCGTGGCCTGGCGGGCCATCTACGCCCCGGACGGGCCGCTGAACACCGCACTGACCGCCGTCGGGCTGGACTCGCTGACCCGGGCCTGGCTGGGTGACTACACCTGGACCCTGCCGGCGGTGGGGATCGTCGGCACCTGGGTGCAGACCGGGCTGGTGACCGTGCTGATGCTCGCCGGGATGGCCCGCGTGCCCAGAGAGCAGTACGAGGCAGCCCGGCTGGACGGCGCCGGGCCGGTGCGGGAGTTTGTCGCGCTCACCCTGCCGAGCGTGCGCGGGGAGATCGCGGTGGCGCTCACGCTGACCATCGTGGCCGCGTTGAAGACGTTCGACCTGGTGTACGTGATGACCGCGGGCGGGCCCGGGAACTCGACCACGGTGCCGGCCTACGAGGTGTTCCAGCGCGCGTTCCGCACCGGGCAGGTGGGCTCGGCCGCGGCGGTGGCGATCACTCTGACGGTGCTGATCTTCGGGCTCAACCTGGTGATCAACCGGCTGGTGGAACCGCGGGAGGACCGATGACCACCTCCCGGGCCGAGACCGCGATGAACTACCTGCTGCTGGTGGTGGTGTGCGCGTTCGCGCTCGGGCCGATCGTGGTGGTGCTGGTCACCTCGCTGCAACCGGACCTGGGCGGGGGCGGGATCGCCTGGGGCAACTACGCCGAGGCGTGGAGCCAGGGCAGCTTCGCCCGCTACCTGCGCACCTCCGCGCTGGTCTCGGCCACGGTGCTGGTGGTGGCACTGACCGCCTCGGTGCTGGCCGGGTACGCGTTCGGCACGATGACCTTCCGCGGCTCGACAGTGGTGTTCTCCCTGGTGCTGGTCGGCATCATGGTGCCGACCGAGGCGATCGTGGTGCCGCTGTTCTACGACCTGCGCACCCTCGGGCTGACGAACACGCTGTGGGCGGTGGCCTTCCCGCAGATGGCGCAGTCGATCGCGTTCGGCAGCTATTGGATGCGCGCCTACTTCCGCACCGCGCCGCGCTCGTTGATGGAGGCGGCCCGGCTGGACGGTGCCAGCGAGCGCCGGGTGCTCTGGTCGATCCTGGTGCCGGTGGGCCGGCCGGCGATCGTGACGATGACCGTGCTGGTGTTCATGTGGACCTGGAACGAGTTCCTCATCCCGCTGGTGATGAGCCCGAACGGCGCCTACCGCACCGCACCGCTGGCGCTCGCGCTGTTCCAGGGGCAGCACGTGCAGGCCACCTCGCTGCTGGCGGCCGCCGCGGTGCTGGTGGCGCTGCCGGTGGTGGTCGTCTACCTGTTTCTGCAGCGGCACTTCATCCGCGGCATGCTCGAGGGCGCGGTCCGAGAATAGTAAACAATTTGTGTTACATTTTTGCCGTGAGTGAGCCCGACAGCCAGGTGGGCGTGCGGGAGCTGCGACTGCAGACCCGCGCGGTACTGGCGCGTGTCCAGATGGGCGAGTCGGTCGAGATCACCGCACACGGACGTCCGATCGCCCGGCTGGTGCCGCTTGCCGATGCAGGCTCTCCTCCTGTGCTGGAGCGACTGGAGCGTGCAGGCCAGCTGAGTCGGGCAACCCGTCCTGGTCGGCGCCCGAGGATGCGGTCCAGCGACGGTAGCCCTCCCCTGGGGGACACGCTCGCGACGCTGCGCAAGGACCGGGACCTGTGAGCCGGGCGTGACCCTCTACTACGCGGACACCTCGGCGGTGCTGAAGCTGCTCGTCGAGGAGGAACACTCGACGGCCTTCGCGGCATTCTTCGACTCCGCGCCCGAGGCGCGGTGGATCAGTTCTGTGCTCCTGCGCATCGAGGCCATCCGGGTGGTGACCCGGGCGCGCCCGGCTCTCCTGCCCGACGTGAAGGAGCTGCTCGCCGCCTTCGACACGATCAGCATCACCGACGAGATCGCGCGTGGAGCCGAGGAGGAACCAGACAGGTCGCTGCGGTCGCTCGACGCCATCCACCTGGCCACGGCACGGATGCTGGGTGGGGCGGTGACAGCGTTCGTCACCTACGATGCCCGGTTGCTCGGCGCTGTCGCCGACGCCGGCATCACGGTACTCAGCCCGCGCTGACCCAGCCCGGTGCGCCAGACGCCCTCGGTCCCGCCGGGCGCGAGCACAGCCGACATCGATTTCTGAGCGGGCGAGAGTTTCTGGGATGATCAGGGACCATGAACCACGCAGCGACCACACCGCCGTCCCAGAACCCGCCGACCGAGCCCATCCGCCCGGTCGCGCAGGTACCGGACCGGCCGTCGCTGGACGGGCTGGAGGACCGTTGGTCCGCCTCCTGGGGCGAGCAGGACCTGTACGCCTTCGATGCCACCGCACCGCGGGAGCGGGTGTTCTCCATCGACACCCCGCCGCCGACCGCGTCCGGGTCGTTGCACATCGGGCACGTGTTCTCCTACACGCACACCGACTGCATGGCCCGCTACCGGCGGATGCGCGGCCACGAGGTGTTCTACCCGATGGGCTGGGACGACAACGGACTGCCCACCGAGCGGCGGGTGCAGAACTACTACGGCGTGCAGGTGGACACCTCGCTGCCGTTCGAGGCCGACTTCACTCCCCCGTACGCCGGGGACGTGCCGAAGAAGCACCGGCCCACCCCGGTCTCCCGGCAGAACTTCGTGCAGCTGTGCCTCACGCTGGCCGCGGAGGACGAGAAGAGCTTCGAGCAGGTGTTCCGATACCTCGGGCTGAGCGTGGACTGGGCGCAGACCTACCAGACGATCAGCCCGACCTCGCAGCAGACCTCCCAGCGCGCGTTCCTGCGCCAGCTCGCCCGCGGTGAGGCGTACCAGATCGAGGCACCCACGCTGTGGGACGTGACGTTCCAGACCGCGGTGGCCCAGGCCGAGCTGGAGGACCGGGAGCGGGACGGTGCCTACCACCGGATCTCCTTCCACGGCGCCGAGGGGCCGGTGTTCATCGAGACCACCCGCCCGGAGCTGCTCGCCGCCTGCGTGGCGCTGGTAGCCCACCCGGACGACGAGCGCTACCAGGGCCTGTTCGGGTCCACGGTGACCTCCCCGGTGTTCGGGGTCGAGGTGCCGGTGCTCGCGCACCCGCTGGCGGACCCGGAGAAGGGCGCCGGGATCGCGATGATCTGCACCTTCGGCGACACCACGGACGTGACCTGGTGGCGGGAGCTGAACCTGCCCACCCGCACGATCATCGGCCGGGACGGGCGCATCCTGCCCGAGGCACCGGCGGCGATCACCTCCGCCGAGGGGCTGGCGGCCTACCAGCAGCTGGTCGGGCTGACCGTGTTCTCCGCGCAGAAGCAGACGGTCGAGCTGCTGCAGGCCTCCGGCGACCTGCACGGTGAGCCGCGCAAGATCACCCACCCGGTGAAGTTCTACGAGAAGGGTGACAAACCGCTGGAGATCGTCTCCTCCCGGCAGTGGTACGCCCGCAACGGCGGCCGGGACGCCGACCTGCGCGAGCAGCTGATCCAGCGGGGCCGGGAGCTGACCTGGCACCCGGAGTTCATGCGGTCCCGGTACGAGAACTGGGTGGACGGGCTGGCCGGGGACTGGTTGCTGTCCCGGCAGCGGTTCTTCGGTGTGCCGTTCCCGCTCTGGTACCGGCTGGACGAGGCCGGCGAGGTCGTCTACGACGACCCGTTGGTGCCGTCCGAGGACCGCCTGCCCATCGACCCGTCCACCGATGTACCCGATGGCTACACCGAGGACCAGCGCGGCAAGCCGGGCGGGTTCGCCGGCGACCCGGACGTGCTGGACACCTGGGCCACCTCCTCGCTCACCCCGCAGCTGGCTGGCCGGTGGGAGCGCGATCCGGACTTCTTCTCCCGGGTGTTCCCCTACGACGTGCGGCCGCAGGCGCACGACATCATCCGCACCTGGCTGTTCTCCACCATGGTGCGCGCGAACGCCGAGCACGACTCGCTGCCGTGGCGCCATGCCGCGATCTCCGGCTGGATCCTGGACCCGGACCGGAAGAAGATGTCCAAGTCCAAGGGCAACGTGGTCACCCCGCTGGGGCTGCTGCAGCAGCACGGGTCGGATGCGGTGCGCTACTGGGCCGCCTCCGCGCGCCTGGGCGGGGACACCGCTTTCGACGAGGGGCAGATGAAGATCGGCCGGCGGCTGGCGATCAAGCTGCTGAACGCGAGCAAGTTCGCGCTCTCCTTCGCCGGCGACGAGCAGGTCACCCTCGACCCGGCGGCGGTCACCGAGCCGCTGGACCGGGCGATCCTGGCCCAGCTGGCGACCGTGGTGGACACTGCCACGCGGGCATATGAGAACTATGACCACGCCCGGGCGCTGGAGGTCACCGAGTCGTTCTTCTGGACGTTCTGCGACGACTACCTGGAGCTGGTCAAGGACCGCGCCTACGGCAGCGAGAAGTTCACCGCGGAGGCCACCGACTCGGCCCGGGCGGCACTCTGGCTGGCGCTGGACGTGCTGCTGCGACTGCTCGCCCCGGTGCTGCCGTTCGCGACCGAGGAGGTCTGGTCCTGGTGGCGGGAAGGGTCGGTGCACCGCGCCGCCTGGCCCACCTCCCAGGTGCTGCACACAGCAGCCGGTGACGGCGATCCCTCCTTGGTCTCGGTCGCCGGCTCGGCGTTGGCTGCGCTGCGCAAGGTGAAGTCGGAGGCGAAGGTCTCCCAGCGCACCGAGTTCGCCTCCGCCACGCTGCTGCTGCCGGAAGCGGACCACGAGGCGGTCCGTGCGGTGCTGGCGGACCTGCGCGCCGCCGGGCGGGTGGCCGGGGACCTGACGCTGGGGAACGGCACCGACGATGTGACCGTGGACGGCGAGCTGCTCCCCCCACCCCCGAAGAACAGGTAACCCACTAGTTCGCGAACGCTCTCCTTCGCGGCACATTCGCCCTGGACGCCGCGTTAGGGAGCGTTCGCGGACGGTGGATACTGGGGCCATGCGGGCAGTGCGGTATCACGAGTACGGCGGGCCGGACGTGCTCCGCCTGGAGGACGCCCCGGCCCCGGAGGCCGGACCTGGGCAGGTGCGGATCGCCGTCGGGGCCTCGGCGGTGAACCGGATGGACATCAAGCTGCGCTCCGGGGCGATGGCCTCGACGCCGCTGGCCCACCCTCGCATCCCGGGTCTGGACGCCGCCGGTGTGGTGGACCAGGTGGGTGCGGGTGTGACCGGCGTGCAGGTAGGTGACCGGGTCTTCGGCGCCGGGTCGGCCACGCTCGCCGAGCTGGCGGTGCTGGAGACGTTCGCACCGGTGCCCGAGGGGCTCTCCCTGGTGCAGGCGGCAGCGCTGCCGACCGTGGCCGAGACCGCCGGGCGGGTGCTCTCCCTGCTGCCGGGTGACCCAGGGGCGGTGCTGGTGGTCGACGGTGCTGCCGGCGGGGTGGGCACGATCCTGGTGCAGCTCGCCCGCCGCCGCGGGCTGACCGTGGTCGGCACCGCCTCACCGGCCAAGCACGACGTGCTCCGCCACCTGGGCGCGCTGCCCACCACGTATGGGCCGGGTCTCGTGGACCGGGTCCGGGCACTGGTCGACCACGTCGACGGCGCAGCGGACCTGGCCGGTGAGGGCTCTGCGGGCGAGCTGGTCACCCTGACCAGGGACTCGGCCCGGGTGGTGACGATCGCCGACTTCTCCGGGGCCACCGAGGCGGTGGTCACCGACGGGTCGGACGGGCGGTCCTGGGCGACGATGACCGAGGTCGCCGACCTGGTGGCTGCTGGGGAGCTGGAGCTGCTGGTGGACACCGAGCTGGACTGGTCGCAGGCGGCTGAGGCGCACCGGCGCTGCGAGTCCGGGCACGCCACCGGGAAGGTGGTGCTGACCCTCAGCGACACTTGGTAGGCCTGAGCAGCTGCGGGCTTCAGCCGGCAGCGCGCAGCCGCGGCGCCAGGTCACGCTGGAAGAGCTGGAGGAACCTCAGCTGGTCGTGCCCGGGGGCGTGGAACACCAGGTGGTTGAACCCGGCGCGGCGGTAGGCCAGCACCTGCTCTACGGCGTCGTCCGGGTCGGAGGCGACGATCCAGCGCTTGGCGATCTGCTCGATGGGGAGCGCGTCGGCGGCCCGCTCCATCTCCACCGGGTCGTCCAGCGAGTGCTTCTGCTCCGCCGACAGCGACAGCGGCGACCAGAACCGGGTGTTCTCCAGGGCCAGCTCCGGATCGGTGTCGTAGGAGATCTTGATCTCGATCATCTTCTCGATCGTCTCCGCGTCCCGGTCGGCCTTCGCAGCCCCCTCGGCGACGGCGGGCAGCAGCTTCTCGGTGTACAGGTCCATCCCTTTGCCGGAGGTGCAGATGAACCCGTCCCCGGCGCGGCCAGCGTACCGGGCGACCATCGGCCCGCCGGCGGCGATGTAGACCGGCACGCCGCCGTCGGGCTGGTCGTAGATGCTGGCGTCGTGGGTGGAGTAGTACTCCCCCTCGAAGCTGACCCGGTCACCGGCCCACAGCGCCCGCATCAGCCGCACCGCCTCCCGCAACCGAGCGAACCGTTCCTTGAACTCCGGCCATCTCTGCTCGCCGGCGCCGGCGAACCCGGTGGCGATCTCGTTCAGCGCCTCCCCGGTGCCCACCCCGAGCATCACCCGCCCGGGGTAGAGCACCCCGAGAGTGGCGAACGCCTGGGCGACCACGGCCGGGTTGTACCGGAACGTCGGCGTCATCACCGAGGTCCCCATCCGGATCGTGGAGGTTCGCTCCCCCACAGCCGCCAACCAGGCCAGGGAGAACGGTGCGTGCCCGCCCTCGTGCCGCCACGGCTGGAAGTGGTCGGAGACCGCCACCGACTCCATCCCGTGCGCCTCGGCAGCAACGGCGATCTCCACCAGCTCGCGCGGGCCGAACTGTTCAGCGGAGGCCTTGTATCCGAGGGTGAGGGGCAGCATGTGTCACTCCAAGAGGTTGGGTACGGCCAATCTAACGCCCGACGGCGACAGCTCGCCGCCGTAGGCGGGTCGCCGGGATGAGACTCCGGCTCGGTCGCATGGGCCTGGCGGTTCGGGCCGTCTCGTGTCGCATGGGCCTGGCGGTTCGGGCCGTCTCGGGTCGCATCGGCCGGGCGGCGCTCACCGCGCCGGTGCCACGGTGTCCACAACCCCCAGCAGCCCGAGTCCCGATGTCAGTGGTCGATGGTTGAGTAGCACTATGACCACCTCAGCTCTCCCGGTACCTGCGGCCCCGGCGCCGCAGATGCGCCGTGGCGCGTGCGAGGGCGTGCTGACCTCGCTCCGCGCAGCACGCGACGCCACCACCGCCTGGGAGGTCGAGTCTGCACGGCTGGTGACCGAGTGGGCCGACGGGCACCGGCTTCCGGCGCGCCTGGTGGGCCAGGACGGCACACTGCTCGACCAGGTCATCGAGCTCGACGAGCCGGTCGTACGACCGGCGCTGCCGGGTCTTGACTCTCCGATGCGGCTCGCCGGACCCGGTGCGCCGCTGGTGTCCGACCTGGCGTTCTGTGCGCTGGCCAGCAGCCTGTCCATGTCGCTGGACGGTGCCCGCGGATACGTGGGCGAGGTGGTCGAGCTGGGCTTCCGGCTGCCCCGCCTGTGGGACCGGGTCCGCCATGGTGAGGTGCGTCTGTGGCGTGCCCGCGAAGTGGCTCGTGCCACCACCTGCCTTCCGGCCGAAGGGGCCGCCTGGGTGGATGCCCAGCTGGCGGCGGTGATCGGATCCTGCTCCGGTACTCAGCTGCGCCGTGTCATTGATGCCGCTCTGGACCGGTTCGATCCGGAGGCGGCAGCAGAGCGCCGTCGGACCGCCGCTGACGACCGACACTTCGACATCCACTGCCGCGACCCAGAAGCTGGCAGCCACACCAGCACGGCCGGGGTGGTGGCCGTGGACGGGGTGCTGGACCTACCGGACGCGCTGGACCTCGAGGCAGCGGTGGCAGCACGAGCCGAGCAGCTCGCCGCGTGCGGGTCTAAGGAGAGCCGTGACGTGCGCCGAGCACTGGCGCTCGGCGAGATCGCCCGGGACGAGCTCGCCCTGCCGATCACCGGACCAGCTGTCCACCAGGACGTTGCGCCGCCGGCATCGAGCGGGCTCGAGGCAGAGGGCACGACCGGCGGGGAACCGCCGTCGGCCGCTGCTGCCGGCGGCGGCCGACCGGTCCGGCTGGTCCTGCACCTCTCCTCGGACGCGATCGGAGCTGGGTCGCTTGCCGGTGCGATCGGCCGCTGCGAGAACACGAGGTCACCGGTCTCTGCCGAGCAGATCCGTTCCTGGTGCGGTGCTCCTGGTGCCCGAGTGAGCGTCCAGCCGGTGATCGACCTGGCTGGTCACCACCCCACCGAGTCCTACGAGATCCCAGCGCGGGTGCGCCAGCAGGTGACCGTGCGCGAGCCCCAGTGCGTGTTCCCCTGGTGCACCCGGCGCGCCGACCGCGCGGACCTGGACCACATCGTGCCCTGGGAGGAGGGCGGCCCGACCTGCGGCTGCAACCTGGCTCCGCTGTGCCGACGGCACCATCGCGCCAAGACCCACGCGGGCTGGTCCTACGTGATGGTCACACCGGGCACCTACCTCTGGCACTCTCCGGGTGGTGCCACCTCGCTGGTGGACTCTCGAGGGACGTTTCGCGTACCGGACCTTGGGCAGGTGTGCGGCCACGGACCGCGGACGGCGCTTCGCGAACCACCACCGTCCTAGCTGCTCCGCCCCGGACCCTGCCCGGTGAGCCGTGCGGGGGCCTCGGCCTGTCCAGGCCCTGGTTCAGCGCGACTGAGGACCGTTGGCAGCGATGTCCTCGTGGTGCCGGATCACCTCGGCAACGATGAAGGCGAGGAACTTCTCCGCGAACACCGGATCCAGCCCGGACTCCTCGGCCAACGCGCGCAGACGTGCGATCTGCCGCTCCTCACGGCCAGGGTCTGAGGGCGGCAGCCCTTCCCGCGCCTTCAGCCGACCGACCGCCTGGGTGCACTTGAACCGCTCGGCCAGCAGGTGGATGAGTGCGGCGTCGATGTTGTCGATGCTGCCCCGGATGCGGAGCAGCTCGTCAGGCAGGCCGCGGTCGGTTCCGTCAGTCATGGGGAGATCCTAGGTGAGGACCGCGGCAGCGCTGGCTGCTGTCCGCCGGCTGGTGGCGCGATCGTGCTTACACGCGGCGGGTGTCTGCACTGCCGGCCAGCGCATGCTCACCGGGCGTCGCCGGATCGTGCCAGCGCAGCAGCGCTCCCACGCCGTCCGCCACAGCGTCCATCTCCTCCGCCACGGTGATGCCGGCGTCCTGCTCCAGCACCGCGCGCCCGATCGCCAGGTCAGCACGCACCTCGTCGGGGTTGCTGACCCCCAGACCGTGCAGCTCTTCGGCAGTGGCTGCCACCTCCAGCGCACCGGGACCGATCCACAACATCTTGCGCGCCAACCGGCTGGGCGGGCCGGCCACGTCCGGGGAGATCAGCAGGTCCGCCACCTGACCCTTGCGGAGCACATCGAGCACGGCTTCTGCCCCGGACACAGCAGCTCCGTCCCGGCCCGCCTCTTGCTGGTACCGGTCCACCGTCGTTGCCCTGCGGCGCTCGCGCAGCTCGTTCAGCTGGGCCGCGACCTGCTCGTGCAGCGCCCGGGTGTTCACGCCCCCGGCGCGGCCGCCACCGGAGATCTCCACCACCAGCTCACGCACCGGGCGGCTGAGCTCGTCCAGCACCAGGTGCACAGCGCGCAGGTCGCCGGTGATCAGCACCAGCTCGGGGCGTCGTTCGCGGCAGATACGCTCCACCTCGCCAGCGACGGCCTCGGCGTTGCGCTCCCAGGAGTCCTCCGCGCGGTTGTCGATGCGCTTGTGCCCGAGCGGGCCCAAGTTCGGTTTGGAGAGCACGTCGTGGCCGCCTTCGATGGTGCGCTCCTCCTCCAGCTGGCCGGTGAGCCCTGCCGGTGCGTCGTACAGGGCGACGTCGGCCCCGGCACGGTCCACGCTGAGCATCAGGTAACGCACAGTGGCGTCAGCTGCGCGGGCCAGGGCGAAGGCGTGCGGGCGGTCGGAGACGACTGCCCGGTCCGCCCCTGGCGCCTCGGGCAGGAGCCGGTCGAGGACCACCTCACCGCCCGCAGCGACGACGACCCGCCCGTACGGTCCGTGGACGTAGACGGGGACGCCCAGCGCCTCGGTGACGGCATCGCAGTCCGCTGCCGGAACGCCGTCGACCCCTTCTGGGGTGAGCGTACGACGCAGGTCGGCCCACCTGCTCAGGACCGTGTTGTCGCGGTTGTCGGGGTTGGAGGTCGCGTCCAGGATCACAGTCAGCACCGGCGCCTGGGCCGGCAGTGGTGGGACGAAAACGTGCACGGCAGACCATCGCTTCCTGATCGGGTGCTTGGTCCCTCCCAGCCTGCCGCAGCGGGTCGCTCGCCGCTACCTGAGGATCAGGCGCTCTTCTCTCGCGGGGTCCGCTTGCTGCGGGGAGCTTCCCGCGGAACGAGCGTCGGGTTCACGTTCTCCAGCACCACGTCGCGGGTGATCACCACCCGTGCGATGTCCTCGCGGCTGGGCACGTCGAACATCACCGGTTGGAGCACCTCCTCCATGATCGCCCGCAGCCCACGGGCTCCGGTGCCACGCAAGATGGCCTGGTCGGCCACCGCTTCGACCGCGTCGTCGCTGAACTCCAGCTCCACGCCGTCGATCTCGAACATCCGCTGGTACTGCTTGATCAGCGCGTTCTTCGGCTCGGTGAGGATACGTATCAGTGCCGGAGCATCCAGGGGCGAGACCGTCGTCAGCACGGGCAGCCGCCCGATGAACTCCGGGATCAGCCCGAACTTCAGCAGATCCTCGGGCATGACGTCCTCGATGACGTCCTCCTGCTCGGCCTCCTTCAGCGGCGCACCGAACCCGATCCCGCGCCGACCCGACCGTGAGGAGATGATCTCGTCCAGCCCTGCGAACGCGCCCGCAACGATGAACAGCACGTTCGTGGTGTCGATCGTGATGAACTCCTGGTGCGGGTGCTTGCGGCCGCCCTGTGGTGGCACTGAAGCCTGCGTCCCCTCGAGGATCTTCAGCAGCGCCTGCTGCACCCCCTCGCCGGAGACGTCCCTGGTGATCGACGGGTTCTCGCTCTTCCGCGCGATCTTGTCGATCTCGTCGATGTAGATGATCCCGGTCTCGGCCTTCTTCACGTCGAAGTCCGCAGCCTGGATGAGCTTGAGCAGGATGTTCTCCACATCCTCACCGACATAACCGGCCTCGGTCAGCGCCGTGGCGTCAGCGATCGCGAACGGGACGTTCAGCATCCTCGCCAGCGTCTGCGCCAGGTAGGTCTTGCCGCACCCGGTGGGCCCGATCAGCAGGATGTTCGACTTCGCCAGCTCCACGTCGGCGTCCTCGCCGGTGGTGGACGCGGCGGCCGGACCGGCCTGCACCCGCTTGTAGTGGTTGTAGACGGCGACCGCCAGGGACCGCTTCGCGGGGTCCTGGCCGATGATGTACTCCTCGAGGAACTCGAAGATCTCCCGAGGCTTGGGCAGGTCCACCAGGCCCAGCTCGTTCGCCTCGGCCAGCTCCTCTTCGATGATCTCGTTGCACAGGTCGATGCACTCGTCGCAGATGTACACACCCGGTCCTGCGATGAGCTTGACGACCTGCTTCTGGCTCTTGCCACAGAAGGAGCACTTGAGCAGATCGGCGCCTTCACCCACTCGCGCCATCTCTTCTCACCTCTCTGCCGTCGTGCCCTGGACAACGTGGCCGTCTGGTCATTCTGCGCCATCCGGGCCGGGGCGACCACTGGAATTAGTGCGGGCTCTCCTACCGGTGCGCCCGTGTGCACCATCGTCAACGATACGTCGCAGGCGACGGGGATATCGACCCGTTCGCCGCGTGTCGCACTTCGGCGGTCGGTCGGGGTCGCGGGGGCGGACCGCTCTCGGCGGACCGTCCCCGCGCCCCCCGGTGTCAGGATCCCTTGGGCAGCTCGGCCGGCGGTGTCTTGCGGCTCTCCAGCACCTGGTCGACCAGACCGTAGTCCTTGGCCTGCTCGGCCGACAGGATCTTGTCTCGCTCGATGTCCTGGCGGACCTGCTCCAGCTTGGTCGAGCTGTGCCGGGCGATCGTGGTCTCCAACCACTCCCGCATCCGCATCACCTCGTTGGCGTGGATCTCGATGTCCGACGCCTGGGCGTAGCCGCCCTCCAGGGACGGCTGGTGGATCAGCACGCGGGCATTGGGCAGCGCGAGCCGCTTGCCCGGCGACCCGGCGGCCAGCAGCACCGCCGCGGCCGAGGCGGCCTGGCCGAGGCAGACCGTCTGGATCTGGGGGCGGATGTACTGCATCGTGTCGTAGATCGCGGTCATCGCCGTGAAGGACCCACCCGGGGAGTTGATGTACAGGATGATGTCCTGGTCCGGGTCCTGGCTCTCCAGCACCAGCAGCTGGGCCATGATGTCGTCGGCGGAGGCGTCGTCCACCTGCACACCGAGGAAGATGATCCGGTCCTCGAACAGCTTGGTGTAGGGGTCCTGGCGCTTGAAGCCGTACGGGGTGCGCTCCTCGAACTGCGGCAGCACGTACCGTGCCGAGGGGTCCATGCCGGCCCGGCCACCGAACGCTTGGGGGTTAAAGTTCACGGTTGAAGCTCCTCTTCGGTTCGCGGCGGTCAGGACTTGTTGGTGGTGCCGCCGCCACCGGAGACGGCGGAGGACTCGGTGACCACGTGGTCGATGAAGCCGTACTCGAGTGCTTCCTGGGCGGTGAACCAGCGGTCCCGGTCGGCGTCGCGGTTGATCTCCTCCACGCTGCGGCCGGTCTGCTCAGCGGTCAGCTCAGCCATCGTCTTCTTCATGTGCAGGATGAGCTCGGCGTTGATCCGGATGTCGGACGCGGTGCCACCGATGCCGCCGGAAGGCTGGTGCATCATCACCCGGGCGTGCGGGGTGGCATAACGCTTGCCCTTGGTGCCGGAGGCGAGCAGGAACTGCCCCATCGAGGCAGCCATGCCCATCGCGACCGTGGCCACGTCCGGGGCCACGTACTGCATGGTGTCGTAGATCGCCATCCCGGCAGTCACCGATCCGCCCGGGGAGTTGATGTAGAGCCAGATGTCCCGGTCCGGGTCCTCGGCGGCCAGCAGCAACATCTGGGCGCAGATCTGGTTCGCGTTCTCATCACGCACCTCGGAACCGAGCCAGATGATGCGCTCCTTGAGCAGCCGGTTGTAGATGTGGTCCCCGAGGGCGAAACGTTCGGTATCGCCGGCGGCGGACTGCGGAAACTCACTCACGTGTGTGCTCCTGATCGTCGGGTGGTCCTGATGTGATCCTGCGACTGACACTAACGCCGCACCTTGCGGGTATCTGCCTGCGTCTCGCCGGTTTCGCTGATGGCGCAGCCATCGCGGGTGCTGAGGCGCCGGGAGCCCCCGCCCCGGCTGGGGACGAGGGCTCCTGCGGTACGTCGTGGCTCAGGCCTTGTTGGCGTCCTCAGCGCTGTCGGCGCTCGGCGCGGAGTCGGCACTCTCCGCGCTGTCGCCGGAGTCGGCACTGTCGGCAGAATCGGCGGACTCGCCGGAGTTGGCACTCTCCGCGCTGACGTCCTCGACGACGACCTGTTCGGTGTCGGCGCCAGCAGCCTCAGCGGCCTGCGCAGCCGCCTGCGCGGCGTCCTCCTCGTCCGAACCGATGTAGGCACTCAGGTCGATCTCGGTGCCGGAGGAGTCCACCACGGACACCTGGCGCAGCGCGACCGCGAGCGCCTTGTTCCGGGTCAGCTCGGCGACGAACATCGAGATCTGCCCGTTCTGGCTGATCTGCTGGATGAACTCGCTCGGCTCCTGGCCGTACTGCTGGGCAGTGCGGACCAGGAACTCCAGCAGCTCGTCCTGCCCGACGTTCACGGTGACCTGTTCAGAGAGGGCGTCCAGGACCAGCTGACGGCGGAGCGCCTTCGTGGTCTCCTCGGTCACCTCAGCACGGTGCTCGTCGTCCTCCAGGCGGCCCTCGTTCTCCAGGTGCTGGTGCACCTCGGTCTCGATGACCCCGGCGGGCAACGGGAAGTCGGTGCTCTCCAGCAGGCGGTCGAGCAGCTGGTCACGGGCGGCGACGGCACGGTTGTTCTCCTTCGCCTCGCCCACCTGCTTGCGCAGGTCCTCGCGAAGCTCGTCCACGGTGTCGAACTCGGAGGCGGTCTGCGCGAACTCGTCGTCCACCTCGGGCAGCTCCTGCACCTTGATGGCGGTCGGGGTCACCGTGACCTCGGCTTCTTCGCCGGCCCGGTCCCCGCCGGCCAGCGGGGCGGTGAAGGTAGTGGTCTCGTTGGCGCTGAGCCCGGTGAGCGCCTCGTCCAGACCGTCCAGCATGTTGCCCGACCCGATCTGGTAGGAGACGCCGGAGACAGAGTCGATCTCCTCCTCGCCGATGGCAGCCTTCAGGTCGATGGTGACGAAGTCTCCGTCGGCGGCGGCACGCTCCACGCTGGAGAGTGTCGCGTAGCGCTCGCGCAGCGAGGTGAGCCGCTCCTCCACATCCTCGTCGGTGACGTCGAGGTCATCGAGGGTGAGGGTGATGTCCCCGAGCTCGGGCAAGGTGAAGTCGGGGCGGACGTCGACCTCAGCAGTGAACACCAGGTCCTCGGCGTCCTCGCTGATGCCGGGCACTGCGGTCACCTCGATGTTCGGCTGGCCCAGCGGACGCAGATCGGACTCGGTGACCGCCTGCCGGTAGAGCTCGGGGAGCGCGTCGTTGATGGCGTGCTCCATCACCGCACCCTTGCCGACCCGCTGGTCGATGATGCGGGGCGGCACCTTGCCCTTGCGGAAGCCCGGGACGTTGATCTGCGAGGCGATGTGGGAGTACGCGTGGTCCACGCTCGGCTTCAGTTCGTCCAGAGGCACCTCAACGGTCAGCTTCGCCCGGGTGGGCTCGAGGTTCTCGACGGCGCTCTTCACTACGTGCTCTCCACTCGTGGGTTGGTGGGCCGGCGTGGGCGACCCGGGAAACGTCTAGTACCTGCCCGTGGGCACGCGCGAGGGCATGCGGAAACGAGCGGCTCGACCCATCGTACCTGCCGCACGGGCAGGCCGGAACATGGCTCAGCGGCGGCATCCCTGCACGGGCCTGGCCGACGCTGCACGTCGGCACATTGCTAGGCTCCTTGGTTCTCACGCCAGCCCTACGACCGGCGTCCGCACACCATCCCGAGACTGGAGAACGATGCAGTTCAGACGACTGTTGCCCGCCGCTCTGCTGCTCTCATTGACCGCAGCCTGCGGTACGGAGGGAACGGACGGCACGTCACCGGAGCAGAGCCCGATGGTCGATGCCCCAGATGTGCTGGTCGTCGGGCACCGCGGCGCCATGGACGAAGCGCCGGAGAACACGGTCCCCGGTTTCGAGCAGGCCGTGGAGTCCGGTGTCGACATGGTCGAGGTCGACGTGCAGCTGTCTGCCGACGGTGTGCCGTTCCTGTTCCACGATGACACTCCAGACCGCACGACTGACGTGGACGAGGTGTTTCCCGAGCGCACAGACGACCCGATCACATCCTTCACCTGGGAGGAGCTACAACAGCTGGACGCCGGATCGTCGTTCGGCGAGGGCTTCGCTGGGACGTCGATACCGAGTCTCGACGACGTTGCCCTCACCGTGGGACCGGAGGTGGGTGTGGACATCGAGCTGAAGGCACCGGAGAACTCACCAGGCCTCGAGCAGGCGGTTGCCGACGCCCTGCAGACCGATGCCTGGGCCCCGTTGGTCCAGAACGACCTGGTCATCGTGTCCTCCTTCGACACGGATGCCACCCGCACCTTCCACAACCATTCTCCGGAGGTTCCCGTCTGGCCCATCATCGATCAGGTACCGGACCAGGACTGGGTGGAGTCCCTTACTGACCACGCCACCGGCATCAAGACCGGGTACCGGAACCTCACGCCGGAGATCGCCGGCTGGGCGGAGGACGCCGGACTAGGCGTCTGGGTGCACACGGTGAACGACATCA
This sequence comes from Ruania albidiflava DSM 18029, assembly GCF_000421225.1. Taxonomy (GTDB): domain Bacteria; phylum Actinomycetota; class Actinomycetes; order Actinomycetales; family Beutenbergiaceae; genus Ruania; species Ruania albidiflava. The sequence continues at coordinate 211,189 of NZ_ATWL01000002.1, read as the reverse complement.
CCAAGCTGGCCGACCTGGTCGATATGGGAGTGGCCGCTGTCGTCACCGACTCGCCGTGGCTGGTCGCCCCGGCGCTCGGCCGCTCCTGAGCGGACCGATCGGGGGGAGTGGAGCGGGTGACGGGAATCGAACCCGCACCATCTGCTTGGAAGGCAGAGGCTCTACCATTGAGCTACACCCGCGGGGCGGGGACAAGCCTACCGGGTCCGTGGGGGTGGGCGCTGCATCGGCTGGTGAGCGCCGCTGGCGGAGGCGCCGTGGTCACGGTGACGGCCGGCACGCTCTACACTCGGTCTCGACCCACTCCGGCAGGACTGCCGGCACGTGGGTCCACGGGATGTGGCGCAGGTTGGTAGCGCGTCCGCTTTGGGAGCGGAAGGTCGCAGGTTCAAATCCTGTCATCCCGACCATGAGGCCTGGCGGGTGCCCGAGGAACGAGGGCGCCCGGCAGGTCTCATCTGTGTGGTCGCAGGATTTGGGAGGAGCGCAGCGACGGCTCCTGTCATCCCGACCATGAGGCCTGTCGGGCGCCCGAGGAACGAGGGCGCCCGGCATGAATCAACCCAGGCGATACCTGGCCCGCCGGGTCATGCGCCCGGAGCACGACGCGGCGCAGGAAATATCGATCTGCGGCCCGGCGGGACCCCCGCTGCCCACAGCAGCAGCCTGCTGCCCTGAGCAGATCCACCCGGTAGGGAGGCCACGAGCGCACGCACAGTGGGTTCATGAGCGACGAGACCCCCGCCCGGCCCCGGTTCAACGACCGCGCCCGGGCCGAGCTGTACCACCAACGCATCCTGGTCCTCGACGGCCCGCTCGACGACGACAACGGCATCCTGCTGCTCAGCCAGCTGATCGCCCTGGCCGCCGCGGATGCCCGTGCGGACATCACCTTGTGGATCCACTCCCCCGGCGGCTCGGTACCGGCGATGCTCGCCATCCGGGACGTGATGCGCACCATCGGCCCCGACGTGACCACCCTGGCGCTGGGCACCGCCTACAGCGCCGGCCAGTTCCTGCTGTCCGCCGGCGCGCCGGGGAAACGGCGGGCTCTCCCGCACTCCAGCATCCTCATGCACCAGGGCTCGGCCGGGTTCGCCGGCACCGCTGTGGACGTGGAGACCCAGGCCGACGAGCTCCGGCACACCCGCGACACCGTGCTCGGCCTGATCGCACAGGACACCGGCCAGGACGCGGCCCAGGTGTTCGCTGACTCCTTGCACGACCGCTGGTTCACCGCGCAGCAGGCCCTCGACTACGGCTTCATCGACGAGGTCGTCACCAGCTTCGACACCCTCGCCCCGTCCCACCACCGCCCCGTCGGCATCGGCTGGCCACCGGCCGGCACGCAGAGCACAGGAGGCTCGCGATGAGCACCTACCCGGTCCCGAACGTGATCGCCCAGCACCCGCGCGGCGAGCGGATCATGGATGTCTACTCCCACCTGCTCACCGAGCGGATCGTCTACCTCGGCACACCGATCGACGCCGGGGTGGCGAACGTGCTGATCGCCCAGCTGCTGCACCTGGAGTCTGACGACCCGGAGGCGGACATCCAGCTGTACATCAACTGCGAGGGTGGCGACCCGAGCGCCATGCTCGCCGTCGTGGACACGATGCGCTACGTGCGACCGGGCGTGGCCACCACCTGCGTGGGGCAGGCCGTCGCCGTCGGTGCGGTGCTGCTCGCCGCCGGCACCCCGGGCAAGCGAGCCGCGCTGCCGCACGCGCGGATGGTGCTGCACCAGCCGGTCGGCCGTGGGCAGGGCGCGATCCCGGACCTGATCGTGCAGGCTGACGAGCTGGTCCGGGTCCGGGCGGACATCGAGGAGATCCTCGCCGGAGCCACCGGCCACCCGACCGCCACGCTGCGCGCGGACACCGACCGGGACCGGGTGCTCACCGCCGCCCAGGCGGTGGACTACGGCCTGATCGACGCAGTGGTGACCGAACGCACCACCCCCACCACGGGTTAGGCCGCCAGCGAGAGCACCCGCGCAACGTTGCGGACCAGCTGGCGCTCCGCCGTCGTGCGCAACCCGCTGAGCTCGCGCGCCACGGCGACGGTCAGGTCCAGCAGGGTGACCCCGAGCGCCCCAGCCACCGCGGCAATCATCTCGCTGGAAGGTTCTTTGACGCCGCGCTCGATCTCGGACAGGTACTGCGGTGAGATGCCGGCCCGCTCGGCAGTCTCGGTGAGCGTCTGCCCGCGGTCGGTGCGCAGCCGGCGTAGCCGGGCACCGAGCAGGTGGCGCCACAGCGGTTCGTCCGCAGTGGTCTCCTGGCCCGGCTCGGCGGCGGGCGCTGCGGGCACGGGCACGGCATGCAGTCGTCGGGTGCGCATGCTTGATCGTAGGTCCCCACATCCTGCCCGACGGCGGTGCTCCGCTCAGAGCAGAAGCTCACCCAGCCGTGAGGTGCTATCGGGCAGAAAGAGCACCGGCCGCCCCCGCTGCTGCGGGGACGGCCGGTGCGTGGTCTTCGGGGGACGCTCAGTCCTCGACGTCGACCAGGCCGCGCTCGACGGCCCGGGCCAGGCGCCGCGGCACCTTGACCTCGCGGCCACCGGAGCGGACCGGGACGAGGTCTGTGGGCTGCGCCTTCCACTGCGAGCGGCGCGAGCGGGTGTTGCTGCGCGACATCTTGCGCTTGGGAACTGCCATGGGCCCTACCTCCCCTTCTATGCTGGTGACGGATGCTCCCGCACGGTGGCGCGAGAGCAGGTTCGAAACGATGGCCAGGAGGCTGCTCCCGGCGGGTCGGCTCAGGCCTTGGCGCCAGCCTTGGCGTAGCGCTGGCGGAACTTCTCCACCCGCCCGGCGGTGTCCAGGATCTTCTGCTTGCCGGTGTAGAACGGGTGCGAAGCGGAAGAGATGTCCACGTCCACGACCGGGTAGGTGTTGCCGTCCTCCCACTCCACGGTGGTCTCCGAGGTGGCGGTGGAGCGGGTCAGGATGGCGAAGTTCGCGGAGATGTCCCGGAAGACGACCGGCTTGTACTCCGGGTGGATGTCCTTCTTCATGTCTGCTTCCTACGTAGTTCGGCTGCGCGGTTGCGGCGTCAGGAGTGTGGCTGGCGGCGCCGGAGCTCCTCGTCCGCACCCTGGCAGCACACGCTGGGCGCGCGACCGCGGTCACGATGCGCCCGGACGATGATACTCACACTCCGGCCCGAACACCTAGTCGGCGCAGGTCGACAAACCCGTGGTACAGCGCCGATGTGACGCATCACTCACCGGTAGCAGCGGCCGGGGCGCACCCGCCGATCGTCTTGTTCTATATGCACTAGAACATTACGCTGGCTTCATGCTGCTGACTATCGACCCGACCGCCGACTCGCCCCTCTTCGAGCAGGTCGCGACCGGTATCCGCGCGGCCGTCGTGGCCGGTGACCTCCGGCCCGGTGAGCGGCTGCCGGCCGCACGCGACCTGGCCGCCGCGCTCGAGGTCAACATGCACACGGTGCTGCACGCCTATCGCACGTTGCGCGAGGAAGGCCTGATCCAGGTGCGGCGAGGCCGCGGCACGGTGGTCTCGACCCGCAGCAGCGCGGACTACCGGGGTCTGCGCCGCGCCCTGGCGGACCTGGTCCGGGAGGGCGACCGGCTCGGCCTGAGCCGCACCGGGCTTGCCGACCTGATCCGACACGCTCCCGGAACCGCACCATGAGTCCTCACCCGGCCCCCACCCACCCGCACCGGGCCCGCAGCGTCGTCCTTGGTGTACTGCTCCCCGCGCTGCTGGTCGCCGGGGCAGCGCTGCTCACGACCACCTGGTTGCCGCGCCTGCCCGACCCGGCGGTGCTGCACTGGAGTCTGCACGGTCCGGCTCGCACCGGCCCGTTCACCGAGCTGGTCACCGTGGTCGTGGCGCTGGCGGCCACCACCTGGCTGCTGTTCACCACCCTGGTGCTGGCCGCCGGCCGCACCGAGGGCGCCCGCCGCGTACTCGTCGGTAGTGCTGTGCTGCTGGGAGCGACCTACGCGGCGGTGCTGCTCGGCTCGGCCTGGGTGCAGCTGGACGCACCGGATGCTGCTGCTGTGACCCCCTCGGCCACACCGCTCGTGGTGGGGCTGCTGGTGGCCGTGCTGCTGGGGGTCGCCGCTGGTCTGCTGGCCGGTGCCGACCCGCACCTGCCGGCAGCGGACCCGGTACCGGCCGACGCTGCCCGGCTGGACCTACCGGCCGAGGCCAGGACCATGTGGCTCACCCGGTGCACAGTGCGCGGCGAGGTGTTCTGGTGGGCCGGCATCGCACTCTGGCTCGCCGCAGCCGTGGCGATCACCTCCCTGAGCGCGCAGTGGTGGCTGCTAGCGGTGCTGCTCCTTCCGGCGCTGCCGCTGCTGGCGAACCTGCACTGGACGCTACAGATCGACGCCACCGGTCTGCATGCCCGCGCCCTGCTCGGCTGGCCCCGGCTGACCGTCCGCGCCGAGGAGACGCTGCGTGCCGACGTGGTCACCGTGCACCCGTTCACCGAGTTCGGTGGCTGGGGCCTGCGCTCCCGGGTGGACGGCACCAGCGGCCTGGTGCTGCGCCGCGGCGAGGCAGTGCAGGTGCAAGCCACCGGTGAGCGCACGTTCGTGGTCACGACTGACGACGCCACCCGGGCGGCAGCGCTGCTGAACACCATGGCAGCCCGCAGCCGGGGCGGCGCCACGACCTGAGTACCCGCGTATTTCTCGTCCTCCGGACACCGACCTGTCCCGAAGGGGCGAATGGTGAGAGGATAGGCACCGAATCACTCTCACCTTCAACCAATTGGAGGATTCGGATGTCGCACCGGCGCCTCGTGTCGAGCGTGCTCTCCGGCTGCTGCTGTCTGTAGAGCGCGGGCGCCAGCGAGCCCCCGCGCTCGCCCCGCAGGTGCGAGCGGGCCGGACGTGCCGGAGCAGCTGAGGCTCCACGGCCGCTGGTCCCCTGCACCTGGCCGCTGCCGCCTGCGGCGCCACGCTGCCTGCCGGCACTCGACCAGCACGATCACACGATGGAAGGAACCCCTCACTCATGGCACGCATCTACGACAACGCCACCGCCCTGATCGGCAACACCCCGCTGGTGCGGATCAACTCCCTCACCGAGGGGGCGGGCGCCACTGTGCTCGCCAAGCTCGAGTTCTACAACCCCGCCAACAGCGTCAAGGACCGCATCGGCGTGGCCATCATCGACGCCGCCGAGGCGGCCGGCGCCCTGCCCCCGGGCGGCACGATCGTGGAGGCGACCAGCGGCAACACCGGTATCGCACTGGCGTTCGTCGGCGCCGCCCGCGGCTACCAGGTGGTGCTGGCCATGCCGGAGACGATGTCGAACGAGCGCAAGATGCTGCTGCGCGCCTACGGTGCCGAGCTCATCCTCACCCCCGGTTCCGGCGGGATGAAGGGCGCGGTGGAGAAGGCCGAGCAGATCGCCGCCGAGCGGCCCGGAGCGATCCTGGCCCGCCAGTTCGAGAACCAGGCGAACGTGGACATCCACCGCCGCACCACCGGCGAGGAGATCTGGGCGGACACCGACGGTGGCGTGGACATCCTCGTCTCCGGCGTGGGCACCGGCGGCACGATCACCGGTGCGGGCGGGCTGCTCAAGGAGCGCAAGCCCGAGGTGCAGATCATCGCTGTGGAGCCGGCGGAGTCCCCCGTGCTCTCCGGGGGTCAGGCCGGACCGCACAAGATCCAGGGCCTGGGCGCGAACTTCGTGCCGAAGATCCTGGACACCAGCATCTACGACGAGGTGATCACCGTCAGCGGCGAGGACGCGATCGAGACCTCCCGCCGCTCCGCCCGGGAGGAGGGTCTGCTCGTGGGCATCTCCTCCGGTGCCGCGCTGAAGGCGGCGGTGGACGTCGCGAAGCGTCCGGAGAACGCCGGCAAGACGATCGTCGCGGTGGTACCGGACTTCGGGGAGCGCTACCTGTCCACCGTGCTGTTCGCCGACCTGGCCGAGTGAGGCCGAGGAGCACGTGTCCCCCCGCCTACCGCTGAAAGACCTGATCGCCGAAGACCTGGCCACGGCGCGCCGTCGTGACCCGGCCGCGCGCACCGCCGTCGAGGTGGCGCTGACCTACCCGGGCGTGCACGCGCTGTGGCTGTACCGGGTGGCGCACCACATGTGGCACCTGCCGTTGCTGCGGCTGCCTGCCCGGGTGCTGTCCCAGCTGGCCCGCGCCGTCACCGGGGTGGAGATCCATCCCGGTGCGGTGCTCGGTCGGCGGTTCTTCGTCGACCACGGCATGGGGGTGGTGATCGGTGAGACTGCCGAGGTGGGTGACGACGTGCTGATGTTCCACGGCTCGACGCTCGGTGGGCGCTCGATGAGCCGTGGCAAACGGCACCCCACCGTGGGCGACCGGGTGGTGATCGGCGCGGGCGCGAAGGTGCTCGGGCCGATCACCATCGGCTCGGACGTGCAGATCGGTGCGAACGCGGTGGTGGTCAAGGACGTGCCGGACGGCGCCGTGGTGGTAGGCGTCCCCGGCCGGCCGCGGCACGTGCCGGCGCGGGAGAAGGGTGACCTGGAGGACCCGGCGCTCTACATCTGAGCACTGCTGGTGAGCTCGCGCAGCAGGGCCCGGACCGTGTGGTTCGGCCGGTCCCGCCAGAGCACACCGAGCCGGGACCGGGCCTGATCGGCCTCGACCGGCACCGTGACGGCGTCGGGCCAGCGCGACCGCCAGGTCTGCCACGCCGCGGCGCACCTGCTCGACGATCTCGGCCGAGATCCCCTCGCGCAGGCTGATGTCGATGCCCGGGTGCCGCTCGTGCAACGTCGCCAGCGCGTCGAACAGGCGCGGCCACCGAGAGGACCCAGAGCACCCGTGCAGCCGCGACGACCTACTTCGAGGCCTGGCGCGATCGGGACTTCGAACGACTGCGCACCGTGCTGGCAGCAGATGTGGAGTTCACCGGCCCGCTGGGCGCCGCGTACGGGGCGGAGGAGTGCACTGCCTGACCCGGGGAGAGCGTCACCGGCAGGGCGGGTCCTCCAGGTCCTCACCGGGCTCCCAGCCTGCCCGGTACAGGTCCACTCGCGGCGGGTCGGACGCCGTCAGCGCGATGCCCTCCTCCCGCCAGCGGGCCAGAGCCTCACCAGCCTTGTGCCCGGCCATCTCCCCCCGGGCGTTCACGAGGCGCCACCACGGGGTGTCGCCGCCGTAGCGGGACATCACCATGCCGACCACCCTGGGGCCGCCGCGCCCGGTCGCCACGCGGATGGTCTCGGCGATCACCCCGTACGTGCTCGCCCGGCCGGGTGGGATGCGGGACACCAGGTCCAGCACCGCCTCCACGTAGTCCTCGTCCAGCTCACGCACCTGCCTATGATCTCTCCTGAGATGACCGACACCACCGCACCCGCTGAACCCTACGTCTGCCCGCACTGCGAGGCCACGCACGCCCACGAGCACGTCGACGAGCGCGCCGTGGTCCTCGGGCACCGTCGGCGCCTTGCGGTGGTCTCTGGGCTACGCGCCGGACTCGTCGTGCTCACCGTGGTCGGGGTGCTTCTCTGGCTACCGGTGACGGCGGGTCTCACCCTGGTCGCCTCCGGTGTGCTGGCCTGGGCCCTCGCCACGGCTACGGGCCTGCTCGTGGCGTCGCTGGACCTTGCCCGGCAGGGCGGTCAGGGACAGGCCGCTGGTGCAGGCTCGCGCCGGCTGGTCACCGTCTCAGTGCTCACCGGTGCAGCGCTGACTCCGGTGGCGGCCCTGCTGGTGGCACTCGCCGGACGGGCGCTGGTGGACGGGATCGGTACCGGTGCGGCAGCGATGGTGGCCACCGCGGCCGGGACCGGATGGCTGACCGCCTCGGCTGCTGCCGACGTGGTGCGCGCCCTGCGGCTGCGCAACCTGCTCGGTGCCGAGAGCCGCGCCGGGGAGGTCGCACGGGCCGCAGCCGTGCGCACCCGGGACCGCGCCGACGAATGGACCCAGGTGGCGACCGTGGTGGCCACCGCCGCTGTGGTAGCCCTGTGGGTGGGGTTGTGCCACCAGCTGTCGGTGGTGGTGGTGGTGCTGGTACCCCTGCACGTGGCGCTGGTCGCGCTCTCCCGCCGGCTGCTCAGCGGCCGGCCTCGTACTCGCTGACCAGGTCGATGCGCCGCTGGTGACGCGGGTCACCGGAGAACGGTTCGGCCACGAACGCCGACACCAGCTCTACCGCTTCCTCGCTGCTGTGCTGCCGCGCGCCGATCGCGACGACGTTGGCGTCGTTGTGCTGGCGGCCCAGCCGAGCGGTCTCCGTGTTCCACGCGAGCGCCGCACGCACTCCCCGCACCTTGTTCGCGGCGATCTGCTCACCGTTTCCGCTGCCACCGATCACCACCCCGAGCGACCCCGGGTCGGCCACGACCGCTTCCCCGGCGGCGAAGCACACCGGCGGATAGTCGTCCTGCGGGTCGTAGTCCAGCGCGCCGTGGTCGGTGACCTCGTGCCCCGCGGCGCGCAGGTGCTCGATCAGGGTGGCCTTCAGCTCGAACCCAGCATGGTCGGCAGCGATGTGGATGCGCATGCCGACATTCTGCCCCACGGCGCGGCCCGGCCCGCGCACCATGTGGTCACACCCTGCACCGGCTTGGGTATGTTCAGAGGATGAGCACCGAGACCACCGCCGCCACCAGCGGCGATCCGACGCACACCGACGCGACCGGCAGGCTCACCCACGCCGAGCGGGTCGCTGCTGACCAGGCCGCCATGGACACCACCGTGCGGCCCCAGGACGACCTGTTCCGGTATGTGAACGGCACCTGGCTCGCCACCCACGAGATCCCCGCTGACCGGGGCCGCGACGGTACCTTCCACCAGTTGCGCGACCAGTCTGAGCGCGACGTGCGCGAGCTGATCATCGAGGCGAGCGACGTGCCGGCTGGCGACCCGGCGGGCGAGGAAGCGGCGAAGATCGCCGCTGTGTACGCCTCGTTCATGGACACTGAGGCGATCGAGGCTCGCGGCACCGAGCCCCTGCAGCCTGAGCTCGCGCTGGTGCAGGCAGCCGACGACCGCGCCGAGCTCGCCGCAGTGCTGGGTGCGTTGCAGCGCGCCGGCGTCGGCGGTGCTCTCGCACCGTTCGTGGACGTCGACGCTGCCGACCCGACCCGGTACCGGGTGTACCTGGAGCAGTCCGGTCTCGGCATGCCCGACGAGGCCTACTACCGTGATGAGACGCACGCTGGTATCCGCGCCGCCTATCCCGGCCACGTGGCCCGGATGCTCGCCCTGGCCGGGGCAGTGGACCCGGACGAGGCGGCCACGGCTGCTGATCGGGTCGTGGCGCTGGAGACAGCCCTGGCGGGCCACCACTGGGACAATGTGCGTACCCGGGACGCCCAGGCCACGCACAACCCGATGACGCTCGCTGAGCTGCGGGACCTTGCCCCTGGTTTCGACTGGTCAGCCTGGGGCACGGCGCTCGGTGACGCCGAAGCGCTGGCGGAGACCGTGGTGCGCCAGCCTGAGTTCGTGGCCGGCTTCGCCCGCTTGTGGGCCGAGCGCGACCTGGCGGACTGGAAGCTGTGGCTCACCTGGCGGGTGGTGCGCGCGCGGGCCCCCTACCTGACCGAGGCGCTGGTGGCGGAGAACTTCGACTTCGCTGGCCGCACCCTGACCGGCGCGCAGCAGATCCGCGAACGGTGGAAGCGGGGCGTCGCCCTGGTGCAGGGGGTGCTCGGTGAGGCGGTCGGCAAGCTGTACGTCTCCCGGCACTTCCCGCACTCGCACAAGGACGCGATGGACGTGCTGGTGGCCGACCTGATCGAGGCCTACCGCCAGTCGATCGACGAGCTGGACTGGATGAGTCCGGCCACCCGGGAGCTGGCGTTGGCCAAGCTGGCTGCGTTCACCCCGAAGATCGGGTACCCGGCTCGGTGGCGGGACTACTCCGGGTTGCAGGTCACCGCTGACGACCTGGTCGGCAACGTGCGTGCCGCCTATGCGTTCGAGAGCGACTACGAGCTGGGCAAGCTCGGTGGTCCGATCGACCGCGGCGAGTGGTTCATGACGCCGCAGACGGTCAACGCCTACTACAACCCCACGATGAACGAGATCGTCTTCCCTGCGGCGATCCTGCAGCCGCCGTTCTTCGACATCGACGCCGACGATGCCACCAACTACGGTGCGATCGGTGCCGTGATCGGCCATGAGATCGGGCACGGCTTCGACGACCAGGGCAGCCGGTACGACGGTGAGGGGCGTCTGCACAACTGGTGGACCGAGGCCGACCGGGCCGAGTTCGACAAACGCACGCAGGCGCTCATCGCCCAGTACGACCAGCTCTCCCCGAGCCAGCTCGACGGCGCCCAGCACGTCAACGGCGCGCTCACCGTCGGTGAGAACATCGGTGACGTCGGTGGTCTGGGTATCGCCGTCAAGGCCTACCGGATCGCTCTCGCTCGCCAGGGCCGCAGCACCGGTGAGACTATCGACGGTCTGACCGACATGCAGCGGTTGTTCGTGGCCTGGGCACGTGCGTGGCGTACCAAGGCTCGGGACGAGGAGGTGCTGCGTCTGTTGGCGATCGACCCGCACGCACCCGACGAGATCCGGTGCAACGCCGTCGTGCGGAACCTGGACGAGTTCCACACGGCGTTCGACGTGCAGCCGGGCGACGGACTCTACCTGCCGCCGGAGGAACGGGTGCAGATCTGGTGACGGCTCAGGGGATGCGGCCGAGGACCGGCAACCCGGCCTCGGCCCACGCCTGGTAGCCACCGATGGCGTGGCCCACCCGGGCCAGACCGAGCCGGCGCAGCTCGCGCGCCGCAGTCGCGGCGGCGCTACCGTCCTGGCTGAGCAGCACGACCGGCACCAGCGTGGTGGTGTTCACCAGGTGCGCGACCAGGCCCGCCGGCGACACCTGGTGGACCGGCAGGTCCGGGTGCAGCGTGCCGGCGGCGCGCTCGACGTCGGTACGCAGGTCGAGCACCTGGGCGCGGTCGTAGAGCAGCTCCTGGTAGAGCGCCCGCGGGCTCGTCCCACATCCGTCGGTCCGCCTCTGGTGGCGCCGGGTCGGCGCACTGAGGACAAGGTCCCAGGTGGTGCCGGTGGTGAGGGTCATGGTGTGCTCGCTCTGTGCTGGTACCCGCCCGGTGCGGGTGCGTACGACCATCACAGCAGCCCGGACCGTCCTCCCGGACAGTGCCAGCGAGCGTCTCACCTGCTGGGCACCGGTCAGAAGCTGCGGGTACCGCTCCGTGCGATCTCGAAGCCGTGACCGGTGGAGATGGCACGGCAGACGACCCCGTCCCTGGTGCTCTCGCAGAGGAAGTCACCGACAGTGGTCGCATCACCATAGGCGAGCTCGGTGACGTCGTCCGGGGCCTGCGGCACCGCATCCCCCGGGCAGACCGGCCCGGCCTGCTCGGTCGTCACCTGCCAGACGTGTCCGGCCACGTCCTGGCCGCACCCGTCCAGCGGCGGTGGCGAGAAGTCGAAGCTCTCGATCACGCACTGGGTGCTGTCGTCACCGAGCTGGCACCAGATGTTGCCGCTCGGCATCGTGAACGCAGCCACGTCGAGAGCATCGTCAGGAACCTCGACGGCCTCGGCCTGGGTGGTCTCCTCACCATCGCCAGCACCGCCGTCCTCCGGTGCGCCGGTCGCGCCGGTACCGGTGGTGCTCGCCGCAGTGCCCTGGTTGCTGGTGACGTCCGGCCAGGTGGCCATGATCACGACCAGGGCAGCGATCAGCAGCACGTCCAGGACGATCAGGGTGATCGCCGCAGGACCCACTGCGCCGCGCTTGGCCATCTCTCCTCCGCTCTGGACCGAACCAGCAAGACACTCTAACGGTAGCGGCCCTAGCCCTCGGTGCAGGCGCACGTGGTAGGCAGGTCACGTGCCTGACCACCTCGACATCCCTGCTGGGCTGGTCCGCCTCGTCTCTGGGCACGTCCCCGAGCCAGGTATGCCCACGGGTGCGCAGTGGCTCGACGAGCTGCCCGCACGGGTGGCCGGGATGCTGCGGGACTGGGATCTGCAGATCGACGGACCAGCTCGGCACGGGTTCTCCGCACTGGTGCTCCCCGTGCGGTCACCGCGCCGTGCGGCAGTGCTGAAGATCGTCTGGCCGCACCCAGGGGGCCGGGAGGAGCATCGCGCGCTGCGCGCATGGGCCGGGTGCGGGGCTGTCCGGCTGCTCGCCGCGGACCCGTCCCGGTGGGCGCTGCTGCTGGAGCGCTTGGATCCCGAGCGGACGCTGGCGAACGAGGCGCTCGGTTCTGCACTTGGCGAGCTGACCGCCACCGAGGAGCTAGGTGTCCTGGTGCAGGCCCTGGACCAGCCGGCGCCGCCGTGGGCGCCGCCACTGAGCCAGCACCTGCGCCGGCTGCTCGCAGATCTCGGGCACGTCCTGGCCGGGCCCACCGTCGACTTTCCTCGGCGGATGCTGGAGCAGGCCCGGTCGCTGACCCGTGACCTGCTCGGTGAGGATGGCCTGGACTCCCGGCTCATCCACAGCGACCTGCACCACGCCAACGTGCTCTGGCGACCAGATCCCGGCGAGTGGGTGGCGATCGACCCCCAGCCGCTGGCCGCAGAGCCTGGGTGGGCGTTCGAACCTGCGCTGCTGGAGGCTTGGCCGGCCGTGGAGCGGGCGACCAGTGTGCGTCGCGCAGTGCGTACCCGGCTGGCGACCCTGGCCGATGTGACCGGGGTCGCCGCCGAGCGGGCGCGTGCGCTGACGCTGGTGCGGCTGGCTCGCGATGCGCTCTGGGAGCTGGAACCGGACGTGGTCGACCGCGACCGGGTGACCCGGTTGGTCACCGTCGCCAAGGCGCTGCAGAGCGGCTGACCCGGCCCGCAGCAGTCAGTCGAAGATCGGGCCCTGGGTACGGGTGCGTTTGAGCTCGTAGAAGCCGGGGTAGGCGGCCGCCGCCACCACTGCGTCCCAGAGGCGACCGGCGTCCTCCCCCTTCGGGGCCGGGGTGATCACGGGACCGAAGAACGCGGTGCCGTTGAACGCCACCACCGGGGTGCCGACGTCTTCTCCGACCAGGGAGATGCCCGCCTGGTGCGACTCGCGGAGGGAGTCGTCCAGCTCGTCGGTGTCGGCATAGCGGATCAGCTCCGCCGGCAGACCGACCTCGGCGAGCGCTTCCACCAGCACCTGGTGCCGGTCGTCGTTGCGGCCCTCGGGGTGGAACCGGGTTCCGATGGCGTCGTACATCGGCTTGACCCACTGCTGACCGTGCAGCTCCCGGGCGGCGTTGATCACCCGGACCGGCCCCATCGACTTGCCCAGCATCTCCCGGTAGCCGGGATCGAGGTTGTCCCGGTCCTCGTTCAGGACGGTCAGGCTCATGATGTGCCAGCGCACGGTGATGTCCCGGACCTTCTCCACCTCGGTGATCCACCGGGAGGTCATCCACGCCCAGGGGCAGGCGGGGTCGAACCAGAAGTCGGCCACATCAGTGGTCTGCTCCTCGGTGCCGGTGTCCGGGATCTCGGTGTGTGTCGTCACTTCTGCGGCTCCTTGTTCTCGGGCTGGTGGGCTGGGTCGTGCGCGGCTGGTCACGGCTCAGACGAAGTCCGCACGCATCGGCGTGAACAGGTCGAGCAGCACCCCTGCCTCGCGGCAGACGCAGCCGTGCTCGACGTTGCTCGCCTTCAGCATCGAGTCTCCGGCACGCACCGTCTTGACCACACCGTCGATCTCGAACTCGAACACACCGCTGACCACGTAGGTGATCTGCGTGTGCGGATGGTGGTGCAACGGGCCGGTCGCTCCGGTCTCGAAGGTGTTCTCCACGCACATCACGTCCTTGTCATAGGCGAGCACCCGCCGGGTGACCCCCTCTCCGGCGGGCTCGGCCTGGACATCGTCGCGGAACACCCATCGCTGATCGAGCATGTTCCTACCCTACGGTCACCGCACGCAGCACGTTCCAGGTCGGGCCCCGCCGGCCGGACGTGGGAGGATCGGTGCCGGCCCACCGGCCGGCCACAGACGATGACCCGCGATCGGCGTCGACGAAGGAGCAGTGCCATGCCCGGAGAGAACCTCACCCGCCTCGAAGCCCGCGAGCGTGCGGAGGTGCTCTCGCCCAGCAGCTACCTGGTGGAGCTGGACCTGACCCAGGGTGAGGAGACGTTCACCTCGCGCACCACCGTCCAGTTCACGGCCACCCCCGGGGCGAGCAGCTTCATCGACCTGATCGCTCCAACGGTGCACGAGGTCGTGCTCAACGGTCGCTCGCTGCCGGTGGCTGAGGTGTTCGCCGACTCCCGCATCCAGCTGACCGACCTGGCGGCGGAGAACGAGCTGACCGTAGTTGCTGACTGCGCCTACATGCGCACCGGCGAGGGGCTGCACCGGTTCGTGGACCCGGTCGACAACGAGGTCTACCTCTACTCGCAGTTCGAGGTGGCCGACACCCGGCGGATGTTCGCGGTGTTCGAGCAGCCGGACCTCAAGGCCACGTTCTCCTTCACAGTCACGGCGCCAGCGCACTGGAAGGTGGTGTCCAACTCCCCCACCCCACCTCCTGTGCCGGCTGGTGAACGGACCTCGACCTGGTCGTTCGCTGCTACGCCCGTGCTGCCGTGCTACGTCACCGCCCTGGTGGCTGGCCCGTACCACCGGGTCGACGGCGAGCTCACCTCCCGGGACGGGCGCACCATCGATCTCGGCGTGTTCTGCCGCGCTTCGCTCGCCGAGCACCTGGATGCGGAGAACATCATGGACATCACCCGCGCCGGGTTCGCCTTCTACGAGGAGGCGTTCGACCTGGCGTACCCGTACGAGAAGTACGACCAGCTGTTCGTGCCGGAGTTCAACGCTGGGGCGATGGAGAACGCCGGCTGCGTGACGTTCGTGGAGCACTACGTGTTCCGCTCCAAGGCCCCGGAGGCCACCGTGGAGCGCCGGGCGGTGACGATCCTGCACGAGCTGGCGCACATGTGGTTCGGCGACCTGGTGACGATGCGCTGGTGGAACGACCTGTGGCTGAACGAGTCGTTCGCCGAGTACGCCTCCACCCTCGCCACCGCCGAGGCCACCCGGTGGACCGAAGCCTGGACCACGTTCGCGTCGCTGGAGAAGTCCTGGGCCTACCGCCAGGACCAGCTGCCCTCCACCCACCCGATCGTCGCCGAGATCAACGACCTCGAGGACGTGGAGGTCAACTTCGACGGCATCACCTACGCCAAGGGCGCCTCAGTCCTCAAGCAGCTCGTGGCCTGGGTGGGCAAGGAGAGCTTCCTCGCCGGGGTCGCGGCCTACTTCCGCAAGCACGCCTTCGGCAACACCGAGCTCGAGGACCTGCTCGTGGAGCTGGAGGCCACCAGCGGGCGGGACCTGAGCACGTGGTCTCGGGTGTGGTTGCAGGAGGCGGGGGTGACCACGCTGCGCCCGGAGGTGCAGACGGACGCCACGGGGCGGATCACCTCGTTCGTGATCGCACAGGAGGCGCCAGGGTCTCACCCGGTGCTGCGCCCGCACCGCGTCGCCGTCGGTGGTTACGACATGGACGCCACCGGGGCGCTGGTGCGTACCCACCGGGTGGAGCTGGACATCGACGGACCGGCCACCCCCGTGCCCGAGCTGGTGGGTCTGACCCGACCGCAGCTGATCCTGGTGAACGACGACGACCTCGCCTACGCGAAGATCCGGCTGGACGAGGGCTCGCTGCAGGTAGCCACTGACCACCTGGCCGCGTTCACCGAGTCGCTGCCTCGGTCCTTGGTCTGGGCCGCCGCCTGGGACATGACGCGAGACGGCGAGTGGCCGGCGCACCGCTACCTGGACCTGTTGCTGGCCAACCTCGGTGCGGAGACCGACTCCACCACGACGCTCGTGCTGCTGCGCCAGCTGGCGACCGCAGTGGACTTCTACACCGACCCGGCACGGCGAGACGCGGTGGCCGTGGAGGTCGCCGACCGGCTCTGGGCGCTGGCCCGAGCTGCCGAGGCCGGCTCGGACAGCCAGCTCCAGCTGGTCCGGGCGTTCGCCGGGCGCGCCAGCACTGCAGCGCACACGACGGCCCTTGCCGCACTGCTCGCCGGCGAGGAGACGTTGCCGGGGCTGACGGTGGACACCGACCTGCGCTGGGACCTGCTCACCGGTCTGGTCGCCGCGGGCGCTGCCGGTGAGGAGGAGATCGCAGCCGAGCTCGACCGGGATGCCACCGCCACCGGTCAGCGTGCCGCCGCCACCGCACGGGCATCGATCCCCACCGCGGAGGCGAAGGAGGCAGTGTGGGCGTCGGTGGTCGAGGCCGACGACCTGCCGAACGCCGTGCAAGCCGCCGTGATCAGCGGTTTCGGCCGCGCTCGAGACCGGGCTCTGCTCGCACCGTTCGCCGAGCGCTACTTCCGCTCCATCGAACGAGTGTGGACCGAGCGGACCAACGAGATGGCACAGAACATCGTGATCGGCCTGTACCCAGCGAAGCTCGCGGACATCGACGCTAGCCACCTGGACGTGCTGGGCCGCACCGACGAGTTCCTCGACGGGCTGGGAGACCGGCTGCCCGCGTTGCGCCGGCTGGTGGTCGAAGCGCGGGACACCGCCCGCCGGGCGCTGGCCGCCCAGGCCCGCGACCGCGCCTGAACCCAGCCCCACCCCGCAGGTCGCGAACGCTCGCCTGCGCGCTGTGAATCGTTTCAGACGCCGCGAAGGCGAGCGTTCGCGACACTCAGGGGGTCAGGTCCAGTCGAAGAGTGGGTCCGCTGCGGCGACCACCGCGGGGGCGAGTCGGTGCACCTGCTCGGCACCGCCGTCGAGCGCGATCACCGGGCACACCGGGCTGCGGCCACCCTGAGCCACTGCTACCGGGTCGAACGTGATCATCGGCGCGCCGGTGGTCACCTCCTCGCCCTCGGCAGCATGTACGGTGAACCCGTCCCCAGCGAGCTCGACCGTGTCGATGCCCAGGTGCACCAGCACCCCCTGGCCTGAGCCAGCCACGATGACGAACGCGTGCGGATGCAGCTTGACCACCCGCCCGGCCACCGGCGCCACAGCTGTGACGGCCTCGGCATCAGGACCGGGGTCGATCGCCAGTCCGGGCCCGACGATCGCCGCGGCGAACACCTGGTCGGGCACGTCCGCAAGCTCCAGCACCCGGCCCGGTACCGGGGCGTGCACCCTCACGGCCGGCTCACCTGCTGCCCGTCGGCGGGCTGAGCAGTTGCGGCCCGGTCGGCGAGCTCTTGGCGCACGGCAGCCACCAGCGAGGAGAACCGCGCGTTGCCGGGCAGGTCCTCCACCAGCACGGCCGTCTCCCCACCGTCGGCCAGGGGCATCTTCCAGTTCGGGTACTCGGTGTCGGTGCCAGGCTGGTTCTGCGCCCGTCGCTCTCCCACTGCGTCCGTCAGCGCCACCCCTACCAGCAGCGACGGGCTGTGCACCACGAACCGGTGCAGTGCCTCGACGATCTGCCGCTCCGTAGGGTCTGGCGGCAGCAGGAACCGGTCGCGCAGCGCCTGCAGCATCCGCTCCCGCTCGATCTGCGCCGCCAGCCGCACCTGCGCCGCCGGTTCGGTGAGCAGCCCCAACTGCTGACGCAGCTCGACGTGCTCCTCGGCGAGGTAGCCGGCGGTCGGGGGCAGGTCGTGCGTGGTGACCGTCGCCAGGGCCAGCTCGCGATAGTCCTCCGGGCGGCGCGGCCGGTTGTCCTCCTGCTCGAACCACAGCACCGAGGTGCCGAGGACACCACGCTCGGAGAGGTAGTCGCGTACCCACGGCTCCACCGTGCCCAGGTCCTCCCCGATCACCATCGCCCCGGCCCGATAGGCCTCCAGGGCGAGCACCCCGACCATCGCCTCATGGTCGTAGCGCACATAGGTGCCCTCCTCGGCGGACGCTCCGTCGGGGATCCACCACAGCCGGAACAGGCCGATGATGTGGTCCACCCGCAGGGCCCCGGCGTGTCGCACGACGGTGCGCACCAGGTCCCGCAGCGGGCGGTACCCGGCCTCGGCGAGCGCATCCGGCCGCCACGGCGGCTGCGACCAGTCCTGCCCTTGCTGGTTGTACATGTCCGGCGGCGCGCCCACGGTGATGCCGCGAGCCAGCACCCCCGCCATCGACCAGGAGTCCGCCCCGCGCGGGTGCACCCCCACGGCAAGGTCCTGCATCACGCCGATCCGCATCCCCGCCTCCCGCGCTGTGCGCTGGGCACGCTCGAGCTGTTCGTCGGCGACCCACTGCAGCCAGCAGAAGAAGTCGATGCGCTCCGCCAGCTCCCGGCGGAGCCGGCCCAGTGCTCCGGGGGTGGCGTCGTCCAGCGGCCAAGGCTCCCCCTCGGTGTGCTGCTCGGCCACGGCACACCAGAGGGCGAAGTCCTCCAGCCGGCGGCCCAGCTCCGCACGGAACCGGTCCAGCGACCGCTGCCGCGAACGGCTGCGGCCGGCGGCGAAGATCGTCTCCAACGCCGACTTCTTCTCCGCCCACACCGCATCCCGGTCGATCGGGCCAGCATCGGTGTTCATCGGTCGCAACGCGTCCAGCGCCCACTCCAGCAGCGTGCGTTGGCTGTTCGGCAGGTAGGCGGTCTCCCGGATGTCCTCGGGCCGGATGTAGATGGGGTTGAGGAACTGGCGGGTGGTAGGCAGGTACGGCGAGGGCGTCATCGGCGCACCGGGCTCGGCCGCATGCAGCGGGTTGATCAGCAGGAAGTCGCCGCCGAGCTCCCCGGACAGGCCGGTCAGCTCCGCCAGGTCGGCCAGGTCGCCGATCCCCCAGGAGGCGGCCGAGCGCACCGAGTACAGCTGGGCCATCAGCCCCCAGGCGCGGCCACCCTGCTCTGCCCGCAGCTCGGGCATCGGCAGCCGGGAGGGGGTGATGGCCAGCGGGCTCCGGGCGGTGGCAGTGCGCTCATCGACGTCCACGACCAGCTCGTGCCAGCCCAGCGGTAGGTCAGCAGGCAGCGCAAAGGTGGCTCTGCCGACCTGCGCGCCGTCAACTTCCTGCGGTGCGACCCAGACGTCCACCTGCTCCAGCTCACGCTCGGCACCGTCCTCCAGGACCACCCGCAGCCGCACCGTGGCGCCGTCGGGCACGTGCACCGGTACCTGCTCCGGCACACCGGCACGCACCACCACGCACGGTGGGAGCGTGCGCCGCCAGGGCGCACTCTGCGCAACCGCGAGCGCGGCCTGCACCTGGTGGTCGGTCTCGGCCAGCACGTCCATGGCTGCGAGCACGCTACGCAGCGTGCTGTCTGGCACCTGCTGGTGGATACCGCGGTAGTCCCAGAACTCGGTCGCCACCCCGTACGCAGCGGCCAGAGCGCGCAGCCCGCTGCTGCCGACGTCGATGTGGTCCTCCATCACGGTGTGTACCCGATACTCCT
The DNA here is from genome assembly GCF_000421225.1 of Ruania albidiflava DSM 18029. Taxonomy (GTDB): domain Bacteria; phylum Actinomycetota; class Actinomycetes; order Actinomycetales; family Beutenbergiaceae; genus Ruania; species Ruania albidiflava. Next base: position 191,910 of record NZ_ATWL01000002.1, on the reverse strand, counting down.
GCGTCGATAGGTGGCGGTCGGTGTTGGCCGTTGTAGACGATCTTGCCAGAGTCGGCACCTGGACGGCGGCGGCGCCACCGGGAAGCTCGCGACCTGCGGCTCATCGAGAGGAACCTGCGCACCGGCACCGCATCGATGGATCCGGACGTAGATCGACCGCGTGCCGCCAGGGCAGGCACGCGGTCGCCGGGCACGCCGTCGGGCCCTCGCAGCCGGAGCTGCTCAGGTCACGTGGTGGGGCGCAGCCCGTCGATGTCAGCGGCCAGGTCATCGGCCACCGGGCCGACCACCACCTGGACCACCCGACCGGAGCGCACCACTCCATAGGCCCCGTGCGCGCGCAGGCTCTCCTCGTCCACCAGTGCCGGGTCGGTCACCTCGACCCGCAACCGGGTGATGCACGGCTCCAGGTCGACCACGTTCGTGTCGCCGCCCAGCGCCGCGAGGATGTCCTCGGCCTTGATCACGTCCACTCCTGACTTCCTCCTTGTGATACACACCACTCTACAACCGCATGGCCCCACTCCCGCCACCGGACGAGAATGAGGCTCGATGCCAGCGGCAACGGGAGGCACGATGTCAGGCGACGAGCAGATCCGGATCATCCGTGGTGCGGGGGTCTCCCCCGGACGGGCCGCAGGCCCCACCGTACGCATGGCGACGGCGGCGGGCGAACCGCCCAGACGGCGACGCAGCCAAGGACTGGACGAGGCGAGTGCGGCCATCCCCGCTGCAGCCTCCGCCGTCGCCGAAGACCTGACCGACCGTGCCGAGCACACCGAGGGGACGGCTCGGGAGGTGCTCCAGACCACTGCGCAGATCGCCAAGGACCCCACGCTGGTCTCCGATGCCCAGCAGCGGGTGCGGGACGAGCAGATCACCCCGGAGCGGGCGGTGTGGGAGGCCGCCGGTGCCGTGGCGAGCCAGTTCGAGTCCCTCGGCGGCTACCTGGCCGAACGGGCCCGGGACGTGGCGGACGTGCGGGACCGGATCATCGCCCACCTGCTCGGCGCCCCCAGCCCGGGGGTGCCGCAGCGGGAGGAGCCCTACATCCTGCTCGCCCGCGACCTGGCCCCGGTGGACACTGCCCAGCTGGACCCGGAGGTGGTGCGCGCGCTGGTCACCGAGGAGGGCGGGCCCACCTCGCACACTGCGATCCTGGCCCGTGCGCTGGGCATCCCGGCGGTGGTGGGGGTGGGTGAGGCGATCGAGCAGGTCGCTGCCAGGGACGTGGTGCTGGTCGACGGCGGCGCCGGTGAGGTGCTGCTGGACCCCACCGAGGAGCAGGTGGCCGCCGCCAAGGAGCGTGTGCGGGTGCGTGCCTTCGACCCACCCGGGCGCACGAAGGACGGCCACCGGGTGGCGCTGCTGGCCAACGTGGGGGAGGTCGCCGAGGCGCAGCCGGCCGCAGACAGCGGCGCTGAGGGGGTGGGGTTGTTCCGCACCGAGTTCGCCTTCCTCGGTCGGGACACCGAGCCGAGCGTCGCCGAGCAGGTGGACGCCTACTCCGCAGTGTTCGCCGCGTTCGCCGGGCGTCGCGTGGTGATCCGCACCCTGGACGCGGGGGCGGACAAGCCGATGCCGTTCCTGACCAGTGGCGAGGAGTCCAACCCCGCCCTGGGGGTCCGAGGAATCCGCACCTCCTGGCAGGACCGGGACGTGCTGGAGAACCAGCTGACCGCGATCGCCCAGGCTGCCGAGGACTCCGAGGCGGAGGTTTGGGTGATGGCGCCGATGGTCTCTCGGGTCGCTGAGGCGGAAGACTTCGTGACCGCCTGCGCCGCGCACGGGCTGCACCGGGCCGGGGTGATGGTGGAAGTACCCAGTGCCGCGCTGCTCGCCGGCCCCATCCTGGCTCGCGCGGAGTTCGCTTCGATCGGTACGAACGACCTCACCCAGTACACCCTGGCCGCCGACCGGCTGCTCGGCTCGTTGGCCCCGCTGTCCACTCCGTGGGATCCGGCGGTGCTGCAGCTGCTGCAGTACACCTGTGACGGCGGAGCGGCCCAGTCCCGCCCGGTCGGGGTGTGCGGGGAGGCGGCTGCCGATCCCGCCCTGGCGGCGGTGCTGGTGGGCATGGGGGTCTCCAGCCTGTCGATGACCCCGCGGGCACTGGGTGACGTGGGCGCGCTGCTGGCTGCGACCACGCTGGCCGAGTGTCGCGCGGCGGCGGGTCGGGCGCTGGCTGCGGAGAGTGCCGAGGACGCCCGCAGGGCTGCTCGCGGCGCCCTGCCCGCCCTGGTCGAGCTGGCGCTCTAGCACCGGCACCGGCCGATACCGCTTAGATCAGGGACTGCACTCCCGTTAGGCTGGCGGGCGTGAGCATGCCCGAACCTGCGGCCAACCCCGCCCAGCGACCTGCCCTGCGGGTGACGTCGGCACGTCCTGCCCGCCCGGACTCCTTCTACGAGGCGGTCGGCGGTGCACCCACGTTCCGCTTCATCACCCGCCGCTTCTACGAGCAGGTCGCCGAGGACGAGTTGCTTCGCCAGATGTACCCGGAAGAGAACCTGGGGCCGGCCGAGGACCGGTTGCGGATGTTCCTGGAGCAGTACTGGGGCGGTCCCACCACCTACTCCGAGACCCGCGGGCACCCGAGGCTGCGGATGCGGCACGTGCCCTACCGGGTCACACCCACGGCCCGGGACCGCTGGTTGCAGTTCATGACTGTGGCAGTGAAGGAGGCCGGCCTGGCCCCGTTGCAGGAGTCTGCTCTGCTGGACTACCTGGAACGCGCCGCCTACTCGTTGGTGAACACCTTCGAGGACGACGAGGGGCGAGCGTGAGCGCCGAGCCGGTGGACCCGCTGGGTGCGGTGCTGGCGGCCCTGGAGCTGGACCGGCTCGACGAGGACACGTTCGTGGGCCGTTCGCTGCCTCAGCTGCACGGGCGGGTCTACGGCGGCCAGGTGCTCGCCCAGGCGCTGCTGGCCGCGGGTCGCACGATGACCACCGAACGGCTGCCGCACTCCGTGCACGGCTATTTCCTGCGCCCCGGTGACCTGGACGAGCCGATCACCTTCGCCGTCGAACGCCTGCGCGACGGGCGTTCCTTCTCCGCCCGGCGCACGCACGCGATCCAGTCGGGCAAGCCGATCCTGTCGATGATCACCTCGTTCCAGGCCGACCAGCAGGGTCTGGACCACGCCGAGCAGATGCCGCAGGTGCCGCCGCCGGAGGACCTGCCCAGCTCGGTGGAGCTGTTCGGCTCCCTGGACCACCCGGTGGCGCAGTTCTTCTACCGCAACGGCGCGTTCGACCTGCGGCACGTGGAGGGTGCCCTGTTCACCGCGCCGAGCGAGGTGCGCACGGACCGGCAGCACCTGTGGATGCGGGCGCGCGGGCCGCTGCCCGCCGGTCAGCTGGAGCAGCGAGCGCTGCTCGCCTACGCCTGCGACCAGGTGATGCTGGAGCCGATCATGCGCCGCCACCACCTGTCCTGGATGACCCGGGAGGCGTCGGTGGCCAGCCTCGACCACGCGATGTGGTGGCACCGCGACGTGGACGCCGGGGACTGGTTGCTGTACAGCCAGTCCTCACCCTCGGCCTGCGGCGGTCGGGGGCTGGGTGTGGCGAAGGTCTACTCCCGGTCGGGTGAGCTGGTCGCCACGATCGCCCAGGAGGGCATGATCCGGATCCCGCAGATCCCCAGCTGACCGGTTCCGGTCCGCGCCGCCTACCGATGGTCGACGGCGGAGGTCACCGTGCCAGGTCAGCCTCCCGGGCACGCCTGCCGCGCAGCTGTTCGACGGCGGAACGCACCCCGGAGGGGTCCGCCTCCCGTCGGTCGTCAGGCGGGTGGGCAGCCAGGGCTGCAGCCGCGACCTCGGGCGAGACGTCGGCGAGCAGGCAGACGAGTGCCGGGCGAGGCGCCCCGGCTGCTTCCAGCGCCTGCCGGCAGCGGTCCGGGTCGGCACCGCTGGCCTGGCCGAGCATCCGCAGCACGCGTCCGCGCAGCTTCTCGTTGGTGGGCAGGACGTCGATCATCAGGTTCGAGTAGACCTTCCCGAGCCGGACCATCACCGCCGTGGAGAAGGCGTTCAGCACCATCTTCTGCGCGGTGCCCGCCTTCATCCGGGTGCTGCCGGTGATCACCTCCGGACCGGTGTCCACGAGCACGGGCACGTCGACGAACGCGGCGAGCGGGGCGGCGGGGTTGCAGGAGAGCAGTCCGGTGCTGGCACCGACGGCACGAGCGTGCTGCAGGCCGCCGCGGACGTAGGGGGTGCGTCCGCTGGCGGCCACACCGATGACCAGGTCGGCGGCGGTGACGTCGGCGACGGCGGCACGCCCCTCCTCCGGGTCGTCCTCTGCCCCCTCCACCGGGTGGAGCATGGCGCGCTCTCCGCCGGCGATGTGCCCGCGCACCTGGTCCGCACCGACCCGGTAGGTGGGCAGCAGCTCGGCAGCGTCGAGCACCGCCAGCCGACCGGAGGTGCCCGCACCGAGGTAGAGGATCCGCCCACCGTCGCGCAGCGCAGCCACGCCCAGCTGCACCAGCGCAGTGATCGCAGAGGCCTGGGCGGCCACAGCGGCGGCGATGCCCACGTCCTCGGCGAGGATGGTGGCCACGACGCCGGCGGTCCCCATGGTGTCGATGTCACGGCTGCCTGGGTGCCGTTCCTCAGTGGGCGAGCCTGCCGGCACGGCAACGCTCTGCTCCTCGCCCGTCGCCCTGCCCTGCTCCACCCGGCCAGCCTAGTAGCGGTATCTGTGAGGCAGGTCTCCTTTCGTCGTTCGTCGTCACAGAACACCAGCCCGTCTCACTATTTGGACGCAATTCGAGAGGCATTTTTCGCCGGCTCGGAGGCAGTCCATTTCCCGCAGCAGGAAGCGAGTTACTCCGTGCTGCCGGGATCGAGTATCCGCCGCAGGACTGTCAACGGCCGGTTTCACTTCGGTCAATGACTGCATAACGTGGGTGGCCGTATGCCGATCACGACTGAGTCCCCGACGAGTCCTGCTACAGCTGAACCCTCAGCCACTGATGGTGCGCCGTCCGCAGCTGCGGACACGGTGCAGATCCGTCCCCCGCGCCCCGGCGAAGGTGCCGAGATGTGGCGTCTCGCCCGGGACGGCGGCGAGCTGGACCTGAACTCGTCCTACGCCTACCTGGTGCTGGCCGAGGACTTTGCCAGCACCTGCCGGGTCGCTGTCAGCGGCGCAGAAGTGGTCGGCTTCTTGCTCGGCTACCAGCCGCCGGAGCGCACCAGCAGCGTGTTCGTCTGGCAGGTGGCGGTCCGCGGCGACCAACGGGGCCGGCGCCTGGCCCGGCGGATGCTCGACGACCTGGTTGACGGTCTGCCCGGTGTGCACACCCTGGAAGCGACGGTGACCGAGGACAACACGGCTTCCCGCAGGCTGTTCGCGAGCTTCGCGCGCAGCCGTGGAGCGGAGCTGACCTGGTCGGCAGGACTGCTCGCCGAGGCCTTCCCGGACGGGCAGGACGCCGAGCCCCGTCTGCACATCAGTCCGCTCACGAGGAGCTGATTCACGCGCATCTGACAGCCCCAGGCTGCGCCGGCCCGACCGGTCCCGGCGTGCTGCGCGCAGCCCGCACGCCTACCCGTGCCCACGACCTATCCGCAAACCCTCACGAAGGAAAGCGACCAATGACACTCACCAGCATCGACGCCACCGCTCTGGAGTCTGGTGTCCGCAGCTACTCCCGGACCTGGCCGGCCACGTTCGCCAAGGCCCAGGGCAGCTACATGTACACCGAGGACGGTGACCAGTACCTCGACTTCTTCGCTGGTGCCGGCACGCTGAACTACGGGCACAACAACCGGCACCTCAAGGAGGTGCTGCTCAAGTACCTCGCCGGTGACAACGTGGTGCACTCACTGGACATGCTCACCACCGCCCGCACCGACTTCCTCACCACGTTCACCGACCAGATCCTGCGCCCGCGCGGGCTGGACCACACGGTGATGTTCCCCGGGCCTGGCGGGGCGAACGCCGTCGAGGCGGCGCTCAAGCTCGCCCGCAAGGTCACCGGCCGGGAGTCGGTGGTGACCTTCACCAACGCCTTCCACGGGATGACTCTCGGTGCACTGTCGGTGACTGGGAACTCGATGAAGCGCGACGGTGCCGGCATCCCGCTGGTGCACTCCACACCGATGCCGTACGACGACTACTTCGACGGCGACATGGCAGACTTCATGTACTTCGAGCGGCTGCTGAACGATGCCGGCTCCGGGCTGAACACCCCGGCAGCGGTGATCGTGGAGACAGTCCAGGGCGAGGGTGGCGTGAACACCGCCCGTCGGACCTGGCTGCAGCGGCTGGCCAAGCTGTGCAAGGACCAGGGCATCCTGCTCATCGTCGACGACATCCAGATGGGCTGCGGCCGCACCGGTGGCTTCTTCTCCTTCGAGGAGGCCGGGATCGTGCCGGACATCATCTGCCTGTCCAAGTCGATCAGCGGCTACGGGCTGCCGCTCGCGCTGACCCTGCTGCGTCCCGAGCTGGACGTGTGGGAGCCCGGTGAGCACAACGGCACCTTCCGCGGGTTCGCCCCGGCGTTCGTGACCGCTGCGGAGGCGATCCGCACCTACTGGTCGGACGACGACCTGGAGCGTTCCACCATCGCCAAGGGTGCCTTCGCCGAGTCCGCGCTGAACACCATCGTGGCCGACCACCCCGGCGCCGGTCTGTCCGCGAAGGGCCGTGGCCTGGCTCGCGGCCTGGAGTTCGAGAACCCGGACCACGCGGCAGCCACCTGCCGGAACGCCTTCGATGCCGGTCTGCTGGTGGAGACCTCTGGCCCGCGCGACGAGGTGATCAAGCTGCTGCCGCCGCTGACGCTGACGAACGACGAGCTGGCCCACGGACTGGATATCCTGCGCCGGGCCACGGCTGACGCCGTAGCCTGAGGGGTATCGGACCGGCACCAGCGAAAGGACACCGTCAATGATCGTTCGCACCCTCGACGACGTCACCGACACCGAGGATGACATCAAGACCGAGAACTGGCGCAGCAAGCGCATCATCCTCGCGCGCGAGGGTGTCGGGTTCTCCGTGCACGAGACCACCTTGTACGCGGGGACCGACAACTACTTCTGGTACGCCAACCACATCGAGGCGGTGTTCATCACCCACGGTGAGGGTGAGATCGAAGACCTCGCCACCGGCGAGGTGCACCAGCTGGCGCCCGGCTCGTTGTACCTGCTGAACAACCATGACAAGCACCGGGTGCGTCCGCGCACCGAGATCCGGTGCGTGTGCGTGTTCAACCCGCCGGTGACCGGCAGGGAGGTGCACGACGAGAACGGCGTCTACCCGTTGGTCGTCGAAGAGAGCTGACGCGGGCGCCCGCCTGCGGGCCGGCGCCTGACCCGACCTGGCGGCACTGTTCGTGCCGTCCATCAGAGCACCCGGTGCGGCCCAGCCGCACCGGGTGACGCGTTTTTCGCCGACGAAAGGAGAATCATGTCCACGACTGTGGCACCGAGCGACGCTTACCCCACCCGGGTGAGCGCCGAGGATCCGATCGCCCGCGAGCACCCCACCGTGTGGGGGTCTGCCTCCGACGGCCCGTTCGACGCCGAGGCGCTGGCCGCGCACGAGGAGCGCGGCTTCACCATCCTGGAGGACTTCTTGAGTCCTGCCGAGGTGGACACCTTCAGCGCTGAGCTGGGCCGTCTCACCTCGGACACCTCGCTGCGCGGTGACGAGCGCGTGGTCACGGAGAAGGCATCCGGCGAGGTCCGCTCGATCTTCGAGGTGCAGGCCTTCAGCGAGAAGATCGACGCGCTCAGTCGTGATCCACGACTGCTGGACCGGGCTCGTCAGCTGCTCGGTTCCGAGGTCTACCTGCACCAGACGCGGGTGAACTACATGCCTGGTTTCAAGGGCACCGGGTTCTACTGGCACTCGGACTTCGAGACCTGGCACGCGGAGGACGGGATGCCGCTGCCGCGGGCGGTGAGCTGCTCGATCGCGCTCACCCGCAACTACCCGTTCAACGGTGGGCTGATGGTGATGCCGGGCTCGCACCGCACCTTCATCCCAGGCGTGGGCCAGACCCCGGAGAACAACCACAAGTCCTCGCTGAAGGAGCAGACGGTCGGTGTGCCCAGCGAGGCAGCGATCACGCGGATGGCCGCGGACTACGGCATCGACCAGTTCACCGGACCGGCGGGGTCGGCGCTGTGGTTCGACGCGAACATCATGCACGGGTCCGGGAACAACATCACCCCGTTCCCACGGTCGAACATCTTCCTGGTGTTCAACAGTGTGGAGAACACGCTGACTGACCCGTACGCGGCACCTGCGCCCCGACCGGGCTACATCGCCAACCGGGACTACACGCCGCTGCGCTGACCAGTCCCCATCGCGAACGCCCTGCTTCGCGGCGGACCTCCGGGTCGGAGCCGCGAAGCAGGGCGTTCGCGTGTGCTGGGGTGGGTGTGGTCAGCGCCGGAAGGTCACCGGGTCGTCCAGCAACGGGGCCAGTGCTTCCCGCTCTTCGGCGGTGAACCGCACCGGGCGTCCCGAACCAGCGTCCACCTTCACGATCGAGCTTGCCGCACGGGCACAGACCTGACCGGCCGGGGTGAGCACCTCGTAGCAGACCAGCAGGCTGGCGCCGCCGATCTCCCCGATCCACAGCTCCACCCCGACCGGGTCTTGGCTGTAGGACAACGGAGCCAGGTACTCGATCTCCTGGCGAGCCACCAGCGTGTGGGTGTCACTGCCGGGCCCGCCGGAGAGCACCTTGGCACCGGACCGTGACCCCTCGGGGTCGCTGGTCCAGAACGTGGCGATGCGCGCCTCCTCCAGGAGGGTGAGCATCGCGGCGTTGTTCACGTGCCCGTAGGCGTCCAGGTCGGCCCAGCGCATCTGCACCGGAACGCGCGTCCGGCCCATCGATCAGTCCCGGGTGAGCTTGCGGTAGGTGACCCGGTGCGGCCGGGCCGCCTCCGGGCCGAGCCGCTCGACCTTGTTCGCCTCGTAGTCGGCGAAGTTCCCCTCGAACCAGTACCACTGCGCCGGGTTCTCCGCCGTGCCCTCGTAGGCGAGGATGTGGGTGGCGACCCGGTCCAGGAACCAGCGGTCGTGGGAGACGACCACAGCGGAACCGGGGAAGTTCAGCAGCGCGTTCTCCAGGCTGCCCAGGGTCTCCACGTCCAGGTCGTTGGTGGGCTCGTCCAGCAGCAGCAGGTTGCCGCCCTGCTTCAGGGTCAGCGCGAGGTTCAACCGGTTGCGCTCCCCTCCGGAGAGCACACCGGCCGGTTTCTGCTGGTCGGCGCCCTTGAACCCGAACTGGGAGACGTAGGCGCGCGAGGGGATCTCCACCTTGCCGACCTGGATGAAGTCCAACCCGTCGGAGACCACCTCCCACAGGGTCTTGTTCGGGTCGATGTTCTCCCGGCCCTGGTCCACGTAGGAGATCTGGACGCTGTCCCCGATCTTGAGCTCACCACCGTCGAGCTCCTCGAGCCCGACGATCGTCTTGAACAGAGTGGTCTTGCCGACTCCGTTCGGGCCGATCACACCGACGATGCCGTTGCGGGGCAGGGTGAAGCTCAGCCCATCGATGAGGGTGCGATCGCCGAAGCCCTTCTTCAGGTCGCGGGCCTCGATCACCAGCGAACCCAGCCTCGGGCCCGGCGGGATCTGGATCTCCTCGAAGTCCAGCTTGCGAGTGCGCTCCGCCTCGGCAGCCATCTCCTCGTACCGGGTCAGCCGGGCCTTGGACTTCGACTGGCGGCCCTTCGCCGAGGACCGCACCCACTCCAGCTCGTCCTTGAGCCGCTTGGCGAGCTTGGCGTCCTTCTTGCCCTGGATCTCCATCCGGGCGGACTTCTTCTCCAGGTACGTGGAGTAGTTGCCCTCGTAGGGGTAGAGACGGCCGCGGTCGACCTCGGCGATCCAGCCGGCCACGTGGTCGAGGAAGTACCGGTCGTGGGTGACGGCGATGACGGCGCCGGGGTACTTGGCCAGGTGCTGCTCCAACCACTGCACGCTCTCGGCGTCCAGGTGGTTGGTGGGCTCGTCGAGCAGCAGCAGGTCCGGCTGCTCCAGCAGCAGCTTGGCCAGCGCCACCCGGCGGCGCTCACCCCCGGAGAGGTGGGTCACCTCGGCGTCCCCAGGAGGCAGCTGCAGTGCGGACATCGCCTGCTCCAGCTGGGAGTCCAGGTCCCAGGCGTCGGCAGCGTCGATCTCGGTCTGGAGCTTGCCCATCTCCGCCATCAGCGCATCGAAGTCGGCGTCCGGCTCGGCCATCTGGTTACCGATCTCGTTGAACCGGTCCATCTTGGCCTTGATCTCGGCGACGCCCTCCTCCACGTTGCCCAGGACGGTCTTCTCCTCGTTCAGCGGAGGCTCCTGCTGCAGGATGCCCACGGAGTAGCCGGGCGAGAGTCGGGCCTCACCGTTGGACGGCGTCTCCAGACCCGCCATGATCTTCAGGATCGTCGACTTGCCGGCCCCGTTCGGGCCGACCATGCCGATCTTCGCCCCGGGCAGGAACGACATCGTCACGTCGTCGAGGATGAGCTTGTCTCCGTGCGACTTGCGCGCCTTCACCATCGAGTAGATGTACTCGGCCACTTTTCTCCCAGCGATGAGCGGTTGGGGATGGATCAAGTCCTCACCTTACGGCGTCGGCCCCCGATAGTGGCAATCGGGGGCCGGGCACCGCTCAGGCCGACATCCGGGCGGCCATCGAGTCCTCCTCGGCGGCCTCGACGTCCTCGTCCGGCACCTCCTGGAACCCGGAGACGTCCACCGCTCCGGTCTCGTCGGTGGGTGCCCCGCCCGTCCGGTCCGCGGCGCTGCTGGCCTCACCACCTGCCGCAGGGGCGGTCTGTTCCTCGTGGTCCCCCTCGGGCTCGGCGCGCCGGGTGGCGCGGGAGACGTGCGCGGTCACGGTGCGCAGGTCCGGCCCGAAGGCGTCGGCAACGATCACCGCGGTCCACCGGTCCTCACCGTCACGGGTCTGGTACTCCTCGTGCTCCAGGCGGCCACGGACCAGGACCGGGTCGCCCTTGCGCACGCTCTGTGCGACGTGCTCGGCGAAGGCGCCGAAGAGCTTGACGGCGAACCACTGGGTGGTCCCGTCGCCCCACTCCCCCTCCCGGGTGCGGATCCGTGGGGTGCTGGCGACGTTCAACCGCAGGAACGACTGCTTGCCGGCGCCGGTGATCAGGTTCGGGTCGTGGCCGATGTGGCCACGGAGGGTGACCTCGATCTCGTTGACCATGGTGACTCCAGAGTGCTCGGGCACCGGCTGGTCCGGTGCACGGGACCACCGTGACCCGTGCGGCGCCCACGGCGCCCGCGGCCTACCCCCGGGTTGTGGATACCGGGGCATCCCCGCGGATGCCCGCCCGTGCACTGCTGTGCTCGCCCAGGGGGACCTGAGCAGGCCGGACCAGGTCGTCGGACACGACCGAGGTGAGCGCCGCCGTCGTGCGGTGCAAGAAGTCCTCGGCACGCTCCCCGGCGGTGCGGCGCCGGCGGGTGCGCGCCACCAGCACCAGCACCAGGGCCACCAGCAGCAGCGCGGCTCCGGCGCCGGCGAGCGACCCACCCACGGCGGTGGCGGAGGAGAACAGTGCGGCGCCGACGATCAGCAGCACCAGGCCGAGGCCCCCGGCAGCGAGTCCGGCCGTGCGCTGTGCGGCCGCCACGCGGTCGGTGCTGGCTGGCAGCGCCTGGCTGTGCAGCGCGGTCCAGACGTGCTCGTCGAACGCGGCCTCCTCGGCGACGGTCTGGACCACGGCCTCTCGCCAGGGGGTGGGCAGGCCGGCAGTGGCCTGACCCAGCCAGCGGTCCCGGATCGCCGCCGTGCGGCTGCTGGCGGGACGCTGCACCTCGGCGAGCGCCACAGCACGCGGGGAGGCGACGGCCCGGCGGATCGACTCGGCCACCGACGGCACACCAGAGGCGGTCGCCAGGTCCTCGGCCACCGCTTCCGCCTCCGGTGGGGCGGGGTCCTGGGCTGCGACGTGCCCGACCAGCCGGCGGCGCACCGCGGACACCTCGTCCCGGGCGGTGCGGGCGGCCACCGACTCCCCGGCGATCACCTCGGCGAGCAGCGTGCGCAGCCGCTCCACCCCCTCACCGGTGCGCGCGGAGACCATCTCGATCTGCACGTCTGCCAGACCGTCCTCGACCAGCAGCCGGGCCACGTCGTCACGAACCTGGTCGTGCGCGGAGACCGGGATCGTGTCGATCTGGTTGATCACCACAACCATCGCCTCGTGCCGGGCGGCCAGGGCGCGCAGGTACTCCTCGTGCAGCACGTTGTCGGCGTACTTCTGCGGGTCGACCACCCAGATGAGCAGGTCGATCAGCGGCAGCAGCCGGTTCACCTGCTCGGCGTGGGTGGACTCGACCGAGTCGTGGTCGGGCAGGTCGAGCAGCACCAGACCGGTCAGCTCCTCCTCGGCGTCGCCGTCCAGGGCGGACTCGCGCTGGATGCGCCGATCGGGGGCCACCTGGAGGAAGTCGAGCAGAGCGGTGGCCTTGCTGCCCCAGATGCAGGCAGCGGCCTGGGAGGTGGTCGGTCGGATCACCCCGACGTCAGCGAACTGCAACGAGGACAGGGCGTTGAACAGCGAAGACTTTCCCGACCCCGTGCCGCCGACCAGGGCCACCACGGTGTAGTCCACCCCGAGCGCGAGCCGCTGGGTGACCTGGGCGAGGTCCTCGTGGGCTGCTGCGGTGATCTCTCCAGGGATCCGTGCGCCGGCAGTGTCCAGCGCTGTGGTGATCTGTTCGACGTCGTCCCCCAGCTCCTGCCCCGCGCCCCCGGTCGGCACCGCAGTCTCCGACGTTGAACTCACTGGTATCCCTTCAGCTCGCTGGCCCGCAGTCGAAGGCTGCGGGCGGCACCATCATCTACCCCGAGGGTAGACAAGGCGGCCAGGAACACGTCGGCCTCCCCTTCCACGGCCACCCTCGCCCAGGTGGACAGGTCGGTGCGGAGCCTGCGCACGACGGCGGAGCCTCGCTCGGACAGGAGCCTGGCCACGGCGCGTTCGGCGCCGTCCAGGCCGATGGCCGCCACCTCGACCAGCGCAGCCTTGCTGGCCTCGTCCAGACCGGCGTCGTCGGCGCCGAAGGTCAGCGTGGCGCACAGCTCGGCGACCACCTCGTCCCACTCGGAGAACAGCAGGTCCAGGCGCTCGGTACGTGCCGCGGCGGCCTCCTCGGCGCTGACCAGCTCGGCGACCTGGCTGCCGCCGGCGGAGTGTGTAGCACCGGCGCGGATCGCGCGTTCAGCACGTTCGCAGGCTTCGCTGATCAGGGTGCGGGCAGCGCTCATGCTGACCTCGCGCAGGGAGGCGACAGCTGCTCGACGGGCGGTGGTGGCACGCCGGTACCGCCAGGACTCCACCAGGTTCGCCGGGGCGGCGACCAGCGGGGCCAGGACCCCACCGGAGCTGGCGCCGGCCAGCCACGCGGTGGTCGGTGCGCCCACCGCAGCGCCGCCGGCGGCCAGCCCTTCCTGCACCTGCTCCGCAGAGGCGGTGGTGGCCGCACGGACCTGGTTGCGCAACGACAGGTGGTGGCGGCGCTGGTCCTCGAGCGCGACCGCCACCTGCTGCACGTCCTGGCGCAGCGCCGGCCAGGCGCCGCGCACAGTCCGGGCGATGATGCTGCGGGACTGGCTCTTCGCCCCGAGCACGGTCAGCCACTGGGTGAACTCCCGGATCCGTTCGGCGGGCAGCACCCCCTCGTGCGGACCGACGTCGGCGATGACGAAGAACGGTACGGAGCCGAAGCCCTGCGTCTCCAACCGTTCGAAGAGGTCCCGCCGCACCGTGGCCAGGGCGGTGGGGTCGACCCGGTTGAGGATGACCGCCAGGGAGACGCCTCGTTCCCGGGCCTCGTGCAGCCGTGCCCAGGGGACGGCATCGCCGTAGCGGGAGCCGGTGGTGACGAACACCCACAGGTCGGCCAGCTCGACCAGCTCGTCGGCCAGGCCACGGTTGGCGGCGTGCACCGAGTCCAGGTCGGGGGCGTCCAGCAGCGCCATCCCGCGCGGCACCACCTCCTGGGGGGTGACCCGTGCGATGTCCGCGACCGGGTGCCCCTCGAGCAGGTCCGCGTCCTTGGGGTGCACCACCAGGATCGGCTCCCGGGTGGTGGGACGCAGCACACCGGCGGTGGTGACCTCCTTGGCCACCACCGAGTTCACGATGGTGGACTTGCCGGCCCCGGTCGACCCGCCCACCACCACGATCACCGGGGCGGCCACCTGGCGCAGGCGGGGCAGCAGATGGTGGCGCACCTGGGTGGCCACCCGGTCGCGTTCCTGGCGCGCGGCCACCACACCGGGGACGTCCAGCGGGAGCGTGGCCGCGTCCAGGTTCGCGAGCAGGTGCTCGATCACCTCAACCATCGGCACCCGCTCGTCCGGCTCGGTCGGCGCTGGACGGTCCACGGACTGATCCCCGCCCGCGGGCCTGGTGTCGGAGGATTCAGTGGTCACGGCCCCTAGCCTGCCGTGCCAGCACCGCTAGGACCAACTTTCCGCGCCGCACGGCGGGTATCCTGGCACCCGGTTCGCTCGCGCGACCCAGCGCAGGCCTGCTGGAGCGGTCCGCCCCCGTAGCTCAATGGATAGAGCAACGGCCTTCTAATCCGTAGGTTGCAGGTTCGAGTCCTGCCGGGGGCACCAGAGCGTCGTTGTTCAAACCAGCGACGTTCCCGGTTTGATCTGCCCCGTTTCCGCCTCGCTCCTGGCGGGCGAGGGCGGTGGCCTGGACTTCGGGGTTGAACAGAGTGTCGAACGGCACTCCGGGTTCGGCATCGATGGCGTCGTCGTCGGTGACCGTCAGTCGTTCGAAGAAGGCTTGGTTGGCGATGCGGCGCAGCGAGTCGTCGATGCTCATGTAGATCGCGTGGGCGTTGCCTGCCAGGGCCAGGCAGTCATCGAGGTGGGCGCGGGCCTGGTCGTACTCGATCTCGCTGGCCTCGATGCGTGAGTCGAGGAACGCGACTTGGCGGGCGATGCGGTCCTGTTCGGTTTTGAGCAGGTCGAGTGGCACTGCGCCGGCGTAGTGGGCCTGGAGCAGTTTGGTCCGTTCGTCGTAGAGGCGGTCGCGTTCGGCGATCTGTGCCTTCCGTTCGGTCTTGGCGGTTGTGAACAGCTGGTCGAACTCGCTGGTGATGAGCGGCCTGCCGGCGGGCGGCATCCTCGGCCATCACCTGCTTCAGCTCCCGATACAGAGCGGCGGCTTCGAGCTGGGTCAGCGGCTTGTGCAGGACGTTGTCGTCCTGCTCGGCAAGGAGGTGGCCGAGGCGGTCGGAGATGCCCGAGCGGACCCACACGTTGACAGTTCTCCAGCCGAGCTGCTTGATGGCCGCCAACCGACGGGCACCGCAGACCAGCACATTGTCGAGGGTGATGGTGATCGGTTGGAGCAGGCCGTCGCGGGCGATGGAGGTGGCGAGGGCGTCGATGTCGCCCAGGTCGGTGCGGTGCCGGCGCCCGACGCGGATCGAATCGACGCTGCGTTCCAGCTCGATGGACCCTTCCCGCGCGCTCATCGGGACTCGCCCCCGGGAGAGGCTTCACCGGCAAGGCCACGCTCACCGCGGTAGTGGTGGGTGGGAGCGGCGAGGGAGATCGACAGGACGAGGTCGTCGTCGCGCAGCAGCACCGGCAGGCTCTCGCCGATCAGTAGCCGCAGCAGCACACCGCGCCCGGTGCCGGTGGCGGTGTAGGCCGGGTGCGGGTGACCCAGCAGCGCCTTCAACAGCGCCGTCCAGGAGCGGCCGGGGATGTCCAGCAAGGCGCGGGCATGCTTGTCGCGCCGCAACGCCTCGTACGCAGCCTGCCGGGTGCCAGCCCGAGTGAGCGCGGCGCACACATGCTCCACCGCAGCTCTGGCAATGTCGGCCGGCCAGTCCAGCAGCGTGAACAGCGCGATCGCGTCCTCGACCGCCGAGCCCGCCGTGGTGCTGGCCCGTGCCGATGCCGGTGTCTGGTCAGGGGCGTCCGGTGCGTCGGCTGCGGGGATGTGGAAGGCGGAGTGGTAGTCGGTCAGCGGGGTCTCGCGGTCGGAGAACCGTTCGGGGTCGTGGAACGCGGAGATGTGGGGGCGGCGGGCTTGGTGGACCGAGCAGAGCAGTCCTTGGGCGCGTTCTTCGAAGATGCAGGTGATCCGCACCGCGTGTGTGATGACCGCCCACGGGTCGTGCGCCTCGCGGGCTGCCCGAGTGCGCATCACGTCGAATGCCGCCGAGGTGGCCTCCCACGGGTCCAGCCCATGCTTGCGTGCCAGCGGCGTGTACTTCTGCGCGGTGAAGGCCATCAGTTCCGCTGCTTGCGGATCGTGCTGCCAGGTGCGCCGCCCGCCGTGGTGGAGCCGGTGTAGCAGGGCGCGCAGGCCCTCGCCGGTGGTGAAGTCCGCGCGGCCAGCTGCTGCCGCTGGGGCGGTGGTGGGGTGTGTGTTGTTGTCGGTCATGGTCAGGGCACCTCCTGACAGGCAGGTGCACACGCCGTCCCCGGCATCGCTGTGGGTCCTCGTTGACGTACGCATCGCTGGTCACCGCCTTGCTCAGCTCATCCCGACACCGGGCCGGGACAGAGCAGCCTGGGCGGTGCTGCCGCGGCCGAACGCCGAGAGGGGCGGCAGCCGGCGTGCCCGCTCACCCAGGTGTTGGGCGCCGGCGGTGATGGGGGTGCGGGTGCGGCGGGCCAGCTCGACCTCGAAGTCGATGCCGCGGCCGGCGAGAGCCGCACCCTGGCGGGCGATGAGGTCCGTGGGCCGCACCCACTCCACCCCCCGCGCGCGCCTCGACTCTGCCGCTGGTGTCTGCCGTTCGGTTTCGCGTCGGTGGGCGGCCCGTGCTGCCCGGAGCGCGTCCGGTGCCTCGCTCTTTTCAGCAGACTCCGCCGCCGTCCGCGCGGAAATCGGCTCGGGTACCCGCTCGTCGGTGTCGGGCCGCTGCGGATCGTGGTCGTGTGCGGAACTCATGGGATCGCCTCCTCAACATCGGTGCTGTCGGGAAGGTGCGCCGCGGTGAACCAGCGGCCCACCGTGGAGGGATGCACGCCGAGTTCTCGCGCGATCTTCTTGTTCGACCACCCCTGTCCGCGTAGCTTTGCCGCCCGGGCACGCCGATCCGGGAGGACCGCCCGGGGTCCGGCCGACGGCTCAGCGCTCTCGTGCGCCGATGCCAGGTCGATCGCTTCCGGCGTTGGCGCCGGCAAGGCGACGAACGCCTGAGCCTCTGCCGACTGCCACGCTCCCGACTCCGGTACCGGCACCCCGCCCCAGCGGGACTTCTCGACCGACGGGGACGTGTCACTGGGCACGGCGTCGTCATTGGACACGGACGGGTCGGTGATCGGTTGTGGTCGGGTGAGGATGACGGTCAGGTGGGTGATCGCCAGCAGCACCACGGGTGGCACCGCGGCGACGGCCGCGGCCAGCACTCCGGGGACATCGGCATCCGCGGCGACGACGGCGTGGATGGCGTTCGCAGTCACCGACACGGCGGCGCCGCCGATCAACAGCGCCCACGGATACCACGCCGAGCGCTGGCCGGCCAGGGCGACCACGGCGACGGTGGCGACCACAATGATGCCGTCGACGATCAGCGGCCACGCCCACGCCTGCGAACCACCGACCCCCGAACGAGCAGCGAGATCAGCCAGCGCCGTGAACGACAGCCAGAACGCGCCGGCGGCGATGAACACCGTCCCGGCCACCGCGGTCACCACCGCCCAATGTCGGCTCCTGTGCTTCGCCGCGGCAGGAATGCTCATGACAGTCTCCGCGTCGGAGACGACAGCCGTACGGCGCCGTCGTGAGTGAACCAGCCGTCAGCCGCCGCTGGTGAGCCGCGCTGCACCGGCGGCGCCGAGGGTCGGGGTTGGGCAGTGCGGTAGGCGGAGCGGACGGTCGCGGTGATCTCGCGCTCACCCAGGCCCACCTGCGACGCCGCGGCCGCGAGCACATCGAGCGCATCCGGTGCCGGAACGCCGTTCTCCGCGAGCCGGCAGGCGGCCCAGAACAAGCCTCGGTTCCGTTCCCCTTCGGCGCGGCCGGCAACCCACGCCGCCAGCCGGGACGCATCCGCCGACTGCTCCACCTCCCGACCCCAAGTGCGGCGGGGTGTGGGGCGCGGGTCGAGGAACTCTCGCAGCTGATCGGCGTCGAGCACCGACGGCACACCGGCGTTGATCCGCCGCACCCGGTAGCCGGCGCTCCTGCGGGCGGTGGACACGGTCGAGGGTGGGACGACGATGTACCCGCCGTCACCACGGAAGTCGATGCCGGCGCGCGCGGCCTGCCACGACCGCTGGTCCCGGTCTGGGGTTGCCGGGTAGTAGGCGTGCATCCCAGCCGACGGCGTCGACACCAGGAACGCCCACCCCGACACCAGCCCCGCCCGGTGGGCGTGATCGAACGCCCGGTACCCGTCGACGGGCCCGTGAACGTCGACATCGACCACCACCAGCCCGGACGCGGCGCCGGTGGGCACGGCGAGGTTCGCCTCCGGATGCTCACGCCACCACGCCGTGATCTGTTCGAGGTCGGTGGTGGCGTCGTGGAAACCATGCGTCGTCAGGGGACGCTTGCCGCCGGGCAGGCACGGAAAGACGGGCACCCCGGCGGCGGCCAGTTCCCGTGCCACTGCCGAGACCGGCCACGGGCTGGCGGCGCGTCTCAGCACGCGGGCGACAGCCTCTACCGCGGGCGTCACAACGCCCTCGCCGGTGTCGTCGCGGACGCGGTGACCGTTCGGGGCGCGGGCTCGGGCAGCGGTGTGACCCGACGTGACTCCGGGGCATCGTGGGTCGGCTGCTTGCGGGAGGTCGCCTCGCGCTGTGGTGCGTCGCGGTCCAGGCCGGGCGGGGCGCCGTCGGTGACCTGTGCCGTGTCGAGCCGTTCCAGGATCGACAGTGCCGTCTTGCGGACCCGCTCCCCGGTGGCCTTGACGATCTCGCCGGGCTCCTTGCCGTCCACTCGCGCGGCCCACGTGGAGACGTAAGGGATCGTGTACCCGGAGGTGTCCATACCGTGAGCGGCGCCGATCATCAGCGCGACCGATTCCGCCTCGACCTCCCCGATGCCACGATGCTGACGCGCCTCGTCGTTGTCGGGGCCGTGCAGCAGGACGTGACCCAGTTCGTGGGCGAGCGTCTTGACCTGCGCGGCGGGGTCCATGTTCTCCCGGACCGCCACCGTCTTCGCGGTGTAATCGGTGACGCCGTTGGCGCCGTGGATCATGCCCTCGTGCGGCACCCGCACCACCTCAAACCCCTGCGCGCGCACGTGGTCGGCCAGCCCGTCCCACAGACCGGTGGGGGCTTCGCCTCCCAGCAGCGTCGGCGCCGGCGGCTCCGGGATTGGCTCCCCGGACGTTTGGGAGGCATCCCAGACATAGGCGGGCTTGGCGGTGATCATCTTCGACCGGACCACCTCGCCCGGCCGCGGCTTCTCGCCCTTGCCCAGGCGCCGCCACGACTCCGCATCAGCCGGGTTCGAGGAGGCGAACCGGCCGGTGACCGGGGCGAGAATCTGGTACCCGGACTGGCCTTTCTCGACCTGCCGGCCCAGGGTCTGCCACTGCCGGTACCCGGCCACATACGACGGCATCGGCTCCGGCACCCGGCCCGCCTCGAAGGCCGCTTGGTGCTGGGCCCAGATCAGCAGCGTGTTCGAGAACGATCTGGCCCTGAACCGCGCCGCGAACGCGAGCGCTCGCGCCCAGTCCTCCCCAGAGACCAGCCGCTCGACGGCGCCGGTCAGCTTCTCGTGCAGCTCGTCGAGCTTCGCCTCCCGCGCCGCCTGAGAGTTTTCCCGTGTCGTGGCCATCGTCGCCGTCTCCTCCTGCTACCCTGGACACCGAGCCGAACAGGCTCGGTAACCCCCAGGTACGCCGGGATCACCAGCACGGACGAGACGGACAACGACGCGGTGACCGTCAGGCACAAGTGATAAACCCGACGAGTCCTTACCGGACTACCAACTGGAAACTCGGCAGTGGGCCGAGAAGGGCCGATGATGCCGATACGCGTATCGAAAATGCGCTAATGCGAATCATCCGATCAGGCGCGGGAGTGTCGGCTACGTTCGCGGTAGCGGGTGGGCGTGAGCCCGACGGCCTGGCGGAACAGACGGGCGGCGTGGCCGCGGCTGTGCCATCCAACCTCGGCCATGGCCTGTTCGATGGGCAGGTCGGTCTCGCGCAGCACCCGGGCCAGGTGCTCGGCCCGTAGCGTGGTCAGGTACGTCATCGGGGTCTTACCGTAGGCATCGACGAACACGCGCCCGAGCTGGGATGGGGAGAGGTGCACGGCGCCGGCAAGTTCTCGCAACGTCCATCGGCGCGCATGGTCAGCGCGCAGCAGGTCGGCAGCGGCCTGGGCCTCGGCCCGTAGGGGCGCGAACCTACGGTGGCGTGGGAGGCTGGGTCGCATCGATTGGCGTTGTGTTGGCGATCGCCGCGTCGCGGTTGTTCTCACGTACGGGGTTACCACGTCCAGTACGGCAAAGAGCAGCGCTTGCAGCCGGTAGAACCGTTCTGGGGAGGGGCCGTCGATGCTCAGTGCAACGAGTTCATCGAGCCAGGGCATGAGCATCCCGGCGCGGTCTTCGCCGAGGTGCAGTATCTGGGCTGGCTCCGAATACAGCTTCTCGGCGAAGTCCTGCGCGTCCCATCGATCTGCCAGCTGTGCAGCATACTGCCAGAACACTTGATCCACGACGTAGTCGTGATCGAGGTAGAGGGTGGTCACCGTGATCGAGCATTCAGGTTCACTGCCACACAGAGTGTTGGCTCCTAACACGACGACGTCACCGACGGCCACCGGTCTCTCACCAAACTCGCTAAGCAATATTGCTGAGCCGGCGCGGACGAAGATCAGTTTCACGCAGTCATAGGCCACGGGCACGATGGGGCGGTGTATTGCTCGCGTTCGTGCGACGACCGGCGCGAACCGGTCGAGATCGAGCGTATCGAGGGCCGCCATCTCGACTCACCGGAGCTGCGACTCGTCCTGACGGCCAGCGCTTCCGGTTCCCCTGACGCGGGACACGTATGGGATGCCGGGATGCCTCACGGGCGGGCGCCGAGGCTGGCCTCAGCAGCAGGCTTTCACGGCGCGAATGGTGACTTCCAACACCCACTGAGTGCGTCCCGTGGTGCTGGAGGCCCGCCAGCTCGCGTCGCCAGAAGTTGAGGCGCGGAAGGTCACGATTTCCGTGGCAAGTGACAATGCCCTGACGATGATGTTTGAAGAGCGCATGCGACCGTGGTCCCTTACGACTTGACCAGTCGAGCGATGGCGTCGGAGGCTTCCTTGATCTTCTCCTCGGCCTGTGGCCCGCCAGCCTTGGCGGCGTCCACGACGCAGTGCTTGAGATGGTCGTCGAGCAAGCCGAGGGCGACGTTCTCCAGGGCGGAAGTCAGGGCGCTGATCTGGGTGAGAATGTCGATGCAGTAGGTGTCCTCATCGATCATTCGGTGGATGCCGCGTGCCTGGCCCTCGATGCGCTTGAGACGAGCCAGGTAGCGGTCCTTGTCATTGATGTAGCCGTGGCTGGCTTCGGCCGTTGGCGTGGTGATGGTTTCCATCGTATTTCTCCTGTTTGTATGGTGTCCGCTCCGGGAGGGGACAGTGCTTATCTGGTTGCCGCGCGGTCAAGGGTCTTGGCCGTGCTGGCCTCAGGCGTCAGGTCGAGCCGGCGCAGCAACTGGGCGTTGAGCGCGACCACCACGGTCGAGGCGGACATCAGGATCGCGCCAACGCTCATCGGCAGAACGAATCCGATCGGTGCGAGGACGCCGGCTGCCATCGGGACGGAGATGAGGTTGTAGCCGGCAGCCCACCAGAGGTTCTGCTTCATCTTCCGGTATGAGGCCCGAGAGAGGTCGATGACCGAGAGCACCGAACGCGGGTCCGAGCTGGCCAGGATGACTCCGGCGGAGCCGATGGCCACGTCGGTGCCGGCGCCGATGGCGATGCCGACATCGGCCTGGGCCAGGGCCGGAGCGTCGTTGACTCCATCGCCGACCATGGCCACCTTGCGGCCCTCGTGCTGGAGTTCGGCGACCTTGGCGGCCTTGTCCTCGGGCCGGACCCCGGCGAAGACTCGGTCGATGCCGAGTTCGTTCGCGACGGTGTCGGCCACCGCCTGGGCGTCGCCGGTGATCATGACGACCTGCGCGCCGGCGGCGTGGAGCGCGTCGACGGCGTCACGGGACTCCGACCGGATCTCATCGGCCAACCGCAGGGCACCGATCACCTGACCGTCGGAGAGGATGTGGAGGATGATCGCACCCTCGGTGCGCCACTGATCGGCGACGGGGAGTTCGTCGAGGCCATGCTCGTCGAGGAGGTAGGGGCCGCCGACCTCGACCACCGTGCCGCCCACTGTCGCCTTCACTCCAACTGCCGGCGAGGAGGAGAAGTCGGTCGCCTTGGACACGTCCAGCTCACGGGCGCGCGCCGCCCCGACCACGGCCCTGGCGAGCGGGTGCTCGCTGTCGGTCTCGGCCGCTGCGGCCAGAGCCAGCACCTCGTCTTCGGTGTGTCCCTCGATCGGTTCGATCCCGGTGACGGTGGGCTCGCCCTTGGTCAGGGTGCCGGTCTTGTCGAACAGGACGGTGTCCACTGTTCGCATCGACTCCAGCGCGAGGCGGTCCTTGACCAGCACTCCGCCGCGGGCGGCGCGTTCGGTGGCGATCGAGACCACCAGCGGGATCGCCAGTCCCAGCGCGTGCGGGCAGGCGATCACCAGCACGGCGATCGTGCGCACCACCGCCGCATCCGGCATCCCCAGAACACTCCAGATCACGGCGGTGATCGCGGCTGCGCCGAGTGCGAACCAGAACAACCAGGCCGCCGCCGTGTCGGCGATGCGCTGGGCGCGCGAGGACGATGCTTGCGCGTCGGCCACCAGTTTCTGGATACCTGCCAGGGCGGTGTCCTCGCCGATGGCGGTGACCTCGACCCGCAAGCCTGAATCAGTGGCCACCGTGCCGGCGACCACCTGCTCACCGGTCTCGCGTCGGACGGACTTGGATTCGCCGGTGACCATGGATTCGTCCATGCTGGCCGAGCCGTCGGTGATCCTGCCGTCGGCGGGCACAGAGGCGCCGGGGCGCACGATGACGATGTCACCGACCGCGAGGTCGGCCGGAGCGACTTTGACCACGTCGTCGCCGTCGACCTTCTCGGCCTCGTCGGGTAGCAGGGCCGCCAAGGAATCGAGAGCGGAGGTGGTCTGTGCCAGGGAGCGCATCTCGATCCAGTGGCCCAGCAGCATGATGACGACCAGCAGCGCCAGTTCCCACCAGAAGTTCAGCTGATGGTCCAGCAAGCCCAGGCTGGCGCCCCAGGAGGCGATGAACGCCACGGTGATCGCCAGACCGATGAGAAGCATCATGCCGGGTTGGCGGGCGCGGATCTCGGAAAGCGCGCCGGTCAGGAACGGCCGGCCGCCCCAGAGATACATCACGGTGCCCAAGACCGGGGAGACCCACCACACCCATCCGGCGTCGGGGAGCTGGTAGCCGAGGAGGTCGGCGAACATCTCGTTGAACCCCACCACCGGGATGGCCAGGACGAGCATGATCCAGAACAGTCGCCGGAACTGCCCGACGTGGTCGCCGTGGCCGGCGTGACCGCCGTGGTCCTCGTGCCCGGCGTGATGCTGGCCGGCTTGACCGTGATGATCCTGGTGGTCGACGTGCTTCTCGCGGTGTGCAGGCTCATGGTCCGTGCCGGCGTGGTCGGAGTGCTCGTGGTGGTGGTCGGTGTGGCCCTCGCTGCCGGCGTGCTCGGCGCTGTGATCGGTATGGCCCGGGTGCTTCCCGGGATGGCCTGCGTGTTCCTCGTGTGCCGCTGACGATGTCTGCGTGCGGTGGTGATCGGGGCGCATCGTGATGCTCCTATCTGTTACCCGGTACGGGTATATGGCGAGTGAGGGGGAACCCGGCTCGTCTTCGGTTGCGCACCGCACGAGCCGGGTTCCTCGCTCGTGGGGTGTTAGGCGGCGTCCACGTACCGGTCGGGGTCGGCGTCGAAGAGCGGCCCGCAGGAACCGCAGCACAGCCAGTACCGCTCACCCTTGTAGTCGCGGAAGAGGCCGGCGGCTTCGGCCTCGGCCTTCACGACGGGGGTGCCGACCATGACCGGGCACTCGGCCATGTCTGCGGCAGGGACCTGCGCGTCGGAGTCGGTGCTGGGCGCGTGGCCGCAGCAGCTTCCTCCCGCGGAGCCCGAGGTGTCAGTGAGGTTGAGGTTCTCATGTGCAGTCATCAGGTGTGTCCTTTCTCGTTGGGTGATGACAGATGGATGGGTCAGGCGGCCACCGGCTCCCGGGCCTGCGCCGGGCCAGCAGGCGCCGGGTCGCTGACATCGTCGGCGCGGGCCTTGAAGGTCCGCAGCCTCAGGCTGTTCGACACGACGAACACCGAAGAGAGGGCCATCGCTGCCCCCGCGAGCATCGGGTTGAGCAGCCCGAAGGCGGCCAGTGGGATCGCGGCGGTGTTGTAGGCGAAGGCCCAGAACAGGTTCGCCTTGATCGTCCGTAGCGTGCGCCGGGCCAGCCGGATCGCATCCGCGGCGGCGCGCAGGTCGCCACGGACCAGGGTGATGTCGGCGGCCTCGATCGCCACATCGGTGCCGGTGCCCATCGCCAGACCGAGGTCGGCCTGGGCGAGGGCGGGGGCGTCGTTGACGCCGTCGCCGACCATGGCCACGACCTTGCCCTCGTCCTGAAGCTTTGAGACGACACCGACCTTGTCCTTGGGCATGACTTCGGCAATCACCTGATCGATGCCCACCTCGGCGGCGACCTGCTCAGCCACGGCCTGGTTATCGCCGGTCAGCAGCACCGGGGTCAGCCCGAGCTCCTTGAACTGTGCGATCGCTTGGGCGCTGGTGGGCTTGATCTGGTCGGAGACGACCAGCACACCGCGTGCGGCACCATCCCAGGCGATGGCAATCGCGGTCTTACCCTCGGCCTCCGCCGCCTGCTTCGCGACCCGGAGGTCGTCGCCCAGGTGGATCGACCAGTCCGCCAGCAGCGACTCCCGGCCGGCCAGGACCGCGTGGCCGTCGATAACGCCTTGGACACCCTTACCCTCGATGTTCTCGAAGGACTCCGGTGCCGGTAGGTCACCGACCTCGGTGGTCGCTCCGGTGGCGATGGCCTGGGCGATGGGGTGCTCGGAGTAGTCCTCCAGACCGCCGGCCAGCCTGAGCAGCTCGTCACGGTCAACCCCGTCGGCGGCGATCACGTCGGTCAGGGTCATCTTCCCGGTGGTGACGGTGCCGGTCTTGTCGAGGACGATCGTGTCGACCTTGCGGGTGGATTCGAGGGTTTCGGGGCCCTTGATGAGCACGCCCATCTGCGCGCCGCGCCCGGTGCCGACCAGCAGGGCAGTCGGCGTGGCCAGGCCGAGAGCGCAGGGGCAGGCGATGATCAGCACGGCGACGGCGGCGGTGAAGCCGGCCGACAGCGGGAACCCTGCGCCGATCCACGCCCCGAGGGTCGCGACGGCGATGGCGATCGCGATCGGCACGAACACCCCGGAGACACGGTCGGCCAGCCGCTGGATCTCAGCCTTGCCGGACTGGGCGTCCTCGACCATCTTCGCCATCTGCGCCAGCTGGGTATCCGAGCCCACCCGGGTCGCCTTCACCACGAGCCGGCCACCGGCATTGACGGTCGCACCTGTGACAGGGTCGCCCTCTGAGACTTCGACCGGCACGGATTCGCCGGTGAGCATGGAAGCGTCGATCGCGGAGCTGCCGGAGGTGATGGTCCCGTCGGTGGCGATCTTCTCACCAGGTCGCACGACGAACTCGTCGCCGACGGCCAGCTCGTCGATGGAGACACGCTGTTCGGTGCCGTCACGCAGGACCGAGACTTCCTTTGCCCCCAGTTCCAGCAGGGCGCGCAGAGCGGCCCCGGCGCGACGCTTGGATCGCTTCTCGAAGTAGCGGCCCATCAGGATGAACGTGATCACCCCGGCGGCGACTTCGAGGTAGATGTTCCCAAGCCCGTCGGAGCGGGAGATGGCCAGCTCGAAGGAGTGGGTGACGCCGGGCTGGCCGGCGGTACCGAAGAACAGGGCCACGATCGACCAGATCAGCGCCGCGGTCGTGCCCACAGAGATAAGCGTGTCCATCGTGGCCGCACCGTGCTTGAGGTTCATCCACGTGGCACGGTGGAAGGGCCACCCGGCCCAGACCACGACGGGGGCGGCGAGGACGAGGGAGGCAAAGCCCCAGTAGTCGAACTGCAAGGCTGGGATCATCGCCATCGCGATCACCGGCACCGCAAGGACCGCGGCGCCGATGAGGCGCTGACGCAGAGAACGCAGCTCTCTGTCCTCGGCCGACTCGCCCTCATCCTCTGAACTGTCACCGTGGCCCTTGGTACGTGCCGGAAGCGCGGCGGTGTAGCCGGTTTTCTCGACCTCCGCGATCAAGGCCTGCGGGTCCAGGTCGTCGGGGCCGGTGACGCTGGCCTTCTCGGTGGCGTAGTTCACGCTCGCGGTGACACCGTCGAGCTTGTTGAGCTTCTTCTCGATCCGGTTCGCGCACGAGGCGCACGTCATGCCACCGATCTGCAATTCGATGCCGGCGACCCCGGTGTTGGTGTTCTCAGCGGTCATGGCCTTCTCCTTCCTGATGCTCGTCACCGGTGCCCGGCTCCTGATCGGAACCCCCACCGTCGGAGTGCCCGCCGTCGCTCCCGCCCGAGCCGGTCGCCGTATCGATCACCAGCGCAGCGGTGTGGACCTCGCCGTCAACTTGGAAGTCCAGGTAGAGCAGGTAGCGGCCCTCAGTGGGCGCGGTGGCCTCGAACACGATCTCCGGACCAGAGGTTTGGCCGGCCTGCGGCTCGTCCCCATGGGGGTGGACGTGCAGATAGGCGAGGTCCCCGTCCCGCAGCGCGACGAGGTGTCCGAAGGCGCCCAGGTAGGGTTCCAGCTCGGTGACTGGTTCCCCGGCACGGGTGATGGTCATGGTCAGCTGCGTGGCCTCGCCCGCAGTGAGATCGCCCTGCACGCTGACGTCGAAGCCGTCGACGGTGGCCGTGGTGACCGGCTCGGTGGCCGGTGCCGGCTCGTAGTCGCCACCCACGTGCACCGAGGTCGACAAGGTCAGCCCTTCACCGGCGTCCGCGGGAAGGAAGTCCGCGAAGATCCGGTAGGACCCGGCCGCCTCCCACTGCCAGGGGATCGTCCAGGCGCCGTCGTCGTTCATCTCGGGATGGACATGACGAAAGTGCTGACCGTCGGCGCGAACGGTAATCAGGTGCAGTTCCTTTTCGTGCTCCAGCTCGAAGTCGGTCACCGGGCTCCCGTCCGGGCCGGTGATGGTCAGGGACAGGCTTCCCTCGGTGCTGGTGTCGGTGGGGGCGGTCACGGCGGTCAGCTGGTAACCGTCCTGCGCGATCCCCAGGCCGAGGGGGGCCGTCTCGCCTGTGTGGCCGCCCTCGTGCCCGGCGGTGTCCATGCTGTCTCCTTCGTCGTGGTGGGTGTTCTGTGCGGTGTCTTCTGCCCAGCTCTGCACGGTCACCGCGGGGATGACCGCGTTCGCCGTGAATCCAGCCACGGCGAACACGGCCACGAGGACCAGCCCGTACAGGCCCAGCCGTGCAGGTGCCTTCATCTCAGCTCCTGACGGCGGTGTATCCGGCCTCGTCGACCGCCGCGAGCACCGCGGCGTCATCGACCGGATTGTCGGTGGTAACAGCCAGGCGGCCGGTGGTCGCGCTGACCTCGATGCCCGTGACGCCGGGGATCTCGGAGACCTCGGCGCGGATGGCGGTCTCACAGTGCCCGCAGCTCATCCCGGTCACCTGATATTCGGTTGTGCTCATGATTGAAACTCCTTCACTCGTGTACTACTTCCAGAACACTATACCCCTAGGGGGTATGAGGTCAACGGCTGGCCGCGTCGGCGGCGGCCTGCTGCGCCTCGCCTGTGGGGCGAACGTGGCGCAAGCGGGTTGCCGCGATGATCGCGGCGATGCCGGCCACTACGGCCGAAACGATCGCGGCGGTGTTCAGCCCGCCGGTGAAGGCCTCCTGGGCCGCAGTCACCAACTGTTCGCCGAGCGCTCCCGGCAGCTCCCTGGCCGAGACCAGCGCGCCGTCGATGCTGTTGGAGGCTGCGGCCGCGGCGTCAGCGGGCAACCCATCCGGGAGCGTGCCCGCAATCTGATTTCGGTAGGCAACCACGCCGACACTGCCGATCAGCGCGACGCCGAGGGAGAGACCGAGATCGTTCACTGTGGTCGCCAAGCCCGAGGCGCCACCCGCCTTCTCCGGCGGGACCGAGCTCACCACCAAATCGGTGGTCAGCGCCATCGCCGGGGCCACGCCGGGATAGGTGATCACGAAACTGGCGATCACCAGTGCCAGGCCTGTCCCAGCGTCGAGTTGCGTGAACAGGACGTAGCCGACGACCTGGGTAAGCAGGCCGATCGCGATCACGTTTCCTGGTCGGAACTTCCGGGCGAACACCGGAGAGAGGGTGGAGGCCACGATCAGTACCGCTGCTGCCGGCAGAATCGCGAATCCGGCCTGCAAGGGTGAAAGGCCCTGTACCTGCTGGAGGTACTGCGCAAACAGCTGGTAGACACCGCCCAGGGCGGCAGCGGACAGGAGGAAGACTGCGAGAGCGCCACTGACCGTCTTGTTGCGGAACAAGCGCACGTCCAGCAGCGGTTGCTTCGCGCGCAGCTGCCTGATCACGAACCACAGACCGATCAGAGCACCGACCACCAGCAGTGCGATCGAGAGGCCTGCCGGCTGCTGCGTGGCGAACCGTTTGATGCCGTAGATGATCGCCAGCAGCGACGCCACCAACAGCAGCGCACTGAAGAGGTCGAACCGGGCCGTGGGGTCGCGGTGCTCGGGCACGAGGAGTGGTGCACCGATCACCACGATCGCCATGATCGGGACGGCCACCAGGAACGTGGCCTCCCATCCATACGCCTCCAGCAGTAGCCCGCTCAGCAGCGGGCCGAGCGCGACGCCAGCTGAGATGCCGCCGGCCCATATCCCGATCGCCACGCCGCGCTGTTTCGCATCGGAGAACAGCACGAAGATCAACCCGAGCGTGGCGGGCAACATCGTCGCACCGGCCAGACCCAGGACGGCGCGCCAGACGATCATCAGTGACGGCTCGGTCGTCAGCGCTGCCGCGATGGAGACAACTGCGAACAAGATCGCGCCGATCACCATCAGGCGGCGTTTGCCCACCCGGTCTCCGAGTACGCCCATCGCGACCAGGAACCCGGCCATCACGAAGCCGTAGATGTCGAGAATCCACAGCAGCTGCGCGCTCGACGGGTTCAGGTCGGTGGCCAAGTTCGGTGCCGCCAGGAACAGGATCGTCAGCATCATGAACAGCAGGGTGGAGGGGATCACCAGGACCGCCAGACCCCACCACTGCTTGGCGCCGGTCCGTGTTTCCGGTGCGCTCGTGCCGCTCATGTCGCACCCCCCGGAGGCGTGTGTGTCGTACTCATAGCGCTCTGCTCCTCTCGTGTGTGTCCGTCGCCGATCCGGCGACGACACCGTAACTCAAGCATCGGTGTACGGGATGTAACGGCTACACTATCTCATACATTCCCATACGACTTGCGAGGTGGACGATGCCGACGAAGAAGGCTCAGGCGACACGGGGCACCCGGCGCGCCCCTGCGACAGCGAACCGGGCGGCCAACCAGCGGGCCGATGCTCAGCGCAACCGGGCGAAGATCCTGGCCGCTACGGTGACGGCGATCCGCAAGAACCCCGACGCCTCGGTCGCCGACATCGCCGCGGAGGCGGGTGTGGGCCGCATGACGCTGTACGGCCACTTCCAGACCCGCGCCGAGCTCATCGAAGAAGCGTTGGTCGACAGCCTTGAACGCGGCGAAGACGTGCTCAAAGAGGTGTCTCTCGACGGCGAGGCCGCCGCGGCGTTCCAGCGCCTGGTTTCTTCCAGCTGGGTACTCGTCGACCAGTCCGGCGCTTTGTTGGCGGCCGCGCAGAAAGAACTTCCCGCAGCCCGCATCCGCGAGCTGCACGAGAAGGCCGAGGCGCGCATGCGCACCCTGCTGCTCCGGGGCCAGCGCGAGGGCGCGTTCCGCAACGACCTCCCCGTGACCTGGCTGCTGACCACGACCCACGTGGTGATGAACGGCGCAGCAGAGGAAGTCCGAGCAGGACGCCTCGACCCCGATGACGCACCCTGGTTCATCGACGCAATCCTGCTGCCAGCCTTCACACGGGCCGCAAGAGAGACGGAGGACGCCTGATGACCTCGACAGTCGGAATCATCGGCGCCGGCGCGGCCGGAACCGCCGCCACGAAAGCCCTGCGCGCTTCGGGCGTCGACGTCGAACTGTTCACCCGAACCGGCGAACAGCCTTCCAACCGGACCCTGGTCAACAAGGGCGTGGCCATCGGGCTACTGGAACCCCACCAGGCAGCGCTTCCCGATGTTGGGGTCGAGCCCACTGCCGACACCGTGCGCAGCATCGACCCGCGAACCCGAGAGGTTCGTCTCGACTCTGGCGAGAGGCGAGCCTTCGACGCGCTCGTCATCGCCAGCGGAAGCCGGCCTCGCATCCTTGATGAGGAGATCATCGGCCGCGACGAGGCCGTGCGTGCAGGTCGCCTGACCACTCTGCATTCGATGGCCGACGGCGTCCGTGTACGTGACCGCCTCGCCCACGCCTCCCCGGCGCGGGTGCTGATCCTCGGTGGCGGCCTGGTCGCTTCGGAGACCGCGTCACTGCTCACCGATGCGGGCCACGACACCGCCCTGATCGCCCGTTCACTCGTGCCAGGAGCCAGCTCGATCGGCGAACCCGCCGCCCGGTGGCTGCTCGACCTGCATCAGCCCCAGCACGCCGCCTACCTCGGCCGAAGCGCGCGTTCGATCCGCACTCACTCCGATCGCGTCGCCGTCGTCCTCGATGACGGCACTCGCGTAGAAGGCGATCTCGCGATCGTCGCTCACGGCACCGCACCTACCGCGCCGGCTCCCTGGACCGGACCCGAGGGCATACCTGTCGACAGTCACCTACGGTCCCTGCATGCCCCGGACCAGCGCATCTACGCTGCTGGAGGCGTGGCGGTACACCACTATCCCAGGCACAGCGCTTACCGGATCGACCACTGGGACGATTCCACCGCACAGGGAGTGCACGCCGCGCAGGCGCTGCTGCACGATCTCGGCATGGCCGCTGATCCCCGCACATACCTGCCGGTCTCCACTTTCTCCGTGCGCATCCACGGGCACACCCTCATTGGTGCCGGCCACCCTCCGTTAGGCACGCGCGCACGGGTGATGTCCACTAAACCCTTGCTCGTCGCCCACTACCTCGATGACACGCCAGTTGCCCTCATGGGCATCGACGCTGCCCCTCTCCTCCGTGAGCAGATGCCCAGCCTGCATCACTAAGCCCCGATCCGACGGTGATCCACAGTGCGGGCCGAGAGGCACCATCTATGGCGCTTTCTTTCTAGGAGGGATGTCGTCGATGCTGCGATCGATCGGGTCATCTCCGAAGGCTAGGACGACCTCGATGCCGTCGCCCAGGAGATCCTGACCTGCGTGTCGTGCGCGAACAGCGTAAGGCGCAGCGATGATGGCACGCCCACTTCCTCACCGACTCGGCACTCGACACGCGGCGCCTGCGGTCAGGTGCGCGAGGCGTCGAATTCGTCGTCGGTCTGGTCGATGGACGGGCCCTCGCTCAGCGCGCGGTAGAACCTGGCGATCATCCAGTGATGTCGGGCAGGCCCAGCGATGGCCTGTACCCGGCCGTGGCCGGCCGGACAGAGCCAGCACACTAATACCGCGGATGCGTACGAACTCTGGGTAGCAGTCATCGACCTCGGGCACGGCTGGCTCCAGGATGACTGCCTGGTCCCGCCCACACGGTTCGGCGCGGATACTCGTGCGGAGTTGCACTTCCGCCTGGATCTTGCGGGGGCTGTGGATTTCCAACTCGGGTTCGACGGTGGGCGTCAGGCTGGTATCCAAGATGGGCCGGGCGAGGATGGACTGCTCGGCGACAACGCGGGACAGGCCCGCACCTCGCCGCGGCGCGGGTGACTAGGGCGTCCAGGTCGGGGCGGGCTTCATGAGTTGGGCACCGTCGGTCTCACTCGGCAGTTTGGCCGCGGTCGATCTTGGGGAGCGGGACGATGCCGCTGGCCGTCCACAGGTGCTTGACTGTCCGCACCTCCTCGATCTCCCGGTCCAGCGTGTCTCCGAACAGAATCGTGCCCAGCACGCGGTCCCAATCGCACGCGGGACCGGTGATGATCCGGGTACGCATCTCGTGCATCAGGTCGAACATCTGCTGCTGATCGGAGTAAGCGTCCTCGCCCATTCCCTACAGTTTCAGTGCCGTTGGTGTGCTGACACCGCTCTGATCTAGCGCCGCCACGAATGCAAAGTCGGTCTTGAGCTTGTTGTCCTGCTCGCTATCGATCTGTCGGTCCCTTGCTTCTCCACTTCGTTCGGCAATCTGTCCTAGTGATTGCGAAGGTCAGCCGAGTGAAGCTCGACCCGGTGATGATCAGCGAAGCCTGAGCGACCCCGCCATCATCGCGGGTGGCCGGCGGCAACCCGCTTTTGGCGGAGGGAAAGAACCGCCGCCGGCCGGAGGGGCCGTGCTGTCACAGGTTCTGGCCGAGCTGCTCCATCTCGGTGATCTCGGCCTGCTGGGCGTCGATGATCATCTGTGCGAGTTCGCGCGCCTGCGGGTTCTGCCCGTCCGCGAGCTCGTCCTCGGCCATGGTCACGGCGCCCTCATGGTGGGCGATCATCAGCTCCAGAAATCGCTGGTCGAACTCGGTGCCCGACAGTCCTCCGAGTTCGGCCATGGCTTCCTCTTGGCTCATCCCGTCCATATCCATCCCGCCGTGACCCTCCATGTCGTCAGGCGGTGTGGTGTCTTCACCCCAAGCCTGCAGCCAGGAGGTCATCTGCTCGATCTCCGGCCCCTGGGCAGAGGAAATGCCCTCGGCCACGGTTCGGACCTTCTCCGACGCGGCACGTTCCACTGCCAGGTCGGCCATCTCGATGGCACCCTCGTGGTGGACGATCATCATTTGCGCGAACATCGTGTCGGCGTCGTTGTGGGTCTGATCGACCTCGCCGGCCGGCCCGCTGGTCTGCGTCCCGGTCGGTTCCTGGGTCACGGTGCCAGTCCCGGTCGGGTCAGCCTGGTCCTGCGGGGTGCCGCAAGCGGCCAGGATCAGGGCGAGGGCGAGTGCGCTGCCACCAGCGGCGAGGCGGCGAGAGGTGATCTTCACGGGGAGCTGCTCCTAGAGACGGCGATGCATGGTTCCCTCCGAGTCAAGCAAGGACGCCGTGAGCGCATCCAGCCAGGCGGCCAATCTTCATCGCCTCTTCATCAAAGCCGGACGGGACCTTCATCGGGACCGCGCCGGCGGCCATCACGGGGGCGCGAGATTTCCAGCGACTTGCTCGGCCCGCTGCCCCTCGGTCAGCGTCTACAGCTGAACCCGCCGGATGCTCGACACCCTCGGTGGCTCCACCGAGCCCCCCACCGGGTGGCGGCTTCAGCGATTCTTCGTCATTCGTCTATCCGCGGCGCCAGGAGCGTGCCCGAGGGTGGAGCCTTGAAGGAGAGGAGCAGACATGGCACCGATCGTCTGGCTGACGCTCACCGTGGTCGTCCTGTTTTATGTCGTTCTCGGCGTCTGGGCCGTGGCGACGATCTTCCCCACCCGCGCCGACGCTCAACGAGAAGGAACCGATGCACACCAACCACCGCTCGCACCTGCTGATCATACTGGGGACCGCCGTCCTGGCGGTCCTGGCTCTCCTCGCCGCCGGTCGCTCGCTCGGTGAGGCGCTCCCGCTGGCCGCGCTGCTGGCCTGCCCGCTGATGATGATCGGCATGATGTTCATGGACCACGGCAGGCACGGTCAGCACCCCCAGCGGACCGATGCCGCACCGTCCGCCGAACGGCCCACGGCAGACCGCTCCCCGCTCACCCGGGGCCGACGGCGGCGCCAGCCACCGGTAGGGTCACGGTGAACGTGGCGCCTCGCCCGGCTCCCGGGCTTGTGGCGGTGACCTTTCCACCGTGGGCGCGGACGATGGCGCCGACCACGGCGAGCCCGATTCCGGACCCGCCGTGGGCGCGGTCCCGTGCCGTGTCGACGCGGTAGAACCGGTCGAACAAATACTGAAGGTGCTTGGCATCAATCCCGGCCCCGTCGTCGGCCACCCGGAGCACGACGGTCGACCCCTGCCGGTCTGCGCTCAAGTCCACCCGCCCGCCGGCGGGCGTGTGCCGCAGGGCGTTGTCCAACAGGTTGGTCAGCACCTGCGCGAGCCGGTCAGGATCGGCGTCCAGCCAGGCTTGTGCCGCTGCGGCCGAGACCATTCGTTCCAGCCGAACGCCGCGCTCCCGGTAGCGGGCTTGTGCCTCGGCCTGCGCTGTGGCGAACAGGTCGGTGATAGCAACTTCTCGGCGGTGCATGGTCAGGCCGCCCTCCTCGGCGGTGGTCACCAGCGCGATGTCCTCCCCGAGCCGGGACAAGCGGGTGACCTGATCGCGCAGGAGCGTGATCGTCTCCTCGTCGGCGTCGTGCACCCCGTCCAGGATTGCTTCGAGGTAGCCGTGGAGGGTGGCTAGCGGGGTGCGCATTTCGTGGGCGAGGTCACCGAGCATCCGGATGCGAATCGTCTCGACCTCCGCCAGGTCCGTCGCCATGGTGTTGAACGCCTCGGCCAGCTCGTCGAACTCCCGGCCCAGCCCCACCCGGGGCACGCGAGCCGAATGATCGCCGTTGGCTACCCGGTGGGCGGCGTCCGTGGCTGCCACCAGAGAGCTATTGACCCGTCGAGCCAGAAACAGGCTCACCACGACCGAGGCGACCAGCGCGGCCAGCAACGCCCCGGCCAGGGAGAGGGCCGAGGCGGACTGGAAGGCCTCCTCGGCGTGGTGGACCACCCCCGAATCGCTTGCCCGGCCCTGGATCATGTGGTCGTGGAAGATCGCCGGTCCGACAGCGGCCACGACCACCCACGCGGTGGCCCAGCCCACGAATACGACCACCGCCGTGGCCGCGAGCAGCCGTGCAGCCAGCCCCGGCAGCCGGGTCATTCGCCGCTGCCCATCCGGTAGCCGACCCCGCGCATCGTCTTGATGAAGATCGGGTTGGCGGGGTCATCGCCGAGCTTGCGCCGCAGATGCCCGATGTGTACGTCGACCAGATGCTCATCACCAACCCAGCCCTCGCCCCAGACCGCTTCGATGAGCTGGCGCCGGGAAAAAACCATCCGCGGTCGGACCGCCAGCGCGGCCAGTACGTCGAACTCGGTTCGGGTGAGTTCCACCGGCTCGGCGTGCAGGTGAACCTCGCGGGCGGCGATGTCCACCGTCAGGGCACCGAACCGGCGCACCGGCATCTCTGGGCCTAGGCTCGAACGCGGACGACGTAACATGGCCCGCACCCGGGCGAGGAGTTCGCGCGGGCTGAACGGTTTCGTGACGTAGTCGTCGGCGCCCACCGACAGGCCGATGAGTTTGTCGACCTCTTCCACCCGCGCGGTGAGCATGACGATGTAGCAGTCGGAGAAGGTACGCACCGTGCGGCAAACCTCGACCCCGTCAATGCCCGGCAGCCCCAGATCGAGGACGATCACGCCCGGGTCCAGCTCTCGGGTCATGGTGATCGCCTCGCGACCGTTGCCCGTGGTCTCGACGTCGAAGCCGTCCCGTTCGAAGTAGCTTGCCACCAATCTTGCCAGGGGCGCCTCGTCGTCCACGACGAGCACGCGCGGCAGGGTATCCACCGTAATCATGCATCTATTCTCCCAAACGGCGCCTCCCGGCCCGGTGAGGTTGCGGGATGGACTCTTGGTGCCGGGGATGGCCGAGTCTTGCGGGAGCTTTCAGTCGATGTCGCCGTGGTTGTCGCGCGACACCGACACCACTCTCACCGACCAGGCGTGGTGGTGGGCTATCTGGTGATGTCGATGTCTGCGGCGCGCTCTTCGTCCGGGCAGGTCTGTTCGAGCTGGAGGGTGGAGAAGTACACGCCGAAGCGATCCTGGAGCAGGTCGGTGGCCTGGTGCAGGACACGGTCGCCAGCCTCGGGCAGACTGGACACGCGCAGATGGGCGGAGAACACGGTGCGTCCGGAGGTGATGGTCCATGCGTGGATGTGATGGACGTCGGCCACTCCGTCGATGCCCCGCAGCAGTGCCGTCGCCTCACGCACGTCGAGATGCTCAGGGGTGCCTTGGAGCAAGATACGCATCGCCGAGCGCAGGATGGTCCACGATGCCCACAGCAGTACCAGCCCGAACGCCATACCGAGCAGCGGGTCGATCGCCAGAAACTCGGTCAGCCGGATCACCACCGCGGACACGATGATGATGAGGCTGCCGACGAAGGTCTGCAGAATGTGCCAGAACGCGCCCTTGAGGTTGAGGTTTGACTTCTGCCGCTGGTAGAGCAACCAGAAAGCGATGACTTCGGTGAGGATGCCGCCGGCGGCGACCCAGAGCATGACCGTAGTGGGCAGCTCGACCGGGTCGGCCAGCCGCATCGCCCCCATCCAGAAGACGTACCCGGCCATGACGACCAGGAAGACCCCGTTGAACAGGGCTCCGAGGATCTCCGCGCGCCCCCATCCGAAGGTCTCCCTGCCGGTGGCCGGACGCTGGCTGAGGCGTTGGGCGACCAGGGCGATCATGACCCCACCGACAGCGGAGAAGGTGTGGAACGCGTCGGAGAGCACGGCCACCGACCCGGACCACAGACCCACGACCAACTCGATGACGAAATACACCCCGGTCAATGCCCCGGAGATCCGCAGTGCGCGGCGATCTCCGTGGGCCGGGACGTGCCCACCTGAGGCGTGGTCGAGACTCAAGGGGTTCTCCTCCTCGTCGGGGGTTGGGCGCGGTCAGCCGACCTCGACGCTGGCCATCATCCCGGCATCCTCGTGATCGAGAATGTGGCAGTGGTAGACGCTGCGCCCCGGGTGGCGCGCGAAGTCGACCAGGACCCGCACCCGGCCCCGGGCGGGCACATTGACGACGTCGCGCCTGGTCACCTCGCGGACCGGTTGTCCGCCAGTCTCGACGAGCTGCATGGGCCACACGTGCAGGTGGAAGGGATGGTCCATCGGGGTCGGGTTGGTGATCAGCCACTCTTCCACCCCGCCGATGCTCACCCGCTGATCGATCCGGTCGGCGTCGAAGGCGCGGCCATCGAACCCGGGATCCATCATCCCCCGGCCGGGACCCATCATCGATCCCATGGTCATGGTGAACGCGATCTCCCGCCGCCCGGCGACGGACTTCTCCCGCAGATCCGGAACCGCCAGACGGTCCGGCACCGGGCCCGGGGCGGCGGCCTCGGCGCCGGTGACAGCCAACGTCGCCAAGGTGCCTGGCCCGGACAGGCCACCACCGCCCATCATCCCCATCCCACCGCGGTCGTAACCGAGTGTGCGCAACTCGCTGGAACCGGCGCGCATGCTCACCAGCAGATCGGCGCGATTGCCCGGCGCCAGCAGCACCTCCTGCACCTCCCGAGGCGTTAATTCGCGGCCGGTGTCGATACCGAGCAGCTCCAAGTGCTGTCCGGGCAGCGCCAAGCGCAGGTACCGCGAGGTGCACGCATTGATCACCCGCCAGCGTTCTCGCTGCCCGGGACGCGCAGATAATTGCGGCCGGTGTTGACCGTTGACCAGAACCAGGTTTCCCTCTCGGCCCATCATCACCTCCGGAGCGGCGACGGGGACGATCTGCCCGTCGCCGGTCAGCGAGATGTCCGAGACGACCAGCACCCGCTCCCGGCTGACCGGCACCCGATCGCCCTCGACGATCAAGGCACCGTACAAGCCGCCGAACAACTGATCGGCGACCGTGCCGTGCCGGTGGGGGTGATACCAGGACACCCCTGGCGGGTGGTCCTCGGGAAGATCAAAGCGGTAGTCGAAGACCTGGCCAGGGTCGATGGACACGAACGGGTTGTCTCCGTTATCCCGCGGGGAGACGGCCAGCCCATGGGTGTGCAAGTTGGTCGGGGTGTCGAGTTCGTTACGCAGCCGCACCTCGATTCGGTCTCCCGGCTGTACCCGCCAGGTCTGACCCGGCACCGTGCCGTTGTAGGTCAGCACCCGTGCCCGCTGCCCAGCGATGGTCGTCTCCCGACGGGTGGCGACCAGTTCCACCCGCAGCACCCCGTCCCGGCTGCGCACGACCTCCGGTTCCACCAGGGATTCGCCGCCGGCCCCAGCCGAACTGGTGGACGGGGCGAGCCAGGGCAGGCCGGTCTGCGAGAGCCCCACCCCACCGACCACGACCCCGAGCCCGCCAAGCATTCCGAGCTGGAGCGCTTGACGCCGGGTGATGGGCATCACGCCTCAGGTCCTGCGCCGTTGTCCAGGCGCCGGCGACGCTCGTCGTACTCGGTGTCATCGATCTCCCCGCGGGCGTACCGCTCATCGAGCACCTCCCGGGCCCGACTACGACCCGGGTGGCTCGCGCCGTTGGGCCGCTGACCGCGGCCGCTGAGCAGCCGGACCAGGACAAGGACGAGCACGACGAGGCCCACGACCATCAGGGCCAGGAAGAACCAGCCCCAGACCATGCCCCACCCACCCATGTGGTCCCAGTTCCTTCCCATGTCTCACCTCCGCGAGTGTCCGTGCCGGAACGTGATCGACGGCCGGCCGTCCACCGCACGATGCCTCCTCTGAGCCGCGGTGCGCGAGGAGGGATCGATCCTCCTTGGGCGTCGCAGCTGACCGGAAGGCGAGCGGTGGGCCTTTCGATCGAGTCAATCAGATGGGTCCGGCGTGGTCCCGGCCGTCCGGTCGATCTTCATCGAATCTTCAGTGCTCGACCACACTCGGGCTGCCAGCGTCTAGCAGAATGAGGTGTATGAAACGATCCCTGACCCTTGTTGCTGCCTTGGCCTTGGTGCTCGCAGGCTGTTCCACCACCACCCCCGACGCGAGCCCGACGACGACCAGCACCACCGCGCAGGCCGACTTCCTGGCCGCGCATGACCTCGACGGCATGGACGCGCAGCAGATCATCGGCCACCTCGACCGGATGCCTGTGGCCGATCGCCCGACCGAGCTCATGGCCTCCGTGCGCGCAGAGCAACTTATGCTCGCCGGCCCCGATCAGGAAGTCGCGCTCCCGCTCGAAGACAACGAGTTCTACCTCTCAATCGCGCCATACGTCGATCAGACCCACGAGTGCTACTACCACTCCCTGACCACCTGCCGTGGCGAGCTGGCCAACGAGGATATCAGCGTGCGCATCATCGACGACAGTGGCGCGGTCCTCGTCGATGAGCAGGTGACCACCTTCGACAACGGCTTCGTCGGCTTCTGGCTTCCCCGCGACATCGAGGGCACCGTTGAAGTCACCCACGACGGCCGCACCGGCCAGCGCGACTTCTCCACCAGCGAGGACGGGGCGACCTGCCTGACTACTCTCCAGCTCGACGCCTGAGGTAACGCACGCCAGGCCTACCGATATCTGGTCGGTGGGAGGCCCGCCGGGGTCCCGGTCAAGCGCGCTGGCGTGACCTTTGACGACTACCGCGCGATGTTCATGGGCGGTTAGTTCGGCCGCTGAGCGCCGGAATGGTCGGCGGTGGGCGTGTCCGACCAACGGTTCTTCATCGAACCTTCATCGCATCACCGGGTGTTCTCCATCGTGACGCCGTAGCGTCGGAGGGACAAATCTGCGGCGTCACGAATTCGCGTCGACGTCACACCGGAAAAGCAAGGGAGCACGTCATGAGGACCACCGAGATGATGAACACCTACCCGGCCGAGATCAGCGTCGACCGCGATCTGCTTGCCCGCACGATCGACATGCTCGTGGCGTGCGCCCAAGCGTGTACCAGCTGCGCCGATGCCTGCCTGAGCGAAGAGACCGTGACCGAGCTACGCAAGTGCATTCGCACCAATCTTGACTGCGCCGACATCTACGCTGCCACCGCCCGCATTCTGTCCCGCCACACCGGCTATGACGCCAACCTCACCCATGCCCAACTCCAGGCCTGTGCCCAGGCGTGCGAGTCCTGCGGAGACGAGTGCGAGCAGCATGCCGGCCACCACGAGCATTGCAGCGTTTGCGCCGAGGCCTGCCGGGCGTGCGCACAAGCCTGTAATGAACTCCTCGCGGCAATCGCATGACCCGCGGCTAACCTAACGCCAAGAGTTGACGATAGACATGAACGGCCACCGGACGCGAGCGCGACTATCGGTGCCACGCCGTTACACGGGACCCGGTGACGCTCATCCGGACAGCGGCCGCGCCCTCTGATCCGGACCGCACGGGCATGGGAACCACTGTTACGGGCCGGCACGCGCGACGTCGCGTTCCTGGCTTATGCCACACTGCTGACGGACCCGCCCCGAACTGGGCTGCACAGGACCGGTCGTAGCCCACCCCTTGAACCGGCGTGCGCAATCGCGCTCGTCACGACAGCAAGCGGTCACCACGCCGCGGTGATCATCCAGCGCTCGTGCGGCGGGCTGCTGTGGTGGGTGTCCGGGTACACCTTGGACACCGAACACCCTGGCTCGGCGTCGTCCTCGAAGGACCGTTCCGCCGAGGCTTGTGCGGATACGACGTCCAGTAGATCCGCTCAACTGTGCACCCTTCGGTGACTCTGCACAACGTCCACGCGTGCATAGGGGTGGTGCAACTCACGATCGACCTGCCAGATCTGGAGGGATTGATGACGGTTGCCGTCGTCCCCGCCGCTGAGAGCTGTGGTAGACGGCTCGATGCTCGGTCTATGAGGTAGCGTCATCCAGGCACAGACTCGGCCGTAGTCGACGACGGCAGCGCCTCTCCTGACAGTCACGCGACCCGCGCGAGACCCCGGCGGCGCGCGTCTGGCAGATGCTCGATCCGCTCGGCTCCCATTTGCTTATTGAGCGGCCACGCCTCTTGCAGGTCGAGGTTGAGACGCCGTCAACCAAAGTTGACGTAGGTGTCAAGAGCGGGTGACTCCGAGCGTGCTCGTCTTGGTTGCCGGGCGCTCACCTGACTGTCACGAAGGAGGCAGTGGTGACGGTCTCGATGCGGGTCATGTCGGCTGGCGACGGCTACAAGTACCTGCTGCGCACGGTCGCTGCGGCCGATGGTGATCGGTCGCTCTCGACCCCTCTCACGCGTTACTACGCCGAGGCGGGCACACCACCAGGCCAGTGGCTTGGGTCCGGGGTGGCCTCTCTCGGCACGGGCCGACTTGCCGTGGGTGATCGGGTGTCGGAGGCCCAGCTCCAGCTCTTGATGGGTATGGGCCGTGACCCGCTCACCGGCGACCCGCTCGGTCTGGCGTTCCCTGCCTACAAGCCCCCGGCCGAGCGGATCGAAGCCCGCGTGACTGGCCTCGATTCGGCGATGAGTCCTGGCGCGAAAGGTGAGGCGGTCGCGCAGATCGAGGCCGAGGAGAGTGAGCGTGGGACGCGGCGGGCGGTTGCGGGGTTCGACTTCACGTTCTCGGTTCCGAAGTCCGCCTCGGCACTGTGGGCGGTCTCTGATGCCGGGACGCAGGCGTTGATCGGTGAGGCGCATCGTGCGGCGGTTGCCGAGGTGGTTGCGTTCATGGAGCGGGAGGTTGCAGCCACCCGCACCGGTGCAACCGCTGGCGACGGAGCTGTTGCGCAGGTCGATGTCACCGGGCTGGTAGCCACGGCGTTCGATCACTTCGATTCCCGCGCCAGCGACCCCCACCTGCATACCCACGTCGTTATCTCCAACAAGGTACAGACTGCCTTGGATGGGAAGTGGCGGAGCGTGGATGGGCGGCCGATGCACGCCGCCGTCGTCGCGCTCTCGGAGCTGCACCAGGCGGTGTTCGCCGATCACATGACCCGCACCTTCGGCGTCGAATGGGAAGCCCGTGACATGGGCCGGGACCGGAACCCGGCGTGGGCGATCACCGGTGTGCCGGAAGAGCTGGTCCAAGAGTTCTCCACCCGCGCCCGGTACATCGACACCGAGACCGACCGCCTCATCGCCGAGTACGTCGACAAGCGCGGGCGGCGGCCGTCACCGGCGACGATCATGAAGCTGCGCGCCCAAGCCACCCTGTCCACGCGCCCCGACAAGGAGGTCCGGTCGCTGGCGAACCTCACCGAGCAGTGGCGCACCCGTGCCACCGGTGTAATCGGTCAGGACGCCACTACATGGGCACGCGCCGTCACTGACAACGAGACGCCCTTACTGCTGCGAGCCGACGACGTCCCACTCGGCGTGGTTGCCGAGCTCGGGATCGCGGTGGTCGAGGTCGTCGGTGAGAAGCGCTCGACTTGGCGCCGTTGGAACCTTATGGCCGAGGCGTCCCGCCAGACGATGGGCTGGCGGTTCGCCTCCATGCAGGACCGGGAGGCGATCGTCGGCATGGTCGCTGACGCCGCCGAGAACGCGTCGCTGCGACTCACTCCACCCGACCTCACTACCAGCCCAGGAGCGCTCCGGCGCGTGGACGGCACCAGTGTGTTCCGGCCCAAGCACTCCACCGTGTTCTCCTCCGAGCTGTTGCTCGCAGCCGAGGACCGGCTGCTCGACCGATCCCGCACTATCACCGCACCCACGGTCCCAGTCGGCACTGTGGAAACGATCACCTCCCAGGCCGATGCCGAGAGACGAATGCTCGGCGAGGACCAGGCCGACGCTTTGATGAAGATCGCCGTCTCCGGGCGGGTGCTCGACGTGCTCGTCGGCCCGGCAGGTGCGGGCAAGACCACGGCTATGTCGGCGTTGCGGAGGATGTGGGAGAAGGAACACGGTTCCGGGTCCGTGGTCGGGCTGGCCCCCTCCGCAGTGGCAGCGCAGGTCCTCGCTGATGACCTTGGCATCGCGACGGAGAACACCGCGAAATGGTGGACCAACCACCTCGTGCACGGGACGAGGTTCGAGGCGGGGCAGCTCGTCATGATCGACGAAGCATCCCTGGCAGGCACCCTGTCCCTGGACCGGATCACGCACCTCGCGGAGCAGGCGGGCGCGAAGGTGCTGCTGGTGGGTGACTTCGCCCAGCTCCAGTCCGTGGACGCC
The DNA here is from genome assembly GCF_000421225.1 of Ruania albidiflava DSM 18029. GTDB lineage: Bacteria > Actinomycetota > Actinomycetes > Actinomycetales > Beutenbergiaceae > Ruania > Ruania albidiflava. The sequence continues at coordinate 148,865 of NZ_ATWL01000002.1, read as the reverse complement.
GGTGGCGCATTCAACCTCCTTGTGAGCGACCGGGACGATGCTCCCCAGTTGGTCGACGTCCACCGCTTCACGAACGCCTGGGAGAAGACCGCATCCCTTGGGCTACGGCATGGACGTACCGAGGTGATCGACGCCTACCTCGATCATGGCCGCATCCACGAGGGCGACGCCGAGGCGATGACCGATGCCGCTTACGCCGCCTGGCGCGCCGACCGCGACGCCGGGTCGGTGGCAGTGCTGATCGCCGAGACCCGCGACGACGTGAACACCCTCAACACCCGTGCCCGCGCGGACCTGATCCTCGACGGCACCCTCGCACCCGGCCGCGAGGTCGAGCTGACCGACGGCACCACCGCCGGGGTCGGGGACACGGTCATCACCCGCCGCAACAACCGGCGCCTTCGCAACGGCAAGGACTGGGTCCGCAACGGCGACACCTGGACTATCAAAGACGTGCGCGACGATGGCTCGGTCACGATCCGTCCCAGCAGACGCAGATTCGGCGGGTCGATCGTGCTGCCGACGTCGTATGTGGCCGAGCATGTCGATCTTGGGTACGCGGTCACCGCACATCGCGCTCAGGGTGTCACGGTCGATACCGCGCATGTGCTGGTGGGGCCGACGACCACGCGGGAGAACTTCTATGTCGCCATGACCCGCGGCAAGCACTCCAACCAGGCCTATGTGGTCCTCGATCGAGCCGACGACGCCCACACTGAGCCGCACCCCGGTGACAACCCCGACGCCACCGCCCGGAGCGTGCTCTACGGCGTCCTCCAGCACGTCGGCGCGGAGCTGTCCGCCTATGAGACCATCACCGCGGAACACGAGCAGTGGGGCTCGATCGCCCAACTCGCGGCCGAGTACGAAACCATCGCTGCCGCAGCCCAACGTGACCGCTGGGCGACTTTGATCCGTGCCTGCGGTCTCACCGAAAGCCAGGCCGACGCCGCGGCGGACTCGGAGGCCTTCGGAGCACTCACCGCCGAGCTGCGGCGCGCCGAGGCCAACCACCACGATATGGACCGTTTGCTCCCGCGCCTGATCGCGGCCCGCGGGTTCGATGACGCAGACGACATCGCCTCCGTCCTGCACCACCGCGTCACTCGCGCCACAGCACGTCCCGCCGGCTCGGGCCGGACCCGGACGGCACCGCGGCTGATCGCCGGGCTCGTCCCCGCAGCGCGAGGCCCGATGACCGCTGACATGCGCCATGCCCTCGATGAACGTCACCAACTCATCGAGCAACGAGCCACCGCCGTCCTGGACACCGCCATCACCGACCAAGAGCCCTGGACTACCCGGCTCGGCGCCGTGCCCGAGGGAGAGAAGGAAGCGCAGGCGTGGCGGCGCGAAGCGAGAGTCGTGGCCGCCTACCGCGACCATTACCAGATCACCGGCAGCCACCCCCTCGGCCCCGAACCGGACACCACGGCGCAGAAGATCGGCCACGCCCGTGCCGACACCGCCCTCCAACGCGCCCAAGCCATCACCCGGCCCCGGCAGGATGGGCCGGGGCCGCAACCGGCCGGACGCGACCAGATCGGTCCCCGGCTGTGAGCACTTTCAGATGTCAGAGATCGGGCGTATCGTGGAGGCGAGGCAGGATTCTTCTCACCACTCGGCCGTACGCGGTCAGTCCGGCTTTGGACCCTTCTCAACGCACTGCCTCCTCAGGTGAAACGTGCGATTGAGAGGAGCCGATCATGTTCCGCCTCCTGCTAGCGGGAAGCCTCAGAATCCGATACTTCCTGCGCCGCTACATGCCCACCAACATCCTCGCTGACGCGATCCACACCAGACGCGGCGTGAAGTGGGGACCGGTAGCGATGCTGCTGGCCGTCCCGTACTTCGCCGCTGCCGTCTGGCTCGTCGGTGTTATCGAACAGGGCGCGCCGGGCTGGCTCCACCTGTTCGTACTGCTGACAGTGTGGTCCGGATTCAAGATGCTCTGGCTCGGACCCGCCAGCATCGCCTGGCTCCTCCGAGCCCGCCTCGGTGAAGCCGGCGCACGTCGACGACAGCGACGAACCGCCCCACAAGAGGCCAACGACACATCCGAAAGAGGCATGTCCGAGTTGGCGAGGATGGTCTGATATGCGCAGTGACCAACATGTGCCGCACGCTCCAAACGCGGTGGCAAGAACCGCAGACTGCCCCGGACCTTCACGCCCCAACGCACGAACCTGGTAGTGGAATCGTTGGCGGGACGACGGGCGTGTCCGGCATGACGCCCCGTCGCCGGGCACCTTCTCGGGCGGATCTTGCGAACACCCGAACACGCGCGACCGATGACCTGCACCGTTCCCGTCATGGGTTCCCCAACTGGCACAGCCAGGAGGGTGTTCGGCTCGGTTCGCACACGTAACTTGATTCCGGGCTGCGCCTGGGACACTTCAGTCCCTGCTGTATAGTTCAGTGCATGCTGACCATTGCTTCTCGCCTGAACGTCATGAACCGGCTGGGCCGCGCGCTGGCCGACCCGACCAGGTCCCGCATCATCCTGACGCTGCTCGACCGACCGGCCTACCCGGCAGAGCTGGCCCGCGATCTGGATCTGACACGCTCTAACGTGTCCAACCATCTGGCGTGCCTGCGCGACTGCGGGATCGTGATCGCCGAGCCCGAGGGCCGCAAGACGCGCTATGAGATCGCCGATCCGCACCTGACGCGGGCGCTGACTGCCCTGGTCGACGTCACCCTCGCGTTGGACGAGAACGCCCCGTGCATTGAACCGGCCTGCTCGGTGCCCAGATGCGACGCAGCAGAGGTGGTCGCGTGATCCTGGCTTCCGTCCTGCAGGCAATCGGCCTGTTCATCGTGACCAACATCGACGACATCATCGTGCTCTCCCTGTTTTTCGCCCGCGGCGCGTGCCAACGCGGGACGACCACGCGCATCCTGGTCGGCCAGTACCTGGGGTTCGCCGGCATCCTCGGTGCCGCTGTGCTGGTGACTATCGGAGCCGGAGCATTCCTGCCCTCAGCAGCTATCCCGTACTTCGGGCTCATCCCCCTGACCCTCGGCCTCTGGGCGGCATGGCAAGCCTTACGCGGAGACGATGACGACGATGACGCCAAGATCGCAGGCAAGAAGGTCAGCGCGTGGACCGTCGCAGGAGTCACCTTCGCCAACGGCGGAGACAACATCGGCGTCTACGTCCCCGTCTTCCTCAACGTGGAACCCATCGCAGTGGTCGCCTACTGCCTCGTCTTCCTCGCACTCGTCGCGGTCCTAGTCATACTCGCCAAGTTCGTCGCCACCCGCCCGCCGATCGCCGAAGTCCTCGAACGCTGGGAACACGTCCTGTTCCCCATCGTCCTGATCGGCCTGGGCATCCTCATCCTCGTCAGCGGCGGAGCGTTTGGTCTCTGACGAAGCCAAAGCGAACAAGAGAGGTCCCCAGGCTCGACGTTCCGGTAGAGGATCCCCTGGCGGGACGTCACCACCGCACTTCTTCCAACCCAGGTACGCTTCGGCCCGGCGGGTTCCCCTTATGGAGATGCCGCAGCCCACTGTCTGAAGGAGTGCTTACAGGTCCAAGGCATCTAGGGCGGTGGGTCGTGCTTGTGTTGTGCCCGGCGCGGCACAGGAGCGCGTGCACCACCAGGCGACGTCGCGCTCTGGCCCCAGCCTCGGGTTGGGGCCGCGGGTCAAGCGCAGCAGGACGTTGGCATCTGGTTGCGGAAGAGGCCGGCCGCGATGCGCAGGCTTTCGGCCATGGTCAGATATGGCGCCCAGGTATCGGCCAGATCATCGACGGTCATGCCGGCTTTGATGGCGTAGGTGGCCGCCAGCATGATCTCTCCGGCGCCGTCAGCCAGGGCGTGTACGCCCAGGATCTCGCCGCTCTCGGCGTCGGCGACGAGCTTCACCGCGCCGCGGGTGTCGTGCTGGACCAGCGCCCGGGGGACGTCGGAAAGGTCCAGGACGCGGCAGTCGCAAGCGTGCCCGCGGATGAGGGCCTCGTCCTCGGTCAGCCCCGCTGAGGCCAGCTGGGGCCGGGTGAAGACGACCGCTGGCAAGCCGGCGTAGTCGACCCGAGCTACCTGCGGGACTCCGTCATCGGTCAGGGCGTTGAGCGCGGCGGCCCGACCGCCAGCGGCGGCGACGTAGACGTACTGGGGAGCCCCAGAGACGTCACCCGCGGCGTAGATGCGGGGATTGGAGGTGCGCTGGGCCTCGTCGACCACGATAAAGCCCCGCTCGTCCACGTCCACACCGGCCGCAGCCAGGTCCAGGCCGTCGATACGGGGCAGGCGTCCGGTGGCCACCAGGACCCGCGCGCCGCGCACCTGCTCGCCCGAGTCCGTGGTCACCACCACCTCTCCTGCGGGGCCCGCCTCGCGAGCCACCGTCGTCGCGTGCTCTTCCACCACGGTGATGCCGTCGTCGGCAAAAATCTCTCGAAGACCCTGGGCCAGCTCCGGCTCGGCGTGGGGCGCCAGACGCCCCACCACCGACACCCGGGCGCCGAGGTGAGCGAACAGCTGGGCCTGCTCCATCCCGACGTACCCGCCACCGATGACGGCCAGGGACTCGGGCAGCTCAGTGAGCTGCATCGCGGTGGTGGACGTCAGCCAGTCCACGGAGCCAAGGCCGGTCACGTCCGGGACGGCGGGGGTGGAGCCGGTGGCGACCAGATAGGCCCGTGCCCGCAGCGACTGGCCGTCGACGGCCAGGGTGTCCCTGTCCAGGAAGGTAGCCTGGCCCGGGCGGACCTCGAAGCCGTAGGCGGCGGCCACGTCGGCGTACTTCGCATCGCGCAGGCGCTCGATCAGGGCGTCCTTCTGGGCCACCAGATCGCCGAGGTTCACGCGCCCGGCTGCCGTTGGGGCGCCGGTGAAGGGGTTGGTGATCGCGGCGTGCCGGGCTCCAGCGGCCGCCAGGAGCGTCTTGGACGGCACGCAGCCGATGTTCACGCATGTGCCGCCCAGGACACCCCGCTCGATCAGCACGACGCTCTTACCGGCCTGGCTGGCCGCGATGGCGGCCGACATGGCCGCGCCTCCTGAGCCGATCACGGCCAGATCGATGTCGTAGTCCTCAGTCATCTCGCACCCTCATTTGCGTTACGCGTTTTCAGTGACCACACTGGACGTTCCAGTGCAGGGGAAGGTCAAGGTGAACATGGAAGAGAGCCGAGCAAGGGGTCACTGTGCGCATCGGTGAGCTGGCCGAGGCCAGCGGCACCACGACCAAGACGCTCCGCTTCTACGAAGAGGCCGGACTCCTGCCCCCGCCTGAGCGCACCGCCAACGGATACCGCGACTACGCCCCTGATACCCTGGTGCGCCTGGATTTCGTTCGCCGCGGCCGCACCGCTGGGCTCACCCTGGCCCAGATCCGCGAGGTCCTCGACATCCGCGACGCCGGAGTCGCGCCCTGCCAGCACGTGCACGACCTGCTCGAGGCCCGCCTGGGCGACCTGGACCAGCAGATCGCCGACCTGCAGGCACTGCGACACACCGTCGCGCACCTTCGCGACGGTGCCGCCACCAGCGACCCCACCAACTGCGACGCCACGACCGTCTGCCGCTACCTGTGACCGCACGGAACCGGCGCCGTCTGGCACCGGACCCACGCTCAATGCCGAACAGCGTCCGGTGAGCGATCGGCTAACGGAACGTCAGTCAGCGTAGCCCCGCCAGCATTACCCGGAAGCGAAAGTTGCCACGGAGCGTCGACAGAACCCCAAAAGCCACACCCACCGGCGCAGCACTCCAGCCAACCCCGCGCAGGCCAGCGATCATCGCGATATACCGGAGGATGGGGCACGGACACCGTACGAAACCACCGAATCCGGGCCGGTACAGCCGGAAATCTCACGAACGCCCGATGGCGGCCGATCCAGCAACGCGAAGGCCATCGTCGGCCTCTACCGCCCCTGCCGACAGCGAGGTGAGCTACACAGCGGGTCAGACCCTGGCGGGACGGCGACCGCGCGGGCGGATCGTTCCCCCACCGGCCACGACCGCAGAGCGCACCGTCTCATGGCCGACCCCCAGTTCAGCTGCGACCTCTTCGAGCGTCATGCCCTGCTCGTACAATCGCGCGGCCTCCCGGCGCCCGGGCTCATCCAGACCGCGGCGGCGCATCGCGACGCCCACCTGAGAAGCGAGCCGGTGCACCGTCGTGCGATGTATCCCGAACCGCCGCACCAGCTCATCAACTGGCACACCCTTGGCGTACTCCTCGGCCAGCGCAGCCCGATTCGAGACACTCAAACGGGTTTGAGACCGGGGTGAATTTTTCGCCACTGAGCCGCGCACATCCTCGATAGGCTGACGTTCAGGACGCGACGCCGAGCGCCGTGATCCCCGCAGAACCCGGCGAATCAACGTCACGAGCGGCTTGCGTGGGTTTGAGAACCACCCAGCGAGGTGCACCAACGATTCTCGGTAGGCGAGTGCGCTTTGAGGCGGCGGCACCACGACCACAGACCTACAGTGGACCTGCCCCGCTCCGGAGCCTGCCCCATCGGGAGTGCATATGGCACCTGGCACCGCGTTCCCCGTCCTGGACCGACCGTGGCACCGTCCGGGCGCCCTGCGCTACGCAGCCGAGCGGGTCCGCGGCACTGTCCGCCCACCGGTGCAGGTGATCCGCCCGCCCGCGGGCAGCGTGGTGCGCGAGCTGGACGTCGGCGTCCCGGTGCGGGACGGGACGGTGCTGCGGGTGAACGTGTACCGGCCACCGACCAGCCCGCCGGTACCGGTGATCCTGTGCGCCCACCCGTACGGGAAGGACCGGCTGCCGTCGGTCTCCGGGAGGCGGGCCCGCTTCGCCGCGCAGTACCGGATCCTGCACCAGAGCGCGCCGGTCTCGTTCTCCACCCTCACCGGCTGGGAGGCGCCCGACCCGGCCTGGTGGGTCGGACACGGCTACGCCGTGGTCAACGCCGACCTGCGTGGTGCCGGCACGTCCGGCGGGGTCGGTTCGCTGCTGTCGGACCAGGAGGCACGCGACTACGCCGACCTGATCACCTGGGCGGCCGCGCAGCCCTGGTGCAACGGACGGGCCGGCCTGCTCGGCGTCTCCTACCTGGCGATGTCGCAGTACAAGGTGGCCGGTATCGGTCCTGCTGCGCTGCGGGCCATCTGCCCGTGGGAGGGGATGACGGACAGCTACCGTGACCTGATGCGACCGGGCGGTCTCTACGAGCATGGCTTCTCCCTGGTCTGGACGACGATGACCAGGCGCACCGCCCGCCTCGCGACCGACCTCGGCGCGGCGCAGCGCGCGCACCCGCTGCGGGACGAGTGGTGGCAGTCGATCACCCCGGACCTGGCCGCCATCAAGGTGCCGATGCTGGTGTGCACCAGCTTCTCCGACAACAACCTGCACTCACGGGGCTCCTTCCGCGCCTTCGAGCAGGTGGGGTCGCCGGAGAAGTTCGCCTACACCCACCGAGGCGGCAAGTGGGCCACCTTCTACTCCGAGCCCGCACGCACCGCCCAGCTGTCCTTCTTCGACCGTTACCTGCGCGAGGAGGACTCGCCGGCACCACCGCGGGTGCGGTTGGAGGTCCGCGAGTCGCGCACGCACATCGACCAGGTACGCACCGAGGACACCTGGCCACTGGCCGGCGCCCACTGGCGAGCGCTCCACCTCGGCCCGGCGGGGCGGCTGAGCCGCCAGCCACCCGGCGCACCGGGGACCGTCACGTTCCCGACCCGGTGGCGCGCCGCCGCGTTCACCTACACCTTCACCGAGGACACCGAGCTCACCGGGCCGATGGCGCTACGCACCTGGGTGAGCGTGGACCGCGGGGACGATGTGGACCTCTACGTCGGTGTGGAGAAGTGGCGTGGGCGTCGCTACGTCGGCTTCGAGGGGTCCTACGGTTTCGGCCGGGACCGGGTGGCCTCCGGGTGGCAACGGGCGTCGCTACGACGTCTGGATGCACGCACCTCCACAGATGCCGAACCCGTCCCCACCTTCTGCACCCGGGAGGTGCTGGCACCGGGCGAGGTGGTCCGCCTGGACATCGCCCTGGGGCCCTCCGCCACGCTCTTCCGCGCCGGAGAGTCGCTCCGGCTGGTCGTGGCCGGCCGGTGGCTGTGGCCACGGAACCCGCTGACCGGCCAGTTCCCAGCGCACTTCCGGGGCAGCCCGCACCCCAGGTGCACGCTGCACTGGGGGCCTCAGCGTCCCGGCCGGCTGCTCGTCCCGGTCATCCCACCGCACCGCCGCCGCAGTCAGCCCAGGTAGCCACCCCGCGGCCGGCGGGCCCACAGCCCGCACGGCCGGGTCGAGCCGCGACCCACACCCAGACAACCCGGCATCGGGTTCGGGTACGGTCGCTCCCGGCGCAGCACCCCGTTGATGACGGCGTAGCCTCCTGGCTCGCCCAGGTACGCCGGCCGCAGGTCGTAGCCGTTCATGAAGATCTCGCAGTCGCAGTAGCCGCCGACCTGCCCGAGCCGGCGCTCCAGCGCGGTGGCCCGCGGGGCGCGCAGGTCGCGGTAGCGCAGCGCCCACCGCAGACCGCGGCAGCCGTGCTCGAGCATCCGGTAGACGTAGCAGAGCAGGCACTCCCCCGGCCGCGGGTCGGTCAGCTCGCCGGCCAGCTGACGCAGGTAGGTCTCGGTGTCCTCGATCGTCAGGTTCGTCATCTGCGCAGTGAACCAGCGGGCACCGACACTGCTCAGCCCAGCCAGAGGCCGAGCCCCGCGGCGGCCAGGCTCGCCAGCAGCATCGTGACGGCATGGGCTGCGGCCAGGGCCGCCGCCCGCGCTCCCTCGCGCAACGCGATCGTCACCGCCTCCAGGCTGGCGGTGGAGAAGGAGGTGTACCCGCCCAGCATCCCGGTGCCCAGCACGGTCACCAGCGCATCCAGCCCGGCATGGTCGCGGGCGAGAGCGACCAGCAGCCCGAGCAGGAACGATCCGGTGAGGTTCACCACGATCAGCCCCAGCGGTACCGGCTGGTCCCGCCAGCGGGCCAGCGCGCCGTCCACGACGAACCGCAGCATCGCACCCACCCCGCCGGCGAGCGCTACGGCGAGCACGATCACGGCGCCGCCTCCCCGCCCCGCGCGCGCACCAACCATCGGGCCAGCAGCAGCCCGAGAGCGGCTGCCGCCGCGCCGGCGAGCACGGTCCCAGCGGCGTAGCCGGTGCCTGTCCAGGTGCTCCCGGCGCCGAGCAGACTGTGCACCTCGACGGCGAAGGTCGAGTAGGTGGTGTACCCACCGAGCACTCCGGTCCCGACCCCGAGCCGCGCAGCGCGTCGTGCACCGGTGTCCTCACCCGTGCGCGCCAAGGCGGTGAGCAGCGCGCCGAGCAGGAAAGCCCCGGTCACGTTGATCACGAACGTCACCCAGGGCACGTGGCCCGGTGCCGGGATGACGGCGGCCTCCAGCAGGTACCGCACCGTGGTGCCGACCGCTCCTCCGGCGCCCACCAGCGCCAGGGAGCGAGGCCGCAGGTAGGCCGGTCGTGGGTGCCGGACGGGTGGGATCTCTCGGTCGGCCACGGGGTGCTCCTTCTGCGGGCATGCTCGGTCCTGCCCGCCGTCTCGGACGGCGGCAGGAAACCATCAGCCTCGTGGCGGTTCGGGCATGCTGCCCCGGCGGGATCCATCGCCGCCAGCAGCCTACCGGGTCCGCTGCGTGCCCACCTGCGCCGGCGCCGGCACCACCGTGCGCGACTCCAGCTCAGGGCAGCAGGCGCCGCAGCGTACGCAGGTTCCGGGTGGTGACGTCGGCGGTGTACCGCGCCCGGGCGAGCGTCTTGGCCACCGGCGTGTCCAGGCTGCTGCCGCGCGGCGTCTGCCAGTAGAGCACCGCATCCCCGGGCGCGATGCGCTCGGCCGGGTCGGTCTCGGTGAGCTCCTCCCGCAGCGCCGCGAGCACCTCGGCCGAGCGGCAGAACACCACGTACGGGTGGTGGGTGGCCTCGTCGGTCTCGAACGGGAAGTCGGCCACCACCTGGGCGAGCTGTGCGGTGCTGCGCACCAGCACCCAGGCCTGGTAGCCGAACCGTTCGGTGAGGATCTGCTCGACGGCGGAGCCCACCGTGGCAGCATCCCGCTCGCTGGCCAGCAGCACGTTCCCGCTCGCCAGCACCGTGCGGGCACCGGGGAAGGCGCCCTCGGCCAGGGCGGCTCGGACGTCCGCCATCTTCAGCGTGCGCCCGCCCACGTTCACCCCGCGCAGCAGCACCACATAGTCCGTCACCTGCGCCACAGTAGCCACCCGCACAGCGGAGCGGAAGAAAAAGAGGTGACCTGCGCCGTCGTCGGTGGAACAGTTGCTCCCCGTGCCCATCCGGGCATGACACCGCCACCACCGGAAGGCCCCTCCATGGACACCCTCATGCTGTACGAGATACGACGCCTCGAGCAGGCACACCTTCGCGCCGAGACCCAGCTTCGCAGGACCATCCTGCAGCGGCTCCGGGACAGGCGCAGCGCATGGGTGGCAGCGCGGGGCGGTCGGGCAACCGGCCGCCCTTCGTCGTCTCCGGCCCCCTGCGATCCGCAGACCTTCACCCGCGCGAGCTGAGCACGCCTCGGCCCGCGCGGGTGGCGGCGCGGGCCGAGGCGGCCAGCAGCACCCGTGACCCGCGGCCCGGGGACGAGATCGCTCGTCCCCGGGCCGTTCTCCGCCCCGGTTAGGCTGGTCCCGTGAGTACCGCACCGACTGCTGGCCAGAAGGACCCGATCGTCTGGATCGACTGCGAGATGACCGGGCTGAGCCTGGCCGACGACGCGCTGATCGAGATCGCGGTGATCGTCACCGACTCCGAGCTGCATGCCCTGGACCCGGGCCTGGACGTCGTCATCACCCCGCCCGCTGCTGCGGTGGAGCAGATGGGCGAGGTGGTCCGGGAGATGCACACCACGTCCGGGCTGCTGGAGGTGCTCGAGGCCGGCACCACGCTGGCCGATGCGCAGGCCCGGGTGCTGGACTACATCAAGCAGTTCGTCCCGGAGCCGAAGAAGGCGCCGCTGGCCGGTAACTCGGTGGGCACCGACAAGGCCTTCCTGGACCGGGACATGCCCGAGCTGGTGGACTACCTGCACTACCGGATCATCGACGTCTCCTCGCTGAAGGAGCTCGCCCGGCGCTGGTACCCGCGCGCGTACTTCCAGTCGCCGAAGAAGAACGGTGGGCACCGTGCGCTGGCGGACATCGCCGAGAGCATCGACGAGCTGCGCTACTACCGCAGCGTGCTGCTGCCCGAGGGCGTCGGCCCGGACTCTGCGACCGCGAAGCAGAAGGCCGCGCTGATCACCGCCTCCCCCACCCTCGTGGGTAAGGACGCGACGCCCGCCGACGGTTGAGGGCGGTGGCCGAACCCACACCACCGGTGGTCCGAGGCCGGGAGGAACTTCGCTACACTGGACAACCGCAGGCTGCGGCAGGTCCCGGCATGCACTCGGTGGCTGTAGCTCAGTTGGTAGAGCACCGCGTTGTGGTCGCGGGGGTCGCGGGTTCAAGCCCCGTCAGCCACCCCAGATGAATCGGCCCCGACTTCCCAGTCGGGGCCGATCGTGTGTCCTCGACGGCCCTGTTCAGGCTCGGTTTCTGGGGTGGTGCACGATGGTGATCGCGCAGATCAATGGATGCGCCTGGATGCTACAAGTGGGTTGCGCAATGGTGAATGCTCCGATGCAGCGGACCACCGCAGCCCGCGCTGCAACGTGGCGTGCACGACGGCCAGCCTGCGGGCGCTCTTCGCCGAGGAAGCCGCAGCGGCGCGGGGAGAAGCTCATCGTTGATCGCGCGGCGCTGCCGTGGCCTGCAGGTCGTCGTGCTGCGGCTACGGTCGCGCGACTCTCCGCCGGTCTGACGAAGGCAAGAAGTCGTGGCCGGGTTTTCACGTCCCTACCGCTTCCACCTACCGCTCGGCGGTTCTTGTCCGACACGTGGGTGTACGGCTTGCTGCGGTACGACTGGTCAGGCTGAACGTGGAACCTCCAACCCGCATACGCTGACCGACCCGCTCGTCAGCGAGCAGCCGCAGCCTCCTCGGTGAGCACGCCTCGGCCGGCCCGGGCATACCAGCGCCCGTCCTGGTGCCCGATCTGGATCGGGTAGGCGAAGCACTCCGAGATTCGTTCCGTGGTGAGCACCTGCTCTGCTGGGCCCGCAGCGGTCACCCGACCGCCGCTGACCAGCAGCGCGTGCGTGGTGGTCTCGGGCAGCTCCTCGAGGTGGTGGGTCACCAGCACCGTGGCCAGCTGCGGCTGGGCGCGGTGCAGGCCGTCGATGGTCTCCAGGAACTCTTCCCGGGCTGCGACGTCCAGTCCGGTGGAGGGCTCGTCGAGCAGCAGCAGCGGTGGATCGGTGAGCAGGGCGCGGGCGATCAGGGCACGGCCCCGCTCCCCCTGCGACATGGTGTCCCAGGTCGCCGCCTGCACGTTGCCGAGGCCGAGCATCTCCATCAGCAGCTTCGCGCGGGCCAGGGTGGCCTGGTCCGGTTGCCAGCGCAGCATCAGCTCAGTGGTACCGGTGGCTCCGGTGAGGATCACCTCATGCGCGGTCAGCGGGCTGCGTGGTGCGTGCCGGGGGTTCACGTGCCCGATGGACTGGCGCAGCGCACGGATGTCGACCCGCCCGATCCGGTGACCGAGCACGTCCGCGCTGCCGCGGGTGGGGTGCTGCACCGCACCGCACAGGCTCAGGATGGTGCTCTTGCCCGCCCCGTTGGGGCCGAGCAACGCCCAGTGCTCCCCGGCTCGTACCGTCAGGTGGACATCGCTGAGGATCTCCCGGCCGGCGCGGACGAAGTCGACGGACTCCAGCCGGAGGATCTCCGTACCGGCCGTGGTCCCAGGGTGCTCGGTCACAGTGAGACGCTACCCGCTCCTGCGCCTCGCTCTGACCCACCAGCGGCAGGCTGCCCGGCAGGGGCAGCGCCACCAGGTCGGTGGCACCGCCCCGCCGGGGCCGCCGGTCAGGCCTTCTGCACGGTGATGGTCCAGGACGCGTCCCCGGTGCGGTCGAAGTGGGTCACCGGGTAGTCGTTCTCGGCCGCCCACTGCGGGATGGCCTCGGTGGCCTGGGTGCAGTCGAAGTCGATGACCAGCTCGTCGCCGACGTCCAGGCCGGCGATCGCCTGCTTGGCCTCCACGAGCGGGAACGGGCAGACCTGTCCCTCGGTCTGCAGGATGTGGCGTGCCATAGGGGTGTCCTTCCAGTAGTGATCAGGTCGGGCGCGCCCCGCCTGGTGGCGAGACGATGATCGGGATCAGACGCGGGCCGGCTGCGGAGCGGCAGTCGTGGCGGGGCTGGTGAGGGCGCCGGTGCGGCGGTGGCTGGTGATGAACAGCCGGGCACCGAGCCCCACCCCGAGAAACGTGAAGAGCAGGGCGAGCCAGCCCTGGAAGCTGAGCTGCGCCGTCTGCACCATGGAGTTGCCGATGGTGCACCCACCGGCCCAGGCTGCTCCGACGCCCATCAGCGTGCCGCCGGCGATGGCGCGCACGGTGGTGCGCGCATCGGGTACCCGGATCTTGAACTCCCCTGCCCCCTTGGCCGCGGCGTAGGAGCCAACGAGGATGCCGAGCACCAGCAGCACGCTCCAGCTCCGGGCGAAGTCCACCTCCCCGGTGACCAGGAAGGAGACGATGTTCGCGCTCGGGGTGGTGATGCCCAGCCCGGACTCGCGGCCGGTGGCGAAGCTCAGCGGGTAGGCGGCAATCGCGATCACGGCGACCAGCACGGCGGTGACGAACGGGTCCCAGGGCTTCTCGAACAGCCAGTGCCGCAGCCCGGTGTAGCGCGCCGGCAGCTGTGCGACCTTCTTGCGCCGGGACAGGTGCCACCAGACAGCCGCACCGGTGCCCGCCAGCAGCACTGCGACCAGCACCCACGGGCTCACCCCGAGAGTGCCGTACAGCGTGCTGGCCTCTACCCGCTGGGCGCGGAACTCCTCGTTCACGCCGGCGAGCGCGCCGTTCTTCATCACCGACGCGAACAGGGCGTACAGGCCGAGCGCGATCCAGGAGCCGACCAGGCCCTCCCCGGAGCGGTAGTAGGTGCCGGTGGCGCACCCGCCGGCGAGCACGATGCCTACGCCGAAGAGCAGCGAGCCGACGAGCACTGCGGGCAGCGCCAGGTTCGAGGTGGGCAGGGTGAGCACCCCGGCGGACTGCAGCGCGAACACGCCCGCGCTCTGGATCGCGATCACCACGAAGAACGCGGTGAGCCAGCGGGTGCGCCGCGCGATCCACACGTCTCGGAACGCACCGGTGACACAGAACCGGCCCCGCTGCATCACGAAACCCAGCGCAGCGCCGAGCAGGAGTCCAGTGAGGATCATCAGTGTTCCTTTCCGTCAGACGGGGCGCCGCGGTCGGTGCGGCACGGCAGGCGACGCTACGGACTCCTGCATGCGAGTCCGAGGGGCGACCGCAAGGTCTCGGGATATGAGACGTCTCCGGCACCGGGGGTGCGCACCCAGGCGGTCACCGGCCGGTCACGGGACCTGCGGCAGCGGCCACTGCTCGCCGGTGCCGCTGTCCACCAGCGCCGCCCGGTCTGCCTGCAGCACCAGCGGCACCACGTCCGCAACGGTGCGCGCTAGCACCGCCAGCTGCTCAGCACGCGCCCGGGTGGCCACTGAAACGTGCGGCAGCCACCGTCCGCGGACATAGTTGTGGTGCAGGTCCGCACCGGTCCCGGCGAGTGCCTCGACCACCTGTTCCTGGCGCGCCCGCACCTGGCTGCTCAGCGCCGGCGCCAGCGCCACCCGGCCGCGCGGGAAGACCACCGCTCCCTGGCAGGACAACGACACCTGCCCTCCGCCGTCGAGAGGCTCAAGCACCTCGCGCACCTCCGCCAGGTCCCAGCTGCGCAGCACCGCATAGGACAGGTGTGGCAGGTGCTGGCCGTGGGTATGGCTGGCCAGGGTGGCCACGCCCTGGCGCTCCAGGTGCGCCCACAGCCGGCGGACCCGGGCCGCCGACGGCGCGTCGAAGAGCAGACACACGGCAAGAGCCATGCCTCCAGCGTGCCGCCGCCGGCCGGTGGTCGCCAGACCGGCGACGCACCACGACGTCTGCGGCTCTCGCGCCGTGCCCGGTCATCAGCCGGCGGCGATCAGCCCGATCCCCAGCAGCACGACCACGGCACCGGCCAGCCGGCGCACCGGGTTCGGCTCTCGGTACAGCCACCACGCCAGCATCGACCCGATCACGATCGAGGACTCCCGCACCGGTGCCACCAACGACACCGGCGTGCTCTGCATCGCGATCAGCACGAGCACGTAGGCCAGCGGGGAGAGCACCGCCACGACGGCGCTGCGGGGCCAGCTAGTCTGGAACGTCACCCGCCAGTGCGCACGCCTGCGCACCGCGCCGGGGGTGAGCAGGATCGCCTGGGTGGTGATGGTGAAGGTGAAGTACGTCAGCGGGTCCAACCCCCAGGTCACCACCGCATGGTTGTCCCACAGCGTGTAGCAGGCGATCGCCACCCCGGTGGCGGCGCCGTAGGTCAGGCCCCGCACCAGCCGGTCCCGGTGGGTGATCCTGTTCCCGGTAGCCACGACCAGGATCCCGACCAGCACCACCACTGCCCCGACCACGCCAGCCAGCCCGGGCCGTTCGTCGAGCACCAGGAGGGCGACCAGCATCGTCAGCAGCGGACCCACACCGCGCGCCACCGGATAGACCACACCGAGCTCGGCACGCTGGTAGCCGGTCTGCAGCACCAGGCTGTAGACGATGTGCAGGAGGCCAGAGACCACCGGTCCCACCAGCAGCGTCCAGCTCCACGGCCAGCCGGCCTGGCTGAGCTGCACCAGGGCCAGCGGCAGGCAGAGCACAGCTGAACCCACCGAGTTCAGCCACACGAACACGTAGGAGCTGCCGCGGGCGCCCTTGGCGGCGGCGTTCCACAACGCATGGAACGCAGCGGCACCGAGGACGAGGAGGAGCGCAGCTGTTGTCACTGAGATCTCACCCTACCGACCGGTCTGACGCTGCCGCCGGCGGCAGGTACCAGGTAGGCTTACCGGTGCAAGCACAGGGCGCACGCGAAGGGAGATGGCCATGGACACCGGCAGTAGTAGCCGAGATCGCCGCGCCATCAGGACTGCGTGCCGCGCCGAGCACTCCTGATCCAGGGCGAACCCAGGCGTATTCCCTGCCGTTGACCAGCGCCGCTGCGCTGCGTCACGGCTCCCGTTCGGCCCGGCCGCATCCTGCTGCCTGGCCGTGATCAGCGCGGAGGTGCTGCCATGACGATGACTGAGACGCTGGAGACGATCCACGACCTGGTGCAGCGCTCGGACCTGACCACGCTGGCGAAGTTCGCTGCGGAGGCTCCACGACCGGAGATCTCCGAGCTGCTCGACCGCCTCCCCCCGGTCGATGCGGCGGTGGTGTTCCGGCTGCTGCCCAAGGACACCTCGATCGACGTGTTCGAACGGCTGGAGCCCGCCGCCCAGGCTGACCTGGTCACTGAGCTGGCCGAGGCGGAGGTGGTCGGGGTGTTCGAGGCGCTGGACCCCGACGATGTGGTCGGGCTGCTGGACGAGCTGCCGGCGAAGGTGACCAAGCGGCTGCTGCAGACGCTCAGCCCGCGCCAGCGCACGGCGACCGCACCGATCCTCGGCTACCCCCAGGGGTCGATCGGGCGGAAGATGAGCCCGGAGTACCTCATCGCCCGCCCGGACGAGCTGGTGCAGACCGTGCTTGCCCGGACCCAGCGGGACGAGGCGCAGTACGAGACGATCTACACCATCCCGGTGGTCGACCACTCCCGCACTCTGGTGGGGGTCCTCAGCCTGCGGGAGCTGATGCGCGCTGAGGGCACCGACCTGGTGGGAACGGTGATGAACACCCCCGTCTCCGCGGCCGCCTACGACAGCGACGAGGTCGCCGCCCGGCGCTGCCTGGACGGCGGTCTGCTCGCGCTGCCGGTGGTGGACCGGGAGGAGCGGCTGGTCGGGCTGCTCACCATCGACGACGCGATCCGCATCATCCGCGCTGCGGAGGACGAGGACCAGGCGCGCGCGGGTGGTACCGAGCCGCTGCGGCGCACCTACCTCCTCACCCCGGTGCGCCAGATCGCGCGGGCGCGCGCACCGTGGCTGCTGATCCTGGCGATCTCGGCGATCCTCACCGTGCAGGTGCTGGAGCTGTACGAGGCAACGCTGGCGGAGGTGATCGCGCTCGCACTGTTCATCCCGCTGCTGACCGGCACCGGTGGTAATGCCGGAGCCCAGGCGGCGACCACGCTCACCCGCGCGCTGGCGATGAACGAGCTAGGCACCAGGGACATCGGCCGGGTCGCCTTCAAAGAGGTCCGGACCGGGTTCACTCTCGGGCTGGTGCTCGGCAGCCTCGGGTTCCTGATCGCCTCGCTGGTCTACGAGCTGCCGATCGGGATCGTGATCGGGCTGACGCTGCTCGCCGTGTGCACGATGGCAGCCACTGTCGGGGGGCTGATGCCGATCATCGCCAAGGCCTGCCGGGTGGACCCGGCGGTGTTCTCCACACCGTTCATCTCCACGTTCTGCGATGCGACAGGCCTTATCATCTACTTCACCATCGCGCGGGCCATCCTGGGAATCTGACCGGCGCTCTGCGCAGAGCGGCTCACCGTGCACCTGGGCAACGCGTTCGCGACAGCAGCCGATCCGACAGGAAGAATCGTCGAATGGGTACTCTCACCTTCAGCATCAACGTCACTCTGGATGGCTGCGTCGACCACGAAGAGGGCATCGCCGACGATGAGACGCACGCCTTCTTCACCCGCCTCATGGACCAGAGCGGCGCGATGCTCTGGGGACGCACCACCTACGAGATGATGGAGAGCTACTGGCCGGCTGTCGCTCGCGGTGACGTCGAAGCCGCGCCGGCGATACGCGAGTGGGCGCTGAAGCTGGAGGCCAAGCCGAAGTTCATCGTCTCCACGACGCGAACCGAGTTCCCCTGGACGGGCAGCCACCACCTCACCGGCGACCTGCGCACCGCGGTGCAGGCGCTCAAGGACCGCACTCCCGATGGAGTACTTGTGGGCAGCGGCACGCTTGCGACCGAGCTGGACCGACTGGACCTGATCGACGAGTACACGTTCCTCGTCCATCCCATGATCTCCGGTCATGGCCCCACCCTGTACCAGGGCGGACTGCCCAGCACCCGACGCCTTGGTCTGGTCTCTGCGCGGCCGCTCAGCAATGGCGCTGTCGCCATGCACTACCGACGGGTCGACCGAGGTCGCGCCGGCGTCTGAGAGCCCTGCCAGGCGAGCGGCGGGGAGAGGCGGGGCCCGCCGTCCCGGGCAGACGACCAGGACGAGCGACGGGGAGAGGTGAGCTCCGCCGTCGCGATCGATACCGGATCAGGCGAGGTCGATATTCGCTGCGTCCGGGCCCATGCGCAGCTCGGCAGCCAGGGAGTCGGCGAACCGGTCCAGTGATCGGCGCCCCACCGACAGGTGCAGCCGGGGGTCAACCAGCTCCATCTCCATCAGCACCGGTTCACCGTCACCTGCGGGCACCATGTCCACCCGGGCGTAGGCGAGCGGACGGCTGGACAGGCTGCGGCCCGGGATCCGGGCCCGGGCGAACGCCAGCGCCGCCTGGCCGGCCTCGATCTCCGCCGGGGTGGCCTTGTACCGCTCCACGGTCTCCACGTCCGCCCCGTCCTGGACCGCCACCTCGCCGACGTCGGTGAGCGCTGCTTCCTTTTTCATCGCGTGCGAGTAGGTGCCGTGGAAGTAGACCAGCGCGATCTCACCGTGCAGATCGACCTTCGGCATGTACCGCTGCACCATGACCGAGTGTCCCTCGGCCAGCAGCCGCATCGCGTGCTCGATCGCATAGCGCCGGGAGTTGGCATCGGTGGCGGTGTACCGTCCGGCACCCACCGAGCCAGCACTGATCGCCGGCTTGATGACGAAGTCCTCCCGCGCCGGGAACCGGTTGTGCAGGGCGCGTTTGTCATAGCCACGCCCGGGCTCCAGCCAGGTGGTCTGCACCACCGCGAGGCCGTGGTCCTCCAGCGCCTGCAGGTAGTGCTTGTCGGAGTTCCAGCGCACCACGTTCGGTGGGTTCACCAGCCGGGGCACGGACCGCGCCCACTCGATGAACTGCAGCCGTCGCGAGCTGTAGTCCCAGGTGGACCGGATCACCGCCATGTCGTAGACCGACCAGTCCACCTGCTCGTCGTCCCAGATCACCGCCTCCGCGGCGATGTCCCGCTCCGCCAGCGCCGGGATCAGCGGCGCATCCTCAGGGTGCAGCTCGGGAAAGTCGGCGCAGGTGACGAGGGCCAGGCGTGGAGTGGACGGTGGAGTGGTCACAGAGCACACCGTACCGGCGGTCCGGGCCGCGCGGCGATGTTCCACCTCGGCTGGTGCCCGATCCTGCTTGCCTTCCCACCAGGCAACCGATGTGATGATCAGTGGTAGCGACGGTGGCCGTGTCCCTCTTGTCCAGGTGTGGCCGGCTCGTACAGGAGAGAGGCACGATGAAGGCCGAACAGTTCAGCGACGTGGTCACCGGCCACGGCGAAGGGCCGGTCTGGTGGCCGGACGCAGGCTTGCGGGTGTGCGACGGCTTCGCCGGACGGATCCGCTCCCTGGACGAGACAGGCAGGGTCGTCGCGGACCAGCACGTGGGCACCTTCGTCGGGGCGTTCCGGCCGCGCGAGAGCGGTGGCCTGGTCGCCAGCAACGAGCGCTCTTTCGTGCTGATCGACGAGGCGGGCAGCGTGCAGGACCTCGGCGAGCTGTGGTCCTCCACACGCCTGCGCATGAACGACGGCGGTTGTGACCCCCAGGGGCGCTTCTACTGCGGGTCGATGACGTTCAGCGGCGACTCCCCGGAGGGGGTGCTGTACCGCCTCTCCCCGGACGGCCAGGTGGAGGCGGTCCTCGACAACCTGTTCATCCCTAACGGGCTGGTGTACTCCGCCGACGGGGCACTGGCCTACTTCATCGACACCGGCACGCATGCCGTGCGCGTCTACGAGGTGGATGAGGACGGCAGCTGGGGTGCGATGCGGATCGTCGCCGATCTTGCCGGTCGTTCGCCGGACGGTATGACGATCGATGCCGCGGGGAACCTGTGGGTCGCGCTCTGGGGTGCGGGCCGCGTGGTGTGCCTCGATCCGGTCAGCGGCCGGGAGGTGGAGTCGATCGAGGTCGACGGGGCCACACAGACCAGTGCCTGCGCCTTCGGCGGGGCGGACCTGGACCAGCTGTTCATCACCACCTCGGCCCAGGACGGGGCGGGCGGACCGCACGGCGGTGCTGTGTTCGTGGCGAGCCCGGGAGTGCGCGGGAGGCTGCCGGAACCGTTCGCCGGCTGAACGGAGGACGTCGTCCGCGCAGACCCTGGCGGATGGAACAAAGGCCCAGAATCCGCATGATTCCGGGCCTTGAGCATCATTCTCCGGTACGCCCCCCGGGACTCGAACCCGGAACCCAGTGATTAAGAGTCACTTGCTCTACCAATTGAGCTAGAGGCGCTAGCGCGGAAGCGATACTAGCAGCCGCCCGGTCGGCGGCGCGAACTCGTGGGCCTCTTGGTAAGCGGCATCACACCGCCCGGTTAGGCTGGCCGGGAACCGACTCTCCAGGAGGCCCCCGCGATGTCTCGTCTCGAGGTTGGCGCCACTGCGCCCGACTTCTCCCTGCCCGCTGCCGATGGCTCCACGGTGAGCCTGGCCGAGCTGCGGCAGAGCGCCGAGAACGGCGTGATCGTGTACTTCTACCCCGCTGCCGGGACGCCGGGCTGCACCAAGCAAGCATGCGACTTCCGCGACTCGCTGGGCTCGCTGACGGCGGCCGGTTACGCCGTGGTGGGCATCTCCCCGGACAGTGTGGACAAGCTGGCGAGGTTCACCGCGGACGAGTCGTTGTCCTTCCCGGTGCTCAGTGACCCTGAGCACACTGTGCTGGAGGCCTACGGCGCGTGGGGCGAGAAGAAGAACTACGGGCGCACCTACACCGGCGTGATCCGCTCCACCGTCGTGGTCGCACCAGAGGGCACCGTGACCCTCGCCCAGTACAACGTGCGCGCGACCGGGCACGTGGCCAAGCTCCGCCGCGACCTCAAGCTCGACTGAACCGTGCCGATCGAGGCGAGCTCCGCACTCCGCGCCGCAGGCGCCTCGCGGAGCGTCACCTCGCGTGGAGGATTGCTGGCCTCATAGCACCAGCAGAGTGACTCACGAGCGGCGCCGGGCACCTACGGCGGGTCCTGCAGGAACACCTCGCCGATCACGTCCAGCATCCGCGCCTGCGCCAGCCGGGCCGACTCCGGGTCCGCCTGGATCAGCGCCCGGATCAGCGCGTTCACCATGATCGTCTGGGACAGCCGCGAGGTGCGGGTGATCTCGTCCCGGAACGAGCCGGCGCCCAGGGCGGAGACGAAGCTGACCGTGGCGATCTCGGTCAGTGGTGAGGTGGTGAACGCGGTCATCGCGATCAGCGGGGCCCCGGCCGCGCGGGCCGCACGGGCGGCCTGCACCGTGGGCCGGGTGGACCCGGAGCCGGAGACCACCAGGCACACGTCCTGCGGGCTGAGCTGCCGGGCCCGCACCCCCTGGGCGACGTTGTCGAACGGAGCCTCGGCGTTACGGCCGATGGCATTCAGCCGCATCGCCGCCTCCAGCGCCACCGGGGCGGACAGGCCGTTGCCGAGCACCAGGATGGACCGGGCGCTGCGGAGCAGGTCCACACCGCGCTGCACGTCCTCGGGGTCCAGCAGGGCGGCAAGGTCGTGCGCCGCACTGGCCATGTCTCGCACGTAGGCACGCACTACTCCGACGGCGCCGCTGTGGTCGCTCTCCGCCGTCTCCGTGGCTGCCAGGCCCAGGTCTCGGGCCAGCAGCACCCGCAGCTGCGGATAGCCGGTGAAGCCGAGCCGCTGCGCCGCCCGGACCACGGTGGCCCGCGAGGTGCTGGCGGCGTCAGCCACGTCCTGGGCGGAGGCCTCGATGGTCCACTCCGGGCGGTCGATGAACACCTGCGCCACCCGTTGCTCGCTGGGGTGCAGGGCGGAGACGCCGGCACGGATGAGCGCGGGGACGGTGCCCATCTCGGGCAGGATCGTGCCGCTCACGTCCGCTCCCTCATGCGACTTCCACCGGGCCGGTGGCCATCTCGGCCGAGGGGCGGGCGGAGCCGAAGATGATCCGCCGACGCACCGCCGCAGAGATCTGGTCGACGATCACCGTCACCACGATGATCACCACCAGGGTGATGCCGATCCGGTCCCACAGCCGGGCGTTGAAGAGCTGGCTGAGGATGGAGCCGATTCCGCCGGCGCCGACGATGCCCAGGATCGCGCTGGCGCGGATGTTGATCTCGAACCGGTACAGCCAGAAAGCGACGATCTCCGGCAGCGCCTGCGGCACCACCGCCCAGCGCAACGACTGCAGCGTGTTCGCCCCGGTGGCCCGCAGCGCCTCGACCGGGCCGCGGTCGACCTCTTCGATCGCCTCGCTGGAGAGCTTGCCCAGCGTGCCCACCGACCCGATGCCCAGGGCCATGGTGCCGGCCAGCGCACCGAGGCCGAAGATCGGGATCATGAACGCGATCGCCAGCACGATCTCCGGCAGCGCGCGGATGATGTTCAGCAGCTGGCGCACCGGTAGCACCACCCACCGTGGGGCCACGTTCGAGGCAGCCAGGAAGGACAGCGGGAAGGACAGCAGCGCCCCGATCACCGTGCCCATCCAGGCCATCTGCAGCGACTCGAACATGTAGCCGGACGTCTTCGTCCAGTACTCGCTCCAGGGCATCTCGAGCGGGTTCTGCACCAGCCCCTCGACCATCAGCGAGATGTACGTGGGGGCCTCGGTGAAGATCGCCGGGAACCGCTCCCAGCGCGCGTCCACCGCCCACACGGTGGCGATCACGATCGCAGCGGTGGCCAGCAGCGCGACGGTGCTGCGGGCCTTGGACGGCGGCTTGGGCCGGGCCCCGGTGGGCGCGGAGCGCGTCTGGGTGGTGGTCATGTCAACCTCCGTCGCACGGCGCGGGAGGCCTGGTCGAGCACGAACACGATGGCGAACAGCATGATCACCACAGCGGAGACCGAGGAGTGCTCCAACCGACTGACCAGCAGCATGATCACCTCACCGATCCCGCCGGCACCGACGAAGCCGAGCACCAGGGAGGCGCGCAGGTTCAGCTCGAACACGTAGAAGCAGTAGGACAGGTAGTTCGGTGCGACCTGCGGCAGCACGGCGTACCGGCCCCGCTGGAACCGGGTGGCACCGGCGGCCTCGACGGCCTCGACCGGGCCGTGGTCCACAGCGTCGATGCTCTCCGAGGTGAGCTTGGCGACCACGCCGATGTTGAAGACGATCAGCGCCAGGATGCCGGGCAGGGCACCGGAGCCGACGAAGGCCACGAACAGCAGACCGTAGGCGACGTCCGGCAGGGAACGGACCAGGGAGAGGATCAGCTTCATCACCTGGTAGACACCGGTGTTGGGGGCGGAGACCTTCGAGGCCAGCATGGCGAGCACGAGTGCGATCAGGCAGCCGACCAAGGACGCCAGGATCGCGATGTACAGGGTCTCCAGGAAACCTTCCCGAACCGCGGGCCGGGTGAGGATCTCCCAGTTCGGGTGCAGGTACTGCTCGATGACGTCGCTACCGCGGGTGAGGTTGACGATCAGCGGGCTGAGGGTGAACTCCACCCCGATCGCCGACCAGAGGGTGACCGCCACGAACACCACCAGTGCGGTGATCGCGCCGATCGACGGCGGTGGCTTGCGCGGGCGGCCCCGGCTCGTCACCGCCGCAGTAGGGGCGGGTGCGCTCACGCCAGCGCCCCCGGTTCGCGCTCTGCGACGTCCTCGGCGGTCAGCGAGCGACCGTAGATCTCCTCGAACACTGCGTCGTCGGCCTCCGCGGCAGTGCCGTCGAAGACCACCTTGCCGGCGCGCATACCGATGATCCGGTCACCGTACCGGCGGGCCAGGTCCAGGAAGTGCAGGTTGACCACAGTGGTGATGCCCAGCTCCCGGTTGATCCGCTGCAGGTCGCGCATCACCGCGTTCGCGGTCGGCGGGTCGAGGGAGGCGACCGGTTCGTCTGCGAGCACCACCTGCGGTTCCTGGGCTAGTGCCCGGGCGATGGCCACCCGCTGCTGCTGCCCGCCGGAGAGCTGAGAAGCCCGGATGTAGGCCTTCTCCACGATGCCCACCCGCTCCAGGGCGTCGAAGGCGCGCTCCTTGTCGTCGGCAGAGAACCAGCCGAGCAGGGAGCGGAGCATGCCGGTGGAGTGCAGCCGACCGGTGAGCACGTTGTTCAGCACCGTGACCCGGTTGACCAGGTTGAAGGACTGGAAAATCATCCCGATGCGGGAGCGCAACCCGCGCAGGCGCCGCTTGCTCGCGCCGACGAGGTTCTCGCCGTTCACGGTCAGCTCGCCACCGGTCACCGGGACCAGTCCGTTGATCGTGCGCACCAGGGTCGACTTGCCGGCTCCGGAGAGGCCGACCACCACCACGAACTGACCGTCCGGGATGGTCAGGGTCACCCCGTCCAGCCCCTTGGTCCCGTTGGGGTAGGTGACCGACACGTCACGGAACTCGATCATGTTCGCACCTCGTGTACTCGTGGGTGTGCGCGGGGCGGGCGGCCCGCCCCGCGCGGGGCGCCGGCCGGCTCACAGACCGGCGAAGTTCTCCTCCACCTGGCGGGCGGCTTCCAACGCCTCCAGGTCGGCCGGGACCAGGCCCTCGATGGAGTAGACGTCGTCGAAGGCTTGGGCACCTTCCTCGGTGTCCATCACGGCGACCATGGCGTCGGAGATCTGCTGGGTGAGCTCGTCGGACAGGTTCCCTGCCACGGCGACACCGTCATTGGGGATCTCGTCGGAGTAGGCGAAGACCGTGACCTTCTCCCCGATCTGTGGGTCCTCCTCGACCAGGTTGTCTCGGGCGTCGTCGAAGCTCACGCCGACCGGGTAGTCCCCGCGGGCCACGTTCAGCACCGAGTTCGGGTGCCCGCCGGCGAACTGGGTGTTCAGCGCCAACGGATCCAGGTCGGCGACCCGCTGCAGCTGGGTGGCCGGGTAGTAGTAGCCGGAGGCGGACGACTGGTCGACCATGGAGATCGGAGTGTCCTGCTCGATCAGCGCGAGCCCGTCTTCGCCTGCCGGACCGGTCTCTGCGGTGTCCGTACCGTTGCAGAAGGTGTAGACCGAGCCGTCGTCGTTGGTCACCTCGACCACGTCGTCCAGGCAGTAGGTGTCGGGATCGTTGGTGAACCACTGGGTGTGGTAGGTCGGTGAGCCGTAGCGCATCGACTGCAGGACGATCTCGGCGCCGGACTGGTCGGCGGCCTGCACCAGCGCGATCGGCCCGAACATGCCGATGTGCGCCTGACCGGTGCCCATCGCGGTCACCAACGCGGCGTAGCTCTCCGACACGAATGTCTCCACCGGTAGGCCCAGCTCGTCCGAGATCAGCGCACCCAGGCCGTCCGCATCCTCCACCAGGGTGTCGATCTCCTGCGAAGGAACCAGCCCGAGGATGATCGTGTCCGGGTCCGCTGTGGCCTCACCGGCACCGTCGGCATCGGCTCCGTTTCCACCGCCGTCGGTGTCGTCGCCATCGCCGCTGCCGCAGGCGGTGAGCGCCAGCGCTGCCGCAGCCGCTACAGCGGCCCAACGTATCGTCCGCTTCATCTGTCGCACCTCGTCGTTCGGTGGTGCCGTGGCACCGGGATGGAGTGCCGAAACGCCATTGCATCGACGCCTCGACGGTGAACACGGATTTCACCGTACTGATGCGGGCACCGTTGCGCCAGGAAATGACAGGTTGCATCTCGGTAACCGTCGCGTGACCGCTGGACCACCAGCTCGGGCAGACGGACGAACAGCAGCCCAGCGGCTGGGCACAGCCGTACGCCCGGGGCAGCGCACCGTCGTCGGCGATCGCGACGGACGGATGCCGCCCGCTCAGCTGAGGCTGCCGGCCCAGCCCCGCAGCGCCGGGAGCAGATCCTCGAAGGTGGCGCCGGTGTGCGAGCTCGGCCCGTCCCGCCGGTCGAACCGGTCGATGAAGAATCCGGTGCCGCCGCGGTCCATCGCGGGGCTGACGTCGTTGGCCCACACGTCCCCGATGCTGCCGAGCGTGACGGGACGTGCTAGTCGGGCCTCGTCGGCGATGCGCGCCAGGATCGCGGGCATACCCTGGGGTTTGCCTGCCTCGGTGACCACCTCGTCGAAGCGGTGGTCAAGGTCCTGGCTGGTGAGCCACCTCTCGATCCCGGTCCGTGGCGAGTTGGTGACCAGCACGATCCGCACCCGCGCCGCGCGCAGCTCCTCCAGCAGAGCGGTCAGCCCGTGCGGAGCGC
The DNA here is from genome assembly GCF_000421225.1 of Ruania albidiflava DSM 18029. Classification (GTDB taxonomy): domain Bacteria; phylum Actinomycetota; class Actinomycetes; order Actinomycetales; family Beutenbergiaceae; genus Ruania; species Ruania albidiflava. Next base: position 122,579 of record NZ_ATWL01000002.1, on the reverse strand, counting down.
GGGTGTCCCCCTCCCCCGCCTCCAGCCGCTCCCGAGAGGCGAGATAGGCCGCCACGAACTGCTCCCGACTCACTCCGGCGGCCTGCGACAGGCGGTGCACCGCCTGGTAGCCGTCGGCTGCTCGCTCGACCGGCAGCCGGCCAGCGAGGAACTGGCGCACCTGGTCGGGCACGTCGGCTGCTGCGGGGTGCCGGGCAGCGACCTCTTCGGCGTAGAAGTGGACCGGGTCGTCGCCGATGCAGACGGTTCCGTCGAAGTCCAGGACAAGGGCTGCGGAAGGATCTGAGGATGACACGCCCTCAGGCTAGGCGATGGCGCACGTCGCTGGTCGTGGGCACGGCGCGTGGACCTACCTGCGGCACCCTCTAGGCTAGGCACTGAGCGCGAGTGGCGTAACTGGTAGCCGCGCAGGATTTAGGTTCCTGTGCCTTCGGGCGTGTGGGTTCGAGTCCCACCTCGCGCACCGACACCGAATCTCAGCGTACCTCTGCTGCCGGGGTCTCGGCGGAGAGGTCGCCCCGTTCGTCACGCTGCGCGCAGCGCCACCGTGGGCGAGAGTCGAGCGGCCCGAAGTGCCGGTGCGAGGCCCGCCAGCGCCCCGACCAGCACAGCGACACCGGGACTCACTGCGACGACCTCGGCGGGAATGACGACCGGCTGTCCGCTGACCGCGGCGATGATGGCCGCTGCGGCGGCTCCGAGCACCAGGCCGGCGATCCCGCCGACGAGGGCAAGGATGGCCGCCTCGGTGAGAAACTGCACCGCGACATGAACCGACCGTGCACCCAGGGAACGGCGCAGCCCGATCTCACCGCGGCGCTCCAGGACTGTGACCACCATCGTGTTGGCGATACCGACCGCACCCACGAGCAGCGCGATCCCAGCCAGGACGAGACCAAGGGTGTGCAAGGAGTCATCGGCAGTGGTACGGGCATCGGCGAGCTCGGTCAGCGTGCTCACTGTGACGAACGGCGACCCGGGGCTCGCTGCCGACGGGAGCGTGTCGGTGATCTGGTCGATGCGCCCAGGTTCAGCGCGCACATAGAGGGCGGAGAGGTCCCCGATGTCGGCGCCGGCGAAGCTGTCCCGTACCCACCGGTCGCCGAGGATGGCAGCGGTGTCGATCTCGGTGGCGAGACCGGCGGAGTCGAGGATGCCGATCACGCCGTACCAGTGCCCGCCGATCCATACCCGGTCACCAGGTCTGGTGATGCCGAGCCGGTCTGCCGCAGTGTGGCCCAGCACGGTGACTGGTAGGGCCCGGGTGGCGTCGTCGAACCAGCGTCCCGACGCGAGCGTTGCCTCGATCGCACCGAGCACGTCCGGTCGGGCCACGGCCACGTCCAGACCGTTGGTCTCCGTCGCAGGTACGAGATCCGTACGGTAGACGTGGACGTCCTCTGGTGCGGTCTCGAAGACCCCCACCTCTGCCACGCCGTCCACTCGTCCGACCATCTCTGGTGCCGTCTGCGGGAGAGGAACGGGAACATCGTCGGGGCCCGGTGTGGCGGTGACGATGGCGAGGTTCGCACCCATCCGGTCGAGCTCGGCCAGCAGCTGAGCCTGGTTGGAGGCCGCCGCACCGGAGAGAGCCGTGAGCGCCCCGATGCCCAGGGCGACCCCGAGCGAAGCGAGGACAGTGCGCTGCGGGCGGCTGACCACGCCCGACCAGGCGGTGCGCAGCACGTCGCTGCACCGGAACCTGCTCCTGGCTGCGGGTGCTCGGGTCACGGCGCACCCTCCGCCCTCGTGCTGGGCGGCCGCCCGCCGGGTCCAGGCTCTGCCGGGTAGCGGTCGATGATGCGACCGTCACTGAGGTGCAGCCGGCGCGGGAACCGTCCGGCCAGCTCGACGTCGTGGGTGACCATCACGACGGCGGTCCCAGCCGTGGCGATCTCGGTCAGCAGCGTGATGATGGACTCACCTGTCGTGGAGTCGAGCGCTCCGGTAGGTTCGTCCGCGAACAGCACCGCAGGTTCTCGGACCAACGAACGGGCGATCGCGACCCGTTGCTGCTCACCGCCGGAGAGCTCACCGGGCCGGTTCCGGAGCCGGTGTCCGAGACCGACTGCTTCCAGCGCCCGCACTGCGCGTTCCTGGCGCTCTCGCCGGGGGACACCGGTGTAGAGCAGCCCCGTGGCGACGTTCTCTGCTGCCGAGACCGTCGGGAGGAGGTGGAACTGCTGGAACACGAAGCCGATCGTGGCGGCCCGGATCGCAGAGCGCTGCGCGTCGGCAAGAGCGCCCAGGTCCTGCCCCTGGACCAGCACCGTACCCGCGCTCGGGTCGTCGAGAGTGCCGAGGATCGCCAGCAGGGTGCTCTTGCCGGAGCCGGAGGCGCCGAGGATCGCGAGCTTCTCCCCTGCGTGGATCCGCACGCAGGTGGGGTGCAGAGCAGTGACCGGCGGTGGGCCGGGGTACAGCTTCGCGATCGCCTGCCCGTCGATCACAGGGACGGACGTGGCGGGCTCGGGAGCCGCACTGGTGATCATCGGGTGATCACCACCTCGTCCCCCTCGGCGAGGCTGGGAACCTCGGCGTGGGCACCGGCCACGGCGCTGCCGGAGGCAAGGATCTGGACACGGGCCTCGGCCACGAGCCCGATCTCCACCGGAACACGCACGATCTCGCCCGCGGCCTGCACCTCGACGGCGTACCTCTCTCGTGCAGTGGCGATCAGGGCGGTGGCCGGGACGATGAGCGTCTCCGTACTCTCCTCGCTGTTCTGCACGGTCACCCGCACCGCGGCCGGGCCGGCACTGGTCACCTGGTCCTGATCAGCGAACTCGATCGTCGCAGTGGGCGGGGTCGTCTCACCGTCGTCGCCAGTGGGTTGCCCGCCCGGATCCACCGCGTCGAGAGTCTCCTCCACCTCCGTCCCGTCGGGGAGCGCCACGATGACCGGGGTACCGGCGTCCAGCTCGCGTGCCTGCGCCTCGGTGAGCTTGACCTGCGCCCGCAGCCTCGTAGCCGTGTAGGTCAGTGGGCTGACGTCGGACTCGCCGAGGGCCGCAGTGACCTGCGAGACACGGATGGGCGCAGCGTCGGCAACCACGATGTCGGCTACGGCGATGGTGCCCGTGACCGGTTGCTCGGACTCCTTCTGCCACCGACGCACAGCGTCAGCGGTCCACCAGTCGAACCTGGTGTCGGGTTCCCGGTGGAAGAACCCCATCCGGGCGAGATTCTGCTCCAGCTGCAGGATGTCCGGCCCGTCGGCCACTCCGCGGGAGAGGTCTCGCCACAGCGGGCGTGGTCCTTCCATGAGGATGACCGGGGACCCGTCGGACTCGTAGACCGGCGCGCCGACCTCGATCACCTCTCCCGGGAGCGGCAGCGCGGTGACGACCCCGGCGGCTGGCGGAATCTCGACCGGGTCCCCGTACCCGAGGGTGCCGTTCAGGTGCAGCTGGCTGGTGAGGGTTCCTCGCTCCACCGGCACAGTCACGACGTTGTCCGCACCGCTTGGTGCGGGGTGTGGAGCAGTGCCGTTCCAGGGCCCGCCGATCCAGACGAGCACAGCACCGACTGCGAGCGCGGCAACCAGACCCCATGCCACGGCCCTGCGGATCAGCCGGCCTGGGGAAGTACGCGCGCTCATGAGACTGGTGCGTCCTCGAGCTCCTCGAGGATCGCCCACGGATCGAAGCCGAGGTCCTCGGTGCTGGTTCCGACGGCGAAGCTGCTCCCCGGGTCATAGCAGGCCTCGGCCAGCGCACGAAAGTCTGACTCGCTGAAACCGTCCGGGATCATGATCGCCCCGCCCATGTCACCTTCCGGATCCGCGATCTGCGGGAACCCGTTCTCGCGTGCGCACCGGGCGAACGCCAGCGCCGCCGCCTGCTGCTCTGCGCTCAGGTCCTGGTGCTCAGGATCGTTGCCCGGATCGGGGTGTGGCTGGGTGAACTCCGGATGCTCCTGCTCACATGTGGCGTAGGCGTCCTGGATCTCCGGGACGTCGACGAAGTAGGTGGAGTCGGCAGCCACCGCCCACAGGTGCCCTGCTTCGTCGAGCTCCATGCCAAGGAGGCCGTCATCGTCAGCCCCGCTGGAGATCTCAGCGCCGTCCCCCGGCTCCGCCGGCAGCTTGACCAGCACCTGGTCGTCGGTGTTGAGGCCCGCCTCCACGTCGGCGGCGGTGAGGCAGGCCAGGAACACCGCAGCGGCGTCCGACCCAGCCTCGTCCGGGTCGGGTGCGTTGCTCGGGCCGTCGCTGCAGCCGGCAAGCGCGAGCACGCCGACCAGCGTGATGCCAACAGTCGCACCGGGAAGAGTACGTGCCTTCATCAGGTCCTCCGGGATCTGTGGCGGTGCCGATCACCACCCGTAGGGTCTGTTCTACGGAGGTCGGGGTTAGGTACAGGTCTGGGTCGGCCTAACCGCGACCTAACCTCACCGGTGTCAGAGTGGTGGGCGCAGGATCAGGGCAGCGGACACGGCGTCTGCCGCAGGAGGTGACCAGGGGTGCGGATCTTGATCGTGGAGGACGAGGCTGACCTCGCCGACTCGCTCGCCTCTGGCTTGCGGAACGAGGGGTACCTCGTCGACGTGGCACACGACGGGGCGGACGCGCTGGTCAAGATCGGGCAAGCCGATGTGGACATCATGATTCTTGACCGCGACCTCCCCGTGCTGCACGGCGACTTCGTCTGCCGCACGTTGCGCGAGCAACACCATCCGATGCGGATCCTCATGCTCACCGCCGCAGGAGCTCTGGACGACCGGGTCGCCGGTCTCGACCTGGGCGCGGACGACTACCTGGCGAAACCGTTCGCCTATGTCGAGCTGCTCGCCCGGCTGCGCGCGCTCGCACGCCGCGCGACCGAGGGAGTACAGATGGTGCTGTCCGCTGCTGGTGTCCGGATCGACACGCTGCGGCGGGTCGCCGAACGCGACGGCCGTCCGCTCGCGCTCACCCCCAAGGAGCTCGGGGTCCTCGAGGCACTGCTCCTGGCAGACGGCGGACACCTCACCGCTGAGGAGCTGCTGGCAGAGGTGTGGGAGGCCGGCAGCGAACGCAGCCGCTCAGTCGTGAAGCTCACCATCCACACGCTGCGGCGCAAGCTCGGCCACCCCGACATCATCCACACCAGTCCCGGACTGGGCTACCGCATCGGAGCACCGACGTGACCAGCACGCGACGCTCGTGGAGCTTCCGCACCCGGCTCACTGCCCTCATCGCTGCTGTGTTCGTCGCCGGTGGCACGGCCCTGCTGGTGGTCCAGTACCTCTTGGTGCAAGGACTGTTCGAGGACGCCATCGGCAGCATCACCAGCTGCGTCGACGACCGCGGGGTCACGGTGGTGGCCGGTGCGGACAGCGAGCTCGACTGCCAGACCATGAGCGATGGGTGGGGCACCGATCCGGGCCCGGCTCCGTCGGCTGACGAGGACTACGCGGTGATCGTCGAGCAGACCACGCTGCTCTCCGAGGATGTGCTCTCCGGACTGCTGCTGTGGTCGATCGTCACCCTCCTCGTGTTCACCGGCCTCGCGGTGGCAGCCGCCTCCTGGCTGTCCCGGCGATCGTTCGCCCGGATCGGGCAGATCACCACCACCACGCAGCAGATCACCCGCAACGACCTGCACCAGCGGCTCGACCTGCCAGGTCCTGCCGACGAGATCAAGGAGCTCGGCGACACGATCGACACCATGCTCGACCGGCTCCAGGCGTCGTTCACCCAGCAGGAGCGTTTCATCACCAACGCCTCCCACGAGCTGCGCACGCCACTGACCACCACGCGCACCTCTCTGGAGATCCCGCTCGAACAGGGCGAGATCCCCGAGCACCTCGTACCCGCGGTGCGGCGCGCCCTGGAGGCAAACCAGCGCAGCGAGGAGCTCATCGCGGCACTCCTGGCTCTCGCGCGCACGACGAGTGCCGAACCCAGCACCCGGGCCGCACGACGGACTCAGCTCACGCCGATCATCGATGAGAGCCTCGCGCAGCGCCAGCAGGACATCGAGGATCGGCACCTCACCGTCACTACTGAGCTCGGCGGAACCAGCGCCCCCACCACCGACGAGGCTCTGCTGACGCTGGCCATCGAGAACCTGGTCGACAACGCCATCCAGCACAACGTTGACCGCGGCGCGGTGCACATCGTCACGGGCGAGGACGACGCACAGGTATGGATCGAGGTGGCCAACGACGGCCCAGCACTGAGCAGCGAGGAAGCCGCTCAGCTGGTCGAACCCTTCAACCGCGGCCCGCACACCCGAACCACCGCCGGCGGACGGAGCCTCGGCCTGGGACTCACGCTGGTCCAGAACATCGCCGACTCCATCGGAGCCACGCTGACGTTGACTCCCGGCACGGACGGCGGTCTGGTCGCCCGACTCAGCTGTCCACCGGCGACCTGACCCCGCACGGCCACGACCGGCCAGGTGTGAACCAGCGCGCAGCCCCGGCATCGGAAGCGCCACGAGCAGCAACGGCCACAGCACCATCAATATTGATACGATACGTATCGTGTCTCAATCTGATCAGAAGACTCGGCCACCGGGCCGCCCCCGCGATCGGGAACGAGAGAGAGCCATCCTCACCACCGTGGCCGAGCTCCTGGCCGAGGTCGGGTACGACGGCGTCACGTTCGAGCTCGTCGCGCGGCGCGCGGGCGCCTCGAAGCCGACCCTCTATCGTCGGTGGCGCACGAAACGGGACATGGTGGTCGCAGCCGTCCGTGCCATGCCGGCAACTGGCGGCGGCCGGACGATCGACACCGGATCGCTGCGCGGGGACCTGCTGGAGCTGCTCGGGGTGCTCGCGGAGACACTCACCACCAGCGACACCGCCCTGGTAGCGACTCTGCTGCACGCGGGCCTGGCAGACCCGGAGCTCTGCGACTACCTGGAGACAGCCACCGGACCCACCGGCGCCCGGTTGCCGGCCGCCGTCCTGGAACGCGCGGTCGAGCGCGGCGAGGTCCCGGACGATGCGCACACCTTCGGCTACGACGAGGTCGCCGGTGCGGCCCTGATCACGCGCGCACTCAACGGCCTGCCCTACGACGAGACCTACCGGGCCCAGCTCGTCGACGCCGTGCTCCTGCCCGCACTTCGCACCTCGTCACCATCTATCCAGCACGCCGGGATCTTCTCCGGCGGCAACCACTGAGGAGTCGTCGTGCCCGTGTCCATCCCAGGTTTTCGCTACGACCAGCTTCGCGGTCACGACAACGTGCCGATCCATACCGCCGTCGGGGGCTCCGGTTCCCCGGTCGTGCTGCTGCACGGGTTCCCGCAGACGCGCCTGATGTGGCGGCACGTCGCCGTCGAGCTCGCGGCCACGAACACCGTCATCGTGCCCGACCTGCGCGGCTACGGCAGCAGCGGCAAACCCCTAGCCACCACGGCCGACACCTACGCCAAGCGCACCATGGCAGCTGACGTCGTCACGCTCGCACGCACGCTCGGACATGACCGGTTCGCACTCGTCGGGCACGATCGCGGGGCGCTCGTGGGGGTGCGCGCCGGACTGGACCATCCCGAGGCCATCACCCACCTGGGCATCCTGGACGTGCTGCCCACCCTGGACACGTGGGACGTGCTGCACGGAGTCGATGCGGCAGTCGCGTGGCACCTGTACCTGATGGCCCAGCCACCGGGTCTGCCGGAACGGATGATCGCGGCCACCGCGGACGAGTTCTTCGGCTCGTTCCTGGATGCCTGGGGCGGCGACGACAGCACCATCCCGCCGGAGGTCCGGGAGACCTACCTGGCCGCCTCGCGCAAAGCCGTCCCCTCGATCGTCGCCGACTACCGCGCCTCCGCAGGTGTCGACCTGGAGCACGACCGCGCCGACCGCGCCGCTGGCCGGAGGCTCACGATGCCGGTCGCCTCCCTCACCCAGGACTGGGGCGGCCAGCTCGGCTTCGACCCGGAGGCGCTGTGGCGGGCCTGGGCACCCGACTTCGAGCTCCGGCCCACCACGGCCGGACACTTCATGGCCGAGTCGCGCCCCGAGGAGGTCGCAGCATTCGTCCGCACCCTCCTGGCGCGCTGAGCTCCGTGGGACCACCGCGCTGAGTATCGCGGGAGCACGGTGAGCCCGCCAGACCACGCCGAGCTCCGCCGTCGAGCGCCTACCGCACCCTGTCCAGGAACGCCCGGGTGCGGGTGTGCCGGGGGTTGTCAAACACCTGCACCGGGTCGCCCTCCTCGACGATCACCCCGTCATCCATGAAGATTACCCGGTCGCCCACCTCGCGGGCGAAGCCCATCTCGTGGGTGACCACCACCATGGTCATGCCCTCCAGAGCGAGCTGCTTCATCACCGCGAGCACCTCCCCCACCAGCTCGGGGTCCAGAGCAGAGGTGGGCTCGTCGAAGAGCATGATCTTCGGTTCCATCGCCAGCGCGCGGGCGATCGCCACCCGCTGCTGCTGGCCGCCAGAGAGGCGCGACGGGTACTCGTTCTCCTTCTCCGCCAGCCCCACCTTGGCCAGCAGCGCCCGCCCGCGTTCCCGGGCCTGCTCCTTGCCGAGCTGACGCACCATCATCGGCGCGAGCATGATGTTCTCGATCACCGACTTGTGCGGGAACAGGTTGAACTGCTGGAAGACCATGCCGATCTCGGCGCGCACGTCGTCGATACGGATGTTCCGGTCGGACAGCCGGTGCCCGTCGACCACCACGTCCCCGCCGGTGATGTCCTCCAACCGGTTCAAGCAGCGCAGCAGCGTGGACTTGCCGGACCCGGACGGCCCGATCACGCACACCACCTCACCGTCGGACACGGACAGGTCGATACCGGTGAGCACCTCGTTGTCGCCGAACGACTTGTGCAGGTCGGTGACCTCGATGATCATGCCCGGAGCTCCAGACGCTTCTCGGTGCGGCGCAGCACGAAGGACAGGGTCAAGGTGATGGCCAGGTAGAACACCGCCACCGTCGTGTAGATCTCCACTGAGTTGAAGTGGTTGGACGCGATGGTGCGGCCCTGGAACAGCAGCTCGGGCACCAGGATCACCGACAGCAGCGAGGTGTCCTTGATGCTGATGATGAACTGGTTGCCCAGCGGCGGGATCATCCGCTTGAACGCCTGCGGCCAGATCACCTTGAGCATGGTGATGTGGTGACTCATGCCCAGGGAGCGCCCGGCCTCCATCTGCCCCTTGTCGATCGACTGCACCGCGCCGCGGACGATCTCGGCGATGTAGGCGCCGGAGTTGATCCCGATCACGATGATGCCTGCCAGCACCGAGGGCAGCGTGTACTTGATGATCAACGGCAGGGCGAAGAACAGCCAGATCGCCTGCACCAGCAGCGGCGTGCCGCGGATCACCTCGATGTAGATGCTGGCGATCGCGTAGACGATCTTGAACCGGCTCAACCGAGCCAGGCCGAAGATCGCGCCGAGCACGAAGCCGATCACCAGCCCGACGACCGAGACCAACAGGGTGTAGAGGAGTCCCACGCCGAGCTGGGGCAGGAACTCCAGCACGCCGACCCAGTTGAAGTCCCACAGGGATCTCATCGCCCGTGCACCTTCCACTCCGGGGCAGGGGTACGCCCGCCCAGGTCATCGTTCATCGGGTGGGCGTCAGCTGACCTGCAGCTCGGCCAGCTCCTCCAGCCACTCCGGCTCGCTGCCGAACCACTCGCTGTAGATCTCGGCGTAGGTGCCGTCGTCGATCATCTCCGCAAGCGCAGTGTTCATCGCGTCCACCAGCTCCTCGTTGCCCTGGGAGACGGCGATACCGTAGTTCTGCGCCTCGAGCAGCTCACCGACGGTCTTCAGGGTGTCCTCGCCAGCGGTGAGGATGTAGTACTCCACGTTCGGCGCGTCGTAGAGCACGGCGTCCGAACCGCCGCCCTCCACAGACAGGTAGGCCTGGTCGAGCTGCTCGTAGGTGTTCGCGGTGGCGCCCTCGATGTTGTTCTCGATGTAGTCGGCGCTGGTGGACCCGAGCCGGGTGGCGATCGTCAGACCCTCGAGGTCGTCCACGCTCTCGATGGTGGTGTCGTCCGCCGGCACCCCGATGCGCAGACCGGACTTGTAGTACGGGCTGGTGAAGTCCACCGCCTCGCCGCGCTCGTCGGTGATGGTGATGCCGGCGATCGCGATGTCGAAGGTGCCGGTCTGCAGACCGGGGATGATGCCGTCGAAGTTGGTGGTCTCCAGCTCGATGTCGAATCCGACGCGGTCGGCGATCTCGTTGATGATGTCGATGTCGAAGCCGACGTACTCGCCGTCCTCCTCGAACTCGAACGGCACGAAGGAGGTGTCCGAAGCCACGGTGTAGCTGTCTTCGAGGCCTTCGCCCTCGCCGCCCTCGTCGCCGCCGCAGCCGGCCAGGCCCGCGGTGATCATGAAGGTCGCAGCCACCGCTGCTGTGGTCGAGAATCGCTTGTTGTATTTCACGAAGGGCCTTTCCTTCAGCACCGGTCTCGTCGAGGTCGTCAGTCAGATCGCGTGGTTTCCACGTGCTTCGCCGAAACTATAGAGAGGGTGGAGAGGTGTCAAACGCTCCGAAGTCGCCCGGATCCGCGATATTCCGCTCCAGCGCACCGGCGGGTACCTGTGGTCCAGCAGTGCGGTGCCGCGGTGGGCCGGGCACTGCGGCCGGTGGGATCGAACCGCGGCGCCAGCCATCCGCACCACGTGGAATCGTTGCGATACCGTTATCCGCGCCGCCATTCTTGGTTTCGGGATTATGCGCACACCGCGACATTCCTGCAGCGGGGAATGCGGAACTGCGAACAGCTGCTCAGGCTGTTCTCCGGCAGCAATTCTGCGCTGATTCACAGCAGGGGCCACCACCTTCCAGGCATGATCTGCTGTCATGGAGACGAACGTGCGGATGACCCGCGTGCTGGCGGTGGCCGCCGTGGTGTGGGTGCTGGTGGACGTGGTGCGGGTGTGGGCGCCGTCCCTGATCACCCTCGTCGGGCAGGCGGCCTCCACCCCGCCGGAGCTGATGGGCGCCTACGCGCTCGGCTGCGTGGGCGTGGCCGTGGTCCCGCTGCTGCTGGTACGCCGCGGGGTGGTCTCCGTGCCGACGGCGGTGCTCGCCCTGGTGCTGCTCGCTGCGGTCTGTCGTGGGGTGCTGCAGGCCACCGACGGCGGTCTGCCGCAGGTGGCGGCATCGTCTCTCGGCGTGGCTGCCGCGGTCGCAGCGCTCTGTCTGGTGGCGGCGGTGCTGGCCGAGGCGGTCGTGCCCGGGCTGCTGGGTGGCATCACCGCGGCGGCGGTCAGCCACGCGTTCCTGGGCACCTACGGCGCCATCTGGCGCGAGGACGTGTGGGCGGTGGTGTGGTTGGTGGTGCAGCTGGCCGCGCTCGCCGTCGGGCTGCGCACCACGCTGCGAGCGGCCCGGGACCGCCAGTCGCCACGCGCAGTGCTTCCGAACGCGCTGGGGATGGTGGTGCTACCGGCGCTGCTGCTGGCCGGGGTGACGGTCGGGAACCCGGCGCGGGCCCTGGTGGCCGGTGAGCTCCTCGGTCCGCCGCTGCTGGGGCTGGCGGCAGTGGCGGCAGTGCTGTGTGCACTGCACGTGCGCACCGGGCGAGTGCTCACCGCGATCGCCGGGGCGGTGCTGACCGGTGCCGTGGCCCTGGTGCTGCTGCCGGCGCAGACCAGCACCTGGTCGCTGCTGGCCCACCTGACCGGGCTGCCCGCACTGGCGGTGGTGCTCACCGGCCTGCGCCCCAGGCGCGCCCTGCCCCCCGGGAGGGAGCTACGCCCGGGGAGCTCCGCCGTCGGCAGCCTGGCGGTCTTCGGTGGCGCGGTGGCCTGGGTGGTGCTGCTGTTCGTCTACTACGCCGGGTACGACCTGGGCTACCGCGCCGATCTGGTGCTGGTGGTGCTCGCTGTGCTGCTGGGGCTGCTCGGGGTGCTGGGTGCGCGGCCCGGGCGGGAGCGCGTGCGGCCACTCCGTGCACCGGTCTGGGCCGGGGCCGCGGCATTGGCGGTGCTGGCCCCGTTCGGTGCGGCGGCCACGCTGCAGCCGGTGCCCTGGACCGCCGAGGAGCACGAGGGGCTACGGATTCTCGCCTACAACGTGCGCATGGGCTACGGGATGGACGGCACGTTCGACGCCCGCGGGGTGGCCGAGCTGATCGCTGCCGAGGACCCGGACGTGGTGCTCCTCAGCGAGGTGGACCGGGCCTGGCTGCTCAACGGTGGTCAGGACCAGCTGACCATCCTGTCCCGGCTGCTCGACCTGCCGGCGCACTTCGGTCCGGCGGCCGACCCGGTCTGGGGTGATGCGATCCTCACCGACCTGCCGGCGCGGTGGGGCGAACCGGTGCCGCTGCCCTCGTTCGGTGCGGTGACCGGGGCGCAGGCCCTGCCCGCGCATGTTGCTTTCGGCGGCCAGGAGTGGACGGTGGTCAGCACGCACATCCAGCCGCACCCCGGTCCGGGCGACGGGTCGCTGGCGCAGGCTGAGGTGCTCGCCGACCTGGTCGGCGAGCAGCCAGCCCCGGTGGTGCTGGGCGGAGACCTCAACCTGGAGCCGGGCGACCCTAGCTGGGAGGTGCTGCTCGCGGCCGGGCTCACCGATGCCCTCGCCGATGCGCGCCCGCTGCCCACCTCCCCCGCTGACGCCCCGGACATCCAGATCGACCACGTGCTCGTCTCCCCGGAGATGACCGGCAGCGACGCACATGCGGTGCCCAGCGAGCTGTCGGACCACCTGGCCGTGGTCGTCACGTTGCTGCCCGCAGACTGACCACCCCTCCCGCCGCGAACGCCCGCTTTCGCGGTCGGGAAGCGCTTGCCGGCCGCGAGAGCGGGCGTTCGCGACCAAGGGGCCGTTGACACGGGTAAAGGTGTTACGGCATCGTGACATTCGACGTCAGGAAGTTTCATCGCGCTGAGGCGATGGTTCGGCTGGGGAGGCCGAGTCCTCACCGATGAGGGAGAGAACGATGAGTCGTCATCTTGCGGCGGGTCTGGCTGCCGTGCTGGCCCTGTCCACCCTGGCCGCCGGGACGCTGCCGGCAGCCGCCGACCCGGCCCGCGGCCAGACCGCCGAGCTGGTGGTGCACTACGCCTCCGAGCAGGAACCGCGGCTCCCGGTACGGGCCACCTCCCTCGAGGGTCGGAACGGACGGCTGGCCGAGGTGGACCGCGACGACTTCGGGGCCAGCTACACGTTCACCTTCCGCCGGACCGCACCGGACGCCTACCTCGGCTTCCGCACCGAGGATGCCACCTTCGGCGAGCAGACCCGGTACGTCCAGGCCACCGACGCCTCGGCCGAGGTGTGGTTCGTCGACGGCGACCCGCGCGGCTACAGCCAGCCGCAGGAGGTCCCCGCGGCGGACGTGACCTGGCGGGAGGGCGTGCCGTACGTGGCCGTGGAGGACCTCACCGGCCTGCTGGACCTCACCTACTCCTACGGCACGAACGAGTATGAGTTCGACGGCGCCGCTCCCGGTACGTTGGACCTCCTCACCATCGCCCGGGGTCGGGACTACTACGAGATCGCCACCGACACCGACCGGATCGGCTCGAACGTCACCGGGAACATGCTGCGTGCCTACACCGACCTGGTCTTCGACGACGTGGCCGGGTTCCGGGCCGACGGGAAGTACTACCTGTCCTTCGGGCAGATCGAACGCACCTTCCAGGTAGGTACGCACACCAGGGGCGAGCGGGCGTGGCTGCTGCTCCCCCAGGACGTCGCCTACGACACGCTGCAGACGGCAGATCCCGAGGACGTCGGTTTCGACCCGGACCGGCTGGCCGACCTGGACCAGTTCCTCCAGGACCAGGTCGACGACGGTTCGCCGGCGGTGGCGATGATCGTCACCAAGGACGGCAAGATCGTCAAGAACGACGCGTACGGGTATGCACTGCGCTACTCCACCCGCACCGAGGAGGGTCAGCGGTTCCCGGCGGAGCTGCTGCCGGAGGAGGAGTGGCAGGCGGCCAGCACAGACACCCTGTTCGACCTGGCCTCGAACACGAAGATGTACGCCACCAACTACGCCATCCAGCACCTGGTCAGCCAGGGCCGGCTCGACCTGGACCGGCCGGTGGCCAGCTTCCCGGGCTGGGAGTGCTTCACCGACCAGAGCACGAACTACACCGGGATCTGGACCGTGGGCGGTGCGGGCGGCATCACCGCCGAGCACACCGGCAAGGACACGATCACCCTGCGTGACCTGCTGCACCACCGCGGCGGGCTGATCCCGGACCCGCAGTACCAGAACCGGGACGCGGCCGGCGAGCTGTGGTACCAGACCACCGACCCTGACGACCGCTCCGGCATCATCTCCTCGATCTGCCAGACCCCGCTGATGTACGCCCCGCGCACCACGTTCGCCTACAGCGACGTGGACTTCATGATCCTCGGGCTGATCGTGGAGCAGGTCACCGGTCAGCGGCTGGACACCTACCTGCAGCAGGAGCTCTACGCACCGCTCGGGCTGGAGCACACCTTCTTCAACCCGCTGGACCATGGCATCGAACCGGAGCAGGTCGCCGCCACCGAGCTGAACGGCAACACCCGGGACGGGAACGTCTCCTTCGGCACCCAGCCGGACGGCACCCCGGTCTACATCCGGGACTACACGCTGCGCGGGGAGGTGCACGACGAGAAGGCGTTCTACTCGATGGCCGGCCTCGCCGGGCACGCCGGGCTGTTCTCCACCACCTCCGACCTGGCGGTGCTCACCCAGCTGATGCTCAACGACGGCATCTACGAGGGCCGGCAGTACTTCAGCCAGGACGTGATCCAGGAGTTCACCACCCCCTACGACCCGGACCCGACCCAGGTCGGCTCCTCCACCATCGGCCTCGGCTGGCGAGTGCACTCCGCGAACGCCGCCGCGTACTACTACTTCAACTGGGGTCCGAGCCGCAGCACGTTCGGCCACCAGGGCTGGACCGGGACGCTGACGATCATCGACCCGCTGCACGACCTGACGATCACGATCCTGACCAACATGCGCCACTCCCCGGTGGTCGACCCGCCGAACGGGTTCGCCGGCGCCGAGTATGCGGTCGCCGACCTGGTGCCCGTCTCCGCGTATGTGTACCGGGCGCTGAGCAACGACACCCGCTCGAGCTGAGCAGGACCGGCCGGCGCACACCATCGAAGGAGCAGCTGATGACAGCACGAACGAGGACCACCGGGCTCGGTGTCGCGCTGAGCCTGGGCGCGGGCCTGGTGCTCGCCGCCACCGGCCCAGCGGCCGCGCACGCAAACGGGCAGGCCAGTGCGCACGGCCGGTTCCCGGCGGTGGAGCTGCGGGTCGCCTCCTACAACATCGCAGCCGGCCGGGACGCGGACGGCAGCTTCGACATCGCCAGCACTGCGGAGGCGATCGAGACCATCGATGCGGACGTGGTGGCCCTCCAGGAGGTCGACGTGCACTGGGGCGAGCGAAGCCTGGACCTGGACCTGGCCGAGGAGCTCGCCCAGGCGCTGGACATGCACGTCGCCTTTGCCCCGATCTACTCCAACGACCCGGTCGACGACGGCGGGCCCCGCGCCGAGTTCGGCGTCGCCGTGCTCTCCGACTACCCGATCGTCGACTTCACCAACCACGAGATCACCCGGCTGTCCACCCAGGACGAGGAGCCGGTGCCCGCACCCGGGCCTGGGTTCGCCGAGGCGACCATCCAGGCCCGGGCCGCGCGGGTGCACGTCTACTCCACCCACCTGGACTACCGAGGGGATCCCAGCGTCCGCGAGATGCAGGTGGCCGACACCCTGGAGATCCTCGCCGAGGACGACGCCGGGACCACGCAGATCCTGATGGGTGACTTCAACGCCACGCCGGAGGCCGCCGAGCTCGCGCCGCTGTGGACGGTGCTCACCGACGCCTGGACGATCGCTGGCGACGGTGACGGTTTCACCTTCCCGGCCGACGCCCCCGACCGGCGCATCGACTACGTCGCCGTCAGCGACCACGTGAGCGTCGAGGGCGCGTTCGTACCCACCGACGGACCCGCGGCGACCTCCTCGGACCACCGACCGACCGTCGTCGACCTGGTGGTGCCGCGCGGCCACCGACACTGACCACAGCGACCCACCCCGTCCGCGACGACCACGACCAGGAGAGAAGAGAACGATGTCCGCACGAACCAGCGGCGCCAGAGCAGGCGTGGCACTGAGCCTGGGGGCAGGGTTGGTGCTCGCTGCCATCGTCCCTGCTGCCGCACACGGCCACAGTGGGCACGCCCCGTCGAGCCATGAGGACCGGAGCACCGAGGACCGGATCACCGAGACGGTCGAGGCGATGAGCATCGACGAGCTCATCGGCCAGATGACCTGGACCCGGGTGTACGGCAACTCCGCCGACGACGACTCGATGGCCGCCGAGAACCAGCAGTACTACGGAGTGGACACCCCCGCCGAGGTGATCGAGAAGTACGACCTGGGCGGTGTGCTGTACTTCGCCTGGTCGAACCCGATCATCGAGGGCGATCCGGTGGGTGCTGCGGAGCTGTCCAACGGCTTGCAGGAGGTGTCTACCTCCGAGGCCGCGTCCGGCATCCCGCTGGCGATCACCATCGACCAGGAGGGTGGGATCGTGGCCCGGATGACCGAACCGGCCACTGTGCTGCCCGGGAACATGGCCCTCGGCGCCACCTTCGACTCCGACCTGGCCCACCGCCAGGGCCAGGTCCTCGGTTCGGAGCTGGCGGCGGTGGGGGTGAACGTCGACTTCGCGCCCGTGCTGGACGTGAACACCAACCCGGACAACCCGGTGATCGGGGTGCGCTCCATGGGCGCCGACCCGCAGACCGTCGCCGACCTGGGTGTGGCCCAGGTGCAGGGGATGCAGTCCGAGGGCATCGCCGCCACGGCGAAGCACTTCCCCGGGCACGGCGACACCGACGTGGACTCCCACTCCGGGCTGCCGATCGTGCGTTATGACCGGGAGACGCTGGACCAGCACCTCGTGCCGTTCCAGGCCGCGATCGACGGCGGGATCGACATGATCATGACCGCCCACATCATCGTGGAAGCGATCGATGCGCAGATGCCCGGGACGCTGTCCCACGACGTGCTCACCGGGCTGCTCCGCGAGCAGATGGGGTTCGACGGGCTGATCACCACCGACTCGCTCGGCATGGGCGCGCTGAAGGACATCCCCGGGCACCCGCTCGACGACGGCGACATCGCCGCCCTGGCCATCCAGGCCGGGTCGGACATCCTGCTGAACTCCCCGGACGTCGACGCCTCGTTCGCCGGCGTGCACGAGGCGATCGAGGCCGGGGACATCACCCGCGAACGCCTGGAGTCCTCGGTCACCCGGATCCTGGCGTGGAAGGCCGAGCGGGGCGTCTGGGCCGACGACCCGAGCGTGCCGGTCGATGCGGTGCTGGACACGGTCGGCACCGACGAGCACCTGGCCACTGCGGACGAGATCGGTGAGCGCGCGGTGACGATGGTGCGCAACGAGGGCGACGTGCTGCCCCTGCAGCCGGGCCGGGACTCGGTGCTGATGGTCGGTGCTGGGTCGGCGTGGCCGGAGCGGATGGGGCCGATGCTGATCGAGCGCGGCTTTGAGGTCACCGAGGACTACGAGGACGGCTCCTCCCCCTCACCCGGCTACCGGGAGCGGGCTGTGGCCGAGGCCGCGGACCACGACGTGGTCGTCTTCGCCTCGAACAACGCCAACCCGGCCCAGCAGGAGATGGTCGCAGCGCTGGCCGAGACCGGCACACCGGTGGTCGTGGTGGCCACGCGCAACCCGTATGACGTGAACGTGCTGCCGGCGGCGGACGCCGTGCTGAACCTCTACGGCTGGTTCGAGCCCAGCTTCCACGGGGCGGTGGCGGCCATCGCCGGTGACATCAACCCCACCGGGCTGCTGCCGGTGGACGTGCCGACCGCGGACGGCTCACAGACCCTGTTCCCGATCGGGTTCGGTCTGCACTACCCGGTCACGCCGGCCGAGCCGGAGCTCCTCGACCGGCACGGGCGCGAACGAGACCGGTACACCGTCCCGGAGAGTCAGGGCGTGCAGTACCTGGTGAACGGTGAGGTCACCGAAGCGGGCACCTACCAGGTGCCCCGGTCCCGGCCGGGCGGACGGACCGACGAGAACAGGGTCGTGACCATCGTCGCCGAGCCGCTGGAGGGCTGGGAGCTCGCCGAGGGTGCCACCACGGAGTGGACCATGGAGTTCACCACCGGGCGACCCGGTCACGGGCACGGCTGATCAGACCGCTGGGCAGCGGCGGCGGGTACCGGCTCCGGTGCCTGCCGCCGCCTATGCCACCGGAGCAGCCCCAGCACGCCGGACCCGAACAGCAGCACAGCACCGAGCAGGCCCCAGCCGGCCACGCCGAGGGTCGCAGCCACCTCGGGGAGTGCGCTGCGGGCCGCGGCACCGACACCGACCCAGAGGCCGCTCCACAGGCCTGCCCCGACCACCGATCCCACCAGGAACCGGCCGTAGCCCAGGCCCGCGGCACCGGCCACCGCCGGCATCAGGGTACGCACCCCGGGCAGCAGCCGAGAGACCACCAGGGCGAGCACGCCGTTGCGGCGCAGCATCGTGGTGGCGCGCTCCCACCGGTGCACCCCGACGCGGCGGACCACACGAGAGCTGCGCAGCCGGGTGCCGAACCGGGACCCGAGCCAGTAGCCCAGGTGGTCACCGGCGCTCGCGCCGGCTGCCACCGTGATCAGCGCTGCCCCGAGCTGGCCCGGTGAGGACGTGGCGGCACCGAGGGTGAGCACCGCCGTCTCGCCGGGCACCACGACACCGAGCCCGAACGCCGACTCGGCGAACGCGAGCACGGCGCCGAGCAGCAGCATCAACGGCCCGAAGGCTTCGCTCAACGTGGTCAGCAGGGAATCCATCACTCCATGGCAACCCGGTGAGCGGTGCGCACACCATGAGGTATCACCCTGGTCCGACCCTGAGTCTGTCCCCCGAGGTCTTCCCGTATCGGAAACAGGGCCGCGTTCGCCATCCACCCCGCCGACGGGGTAGAACAAGAGGGTGAGTGAGACTGCGATCGACACCGGTGACGGATGGTTCGAGAGGGACGAGCTGGATGCGCTGCGCAAGCGGCTGCCGATCGTCTACGTGGACGCGATCCCGGTCCGGGTGGACTCCGACGGCGTCATCCAGCACGTCGGCATGCTGCTGCGCACCCCGCGGGACGGTGGCATCTCCCGGGCGCTGGTCTCCGGCCGGGTGATGTACCACGAACGGATCCGCGATGCGCTGGCCCGGCACCTGGACAAGGACCTGGGCCCGATGGCCCTGCCGCGGCTGCCGGTCACGCTCACCCCGTTCACCGTGGCCGAGTACTTTCCCACCCCGGGGATCACGCCGTACCACGACCCGCGACAGCACGCCGTCTCGCTGGCCTACATCGTGCCGGTGGACGGTGACTGCCAGCCGCAGCAGGATGCCCTGGACATCGCCTGGTTCACCCCGGAAGAGGCGGTCTCCCCGGTGATCCAGGAAGGCATGGCCGACGGGCACGGCGCCCTGGTGCGCACGGCGCTGGCCAGCACCGGGCGCCTGGTGTGACCTCATCCGGCGCCAGCGGACCAGAGGCGCCTCACCACAGCGGCACTCCTGTGCGGGCCGCATCCGGTGGTCGCCCTCGCTCGGCCCGGTCTGGCCGGGCGGTGGTACGTGCCGCCGCGGCCGACGCCGCCGCTGTGCTCGCATTCGTGGTCGCGGGGCGCAGCAGCCACGACGAGACCAACGCCCTCGCCGGGATCGCCACCACCGCGTGGCCGTTCCTGGTGGCTCTCGGGGCCGGTTGGCTGGTGCTGCGCAGCTGGCGCAACCCGCTGCGGCTCTGGCCGACGGCGGTGCTCCTCTGGCTGGTCACGGTCGCCGGGGGGCTGGGGTTGCGGCTGGTCAGCGGGCAGGGCGCGTCCGGGGCCTTCCCACTGGTGGCTGCCGGCGCGCTGGCGCTGCTGCTGCTCGGGTGGCGGCTGGTGGCCCGGGTGATCCTCCGCCACCGAGCCTGACTCCAACCCCGGCCCCAATCGCGGCGAGGGTGCACTTATGGTCACGAATCGGGCGATTTGCAGCCATAGGTGCACCCCCGCGGGACCACAGGTGCACCCTCGTGCAGCCACTACTTGATGGCCCCCATGGACAGACCCCGGACCAGCTGCTTCTGCGCCACCCAGCCGGCCACCACCACCGGCAGCGAGGCGAGCAGCGACGCAGCGGACAACCGCGCCAGGAACAGACCCTCGCTGGTCATCGTCGAGGTGATGAAGATCGGCACGGTCGACGCACGGGCCGCGGTGAGGTTGAGGGCGAAGAAGAACTCGTTCCAGGCGAAGATCACGCAGATCAGCGCAGTGGCGGCGAGCCCGGGGGCGACCATCGGCATCAGCACCGAGCGCAGCGTGCGCAGCAACCCGGCGCCGTCCATCGAGGCCGCTTCGAGCACCTCACCGGGGATCTCCTGGAAGAACGAACGCATCATCCACACGGCGATCGGCAGGTTCATCGCGGTGTAGAGCACCACCAGGGTCCAGACCGTGTCCAGCACGTGCAGCCGGCCGGCGATCACGTAGATCGGCACGATCACCGCCACCACCGGCAGCATCTTGGTGGACATGAAGAAGAACAGCACGTCGCTGGTCTTCTTCACCGGTCGGATGGCCAGCGCGTAGGAGGCCGGGACACCGAGGGCGATCACCAGCAGGGTGGACAGCCCGGTGGCGATCAGCGAGTTCGCGAAGTACACGCCGGCGCCGCCCTCGATCACCGCACGGAACTGGTCCAGCGTGGGTGTGAAGAGCCAGGTGGGCGGGTCCGAGGCGGCCTGGTTCTCCTGCTTGAAGGCGGTCAGCACCATCCAGAGCACGGGGAAGAAGAACCCGATCGCAAGCACCCAGGTGAGCGCGGTGAGCAGCCCGCTGCGGGGCCCGGCGCCGCGGTCGGGTCGCGGCTGCGAGCGCGGGGCCGAGGACCCGGGTCGTGCGGCCGGTGCCGCAGGAGTCGTGGTGGTCATGGCGTCAGTCCTTCTGCTCGAAGCTGCGGAAGATCAGTCGCAGGGCGAACGTGGCCACGATGATCGTGGCGATCACCACCACGACCCCCATGGCGGCGGCCTGCCCGATGTCGAACCCGAGGAAGGCACGCTGGTAGATGTAGAACGGCAGGTTCGCGCTGGCGGTGCCGGGGCCGCCGGCGGTCATCAGGTAGATCTGGTCGAAGGTGTTGACCACGTAGATCGCGCCGAGCAGGATGCCCAGCTCGATGTACCGGCGCAGCTGCGGAAGGGTGATAGCGGTGAAGGTGCGGCCCCAGCCGGCGCCGTCCATCTGCGCCGCTTCGAGCACGTCCTTGGGCTGAGCCTGCAGCCCGGCGAGCACCAGCAGCATCATGAACGGGGTCCACTGCCAGACCAGTGCGATCAGGATGGACAGCACCGGGAAGGTGGCGGTCCAGTTCACCGCGTCGAACCCGACCAGGCCGATCGCCCAGTTCACCATCCCGTAGGTCGGGTTGAACATGGACACGCTCCAGATCATCGCCGCGGCCACCGGCATGATCAGGAACGGTGTGATCAGCAGCGTGCGGGCCAGGCCGCGGCCGGCGAACGGCCGGTCCAGCAGCAAGGCGAGACCGATGCCGAGCAGCATCGCCACCAGCACGCAGCCGAGGGTGAAGATCACGCTGTTCAGCGCGGCCTGTCGGAACGTGGAGTCGGCGAACAGGTCCGCGTAGTTGGCCAGACCCACGAACCGGTCCTCACCGGGGCGGAGCAGGTTCTCCGAGCGCAGCGAGTACCAGATGGTGACCAGGAACGGCACCTGGGTGACGATGATGGTGAAGACCAGGGCCGGCAGCAGCGGTGCGCGCCGGCGCCAGGCCTCGGCGCGGTCGTGTGCCGCGGCCGGGTCGGCAGCACCGCCACGGAGCGCCTGGCGGCGGTTGTTCTGTGCGGCAAGGGCGGTGGTGGTCACGGCTGCTCCTCCTGCTGGGCCTGGTAGGACGCGGCGACGGTCTCGGCATAGCGCTGGGACTGCGCCAGCGCCTCCTCGACGGTGACCTGCCCGGCTATCGCTGCGGACATCTGTTGTCCGACGCGGGTGCCGAGGTCCTGGAACTCGGGGATCGCCACGAACTGGATACCGCGGTACGGCACCGGCTCGGTCATCGTGACCTCCTGGCTGGCGTGCTCCATCGCGCGCAGCATCTCTTCCTCGTACGCCCCGGCCACCTCGGCGTACTCCGGGATGTCGTAGGTGGACAACCGGCTGCCCGGCGGTACACGCGCCCAGCCGATCTCCTCACCCACCAGGTGCATGTAGTCCGGATGGGTCATCCAGGAGATGAACTCCCAGGCGGCGTCCTGGTGCTCGGACGTCGCGGGGATGGCCAGCGCCCAGGAGTACAACCAGCCAGCGGCCTCGGTCTCCATGACCGGGGCCGGGGCGTAGCCGACGTCCCCGGCCACGGTCGAGGAGCTCGGGTCCTCCACCGAGGAGACCATCGACGTCGCGTCGTACCACATGGCCGCCTGACCCTGGGTGAACATCGTCAGGCACTCACCGAACCCAGCCGTGGCAGCACCCGGCTCGCCGTAGTCGCGCACCAGGTTGACGTAGTCGGTGACGGCGGAGCGCACCTGGGGCGAGTCCAGCGTGGCGTCCCAGTGCTCGTCGAACCACTGGCCGCCGTAGGTGTTGATCACCGTGGACATCGGCGCCATGTTCTCGCCCCAGCCGGCCAGACCGCGCAGGCAGATCCCGGCGAAGTCCTGCTCCGGGTCGTGCAGCTCTGCGGCGAGGTCGGCGACCTGGTCCCAGGTCGGGTGCTCCGGCATCTGCAAGCCCTGCTCGGTGAACATGTCCTGGCGGTAGGCGAGGAAGGAGGACTCGCCGTAGAACGGCACCGAGTACAGGTCGCCTTCGTAGGAGAGCGCCTCACGCACACTGGGCACGAAGTCCTCCGGGTGGTAGCCCTCGGTGGCGTCGGCATACGGTTGGAGGTTCTCGAGCCACCCGTTCTGCGCCCACATCGCCGTCTCGTAGTTGGAGATCATCACCACGTCGAACTCCCCGCCGCCGGTGGCCACCGAGGCGGTGATCTTCGCCCGCGCCTCGTTCTCCGGCAGACTGACGAACTGCACGTCGATGCCTGGGTGCTCGGCGCGGAACTGCTCCTGCAGCGCGATCGCGTCCTGCATCTGCGGGTTGGAGACGATCGCCACCACGATCTGCTCGGTGTCTCCCCCGCTGGAGACTGCCCCGGCACCGGCGCAGCCGGCCAGCGTCAGCCCGGTCGCAGCGAGCATCGCGGCTGCTCGAGACCGGGCGATCGGCACTCGGCGAGCACGGCGGCCCGCAGGACCCGGCGCACTGCGGGTCCGGGTGAGAGCTGGTCGGAACATCATCGTCCTCACTGTCGGCCACAGGTCAGCATCCCGACCTGTGGCGCTCATCTGAGATCTAGGCACTCGCTCATCTGATGATCTGACTGTAGTGCCCTACACTCAGATGAGCAAGGACGTGATGCCCATATGTTCGTGGAGGAGGTCGCCGTGGACCATGACGAGCTCGTCCTGATGCGTGATGTGAGCGTGGACTTCCACGTGGACGGCAAGTCGAAGGTGGAGATCGCCAACGAACGACAGCTGTCCCGGTTCCGGGTGGCGCGGCTGCTGAACACGGCACGCGAGCTGGGCATCGTCCGCATCTCCATCGCACTGCCAGAGGACACCGAGGAGGACCTGAGCGAACCGCTGACCGAGGCGCTCGGGGTCCCGGTGATCATCGCCCCCTCGCACTCAGAACCACAGCAGCGGCGGGACCTGCTCGCCCGCACCCTGGCCCGGGCCGTGCGCGAGCGGGTGACCGAGGGGATGACCGTCGGCATCTCCTGGTCGCGCACGATCGAGTCCGCAGCGCGGTACCTCGATCGGCTGCCGCCGTGCGACGTGGTCCAGCTCGTGGGTGCCCAGCCGGTGGAGGGCAGCGGCGACTCGTTGGAGCTCATCCAGCACTTCAAGGCACTGCCCGGGGTGCGCACCTGGCCGATCTGGGCACCGCTGACGGTGCGGGACGCGACCACGGCGGCCGGCCTTCGTGCCCAGCCGCAGATCGCCGAGGCTCTCGCCCGGGCGGACTCCCTGGACCTGGCCGTGGTGGCGATCGGCGGGTGGACCCCGCAGGCCTCCACGGTCTACCCGACGCTGTCCCCGGCGGACCGGGCGGCGATCGAGGCGCACGAGGTGGCTGGGGAGTGCTCTGGCCGACTCTTCGACGCCGATGGTCGCGAGCTGCACGCACCGTTGGAGGAACGGGTCGTGGCGGTCACGCTGGACCAGCTGCGCCGCACCCCCACGGTGGTGGCGTGCGGGTTCGGCCGTGCGACCGCCAGGGCGGTGCGTGCGGGAGTGCGTGGCGGCTTCGTCGGCGTGCTCGTGCTCGACACCGAGTGCGCCCGGGCCCTGGCCGAGCTGACCGGGATCCTCTGAGCTCTCCCACAGATCGCGAACGCTCGATCGTGCGGCTTGCGCCCGGCGTGTCGCCGCGAACCAGGGCGTTCGCGCGCGAAGTGGTGGGCGCGGTGAGCGGCCCTACGAAGCAGAACCTTCGCCGTCGAGCAGAGCCTGGATGGTGGCCTTCGACCCGCGAGAGTGCAACGAGCACAGCGCCCACCGGTAGGCGGTCACGAACCGCTCGTCCTCGACCAGGTCACCGAAGAGGTCCCGGTCCCGCAAGAACGCCAGGTCGTCCTCGGACTGGGCGAGCGCAGCAGCATGCACCCGCTCGGCGATCCGGTCCACGATCTCGATCGGCTCCCCCTGCTCGTCGGTGCCCTCGGCGTACCGTGCCCAGCTGGCCACGATGAGGGCCGACCGCTTCACCTCTCCCCCGCTGGCGAGGTTCTCGCCGATCACCGGCACCAGCCAGGTGGGGATCCGGTCGGAGGACTCTGCGCAGAGCCGGGCCACGGTGTCCCGTACGTAGGGGTTGGAGAACCGCTCGATCAGCGTGGACTTGTACTCCTCGAGGTCCACTCCCGGCAGCGGTTGGAGCGTGGGCTGGGCCTCGTGGTCCATGTAGCCGCGCAAGAAGGTGGCGAACATCGGGTCCTGGGCCACGTCGTGCACCAGGCGGTAGCCGGCCAGGTAGCCGAGATAGGCGATGCCCTGGTGGCTGACGTTCAGCAGCCGCAGCTTCATCAGCTCGTACGGGGTGACGTCCTCGACCACCTGCGCGCCGGCCTGCTCGTACGGAGGACGGCCGGAGACGAAGTCGTCCTCCAGGACCCACTGGGTGAACGGCTCGGTGACCACCGGCCAGGCATCCTCGATGCCGAACCGGTCGGCCACCAGTGCCCGGTCGGCATCGGTGGTGACCGGGGTGATCCGGTCCACCATGGAGTTCGGGAACGGCACCTGCGCATCGACCCAGTCCGCCAGGTCGGGATCCTTGGCGCGGGCGAAGGCGCCGAACATGCGCCGGGCGTTGTCGCCGTTGCCTTGGATGTTGTCACAGCTCATCACGGTGAACGGTGGCGTGCCGGCCGCTCGGCGGCGGCGCAGTGCCTCGATCACGTACCCGAACGAGGTGGTCGGCAGTGCGCCGGGCTCCAGGTCCGCGCGGACCGCCGGGTTGGTCAGGTCGAACTCGCCGGTGACCTGGTTGACGTTGTAGCCGCCCTCGGTGACGGTCAGCGAGACGATCCGGGTCGACGGGTCTGCGAGCCGGGCGAGCGCTGCCTCCGGGTCGTCCGGGGCGTACAGGTAGTCGACGATCGAGCCGATCACCCGGGCCTGGGTGGACCCGTCCGGGTGCTTGACGACCAGGGTGTACAGGCCGTCCTGGGCGTGCAAGGCATCGCGCATCCGGGTGTCGCCGGGCAGCAGGCCGAGCCCGCAGATCGCCCAGTCCTGGGCCTGGCCGGCGTTCATCAGCTCGTCCAGGTACATCGCCTGGTGCGCCCGGTGGAAACCACCGACGCCGATGTGCACGATCCCGGTGCGCAGGGCGCTGCGGTCGTAGCCGGGGCGGGCCACGTCCGGGGGAAGGCTGGTCAGGGTGGCATTGCTGAGCGAGGTCATCACAGCTCCTGAAGTTGGCTCGTCGGGACCGACGCTATCAGGTGAGCACGCGGTGAGCACTCAGATGAGCGGTGGTGCGGGGGTGGGTGCGCACCGACTCCGCGCACATCCCGTGGGTGGTCAGGAGACGTCCTCGTCGTCCTCCTGCTCGTCGTCGCTGCGCACCTGCACCTGGCGCACCCCTTCGATCGCGTTCACGCTCGGGATGGCCGTGCGCAACGGGATGCGCCCCTTGAACCGGATGTCGATCTCCACCAGCTTCAGGCCGTCCCGCTCCAGCCGGCGGCTGCCCAGGATCAACGTGGAGTAGCCCAGCTCGGTGGCCAGGGCGAGGATGTCCCGGAGCACACCGGCACCGTCCAGGTAGCGCACCCGCAGCACCCGGTTGTGGTCCCGGGTGGGGATCTTGCGCACCACCGGACCGATCACGACGACGGCGAGCAGGTGCAGCGCAGTGAGGAAGAACGCCAGCGAGACCATGCCTGCGCCGGCCGCCATGCCCACCGCGGCGGCGACCCAGATGGTGGCGGCTGTGGTCAGGCCACGGACCACGTCCCGGCGGGTGAAGATCACCCCGGCACCGAGGAAGCCGATTCCGGAGACGATCTGGGCGGCGATCCGTGATGGATCCAGGTTCACGTCCTCGCCGAGCACCGTGGAGAACCCGAACGCGGAGACCAGGGTGAACCCGGCCGCACCCATGCCGACCAGCACGTGGGTCCGGAAGCCCGCTGCCTTCTGCCGCACCTGGCGTTCGATGCCGATCAGGGCGCACAGCACGAAGGCGACCGCCAACAGGTACAGCTCGGTCCAGGTGGTGTCGGTGAGGAAGTGCATCATGACGCCAGGGCGGCACGGATGTGCGGGGCGAGCGCCCGGAACGCCTGGCCGCGGTGGGAGATGGCGTTCTTCTCGTCTGGGGTGAGCTCGGCGCAGGAACGGTCCTGGCCTGCCGGCTGCAAGATGGGGTCGTACCCGAAACCGCCGGCTCCGCGCGGTGTTCTCAGCAGGGTGCCGACCAGGCGGCCGGTCTCCACGTGCTCGTGCCCATCGGGGGTGACCAGGGCGGCGGCGCAGACGAAGGCGGCGCCGCGGTGCTCCTCGGCGACGTCGGCGAGCTGGGCGAGCAGCAGCTCCAGGTTGGCCAGGTCGTCACCGTGCCGTCCGGCCCAGCGGGCGGAGAAGATGCCCGGGGCACCGCCGAGCACGTCCACGCTCAGACCAGAGTCGTCGGCCACGGCAGGCAGCCCGGTGCGGGCGACCAGGGCGCGGGCCTTGATCAGCGCGTTCTCGGCGAAGGTGATGCCGTCCTCGACCGGATCTGGGGCGTGGACGTCGTCAGCGCCGACGATCTGCTCGGCAACCAGGTCATCCCCCACGGCCGCACGGGGACCGGTGAGGATGGCGCGCAGCTCGGCGACCTTGTGCGCATTGTGCGTGGCCAGCACCAGGCGAGGGCCGGTCATCCGCGCACGTCCACGAGCGGGCCGGGTGCCTCCCGGCGGACCAGGTGCCGGGCCAGCGCCGCCTGCTGCGCAGCGGTCAGCTCGGCGCATCCGGCCACGGCCAGGTCGAGCAGCTGGTCCAGCTCGCCGCGGCGGAACGGGGCACCTTCGGCGGTGCCCTGCACCTCCACGAAGTCACCGCTTCCGGTGACTACCACGTTCATGTCCGTCTCCGCGCGCACGTCCTCGGTGTAGGGCAGGTCCAGCATCGGGGTGCCGTCGATGATTCCCACGCTGACGGCGGCCACGGAGTCGGTCAAGACTCTCGCCTCGTCCGGGACTGCTCCGTGCGCACGCCCCCACTCGATGGCGTCGGCGAGCGCCACATAGGCGCCGGTGATGGCGGCGGTACGGGTGCCGCCGTCGGCCTGGAGCACGTCGCAGTCCAGCACGATCGTGTTCTCGCCGAGGGCGGAGACCTCGATGATCGCCCGGAGCGCGCGCCCGATGAGGCGGGAGATCTCGTGGGTGCGGCCCCCGATCTTGCCCTTGACCGACTCCCTGCTGGAGCGGGAGTTGGTGGACCGGGGCAGCATCGCGTACTCCGCGGTCACCCAGCCCAGGCCGGAGCCCTTGCGCCAGCGCGGCACGCCCTCGGTGAACGAAGCGGTGCACAGCACGCGGGTACCCCCGAACTCCACCAGCACCGATCCTTCGGCCTGGTCGGACCAGCCGCGGTGGAACACCACGGGGCGGAGCTGGTCGGGGCGGCGGCCGTCGGCTCGGGCGATGGGCTCTGGGTTCGGGGTGTCTGTCATGGCAGCCCAGCCTAGTGCCGACCGGTTGTTGCCCTGAGCTGCCATACCGGGCAGGCACCAGGTTGCCCGTGGTCGGCGCGCGGGCGGGAATGGTTCCCGTGGTGCAGTGGTTGCCACCGACGATGCCTGTTGTGCCGATCTCGTTGCTGGACCGCTCGCGCACCCGAGCCGGAGAGTCCGCGCAGGAGTCGCTACGGGCCACAGTGGACCGGGCGGAGCGGGCCGAAGCGCTGGGGTACCACCGGTTCTGGGTTGCCGAGCACCATGGTGTGCCGGGGATCGCGAGCGCTGCGCCGACGGTGCTGATGGCCGCTGTGGCAGCAGCAACCACGCGGATCCGGGTGGGTTCCGGTGGGGTGATGCTGCCCAACCACCAGCCGTTGGTGGTCGCCGAGCAGGCACGCACCCTCGCCGCGCTGTTCCCGGGTCGGATCGATCTGGGCATCGGCCGCTCGCTGGGCTTCACCTCCGGAGTGCGCAAGAGCCTGCGGGTCACCGAGTACTCCGTGGCAGAGTTCGACGCTGACCTGGAGGACCTGCTCGCGCACCTGCGCGGCACAGGTCCGGTGCGTGCGGTGCCGGAGGTCGACGAGCAGGTGCCGGTGCACCTGCTGGCCACCGGATCGGGACTGGCGGTGGCTGCCCGGTACGGTCTGCCGGTGGTGCTCGGCGGACCTGCCCTGTACACGGGCTCCGATGCGCTGGCGGCCTACCAGCGCGACTACCGGCCCAGCCCGCTGTGGCCGGAGCCACGACTGACGATCAGCCTGGAGGTGCTGGTCGCTGGCACGGCGGAACGAGCCCGGGAGCTGCTGCTGCCCGAGGCGGTCGCGCTCGCCGAGACCCGGCGCACGGGGGTGTTCGCCCCGCTGCGTCCGGTGCGCCCGGCGGACCTGGACGATCTCGATGCCCGGGTGCGCTCCGCCGTCGAACGACAGCTGCGCCTGGCGATCACCGGCACCGCCGGCCAGGTCCACGCCGAGCTGACCGACCTGGTGCGACGCACCGGGGCCCACGAGGTGCTCGCCACCACCTCCACCTACGACCGGGACGCGCTCGCGGCCGCGGACGCTGCCCTGGCGGCACTCGACGTGCACCGGCCTACCGCATCGGAGGACACCGGGGCGGACTGAGGTCAGTGCGGAGCTCCTCCGACCGCCCCGGTGTCCTCGCCACAGTCCCGCGTGCGGGGCTTCCCTCAGCCGGTGTTCTGCAGGCCGGCGGCCACACCGTTGACAGTGAGCAGCATCAGCCGGCGGATCGCCTCGTCCGCGGTCTCGTCAGAGCCGTCGGTGGCCCGCAGCGTGCGCAGCGCCCGCAGCTGCAGCAGCGACAAGGCGTCCACGTACGGGCTGCGCAGCTGTACCGCACGGCCGAGCACCCGGTGCCCGGCGAGCAGCCGCTCCTGACCGGTGATGTCCACCACCCACTGACGGGTGAGCGCCATCTCCTCCAGCACCAGCTCGGCCAGGTCCTCCCGGTTGCCGAGGGCCAGGTACCGGCGGGCGATCCGCTCGTCGGTCTTGGCCAGGGACATCTCCACGTTGTCGATCATCGTGGTGAACAACGGCCAGCGCCGGTAGGCCTCCCGGAGCCGTTCCAGGTCCCCGACGGCCGCCAGCGCGGTGCCGAGGCCGAACCAGCCGGTGAGGTTGATCCGGGCCTGGGTCCAGGCGAACACCCACGGGATGGCGCGCAGGTCCTCCAGGGACTCCACGCTCAGCCCGCGGCGGGCCGGGCGGGAGCCCAGCGGCAGCCAGCCGACCTCCTCCTGCGGGGTGACCTGGGCGAACCAGGGAGCGAAGTCCTCGGCGTGCACCAGCTCGAAGAACCGGTCCCGGGACGCGGCGTCCATCGTGGCAGCCACATCGGCGAAGTCCCTCGCAGCGGTGGAGTTACGCTCCTCGATCGCCGGGGTGGCCTGCAGCAGCGTGGCCGCGGCGACCTGCTCGATGTGCCGGTGGGCGATCACCGGGTCGCCGTACCGGGCCGCGATCACCTCTCCCTGCTCGGTGAGCTTGAACCGGCCGTCCACGCTGCCCGGTGGCTGGGCGAGCACGGCACGGTTCGCCGGACCGCCGCCGCGGCCGAGCGCCCCGCCGCGGCCGTGGAACAGGGTGAGGGTGATGTCGTTGCGCTCGGCCCACCGGGCGATCTGCTCCTGCGCGTCGTAGAGCGCGAGCGTCGCGGCGACCGGGCCGACGTCCTTGGAGGAGTCGGAGTAGCCGAGCATGATCTCGATCCGCCGGCCGGTCTGGGCCATCCGGGCCTTGACCTGCGGCAGCTCGAT
The DNA here is from genome assembly GCF_000421225.1 of Ruania albidiflava DSM 18029. Taxonomy (GTDB): domain Bacteria; phylum Actinomycetota; class Actinomycetes; order Actinomycetales; family Beutenbergiaceae; genus Ruania; species Ruania albidiflava. Next base: position 92,046 of record NZ_ATWL01000002.1, on the reverse strand, counting down.
CATCTCGTCCAGCGCTGCCACCGAGGACTGCAGGTCGGCGAAGGTCTCGAACAGCGGGACCACGTCCAGCACCGGCACGTCCTCGGCAGAGCCCATCGCGGCCTCGGCGAGCCGGTAGACGGCGGCGATGTCCGCAGCGCAGGTGGCGAAGGAGATCACGTACCGGTGCGCAGCCACCACGCCGTAGCGCTTCTGGATGGCGGCGATGGAGCGGATCGTCTCCAGCACCTCTTCGCTCATCGGGCTGAGCTCGCCACCGGCGTCCAGCTCGGCCAGGGCCTGGTTGTGCAGCTTGGAGTGCTGGCGCACCTCGAACTCCACCAGATGGAACCCGAAGGTCTCCACCTGCCAGATCAGGTCCTGCAGGTCGCCGTAGGCCTGCCGGGCGTCACCGGCGGCAGCCAGGGAGGACTGCACCACGCGCAGGTCGGCGAGCAGCTCCTCCGGTGAGCTGTAGGCGAGGTCGGCGTCCCGGCGGCGGGTGGCGGCGATCCGCTCGGCAACCACCAGCATCACCCGCCGGTGCGGTTCGTTCGGTGAGGCGAGGGCCACCTCGGCGGTCAGCTCGGCGGCGAGCTGGTGCTGCCGGTTCCAGAGCAGCTCGAGCTCGGCCGAGGGTGGGGTGGTGACCGCATCCACCGTGAGCGCGGCGCCCACCCGGTGGGCCCGCTCGAGCAACGCACCGAGCACGTGGTCAGCGGTGGTCGCCGCAGCCGACCGGGTGATCGCAGCGGTGACGTTCGGGTTGCCGTCCCGGTCCGCACCGATCCAGGAGCCGAGCCGTACGAACGAGGGGGCCCGCACCGGTGCCGGGGCGTCAGCATCCTGCAGCAGCGCGTCGATCGCCCGGTACATCTGCGGCAGGGCGTCGAACAGCGTCTGGTCGAAGATGCCGGTGACGGTGCGGATCTCGTCCAGCGGGGTGGGCTTGGTCAGCCGCAGCGGCGAGGTGCGCCAGAGCCGGTCCACCTGGGTGAACAGCTCACGCCGGTTCTCCGCCAGGGCACTGGCACCCAGGCGCGGGTCGTCCCGCTGGGCGAGCAGCTCGGAGATCTCCCGGATGCTGGCGGCCACTGCGCGGCGGCGTGCCTCGGTGGGGTGGGCGGTGAGCACCGGGCGGAACTCCAGGGCGTCGATCCGCGAGCGGGCCTCCTCCTCGCCGAGCTGCTCGACCAGGAAACGCCAGGCGCCGCCGAGGGTGTCCTCCGGTGCGCGGGCCGGGTCCACGTCGCCGGTGTCCCGGGAGCGCAGCACCCGCACCCGGTGGTACTCCTCGGCGAGGTTGACCAGGTGGAAATAGCAGGTAAAGGCTCGTGCCACCTGCTCGGCGCGCTCCAGGGTGAAGGACTCCACCAGCTCCTCGGCCTGGGAGATGGCGTCCGAGGAGGCGTCGTCGTAGGCCGTGATGGTCAGCTCACGCAGCTTCTCCACGTCGGCCAGCAGGTCCTCACCCCCGCTCTCGGCGAGCACGGTGCCGAGCAGCTCCCCGAGGAGGCGCACGTCGTGCCGCAGCGAGTCGGGCATCTGGTCGATCGCCCCGCTGCGAGAGCCAGATGCGATCCCGTTCGCCGGGGTGGTCACGGCCTGGTCGCGTACTTCGCTCATGACCCTCAGCGTACCGAGACGTTCTCACCGTGAGACGCGACCGTCTGCGTCCTGGACAGAACCCCAGCCCCCGGTGTGAGTCTCGTCACAGCCGAGTCCCGCCGTCGCACAACTGGGCGAAAGGTGACACTCACATAGTGGAACTATGCCCGAAACTTGACCGAGCGTTGGTGAGTGATCTCACAGCTCCCACACCGCCCCGGGGGCGGCCAGGCCCACCGGACCGGAGAAGGCGGTGAGCGCCTCGGAGCGGACCGTGTCTGCCGGGGTCCAGGGCTGCAGGTGGGTGAGCACCAGGTGGCGCGCCTCGGCGGCGGTGGCCACCTCCCCCGCGCGCCGACCGGTCAGGTGCAGCCCGCGCACCTGTGGTCCCTCCTCCCAGAACGCGGCCTCGCTGAGCAGCAGGTCCGCCGCGCGGGCGGCGTCGATGACGCCGGCGCAGGAGTCGGTGTCCCCGGTGTAGGTGAGCACCACCGGACCGGAGCCGTCCTCGCTCGGGCCGGTGATCCGCAGCGCATAGGCGGTCACCGGGTGGCGCACCTCGAACACCTCGATGCTCATCGGGCCGATCTGCACCGGCCTGCCCGGTTGCCAGGTCCCCACAGCGAACTGCTCCTCGCAGTCCTCCTCCCCGCACAGCTGCTGGATCCGCTCGATCGTGCCCGCGGGGCCGTGCACCGGCATCGGCGGCTGCGGACCGGCCGGCCCGTACTGCAGGTACACGTGCAGCGCGGCCAGGTCCACCACGTGGTCGGCATGCAGGTGGGAGAGCAGCACCGCGTCCACCGCGGTCGGGTCGTGGTGGCGCAGCAGCTGGCCCATCGCCCCCGATCCCAGGTCGAGCAGCACCGCGTAGGTGCGCTCGCCGTCGTCAGCCTGCACCAGATAGCTGGACGAGGCGGACTCGGGGCTGGACATCGACCCCGAGCAGCCCAGGACGGTCAGTCTCACTGCGCTCCTTCTCCCCCGGCCGGGGCATGCCCGGACTGTGCTGCGATGTGCTGGTAGCCCGGAGCCACGCTCTCGCCGGGCTCCGGTGGGCGCTGCCCAGGCCGCACCGCCGGGATCTCCCCGGTGATCTCCGCGGCGCTCTCCGCACCCACCTCCGGGCCGAGGAAGCGGCGTGCCAGGGCGGTGAACGCGGCCGGCTGGCCGGTGGACAGGAACCGGTGCCGGGCCGGGCCGGCGCCCTCCCGCTGCAGACCGTGCGCCACCAGGGCGGCGTACACGTCCTTGGCGGTCTCCTCGGCGCTGGAGACCAGGGTGACGGCGTCTCCCACCACGTACTGGATCGCTCCGGTGAGCAGCGGGTAGTGCGTGCAGCCGAGCACGAGCGTGTCCACATCGGCAGCAAGCACCGGTGCCAGGTACTCCCGGGCCAGGTCGAGCACCTCCGGCCCGCTGGTGATGCCGCGCTCGACCAGCTCCACGAACTGCGGCGCGGCGGCAGTGGTCAGCTGCAGGTGCGGGGCGGCGGCGAAGGCGTCCTCGTAGGCGCGGGAGTCGATGGTCGCGCGGGTGCCGATCACCCCGATGCGTCCGGTACGGGTGGTGGCCACGGCGCGCCGCACGGCCGGCTGGATCACCTCGACCACCGGGACCCCCCGGCCCATGGTGTAGCGCTCGCGCGCGTCGCGCAGCACTGCAGCGGAGGCGGAGTTGCACGCGATCACCAGCATCTTCACCCCGGAGGCGACCAGGTCGTCCATCACGGCCAGCGCGTGCGCACGCACCTGGGCGATCGGCAGCGGGCCGTAGGGTCCGTGGGCGGAGTCGCCGATGTAGAGCACGGACTCTTCTGGCAACTGGTCGATGACGGCCCGGGCTACCGTCAGACCCCCGACACCGGAGTCGAAGATGCCGATAGGTGCATCATTCATCACCTGCGAGCGTAGACGGACCGGCGCCTTGGCGGCCTCCCCTAGTCCTCCATTGTGGGCAGCATCACCTGCATCAGGGACTCCTGCAGCCAGCTGAGCGCGGAGTAGACCATGCCGAGGGCCAGGTGCACCTCGTCCTCGTCCGGGCCCTGGTGCACATCGCGGCGTGCCACGCGGTCCTGGACCTGCTCCGCGTCCTCCTCGGTACGGATGCCGAGCCGTTCGGCGATCACCAGACGCACGTCGGTCAGCGCGGCCGCGAAGTCCAACGCCCGGTCCGCCGGCACCCGGACCTGCCCGGTGGACTCCCGCAACGCGTCCCAGACCATCCGCAACCGGGCCACCTTCGCGGCACGCAGCTCGGGCTCGGTGAGCCGGCGGAACTCCTGGCTGAGCTCGTCATCGGTACGGCTGGCATCTGGCAGCAGCCGGGCCAGCGCCGGGTCGGTCGGGCTCTCCAGCCCCTCGGTGGACCAGGACAGGTGCGCCAGCGGGTCGCTCGCCTCCGCGGCCTCCTCCCCGGGACGCAGCGGCACGCCGAGCAGCGCGGAGGTGTCGGCCACCACCCGGGCGAGGATGGTCGCCTCGTCGCCCTCCAGCTGGGCCACGTACACCCCGCGCCGACGCCGGAACGCCCTCACAGCGGGTCGCCGTCCTGGGCGAGGGTGGCCCACAGCCCGTAGGAGTGCATCGCCTGCACGTCGATCTCCATCTTCTCCCGGGAGCCGGAGGAGACCACGCTGCGGCCCTCGTGGTGCACCTGGAGCATCAGGGTGGTGGCCTTCTCCTCGGAGTAGCCGAAGTAGCTGCGGAACACGTGCGCCACATAGCTCATCAGGTTCACCGGGTCGTTCCACACGATGGTCAGCCACGGTCGGTCGGGTTCGATCGTGGTGTGCGTGTCGACGTCCGGGGAGCCGACGGGAACCGGTGCAGCGGGCATGCTCCACACCCTAACCAGGGCCGGGCGCAGACGCGGGCTCGACGGCGAAGCTCGCCCCGACCCGTCCCACCAGCAGCGTCGATCGAGATCGGGCACCGGTGCCCGGTCTTGCTCGACCTTGTGCTCGGTGGTGCGCGACGGCGCAGCTCACCGGTCCAGCACGGCTCACCGGGGTCCGGGCGACCAGTACCGTATGAGCATGTCTGAGCGGATGGCCGGGCCCACGGGAAGCACCGGCGCAACCAGCAGCACGAGCACGGCGCTGCTGACCGACCGGTACGAGCTGACGATGGTGCAGGCGGCGCTGGCCGACGGCACCGCCTCGCGGGAGTGCGTCTTCGAGGTGTTCACCCGGCGGCTGCCTCCGGGGCGGCGCTATGGGGTGGTGGCCGGCACCGGCCGGCTGCTGGAGGCGCTGCCGCAGTTCCGGTTCACCGACGCCGAGCTGGACTACCTGCGCGAAGGCGAGGTGGTCAACGACCAGACCCTGGACTTCCTGGCGAACTACCGGTTCACCGGTGACATCTACGGCTACGCCGAGGGGGAGGTGTTCTTCCCGGGCTCGCCGCTGCTGGTGGTGGAGTCCTCGTTCGCCGAGGGGGTGCTGCTGGAGACGTTGGTGCTGTCCATCCTCAACTACGACTCGGCCGTGGCCTCGGCAGCCTCGAGGATGACCAGCGCCGCCGGTTCCCGGCCGTGCCTGGAGATGGGCGGCCGGCGTGCGCACGAGCAGGCAGCACCGGCTGCGGCCCGCGCGTCGGTGGTGGCCGGGTTCGCCGGGACCTCGAACCTGGAGGCCGGCCGCCGCTGGGGACTGGCCACGATCGGCACGGCGGCGCACTCCTTCACGCTGCTGCACGACGACGAACCGTCCGCCTTCGCCTCCCAGGTGGCCTCGCTGGGCACCCAGACCACGCTGCTGGTGGACACCTACGACATCGCCGAGGGGGTGCGCCGGGCGATCGCCGCCGCAGGCACCGAGCTGGACTCGGTGCGGTTGGACTCTGGCGACCTGGCCCAGGTAGCCCGGGAGGTGCGCGAGCAGCTGGACTCCCTGGGGGCAGCGGGCACCAAGATCGTGGTCTCCTCCGACCTGGACGAGTATGCGATCGCCTCCCTGGCGGTGGCCCCGGTGGACTCTTACGGGGTGGGCACCTCGGTGGTCACCGGCTCCGGGGCGCCCACCTGCGGGATGGTCTACAAGCTGGTGCTCCGGGAGGGCGCTGACGGTCGGATGGAACCGGTGCAGAAGGCCTCGGCGGCCAAGGCGAGCGTCGGCGGGCGGAAGAGCGCGGCCCGGCGGTTGGAGCCCTCCGGGCGGGCCAGCGAGGAGCTCGTGGTGGCTGGGGCCGCAGCGGACTGGCAGCCCGAGGACGAGGATCTGCGGGCGCTGCTGGTGCCGCTGGTGCGGGACGGGATGGTGCAGCCGGGCACCACCGGTGCCGAGGGCGTGCGCCGGGCCGCGGCACGGCACGCGGCCTCCCGCGCCGAGCTGGCCCCGCACTCACGCCGGCTGTCGAGCGGGGACCCCGCCATCCCCACCACGCACATCCCCCTGCCGGGCTGAATCGATCCAGGCGATACTTCCTGCGTGCGGTCGTGCTCTGCGTCATCGGCCCGGCGGGCCAGGTATCGCCGGCGTCCGCCTGGCTCCGGCGACCGGAGACCAGAGCAGCGCCAGCAGTGCGGCGAACGCCACGGCCGCGAGCCCCGCGGAGATCGCGTGCGCCGTCTCCCAGGTGGCTCGGTAGGCGGACCAGTCCGCCGGCAGCGTGTCCGGCGTCCACCCGACGATCAGCGCGTTCACCGGCCGGTTGCCGAACCAGTAGGCAAGCAGCGTGCCGAGCATGGCGGCCGCCGCCAGCATCGGTGCGACCATCGCACGGCGTCGCTGGCGCGCCACCAGCACAGTCAGCGCGACCGCCGCCAGCAGACCGAGAGCCTCGGCGGTGCCACCGACCATCGCGAAGCACTTCCTGCACCAGGTCGATACCCGCGGGCACGACCCCGCGCGGGAAGTATCGCCTGCATCGTTTCAGCCGAACGGAGGGGGGGTGGAGGGGCAAGCGGGGTGGCGAGGAGCGGGCTCGCGGACTACTTCTTGCCGACGAACCACCGGCGCACCGTGGAGATCCGGCTCCGCAGGTGCTCGGCCGACGCGGTGGCCACCTCCCCACCGCCGGACTGCTCCCGAAGCCGGGTGTGCACCACTCCGTGCGGGGTGCCCGAACGGCGGGCCCAGGCCTTGACCAGCGCGTTCAGCTCTTTGCGCAGCTCGGCCACCACCCGGTGGTCGTCCACCGGGGCCGCGTCCGGCTGCCCGTTCCGGCGCCGGGCGGCCACCTGGTCGGCTTGCCGGGAGCGCAGCAGCGTGGCCACCTGGTCGGCGTCCAGCAGCCCGGGGATCCCCAGGTACTCCTGCTCCTCGGCGGAGCCGACGTCCCCGCCGAGCCCGAACTCGCCGCCGTCGTAGAGCACCTTGTCGAAGGAGGCCTGCGCCTCCAGCGCCTCGAAGCCGGGCAACATCAGCTCGTCGCTGGCCTTCTCCGCACGGCGCGCCCGGGCGAGCTCGTCGTCCTCTGCGGAGAACAGGCCCTCGTCGGCCTCGGCGCGCCCAGCTCGGTCCAGGGCGTGGTCCCGTTCGGTCTCCAGCTCGGCGGCCAGCGCCAGCAGGTTCGGCACCGACGGCAGGAAGATCGAGGCGGTCTCCCCGCGCTTGCGGGCGCGCACGAACCTGCCCACGGCCTGGGCGAAGAACAGCGGTGTGGCGGCCGAGGTGGCATATACCCCGACCGCCAGCCGGGGCACGTCCACCCCCTCGGAGACCATCCGCACCGCCACCATCCAGCGCTGGTCGCCGGCGGCGAACTCCTCGATCCGGTGCGAGGCGCCGTCGTCGTCGGAGAGCACCACCACCGGCGCCTGCCCGGTGACCCGGCGCAGGTGCGCGGCATAGGCTCGGGCCTTGGTCTGGTCGGTGGCGATCACCAGCCCGCCGGCGTCCGGCACGTGCCGGCGCACCTCGGTCAGGCGCTTGTCCGCCGCCGCCAGCACCGAGGGGATCCACTCCCCCTCCGGGTCCAGCGCGGTGCGCCAGGCCTGGTTCACCAGGTCCTTGGTGAGTGGTTCACCCAGCCGTGCGCTGACCTCTTCACCGGTCTTGGTGCGCCAGCGCATCTGCCCGGAGTAGGACATGAAGATCACCGGCCGGACCACGTGGTCGCGCAGCGCGTCGCCGTAGCCGTAGGTGTAGTCCGGCTGGGAGCGGCGGATGCCGTCGGCGTCGGGAGCGTAGGTGATGAACGGGATCGGCGCGGTGTCCGAGCGGAACGGCGTACCGGTCAGGGACAGCCGCCGCCGCGCCGGGTCGAACGCCTCCCGCACGGCATCCCCCCAGGAGAGCGCGTCACCGCCGTGGTGCACCTCGTCCAGGATCACCAGCGTGGGCGCGGCCTGGGTGCGCGCCCGGTGCAGGTTCGGGTTCGCTGCGACCTGTGCATAGGTGAGCGCCACCCCGTCGTAGGCCGACCCGTGCCGACCCTGGGCGTTGCGGAAGTTCGGGTCGATCCGGATGCCCACCCGACCGGCGGCATCCGCCCACTGGGTCTTCAGGTGCTCGGTCGGAGCGACCACGGTGACCCGGCGCACCACCCGTGCCTGCAGCAGCTCGGTGGCCACCCGGAGGGCGAACGTGGTCTTCCCGGCGCCCGGGGTGGCCACGGCGAGGAAGTCCCGAGGCGCGCGTTCCAGGTACTGCTCCAGGGCGGCGGCCTGCCAGGCGCGCAATGCGGGGGCGGTGCCCCACGGCGCGCGGGCGGGGTAGGCCGGGGGCAGGTTGGAGGCCGCGCTCGTGGACCCCGCCGCCGGTGCGGCGGCGGTCGGTGGGTGAGCTGTGGCGGCCGGTGAGTCCGGCCCGATCACTTCTTGGAGCCGAAGCCGAAGAACCCGCGGCCCTTTCCGGAGGAGGAGTCGTCCCCGCCACCACCGGTCAGTCCTTCGTAGATCTCCTTGCACGCGGGGCAGACCGGGAACTTGCTGGGGTCTCGGTTCGGGGTCCAGACCTTGCCGCAGAGGGCTACCACCGGGGCACCGGAGACGGCTGCCGCGGTGATCTTCTCCTTCTTCACGTAGTGCGCGTACCGGTCGCCGTCACCCGGCGAGGCCTCTTCGCGGACCTCTTCCCGCTCCAGGACGTCGGTTCCCGCCCCGGAGGACAGGCGTTCGGTCTCCTGGGGCTCGGTGGGAGGAATCGGCTCGCTCATGGTCCCAGTGTACGAAGCCTGACGGCGTGCTGCTGTCTGGACAGGCCCACTCACCCCTCGTGCGCGCCCCGGTCCGGCCCAGCTGCTGCCTCGGTCTGGGAGCTGCCGGCTCCCACCCGCCTCATCGAGACGTACGCGGAGAACCCGGCGCGCCGGGAGAAGCGGGCCTTGCGGCGGGTGTACTCGACGAAGCCGAGCCTGCGGTACACGCTCAGTGCTGCCTCGTTGGTGTCCTTGATGTCACGCAGCACGTACACCCGGTGGGCGGAGTCCTCCACCAGGTGCCGGATCAGCGCTGTGGCCACACCACGGCCCCGGTGCTCCGGGTCGGTCGCGACCGACCCGATCTCTGCCCGGCCCGGGACGCCGTCCGGATCACCGCCCATGAACCAGATGCGTACCACCACGTGCAGCACTGTGCCCCGCAGGACTCCGAGCCGACGGCGCAGCAGTGCCCACCGGGGGGCGAACACCTCCTGGTCGGCACCGGTGAGCGTGGCGATCCCGGCGGGCTGGCCGTCGCGCAGTGCCAGGTAGATGTGCTCGGGCAGGAGGATCGGCTCGAACGCGGCGGCCAGTCGGTCTCGGTCGCTGGTGATGGCGGCGAAGTCCTCGGCGAAGCCGCGGGCGAGCAGCGCGGCCGCCGCACGCCGTCCCCGGTCGCCCAGAGCCTCAGCCCGCACCACTTCGATACTCATCGTCGGCCGGCCTGTCGCCGGAAGCTCAGTACCGACCAGACCACCGCCACCGCGAGGATCCCGGCCAACCAGGCCAGGGCCAGGACCGGCGCCGAACCGGCCGAGGTGCCCATCAGCAGCGCCCGGACCGTCTCGATGACCGGGGTGATCGGCTGGTGCTCGGCGAACCCCCGCAGCCAGGTGGGCAACGTGTCCGCGCCGACGAACGCCGTCGACAGGTAGGGCAGGAAGAGCAGCACGAACCCGTACCCGTTGGCCGCCTCCGGGCTGCCCGTGACCAGGCCGATCGCGGCGAACAAGTAGGTGATGGCCAGGATGTACACCGCGATCAATGCGATCGCCAGCAGCCACTGCCCGGGACCGGCGCTCGGCCGGAAGCCGATCGCCAGCGCCACCCCGACCACCACTGCGGTGGCGAGCAGGTTGCGCACCAGGCTGGCCACGACGTGCCCGGTCACGGCGGCCCAGCTGCGGATCGGCAGGGTGCGCAGCCGATCCATGATCCCGGAGGTCTTGTCCCCGGCCACGTCGACAGCCGTGGAGGAGGCCCCGAATCCGGCGCAGAGCAGGATGATGCCCGGTACCACGTAGTTCACGTAACCCCCGCTCGGGTCGAAGGCGCCGCCGAACACGTAGACGAACAACAGCATCAGCATCACCGGCAGCATGATCGCCATCAGCAGAGCGTCCACGTTGCGCAGGCTGTGGCGCAGGCTGCGGCCGATGAACACCGCCTCCTCGGTGCCGGGGAGCCGGTGGGCGGCCGAGGGTGCTGTGGGCGTCAGGGCGGTCATCGCGGGGTCCTTCCGGTAGCGGCCAGCGGCCGGGTGGGGGGAGCAGCCGGGCCGCTGGCACCGTCCGGGCTGGTCCCGGAGCCGGAGGCCGTCTCGGTGAGGGCGAAGAACACATCGTCCAGGCTCGGCCGGCGCACCACCAGCTCGCCGGTGAGGCCGAGCCGGTCGATCACGTCCAGGGCGCGGCGCAGCCCGGCGGAGTTGCCGTCGGTGGGTTCGGCGTGCAGCAGCGCTCCGGAATGGTCCCGCAGCTCCACCCGCTCCTCCCCCACCGTGCGCTTGAGCTCGGCGGGGGTCCCCTCTGCCACGATCGACCCGCCGCCGAGGATGGACACCCGGTCGGCAAGCTCGTCGGCCTCCTCGAGGTACTGCGTGGTCAGCAGCACGGTGGTGCCGCTGGTGCGCAGCCCACCGATCACTTCCCAGAGCTCGCGCCGGCTGCGCGGGTCGAGCCCGGTGGTCGGTTCGTCGAGGAACACCACGTCCGCGGCGACCACCAGGCTGAGGGCCAGGTCGAGACGGCGCCGCATCCCGCCGGAGAACGTCTTCACCCTGCGACCAGCCGCCTCGACCAGGCCGAACCGCTCGATCAGCTCCGCTGCCCGCCGCCGCGCAGCCCGGCCGCGCAGCCCGCGCAGCCGGGCCATCATCCGCAGGTTCTCCGCAGCGGTGAGTACGTCATCGACCGCAGCGGACTGCCCGGTCAGCGCGATCCGCCGGCGCACCTGAGCCGGTTCGGCGAGCAGGTCGGCGCCGGCGATCCGCGCGGTGCCGGCATCCGGGCGCACCAGCGTCGCCAGGATGTGCACCAGCGTGGTCTTGCCCGCACCGTTCGGGCCGAGCAGGGCGTGCACAGTGCCGCGCCGCACGCTCAGGTCGATGCCCGCGAGCACGTCGACGGCGCCGAACGCCTTGTGCAGTCCGCTCACCTCGATCGCTACGTTCATGACAACTCCCTCCCAACGCCTGTGTACGCCATACACTGTCTGCGTTGTACACCAACTTGTCTACGCCATAAACAGAACTAGGCTGGGGTGCATGGACCCAGACCTGGACGAGGTAGAGCTGCCCCGTGGCCTGGCCCTGGCCTGGGGGGTGGCCGCCCACCCGCAGCAACGGGGACCCAAGCGGGAGCTGAGCCTGGAACGGATCGTGGACGCCGCCGTCGAGATCGCCGACTCCGACGGGCTGGGTGCTGTGTCCATGTCCGCGGTGGCGAAGCAGCTCGGCTTCACCACGATGTCGCTGTACCGCTACGTGACCAGCAAGGACGACCTGCTGCTGCTGATGGGTGAGGAGGCGCTCGGGGCTCCCCCGTTGAGCATCACCGAGGCGACCGGATGGCGCGAGGGTCTCGTCCGCTGGCACGACGAGACGATGGCGGTCTACACTGCGCACCCCTGGCTGCTGGACCTACCGATCGCCGGCATCCCGAGCACCCCGGCGAACCTCGCCTGGATGGACGCTGCCCTCGGGTTGCTGGTGGACACCGCGCTGGATGCGCAGGAGGCGACCGCCGTGCTCCTGCTGATGACCGGGCACGCACGGTGGCAGGCGATCGTCAACCACGGCTACACCGACCAGGCCCGGGAGACCGGCATCAGCCCGGACGAGCTGGACCGCCAGGTGGCGGAGGTGATCGGCCAGCTGGTCACCGCCGAGCAGTTCCCGCACCTGCGCGTGGCGATCGACGCCGGCGTGTTCACCGCCGAGAGTGACCCGCTCGCATTCGGGCTGGAGCGCATCCTCGACGGCGTCGACCTCTACCTCCAGGCACGCAGCGAGGGAGCCCCGGCCGCGACGCCCTCGGCCCTGCAGCAACCTCCCGAGACCGACACCTTCCCCAAAGATCCGAAGGTGCGCGAGGCCCGTGCCGCTCGACGGGAGGCGGAGAAAGCCGCGCGGGAGGCGGCCAAGCGGGTACGGGAGGCGGTCAAGCGCGAGCGCGAGGCCGTGGCGCAGGCGCGGGAGCGGCAGGCGGCGGCGCGGGAGCTGCAGGCGGCGGCGCGGGAGCGGCAGGCGTAGGGCACCGCGCACCCGCGCGCCTCGGCAGTCCGCACACGCTCTCAGGCCGACGACCGCCCATCGGTGTCGAACGGCCGGCCATCCCCGGCTCTCGCACGCAGCACCCGCACACCCCTCCCCCGGCACGACGAAGGGGCGCAGGATCTCTCCTACGCCCCTTCGTCGATGGCGGCTCAGCGGCCGCCGAGAGTCACTTGGCGACGGCCTTCTTCAGTGCCGAGCCAGCGGAGACCTTGACGCCGTAACCGGCCGGGATCTGGATCTCCTCACCGGTACGGGGGTTGCGGCCGGTGCGCGCAGCGCGCTCCACCCGCTCGACGCTCAGCAGGCCGGTGACCTTGACGGCCTCGCCCTTGCCGAGGGACTCGACCAGGACCTCCTGCAGCGCACCCAGCGCGGCGTCGGCGTCGGTCTTGGTCAGCGACGCCTTCTCGGCGATCGCAGCAACGAGATCAGTGCGGTTGACGGACACGTAGGTTCCCTCTCATCGTTCTTGATCGCTTCCCGAGCGGGAGGCGCCGTGGTCACACTACGACGGCGGAGCGTCCGTGCACGCAAATCCACGCCGATTCTCGGCGTGTTTCCGCGATTTTCTGGGCTTCCGACCACCCACGACCCGAACTTCTGTCATTTTCGTCCCATCCGGCACAACAGCCCCACCGGCCGGAAAGACGACGCCGGCCCGCTCCGTGCTGCACGGACTCTACGCCGAAAGTCTAGGAAGGTGGGGGAACCCGCAGCATCAGCAGCTGCTGCCTCAGTGTGTTGTGCACAGACGCTGCCCAGCTGTCCCGCACCGCAACCAGGTCCTGGACCGACCCCCGGAAGCCGGTGGTTCCGTGGTGAGATGGGTGCGGGCGAGACGTGAGAGAGGGAGCACCATGCTGCTGGCACCAGAGCTGCTGGACCGGATCCGGGACCGGGCCGCGGGCTACGACCGGGAGAACGCGTTCTTCACAGAGGACCTGCAGGAGCTGAAGGAGGCCGGCTACCTCACCGCCCTGGTACCCAAAGAGCTCGGCGGCCTGGGGATGAGCCTGGAAGAGGTCACCCGGGAGCAGATGGCCCTCGCCGGGGCGGCACCTGCCACCGCACTGGCGGTGAACATGCACCAGGTGTGGGTCGGGGTGGCCAAGGTGGTCCACGACCGTGGCGAGACGTTCATGGACCAGGTGCTCACCGAGGCCGCCGCCGGGGAGGTCTTCGGTTTCGGCATCTCCGAGCGCGGCAACGACCTGGTGCTGTTCGGCTCCACCACGGAGGCCCGACCGGACGGCGAGGGCGGCTACACCTTCCACGGCACGAAGATCTTCACCTCCCTCTCCCCCGCCTGGACCCGCCTGGGCACGTTCGGCACCGACACCACCTCCCCGGACGGGCCGAAGTCGGTGTACGCGTTCATCACCCGCGACGGTGGCGGCTTCGAGATCAAGGACGACTGGGACGCCCTGGGCCAGCGCGCCTCGCAATCCTGCACCACAGTGCTCCAGGGTGCGCACGCCCCGGCCGAGCGGGTGGTGCGCCGGCTGGACCCGGGCCCGAACCCGGATCCGCTGATCTTCGGCATCTTCGCCTGCTTCGAGCTGCTGCTGGCCTCGGTGTACACCGGGATCGCCCAGCGGGCGATCGATGTCGCCGTGGCCACCGTGGGCAAGCGCACCTCGTTGCAGCACGACGGCGCCCCGTACTCCCGCGATCCGGACATCCGGTGGCGCCTGGCGCACGCGGGCATCGCCCTGGACGGCATCTACCCGCAGATCAGCACGCTCGCAGCAGACGTGGACAGCCTGGCCGACCACGGCTCGATGTGGTTCCCCCGCCTGTCGGCGGTGAAGGTGCGCGCCACCGAGACCGCCAAGGACGTGGTGGACGCGGCCATCCGGGTCAGCGGCGGTGGAGCGTACTTCAACCGCAGCGAGCTCTCCCGGCTGTACCGGGACGTGCTCGCCGGACTGTTCCACCCCAGCGACGACGAGTCCGCGCACAGCGCGTGGGCGAACGCGCTGCTCGGTCCAGTCCCGGACTGAGCACCGACGGGACGGACAGCAGAGCGGGTTAGCATACGCAAGACCGTTCTCCCAGACGAAGGAGTGCTCGCTCCATGGCGGCAGGATCCGTTCTTCAGGCCCACGACGCATGGGGCGGCTACCCCGGGAACGAGGTCCTGCAGGGCATCGACCTGACGATCACCCCCGGGGATGCGCCGCTGGGCATCGTCGGCCCGTCCGGCGTCGGGAAGACCACGCTGGCCCGGCTGCTGCGGGGGGTGCTGCGACCCAGCCGCGGCTCGGTGACCTACGGCGGGCGCCCGGTGGACCGGATGCGCGGCAGACCGGGCAAGGAGTTCCGGGCTGAGGTACGGTTCATGTCCCAGGACTCGATGACCATCTCCGACCCGCGGATGACGGTGACCGTCTCGCTGCGCACCGCGTTGAAGGAAGCACGCAAGGCGGGCCGTACGCACGCGACGCCGGTCGAGGAGCTGCTGGACGCCGTCGCCCTCGAGGAGCACTTCGCCACCCGGCGGATGATCACCCTCTCCGGTGGTGAGCGGCAGCGGGTGGCGTTGGCCACAGCGCTGGCCACCCGGCCGCAGATCCTGGTGCTGGACGAGCCGTTCACCGCTGTAGACCCGGCCGCGCGCGGGGAGATGTCTCGCCGGCTCGGCGACCTGCTCACCCGGCTGGGCACTGCTGCTGTGGTGATCTCGCACGACCTGGAGCTGGTCGCCCGGATGTGCCCGAGCGTGCACTTCCTCGCCGAGGGACGGTTCGTGGCCTCCGGCCCGCTGGGTGAGGTGCTCGCGGCCCGGGAGCACGAGGCGGTCGCCGAGCTGGCGGAGGCGGCACCGCTGGCGGTGCAACGGTTCCGCTGACCGCCCCATACCGGCAGGTGCACCCTTGGCGGCGCGGGGTCAGGATCGTTCCGCCTCCGCAGCGGTCCCGCCGGCGCCCTTGACGATGATGCCGGAGATGATCGTGGAGATCAGCGTGGTGCCGATGAGGAACACCAGCGCCCACATCCCCACGGTCTCGGTCGGCATCCCCTGCCATAGTGCGATCGCCATCCAGATCGTCGCAGCGGTCACCCCTGCGAGCAGTCCGCTGCTGAAGTTGCGCCCCATCGTCTTCCCTTCCTCGAGGTATCCGGGTCGAATACTTTGTGCCACAGAGTAATAACTCTGTGCTGCAGAGTAACCGACACCGGGGCTGCGCGTCTCGCCTTTCGTAGACTTCACCCATGTCCCAGCAACCGGAGCAGGCGGAGCAGCTCATCCGTGAGCTCGGGTCGCTCACCGACCAGGCCCGGACCATCGGGCGCTCGAGGATCACCGGAGTGCCGCTGCTCGGCTGGGGGATCGCGTTCGGGGTCGGCTACGCCGCCCTCGACCTGCTCGACGGCGCAGCTCGGCTGGTGGTGGTGCTGCTCGCCTGGGCGGTCGGCATGCTGGGCAGCTGGTACCCGGTACGGCACGCGATCCGCACCGGGTCGGAGGGCCGCATCCGGTGGGGGTGGGTGGTGGTGCTCGGCGCCTCCCCGTTCCTGGTCGCCGCCGCGCAACCGTCCTCCTGGATCTACACCGCCCTGTTCCTCGGCGGGCTGTGGGGGCTGGCGATGTGCTTGTACGCCGTGGCCACCGAGGACGTACCGTTCGTCGTGGCGAGCATCGCCGTGGTGGTGCTGGCCGCGCTCGCTGCCGGTCAGGACCTCGCCCCGCCGCTGGCTCTCTTCGGGGTGACCACAGCGCTGCCGCTGCTGGTGCTCGGTGTGCGACGGACGCTGGTGGGGAGCCGCCATGTCTGAGCCGACACCGCGCAGCGACCTGCCCGAGGAGCTGCTGGAACACCTGCGCACCCCGTTCGACGCAGTGCTCACCGACTCCAACCGGCTGCGGATCCAGGCGACCTTGCACGGGCTGCCCGCTGACGGGGCGATGCGGTTCACGGCGCTGGCCAAGACGCTAGGTCTGAGCGATGGCAACCTGTCCACCCACCTGGCCGCGCTCTCCGAGGTCGGGTACGTGACCTCCAGCTCTACCTACACCGGCAGACGACGCACCCGCTGGTACTCGGCCACCGCCGTCGGGCGGGAGGCGTTCGAGGCGCACGTGCGGTCGCTGCAGCTGATCGTGGACGCCGCACACCTCGACCGCAGCGACCCGCCGGCACGCTGACCTTCTGCGGCAGCACAGCGGCTGCACCGTGCACAGGCGTCAGCCGCTCAGGTGCGTGCCGGCTCCAGCCGCCAGCCCGCGGCGGCCCGCTGCCGCTGCCAGAACTGTGCGAACCGTCCGCCGGCGGCGAGCAGCTCCGCCACGGTGCCGTCCTCCACGATGCGCCCCTGGTCCAGGAACAGCACCCGGTCGGCGCCGGCGATCGTGCTCAGCCGGTGCGCCACCACGATGGTGGTCTGCTCCCGGTTTGCCCCGGTGGTCACGGCCGCTGCGACCGCGCGCTCGTTCTGCGCGTCCAACGCCGACGTCGCCTCGTCGATGAGCAGCACCGGCGCCGGTTTGAGCAGGGCACGGGCGATGGAGATCCGCTGGCGCTCTCCGCCGGAGAGCGCGATGCCGCCCTCCCCCACCAGGGTGTGCACACCATCGGGCAGTCGCTGGACCAGATCGTCCACCCGCGCACGAGCGATCGCTGCCTGCTGCTGGGCGTCGCTGGCGGCCGGGTCCCCGGCACGCACGTTCTCGGCGATGGTGCCGGCGAACAGGTACGGGTGCTGGAACACCACGCTGCTCAGCAGCGTCCGGTCCACCGCGCCGACTGGCACACCGTCGAGGAGCACCGCCCCGGCGTCCGGTTCCCGCAGCCCGGCGAGCAGGGCGAGCACGGTGGACTTTCCGGAGCCGATCTGGTCGCGGTAGCCCGCCGTCGCCCCGCTGTTCCCGGATAGGCTGGCCGCGTGCGACGAGCGGAGAAGGTGGAACGGATCGGGACGATCCTCGACGAGCTGTACCCGGACCCGCCGATCGCCCTGGACCACGTGAACGTGTACACGCTGCTGGTGGCGGTGGCGCTGTCGGCGCAGACCACGGACAAGAAGGTCAATGAGGTCACCCCAGCCCTGTTCGCTGCCGCGTCCACCCCGCAGCAGATGTATGACCTGGGTGCCGAGCGGATCCTGGAGCTGATCCGGCAGATCGGCCTGGCGCCCACCAAGGCGCGGAACGTGTGGACCGCGGCCGGGCAGATCCTGGATGCTGGTGGCGAGGTGCTACCGGACTGGGAGTTCCTCGAGGGCCTGGCCGGGGTGGGGCACAAGACTGCGAGCGTGGTGATGGCCCAGGGCTTCGACATCCCGGCGTTCCCGGTGGACACGCACATCTTCCGGTTGGCTCGGCGCTGGGGGCTGTCCACGGGGACCACTGTGGAGAAGGTGGAGGCGGACCTGAAGCGCGCCTTCCCGAAGGAGACCTGGAACCGCCGGCACCTGCAGATCATCTACTTCGGCCGGGAGTTCTGCCCGGCACAGCGGCACGACCTGGCCGCGTGCCCGATCTGCTCCTTCGCCGCCACGAAGAAGCAGATCGAGACCGAAGCACGGGCTCGCCGCGGGAGACGACCTGCGCCGGCCGGACCGGTCGACGTGGTTCCTGAAGGCGCGCACCGCCGCTGAGGGTGGCCAGGTGCAGCAGCTCGGGCAACCGGTCGGGACGGACCCGCAGGTCGGTCTGACCCGGTTCGTCGGTCGGGACAGTGAGGTCGACGGCGTTGCTCACCTGCTCAGCACCACTCCCCTGGTCACGCTGGTCGGCCCACCCGGGGTCGGCAAGACCCGGCTCGCTGCGGAGGTCGCTGGCCGGGTGGCTGACCAGTTCGCCGCCGGGCTGGTCCCGGTGCCGCTGGCCACGGTCACCACCGGCGAGGACGTGGCCGCAACGGTCGCAGCCGCGCTGCGCGTGCGGCAAGGTCCCGGCACCCAGCTCGCGGACGCCCTGGTGGCAGCGACCCGGGACGAGCAGCGGCTGCTCCTGCTCGATGGCTGCGAGCACGTGCTCGACACGCTCGCCGCACTGGTGCACAGGCTGCTGGCCACCGCACCACAGCTGCGCGTGCTGGCCACCAGCCGGGTTCCGCTGGGAGTGCCGGGCGAACGGCTGCACCAGATCCGACCGCTGGCGCCGGACGCTGCCGCCGACCTGTTCCTGGACCGGGCATCCCTGGTGACCGAGCTGGTGCTCGATGAGCGCACCCGTCAGCGCATCGACCAGGTCTGCGACTTCGTCGGTCATCTCCCGCTGGCGATCGAGATCGCCGCTCGACAGACCCGCGTGCTCGCGCTGCCCGCACTGCTCGACCGGTTGAGGACAGCGCTGCAGCACAGCCCGTTGCCGATGCCGACCAGTCCGGAGCACACCACACTGGCGGCCACGATCGACTGGAGCTGTCAACGGCTGTCCGGGGCACAGCAGCGGCTGCTGGCCGACCTGTCGGTGTTCGCCGGCTCGTTCGACCTGGCGGCCATCGCTGCAGTGGCCGGTGAACGGGATGGACTCCTGGCAGACCTGACGGCACTGCTGGACCATTCGTTGCTGCTCTCCGAACCGGCAGCCGCCGGTGAGCTGAGCTACCGGCTGCTGGAACCGATCCGGCAGCATGCCGCCGCCCGGCTGACACAGACCGGGTGCAGCCAGCAGATCCGCTGGGCCCACGCCCACTACTTTCTCGAGGCGGCTGGGGCTGAGGCTCGTGGCCTCATGGGACCCGGTGGGCAGGAGTGCTTTGCGCGACTGCAGCACATGGAGGCGAACGTGCTGGCAGCGGCCGGTTGGGCTCGCGGCACCTGCTCCGACCTTGCGCTCCGGCTGGTGACCTGCCTAGTCGGCTACTGGGAGCACCGGGGCCAGATGAACGCGGCCCGGGACCGGGTCGAGGCGCTGCTCGAGGTGGGCATGCCGGCGCCACGGACCCGGGCGGAAGCACTGCTCGCCCTGTGCCGGCTGGGGTATCGCCAGGGCCGCTACCGGCAGGCGGTGGCTGAGGCGCAGGCGGCGCTGGTGCTCATGCGCTCTCTGCCCGACCAGGACGGTGCCGCTCGTGTGCTGCGCGCCCTCAGTCAGGTCGCCGCAGCGTGCGGCGACGTGCCGCGCGCTGCGGCCTGCGCCGAGGAGAGCGTGGCGGTCTTCGCTGAGCGTGGCGACCGGCACGCCCACGCTTGGTCCCTGACCGTGCTGGCCTATGCTCACCTCTGCAGCGGCGACATCGACGCCGGCGCCACCGCCCAAGCGGCGGCACTCCGGCTGGTGGAGCCCGCGGAGCCGGCGCCGGCCCTCACCCGGCGGACGCGCGTGGGGATGTCCTACGTGGCCGCCCGACGTGGCGACCTGGTCGCGCACCGCCGGCACCTGGCCGGGACCATCGCCGACCTGCGACTGCTGGACGGCCTGGACGGGGAGTCGGAATGGCTCTGGTCGGCAGTATGCCTCGCCAGCAGCGAGCACCGGCCCCGGGCGGTGCTGCGGCTCGCCGCTGCCGGTGCTCGGCGCGCCCGCCGTGGTACAGCGCTGCCGCCGTTGGTGGACGGAATCGTTCGCGCGGCGATCGCCGATGCCGAGGGGGCTCTCGGCCCGCAGGTCGCTGCCGAGCTGCGCACCGAAGGTGCGGGCATGGCTGCCGAGGAGCTGGTCACCGAGGCGCTCAGACCAGCCTCGACCAGCTCGCCGCTGTCCCCGCGCGAGCACGAGATCGCGATGCTCACCGGCACCGGCCTGACCAATGCGGAGATCGCCCAACAGCTGGTCATCTCCCGGCGCACGGTGGAGACCCATCAGGAACATATCCGCGCCAAGCTCGGCGTGACCAGCCGGCAGGCAGTGATCGCCTGGGCGCTCACAGGAGAATCCGGGTGATTACGGATGGTGCGCACCGCCGTCGTACCCGCACGCTCGAGGGATGACCGACACCAGCTACCTCTTCGACACCGGCTCTGACCTGGGCGCCGCCCAGATGGACCACCTCGCTGCCATGCTCGATGCTGCGACCTTCGGCATGCTCACACCTATCGGTATCCAGTCCGGGTGGCGCTGCCTGGACGTCGGTGCCGGCGGCGGGTCGGTGGCTCGCTGGCTGGCCGACCAGGTCGGACCGGACGGTGAGGTGCTCGCCGTCGACCTGGACACCGCCCAGCTGCACAGCCAGCCGGGAGTCGATCCGTTGGCTCACGACATCAACGACGGTCTACCCGGGCACCTGGCCGGCCCCTACGACCTGATCCACACCCGGCTCACCCTGATGCACCTGCCGCGGCGCGAAGAGATCCTGGCGCTGCTGGCCGACTCCCTGGCCCCGGGCGGGTGGCTGGTGGTCGGGGACGTGACCGACCGGCCGCGGCGAGTGCTGTCGGCGGTCAGCGCGGAGGACCTGGCGGTGTGGGAGAGGATCCAGCACCTCTCCCATCGGGTGGTCGGGCCGGCGGGTGGGCTCGACGTGGACTGGGCGCACCGGATCGACGATCGGATGGTGGCCGCCGGGCTCACGGAGATCCACGGCATCGAGACCTCGCAGACCGTCACCGGCGGCAGCCCCGGGATGCTGCTGCACCTGAGCCTGAACAAGCAGGCCTACCATCATCTGGTCGCAGCCGGTGCCACAGCGGCGCAGCTGGAGCGCTACCAGGAGCTGTGCCGGGACCCGCAGCTGCGCACCTGGTTCTATCAGTTCCTCTGCGTACGGGGCCGTCGTCCTCGCTGACTGCGGCACTGGGTCCGCCCAGCGGCCCGGTCCGACCGCTGCTGGGTGGCTGCTCCCGGTCGGCCGGCTGCCGCCGGCCGCTGGCCCGGAGCGTGGTCGAAGACGAGGCTCGTGCTGGTGGCTGCGACCTCCTCCCGCACGCTGAGCGTGTCGGAGACGACCGCACGCAACCCCCGGCGTCGGCCACTGCCACGTGCACCAGGAAGTCTTCGTCGCCGGCGGCGAAGAACACGGTCAGTGCGCGCAACCGCTTGTGGCAGGTCGGCTCTGCTGTCCCCACCCGTGCCGCCAGGGCGGTGTTCGGCATCCGGCCGTGGTGCTCCAGCTCGGCCAGGATGGCCAGCTCCACCTGGTCCAGCGCAGCGGATTCTTGCGGTGCTTCTTGTCTCAGGTGCCCGCGACGCGATTCGTCTTGCGCATACTGAGGCTGAGTTCTCGGGTGGGCAGAGAGGAGTGCGCGATGGTACGGGCGGTTGTTGTCGGCGCAGGCATGGTCGGTCTGGCCACTGCCTGGCACCTGCAGGAGCATGGCGTGCAGGTGACCGTCGTGGACCGGACCGGCGTGGCGGCAGGGTCCTCCTGGGGCAATGCCGGCTACCTCACACCGGCGAAGACCACTCCGCTGGCAGATCCGAGCCTGTGGACCTACGGGCCGCGGGCTCTGGTCGATCCGGATGCTGCGCTGCACGTGCCGTTCCGGTTCGACCTGCGCCTGTGGTCCTTCCTGGCGAGGTTCGCCGGTCACGGCACGATGCGCGCATGGCACCGCACCATGGCTGCGCTCACCCCGATCAACCAGCTGGCGCTGGCGGCGTTCGACGAGCTGTCCGACGGCGGGGTGCACAGCCGGACCCGGACCGGCCCCTTCGTGGTGGGCTTCACCGCCGAACGAGAGGCGGAAGGTTTCGTCGCCGAGATGTCCCGGGTGGCCGGCCACGGTCAGGACATCCCGCTGGAGCGACTGGACCATCCGCAGACGTTGGCACCGCAGCTCTCCGGTGCCGTGCAGGTGGCCTACCGGCTGGACGGGCAACGCTTCATCGAACCAGGACCGTTCGTCGAGTCCCTCGGCGAGGCGGTGCTGGCCCGGGGAGGAGACCTACGCACGGGGGTGCGCGCCGTCGCAGTGGACCACCAGAGCAGCCCCGGGGTGGTGCTCGACTCCGGTGAACGCCTGGCGGCCGACTCCGTGGTGGTCGCCACCGGTGCGTGGCTCCCGGAGCTGGTGCGCCCGCTGGGTGTGCGGGTGCCGGTGCACGCCGGACGTGGCTACTCCTTCACCGTGGCCAGCCAGCCACCGCCGCAGCACCCGATCTACCTGCCCACCCAGCGCATCGCCTGCACCCCGTACCAGGACCGGCTGCGCATCGCCGGGACGATGGAGTTCCGCCGACCTGACGAAGCACTGCAGCCCCGGCGGATCCAGGCGATGGTGAACCAGGCGCAGGCGCTGCTGACCGGGGTGGACCTGGAGCAGCGGCAGGACGAGTGGGTCGGTGCGCGACCGGTGACCCCGGACGGCCTGCCGCTCGTGGGCGCCACCCGCGCGCCAGGGGTCTACGTGGCCGGCGGGCACGGGATGTGGGGCATCGTGCTGGGACCGGCGACCGGCAAGCTGCTCGCTGAGCAGATCGTCACCGGACGGCGCGATGCGGTGCTCGCACCCTTCGACCCGCTGCGCTGAGCGGGCGCTGGGCCGCAGCCCGGGGTCGCTCCGCGCACCCGGTGTCAGGACATCAGGCGGTCGGGCACGAGGATGGCGCGCCCGGTGATGCTGCCGGCATCGAGGTCGGCCAGGGCCTGGGCGCCGGCGCTGAGCCGGTAGGCGGTGGTGGTCATCGACACCCGGCCGTCGGCCGCCAGCGCCATCAGCTCCACCAGGTCGTTGTAGGTGCCCACCAGGTCACCGATCACGCTGATCTCCCGGGAGATGATCTCGATCGTGGGCAGCTCGATCGTGCCACCGTAGCCGATCACGTGGTGGAAGCCGCCGTCGCGCAGCAGCCGTGGCGCGAGCTTCTCCGCCCCCTGCTCACCGACGAAGTCGAACACCACGTGCGCACCGCCTGCGGTGAGCTCGTCGACCTCCCCGGCGACCGTGTCGTCGTCGGTCATCTGCACGGTGTGGTCGGCGCCCAGGTCGCGGGCGAGCTCCATCGCCTGGTCGCTCTTCTCCAGCACGGTGACCGTGCTGGCGGTCAGTGCCTTGAGCACCTGGATGCCGATGTGTCCCAGTCCGCCGGCGCCGATCACGACGGCGTGCGTCCCGGGCACCAGGTGGGCTCTCGCCTTGCGTACGGCGTGGTAGGCGGTCAGTCCGGCGTCCGCCAGCGCTGCGACGTCCGCCGGCTCCAGGGACTCGTCCAGCTTGACCACGGCGCGGGCGTTGGTGCGCAGCTGCTCGGCCATCCCACCGTCCACGTTCAGACCGGGGAAGGTGGCGTTCTCGCAGTGCGAGTCGTCCCCGATGCGGCACGGTCCGCACAGTCCGCAGCTGGTCAACGGGTGCATGATCACCGCATCCCCCGGGGCCACGTTGGTCACCGCGGACCCGACTTCCCGCACCCAGCCGGCGTTCTCGTGACCGAGGATGTAGGGCAGCTCCGGATGCTGGATCTCTTCCCACTGCCCCTCGATGACGTGCAGGTCGGTACGGCACACACCGGCAGCGCCGATGTCCACGATCACGTCCCACGGGCCGTCGATCTCCGGGTCGGAGGCGTCTTCGTACGCCGGCTGCTGGTGGTACTCGTGCAGTCTCAGGGCTTTCATGCTTCACTCCGTGCGCTGGTGGCTTCCGCTGCCCTTGGCTCGAGCGATCGCGAGCACTCCGTCCACCGTGCACCCCGCGCTCGTCGCCCGCAACCAACGCGCGATGCGCGCGGGCCGCCGTCAGCGGATCTTCTCCGACCGGGCGTACAGCACGGTGCCGACCACCAGGCACACCGCGGTCAGACCGGCGATGGCAGCGAGGCTGAGCGCTGGGTTGAACAGCACCACCGAGTCGTGCTCCGGGCTGCCGGCGTACACGATGGCGCGGCCGAGGTCCACGCAGTAGGTCATCGGCAGCACCCTGCTCAGCAGGAACAGGAGGCCGGTGGAGTTCGCGATCGGGATGATCACCTCGGCGAGGAAAGAGCCAGCAGGGCGAGCAGGCTCCACGGCGAGAGCGTGATCCCCATAGCGAGCATGCCGACGAGCACGAGCTCGCCCAGCTCGAACCCCAGGCCCCCGGCCATGTTCTCCAGCAGGGTGCTCCCCGAGCTGTCGCAGCGCCTCCCGGCCGTCACCGGCGCACACTGTCTGCAGCCCGGCACCGGCCAGGAGCGCCACCACCAGCTCGCGGATGTGCGGGTCGTCGTCGATCACCAGTACTGCGCCCATCATCCGCTCCTGTCCCCCGCGAGGCTACGCCTGGGCAGGTCAACGTGGTGTGGACAGCGGCGGTTCTCCCCGGCCGCCGCCGCGGGCCGGCCTCTCCAGCTGTGCAAGAATCGCTGGCCATGGCCTGCACAGACAGCTCCACGACAGCCACACCCGCACCGTCGCTCCCGCGGCTCGAACGCCACGGCTCCGCGAGCCGGTTGCTGGTGGACGGGCGGCCGTTCCTGGTCCGGGGCGGGGAGATCGGCAACTCCAGCGGTGAGCCCGGGTACCTGGCCGAGCACTGGGACACCTTCGAGGCGCTGCAGATGAACACTGTGGTTGCGCCCGTGTACTGGGACCAGGTGGAGCCGGTCGAGGGCAGCTTCGCCTGGTCGATGGTCGACGGCCTCATCGACCAGGCGCGTGCGCGCGGGATGCATCTGGTGCTGCTGTGGTTCGGCAGCTGGAAGAACAGCATGTCCTGCTACGCGCCCGCCTGGGTGAAGACGGACCCGGAGCGCTTCCCCCGCAGCCGGGACGCCCACGGGCGAGCGCTGGAGATCCTCACCCCGTTCAGCGAGGAGAACCGGGACGCCGACGCGCGGGCGTTCGCCGCCCTGCTGCGCCACCTGGCCGAGGTGGACGTCGACCACACGGTGATCCTGGTGCAGGTGGAGAACGAGATCGGGATGATCCCCGAGGCCCGTGATCGCTGTGCGGCCGCCGAGCGGGCCTACGGCGAGCCGGTGCCCCCGGAGCTCATCGCCCATCTGCAGGAGAACGGGGGCACGCTCACCCCTGAGCTGCGCATACGGTGGCAGGACGCCGGTGGGCGCGTGGCGGGGAGCTGGCCGGAGGTGTTCGGTCCTGGCGTCTGGACCGATGAGCTGTTCATGGCCTGGCACTTCGCCCGATACGTG
This sequence comes from Ruania albidiflava DSM 18029, assembly GCF_000421225.1. GTDB lineage: Bacteria > Actinomycetota > Actinomycetes > Actinomycetales > Beutenbergiaceae > Ruania > Ruania albidiflava. The sequence continues at coordinate 66,854 of NZ_ATWL01000002.1, read as the reverse complement.
CAGCACGTGGCTGCGGCCGGCAAGGCGGAGCTCGACCTGCCGATGTACACCAATGCCGCCCTGCCCCGGCCTGCGACGCTGCCGGGCCAGTACCCGGCAGCGGGACCGTTGCCGCACCTGATCGACATCTGGCAGGTCGCAGCGCCCTCCTTGAGCTTCATCTCACCGGACATCTACTTCCCGGACTTCGTCCAGTGGGCCGACCGCTACACCCGGCCGGACAACCCGCTCTTCGTCCCCGAGGCGCTGCGCAGCATCGAGGCGGCCGAGAACGCCTTCTACGCCTACGGCTCGTGTTCGGCGATCGGCTTCTCCCCGTTCGGTATCGAGACCATCGAGGAGGCACCGGCGACCATGCTCGCCGGTGCGTACGACGTCGTGGCGCAGCTCTCCCCGCTGATCTCCGAGCACACTGGGCACCCCACGATGGCGGGCCTGGTCAAACCTGTCGAGGACCAGCGCTTCCCGCACCGGGTCACCCTCGGCGACCTGGCGCTGAACGTGACCTACGAGCGTATGGCAGCCCCCGCACTGGCGGACGGGGTGATCAACGAGTCCGGTGACCGGCCCCGGGACGAGACCCGCCTGCCCGCTGGTGGCATCGTGATCCGCACCGGCGCCGACGAGCTCGTCTTCGGCGGTATCGGCCTCGTCGTCACGTTCGGCCCGTCGCCGGCGAGCGAGGACACCATCGGCATCCTCAGCTGCGAGGAGGGCCACTTCGTCGACGGTGTGTGGCAGCACATCCGCTGGCTGAACGGCGACCAGACCCACCAGGGCCGCCATCTCCGGCTCGAACCGGGACGGTTCACCATCCAGCGCATCCGGCTGTACCGGTACCGCTGACCGGCGCGGTGCCGAACGCTGGCGTGGTCGGGCTCAGGAGGCGACCATCAGCCAGCACATCGCCGCCATACCGGTGCTCATCGCCGTGCGGGCCGCAACGTCGGCGCGCCGATGGAGCACAGTGCTGCGGCGGGCTGCAGGCATCCCGGACGAGGCTGGTGCGCTGGTACGACCGGTCGCACAGGTCACTGCGGCGGCGAGCATCGCCACAGTGAAGACCAGGCCCACCGCGACCTGGGCCGGGGCGAGCATGCCGTGCTGGTGCCCGCCCATCGCACCGGTCGTGCCTGCGGCCGTCGCATGTGGTCCGTACCCCATCACCGCGACCATCCACACCATGGCGAGCATCATCACAGCGTCGACCGCGTAGCGCAGCCGGCCCGCGGTGGCGGTGCGGGTCTGGACGACGAACCATGCAGCAGCCAGCGCGAACACCACCACCTGCGGGGTAGCCGGCAGGTGCGTCCACCAGGGCCAGGCCATCGCAGCCATGGCCAGACTCATCAGCAGGTGGCACAGATGGGCTATCGCCGTCCGGCGCTCCACGACGCCATCGGCGCGTTCACCTGCCCCACCGCGCACCACCGGGCGAAGGAAGTCTGCGAGACCGATGACACAGTGCCCAGCCACGGCGAGGAAGACTGCCGTGAACATCCACTGCAGGACAGGATCCATAACCACGCCGTGAACTCTACAATATGTAGAGTTATGGCGCGATCGCCTACTACGCAGTGTAGAGCTGTGGCTGATGGCGGAGAAGGGAGGGCTGCACAGTGGGCGTTGCCACCGAGCAGCCGGTGGGGTCCGACGCCGATCCGGCACTGCGGCCCCGGAGCGCGGTCAGCGTCGGGCTCGCTGCTGGCTGCGCAGTGCTGGTGCTGGCGCTGCCACTGCTGACCACCGCCATGCTCGGGGACTGGTCCTACCGGACGATCCAGCTGGAGTACCCCGGTGCCCGGGTCGCACTGAGCACCACCGTCGTGCAGGTGGGTGCGCAGGCCGGTGCCGTGCTCAGCATCGGCGCGCTCGTGCACCTGCTGTTCCTGCAGGTGGGATCGGCGCGGGAGCTGGCCTGGTTGCCGGAGCGCCTCGAGCTGCGCATGCTCCAGACGACCTCGCTGCTCTGGTTGGGCTGCGCGACGTTCCTGGTCCTGCTGCGTGGGCTGGACGGCAACGGCCTGAGCTTTGCCGACCTTTCCGACCCGCAGGCGGCGATCTACCTGTTCGAGGCGACCGAAGCCTCCGCCCCGTGGCTGATCAACGCCGGTGCGGCCCTGCTGGTGGCAGCCGGCGCGTGGTACGCCCACCGGTGGACCGGTCTGCTGCTGCCGCTGTTCGCCGCGCTGGTGGGTGTGCTGGCACCGGTGGTCTCCGGTCAAGTCCTGGTTGGCCCGAACCACGACATCGGCAGCGATGCCGCGGCCATCCAGACCGTGGCCGCCTACCCCACCCTCGGCGCGATCGCCATCGCTGCGCTCCGGGTGGGCAGCGGCCGGTTGCTGGCGCCGGCGATGCTGCCCCGGTTGCTGCGACTGACCGTTGCCGGTCTGGTCGTGATGGTGACCACCGAGGTGCCCTTCATCCTCTTCACGCTCGCCGGCAGTGCCCCGACCGCCTCGGTCACCGGGTGGTTCCTCATCGTGCGGGCAGCGCTGCTCGTGTCCCTGGTGGCAGTGGTAGGCACCGGCTGGTGGCTGGGTCAGGGTGGTCTGCTGCGCTCGCGATCGCTGGCGCTGCTGCTGGCCACCGGGTTGGTGCTGGCCACCGCATGGTCGGCAGTGAGCGTGGCGATGACCCGGGTACCACCGCCGCACTACTTCGTCCACTCCACCATCGCCGAGGTCTATCTCGGCTTCGACACGCCACTTCCGCCCACCGCTTGGGTGCTGTTCACCCAGTGGCGCGCGAACGTCCTCTTCGCTTCGATGGCCGCGCTCGGGGTCGGGTTGTATCTCTATGGCACCTGGCGGCTGCACCGGCGCGGCGACCGCTGGCCGGTGGGACGCACCCTGGCCTGGGTGCTGGGCTGGTTGACCGTCGTGCTGGCGACCAGCTCAGGTTTCGGCCGCTACTCCGGACCGGACTTCGGGGTGCACATGATCGGGCACATGGCGTTGAACATGCTCGCCCCCGGGCTGCTCGTGCTCGGTGGACCGCTCACCCTTGCGCTGCGCACCAGCTCAGGACGAGGTGGTGCCGGGATGCACCAGTGGCTGACCTGGTTGCTGCACTGGCGCGGTCTGCGGGTGCTCTACAACCCGCTGCTGGTGTTCATCGGCTTCATCTCTTCCTACTACGGCCTGTACTTCACCCCGCTGTTCAACGACTACATGAAGTACCACTGGGCACACCAGCTGATGAACGTGCACTTCCTGCTCATCGGGTACCTCTACTACGGCTTGGTCGTGGGCGTGGACCGCACACCGCGTCCGTTGCCGCACATCACCAAGCTCGGGTACGTACTGGCTGCGATGCCGTTCCACGCGTTCTTCGGGGTCATCCTGATGACCAGCAAGCAGATCGTCGCCGAGGAGTTCTACAGCTACCTGGACATGCCCTGGGCCGATCTCGCCAGGTCCCAGTACGTGGCTGGCGGGGTGGCCTGGGCGGGCGGGGAGATCCCGCTGATGATCATCATCGTGGTGCTCGCGGTGCAGTGGGCCCGCCAGGACTCCCGCGAGGGCCGGCGCAAGGACCGGCAGCTGGATGCCGGCCGGGACGAGGAGCTCGCGGCGTACAACCAGATGATGCGCCAGCTCGCGGAGCGCTCCGCTCCGCGAGCGGCTGGTACCCCAGGAGAGGACTCGCCATGACTGCGACCGGCACCGAGGCCAGCACCGACACCCAGACCGTGGAGCTGGACGTGGCGGGAATGACCTGTGCCGCCTGCGCGAACCGGGTGGAGCGGGCCCTGGGCAAGCTCGACGGCGTGCGCGCGAGCGTGAACTACGCCACCCAGCGGGCGATCGTCACCGGCCCCGGCGCCGCCGACGTCGACCGCCTGGTCCAGCAGGTGGAGTCCGCAGGGTATGGCGCGCACCGGCACGACGGCGCCGACGACACCTGGTCCCGCCGCGCGACCGAGACCCGGATCACCTCGCTGCGGCGCCGCCTGGTGCTGGCTGCGCTGCTGACCGTGCCGTTGATGGACATCACCATCGTGCTCGCGCTCGTCCCGGGCTGGCGCTTCCCCGGCTGGGAGGCTGTGTCCGTGCTGCTCGCGCTGCCGATCGTGACCTGGGCCGCGTGGCCGTTCCACCGCGCCACCTGGCGCAACCTGCGCCATGGTGCGGTGAGCATGGACACTCTCGTCTCCCTGGGCATCACCGTGTCCTTCGGCTGGGCGGTGCTCACCATGAGCACCGGGCTCGGCGGAGACACCGGAGCCGGCGGCTACTGGATCGGCTTCGGGAGCACACCTGCGGGCGCAGACTCCATCTACCTGGACGTAGCAGCCGGAATGACCACGTTCCAGCTGGCCGGACGCTACTTCGAGACCCGGTCCCGGCGCAGTGCCGGGGACGTGCTCGGCGCGCTGAACGCACTCGCGGCGACCTCGGTACGGATCGTGCGTGACGGCGTCGAAAGCCTCGAACCGGCAGGTGAGCTGCGCACCGGTGACGTGTTCGTGGTGCTACCCGGGGAGACGATCGCCGCCGACGGGCAGGTACGCCACGGACGGGCCGCCGTCGATGCCTCGATGCTCACCGGTGAGCCGTTGCCGGCCGAGGTCGGGCCCGGGGCGCAGGTGACCGGCGGGACGATCAGCACCGACGGCCGCCTGGAGGTGCTCGCCGAGTCCGTCGGTGCGCACACCCAGCTCGCCCAGATGGCTGCGCTGACCGAGCAGGCCCAGGCCCGCAAGGCCCGTGTGCAGGCACTGGTGGACCGCATCATCACCTACTTCGTGCCCGGCGTCATCGCCCTAGCCGTGCTGGTCACGCTCCTCCACCTGGTCACCGGGGCACCAGCCACCCTGGCCCTCGGGATCGGAATCAGCGTGCTGATCATCGCCTGCCCGTGCGCACTCGGGCTGGCCACCCCGACCGCGCTGATGGTCGGCATCGGTCGCGGCGCGAGCCTGGGCATGATCATCAAGGGGCACGACGCACTCGAAGCCAGCGGGGCGATCACCACGGCGGTGCTGGACAAGACCGGCACGCTGACCACCGGGGCGATGACTGTGGTCACCGTGGTCGGCCACGGCACGCCCCGCTCGAGAGTGCTCGCGCTGGCGGCAGCGGTCGAACGGGGTAGCGAGCACCCGATCGCACGAGCCATCGAACGCGCTGCCAGCCGGCACGACCTGACCATCCCGGAGGCGACCGGCTTCACCTCCAGGCACGGGCTCGGAGCCCAGGCCCAGGTGGATGGCGCGGATGTACTGGTCGGCAGCCCGGAGCTGATGGCTGAGGACGGGGTGGTGATCAGTGCCGCGCTCCAGGCGGAGACCGACCGGGCTCGCGCCGAGGGGCGCACCGTCGTGCTCCTGGCCCGGGCCGGGCAGATCCTCGGCGCGCTGCACCTGGCCGACCGGCTCCGCCCGGACGCCCGGCGAGCAGTGGCCGCGCTGCACGCCCACGGGTTGCGGACCGTACTGCTCACCGGCGACAGCCCGCAGGCTGCCCGCTGGGTGGCCGACGAGCTCGGCATCACCACCGTCCGCGCTGGTGTCCTCCCCGCGCAGAAGGCCGACGTGGTCGCCGAGCTGCAGCGCGAGGGGCAGACGGTCGCGATGGTCGGCGACGGCATCAACGACTCGGTGGCGCTGGCCACGGCAGACCTCGGCCTGGCCATGGTCTCCGGCACCGACATCGCCCTCAAGGCGGCCGACATCATCCTCGTCCGGGACACGCTGATGGTGATCCCGGACGCCATCTCCCTCGCACGGCGCACCCTGCGCACGATCCGGATGAACCTGGTCTGGGCGTTCGGCTACAACGTCGCCGCACTACCGCTGGCCGCGGTGGGACTGCTCAACCCGCTCATCTCCGCCGCAGCGATGTCGCTCTCCTCGGTGTTCGTGGTCTACAACAGCCTGCGGCTGCAGAACGTGCGCGCCTCCGGCTGAGACCGGCCGCGCCGGTACCGCCCGCTCGGTCGGCCATGCCGAGCAGCTCCACGCCTTGTAGAGTCGACGGCGAGCGAATGGAGGTGGCGACATGGGGCGGCGTGCGCGTGGTGAGCTGGAGGCGCAGGTGCTGGGTGTGCTGTGGGAGCAGTCCGAACCCGTCAGCGCCGGTGTGATCCAGGAACAGCTGCCCGGCCCCGCGGCCGCCTACACGACGGTGCTGACCGTGCTGGACCGGCTGGAGAAGAAGGGCGAGGTGCTCCGGTCTGGGGACTCACCGCGCAAGGTGCGCTTCCGGGCAGCTCGGTCCGGGGACGAGCACACCAGCTCGACGATGATCGATGCTCTTGATGGCGCCCGGGACCGCCAGGCAGCCCTCCTGCAGTTCGCCGGGAACCTGTCTGACGGGGACGTGGCTGTGCTGCAACAGGCACTCACCGGGAAGAAACGGTAGCGGTGCTTCCTGCTGTCGGTGTCCTGGCTGCTGCCGCCGCTCTGCTCGTGCTGACAGCTCCACACGTGCTGACCATCGGGACGTGGCACGTGCACCATCCACGCACAGCGCTGACGCTCTGGTTCAGCGCCTTCTTCGGCGGTTGTGCGCTGGCGCTCAGCGCGGTGGTGCTGCTCCTTGCCGCAGCGGTCTCGGCCTCCGGAGTCAGCACGGCGGCCGGTGGCATCGCCCTGACCCTGGTCGCGTGGCTGAGCCTGGGGTTGCTTGGCGTGCTGCTCGGGCTGCTCCTCGTCACGGCACCGCCGCTGGCGGAGTCCCACCGGCGTGCCGTGCGTTCCCTCGGCCCAGCGGCCATCTCTCGCGAGCCGCGGCGCGGGTTCACCCTGGTACGGCTGCGCTCGAGCACCCCGTGCGCGTGCGCCACCCCTGGTCGCTCCGCAGAGATCTTGGTGTCCACCGCGCTGGAGATCGTGCTCTCCCCCGCTCAGCTGCAGGCGGTGCTCGCCCACGAGTACGCCCACCTGCGGTACCGCCACAGCTGGGCGGTGCGCATCGCGGAGATCAATGCCCGCTGCCTGCCGCGGCACCTGGCCGCAGGCCCGAAGCTGCGGCAGGCGACGTTGCGGCTGGTGGAGCTGGTTGCCGACGACGCCGCCGCCCGTCAGGCGGGCGCAGCGCACCTGGCCAACGCGCTCGCACAGATGGCGCAGCTCACCGGCGACCCGAGCCTGGAGCTGCGTGCGGAACGGTTGACCCTGCGCCGATGGCCCCCGGCGCGACGCTGCCGTGTCCCGGAACCGATCCGGATCTGACCGGGCTGCCATCGACAGCTATCGACCAGGACCCGGAGATATTCGCATTTTTGAATTACTCATAGATACGCTACGGTGTCCTCATGACCTTCGCACCCACCGAGCTGTTGCGCGAGGCCAACCTTCGGGTCACGGGGCCACGCCTGGCAGTTCTCGCCGAGGTGGAGGCGCACCCCCACTCCACGGCCGAGGCGATCGTCGAGGCGGTGCGCGACCGGTTGGGCACCGCGACGATCCAGTCCGTCTACCACATCCTGAACGCGCTCACCGATGCGCACATCCTTCGGCGGATCGAGCCAGAAGGCTCACCCGGTCGCTTCGAGCTGTTCCGTGACGACAACCACCACCACCTGGTGTGCCGATCCTGCGGCGAGGTCAGCGACGTCGCCTGCACTGTGGGCCATGCCCCGTGCCTGACCGCCAGCGACGACCACGGGTACGTCATCGACGCGGCTGAGGTCATCTTCTGGGGTACGTGCCCGTCGTGCGCCACACAAGCCACTCAGACACCACCCACTTCCTGACACACGGAGGAGCCCATATGACAACCGACAACACCAAGCCCCTGACCACCGCCGCCGGCGCACCGGTCTGGGACAACGACAACGCCGTGACGGCCGGGCCTCGTGGGCCGATGCTGCTGCAGGACGTTTGGTTCCTGGAGAAGCTGGCGCACTTCGACCGCGAGGTCATCCCCGAGCGCCGCATGCACGCCAAGGGGTCGGGCGCCTGGGGCACCTTCACCGTCACTCAGGACATCACCAAGTACTCCCGCGCAGCGGTCTTCTCCGAGGTGGGCAAGCAGACCGAGATGTTCGCTCGCTTCTCCACCGTTGCCGGTGAACGCGGCGCGGCCGATGCCGAACGCGACATCCGTGGCTTCGCCCTTCGGTTCTTCACCGAAGAGGGCAACTGGGACATGGTCGGGAACAACACTCCCGTCTTCTTCCTTCGCGACGCCCACCACTTCCCGGACCTCAACCGCGCCGTCAAGCGCGACCCGCGCACCAACCTGCGCTCTGCGGAGAACAACTGGGACTTCTGGACCAGGCTGCCCGAGGCCTTGCACCAGGTCACCTATGTCATGGGTGACCGGGGCATCCCGGCCAGCTACCGGCACATGCACGGTTTCAGCTCCCACGCGTACTCGATGATCAACGCCGAGGGTGAGCGCGTCTACGTCATGATGCACTTCAAGACGCAGCAGGGCATCAAGAACCTCACCGACGCCGAGGCCGCAGCCGTTGTCGCGGAAGACCGTGAGTCCGCCCAGCGCGACCTGTACGAGTCCATCGAGCGTGGCGACTTCCCCAAGTGGACGATGTACATCCAGGTGATGACTCAGGAACAGGCCGACAACCACCGGTTCAACCCGTTCGACCTCACCAAGGTCTGGTCGCAGCAGGAGTTCCCGCTCATCGAGGTCGGCGAGTTCGAGCTCAACCGCAACCCGGAGAACTACTTCCAGGACGTCGAGCAGGTGGCCTTCACCCCGGCGAACGTCGTGCCCGGTATCGGCTTCTCTCCCGACAAGATGCTGCAGGGACGCCTGTTCTCCTACGGTGATGCCGCGCGCTACCGCCTGGGCGTCAACCATCACCAGATCCCGGTGAACTACCCGCGCGGCGCCAAGGTGGTCAACACCTACCACCGCGATGGTCAGGGTCGGGTGGACGGCAACCAGGGCTCCACGCCCGGCTACACGCCCAACTCCTACGGTCGCTTCGAGGCTGACCCCTCCTACCGGGAGCCGGGGATTGCGGTCGGCGACCACGCGGACCGGTTCAACTTCCGTGAGGACGACGACAACTACTTCGAACAGCCCGGGGACCTCTTCCGGCTGATGAGCCCGGAGGAGCAGCGCCGTCTGTTCGCCAACACTGCTCGCGCGATCCAAGGGGCTTCCGAGGCGACGGTCGAGCGGCACATCCACAATGCCACGCAGGCCGACCCGGCCTACGGTGCGGGGGTGCGTCGCGCGATCGAGGCTCTCGCGGCCGGGACGCTCGACGAGACCGAGCCCAACCCGGACAACGAACCCGTCCACGCCTGAGGCCATGAAGCGCTAGCCACGAGGCGTGAGCACCGAGCAGCAGCGGAGCCCGGACGACTGTAGTCGTCCGGGCTCCGTCGTCTGTGCACCGGCTGCTCGGTCTTCGCCGAGGCACGAACTACTCCAGCAGGTGTGCGCGCCCGAACATCTGCGCGACCTCCCGGGCGCTCGGGGTGCCGGCATCGAGGTCCGCACCGGCAGCCCGCAGCACCGTCACCACCTCGTCCTCGCCCTTGAACAGTGCACCGGCGATCGGTGCCTGGCCGCGGTCGTTCCGCAGATCGACGTCGGCTCCCCGGTCGACGAGAGCACGCACCGTCTGCGGATGGCCGCGATAAGCAGCCAGCATCAGTGCGGTGTTGCCCGCCTCGTCCTGGGAGTCGACCGGCAGCCCATGGTCGATGAACTCCAGCAGCTCAGCAGTTCGCCCCTCCCGCGCGAGGTCCATCGTCATCGCCACGATCTTGGCTGTCTGCTCCTCGGATAACGGCTTCATCTGCTCATGCTACGCAGTCGATGAAAACGGCTGAACCCCCACCAGGTGAGGGTTCAGCCAGCCATGATGTCCGCAGACATCACACGAGTGGAGGTGGCGGGAATCGAACCCGCGTCCGACGATGAAGAACCAGGGCTTCTCCGGGTGCAGTCCGCTTGCAGATTTTCTCGGCCCCAGCGATCACGCGGACAAGTCGCTGACGGGCTCAGTCACCTTAGGTGTTCACGCGGCCCAAGTGACCCGGGCTACGTGCAGTGGCTCTCTGGATGACGCCAGTGACCGGGTCGAGAGCAGTCCCGGGCTGACGGACTTCTGCGCTCGCTCAGGCGGCGAGGGCGAAGTCGGTGCGCTTGGAATCGGCACCTATTGGTGTGCAAGGAGCGTTGACGAGATGACCTTGCATCCTCGACCCGCTTCTCCTGGAACGACGATCGTCGTCGAAACCGATCACCCCCCTGTTGAGTTGTCAACCACCGGGCGGACCCGGCACTTGTCATTCTAGTGGGTCCAACCCCGGCGGTCGCCTCATTATTCCGGTGCGACGGCGCAGCCCGCCGGAATGGCTCGGCTCACCGCTTCTTCCGGTCCAGCAGGAGAGCCAGGCCGATGGCGGCGAGCCAGATGTCCTTGGCCAGCACGGTGCCCTGCTGGCTGGGGCGGATGCCGTCGGACTCGGTCATCCCCGGGGTGCGCAGGTACATCCACACCAGAGAGCCGGAGAAGACGGTCAGCGCCAGTCCGACCAGTCGGCTGGGCAGGAACGGCGTGAGCAGGGCGGCGCCCAGGGTGAGCTCGCCGGCCGCCAGGTACTTGCCGAACTCCTCCGGCTCGAGGCTGCCCAGCTGCGGGAACGCGTTCACGGCCATCTCTTGCAGCCCCTTGGCGCCGTCGGCGTCCAGGCTGAGCTTGTTGTAGCCGGAGTTCAGGATGAAGGCTCCCGAAGCGAGCCGGAGCGGAAGTCGGTGCAGGGCGAGAGCCATCGCATTCTCCTCGTGGTCGGGTACCGGTGGTCCGTGTGCCAATGTACCTAAATCGCGGCCGCACGCGCCCCCTGGGCCGCACAGGTCACCAGCCACCACCGCCGCCTCCGCCGACCCCGGCACCCACCGAGCCACCGGAGAAGCCGGATCCGGACGAGGTCGGCGCCGCCGCCATCCCGCCGGTGGAGGTGAACTGGGTGAAGCTCTCCATCGCGCCGGCGGTCCAGAAGGACGACGCTCCTACGTACCACGTGGGCGTCGCCACCGGATGACCGGCGGCGGCTGCCTCGGCGAACACGTTCGTCCAGTGCTCAGCCACCCCGAAGGCGATCGCGTACGGCAGGTAGCGGGAGAAGATGTCTTCGGTCTCCTCGAACCTCAGCTGCTCCGCCTCCGCAGTCTCCAGGTACTTCTTGAAGCCGAGGGTCTGGGCGAGCACCGCGGTCCCGGCCGCCGTACGCGCTGGTGCGGCCACCGCCGAGCAGAGCACCACGATGCCCAGCAGCACCACCCCCAGACCCACCGCTCCGGCGCCGATCGTCAGCCCGAGCGCGACCGTCAGGGCTACACCTGCGACAAGCACGAGGGCGCCCCAGCCTGCCCACCGACGGCGCACCAGCTGCGGGGAGGCGGCGAACCACTTCCGTTCCACCACCCGGTCATAGAGCTCGGCCTGCGCCTGCGACATGGAGGCCGCCAGCTCCGGGCCGGCCGCCTTCATGTCCACGACGGTGGCGCTGCCGGGGAACAGGGCGCGGAGCACGGTCTCCTCGAACGGTGCCAGGCCCGTCCAGTCGGCGTGGTCGGCATCGGTGGCCCGGTGCAGGTCCCACGCCTTGGTGTCCTTGTCCGCCCCATCCTTCTCCACGATGGTCAGGTAGCCACGCACGGCCAGGTCGATGATGGTGGCGTGCACGTCGTGGATGTTGGCGACCTCGTCGAGCAGGGTCCCCGCCGCCCCGGGGCGGACCCCGTCAGGTGGGGTGAACTGGACGGCCACGGGACGCCGTCGGGCCGGACCGACCCGCCTTGCACCCGCAGCGGTGGGGAACAACCCTGGGGTGAGACCGAGGTAGGCGCGGTCCCGGCCGCGGGTGCGGGCGCGCCAGACCACTCCGGCCCCGCCAAGCAGTGCGACCAGGGCGGCCACGATACCCGCCGGTCCAGTCCAGCCCATGAAGGAGCCCCAGGTGACCCGGTCCACGAGGATCGGTGCTGCGCCGTCGAACGTGCCCGGCGGGTAGGCCACCACGATGCTCATCCCCTGCCCTTCGTCCAGCCGCTGCTGACCGAAGGTGGCGACCGCGTCGGTGGCAGCGTGCTGCTCGCAGCTGCGGTCCGAGCCCACCCGGCCGGTGTAGCAGGCGACCTCGAGCACGTCGGCGGGACCGGCCAGCGAGACGGTCACCTCCTGCAGCGGTACCTCCCAGCCGGAGCCGATCACGTTCCAGTAGATCTCGTCGCTGCCGTCTGCCCCGGCACCGGGGGTGGGGATGCCGGTCACGGTATAGCTGACCTGGTACTGCTGCACCCCGTCGACCTCGACGTCCTCGTCGCCGATGTAGATCGCCAGCGCGGTGCCCTCGTCCTCCTGGCGAACCTCGGCGGGAGCCCCGCTGGGTGAGGTCGCGGTGATGTCGGAGTACTCCAGCAGCCGGTAGTGGTCCGGGTCACCCTCGATCTCCTGCCGGGTGATGAAGGTCAGGTAGGGACCATGCCCCTCGTCGTCCCCGAAGTCGAAGTCGAAGTCCAGCTGGACGTCCAAGGTGCCGTCCGGCTGCGCCTGGGCCTGCACGTCGTAGCGGGTGATCGCCCAGTCCTCGGAGTCGGCGTGCGCGGACGGGGCGGCGGCGATCTGCACACCCAGGGCCACGACAGTGAGCAGAGCAAGTGCGAGCAGCGTTCTGGACAGGAACCTCAGCCGGTGCATGCCCTCATGCTAGGGAAGCACTGGTGCAGGCCACCTCCCCCGTGCGGCGGAACCTGACGACCGTCACCGACCGACCCGATCGCGCGACGACCGAGTCAGCGGTGGCGGCGCAGGCTCATCGCTCGTTGTGCCTCCCGCAGGTCCTGCTTCTCCCGCAGCGCCTGGCGCTTGTCCCACTCCTGCTTACCGCGGGCCAGGGCGATCTCCACCTTGGCGCGGCCATCGCGGAAGTACAGCTCCAGCGGCACCACCGTGTACCCCTTGTCGTTGCTGCGCGAGGCGAGCTTGAGGATCTGGTCCCGGTGCAGCAGCAGCTTGCGCTTGCGCCGCGGCGCATGGTTGGTCCAGGTGCCTTCGGTGTACTCCGGGATGTGCACGTTCTCCAGCCAGGCCTCACCGCGGTCGATGTTCACCCAGCCGTCCACGAGCGAGGCACGGCCAGCGCGCAGGGACTTCACCTCGGTGCCGGTCAGGGCGATGCCGGCCTCGTAGGTGGTGTCCAGGTGGTAGTCGTGGCGGGCCCGCTTGTTGCGCGCCACCACCGTCTTCACCTCGCGCCGGTCGACGGCGCCGCGCTGCTGCTTCTTCTTCTTTGCGCCCTTGGCCGTCTTGCTCATTGCTGTGTCTTCTCCTCGTGCTCACCGCCAGGTCGGCGGCGGCTCCCAGGATACGGGCACTGTGCCTGCTGACCCAGCGGATTTCTCGGCCCGCGCAGCGGCCGGCGACCGCGGTCGGGTGGACCGCCAGGACTCAGCACAGCGGCGGCGATTCGGTTCAGCGTGGCAGGGGTGGGCGGAGGTGGGGCGGTGCCGGGCGGTCAGAACCCGGACAGTCCCATCGGGTCGATCGAGGAACCGTTGCGCCACACCTCGAAGTGCACGTGGCAGCCGGTGACCATCCCGGTAGCGCCGGTGTAACCGATGGTCTGTCCCTGGGAGACCCGCTGACCGGAGGACACCGCGAACCGGGAGAGGTGGTTGTAGACGGTCACGTAGGTGTTGCCCCCGATGGACCCGTGGTTGATCATCACCTGGTTGCCGTGCGTACCGTTCGGCGCCGGTCGCACCGCGGCAACGGTCCCGGAGGCTGCTGCACGCTGCGCCTGTCCGCAGGCGGAACGCAGGTCCACACCGGAGTGCATGTAGTAGCCGCCGGTGATCGGGTACCAGCGCACCCCATACGGGGACGTCACATGCAGCGGCCCGGGCACCGGCGGGATCAGCGCCGCGCTCGACCCCGACGACGAACCCGAGGACCCGCCGCTGCTGCCGGAGGAGTCACGGTCGTTGCTGCGCGAGCTCTGTGCCTGCTGCTGCGCCTGCCGGCGAGCCTCCTCCTGGCGTCGCCGTTCGCGTTCCCGCTCCCGACGGTCGATCTCGGCGATCTCGTCGGCGATCTGCTCGTTGTCCTCCTGGATCTCCTGGATCTGGCCCTCGTACTCCTCCTGCAGGTCCTTGAGCTCGTCAGCGCGCTGCTCCTTCTCGTCCTGCAGCTGCTGGATCTCGGCGAGCAGGTCGGCGGCGCGTTGGCGCGCATCCTCAGCAGCGGCTACCGCGGCGTCGGCTTCTACCTTGAGCTCGCCGATGCGCTCCTCCACGGCGTCCAGCCGTGCCTGACGGTTGCGGTTGACCGCCTGCAGGGACTCCATCTCCGTCAGGGCCTGGTTCTGGGTGCGCAGGGCGGAGTTCATCACCGAGTACTGGTCCACGAAGTCCTCGGCCGAGCTGGCCTGCAGCACCACGGCCAGCGTGGAGGCCTGCTGCCCACCGCGGTAAGCGGACCGGGCGACCTCACCCATGGCTGTCTCGGTGTCGTCGATCTCGTCCTCGGCCGCGTCGATGTCGCCCTCGAGGTCTGCCCGCTGCGCGCGAGCCACGTCCAGCCGGTTCTGCACCGCTTCAGCCTCGCGCTCTGCAGCAGCGAGCTCCGCGTTCGCATCGTCCAGCTCGGTCTGGGCGATCGGCAGGCGGCGTTCGATGTCGTCGAGCTCCAGGTAGACGTCCGCCAGCTCGGAGTCGACGCCCTCGAGCTGCGCGGCGAGCTCCTCCCGCTCCGCTTCGTTCTCCGCACGCTGCTGCTCCAGCTCGTCCCGGTCGTCGGCCTGGGCGCTGGGCAGACCGACGAGCAGCACAGCCACAGCCAGGAACGCGGCTGCGAGGGCCCGGACCGTCGCAGCGCGGGCCGACGCCGTACTGGGGCCTGTGCCAGCAGCAGCCGCAGCAACGGTCGAGGGTGGGTGCAGTCGCATCGTCCTCACACCTTCGTATATCGACTCAGGCTGACCAGAGAGCTGATCGCGGCGAGCACGATCCCGATACCGATGAGGATCGGCGCGATGAGCAGCACGTCGGAGGTGCTCACGAAGTTCACCCAGCGCACCGAGGAGGCGAGCCAGTCCTCGATGATATATCGCACCCCGAGCCACAGCCCGCCGGCGGCCAACAACGCACCGAGAAGCGCGGCCAGGGCTCCTTCCAGCATGAACGGCAGCTGGATGAACAGGTTCGAGGCACCGACCAGACGCATGATCGAGGTCTCCCGGCGGCGGCTCATCGCGGACAGGCGGATCGTGGTGGTGATCAGCATGATCGCGGTGACCGTCATCAGCGCGGCCAGCCCGGCGGCCAACAGGGTGGCTCGGTTCAGGATGAGGAAGAGCGGCTCGAGGATGGAGCGCTGGTCCACCACGTACTCCACACCGGGGCGGCCGGTGACCTCGTCCGCGACCACCTGGTACATCTCGGGGTCTACCAGGGAGACGCGCAAGGACATCTGCATCTGCTCGGCGGTGATCGACTGCGCCCAGTCCTGGTCGCCAAACTGCTCCAGGTAGGCCTCGTAGGCCTGTTCCTTGCTCTCTACGTAGACCTCGTCCACGTAGTCGCTGAGGGCGTCGGAGGTGAGCACCGCCTGCAGGTCCTCCACCTGCTCCTCGGTAGCCTCACCGCCGGCACAGTTGGGCACGCTGGAGCTGGCCGGGCAGAGGAAGATGGACACCTCGACCTTGTCGTACCAGTCGTCCTTCATGTTCGAGATCTGCGTCTGCAGCAGGATCGCGGCACCGACGAAGGCCAGCGAGATGAAGGTGACCAGCACCACCGACACGGCCATCGCCAGGTTGCGGCGCAGACCGTTGCCGATCTGGGAAAGAACGAACCGTACGCGCATGCCCGCCCCTACCGTGCCGCACCGTAGACGCCGCGGTCCTGGTCGCGGACCATCTGTCCGTCCACCAGCTCCACCACGCGCTTGCGCATCTGGTCCACGATCTCGTCGTCGTGGGTGGCCATCACGATCGTCGTGCCGGTGCGGTTGATCCGGTCCAGCAGTCGCATGATGCCTACTGAGGTGGTCGGGTCGAGGTTGCCGGTCGGCTCGTCGGCGAGGACGATCGCCGGCCGGTTCACGAATGCGCGGGCGATCGCGACCCGCTGCTGCTCACCACCGGAGAGCTCGTGCGGCAGCCGCTTCTCCTTGCCTGCTAGACCGACCATCTCCAGCGTCTCCGGGACAGTGGTCATCACCTGGTGCCGGGGTTTGCCGATCACCTGCATGGCGATCGCCACGTTCTCGAAGACCGTCTTGGTGGGCAGCAGCCGGAAGTCCTGGAACACGCACCCGATCTGGCGGCGCAGGTGCGGCACCTTCCAGGTGGAGACCTGCGCGAGGTCGCGTCCGGCGACGAAGACCGACCCGGAGGTGGGTCGTTCCTCCCGCAGCACGAGCCGCAGGAATGTGGACTTGCCGGACCCGGAGGCGCCGACGAGGAAGACGAACTCTCCTCGTTCGACCTCCAGGGACACCTGGTCCAGAGCAGGTCTCGCCCCGCGGGCGTACACCTTGGACACCTTCTTGAACCGAATCACGCGCTGCCTGGCCAGTCTCGGGGATGGGGGAAGGACAAACCCTGGCCACCTGGCACCATAAGCAGCGAACCTTCGGCTCCCGGCGTGACACGCCGAGAGGTGCCAGGGCTCTCTTTCCCGTTGCTGCACAGGTCGGCTCACGCACAACGTCACGGAGGAACGGGTGTCGGTGCCCGGTCTCTAGCGAAGGTGTTGGGGGCTGGGCGTGCTAGTCCCCGGTGGTCTCCTGCTGCTTGCGCCACCGGATCCCGGCGTCGATGAACTCCTCGATCTCACCGTCGAAGACTGCGGCGGTGTTGCCTTCCTCGTGGTCCGTGCGCAGGTCCTTGACCATCTGGTAGGGCTGCAGCACGTAAGACCGCATCTGGTCTCCCCAGGAGGCCTTCACGTCTCCGGCGAGTGCCTTCTTCGCCGCGTTCTCCTCCTCCTGACGCTGGAGCAGCAGGCGGGACTGGAGCACCCGCAGCGCGGCGGCCCGGTTCTGGATCTGGGACTTCTCGTTCTGCATGGAGACGACGATCCCAGTGGGCAGGTGCGTCATCCGCACGGCAGAGTCCGTGGTGTTCACGCTCTGCCCGCCGGGGCCCGAGGAACGGAACACGTCCACCTTGATCTCCGACTCGGGGATCTCGATGTGGTCGGTGTGCTCGATCAGCGGCACCACCTCGACGGCGGCGAAGGAGGTCTGCCGGCGGCCCTGGTTGTCGAACGGGGAGATGCGCACCAGCCGGTGGGTACCCGCCTCCACCGAGAGCGTGCCGTAGGCGTAGGGCACCTTGACCTCGAAGGTCGCGGACTTCAGCCCGGCCTCTTCGGCGTAGGAGGTGTCCAGCACCGCGGTCGGGTACCCGTGCCGCTCCGCCCAGCGCAGGTACATCCGCATCAGCATCTCGGCGAAGTCGGCAGCATCTACCCCACCGGCGCCAGCGCGGATAGTGATCACGGCCTCGCGGTGGTCGTACTCGCCAGAGAGCAGCGTGCGCACCTCCAGGTCGGAGAGCGCCTTGCGGATGGCTGGCAGCTCCTCGGCCGCCTCGGCGAGGGTGTCCGCGTCGTCCTCCTCCTGGGCGAGCTCCACGAGCGCTTCGAGGTCCTCGATCCGGGCGGCCAGCTTCTCCAGGCGCTCCAGGTCGGTCTGGGCGTGGGACAGCTGGCTGGTGACCTGCTGGGCACTCTCCGGGTCGTCCCACAGGTCCGGTGCGGCGGCCTGCTCGGACAGCTCGGCGACCTGCGCCCGGAGCTCCTCCGGGTCGGTCACCGCGGTGATCGAGTCGAGGATGTGCCGCAGGTCCTGGATTTCCTCGGAGAAGTCGATAGCCACAGTCCGCTAGGTTACGCGACTTCCAGGCCTTCCCGACAGCTGCAATCGCCAGCTGGATCACATGCTGCGCATCAGGGAGAACCTGAAGTACTTCTGCACGAAGTGTGTCGACGACCAGCTGATGGCTGCGCCGGACCGGAGGAACTGAACCTGGTCCAGTGTCAGGTACAGCGGTGGGTCTGGCCGGAAGGGACCCCAGGCCAGATCGGCATCGCTGGTCGCCGAGAGATGCGTCAGTGACTGCTCTGGGAGGAGGCCCAGGGGCTCCAAGAACGCAAAGACCGAGCCTGTCAGCGAGTCGAAGCTGGCCCCCGCCGGCAGCATGTCAGCGACGATCACACCGGCCTCGAATGCGAGCGTGAGGTCTGCGGAGTGGAACGAGCGCTCGTAGGACAAGACGAGAGGAATCTGATCACGACGCAGTTGCCCAGCCTCCTGCTGAGACGCTGCCCTGAGGTCCTTCTTACGGAACCGCACCTCACACTCGTAGCCGTGTTCTTCGATCAACGCACTCGTTGAGCGGAGCGGTTGCAACCCGGCTGGAACAGCGCTCGTCTCTTGCGACACGAACGTGCCAGCCCCCTGTCGCACGCGCACAGCGCCAGCTTCGGCGACCAGTTGGAGGGAACCGCGCACGGTCGAGCGGCTCACTCCGTACTCGGCTGCGAGCGCGGTCTCAGCCGGCAACTTCTCGCCTGGTCCCCACTCGCCGGTTCGGATGCGGCGGTGGAGATCGGCAGCGAGTCGCTTCGGCAATGCCTGAGTCGGCTTGAGGGGGCTACTGGTGGTCACCGGGCCTCCAATGAACGGTCTTGACGTGTACCTGATCTACTGACAGACTACATGGCCATTGAAGGCAGTTGTCCGTCGACTGACAGCAGTTGTCCAACAAGTATGCCAAGCAAAGGAGCCTGGAGATGGTGGCGTCCCAACCGCCGGTGCCGACACTGATGCGAGACAGCGTGCTCGTCGAAGACGATGCGATCAGGATTCTCGACCGTCGGCTGTTCCCCTTCCGTCGGGAGTGGGTGACCTGTCGGACGTACGAGGATGTCGCCAACGCGATCGAAGAGATGGTCACCCAGAGCAGCGGTCCTCTTTTTGCCGCTGCAGGCGGAATGATCCTCGCTGCGCGAGCGGCCGAGAAGCACGACTCGACGCGGGCCCGCCGGAATGCGATGACAGCAGCAGCGAAGCGGTTGCTGCACACACGTCCCACGAACAACGGCATACGTGAGGCTCTAGAGTCCACCGCAGGCGCCGCCAGCCGGGCACTCGACGAGGGCTTGTCGTTGACCGGCGAGGTGACGCAGGCCGCCAGGGTCGTTGGCGACCACTACCTCGCACGCAGCCGGACGCTCGGCCGCATCGCCGCGGAGCTGCTGAGCTCAGGCGAGACAGTACTCACGCACTGCTGGGCAGAGTCCTACCTGATCGAGACGGTCAGGGCTGCAATCCTGTCCGGCAAGGAGCTGGAGTTCTTCTGCACGGAGACGCGTCCCTACCTCCAGGGCGCGAGGTTGACTGCGGAGAGCCTCAAGGAGCTGGGGGTGAACGTGACTGTCGTCACCGATGGGATGCCGGCTGAACTCATGCGCGAAGGGCGCATCAGCTCGTTCGTCACCGCAGCCGACCGGGTGACCATGGACGGTCACGTGATCAACAAGGTCGGTACCTTGCAGATCGCGGTCGCAGCGCACGTGTTCGACGTGCCCTATGTTGCCCTGGTCCAAGCCCCTGACGAGCAAGCACCGACCCCGGCCGATGTCTCGATGGAGTTTCGTGATCCTACCGAGGTCCTCTACCTGAACGGCGAACGGATGGCGGCCGAAGGGGTCGA
The DNA here is from genome assembly GCF_000421225.1 of Ruania albidiflava DSM 18029. Lineage (GTDB taxonomy): Bacteria > Actinomycetota > Actinomycetes > Actinomycetales > Beutenbergiaceae > Ruania > Ruania albidiflava. The sequence goes on along the minus strand of NZ_ATWL01000002.1, from coordinate 47,185 downwards.
GGCAATCTATCCAGCTTTCGACGTCACGCCGCCACGATTCGTGCGCACCATCGCCACCGATCGCGGCAGGTTCGCCCCGAACGACCTGGGGTCGTACTACCAGCAGCCAGAATCACGCGAGAGCAGGGACGACCACTCATGGATCTGATCGGTGTGCTGCGCGGCATTGGCGGTGTTGTCGCCGTCCTTGCCATCGCGTTCCTGTTCTCGAAGAAGAAGCGCGAGATCAGGGTGCGACCGGTGCTGGGAGGGCTCGGGCTGCTGCTGCTGTTCGCGTTCCTCATCCTGGGCACGAAGATCGGCCAGCGCTTCTTCGGGATTGTTGTCGACGGCGTCACCGCGTTGATGGACCACGCGGCCGAGGGCATCGACTTCCTGTTCGGCGGTCTCTACACCGAAGAGTCGGGCATCACATTCGTTGTCGCCTTCAACGTCCTTCCCCACATCATCTTCTTCGCTGGACTCATCGCCGTGCTCTACCACCTGCGCGTCATGCAGTTCTTGACCAAGCACCTCGGCGGGGCGATCGCTTGGATCCTGGGTACGAGCCGTGCAGAGTCTCTCGCGGCGGCCGGCAACATCTTCGTCGGGCACACAGAAGCTCCTCTGATCATCAGGCCCTATCTGAGCAGGCTCACGACCTCGGAGATCTTTACCGTCATGACCTGCGGTCTGGCGTCGTCGGCGGGAACCATGCTGGCTTCCTACATCGCTCTCGGAGTCTCGCCGAACTTCGTGCTGGGCGCCATGTTCATGGCCCCCGCGGCAGGCATCGTCCTCGCCAAGGTGTTCCACCCTGAGACCGAGGAGATACAGGGGACGGACGAGCTCACGGCAGCGAAAGAGGAACGGGACGCCAACGTGGTCGACGCTGCGGCCTCCGGGGCGAACCGTGGTCTTCAGCTGGCCCTCACGGTCGGTGCGATCCTGCTCACCTTCGTCGCCCTGATCGCCGTCCTCAACGGCGCCGTCGGGGCGGTAGGCGGTTGGTTCGGCCTTGAAAACCTAACGTTGCAGCAGATCCTGGGCTACGCGCTTGCTCCGCTCGCCTTTGCGCTCGGTGTGCCCTGGTCAGAAGCGACGATAGCCGGTTCGTTCTTTGGCGAGAAGTTCATCCTGACGGAGTTCATCGCGTACACGAGCTTCATCGAGGTCAAGGAGCAGCTCTCCGCCAAGACCGTCGCCATCGTCAGCATCGCTCTGTGTGGCTTCGCCAATCTCGGTTCCATGGGCTCGCTCATGGGTGTGCTGTCGAAACTCTTGCCTGAGCGCGGCAAGGAGTTCGCGAGGCTCGCGCTTCGCAGCGTCTTCGCAGGGACGCTCGCTTCCATGCTGAGTGCAGCGGTCGTCGGCATGTTCGTTTGAGCGCGTCGGGAGCACGTCAACTGAGTCCCACTATCGAGGAGGAAGAAGGATGACCACACAGTACACCGTCGAGGCCGCACGACAAGCCGTCGCGGCGAGAACCAACATGCGCCCCACGCTGGGGGTGATCCTGGGCAGCGGGCTCGACCCAGTTACCAATCTCTTAACCGATGTCGCATCGATCCCCTACGCGGCTATACCTGGATTTGCGTCGCCATCCGTGGAGAGGCATGCGGGAGAACTCGTGGTCGGCACCCTTGAGGGCACGGCCACAGTGATCATGCGGGGCCGGTTGCACTACTACGAGGGACTAGACCTGACCCAGGTGACGTTCCCGATCTTTGCCCTGCGGGCGCTGGGTGTGCAGGCCCTGGTCGTGACCAACGCGTGTGGCGCCATCAACACCGACTACCGCCCAGGTGAGATCATGATGATCAGCGACCATCTGAATACCACTGGCGTAGACCCACTGCGTGGGCCGAATGATGAGCGCTGGGGGCCAAGGTTCCCCGAGACTACGGGCCTCTATGATCACAGTCTGCGGCAGTTGGCCCGCACGGCAGCCGCTCGGTCAGGCACGGCCCTCCAAGAAGGGGTCTACGCATGGTGGCCAGGTCCCTCACTCGAGACACCGGCAGAGATCCGCATGCTACGTGGCTTCGGTGCCGACGTAGTAGGCATGTCCACCGTGCCCGAGGCGCTCACCGCCGGCTATCTGGGCATGCGCGTGCTGGGGTTGAGCTGCATCGGCAACATGGCTTCCGGCGTCGGCAAGGACCCCATCACCGCTGAAGGGGTTGCGCGCGTAGTCGCTGGTGCGAGCCAGAGCGTCGCAGCGGTGGTACGAGACGTGGCAGCGAGTCTCTGATGGGCGCATCCTCAGAGAGCGTTCGGAGGGCTGAGGTCGCAGAGCTCGTCGATACTGGTGCCGATGCCGTGAGGCGTGGTCTGGTCACCGCCAGCGGTGGAAACCTCTCAGTCCGCAGCACTGACGGCACTTTCACGGTGACCTCCAGCGGCGCCTTGCTCGACCGACTGGACGAGACACTCTTCACGGTGATGTCGCTCGAAGGGGAGGTCCTGGCTGGCAACAGAGCGCCGTCCAGCGAGTGGAAGCTGCATCAGCGGATCTATGCGGCACGTCCGGAGAGCGTTGCCGTGCTGCACTTTCATCCGCAACATGCGGTGCTGGTAGACGCTCTCGGCTATCCGATTCGGATGTTCACCCTGGACCACAGAGTCTACGTGCGCTCGGTGGGCATCGTGCCATTCTTCCCCAACGGCTCGGATGAACTAGCGGATTCTGCGTCCGAGGAGGCCGCGGAGCACGAGTGCATCGTGCTGCGGCACCACGGATGCTGCGTGTTTGGCGAATCAGTCCAGGCAGCCTACCGCCGGGCGCTGAACTTGGAGGAAGCAGCGTTGGCAACCTACCGCGCATTGCTCCTGGGGGACACGACGACCACGTTCCCACAGGATGAACAGGTGCTAAGCCACCAGTAGGTGTGCTATCACCCGTTCGACCAGCGGGCGAAACACACACTTTCGGCAGGTGTTCTGCGCTTCGCCAATCGGTCATCATCGCAGCCGGCGGGAGAGCAGCCGGTCGTAGCCGCCGAGCAGGGTGCGCATGGCGGCGGGGATGCGCTCGTCGCCAGGATTGGCCAGCGTGGCCAGCGAGATCGGCAGGCGCGAGCCCACCACGCTGCGTTGGTGGGAGAAGGTGTCGAAGCCGTACCGGCCGTGGTACTGGCCCATCCCGGAGCTGCCCACTCCCCCGAACGGCAGACCGGGCAGGGACTGGGACAGCGCCCAGTCGTTGCGGGCCACCCCGCCGGAGCGGGTGCGGGCGACGAACCTGCGGTAGTCCGCGTCGTCCGGGCCGTACCAGGTGGCCACCAACGGTGCGCGCTGCTCTGCCAGCCCGTCGATCACCTCGTCCACGTCTGTGTAGGAGTGCACGCTCAGCACCGGGCCGAACACCTCCTCTTGGGCGATCGCCATCTCCTTGGTGACCCCGAGCACCACCGTCGGTGGCAGGATCCGGGCGGCCCGCAGCGCCTCCTGGCCGTCCTCGTCCGAGCGCACCGAGGTGAGCACCTGGGCGCCCTTGGACTCGGCGTCCTCGAGCAGACCGGTGATCCGATCGTAGGCGTCGTCGTCGATCAGGGTGGTGACGTCGTCGGCAGCGAACATCTCCGGCATCACCTCACCCCAGGTCGCGAACACGTCCTGCACGAAGGCCTTGGTGGCGGCGGCGGGCACGTGCACCACCTCTGGGGAGATGCACACCTGACCGGCGTTCACTACCCGGGCGTGCGCCACCCGCTGGGCGGCCCGGCGCAGCAGGGAACGCTTCTGCGCGGCGACCGGGGAGACGACCACCGGGTTCTTCCCGCCGAGCTCGAGGGTGACCGGGGTGAGGTTCTTGGCGGCCGCTGCCATCACCGCTGAGCCGGTCTTGGCCGACCCGGTGAAGAACAGGTGGTCCAGGTCCAGGGAGGCGAACTCGCGGGAGACGGAGACGTCGCCGGTGAGCACCGCCATCTCCTCGACGTCGAACGCGTCGTGCACCGCGTTCGCGAACACTTCCGAGGTGAGCGGTAGGTGCTCGGGCATCTTGATCATCACCCGGTTGCCGGCAGCCAGTGCGGACACGGCCGGGATGGCGGTGAGGTTCAGCGGGAAGTTCCAGATCCCCATCACTCCGACCACGCCCAGCGGAGAAGGGTGCACGGCTGCGCTCAGACCAGCGGCACGGCCGACCAAGGAGCCGAGACGCCCCCATGGTCTGCGGGGCCGCATCCATGCGTCCACGCGGGCGCGGGCGTGCTCTGCCTCGATCGCGAACGTGCCCAGGTCGGTGATCAGGGTGGTCACCGGCGAGCGGTGGCCGAAATCGGTGGAGATGGCCTCCACCAGCTCGTCGGTGTGCGAGATGACTGCGCTGGCGAACCTGTCGATCCGGTCCCGTCGCACGTCCGCGGAGGGCGGTCCGTCGCGGTGGAAGGCCGATCGTTGCAGCTGCAGCACCTCCGACATCGGGGTGGAGGTGGTCGTGGCACTCATTCCTCCACTGTGCCCCTTCCCCGCCGCTCACGCCAACATGCGCAGTTCAGATCACCCACCCGCCGCGGCGGTAGGCGGGGGTCCCCAGCGCGAGCACGGCCAGCGCGGTGAGCATCGCGCCGACGATCACCACGGCCATCCCGGTGGCGTCTGCCCCGAGCAGGCCGACCACCGGGGCGACGAGCCCGGCCACACCGGACTGGCAGCAGCCGATCAGCGCCGCTGCCGCTCCGGCGCGTTCACCGTGCCGGGTGAGCGCGAGCGCCGAGGCGTTCGGCGGGATGAGGGAATTGATCGCCAGCATCAGCCACAGTGGCACGCACAGCCCGACCAGTCCACCGACGCCGGTGGCAGCCATCACCAGCAGCACCACCGCGGTGGCCACGGAGACGGGCAGTGCCAGCCGGATGATGCGCACCGGGGCGAACCTGCGCACCAGCGCAGCGTTGACCTGGGCGCCGAGCACCAGGCCGAGCCCGTTGAGGGCGAACAGGATGGCGAACTCCTGCTCGGACAGCCCGAAGCCGTCCCGGATCACGAACGGCGAGCCGGAGACGTAGGCGAACAGAGCGGCCATCGCCAGTCCGGGCAGCAGCGCGAGGGCGATGAACTGCGGATCCTTGAGCAGCACCCGGTAGGAGCCGACCACGGCACGGTTGGACCGGATCCGCTTGTCCGCCGGCAGCGACTCGGGCAGGAACTTCCACACGATCACGATCAACACCGCGCCGTACAGCGCCAGCGCGGCGAACACCGCCCGCCAGTGCCACACCGAGGCGATCATTCCCCCGATGGTCGGTGCGAGCAGCGGCGCCACCCCGATCACCAGCATCAGCCGGGAGAGCATCGCCGAGGCCTCGGCACCGATCAATCGGTCCCGGATCACCGCAACGGCCACCACTGCGGCCGAGGCGTTGCCGATGCCCTGGATGATGCGCAGGGCGATCAACGGAGCCACCGAGGGAGCCCACAGGCACAGCAGCGAGGCGACCACGTGCACACTCACCCCGACCAGCACCGGGGCACGGCGGCCGAACCGGTCGGAGAGCGGGCCGATGAGCAGCTGCCCGACCGCACCACCGAGCAGCGTGGCGGTGATGGTGAACTGCACCGACGCCTCGCCGGCGGCCAGGTCCACGACCACTTCCGGCAGCGACGGCAGGTACATGTCGGTGGTCAGCGCCCCGAGCGCGGCCATCGCGCCGAGCATCAGCACCAGCTTGACCGTGGAGGACCGGCGACGCGGCGCAGCGGTGGACCCGGTGTGCGACCGCCGCCCCTGGTCCAGGTGAGCGGACCTGCCCGGGGCAGCTCCGCCGTCGGCGGTAGGAACGGTCGGGCAGTCGGCGGTCTCAGTGGGCGCAGGCGAGGTCAACAGTAAGCTTCCGGGGCAGCAAGCGGTCCGGCCCGACGACGGTGGGCCAGGTGGTCAGTGCAGGGAGGTGGTGCTGGCCGCACCACAGGCGTGGGGCGTGAACGCTTCGAGAGCGCAGCACGGCCCAGGCTCTATTGTGCTCTGCCGACGGGGCCGGGGTCGAATCGTTTCGCAAGGATCTGGTGTGATTCCGCCGACAGCCGACCCTGCCCCGGACCCCCGGTGCTCCTGCCCAGCCCGCGGCCGGTAGACCGACGCGGCCGCGAGCGCGCCCGGGTAGGCGCCCTGGCAGCAGCGCTCTGCGGCACCGCGGCGCAGGGGCGCGGATCAGCGAGCCTTGGCGGCCTTGGCGGCAGCCTTCATCGCCTTCTTGGTCTCTCGGACCTCGTGCAGCGAGTCAGCGTCACGCACGTCGGCGATCGAGCGCCGCACGTCCGGCTGGCCGTAGACGCCGGCGGCCTCCTGCCAACCCGGCGCCTGCAGGCCGCGCTGCTTGCCGAGCAGGGCAAGGAAGATCTTCGCCTTCTGGTCGCCGAACCCCGGCAGCGCCTTCAACCGGCGCAGTATCTCCCTGCCATCCGGCTCTCCGCGCGTCCAGAGCGCTGCGGCATCGCCGTCATAGTCGTCCACCAGGACCTGGCACAGCGCCTGGATCCGGCCGGCCATCGAGCCCGGGAACCGGTGCACCGCCGGCGGTGTGGCGCAGACCTGGGCGAACTCATCCGGATCCATGGCCGCGATCGCGCCCGCGCTGAACTCCTCCAGCCGTTCGGTCAGCTTGGCCGGTCCGGCGAACGCGGCCTCCATCAACACCTGTTGATCCAGCAGCATGCCGATCAGCAGCGCCAGCGGGTCCCGATCGAGAAGTCGGTCAGCGGCGGCGTCACCGGTGAGCCAGAGCGTAGATGCCATGACTCCATGGTGCCATCCTCGACCGCGCAGCGCCGGATCACCCCCTGTTGGTCAACCGTTGGCAAAGCGCTTCCCATCTACTCCATACGGAATTGTGGAGATTGTTTCATCACAATAACGATACGAACGTCGATTCCGGACCGCGAGCGGCACCTGACCGCCGCGAAGACTTCCACCACCAGCCGCAGGAATATGCGGCTTTTCATTCTGGCCCACCGGCACTCGATCGCGGGTAAAATACCGATTCTTAGCGCTTGAGCGGTTAGGTGAGGTTGCCTAGCGTGATCACGCATCAACGACCTGTCGGGGTAGCCCGTCCGGTACGTCCTGCCCATCTGCGCGGCACTGTCGCCAGAGCTGGTGGACTTGCTCCTCCTGGGCGGAGCGCGCCGGTCGATGCCTCTACCAACTGAAGGGACCATGATGGCAAATTCGATTCGGCGGACCGCCGGGGTAACGGCCACGGCGGCAGCGGTCGCGCTCGGTCTCGCTGCCTGTGGCGCCGCACAGGAAGCCGGAGGCGATGGCGACGGCAACCTCCTGGAGCAGCTCCAGGAGCAGGGCAGCATCACCGTCGCCTTCGCTGGTGAGATCCCCTACAGCTGGGAGACGGAGGACGGTGAGCTCACCGGTGCGACGATCGCGCTGGACCGGGAGATCTACGCCGCCATGGGCATCGACAACGTCGAGGGCCAGTACGTGGACTGGGACGCTCTCATCCCCGGCCTGAACAAGGGCGAGTACGACTCGGTCTCCGCAGGGATGTCGATCCTGCCGGACCGGTGCGCGCAGGCCTCGTTCTCGGACCCCGCCCTGATGTACACCACCGGGCTGATGGTGCCGGAGGGCAACCCGATGGGCCTGTCTGACCTGCAGAGCGTGATCGACTCCGACGCCCAGCTGGCCGTGCAGTCCGGCACGATCGAGCAGGGCTACGCCGACGACCTCGGGATCGACAACCCGGAGGTCGTGCAGAGCTCGCAGGACGGTATGGCCGCCGTCTCCAGCGGCCGTGTGGACGCGTTCGCGCTCACCGCGATCTCGCTGCGGTCCATGGCCGAGGACAACCCCGACTCTGGTGTGGAGGTCACTGAAGCCTTCGTCGCCGAGATCGACGGTGTGCCGCAGGTCAGTGCGGGCGCCACTGTCTTCCGCGACGAGAACACCGATCTGCTCGAGGCCTACAACGAGCAGCTCGATGCGATCGTCAGCGACCCGGAGCGCTTCGAGGAGGTTGTCGGTGAGTTCGGCTTCACCGAGGCCGAGCGTCCTGCTGAGGGCCTGACCACGGAGATGTTCTGCGAGGGCACCGACGAGGACCTGCAGGAAGCCGCCGAGATCCAAGAATCCAAGTAACGAGGGCTCAGTCTCGTGACGGAGTTCTTCTCTGACTTCAGCACGGTACTGCCGAGGTTGATCTCCGAGGGCCTGTCGGCCACGGTGTACTCCTTCCTCGGCGGTGCCGTGCTGATGCTCATCGTCGCTGTGCTCCTGGGCGTGGCCATGCACCAGGGGCCGAAGTGGTTGGCAACCCTGGCGCGGATCGTCGTGGAGATCTTCCGCGGCACCTCGCTGATCGTGCAGCTGTTCTGGATCTTCTACGTGTTCCCCCAGCTGTTCGCCGTGGACCTCGGCAGCCTCTGGTCCGCGATCGTGGCCCTGGGCCTCAACTACGGCGCCTACGGTGCCGAGGTCGTGCGGGGCTCGTTGAACGCCGTGCCCAAGGGGCAGTGGGAGACCACGACAGCGCTCTCCATGCCCTGGCTGACCAAGATGCGGCGGATCATCTGGCCGCAGGCCTGGGCGCTGATGCTGCCCGGGTTCAACAACCTCGCTGTGATGCTGGTCAAGGGCACCGCAGCAGTTGGTCTGGTGCTGCTGAACGACATCACGTTCGAGGCGAACCAGGCGCGGATCACCAACGGCGTCTGGGCAGCCTTCGGCGCCGCGCTGCTCATCTACCTCGTGATCGCCCTGATCGTCTCCACACTCTTCCGGTGGATGGAGCGCCGCGCCCAGCACCGCCTCGGGCTGTGGGTCAAGGCAGCGAGCACCACCAAGGCAACAGCAGAGGCGGTGGCCTGACATGTTGGCAGCGATCTTCGACTGGAACCTGGCCGTCGAGGCATTCCCGCAGCTGCTGGTGGCCTTCCTCAAGGTCACCCTGCTCGTGACCGTCGTGGCCTCGCTCCTCTCGATCATCCTCGGCCTCGTCTGGGCGATCGGGCTGCGCCAGCTCCCCGCGTGGTTGGGCTGGCCGCTGCGCCTCTTCCTGGACTTCGTCCGGATGACGCCGATCCCGGTGCAGCTCCTTTTCGTGTTCTACGGCGTGGTCGTGTTCCGCCCACGCGTGGACGCACTGATCATCGGGGTGATCGTCTTCGGGGTGCACTACTCCACCTACATGGCGGAGTCCTACCGGGCCGGGATCGAGTCCATCCGTTCTGGGCAGTGGGAGGCGGCCACAGCGCTGAGCCTTCCGGCCACGCGCACCTGGCGTGCGGTGATCCTGCCGCAGGCGATCCGCAACACGTTGCCCTCGCTGGGCAACTGGACGATCGCGATGTTCAAGGACACCCCGTACCTGATCTTCATCCACGTCGCGGAGATGGTCACCCGTGCGCGGGAGTTCGGCGGGATGAAGTTCAGCTACATCGAATCGTTCACGATCGCCGGCCTGATCTTCCTGGCCGCCAGCTACCCGACTGCTGTCCTGATGCGAAAGTTGGAGAAGAAACTTGAGTACTGACGAGACCACCCAGGCATCAGCGGCGCAGCAGTCCGAGGCGTCGCCGGGCATCATCTTCGAGGGCGTGGTGAAGCGGTTCGGCGACCACACGGTGCTGAACGAGCTCAACTTCCACGTGGGCAAGGGTGAGCGGGTCACGCTGATCGGCCCGTCCGGCTCCGGCAAGACCACCATCCTGCGGCTGCTGATGACCCTCGAGCACCTCACCGGCGGCTACATCTACGTGGACGGTGAGCCGCTCACGCACAAGAAGGAGAACGGCAAGCGGGTCGAGCTCCGGGCCAAGCAGGTCGCCCAGACCCGCAAGCGGATCGGGATGGTGTTCCAGCAGTTCAACCTGTTCCCGAACATGTCGGTGATGGAGAACATCATCGAGGCACCGATCCACGTGCTCGGCAAGTCCAAGGAGGAGGCCCGCGGCCGCGCCCAGCAGCTGCTCGACCAGGTGGGCCTGGGGGATCGCGGCGATGCGCACCCCACCCAGCTCTCCGGTGGTCAGCAGCAGCGGGTGGCTATCGCCCGCGCCCTGGCGATGGACCCGGAGATCATCCTGCTCGACGAGGTGACCTCCGCGCTGGACCCCGAGCTGGTCGGTGACGTGCTGAACGTGCTCCGGGACCTGGCCGCGACCACGGACATCACCATGCTGATCGTCACCCACGAGATGCAGTTCGCCCAGGACGTCTCCGACCGGGTGCTGATGTTCGACGGCGGGAAGATCATCGAGGACGCCAAGCCGGACGTGATGTTCTCCAACCCGTCGAACGAGCGCACCAAGGAGTTCCTCCGGGCAGTCCTCTGAGGGCCAGCGCTCCGCGCGCCCTACGGCCACCCAGAGCGCCCTGCCGCCCATCCGGACGAAGTTGCTCGTCGATCTGGTCACGATTCGTGACCAGATCGACGAGCAACTTCGCTTTCTGGGCCGGGTCAGGCCGGGTGCAGGTCCAGGCGGCGCAGCCGCAGCGCGTTCAGCGCCACCACCACCGTGGAGGCGCTCATCAGCAGCGCGCCGACGGCCATCGGCATCACGAACCCGACCGGTGCGAGCACACCGGCGGCCAGCGGCACGGCCACCAGGTTGTAGCCCGAGGCCCACCACAGGTTCTGCTGCATCGTCCGGTAGGCGGCAGTGGACAGGTGCAGCACGGACAGCACGCTACGCGGGTCGTTGCCAGCCAGGATCACTCCGGCAGACGCGGCGGCCACGTCGGTGCCGGCGCCGATCGCGATGCCCACGTCTGCCTGCGCGAGCGCGGGAGCGTCGTTCACACCGTCGCCGACCATCGCCACCACGTGCCCCTGCTGCTGCAGCTCGGCCACCTTCGCGCTCTTGTTCTCCGGGCGCACCTGGGCGAACACCGCATCGATGCCCAGGTCCTGAGCCACTGCGCGGGCGACCGGCTCGGCGTCGCCGGTGATCATCACCACCTGGAGGTTCCGGTCATGCAGCTCCTCGACCGCCTGCCGCGACTCCGTGCGGACCTCGTCGGCCAGGCCGAGGGCGCCCACGATCTCACCGTCGACGAGCACGTGCAGCACCGTTCGCCCGCGCTCACCCCAGGGCGCGGTCTCGGCCAGCGGCTCCAGCCCCAGCTCGCCGACCATGTGCGGCCCGCCGACCTTGACCTCGTGCCCCTCGATCTGGGCGGTCACACCGCTAGCGGTCAACGCCTGGAAGTCGCTCACCTCGGGCAGCTGCAGCCCACGCTCGGCCGCAGCCGCCACGATGGCCCGCGCCAGCGGGTGCTCGCTGTCCGACTCGGCCGCGGCCGCCCAGGCGAGCATCTCGTCGGCGGAGCTGACCAGACCAGCGGCGTGCTCCGCCGTCGTGCTGTCGGTCAGGACGGGCGCACCGGTGGTGAGCGTGCCCGTCTTGTCGAACAGCACTGCGCTGACGGTCCGGGAGCGCTCCAGCGCGAGCCGGTCCTTGATCAGTACACCGGCCTTGGCAGCCCGCTCGGTGGAGATGGAGACCACCAGCGGGATGGCCAGGCCCAGAGCGTGCGGACAGGCAATCACCAGCACGGTGATCACCCGGGTGAGCGCATCGGCGGGAGTACCCACGACGAGCCAGACGATCGCGGTGAGGATGGCGGCACCGAACGCGAAGTAGAACAGCCAGCCAGCGGCCCGGTCGGCCAGCCGCTGCACCTTCGTGGCGGAGGACTGCGCCTCGGTGACCATCCGCTGGATGCCGGCCAGGGCGGTGCTCTCCCCCACTGCGGTGATCTGCACGCGCAGCGCGGAGTCGGTGGCCACGGTGCCGGCGACCACTACGTCCCCGGGTTCTCGGGCCACCGGGGTGGACTCACCGGTGATCATCGACTCGTCCACGTGCGCCCGGCCCTCGGTGACCTGGCCGTCGGCGGGGATGCGCCCGCCCGGGCGCACGATCACCAGGTCGTCGGTGGTCAGCTCGGCGACCGGTACGACGGCGGTGCGTCCGTCGGTCTCCAGCCGTTCCGCCTCGTCGGGGAGCAGCTCGGCCAACGAGTCCAGCGCCGAGGAGGTGCGCGCCAGCGAACCCATCTCGATCCAGTGGCCGAGGAGCATGATCACCACCAGCAGCGCCAGCTCCCACCAGAACTCCAGGTCGTGGGCGAGCAGGCCGAACGTGGCGGCCAGGGAGGAACCGAAGGCGACGGTGATCGCGGTACCGATCAGCAGCATCATCCCGGGCGCCTTGCCGCGCAGCTCGCTGACCGCGCCGGTGAGGAACGGGCGCCCGCCCCAGGCGTAGATGATCGTGCCGAGGACCGCGGGGATCCAGGCGGTGCCCTCTGGTGGGGTGTAGCCGAGCAGGTCGGCGAACATCGGGCTCAGCGCCACGGTGGGGGCAGCGAGGGCGAGCATGATCCAGAACAGCCGCCGGAACTGCGCAACGTGGTCCCCGTGCCCGGCGTGGCCGTGGTGCGCATCGTGGCCGGCGTGCCCGGCCCCGTGGCCGGCGTGCCCGGAGCGGCCCTGGTGCTCGGCGCTCTTCATCGACTCTCCTCTTCATCGCTTCATCCCGCCCAACGGCATACCCCTAGAGGGTATTCCGGGAAGGTTCTGCCCACAGGCGCGGCGGTCTGCCGAAGGGCTATCAGACCCCGCAGGTAGCCTGAAGCTGACGGTGCGAGCACGAGGACGGACGTCGCCCTCTGGAAAGCAGCTGAGCGACGCTTCGTCGCGGTCTGCATGGCCGAGCTCTCCCGCCATCCTCTGCCCGGCGACTTCGATCTCCACCACCTGCAGGCGATCCACGCTCACCTCGTTGCCGGCTCCTACGAGTGGGGCGGTCAGCTCCGGGACACCGACACCGGCCCCGGCGGTACGGGCATCGCCCACTGCCGCCCCGAGTTCATCACTGCGGAGGCCGGCCGGGTGCTCACCGCGCTCGCTCAGGCGGACTATCTCAAGGGACTCGATCGTGACGCCTTCTCCCAGGGTCTCGCCACCGCGTGGACCCTGCCTGTTCGCCCACGCACGGTCGCCATCAGCGGTACGGGAGCCGGCTGCAGGAGGCGATCCGGCGACGAGCCGACCCGGACGCCTAGACCGTCCGCCACCCGGTCCCCTCAACCGTCTGGCTACTCGCTGAGCCGCTTCTCCACCTGGGCGATGGCCGCAGCGCGAGCTTGCCACCCCCTGCTCCCCCGCCGAGCCACCAGCACCTCCACCAGCGTCTCGATCACCAGCGCGAGCGCCGCACGCGAGGTGTGCAGCAGCTCGTCCGGGAACGACTCGGTCACCGGCGGGATCACCAGGGCCACGTCGGCGCGGGACACCAACGGCGCCCGTGCGAACGAAGTCATCACCAGCACTGTGGCGCCAGCCTGCCGAGCGGCAGCCGCAGCGTCCAGGCTGGTGGCGGTCGCCCCGGAACCGGAGATCACCAGGCACACCGATCCCGGTTCCAGGCTGCCGGCGGCGATCTGCTGGGCGAGCGCATCGGGCAGGTACTCGGCCGGACGGCCGGCCGAGCTGAGTCGCATCGCCAGGTCCAGGCCCAGCGGAGCAGACAGCCCGGTAGCCACCACCACCACCCGGGGCGCGGCGTCCACAGCGGCCACGAACTCCTCCACCAGCTCTTCGGTGAGGGCGGAAGTGAGGCGGGGCAGGCTGCGGCCGAACTGCTCGACGGCGCCGCGCAGCCGTCCGATCACCGTGTCCGAGGCCTCTTCCCGAGAAGGCGCCAGGGCCAGCTCGCGCGCCAGCGCCACCCGCATCTGCGGGTAGCCGTCGTAGCCGAGGGTCTGCGCGGTGCGGATCACCGACGCACGACCCACACCGGCACGGTCGGCGAGCTCCTGCGCGGTGCACTCCACAGCGGCGGCCAGGTCCTCGGCCACTGTGGCCACCACGCGGCGCTCGCTACGCTGCAGAGAGGGCTCCAGTGCGGCGATCCGGGCAGTGACCGGCGCGTCCGGGTCACCGGTCCACGGCACGGGCGCGACCTCCTTCCATGATCCGACGGCGGATCGACCCGGAGACCAGGTCGAAGACCATCGTGACCGCCACGACCACGATGAGCAGCATGCCGACCGTGTCCCACTCCCGATAGTTGGTGTAGTTCGACAGCATCGTGCCGATGCCACCGGCACCGACCAGGCCGAGCACGGCCGAGGTGCGGATGTTGATCTCGAACCGATAGAGCGCGAAGGACATCAGTGCCGGCGCCGCGGCCGGCCAGAGCGCCCACCGGGTCACCTCGGCCGTGTTCCCACCGGCGGCGCGCACGGCTTCGGAGGCCCCCTCCTGGGCGGACTCGATCGTCTCGTACACCCACTTGCCCTGGGTGCCGATCCCAGCGATGCCCAGTGCCAACGCACCGGTGAACGGGGTCAGGCCGGTCACCGTGAGCAGCACCAGGGCGATGATCACCTCAGGCACGGCACGGATGACTGCGAACGACCGGCGCAGGACGAACCGCAGCCAGGCCGGCCCCACGCCACGTGCGGCGAGCATGCCCAGCGGGATGGAGACCACGACGCATCCGATCGCACCGAGCCAGGCCATCGAGACCGAGCGCCAGGTCTCGAACAGGGCGCGCGGGAGCTTCTCCCAGCTCGGCTCGGCGAACATCAGCCGCAGGTACTCTGCGACCCGTCCGGGGATGTCGGACAGCTCGGTCCAGGGGATGTCCAGGCCGATGATCGAGACCAGCACCACAGCCCCGACCAGCACCGCGGCGATCGTCTCCCGGAGCCGGGAGGGGCGGGTCGGCAGGGTGAGGTCCGGCAGCGTCGTGGTGGTCATCGCAGCCTCGAGCGGAGCAGGTTGGAGCAGAGCTCGATGATCATCACCACGACGAGGATCTCCAGGATGATCACCGAGACGTCGTCATAGGCGTAGAAGCCGCGGCGCTCGTCCAGCAGTCGTCCGATGCCGCCGGCGCCGACGATGCCCAGGATCGCTGAGATGCGCACGTTCAGCTCCAGCGAGTAGAGCCACTGGTTCGCGTACAGGGTCCAGGACTGTGGCAGCAGGGTGGCCTTGTTGATCTGGGACTGGGTGCCGCCGGCGGCCTGCCCGGCCTCGATGTAGTGGTGGTCGGCGCCCTCGATCGCCTCCGAGACCAGCTTGACGACCACGCCGACGTCGAACAGGAACAGGGTGATCAGACCGGGCAGCACCCCGACCCCGACCATCGCGACCAGTACCATGGCGAACACCAGGTCCGGCACTGCGCGGTTGACGTTGATGATGAACCGCACGACCTGCCGGGTCACCCGGTTCGGGTTGCTCGGCCGGGCTGCCCACAGGGTGAGCGGGATCGAGGCGGCTGCGGCCAGCGCGGCGCCAGCCACCGCCATCGCGAGCGTCTCCAGCATCGGGGTGATGGTGCGCGGCAGGAAGGAGAAGTCCGGGCGGAGCAGCTCACCCATCTTGTCCGCACCGTTGGCCCAGTTGCGCACCATCCCGGCGAAGTCGAGCTCCACCCCACCGATAGCCGGCAGGCAGGTGAGCACGGTGAACGTGCACAGCGCAGCCACGATCGCGGCCGTCCGCCACCGGTTCCGTGGCTTGGGCGGCATCCGCAGCTCGGTGGTCTGGGTGGTCACAGGGCGCTTCCCATCCGGTCCCTGCTCTGGATCGGCCGGTCGTAGATCTGCTCGAAGTCGGCGTCGGTGGCGCTGGCGGCTGGGCCGTCGTAGACGATCTCGCCGTCGCGTAGGCCGATCATCCGCCGGCTGTACTGCCGGGCCAGGTCCATCATGTGGATGTTGATCAGCACGGTCAGGTCACGTTCGGCGTTGATCCGGGCCAGGTCGCCCATCACCGCGTGCGCCGTCGGCGGGTCCAGGCTGGCCACCGGTTCGTCGGCGAGCATCACCGAGGGTTGCTGGCACAGGGCGCGGGCGATCGCCACCCGCTGCTTCTGCCCACCGGAGAGCGCACCGGCGCGGGCCCACACCTTCTCCAGCATGCCCACCGAGTCCAGGCAGCGCAGCGCCAGCTCCTTGTCCGCGGCACTGGTCAGCCCGAGCAGGGTGCGGTAGCTGGGCGTGTGGGCGAACCGCCCGACCAGCACGTTGTTCAGCACGCTGGTGCGGTCGGCCAGGTTGAAGCTCTGGAAGATCATCCCGATGTGCCCGCGCAGCTGGCGCAGCGCCCGGCCGCGCAGTCCGGTCACCTCATGGCCACCGACCACGACCCGACCCGAGGTGGCCGGGACCAGGCCGTTGATGGTGCGGATCAGGGTGGACTTCCCGGACCCGGACAGGCCGACGATGGAGACCATCTCTCCCGCCTCGATGTGCGCGGAGACCCCGCGCAGCGCGCGGGTGCCGTTCGGGTAGGTGACCGAGACGTCCTCGAGCGTGATCGACCAGGGCGTGGCTACGCCGTCGGGCTGGGTGGTGCTGGCAGCTTCTGTCATGGCGGGTCCCGGTGCTTACTCGGAGAACTGGGCGAGCACCTCGCCGTACCGGGTGATCTGGTCCTCCTCGGTCTCGGAAGTCCAGTCGGACAGGCCCACCAGGTCGTACATCACCGATGCGGCCTCCTCGGAGGAGTCGGCGTAGCCGTCCATCAGCTCGGTGAGCTCGCTGACCAGGTCGTCAGGCAGCTCAGAGGAGACTGCCACGCCGCCGTTGGGGATCATCTCGGTGTAGGCGAACACCACCACGTTCTCCGCGACCTCGGGGGCCTCCTCGG
Organism: Ruania albidiflava DSM 18029; assembly: GCF_000421225.1. Lineage (GTDB taxonomy): Bacteria > Actinomycetota > Actinomycetes > Actinomycetales > Beutenbergiaceae > Ruania > Ruania albidiflava. Next base: position 30,572 of record NZ_ATWL01000002.1, on the reverse strand, counting down.
TCACCGTGGAGCGGGCGTCCCAGTAGGCGAAGCCGACCTCGGCGTCGCCGTTGTTGACCGCGAGCACAGCGTTGTTGTTGCCGCTGACCGGGATCTGCTCGATGCTCTCGGTGTCCACACCCTGGTCCTGCATGGTCACGATCGGGTACTGGTAGCCGGCCGGTGAGGTGGCAGCCTGCAGCGCGACCCGGGTGCCGGCGGTGACGTTCGCCAGGGCTTCTACGCCCGCCGGTCCCTGGCCCGCGGCCACGTCCTCGGGCTCGGTGCCGTTGCAGTAGAGCAGCTCCTCGCCGGTGGCCTCGTAGGTAGCGGCGACCGGCTCGTCGGAGCAGTACTTGTCCGGGTCGTTGGTCATCGCGATCGAGGCGTAGGAGGTCGCTCCGAAGCGCACGTCCCGCAGCACCAGCTCGGCGTCGTGGCGCTCCATCGCGTTGAACAGCGAGCCGGCATCGGTGATGATCACCTGCGCCTGGTCCGCCCCGAGAGCCTCGACCGTGGCGTTGTAGTCGGTGGCGACGACGCCGTGCACATCGATGTCCAGCCCGTCGGAGAGGTAGGTGGTCAGCGGGTCGAGAGCCTCGGCGAGGTCCTCGCCCTCGATCGAGGGCACCAGGGAGACGGTGATCTCTTCGGGCCACTCGCCGTCGGTGGAGCCGGTGGCGTCGCCGGAGCTGCAGCCGGCCAGGGCGAGTGCCCCGACGGCCAGGACGATGGGCAGGGTCTTGATGGTGCGGCGCATGTCAGAGCCTTTCTGCGGGGCGGGCGCCGGCGGGCACGGTGACCGGCCGGGAGGCCCAGGCGTGGATGTCGTCGTAGAGGTCGGTGAGGGTGGCCCCGCGCAGCGTCGGGGTGCCGGCGGGCTGCCCGACTCCTACCAGGGCGGTGTCGGCGCCGAGGCGCTGGGCGGGAGCCAGGTCGTTCTCCCAGATGTCACCGACGGCCAGCGTGGGGCCGTCGGCCAGGGTGGCGGCGATGATCGGCTCCAGGCCGTCGGGCTTGCCGACGGAGCAGTGCACGGCGGTCAGCGCCCCGGCCAGCCCGAGCGCGCTGAGTGCACGGTCGATGCCCAGGTCGGGGGCGTTGGTGGCGAGCACGCAGGTGGCCCGGGTGGTCAGCTCGTTGACGAACTCGGCCAAGCCGGCCGGCGGGTGGATGGGTGCGGCGTCGGTAGCGAGCAGCTGGCGGCTGCGCAGGTAGGCGGTGGAGAGCTGCTCGTCGGTGGCGCCGCGTCCGCGGGCGGTGGTCTGGATGGCGTCGTAGCCGTCCCGGTAACTGGTCTGGCCGGCGTCGAAGCGTTCGACGGCGGTGCGGCAGCTAGTCAGCATCTCACCGTCGGTGAGCTCACCTAGGCAGGTCGCGTAGGCCTCGAGCGGGCCACGGCCGAGGGCCACGGTGCCGTCGAAGTCGAAGACGACTGTCGGTCGCATTGTCGCTCCGATCCGTGTGGACATTGCGTCCAGACTACAGGCGCCAAGTGGACGGTTTGGCCACAACGGGATGAACAGCGCACAACGGTTCGGTGACGATCTGCGCGAAGAGGCTCAGCGCCCCGGAAGGTACTCCTCGACCCAGGCCAGCGCCGCCCGATGCGAGGTCAGGCCGTACTGCAGCGTCGCGACCTGGTAGCGCGAGACGTCCTCGAACCCTGCCGGGACCTCGGCCACGGAGACCTGGGCGGCCAGGCGTTCGAGGCGACCGAGATCCTGACGGAGGCGCTCGTCGATGCGCGCCGCGACCGCCGGACGCTCATGGGGGTCCAAGAGCCCTAGGAAGTGCACGCGCGCCAGCATGGCACCCTCGACATCAGTGCCCGACAGCTCGGAGAGCATCCACCGGCGGAACTCCTGCCTGCCGGAATCGGTGACCACATAGGTCTTCCTCCCTCGGGGACCGGACTCTGACTCGACCCGGATGTGGCCGTCGGCGAGCAACCTGTCCAGCGCCCGCTTGATGCTGCCCGTGCTGGCGCTGTAGAAGAGCGAGATCCCTGCCTCGAAGTGCTTCCGCAGGTCGTAGAGGCTCTGCGGCCAGAGCAGGAGCAGTCCGAGGATCACATGGGCCATGAGGTGGAGTGTAGGTCTTGACAACCCTCGGCCATATCTACTAGATACGTCTATGAGATACATCTACTCTGCCAGGAGAGTCATGGACGTCGACATCGCGGTTCGCCGGACCGCTGCCACGCTCCGCCGCACCACGAGCGACCAGTTCCCGGTGGCTCCGGTCGCACTCGTGACCGGCAGGAACCTCGAGCTCTCCGTCGGCGACCCGGACCAACCGTTCTTCGTCGCGAGCATCGACAAGGTGTTCATCGCGACGCTCATCGCGCAGCTAGCGGCTGACGGCCTGCTGCGCCTGGACAGTCCGCTCGGCGAGCTGCTGCCGGACGAGGACCTCGCACCACTGCCAGCGGCCCCGGGCATCGACAATGCCCACCACGTGACGGTGGAGCACCTGCTGACGCACACCTCGGGGCTGCCCGATGTCATGCTGCCGCCGCGCGGGCATGAGACCGAGTGCGCGATCCCGAGGCTGTTGGCCGACCCGTCCCGGGTCTGGGCGATCCAGGAGTTCCTGCAGCAGTCCGCGCACCTACCTCCCTTGGCCCGGCCGGGCGCGCGGTTCTGCTACAGCGACACCGGCTACTTCCTGCTGATCCGCATCATCGAGGAGGCGTCCGGGGTCGGCTTCGCCGAGCAGCTGCGCGCCCGCATCTTCGAGCCGGCCGGCATGACCGACAGCGCCGCGTGGGTCGGCGCGGATGCCGACAGGCTCGACAGGCTCGCCGCGACCCTCGCACCCTTCTGGTTGGACACCCGCGGCAGCGAGCTGCGCACTGGCGGCGCGCGCCGGGCCTTCGCCGCGAACCTCACCTGGACCAGCGGGCTAGGCGGCCCCTCGACGGCGCACGACCTCGTGCGGTTCCAGCGTGCACTGCACGGCGGCGAGCTCCTCGATCCCGCGTGGATCGACTTCTTCGCCCACCCGCGCAACCGGTTCCGCCCCGGCATCCACTACGGCGCCGGGATGAACACACTCCTGTTCGGCGGATTCTTCCCGACCCTGCGCGGCTACCCCCGCCCGGTGGGCGGGCTCGGCTACACCGCCACGCACATGTACTACTACCCTGAGCAGCAGACGCACGTGATCCTCAACTATCACGCACACCGCCGCATGCAGGCGAGCTTCCTGATGCACATCCGCATCGCAGGACTCATCCGGCGGCACGGGTAGGGCCGGCACCGGCGTCGTGGTCGGCGGCGCACCGAACCCTCGAACACCACGACCAGGGGACCTGCTCAGTACCCCCGGTCGATCCACTCCTGCAGGTGCGGCTTCTCCGCCCCGACGGTGGTCGCCTCCCCATGGCCAGTGAGCACCTCGGTGCCCTCCGGCAGCGTGAGGATCCGCTCGCGGATGGAGGCGATGATCACGTCGAAGTCCGAGTACGACCGCCCGGTCGCTCCCGGACCACCCTGGAAGAGGGTGTCACCGGAGAACAGCACACCGGCCTCGCCCAGGTCGGGGGCGTAGAAGCAGGTCGAGCCCGGTGAGTGCCCGGGGGTGTGCAGAGCGGTGAGCTCGACCAGACCGATCCGGAAGAGGTCACCGTCGGCCAGCTCAAGGTCTGCCGTCGTCTCCGGGTAGACCTGCTGCCAGAGCATCGTGTCGTCCGGGTGCAGGTAGACCGGTGCACCGGTGGCCCCGGCGACTCCGCGCACCGCACGGATGTGGTCGTCGTGGCCGTGGGTGAGCAGGATGGCGCCGACCCTGCGCCCGTCGACGGCATCCACCACGGCCTGTGCGTCGTGGGCCGGGTCGATGATCAGGCACTCGGTGTCGTCGCCGACGATCCAGACGTTGTTGTCCACCTCCCAGGTGCCGCCGTCGAGGGAGAAGGTGCCACTGGTGACCAGGTTCTGCACCCGCACCCGGCCGCTGGCATCGGTACGTTCGGTTGTCATCGAACCTCATCTCTGGTCGGGGCCGGGTTGATCTCCACCACAGAGCGGAGCACCTTCCCGGCGGTCATCTTGTCGAAGGCCGGCTCCACGTCCTCGATGCCGATGCGCTCGGTGACGAAGCCGTCCAGGTCCAGCCGTCCGAGCCGGTACTGCTCGACCAGCATCGGGAAGTCTCGGGAGGGCAGGCAGTCTCCGTACCAGGCGGACTTGATCGACCCGCCGCGCCCGAACACCTCATCGAGTGGGATCTGCCAGCTGGTCCCCGGGTCGGGCACGCCGACCAGCACCACCCGGCCGGCCAGGTCGCGGGCCTCGAACGCCTGCTTGAACGTGGCCGCGATCCCGACCGCGTCGATCACCACATCTGCTCCGAAGCCGCCGGTGCGGCTACGGATCGCCTCGACCGGGTCCTGCTCGCGGGCGTTCACCGTGTGCGTGGCGCCGAAGCGGCGGGCGGTGGCGAGCTTCTCGTCGTCCAGGTCCACACCGACGATCGTGGTCGCCCCGGCGAGCGCAGCCCCGGCTACCGCTGCCGTGCCCACCCCGCCGCAACCGAGCACGGCCACCGACTCCCCGCGCTGCACTGCGCCGGTGTTGATCGCGGCGCCGATGCCGGCCATCACGCCGCAACCGAGCAGCCCGAGGGCAGCGAACTGCTCCGGCGCGATCTCACCGTCGATCTTGGTGCACTGGCCCGCAGCCACCAACGTCTTCTCGGTGAATGCGCCGATGCCCAGGGCCGGGGAGAGTGGCGTGCCATCGGTCAGGGTCATCTTCTGCGCAGCGTTGTGCGTGGCGAAGCAGTACCAGGGCTGCCCCTTGCGGCAGGCTCGGCACTGGCCGCACACCGCCCGCCAGTTCAAGATCACGCGGTCGCCAGCTGCCACCTCGGTGACTCCGGCGCCCACGGCGGCCACCACCCCGGACGCTTCGTGGCCGAGCAGGTAGGGGAACTCGTCCCCGACCCCGCCGACCTTGTAGTGCAGGTCGGTCTGGCACACCCCGCAGGTGATCACGTCCACCAGCGCCTCCCCCGGTCCGGGGTCGGGCACCAGGATGGTCTCCAGGGTGGCGGGTTCGTTCTTGCCCTTCACGACGACGGCTCTGACCTCGTGCACGGGGCGCTCCTCTCGCGCGACAACAGTGGCGGACGGACTGCTTACCGACACCATACGCATCGGCGGTGCCACCGGCCGGGCAGAGCAGGGCCGGGTTGGTCGCGCCTCGACCACCAACGCCGCAGCACTACGCCGCGAACACACACCCGCCGCCAGTAAAGGTTGATATGACTCTTACAGGACTGCGTAGTATGTGTCTCAATCACCTTTACTGGTCGGCAGCAAGAACCCATCGCGAAGGAGCAGCACGTATGCAGCTCGCGGTCTCCACGGTGATCTTCGCGCTGCGCGAGGACGAGCAGTCCGCGCGGCGGCGGGGTCCGGAGCTGTGGCTCCCCCTGGTGGTGCGGGTGCGCGACCCGTACGACGGACACTGGGCGCTACCTGGCGGCCCCCTGCGCGAGGACGAGGGTCTGGCGGACGCGGCGGCACGCACGCTGGCGGAGACCACCGGGCTGCGACCGGCCTACCTGGAGCAGCTCTACGCCTTCGGTGCGCCCGAGCGTGGCGGCGCCGCCGAGCGGGTGGTCTCCATCGTGTACTGGGCGCTGGTCGGCAGCGAGGAAGCCGCCCGCGCTCGGGTGGGACAGAACGTGCGCTGGCTGGCGGCCGAGCGCCTCCCCCGCCTCGCCTTCGACCACAACCTGATCGTGGACTACGCCCTCTGGCGGCTGCGTACGAAGATGACCTACGCCCGGATCGCGCACGCCTTCCTCGGCGAGACCTTCACCCTCCGCGAGCTGCGCGAGGTGCACGAGATCGTGCTGCAGCGCGACCTGGACCCGGCGAACTTCCGCCGCCAGGTGGAAGCGGACGCCGCCGTCGTGCCCACCGACGAGTTCCGTACCGGCGGGCGACACCGCCCGGCACGGTTGTACCGCTACAACACTGCGATCGAACCGGTGGACCTCGGACCGCTCACCCCGCGGCCCGCTGCGCCCACCCACACTGACGCCGCACCCGGCGGAGCTGCACAGCACCGCACCTCGAAGCAAAGGAGCAGGCCATGACCTCCACGGCCTCTGTCGATTCCCGCATCCAGCTCATCTCCACCGGCAAGGCACCCGGCAGCACCTGCTCAGGCGACCTGGCCTCCGGGCCCTGGGACTTCGACTCCGGACCGGCCGGCTACGGTCCGGGCGCCTCGATGAACGACCCGCTGCCCGCCAGCGCCCCACGCCAGGGCGAGCTCCCTGCCGCCTACCGCGAGGCCGACGTCGCCGAGCTGCACGAACGCATCCGGTCCGCGAAGGCCAACCTGGGCAAGCGCGCCGTGGTGCTCGGGCACTTCTACCAGCGCGACGAGGTGGTCCAGCATGCAGACTTCGTGGGCGACTCCTTCCAGCTGGCGAACGCCTCGCTGACCCGCCCGGAGGCAGAGGCGATCATCTTCTGCGGCGTGCACTTCATGGCCGAGACCGCCGACCTGCTCTCCGACCCGGACCAGGCGGTGATCCTGCCGAACCTGGCCGCCGGCTGCTCGATGGCGGACATGGCCGACATCGACCAGGTGGAGGAGTGCTGGGAGCAGCTGATGGAGGTCTACGGCGAGGAGCCGGACGCCGACGGCCGGGCCCCGGTGATCCCGGTGACCTACATGAACTCCTCGGCCGCGCTGAAGGGGTTCTGCGGTCGCAACGGCGGCATCGTGTGCACCTCCTCCAACGCGGTCACCGTGCTGGAGTGGGCGTTCGCCCGGGGGCAGCGGGTGCTGTTCTTCCCCGACCAGCACCTGGGCCGCAACACCGCCAAGGCGATGGGCATCGATCTGGCGGCGATGCCGATGTGGAACCCGAACCGGCCGCTCGGTGGTAACGACGCGGCCACCCTGGACGCAGCCAAGGTCATCCTCTGGCACGGGTTCTGCTCGGTGCACCGCCGGTTCACCGTCGATCAGATCAGCCAGGCCCGGGCCGAGCACCCCGACGTGCGCGTGATCGTGCACCCGGAGTGCCCGATGCCAGTGGTCGACGCCGCTGACGAGTCCGGCTCCACCGACTACATCCGCAAGGCGATCGAGGGCGCCACCGAGCCGACCACGTTCGCGATCGGCACCGAGATCAACCTCGTGCAGCGGCTCGCCGCCCAGCACCCGCAGCACACCATCTTCTGCCTCGACCCGGTGATCTGCCCCTGCTCCACGATGTACCGGATCCACCCCGGCTACCTCGCCTGGGTGCTGGAGTCGCTCATCGACGGCGAGGTGGTCAACCAGGTGCAGGTCACCCCGGACGTGGCCGACCCGGCCCGCCTCGCCCTGGAGCGGATGCTCGCCGCCAAGCCGAAGGCCGACCGGTGACCCGCGTGCTGGTGGTCGGCACCGGGATCGCCGGGCTGACCACCGCGCTCACCCTGGCCGGTTCGGCACAGGTCACCGTGGTGACCAAGGCGGCGGCCACGACCTCGAACACCCACCGCGCCCAAGGTGGGATCGCCGCCGTCACCTCCCCCGAGGACGACGTCGCCCACCATGTGGCAGACACCCTCACCGCCGGTGCGGGGTGGGCCGACCGTGCGGCCGTGGAAGCGCTCTGCGCCGAGGGACCCGCCCGGATCGCGGACCTGATCGAGGCCGGTGTGCTGTTCGACCGCGGTGACGACGGCGCTCCCGCCCGTGGTCTGGAAGCAGCCCACTCCCGTGCTCGGGTGCTGCACGCCGGTGGCGACGCCACCGGTGCCGCGATCGCCGCCGGGCTGCTCGCGGCAGCGACCCGGGCCGGGATCGAGGTGCGCGAGCACGTGGTGGTCACCGAGCTGCTGCTCGAGAGCGGCCGGGTGGTCGGCGCCGAGCTGGTGGACCTGACCACGGGGCGGCGGGAGAGCCACCGGTGGGACGCCGTCGTGCTGGCCACCGGCGGTGCCGGACAGCTCTACCCGCACACCTCGAACCCGTCGGTGGCCACGGGCGACGGCGTGGCCCTGGCAGCCCGCGCCGGCGTGGGGCTGGCGGACCTGGAGCTGTACCAGTTCCACCCGACCACGCTGGCGCTGCCGGGGAGCTTCCTGGTCTCCGAGGCGGTCCGCGGTGAGGGTGCCGTGCTGCGGGACGTCACCGGCGAGCGGTTCATGCTCGGTGTGCACCCGGACGCCGAGCTCGCCCCGCGGGACGTGGTCGCCCGGGCGGTCGCGGGGCAGATGCTGACCACCGGGGCGCCGGTCACGCTGGACGCGACCGCTCTGGGCGAGGAGTTCCTGCGCCGCCGGTTCCCGAGCATCGACGCCGCGGTGCGCGCCGCCGGGCTGGACTGGTCGCGCGAGCCGGTGCCAGTCACCCCGGCGGCGCACTACTGGATGGGCGGTGTGGCCACCGACCTGTGGGGGCGCACCACGGTGCCGGGGCTGCTGGCTGTCGGTGAGGTGGCCTGCACGGGGGTGCACGGCGCGAACCGGCTGGCGTCGAACTCGTTGCTCGAGGGTGCGGTGTTCGGGCACCGCGCCGCGCGGGCGTTGCTCGGCGACCCTGCGGCCGGCGGGCCCGCGGGTCCCCAGCGGGCCGACCTGGTGCAGGTCGCGGCACTGCCGGATGTGCCGGCGGCAGCGGTCCCGGATGCTCCCGCGGGAGCGCCAGCCTTCAGCCGCGCCGCGCTGCAGGAGCTGATGTGGGCCCACGCCGGGCTGATCCGCGACGAGCCCGGGCTCGCCCACGCCGAGGCCGTCCTCACCAGGTGGGCCCGCGAAGCCGGTACTGCGAGCCCAGCGCCCGCGTACCGGACCGGCCAGCCGGGAGCCGCCCAGCCGGGGGCCGACCGGGCCACCCTGACCAGCCACGAGGACGCGAACCTGCTGCTCCTGGCCCGGCTGCTCACCCGCGCCGCCCGCGCCCGGACCACCTCCCTGGGCGCGCACTTCCGCAGCGATGCCCCGGAGAGCACCACCCCCTCCCCCGAGCTCGTCCTGGAGACCCACTGATGCTGACCGCTGCCACCGTGACCTCCGCCGTCGCTGCGGCGCTGGCCGAGGACGCCCCCTGGGGCGACGTGACCTGCGAGACGTTCCTGCCGCCGTCGGCGACGGCGACCGCCCAGCTGCGCGCGCGCAGCGACGGGGTGCTCGCCGGCGCCGAGGTGTTCACCGCCGCGTTCACCCTCACCGACCCGCACACGTCGGTGACCTTCGCCGCGGGAGACGGCATCCACTTCGCCGGCGGGGACGTGCTCGCCGAGGTCAGCGGGCCGGCCCGGGCGGTGCTGCAGGCCGAGCGGATCGGGCTGAACTTCGTCCAGCGGATGTCCGGGATCGCCACCCTGACGTCCCGCTACGTGGCCGAGGTGGCCGGTACGAAGGCGCGGATCGTGGACACCCGCAAGACCACCCCAGGGCTGCGGGCGCTGGAGCGGCACGCGGTCCGCTGCGGTGGCGGGCACAACCACCGGTTCTCCCTCTCCGATGCGGTGATGGTCAAGGACAACCACCTGGCGGTCGCCGCCGCCCAGGGGCTCTCCGTCACCGACGCGCTGCAGGCCGCCCGGGTACGGCTGGGGCACACCACGCACCTGGAGGTAGAGGTGGACTCCCTGGACCAGATCGAACCGGTGCTGGCCGCCGGGGTGGACACGATCATGCTGGACAACTTCTCCCTGCCGGACCTGCGCACCGGGGTGGAGCTGGTCGCCGGGCGGGCGATCGTGGAGGCCTCCGGCACCATCCGGCTGGAGACTGTCCGTGCCGTGGCCGAGACCGGTGTGGACGTGATCTCCGTGGGCGCGCTCACGCACTCCGCACCAGCGCTGGACCTCGGCCTGGACGTGGTGGTGGCCTGACGTGCTCTACCTGGATGCTGCTGCCACCACCCCGATGCGCCGCGAGGCCCTGGAGGCCGCCTGGCCCTATCTGACCGGTGAGTTCGGGAACCCCTCGAGCCACCACAGCCTCGGCGAGCGGGCAGCGGCCGGTCTCACCGGCGCCCGCCGCCGGGTGGCCCGCGCACTGGGCTGCCGCACCGGAGAGGTGGCCTTCACCTCCGGTGGGACCGAGGGCGACAACCTGGCGATCAAGGGGCTGGCGCTGGCCAGCCCGCGCGGACGGCACCTGGTCACCGCCGCCACCGAGCACGAGGCCGTGCTGGCGTCGATGGACTACCTGCGGCGGTGGCACAACTTCGAGGTGTCCTTCGTGGAGGTCACCTCGGCAGGGGTCGTGACCCCGGCGGCGCTGGCGGCGGTGCTGCGCGAGGACACCACGCTGGTCTCGCTCTCGTTGGCGAACAACGAGATCGGCACCGTGCAGGACATCGCGGCGCTGGCGCAGGTGACCCACGAGCACGGCGCGCTGCTGCACACCGATGCGGTGCAGGCCGCCGGGTGGCTAGACCTGGACGTGCGCGCGCTCGGGGTGGACGCGCTCACCGTCTCCGGGCACAAGGTCGGCGCCGGCAAGGGGACCGGAGCGGTGTTCCTGCGCGGACGGCTGCCGGTGGAACCGGTGCTGCACGGCGGTGGGCAGGAGCGCGAGCGGCGGTCCGGTACCGAGAACGTGGCCGGTGCGGTAGCCCTCGGCGCCGCCCTGACCCTGGCCGAGACCGAGCGGGCCGAGCGCGCCGAGCGGGTGACCGCCGCGCGGGACGCCTTCATCGCCCGGGTGCGCGAGCTCGTGCCGACGGCGGTGCTCACCGGGGCAGACCCGCTCTCCCCCGGGACCGGGGCTGCTCCGGCCGGGGCGGGACCAGGGACGTCCTCGTCCGGCACCGGGTCAGGGCTGCCCGTCCGGCTGCCGAACCATGCCTCGTTCTGCTTCCCCGGCACCTCCGGTGAGGCGGTGCTGCTGGAGCTGGAGCAGCGCGGGGTGATCACCTCCTCCGGGTCGGCGTGCGCGGCCGGCGCGGACGAGCCCTCGCACGTGCTCATCGCCTGCGGGATGGCCCCGGAGGTCGCGCAGACCTCGGTACGGTTCACCTTCGGTGGGGACGTCGGCGCCGACGGTCTGCTCGCTGCTGCCGACTCGGTGGGCGCGGCGGTGGCAGCGGTCGCACAGCTCAGCTGACCGTCCCGGCCTGCCGGTCCGGCGCTGCGGGCGTACGGTGAGGTCCATGGCCCACCGGGAGGCGCCATCTGCTGAGCCGGCCGCCGACGAACCCAGGCGCCGACGGTGGCAGCTGGAGGACATCCAGGTCACCGACACCGGCGAGATGCGCCGTTCCATCGGCGGCACCGCGGTCGGGAACTTCATGGAGTGGTACGACTTCGGCATCTACTCCTACCTGGCCACCACCATCGCCCAGGTGTTCTTCCCCAGCGGGTCCAGCGCTGCGCTCCTCGGCACGTTCGGCATCCTGGCCGTCTCGTTCGCGGTCCGACCGCTCGGCGGCTTCGTGCTCGGCCCCCTCGGCGACCGGATCGGCCGCAAACGGGTGCTCACCTTCACCATCATGACGATGGGTGTGGCCACCACGGTCACCGGTCTGCTGCCCGGTTACAGCGGGAACAGCCCGTGGGGCGCCGGTCTGAGCATCTGGGCGGCGGTCCTGCTGCTGGTCTGCCGGATGGTGCAGGGCTTCTCCACCGGCGGGGAGTACGTGGGCGCGATGACCTACGTCGGCGAGCACGCCCCAGACCGTGGCCGCGGGATGATGGCCGGCTTCCTGCCCGTCGGCACGTTCACCGGGTACGTGGTCGGTGCGGCCCTGGTCACCGGGCTGACCGCCGGTCTGTCGGAGGAGGCGATGCTGTCCTGGGGGTGGCGGGTGCCGTTCCTGCTCGGTGCGCCGCTCTCGCTGATCGCCGTGTACATGCGCCGCCGGCTGGAGGAGACGCCGGCGTTCGAGAACCTGGGGGCCGAGGAGAAGGCGGAGGGCCAGCAGTTCCGGCACACCATCGTGGAGCAGTGGCCCCGGCTGCTGGTCTGCGCCGGGCTGGTGCTCGCGTTCAACGTCACCTCCTACATGATGAACGGCTACCTGCCCACGTACCTGAAGAGCGTGGTGCAGATCAGCCCCACCCCGGCGCTGGTGATCATCACCCTGGTGCTGCTGGTGCTGGCGGTCTCCGTGGTGTTCGTCTCCCGGCTGTCCGACCACATCGGACGCAAACCGATCATGTGGGCCGGGTGCGCGCTGCTCGTGCTCGTCTCCTTCCCGGCGTTCTCGCTGATGCACTCCGGCAGCGGCTATCCCGTGGTGTTCGCCGGTGCGCTGCTGGTGGGCATCATGCTGCTCTGCTTCCTGGGTACCGAACCATCGACCCTGCCCGCCCTCTTCCCCACCAACGTGCGGTACGGGGCAGTCGCCGTGGCCTACAACATCTCCGTGTCTGCCTTCGGTGGCACCACCCCCCTGATCGCCGAGGCCCTGGTCTCCGGCACCGGGAACGTGATGGTGCCCGCCTACATCCTCATCGTCGCCGGCGTGATCGGGGCGGTCGCGGTGTTCTTCACCCCGGAGACGGCGAAGCGGCGATTGCCAGGCACCACACCCACTGTGCGCACGAAGAAGGAAGCGCGGTATGTCGCCAAGGCCGGCACCGTAGAAGACCCAGGCCCGCAGGAGAGCGGGATCACCGAGACCGAACCGGGCCAGGAGGAATGACCCCCCCACCCCCACCTGTCAGGTGTGCGGCTGTCGTGCACTGTGACGGCTCGCGCACGCCCGGCACGACGACCCGCGCGCCCAGTACGACGTCCTGCGCACGCCGACCAGTAAACAGCTGTTGACACCTTGTAAACATCGGTTTACTGTGGGCGTGTGAGCACCACGAAGGACCGTATCCTCTCCGCCGCCGTCACGTGTTTCGGACGGGCGGGCTTCGACGTGGGGCTGCGGGAGATCGGCGCGGAGGCGGGTTTCAGCGCCGCCTTGGTGGTCCGGCACTTCGGTTCCAAGGACGACCTGCGCCGCGCCTGCGACCAGCACGTGGCCGGCATCATCCGCCACGTCAAGCAGCAGTCGGCGACCTCGCCGGACATGCGGTACGTGCTCACCCAGCTGGCCCAGATCGACACCTACGCCGACATCCTCACCTATACCGTGCGGAGCCTGATGACCGGCGGTGAGCTGGCGCACCAGTTCGTGGAGCAGATGATCGCCGATGCGATCGACTACCTCGCCGAAGGGGAACGCTCCGGGCTGATCCGGCCCAGCGCAGACCCTGAGGGCCGGGCTCGATACATCACCTACTCCGCCCTCGGTGCCGTACTGGTCCAGATCCGGAATGAGTACACCGACGGCGACGACCTGTCCACGCTGTTCCAAGACGTGCTCGACCGTCAGCTGATGCCCTCCGTGGAGATCTACACGCACGGCGTCTTCACCGACACCCGCGTCGAGGAGGCCATGCACACCGCTGGCTACGGCAGCCCGGGGAACGGCGAGGCCGCACCGGACCACCAGCCTCCGGCGGGGGCCAACACCCCACCCGGCACCCATACACCACCGGACAACCAGCCCGCCCGGGACCAGCAGTCCGCTGCGGCCCCGACCGGCCCCGACGTCCCACCCACACCCGAGGGAGCCCCCCGATGACCGCCGTCATCCACATCGAGAACCTCATCAAGGACTACGGCAAGGTCCGCGCACTGGACGGGCTGGACCTGACCGTCACCGCCGGCGAGGTGCACGGTCTGCTCGGCCCGAACGGCGCCGGAAAGACCACCACGATCCGCATCCTGCTCGGGCTGCTGCGCCCCACCTCCGGCCACGCCGAGGTATTCGGACAGGACCCGGTGAACCACGCCGTCGACCTGCACCGGCGCCTGGCCTACGTCCCCGGCGACGTGGAGCTGTGGCCGAACCTCACCGGCGGTGAGGCGATCGACATCTTCTCCCGGCTGCGCGGCAACGCCGACCGCGGCCTGGTGGAGTCCCTGGCCGAGCGGTTCGACCTGGACCTGACGAAGAAGGGCCGCACCTACTCCAAGGGCAACCGACAGAAGGTCGCGCTGGTCGCGGCCCTGGCCAGCCAGGTGGAGCTGCTGATCCTGGACGAACCGACCGCCGGGCTGGACCCACTGATGGAGGCGATCTTCCAGGAGTGCATCCGGGAGGCGAAGGCCCAAGGCACCTCGGTGCTGCTCTCCAGCCACATCCTCGCCCAGGTGGAAGCACTGGCCGACCGGGTGTCGATCGTGCGCGCCGGGCAGGTGATCGAGTCCGGCACGCTGGCCGAGCTGCGGCACCTGACCCGCACCTCGGTCACAGCTACGGTGCACGGCGAGACCACCGAGCTCGCCCAGCTGCCCGGAGTGCACGGCTTCACCCGGGAGGACGGCCAGGCACGGTTGGAGGTGGATGGGGAGCACCTGCCCCAGGTGGTCTCCGCGCTCGCCGACCTGCACGTCACCTCGCTGGTGGCCCACCCGCCCACGCTGGAGCAGCTGCTGCTGCGCCACTACGGCACCGAGGGCCCTGAGCAGGCGGTCGCGGCGGAGAAGTCGGCCGAACGTGCCGCTAGCACCCACGCCGGGAGCACGCGCCACCGGCGGGGCAAGGAGCCTGCCGGGACCGGCACGCACACCGCGGAGGAGCAGCGATGACCGCCATGACCGCTACCGCGGCACCGACCCGGGCCCGCTCCGGCGGGGCGCTCACCGGTACCGGAACCTTGCTGCGCTTCATGCTCCGCCGGGACCGGATCCGGCTGCCGGTGTGGCTGATCGCGATCAGCATCTTCGTGCCCTACTTCTTCAGCGCCTTCGAACAGCTCTTCCCCACCCAGGCCGACCTGGCGCAGATGGCGAGCTTCACCACCGGACCGATGCTCGGCCTGCTCGGCGGGCCGGGGTACGGGCTGGACCCGGAGCAACTGAACTTCTTCACCTTCTTCACCGGGCTGTACCTGCTGTACATCCTGCTCGCCGCGGCGCTGATGAACATCCTGCTCGTCTCCCGGCACACCCGGGTGGAGGAGCAGACCGGCCGAGCCGAGCTGGTGCGGGCGAACGTGGTCGGCGCGCACGCACCGCTGGCCGCCACCACGATCGTTGCCGTGGCTGCGAACCTGGTGCTGGCCGTGCTCGTCCTCGCTGGGCTGCGCGCCTACGACGCCCCGATGGCCGGAGCGGTGGCGGTGGCGGCCGGCACCGGCGCGTTCGGCCTGGTGTTCGCCGGGGTGAGCATCGCCGCAGTGCAGATCAGCGAGTACTCCCGGACCTCGAGCGCGATCGCCGGCGGCATCCTCGGCGGCGCCTTCGTGCTCCGCGCCGCAGGGGACATGATCGGCGAGCACGGCAGTGCGCTGTCCTGGATCACCCCGTTCGCCTGGTCGCAGCAGACGCGGGCGTTCGTCGACGAGCGCTGGTGGCCGCTGGGCATCTCCGTGCTGGTCTCGGTGGTGCTGATCGTCACCGGGTTCGTGCTGTCCACCCGGCGGGACGTGGGGGCCGGCCTGCGCGCCACCCGCCGGGGCCGCAGCGGTGCGCCGGCCTGGCTGTCCTCCCCGCTGGCGCTGGCCTGGCGGCTGCACCGCGGCTCGGTGCGCGGCTGGGCGATCGGACTGGTCGCCGGCGGGCTCGTCTACGGGGCCACCACCCAACCGGTGGCCGACTCTTTCTCCGGGGAGGACAACGCCGTGGTCGAGCTGTGGGCCGGTGGAGCCGAGGACATCATCGCCGGGTACCTGAACATGATGGTGGTGCTCATGGTGATCACCACCGGGGTGTTCGTGGTGCTGGCCGCTGGCAAGGTCCGCGCCGAGGAGAGCGACGGGCGTGCCGCGCCGGTGCTGGCCACGGCGGTGAGCCGGCCTGCCTGGCTGGCCGGGCACGTGCTGACCATCGCCGTCGCAGCCGTGGTGCTCCTCCTGCTGTCCGGTGCCGGTATCGGGCTGGCCGCGGCCGTGGGCACCGGCGACTGGTCGATGCTGAGCCAGTCTCTCATCGCCTCGCTGGCCTACTCCCCTGCGTTGCTGGTGATCCTCGGCGTGGCCGCCGCCGGGTACGGTCTGCACCCACGGCTGCTGACGCTCGCCTCGGTGCTGCTGGCGTTCGGCGGGTTCGCGGCGGTCTTCGGCGAGATGCTGCAGCTGCCGGACTGGGCGCTGGCGATCTCCCCCTGGCAGCACACCGCCAGCTACCCGCTGGAGTCGGTGACCGCCGCTCCGCTGCTGGTGCAGGGCCTGGTGGCCCTCGTGCTCGCGGCACTAGGCATCTGGGCGTTCGGCCGGCGGGACCTGCGCTCGGCCTGACCCACGCACCCCACCCTGCCCCCGACTTTGCTCGTCGATCTGGCTACGGAGCGTAGCCAGATCGACGAGCAATTTCGGTTCAGGGGGGGGTCGGACGCGGCGGGTTCAGCTGCTCGTCCCGGCCGCCACGCTCGCCGCTGCCGCGACCGAGGTCTCCCGGGCGAGCACGGCATCGATGAGCTGGGTGACCCAGTCGATCAGCGCCTCGTCCCGCAGCGGTGAGCCGCCGACCCGGGCCGTGGTCGGGCCGGGCACCAGCACGGTGCGGATCGCCGGTTTGAGCACGGTGCCCGGGTAGAGCCGCTTCAGCCGCAGCTGGGCGGACTCGGCCAGCTCCACCGGGGCGAACCGGATGTACTTGCCCTGTGCGGTGATGTCCACCAGACCGGCGGCCCGAGCCTTGATCCGCAGCCCGGCCACTGCGAACAGCCGCTCCACCTGCTCCGGCACCGGACCGTACCGGTCCACCAGCTCCTCGCGCACCTGCTCCAGCGACTCCTCGGAGGCCACGTGCGACAGCTTGGTGTAGGCCTCCAGGCGGAGCCGCTCGTGAGAGATGTAGTCGCGGGTGATGTGCGCGTCGATCGGCAGCTCCAGCTTGAGCTCGGCCAGCTCCTCCGGCTCCTCGCCACGGGCCTTGGCGACCGCCTCGGAGACCATCCGCACGTACAGGTCGAAGCCCACACCGGCGATGTGCCCGGACTGCTCCCCACCGAGCAGGTTCCCCGCCCCGCGGATCTCCAGGTCCTTCATCGCCACCTGCATCCCGGCACCCAGGTCGGTGTGGGCGGCAATCGTCTGCAGCCGTTCGTGCGCGGTCTCGGTGAGCGGCTTCTCCGGCGGGTAGAGGAAGTAGGCGTAGGCCCGCTCCCGACCACGACCCACCCGGCCGCGCAGCTGGTGCAGCTGGGCCAGGCCGAAGGTGTCGGCGCGTTCCACGATCAGGGTGTTCGCATTCGAGATGTCCAGCCCGGTCTCCACGATCGTGGTGCAGACCAGCACGTCGAACCTCTTCTCCCAGAAGTCCACGATCACCCGCTCCAGCTGGTGCTCGTTCATCTTCCCGTGCGCCACCCCGATCCGGGCATCGGGCACCAGCTCGGCGAGCCTGGCGGCGGTGCGGTCGATCGACTCCACCCGGTTGTGCACGTAGAACACCTGCCCCTCGCGGAGCAGCTCACGGCGGATCGCCGCGGCGATCTGCTTCTGCTGGTACGGGCCGACGAAGGTGAGCACCGGGTGGCGCTCCTCCGGCGGGGTGGCCAGGGTGGACATCTCCCGGATCCCGGTGACCGCCATCTCCAGGGTGCGCGGGATCGGGGTGGCGGACATCGCCAGCACGTCCACGTTGGTGCGTAGCTGCTTGAGGGTCTCCTTGTGCTCCACGCCGAAGCGTTGCTCCTCGTCGATGATCACCAGGCCGAGGTCCTTGAACCGCACATCGCCGGTGATCAGCCGGTGCGTGCCGATCACCACGTCCACCGCACCGCTGCGCACCCCCTCACGCACCTCCTGCGCTTCGGCGGCGGTCTGGAACCGGGACAGCGCCTTGACCACGATCGGGAAGCCGGAGTAGCGCTCGGTGAACGTGTCCAGGTGCTGCTGCACGAGCAGCGTGGTGGGCACCAGCACCGCGACCTGCTTACCGTCCTGCACCGCCTTGAACGCGGCCCGCACGGCGATCTCGGTCTTGCCGTAACCCACGTCGCCGGAGATGAGGCGGTCCATCGGCATCGACTTCTCCATGTCCGCCTTCACCTCCTCGATCGAGGACAGCTGGTCCGGAGTCTCCACGTAGGCGAAGGCGTCCTCCAGCTCCCGCTGCCACGGGGTGTCGGGTGCGAACTGGTGCCCCTTGGTGGCGGCCCGGGCGGCGTACAACCGGATGAGCTCGTTGGCGATCTCCTTGATCGCCTTGCGGGCGCGGCTCTTGGTCTTCGCCCAGTCCGCCCCGCCGAGCTTGTTCACGCTCGGTGCCTCACCGCCGGTGTACTTGGTCACCTGGTCCAGGGAGTCGGTGGGCACGTACAACCGGTCACCGGGCTGCCCCCGCTTGGACGCGGCGTACTCGATCACCAGGTACTCGCGGGTGGCGGCGGTCTTCCCGGCGCCCACAGTGCGCTGCAACAGCTCCACGAACTGACCCACCCCGTGCTGCTCGTGCACCACGTAGTCCCCCGGACGCAGCGCCAACGGGTCCACCACGTTGCGCCGCCGCGCCGGCAGCGTCCGCATGTCCTTGGTGGAAGGGCCCGCTCGTCCGGTCAGGTCCTCCTCGGTGAACACCGCCAGCCGCAACGGTTCGCAGACGAACCCGCGACCCACGCTGGCCGTGGTGACCAGCACCATGCCCGCCACCGGCAGGTCGGGGTCCTCCCCCTCGCGCGCCTCCGCCCCGGCCGGCTCCACGCCCGCCACCAGCCGGGCCGGCACGTCCGCGTCCAGCAGCTGCTCCACCATCCGACGGGCCGGGCCAGGCCCCTCGGTCACCAGCACCAGCCGCCACCCCTGCCGGGTGAGGTCGCGCAGATCGGTGACCGCACGCTCGGTCTCGCCCCGGTACCCCTCCACGTCCCGAGAGGCCACCTGCACGTGGTGAGCGGCGCCGTCATCGGCCAACGAGAGCTCGGCCAGCTCAGCATCGGCCGCGAACGCGGAGACCTCCCACCAGCCCAGGCCGCGGCGGCGGGCGATGTCCCGGGTGTCCTCCAGCGTGGCAAAGGAGGCCCGGGACAGGTCGATCGGGGTGTTCGCCCCGGCTGCGGCGGAGGTCCAGGCGGCGGCGAGGAACTCCTCGGTGGTGGCGACCAGGTCGTGCGCACGACGCCGGATCCGCTCCGGATCGTCGACCAGCAGCAGCGCATCGCCGGGCACCAGGTCCAGGACGGGCACCATGTCATCGACCAGCGCCGGCGCGAGGGACTCCATCCCGTCGACGGCGATACCCTCGCTGAGCTTCTCCAGCATCTCGGTGGCGCCGGGCAGCGTGGCCATCAGCTCCCGGGCCCGCTCCCGCACCGGTTCGGTGAGCAGGATCTCCCGGGTGGGCGGCGCCCACATACCGTCCTCGCTGATCTCCAGGGACCGCTGGTCGGCGGCGGAGAACCAGCGGATCTCCTCCACCTCGTCGCCCCAGAACTCGATCCGCTGCGGGTGCTTCTCCGTGGGAGCGAACACGTCCAGCAGGCCGCCGCGGACCGCGAACTCCCCGCGCCGCTCGACCATGTCCACCCGGGTGTAGGCGGCATCGACCAGGTGGGCGACCACGTCCTCCATCGGGATCGTGTCGCCGGCGCGCAGCGCTACCGGTTCCAGGTCCCCGAGTCCGGCGACCACCGGTTGCAGCAGGGCGCGCACGGGCAGGATGAGTACCCGGACAGGTGCGCTGGATCCCGCCGGGCCGGCGTCGGCGGCGTCCGGGTGGGTGAGCCGGCGCAGCACGGCGATCCTGCGAGCCACCGTGTCGCTACGAGGCGAGAGCCGCTCGTGCGGGAGGGTCTCCCAGGAGGGGAAGACGGCGATCCCTTCGGCGGGCAGGTAGGCAGCGAGTGCCTCGGCGAGCTCGTCGGCCTCTCGGCCGGTGGCGACCACGACCACCAGCGGGCGGTCGGCGCGGGTGGCCAGGTCGGCGAGCATCGGGGCACGCACGCCGACCGACGCGGTGATGGTGAGCGCGCCACGCGCCGGGACGCGCTCGACGAGCTCGGTCAGACCCTGGTCGGCGCGGAGCGCGGGCAGCACACCAGTGAGGTTCATCGGCGGGTGGGTCCCTTCAGGGCAGCACGAATGGCCCACCTCCGCCGCCGGAGGGGAGGTGGGATGAGGCGGTCTAGTCTACGCCTGACGGCGGACCCAGCCGTTCCTGCACGTCCCAGCTGGGTTCCGAGCCCGCCTGGGTCAGCCCTGCGGGCCGTGCCAGTGCTGCTGGGTCGGGTCCGGGTGGGGATGCTGGCCGGGCCACTGCGCCTGAGGTGTGGGCGGCGGGTACTGCCCCTGGCCGGGCTGCTGCGGGTACTGGGCATGCGGGGGCGCACCGGGTGCACGGGCCGGCACACCATAGACCGGCAACCTCCGGGCGAGCTCAGCCGCCGGCAGGAGCCGCGCTCCTGGCAGGAGGGCCGCAGCGAGGCCGAGCACCGCAGCACCCAGCACCAGCAGCGGCACCGGGGTGAGCAGCTGTAGCGGGATCGTCGCCCCGAACTGTGCGCTGATGATCTGGTTCAGGTACATCATTGCGCTGGTCGTGTCTTGGTAGCGGAAGACGACGTCCCAGACCACGCCCTGCGTCCGGGAGATCGCCAGCGCACCGACGCCTAGCAGCACCACCCCGAGGACCGGTCCTGGGCTCGTCCGCTGCCCACCGTCCCTGGCGGTGCGCAGCCCGTCGGCGAGGTAGGCAAGCACGAACATCAGCGGTACGGACAACGGCTGGCCGGTGAGGCCGAGGAACGGCGCGTCCGCCCGTGGCCCGTCCAGGGTGAAGAACAGCCCCGTCATCAGGGGGACCAGACCGACGAACAGCCACGGGCTGAAGATCAGCAGAGCACGCAGGCTGTGGCGGCCGAACGGGCGGAGATAGCCGAGCCCGAAGCCGGCCGCAGCGGTGATCGTCCCGGTCACGCCCACCTCTACGACCCGCCGGGCCACTGTGGACCAGGTGACTCGGGCGACCTCCTGCGGGTCCGCTTCGGCTACCCCGTCGCCCAGGTGCTGGAGCCAGGGCACAGCCAGCAGCACCAGCACCAGGAGAGCGATCCCGGCGGCACCGACGGCGACGATGCTGCGAGCGGAACCGGCACCCGGCGCACCCCGTAGGGCGTAGCCACTCCCTGGCACCTGCGTTGGATACCCTGCCCGGGCTCCGGCGCCGTAGTGACCAGGCTGGCCCAGATCCACCTGCTCGTCCGGGCCCCTGGTGAGGTCGAACCGCGGTCGGATCGCCAACAGCATCAGACCGGCACCGAGGCCGAGCACAGCCACCAGCACGCCAAGCACGATGCTCGCCGCAGCGGCCGGACCGGGCTCAAACATCGCGAAGGCCGCGCGATAGATGAACTGGGCACCAAGGTCGGTGGTGAACGTCCGCGCTTCCCCCTGCGCTGCCCAGCCCGCGCCACCGAGAGCCACGACCGAGCCGATCACCAGCAGCACCCGCGCCGACCGCGTCAGGGCTCCGGCGGCGGCGCCGATCAGCACAGTCAGCGGGAGGAGCACGAACAGCAGCCGCCAGACACCAGGCGGTTCCTCCGTCGGTTGCCACATCAGGGCGATGGTGAGGCTGGTCGGCGCATAGGTGACCAACCCCACGCCCAGCAGCGCCAAGGCGATCCGCGCCGGCCCGCGCTGGGCGCGCCGCACCAGTGCGCCGATGCCGATCCCCGCACCCACACCGATCGCTGCGAGCAGCAGGCCGAGCAGCAGGGCGAGCAGCAGGGAGGAGAACCACTCGCCGGGGATCTGCTGGAAGTTCGTCTGGCCGACGAGCTCGCCGCCCTCGTCGCCGGTCTGCCACAGCAGGTGCACCACGGTCCGCACGACCGGGATGACCTGGTAGCCGATCCAGACCAGCACAGCCGGCAGCAGGAAGAGGAGCCCCACGGCACGCGCACCGCCGGTGCTGACCGTGCTGCCCCGCACGGGTGCGGCGCCACCCGGAGGCGACACGTGCGACTCACCCATGGCAGGGAACGTAGCAGCCAACAGGGGCGGTCAGGCAAGCCTGGCCCGCGAAGCGTCCGTCGGTGGCTGCGGTCGGCGGGCAGCGCTCCGGTCGGGTCAGCTGCGCGCGGCGTGCAACCGGGTCTGCGTCTTCTCCAACCCGTCGGCGATCAGGTCTTCGATCGCCTCGGCCGCCTCCTCCAGGGTGACCGCCAGCCCCGGTCGCTCGCTGGCGGAGAAGTCCCGGAGCACGTAGTCAGCGGCATCCATCCGCCCCGGCGGCCGTCCGATGCCGACCCGAAGTCGCAGGTAGTCACGGCTGCCCAGCGTCTGCGAGATGGACTTCAGCCCGTTGTGCCCACCCTCGCCGCCGCCGCGCTTGAGCCGCAACGTCTCGGCAGGCAGGTCCAGCTCGTCGTGCACCACGAGCAGCCGTTCCAGGGGCACCTGGTAGAACCTCACCAGCGCGCCCACCGGAGGACCGGAGACGTTCATGTAGCTGGCCGGCTTGGCGAGCACCACCCGCGGCCCGGGCGCGCCGCCGGGGCCGACACCGAGCCGTCCCTCCAGCACGGCCGCCCGCGCCTTGTGCGCAGTGAATGCCCCGGGCACCTCGCGGGCGAGCACGTCGAGCACCATCTGGCCGACGTTGTGCCGGTTGCCGGCGTAGGTGGGGCCGGGGTTGCCCAGCCCCACCACCAGCCATGGCGCAGTGCTCATCGGGTGGAGCGCTCTCAGTCCTCGTCCGCCGGTGCAGCCTCAGCCTCGGTCTCGGCCGCGGTCTCCTCGGCCTCTTCTTCCTCGTCCTCTTCCTCGGCTTCAGCGCGCGGCACAGAGATGATCACGACCTCGTACTCCGGGTCGGTCTCCAGCTCCACGCCCTCAGGCAGCGGAACCTCGCCGGCGCGGACGACCGCACCCTCCTCCAGGCCCTCGATGGAGACCTCGAGAGACTCGGGGATCTTCGTGACGTCGCTCAGGACGCTCAGGCTCTGCAGCTCGAGCATGTGGATGGTGTCCGGGGCGGACTCACCCTCGACGATCACCGCGACGTCGACCACGACCTTCTCACCGCGGCGGACCAGGATGAAGTCGATGTGGTCGATGGTGCGACGGACCGGGTCGCGCTGCACGTCCTTGGCCAGTGCGAGCTCGTTCTGACCGTCGAACTGGATGGTCAGCAGCGCGTTCGGGTTGTCCTTCAGCGCGAGGAAGGTGTCGTGCCCGGGCAGGCTCAGGTGCACCGGCTGGTTCCCGTGCCCGTAGAGCACGGCAGGGATCTTTCCGTCACGGCGGGTGCGGCGGGCGGCGCCCTTGCCGAACTCGGTGCGGCGGGCGGCCGCGAGGACGGTGTCGGTGTCAGCCATGGTGTTCTCTCTCCACTGTCGAGGCGATGGGCGGTCCTGCGGCGGAGGGCGGGCGATCACGCAGAGGATCGCACAGCACAGGCACTCTCCACCGCGTCGATCACGGAGCCGGGCTCAGCCGGACTTCCCTCGCCGAGGCAACACCCCAGTGTAGCCGGAAACCGACCCACCCCCGCGAACGCTCCCCTCCGCGGCTTGGATCGGTTCAGGTGCCGCGGAGGGGAGCGTTCGCGACCGTCGGACCGGGTCTGGAGGGTCAGGCGTTGCCGTCGAAGAGGCTGGTGACCGAGCCGTCGTCGAACACTTCCCGGATGGCGCGGGCGATCAGTGGTGCGATGGACAGCACCGTGAGCGGCTCGACCCGCTTCTCCTCCGGGATCGGCAGCGTGTCGGTGATCACCACCTCGGTGGCGCCGCAGTCGGCCAGCCGCTGCGTGGCCGGGTCGGAGAGCACCCCGTGGGTGGCAGCCACGATCACGCTGCGCGCACCTTCGGCCATCACCACCTTGACTGCCTCGGTGATGGTGCCGCCGGTGTCGATCAGGTCGTCCACCAGGATGCAGTCCCGGCCGGCGACCTCACCGACCACCCGGTTGGCCACGGCCTGGTTCGGTCGGGTGATGTCCCGGGTCTTGTGCACGAACGCCAACGGCACCCCGCCCAGGCGAGCTGCCCACTGCTCGGCCACCCGGATCCGGCCGGCGTCCGGGGACACTACGGCGGCGTTACCCAGGTCCACCCGGGTGCGCACGTAGTCGGTGAGGATCGGCATCGCCCACAGGTGGTCCACCGGGCCGTTGAAGAAGCCCTGCGTCTGGGCCGCGTGCAGGTCCACGCTCATCAGCCGGTCCGCACCAGCGGTGAAGAACATGTCCGCCATCAGCCGGGCGGAGATCGGCTCACGGCCACGGTGCTTCTTGTCCTGCCGGGCGTAGCCGTAGAACGGCATCACCGCGGTGATCGACTTCACCGAGGCCCGCTTCAGTGCGTCGACCATGAGCAGCTGCTCCATGATCCACTTGTTGATCGGCGCCGTGTGCGACTGCAGCACGAACGCGTCGGTGCCGCGCACGCTCTCCGCGAACCGCACGTAGATCTCACCGGAGGCGAAGTCGTACAAGGTGGTGGGCACCACCTCGATGTTCAGCTCGTCGGCCACTGTCTGGGCCAGCTCAGGGTGCGCCCGGCCGGTGACGAGAACGAGGCGCTTCTCGCCGTGGCTGGTGATGCCGGTCATCACAAACTTCTCCTACGCGGGTCGGGGACGGTGGGGCATGGTCACGGCCGGCCAGTCAGGCCTTGCCCTGCTGGGCGTCGGAGTCGGTGGCGTCCCGCCGCGAGGACTCCCCGCGGGCCTGCGCGGAGAGCTGTTCGCCGCTGGCCTGCTGTGCGGCCTCGGCGGCGGGC
Source organism: Ruania albidiflava DSM 18029 (assembly GCF_000421225.1). Lineage (GTDB taxonomy): Bacteria > Actinomycetota > Actinomycetes > Actinomycetales > Beutenbergiaceae > Ruania > Ruania albidiflava. The sequence continues at coordinate 5,946 of NZ_ATWL01000002.1, read as the reverse complement.
GTGCCCGGACGGCGGCTGACGGTCCACCCGTCGATGTTGCGCTGTGGTCCCCCACTGACCCCCAGGGCCCCGGCCGGCACGTCCCGGCGGACCACGGTGCCGGCCCCGGTGTAGGCGCCGTCCCCGACCTGCACCGGAGCGACGAACATGTTGTCCGCACCGGTGCGGGCGTAGGATCCGATCACGGTGCGGTGCTTGTGCACCCCGTCGTAGTTCACGGTCACGGAGGCGGCACCGATGTTGGTCTCCTCGCCGATGGTGGCGTCCCCGATGTAGGACAGGTGCGGCACCTTCGACCCCGACCCGATCTCGGAGTTCTTCACCTCCACGAACGCGCCCAGCTTGCCCTGCTGGCCCAGGTGCGTACCCGGGCGCAGGAACGTGAACGGGCCCACGGTGGCTCCGCCGTCGATGTGCGCCCCGGACCCGTGCGTGCGGGTGACGGTGGCGCCCGGGCCGATCACCACGTCGGTCAGGGTGCTGTCCGGGCCCACCACCGCGCCGGTGGCCACCCGGGTGCACCCCTGCAGCTGGGTGCCGGGCAGCAGGGTGACGTCCTGCTCGAGCTGCACGTCTACGTCGATCCAGGTGGTCGCCGGGTCCACCACGGTCACGCCGGCTTCCATCCATGCGGTGACCAGGCGGCGGTTCAGCTCGGCCCCGAGCGCCGAGAGCTGCACCCGGTCGTTGACCCCTTCGACCAGCACCGGCTCGTCGGTGGCCAGCGCCCGCACCGCACCGCCGTCGGCACGGGCCAGGGCGACCACGTCGGTGAGGTACACCTCGCCCTGGGCGTTGTCGCGGTCCAGCCGGCCCAGTGCTCCGCGCAGCACGCCGGCGTCCATCACGTACACCGAGGAGTTGATCTCGGTGAGGGCGAGCTCCTCCGCGGTGGCGTCCTTCTGCTCCACGATCTTGGCGACCTGACCATCGGTGTCGCGCACCACGCGGCCGTACCCGGTCGGGTCCTGGAGGTTCGTGGTGAGCACCGTGACGGCGTTGCCGTCGGTGTGGTGGGCATCCAGCAGCGCGGTCAGGGTGCCGGCATCCAGCAGCGGCACGTCACCGGCCAGGATCACCACCGGTCCGTCCACCCCGGTGAGCGTGCCCGCCTCGCTGCCAGCCGCCGCCTGGTCGGACTGCGCGGCAGCATCCAGCACGGACAGACCGCACTCCACCGCCCGACCGGTGCCGGGTACCTCGTCCTGGTCGGCGATCAGCGCTGCGGGTTCCAGCGCCTGGGCGTGCGCAGCCACCTGGTCTCGTTCGTGCCGGACCACGACGGCGATGCGTCCGGGGTCCAGGTCTCTCGCCGTGGCCAGGACGTGCCCGAGGAGGCTGCGGCCCCCGATACGGTGCAGCACCTTCGGGGTCGCGGACCTCATCCGCGTCCCCTGGCCGGCGGCAAGAACGATCACTGCTGCTGGAGGCGTCAGGCTCACGCCGTCCACTGTAGCCGCCACGACCAGCGGTGCCGGACGTGGTCTGGCTCACGGTGGTGCTCCGCCCCCAGGATTCGAACCCGGACTGCACGGCACCAAAGGCCGGCGTGCTGCCATTACACCAGGGCGGACCGCCGACGCGGCCCAGCGGAGCCGGGCGACGCGCGCAGGCGCGCCATCGAGCATACCGGCGGTCCGCCAGGGCAGGCGACGAGCAACGATGTCGCTAGAGATCGGGCACCGGGCGACCGACTTTGGGTGACGTTGCCCGGTGGTGCCTGGCGGACAGGGCATGATGGAGGGCGTGACCGAGCCAGCCAAACGCACCCCGCGCCCGCGGATGACCGGGCACCAGCGACGCGAGCAGCTGTTGCAGGTGGCCCGCTCGCTGTTCGCGGAGAAGGGGTTCGAGGGCACCAGCGTGGAGGAGATCGCTGCCCGCGCGCAGGTCTCCAAGCCGGTGGTCTACGAGCACTTCGGCGGCAAGGAAGGCATCTACGCGGTGATCGTGGACCGCGAGGTGGCCACGCTGCTGGCGGCACTGACCGGGTCGCTGCGTCAGGGCGGTCACCCGCGGGTGACCGTGGAGCGCACCGCACTGGCGCTGCTGGACTACATCGAGACGAACACGGACGGTTTCCGCATCCTGGTGCGGGACTCCCCGGTGGCACAGGCCACCGGCACGTTCTCCTCCCTGATCGGCGACGTGGCCACCCAGGTGGAGCAGGTGCTCGCCGGCGCGTTCGAGCGGCAGGGCTTCGACCCGGGCACCGCCCCGATGTACGCGCAGATGCTGGTCGGGATGATCGCCCTGACCGGGCAGTGGTGGCTGGAGACCCGCACCCCACCGAAGGACGAGGTGGCCGCACACCTGGTCAACCTGTCCTGGAACGGGCTCGCGGCGCTGCAGACCGAGCCCCGGCTGACACCCGCCGCCACCCGGGCACGCCACCGCTGATGGGTGCGCTCACCGCAGGCTGCCACGGTCCGCACGCACCAGCAGGCGACGGCTCCTCACCCGCAGGTCTCTCGATGTCGAGTAATCTCGTTGTCATGACCGTTGAGGACGAGGTCGACCGGATCGTCGAGGCGTGGCAGCGCGAGCGTGCCGACCTGGACGTAACCCCGCTGGGTGTGTTCTCCCGGATCGGCCGGCTCGCCCGGCACCTCGACCTGGCCCGCCGGGCGGCATTCACCTCTCGCGGGCTGGAGGTGTGGGAGTTCGACGTGCTCTCCGCGCTGCGCCGCGCCGGTGAACCGTACGAGCTCACCCCGGGTCGGCTGCTCACCCAGACGCTGGTCTCCTCCGGCACGATGACCAACCGGATCGACCGGCTCGTGGCCCATGGCCTGGTGGTCCGTGCCCCCGCACCCGAGGATCGCCGGGTGGTGCTGGTACGGCTCACCGAGGAGGGGCTGGCTGCGGTCGATGCAGCCCTGGAGGACCTGCTGCGCCGGGAGTCCAAGCTGCTCGCGGCCATCGATGACGAGCAGAGCGAGGAGCTCTCGGCCATCCTGCGCCAGCTGCTCACGCAGTTCGAACACTGACCGCTGCGGCCGCTCAGCCGCGCCGGCGCCAGACGATCAGATGGATAGTGTGCACCACACCGAGCAGCACTGCGCCCCACGCCAACGCAACCATCATGGCGCCGCCATCGTCGAACGGCGGCGCCGGATCCGAGTAGCCGATCTTGGCCATCAGCATCACCGCCCCGACCAGGGACAGCACCACCACCGCCACGGGCACCGCGACGGTGCGCACCGACCGCACCGCCCCGCAGATCGCGACCGCCACCAGGCTGAACACCAGCAGCAGCGCGGCCATGGCGACACCCTCCCAGTTGGGGTCCGCCAGCAGGGTCCACAGCGTCAGCCGCTCCGGATAGCCGTCCACCACCTCGCGCGCGTAGAACTGGGTGAAGCTCAGCACGAAACCCACCACGGCGACCGCTCCGTAGAGCTGACGGTACCCCGACGGCGGCGCGGAGACGTGCTGGTACAGAGGTGCTTCGGTCATGGCTAAGTCCTTCGATCGTGCGACCGGCTCCGCAGCGCGCCTACCCTGGCCCCCGGCCCCGGGGGTCCCCTGCGGCCCGCACCCCTGAGCCGGCCGTCTTCCCCTTCGATGAGCACCGATCAGTGTGCCGCGCGCAGCTGCCGCGGTCAATGGCGTTGTACCGGGCCACCGCTGCAGCGAACCTAGGCTAGGAGCGTGGCTCATCTCCTCGGCGCTGAAAACCTGCACCTCGAGTTCCCTACCCGTGTGGTGCTGGACTCGGTCACCCTCGGGGTGGAGGACGGGATGCGGATCGGCATCGTCGGCCGCAACGGGGACGGAAAGTCCACGCTGCTGAACCTGCTCGCCGGCCGGCTCGAGCCGGACGGCGGTCGGGTCACCCATCGCGGCGGGTTGCGGACCGGGCTGCTCAGCCAGAGCGACGACCTCGACGAGCAGGCCACGGTCGGCCACGCGATCGTCGGGGATGCTGCCGAGCACGAGTGGGCTGGGGACCCCCGCATCCGGGACGTGATCGCCGGCCTGGTCACGGACATCCCGTGGCACGCCCGCATCGCCGACCTCAGCGGCGGACAGCGGCGCCGGGTGGCGCTGGCCGCGCTGCTGGTGGCCGACTGGGACGTGATCGCCCTGGACGAGCCGACCAACCACCTGGACGTGGAGGGCATCGCCTGGCTCGCCGAGCACCTGAAGAGGCGTTGGCCCCGAGGCACCGGTGCGCTGCTGGTGATCACCCACGACCGGTGGTTCCTGGACGAGGTGTGCACCACGATGTGGGAGGTGCACGACCGGGTCGTGGAGCCTTTCGACGGCGGGTACGCCGCCTACGTGCTGCAGCGGGTAGAGCGGGACCGGCAGGCCGCCACCATCGAGGCCAAACGGCAGAACCTGATGCGCAAGGAGCTGGCCTGGCTGCGCCGCGGCGCCCCGGCCCGCACGTCCAAGCCGAAGTTCCGCATCGACGCGGCGAACGCGCTGATCGCCGATGTGCCCGAGGTGCGCAACCGGCTGGAGCTGACCCGGCTGGCCACCGCCCGGCTCGGCAAGGACGTGGTGGACCTGGAGGACGTCTGGGTCTGCTACGGGGCGCAGGAGGTGCTGCGAGAGGTCACCTGGCGGATCGGCCCCGGTGAGCGCACCGGCATCCTCGGGGCGAACGGGGTCGGCAAGTCCACGCTGCTCGGCCTGGTCGCCGGCACGCTGGCGCCCAGCAGCGGCCGGGTGAAGCACGGCAAGACCGTGCGGGTGGCGATCCTGGACCAGCAGTTCCGCGAGCTGGCGGAGATCGCCGCCGACCGGGTGCGGGAGGTGCTGGCTCGGACCAAGGCGACCTTCGCCGTCGACGGCAAGGACCTCACCCCCGCCCAGCTGCTGGAGCGGCTCGGCTTCTCCCGCGCGCACCTGTCCGCCCGGGTGGCCGACCTCTCCGGTGGGCAGCGGCGCCGGCTGCAGCTGCTGCTGGTGCTGCTCTCTGAGCCGAACGTGCTCATCCTGGACGAGCCCACCAACGATGTGGACACCGACATGCTCACCGCGATGGAGGACCTGCTGGACTCCTGGCCGGGCACGCTGGTCGTCGTCTCCCACGACCGCTACCTGCTCGAGCGGGTCACCGACCAGCAATACGCCATCCTCGACGGCGAGCTGCGGCACGTGCCCGGCGGGGTGGCGGAGTACCTCCGGCTCCGGGCCGACGACGGCGCAGCCCCGGGCGGTGCCGACTCCCACCCTGGTCAGGGGCCGCCTGCCCAGCCCGCCTCAGGCGCTGGGTCGGCGGGCGCGGGCGGGCTCACCGGAGCCGAGCTGCGCGCGGCGCAGAAACAGCTCGCCTCGATCGAGCGCCGGCTCGACAAGCTCGCCGGGCAGATCGCCGCCCAGCACGAGCTGCTCGCCGCGCACGACCAGAGCGACTACACCGGGCTGCAGGCACACACCGAGACGCTGCGCGCACTGGAAGCCGAGGTGGCCGACCTGGAGGAGCAGTGGCTGGAAGCGTCTGAGTCGATCAGCTGATGGGCGAGACCTCGACCCGGACATGGTGTCGCGCCTGCCACCGACGATGACCGGCGCATCTGGCGACTGTGCTCCCAGCAGGGGTTGTTCTCGACTACCGTGCGCCGGTGGGCCAACGGTAAACGGGCTCATCGCAGATGAGGGTGTAGCAAGGGCCTGAATCCTCCAGTGTCCAGCAGGGCGCGGGTGATGTAGTTGGTCAGGTTCCGGAACCCCAGAGCGGTGCCGCGCAGATGCTCGAGCCGGCCGTTGATCGCCTCAGTGGGCCCATTGGAGGTGCCGGGGCGGTCGAAGTAGGCCAGGATGTCGACCGCCCGGCGATTCAGCGTCCGGCCCAGCTTCTTCAGCTCGACCAGCTTGGCCGGGACCCCGCGCCGCAGCGAGTCGATCACCTCTGTCAGCATCTGCTTGCCGGCGGGCTTGGAGCCGCACCGGTAGGCGGCGACGACCTTCTGATACACACTCCAGGTGGCC
>NZ_ATWL01000001.1 GCF_000421225.1 Ruania albidiflava DSM 18029 | reverse complement strand
GTCCCTAGTACGAGAGGACCGGGACGGACCAACCTCTGGTGTGCCAGTTGTTCCGCCAGGAGCACGGCTGGTTAGCTACGTTGGGAAGGGATAACCGCTGAAAGCATCTAAGCGGGAAGCCTGCTTCAAGATGAGATTTCCTAGAGGACCTTGTGCCTCGAGAGGCTCCCAGCTAGAACACTGGGTTGATAGGCCGGATGTGGAAGCACAGCAATGTGTCCAGCTGACCGGTACTAATACGCCGAAGACTTAACCACACCCCCCCCTTCTTTTGTGGGGGGAATGAAACCAAACCCGTGCGCGTCCACTGTGCGGTTCCCGAGATACCGGCAACCACCACCCCCCACCCCCCACACATTCCCCGGGGGGCAGACCCGGGGGCCGGGGTTTGATATCTCCATAAAGTTACGGCGGTCATAGCGAGGCGGGAAACGCCCGGTCCCATCCCGAACCCGGAAGCTAAGCCCCTCAGCGCCGATGGTACTGCGACCGCGAGGTCGTGGGAGAGTAGGACACCGCCGGACCACACATCCCAGTCAAGCCACCCCCACCAGGGTGGCTTGACTGCGTTAACCCGCCGGCTCCCGACTCCCGAGTGTGGCAACGGGCACACTCGGAGCGCTGGCCGGCTCTGCTTCAGCTGTCGCGGGTAGTCTTGTCCCGTAGTTGAACAGCGGAGAGGGATTGTGATGGCCGGCGAGGCTGAGAACAGCGACGAACGAGACGCCGAGAAGTCTCCACGATCCCGGGACCGCTACCCAGGACGCGGTGCCCCCGGTCGGCCACGACGGCCGGGGCGCTCCGGTGGTGCCGACCAGAGACGCCGGGAGGGAGACGCTCCGGGTCGGCCGGGACGTGAGGGCAGCCAGCGACGTCATGAGAACCGCCGAGGCGGTGACGACCGCGGCCGCCCGGGAAGGCAGGGCCGGCGCTCGGACCGCGGATGGAACGATCGACGCCAGCAGGACAGCGGGCGCGGGCCGGATCGGGCTGCAGGCGAAGGCGGCCATCGGCGCCCGCTGCCCCGCGGGGAGTCCCGCCCACCACAGGCCGACCGTCCCACTGACCCACCGATCTACGAAGACGTCACGTTCGCCCAGCTGGACCGCCAGGCGCGCCAGCGTCTGCGGACGCTGAGCAAGGAGAGCGCCGAACGCGTCGGCCGGCACCTGGTGATGGCCGGGCTGCTCGTCGAGGAGGACCCCGAGCTCGCCTACCAGCACGCCCACTCCGCCCTACGACGTGCCGGTCGAGTCGACGTCGTGCGCGAAGCCGTGGCGCTGACCGCGTACGCCACCGGTCGGTACGCAGAGGCGCTGCGAGAGATCCGCACCGTACGTCGGCTCAGCGGGCTGGACGCACTCCGGGCGATCGAGGCCGACTGCGAACGGGGACTGGGCCGTCCGGAACGGGCGCTCGACCTGGCCGCTGCACCACCGAGCAAGGACATGACCACCACCGACCGGGTAGAGCTCGCGCTGGTGGCCAGTGGTGCGCGGCTCGACCTGGGACAACCCGACGCGGCCCTCCTCCTGCTGGACCAGCCTCTGGTGCTCGACGTCGCCGACGAAGAGATGCGGATCCGGGTCGCCCAGGCGCGTGTCACCGCGTTGCAGGCGGCAGGACGGACCGAGGAGGCCGAAGCACTCGAAGCGACGATCCCGCCACCGGAACCGGAAGAGGACGAGGTCGTCTTCGCAGTCCTGCATCCAGAGGAGCTGGCGCACCGCGAACCGGCGACCGCAGGTGAGCACCCGGACAGCCCCACCGCGTCCAGCACAGCAGACCCACAGCGAGCAGCAGACCCACGAGAGGACGACAGCACCGATGTCTGACAGTGCGCTCCGCGGCTGCGACGAACCACTCCAGGTGAGCTTCGACGTCGCACTCTTGGACCTGGACGGTGTGGTCTACCGCGGCGACCATGCCGTTCCGCACGCCCCCACAGCTCTCGCCGAGGCCCGTGAGGGCGGGATGCTGATGATGTTCGTGACCAACAACGCCTCCCGCACACCAGATGTCGTCGCCCGGCACCTGACCGACCTCGGCATGCCCACCGGGCCCGAAGAGGTCACCACCGCAGCCCAGGCCGCCGCCCGGATGGTGGCCGAGAGCGCTGACCAGGACACCCGGGTGCTGGCCATCGGCGGAGAAGGGCTGCGCCAGGCGCTGCGTGCAGAAGGACTCACGCTCGTGGACACGGCCGACGATGAACCCACCGTCGTGGTCCAAGGGCTGGAGAAGAGCCTGTCCTGGACCGACCTGGCCGAGGCCACCTACGCCATCCTCGCCGGCGCCAGCCATGTGGCCACCAACCTCGACTCCACGTTGCCCACCGACCGCGGGCTGGCCCTCGGCAACGGCTCCCTCGTCGCTGCCGTCGTGCACGCCACCGGCGTCCAGCCGCGCGCTGCCGGAAAGCCGCAGCCAGAGATCTTCCAGCAGGCCGCCTCCCGCGCAGGTGCGCGCCACCCGATCGTCGTCGGCGACCGGCTGGACACCGACCTCGCTGGTGCACGCGCTGCCGGCTACCCGGGCCTGCACGTGCTCACCGGTGTGGACGGCCCTGCCGAGCTGCTGCGCGCCCGCCGCGCCGAGCGCCCCAGCTACCTGGGCACCGACCTACGGGCCCTGAAGGTGGCCCACCCAGCCCCACAACGAGGTGAGGGCGGGCGGTGGACCTGCCGTGACGCCGTCGCCCAGGTGCAGGACCAGACGGTGCTGGTGCGCCGCGGCGACAGCGAGATCGACCTCGACGCCGGTGCCGAGCTGACCCTGGACGAGCTCCGCGCCGCCTGTGCCGCCGCCTGGGCAGCCAGCGACGAAGCGGGCGTGTCCACAGTGTTGCCTGCCCCCGGGGGCACAGTGGTCGTAGCCTCCGACTGAGCACGCCACCGGCCAGGTAGCGTGAGCACCGACAGCATCGGACCGGCGGGAGGAGCCACCATGGACGCAGGTGAGCAGATCGACTCCGCAGTAGCAGCCGTGGAAGGGCTGGCTGACCGTCCCCTGCCCGAGCACGTGGCTGCCTTCGAGCACGTCCTGGCCACCCTGCAGGACCAGCTCGCTCAAGCGGAGGACTGATGGCGCGCCGAGCACGCCTGGACGCTGAGCTCGTGCGCCGCGGGTTGGCCCGCTCCCGCCAGCACGCCGCAGCGCTGATCGCCCAGCAGCGCGTCCTCCTGGACGGCAGCGCTGCCAGCAAACCCGCCACCCAGGTCGACCCTGCCCAGGCGCTGCGCGTCCTCGACCCGCCGCAGGGCAGCCAGGACTACGTCTCCCGCGGAGGGCACAAGCTCGCCGGCGCCCTGGACGCCCTGGGCACCGCCGCCCCAGCGGTCACCGGACGCCGGGCCCTCGATGCCGGAGCCTCCACCGGCGGGTTCACCGATGTGCTGCTGCGGCGCGGCGCGGCCCACGTGGTCGCCGTCGACGTCGGCTACGGCCAGCTCGCCTGGCCGCTGCAGACCGACCAGCGGGTGACCGTGCTGGACCGCACCAACGTCCGCACCCTCGACCCCGCGGCCGTGGCACCACCACCGGAGCTGGTCGTCGGTGACCTGTCCTTCATCTCCCTGACCCTGGTGCTGCCCGCCCTGGTCGGTGCCGCCGCCGAGGACGCCGACCTGCTGCTCATGGTCAAACCGCAGTTCGAGGTCGGCAGGGACCGCCTCGGCGCCGGGGGAGTGGTCCGGGACATCGCCCTGCACGCCGAGGCGGTACGCACCGTCGTCAGTGCTGCTACCAGCCTCGGCCGCGGGCTGCGGTCCGTGGTGGCCAGCCCGCTGCCGGGCCCGAGCGGCAACGTCGAGTATTTTGTGCACCTGCACCGCGATGCCACCCCGAGCGAGGAGGAGCTCGACCAGATGATCACCGACGCGATCGCCACGGGCCCCGCCGGCCCGGCGGCGGAGGTCCGGTCATGACCCGACGTGTGCTGGTGCTCACCCACCCGGGCCGGCCGGCGGCCGCGCACACTGCTGAGCTGGTCGCCACCGAGCTACGCCGGCACTCGATGACCCCGATCGGTGAGGACGAGATCGACGGTGGCGACATCGAGCTGGTCATCGTCCTCGGTGGTGATGGCACCATCCTGCGCGCCGCCGAGCTGGTCCGTGGCCGCGGCACCCCGCTGGTCGGCATCAACCTCGGTCACGTCGGGTTCCTCGCCGAGTCGGAGGTGGACCGGGTCGCGCACGTGGTCGCCCGCGCCGCCGAGCGCGACTACCAGGTCGAGGAACGGATGACACTCGACCTCACGCTCACCCCACCGGACGGTGACCCCACCCACGGTTGGGCGATCAACGAGGTCAGCGTGGAGAAGGTGGACCGGGAACGGATGATCGAGGTCGCGATCGGGATCGACGACCGTGGCCTGTCCACGTTCGGCTGCGACGGAGTGGTGATGGCCACCCCGACCGGATCCACCGCCTACGCCTTCTCCGGCGGCGGGCCGGTGGTCTGGCCGGACGTCTCGGCCATGCTGCTGGTGCCGATCAGCGCCCACTCCCTGTTCGCCCGGCCGCTGGTGGTCGGTCCGGACTCCCGGATGACTGTGGAGGTCCTCAGCCGCAGCTTCACCCCCGCGGTGCTCTGGTGCGACGGCCGCCGCCGTCTGGACGCTGCCCCCGGGGCCCGCATCGACGTGGTCCGCGGCAGCGCACCGGTGCGCCTGGCCCGGTTCAACCTCAGTCCGTTCACCGACCGGCTGGTGGGCAAGTTCAACCTGCCTGTGGCCGGTTGGCGCGGTGCGAAGGACACGCCATGATCGAAGAGATCGCGATCAGCGACCTCGGTGTCATCTCTTCGGCGCTGATCGAGCTCGACCCCGGCCTGACCGTGATCACCGGCGAGACCGGTGCCGGGAAGACGATGGTGCTCACCGGACTGTCCCTGCTGCTCGGCGGCAAGGCCGACCCGGAGGCGGTGCGACCCGGCCGGGACCGCGCCACGGTCGAGGGTCGGTTCGTCCCGCCCCCGGGCCATCCCGCGCTCACCGTTGCTGCCGAGGCCGGTGCGATGCTCGACGACGGCGCGCTGCTGGTGGCCCGTACCGTCGCCGCCCAGGGGCGTTCTCGGGCACACCTGGGGGGTCGGTCCGTCCCGCAGGGCCTGCTCGCCGAGGTCGGTGCGGACCTGATCACCGTGCACGGGCAGAGCGACCAGCTGCGGCTGCGCTCACCCGCCCAGCAGCGCCGAGCCCTGGACCAGTACGCCGGGCCGGACCACCTGGCCACCCTGGCGCAGTACACCGATGTGTACGCCGCCCGCCGGTCCGCCGAGGCCGAGCTAGACGCCTGGGACGCCGACTCCCGCGACCGGGAGGAGGAGCTGGCCCGCCTCACCCGCGCCATCGAAGCCATCGACGCCCTCGACCCGAGCGCCGGGGAGGACGCCGACCTGCGCGCCGAGGCCGAGCGGCTCGGCAACGTCGAAGACCTCCGCCTGGCCGCAGGCGCTGCGCACGAGGCGATCGGCGGGGTGGAGGACCCGGCCGCCCCGGAGGCAGCGCTCGCCCTGGTCGACCAGGCACGCCGCACCCTCGCGGCCGCAGCGGAGCACGACGAGGCCCTGGTCGAGTGGACCCACCGGCTGGACGGCATCAGCTACCAGCTTTCCGACCTGCTCACCGAGCTGGGCTCCTACCTCGCCGGACTCGAGGCCGACCCGGCCCGCCTGGAGCAGGTGCACGAACGCCGCGCCGCGATCACCGACCTGATCCGCACCCACACCGACGGCGACACGCTCGAGCACCTGCTCGACTTCGCCACCCGGGCGCGTGCCCGGATCAGCGAGCTCACCGCCCCAGGTGCCGGGCGGGACGCCCTCATCGCCCGGGTCGCCGAGCTGCAGGAGACCGAGCGCGCCCTTGCCGCGACGCTCTCCGCAGGGCGGGCAGCAGCCGGAGCGGCGATGGCCGAGGCCACCGGTGCCGAGCTGACCGGACTGGCCATGCCCGGGGCATCCCTGGTGGTCCAGACCAGCCCCCTGCCCGAGCTCGGCCCGTTCGGCGGGGAGGACGTCCAGCTGCTGCTCAGCGCCCATTCCGGGGCCCCCGCCCGCCCGCTCGGCAAGGGCGCCTCCGGTGGTGAGCTCTCCCGGGTGATGCTCGCCCTGGAGGTGGCGCTCGCCCGTCGGCAGGCCGACACCGAGGACGCCCCGCTGCCCACGTTCGTGTTCGACGAGGTGGACGCGGGAGTCGGCGGCCGTGCCGCCGTCGAGGTGGGCAGCCGGCTCGCCGAGCTGGCGCGGCACACCCAGGTGATCGTGGTCACCCACCTGCCCCAGGTGGCGGCCTTCGCCGACCGGCACCTGGTCGTCACCAAGACGACCAGCGACCAGGGGGAGGCCGTCACCGCCAGCGACGTGTGCGCCGTCACGGGCGAGGACCGGGAGGCCGAGCTGGCCCGGATGCTCTCCGGTGACCCGGGCTCGACCACCGCCCGACAGCATGCCGCAGAGCTCCTGGCTCGTCCCGGCGTGGGAGCATGGGAGGCATGATCTCTCTGCTGCGTGGCCGCTCCCACGACGAGGACGCCTCCGCCGAGGCCCTCGCTGTGGCGCGTGTGGACCGCCGCACCAAGTCACTGACGAAGCGGCTCGGTGCCGGCGAGGTCGCCGTGATCGACCACCTGGACATCGACCGCGTCTCGGCCGAGGCCCTGGTCGCCTGCCGTCCGGCAGCCGTGCTGAACGCCGCAGCCTCCATCTCCGGCCGGTACCCGAACATGGGCCCGGAGATCCTGCTCGCCGCCGACATCCCGCTCATCGACGACCTCGGTGCCGACGTGATGACCCTCACCGAGGGAAGCCGGGTACGGGTCGAGGAGAACCAGGTCTACGCCGCTGACGGCACCCTCGTCGCCGAGGGCACCCGGCAGACCGACGAGCTGGTCGCCACGGCGATGGAGGAGGCGCGTGCCGGCCTGTCCGTCCAGCTCGAGGCGTTCGCAGCCAACACCATGGACTACATGCGCCGCGAACGCGAGCTGCTCCTCGACGGCGTCGGCGTGCCCGAGGTGACCACTGCGTTCGAGGGCCGGCAGGTCCTCATCGTGGTCCGCGGCTACTCCTACAAGGAAGACCTGGCGATGCTGCGCCCGTACGTCCGCGAGTACCGGCCGCTGCTGGTCGGGGTGGACGGCGGTGCCGACGCCATCCTGGACGAGGGCCTACGCCCGGACATGATCGTCGGCGACATGGACTCCGTCTCGGACAAGGCACTGACCTCAGGTGCCGAGATCGTGGTGCACGCCTACCGAGACGGCACCGCGCCCGGCCTGAACCGGGTGCAGGACCTCGGTGTGGAGCACGTGGTCTTCCCCGCCACCGGTACCAGCGAGGACATCGCCATGCTGCTCGCCGACGAGAAGGGTGCCTCGCTGATCGTGGCCGTCGGCACGCACGAGACACTCGTGGAGTTCCTGGACAAGGGCCGGGCCGGGATGGCCAGCACCTTCCTCACCCGGCTGCGGGTCGGCGGCAAGCTCATCGATGCCAAGGGCGTCTCCCGGCTGTATCGGCACCGCATCTCCAACTGGCAGGTGAGCGTCCTGATCCTCGCCGGTGTGTCGGCGCTGGTCGCAGCCCTCGCCGCAACCAGCGCCGGGCAGACCTTCCTCGGGCTGCTGCTCGCCCGCTTCGACGACCTCTGGTCCTGGTTCGGCGACCTGTTCACCGGGCTGTTCTAAGGCCCCCGGCTCAAGAAAGATCCTCCCTACGTGATCGACTTTCGCTACCACATCGTCTCGCTGATCTCGGTGTTCCTGGCGCTGGCCGTGGGCATCGTGCTCGGTGCCGGCCCGCTGCGTGACTCCATCGCTGACGAGCTCACCGGACAGGTCGACCAGCTGCGCAGCGAGAAGGAGACACTGCGTGTCGAGCTGGACGCCGCCCAGCGTGCCTCGCAGGAGCGCCGCACCTTCATCACCGAGGCCGCTCCCCGCCTACTCACCGGCACCCTGACCGACCGGTCGGTGGCGCTCGTGGAGCTTCCCGGAGCGGACGAGGACGTCACCGAAGCAGTGGCCGCCCGGCTGGAGCAGGCCGAGGCCACCGTGGTCGGTACCGTGACCATCACCGACACCTGGGTGGACAGCTCCCAGTCCACCTTCCGCTCCGGGATCGCACAGAACCTGGTGCCGTCGATGAACCCGGCCCCCGACGCCGACGCACCGCCGGACCTGGTCCTTGCCCAGGCCCTCGGCCAGGCGCTCACCCTACGCGACCCCGAGCAGACCGCGAACAGCTCCGCTGAGGCGACCCAGATGCTGGAGCTGCTGCGCACCAGCGAGCTGATCACCGAGGACTCCACGCTCAGCGGCCCGGCCTACGCCACCGTGATCCTCGGGCCGCCGGCACAGCTGGAGGCACCCACCGAGGAGGAGCTGGCGCACCTGGAGGAGCTGAACGCGGCGTTCATCACCATCGCCACCGGGATGAGCCCCACCGGCGAGGCGTCCGTGCTTGCCGGGGCCGCCGAAGGACAAGGCTCGCTGCTGACCGCGCTGCGTGCGGACGACGATGCTGCCGACACGGTCACCAGCGTCGACAGCGTGGGTTCGATCACCGGGCAGGTCACGATCCCCCTTGCGATCGCTGCCGCCACCGTCGGAGACGGGGGCCACTTCGGTGTGGCCGAGGGCGCCGATGCGGTGATCCCCGCAGAGGAGCAGCTGTCCGCGCCGGACCCGCAAGCCTTCGCACCCGGGCCGATCGAGGAGCAAGGGTGAGGCGAGCGGTTGCGGCGCTGAGCGGTGCCGCAGCCACCGCCATGGTGCTGCAGCTGTGGCGGTCCCGGGCGGGCCAACGCCCCGAGCCAGAGCGCACCAGCCAGCCCGACCACGGTCGGTGGCAGCGCACCAACTACCGTGGCCGTACCGTGAGCCTGAGCGGCGGGCTGGCAGCCGCGACGGGAGCCACGGTCGTCGCCGCAGTGGCAGGGGGCACCGGGCGGGCCAGTGCGGCCGGTGCGCTCGCCACCGCCGGTGCCGGCCTGCTCGGCCTGGTCGACGACCTCACCCCGGACCCCGGGGCCGCGCGCGGGCTGCGCGGCCACCTGCGCGCCCTCAGCCGCGGGGAGGTGACCACCGGTGCGCTCAAGCTGCTGGGCATCCCCGCACTGTCGGTGGCGGCCGCCGCGCTGCTGGACCGCCAGACCAGCCGCCCCGGCGCCCCGGCACGCCGCAGCCTCGACGTGCTCTGCTCCGGTGCGCTGATCGCAGGTACTGCCAACCTCGTCAACCTGTTCGACCTACGCCCCGGCCGGGCGCTGAAGGTCACCGGTGCACTGACCGCCCCGGTGCTGCTCAGCGCCGGACCGGCCGGTCGGACGGCCGCCGGCACCTGCGGAGTCCTCGCCGCTGCCTGGACCGACGACCTCGGTGAACGCACGATGCTCGGTGACACCGGTGCCAACGCCCTCGGTGCCCTGGCCGGCACGGCTCTGGCGCTGCTGCCCAGCGCCAGAGTGCGCACCGGTGCGCTCGCCGGTGTGGTCGCCCTGATCATGGCCAGCGAGAAGGTGAGCTTCTCCGCGGTGATCGAGCGCGTCCCGGTGCTCCGCGCTGTCGACACCTGGGGTCGCCGGCTGTGAGCACCCGCCGTGTGATCACCGGTGTGGCGGGCGCGGCGACGATGATCGCCGTGCTGACCATCGTCTCCCGCGTGCTCGGGTTCGGCCGGTGGCTGGTGCAGGCAGCCACGGTCCAGGCAGGTGCAGTGGGGAACGCCTACGCCACGGCCAACACGATCCCGAACGTGCTCTACGAGGTGGTCGCCGGCGGTGCGCTGGCCGGGGCAGTCGTGCCGTTGCTCGCTGCCCCGATCGCCCGGAAGGCCGCCGACGACGTCAACCGCACCTCCTCAGCGTTGCTCACCTGGGCGGTGCTCGCCCTGCTGCCGTTCGCCGTGGCGGTCACCCTGCTCGCCCGCCCGATCGCCCACGTGCTGCCGCAGTCGGCCGGCGGTGACCCGGCCGCGCAGGTGGAGCTGACCACCTACTTCCTCATCGTCTTCGCCCCGCAGGTGGTGCTGTACGGCATCGGTGTGGTGCTCACCGGTGTGCTCCAGGCACACCGCCGGTTCCTCGCCCCGGCGCTCGCCCCGATCGCCTCCACCACAGTGGTGATCGTGTCCTACCTGGTCTTCGGCCGGCTCGCCGCCGGTATGCAGAACAGTCCCGAAGGACTCTCCGACGCTGCGCTGGCCTGGCTCGCCTGGGGCACCACCGCCGGGGTAGCGGTGATGTCCCTGCCGATGCTCATCCCGGTGTGGCGCTGCGGCGTCCGGCTGCGACCGGCGCTCCGGTTCCCACCGGGTGTGGCTCGCCGGGCCGGTGCGCTCGCGCTCGCCGGCCTGGGCACCCTGGTCGCCCAGCAGGTATCGGTGCTCGTGGTGGTGTGGCTCTCCCGAGCCGGTGGCGCAGAGGGCACGATCAACATCTTCCAGTGGACCCAGGCGGTCTACCTGCTGCCCTACGCTGTGCTTGCGCTGCCGCTGGCCACGGCCGTGTTCCCGAAGCTCGCCGAGCTCGCCTCCGGCGGGCACCGGGACCTGTTCGCCCGCACCGCGCAGAGCTCCACCCGGGCCGTGATTGCGGTGTCCTTCCTCGGTGCCGGCGCACTGGTCGCAGTGGCCCCGGCGGCCGAGGCGGTCTTCTCCCAGCGGAACGACACCACGGGGATGACGACCGCACTGACGCTGATGGCACCCGGGGTGATCGGCCTGGCCCTGATCTTCCACCTGTCCCGCGCCCTGTTCTCCCTGGACCGGCAGCGCTCCGCGGTGGCAGCCACCGGTCTCGGCTGGTTGGTGGTCACCGTCAGCGCCGTGGTCGGGGTGCACCTGGTCGCGCCCGACGGTGGACGCCAGGCAGCCACCCTCGGCGCCCTCGGTCTGGCACATACGATCGGGATGACCGCAGCCGGTGCCGGGCTGCTCCTCGCGCTCGCGCGCGCCCTGCCGGGGTCGGTACGTCTGGGCACGTTGCGCACCAGCACCGTGGGCCTGGTCGGTGCCGGCCTCGGCGCCTGCGCCGGCCGGTGGGCGACCACCGTGGTGCTCGACCTGGCCGGTCACTCGCTGCTGGCCGCAGTGCTGGCCGGTGCGCTCGGAGCCATCCTCGCAGCAGCGGGCGTGGCCGGTGCAGTGCTGCTGGCCGACCGTGGCATCCTGAGCACCTTGAGGAGGACCCGTGCCTGACCTACGCATCGTGCAGCTCACCGGGAGCACCACCGGCGGTATCCGCGGCCACGTGCGGTCTCTGGCCGCCGCACTGGCCGGCGACCACCGCGTGATCCTGGCCGGACCCGCCGACGTGATCTCCGACCCCGGGGCCGGGGTGCGCGTCGTGCCCGTCCCGATCACGGACCGACCGCAGGTGTCCGACGCCCGCAACCTCGCCCGGATCCGCACTGTGGCTCGGGGGGCGGACGTGGTGCACGCGCACGGGCTGCGTGCTGGTGCGCTGGCAGCGCTCGCACTGAGCACCCCCGCGCTGGCCCGCACCGGTCTGGTCGTCACCCTGCACAACGCGCCGGTGGGTTCCGGCGGGGTGCGCACCATCGCCGGCGGGTTGCTCCGTGCCATCGCAGCCCGGGCAGACGCTGTCCTGGGGGTGAGCTCCGACCTGGTCGCCTGGGCCGAGGGGCACGGCGCCAGACTCGCCGAGCGTGCCCTGGTGCCGGCACCGAAGACTGTGCCTGGCACACCCCTGCACGGCCCCGCCCGCCGTGCGCTCGGCCTCACCATGGAGCACCGGTTGGTGCTCACCGTGGCACGCCTGGCCCCGCAGAAGGGGCTCGGCCTGCTCGCCGACAGCGCCGCACTGCTCGCCGACCGGGTGCCCGAGGCGCGCTGGCTGGTTGCCGGGGGCGGGCCGCTGCTGGACGAGCTGGCCGACCAGGTGCTCGGGGAGAACCTCCCGGTGATCCTGCTCGGTCGCCGCAACGACGTACCCGACCTGCTCGCCAGCGCGGACGTGCTCGTGTCCACCAGCGCCTGGGAGGGGCAACCGATCAACCTGCAGGAGGCGCTGGCCGCCGGGGTACCGGTGGTGGCCACCGACGTCGGCGGCACCGGCGAGGTCACCGGCGACGCAGCTCGGCTGGTGCCCTATGCGGACCCGGACGCGCTCACCACCCAGATCACCGCTGTGCTCCGCGACACCGACCTCGCCGACGAGCTGCGCCGGGCCGGGCGACGCCGCGCCGGTGAGCTACCGACGTTGGCCGACGCGCTGCGACAGACCCTCGGGATCTACGCCAGGGTGATAGCGTAGAAGCCCGTGGTGATCTCTTCGGACCGGCACTCCGGGCAACTCGTCAGCGTTCCACGGCACATCTTCGTCACCGGTGGGGTCGCATCCTCGCTCGGCAAGGGGTTGACCGCCTCCAGTCTGGGCCACCTGCTCCGCGCACGAGGTCTGCGGGTGACCATGCAGAAGCTGGACCCGTACCTGAACGTGGACCCGGGCACGATGAACCCGTTCCAGCACGGTGAGGTGTTCGTCACAGACGACGGCGCCGAGACCGACCTGGACATCGGCCACTACGAACGGTTCCTCGACGTGGACCTGGACGCCGGCGCGAACGTGACCACCGGACAGGTCTACTCCGAGGTGATCGCCAAGGAACGGCGGGGAGAATACCTGGGCGACACCGTGCAGGTCATCCCGCACATCACCGACGAGATCAAGCGGCGGATGCGCGCCCAGGCCTCCGGCCCCGGACCGCGCCCGGACGTGATCATCACCGAGATCGGCGGCACGGTCGGCGACATCGAGTCCCAGCCGTTCCTCGAGGCAGCCCGTCAGGTGCGCCAGGACGTCGGTCGGGACAACGTGTTCTTCGTGCACGTCTCTTTGGTGCCCTACCTCGCCCCCAGCGGTGAGCTGAAGACCAAACCGACCCAGCACTCGGTGGCCGCCCTGCGCAGCATCGGTATCCAGCCCGACGCGATCGTCTGCCGCGCCGACCGGGACATCCCCGACCCGGTGAAGGCGAAGATCGCCGCGATGTGCGACGTGGACCGGGAGGCGGTCATCACCTGTGTGGACGCCCCGAGCATCTACGACATCCCGAAGGTGCTGCACAGCGAAGGTCTGGACGCCTATGTGATCCGCCGCCTGGCCATCCCGTTCCGGGATGTGGACTGGCAGACCTGGCACACCCTGCTGGAGCGGGTGCACCACCCGGTCGACGAGGTGGAGGTGGCGCTGGTCGGCAAGTACATCGACCTGCCCGATGCGTACCTGTCGGTGACCGAGGCGGTCCGTGCCGGCGGCTTCCACATCAACACCCGGGTGAAGATCCGCTGGGTGGCGGCCGACGACTGCGTGGGCGAGGACGGCGCCCGCAAGGCGCTGACCGGCGTGGACGGAGTGCTCGTCCCCGGCGGGTTCGGCATCCGCGGCATCGACGGCAAGCTCGATGCGCTGCGCTGGGCCCGGGAGCACCAGGTGCCCACGCTCGGCCTGTGCCTGGGGCTGCAGTGCATGGTCATCGAGTACGCCCGGAACGTGCTCGGCCTGCCCGCAGCCTCGTCCACCGAGTTCGACCCAGAGTCGGCCGACCCGGTGGTGGCGACCATGGAGGAACAGCTGAGCATCGTCGAGGGCGCCGGCGACCTGGGCGGTACGATGCGCCTGGGTGCCTACGAGGCAGTGCTCGAGCCCGGCTCGCTGGTCGCCGAGGCATACGGCAGCGAACGCGTCGTAGAACGGCACCGGCACCGTTACGAGGTGAACAACTCCTACCGGGACGTGCTCGCAGCGGCCGGCCTGCAGATCTCCGGCAGGTCCCCGGACTCCTCGCTGGTGGAGTTCGTGGAGCTGGACCGGGACAAGCACCCCTACTACGTGGCGACCCAGGCGCACCCGGAGTTCAAGTCCCGCCCGACCCGCGCGCACCCGCTGTTCGTCGGGCTGGTCACTGCGGCCCTGGAACGGCAACGGGAGACCCGTCTGCTCGAGGTGGAGCCGACCCCGCGTGGCTGAGACCGGTGCCGGGCAGGAAGCGGTGCAGGACCAGCGGGCCGACCTGCCGGTCGCTGACCGGGAGGTGCTGCACCACGGCAAGGTGTTCGACCTGGTCGGTGAGCGGGTCGACCTGGGTGCCGGGGGAGAGGTGTACCGCGAGTTCCTGGCCCATCCCGGAGCGGTCGCCGTTGTCGCTCTGGACGACGCCGGCCGAGTGGCGCTGGTGCGCCAGTACCGGCACCCGGTGCGCGCCTACCTGTGGGAGGTTCCGGCCGGGCTGCTGGACGTGCCCGGAGAACCGTTGCTCGCAGCCGCCCAGCGGGAGCTCGCCGAAGAAGCAGACCTGCACGCGGCCACCTGGCACACCCTGGTGGACTTCTGCACCACCCCGGGTGGCAGCGACGAACGCATCCGCATCTTCCTCGCCCGGGACCTGACCGCGGTACCGGAGGCCGACCGGTTCGCCCGCGAGGCCGAAGAGCTCGAGATGCCGCTGTCCTGGGTGGACCTGGACGAGGCGCACGCAGCAGTGCTGGCCGGGCAGATCCACAACCCCTCGGCCGTGGCAGGCATCCTCGCAGCCCACGCCGCCCGCTGCGCCGGCTGGCAGCCGCTGCGTGCCGCGGACGCACCCGACCCCCTCCCACGCTGACCCAGCACAGCACCCACCCCGGCGCTGAAACGATCCAGGCGATACCTGGCCCGCCAGGTCGTGCTCCCTGGTGTCGCCCCCGCGTAGGAGCTATCGCCCCAGCAGACCCGGTGGCCTACCCCGGCGGGCCCGGCGCCGGTGCGCGGTCTCAGTGCTGCACGGTCACCGGCACTGTGGGTTCGGCTGCCGCCAGCTCCGCCCGCGAGGCCCGCTCGGACATCCCAGCCACCGTCCAGGCGGTGGCCACCAGCAGCACCGCTGCCCCGACCATGTGGATCCCCACCAGCAGCTCGGGCAGCCCGGTGAAGTACTGCACGTACCCGATCGCGCCCTGCGCGAGCGTGACCCCCAGCAGCACCAAGGCCCGGCGACGGACCACCGACAGCCGGACCGCGCCGTCGTGCGAGGCATGGAAGGCGAGCACCAGCAGCACCGCCAGCAACGCCACGAACACCCACACCGCACCGGCGTGCGCTCTGGCGACCAGCACCGGGTCCACAGCAAACCGGTAACCGACCTCGTCGTCCCCGGAGTGCGGACCGGAGCCGGTGACCACCATGCCGAGCACCACCACCACAGCGGCCACTGCAGCCAGCAGCCAGCCGACCGTGCGCAGCCGGGCGGGGACCGCGAGGCGAGCCTGCCCGGGCCGGTACCAGTCGATCACCAGCCAGGTGGACAACCACACCAACGCGGCCGAGAACAGGAAGTGCGAGCCCACCAGTGCCGGGTGCAGGTCCAGCACCACGGTCAGCCCGCCGAGCACCGCCTGCACCAGCGACAGCAGCAGCGGCACGGTCGCCAGCCAGAGCAGCCGGATCGAGGGGGCAGGGCGCACGCTGCGATGCTGGGCGAAGAACACCAGCAGCGCCACCGCGAGCGCCACGACCACCACCACCGCGCCCATCATCCGGTTCCCCCACTCCACATAGGGGTGGAACGAGGACTCGCCGTGCAGCGTCGGGGTGAACTGCCCCGGGGCGCAGTTCGGCCAGCTGGAGCAGCCGAGCCCGGAACCGGTCAGCCGCACGGCACCACCGGTGGCGATGATGAGGATCTGGACGACCAGGTTGGCCACGATCACGCGGCCGGTGAGGCGGGTGTAGGTCAGTGCGGACACCCCTCTACGGTATCCGCTCAGCGGCGCAGCACACGACGTGCCAGCACGTTCCCGAGCAGCTGCACCAGCTGTACGATGACCACGATCACCACGAGTGCCGACCAGGTGATCAGATCGTCGAACTGCCGGTACCCGTAGGTGATCGCATAGTTGCCCAGTCCGGTACCGCCGAGCAGCCCGGCGACAGCAGACATGTCCACCACGGCGATCACGGCGAAGGTGTAGCCGAGCACCAGGGGACCGAGCGCCTCCGGGAGCACCACGGTGCGGATGATCCGCCACGGGCCAGCGCCCATCGCCCGTGCCGCCTCGATCACTCCGGGGTCCACCGAGACCAGGTTCTGCTCCACGATCCGGGCGATCCCGAAGGTTGCCGCCAACGAGATGGCGAAGATCGCCGCGGGATTGCCGATCCCGGTGCCGACCACCAGCCGCGCCAACGGCTGGATCGCAGCCATGAAGATGATGAACGGGATCGGGCGGAACGTGTTCACCACGAGGTTCAGCAGCCAGAACAGCACCGGCTGGGCGAGGATGCCGCCGTGGCGGGTGACATACAGCCCGGTGCCGACCACCAGACCGCCGGCACCACCGATGAGCATGCCCAGACCAACGATCTGCAGCATGATCCCGGTCTGGACCGCCAGCTCTGGGGCGATCTCGAGCAACTCGCTCATCGACCAGTCTCCGTGATCTGCACGCCCGGGCCGACCTGCGCCAACGCGGCGGCTACGGCCTCCTCCGGTCCACGTACCGCGATGGTCAGCAGCCCGTAGACCCGGCCGCGGATGTCGTCCACACCACCATGCACCAGGTTGAAGTCCACTCCGGCGCGAGCCAGGGCGCCGAACACACGCGCCTCGGACGCGCCCGCGTCGCTGAACGAGATGGTGAAGAACCGGCCCTCGTGCGCAGCGCGCAGTGCCGCCAGCTCCTCACCCTCGGGCAGCGCACGCACCACAGTGCGCACGAACCGCTGCGCAGTGGGGGTCTGCGGGGCGGTGAACACCTCATACGTGCTGCCGTGCTCGACCACCCGTCCCGCATCCATCACTGCGACCCGGTCAGCGACCTGAGCGACCACCTCCATCTCGTGGGTGATCACCACCACCGTCACGCCCAGCTCCCGGTTCACCCGGCCGAGCAGGTCGAGCACCTCCGCGGTGGTCTCCGGGTCCAGTGCGCTGGTGGCCTCGTCGGCGAGCAGCAGGGAGGGCTTGGCGGCCAGCGCCCGGGCGATACCGACCCGTTGCTGCTGACCGCCGGAGAGCTGTTCTGGGTAAGCGGCGGCCTTCTGCGCCAGGCCGACGAACTCCAGCAGCTCGGCCACCCGGGCCTCCCGCTCTGCCCGCGGGGTGCCGACCACCTCCAACGGGTAGGCCACGTTCTTGGCCACGGTGCGGGAGCGGAGCAGGTGGAACCGCTGGAAGATCATCCCGATGCCCTGCTGCTGACGGCGCAGCGCCCGGGCCGGCAGCGCGCTGATCGGTACACCATCGATCTCCACCACGCCGGAGGTGACCGGTTCCAGACCGTTGATCAGCCGTACCAGGGTGGACTTGCCGGCACCGGAGTAGCCGATCACCGCGAACACTTCACCGCGCTCGATGTCCAGGGACACCCGGTCCACAGCGGTCACCGGCGAGTCTCGGCGGCTGCGCGGGCGGAAAACCTTGGTGACCTCATCCAGCCGGACGTGCGGCACCTACTCCACCTCGAGGTCGGACTGGACCTCGGCCAGGCTGGCGACCAGGTCCTCGACCGGGGTCTGGGTGAGCACCGCGGTGCCGCCGGAGGCCTCGACCACCCCGTCGGTCACAGCGGTCGTGGTCTGGTAGATCTCCACCAGCTCGGCCAACAGCTCGTTGTCGGCGTTCTCCGCGGTGGTCGCGAAGATGTTGATGTAGGGGAACGCGGACGGGTCGGACGGGTCGTCCTGAGCGATCGCGTCCTCCTCGGTGAGCCCGGCGTCGGTGATGAAGTCGTTGTTGATGATCGCCGCGGCCACGTCCGGCAGCGAGGTGGCGGTCACTGCCGCATCCAGCGCGAGCACCTCCACCCGGGACTCCTCGGACAGGACATCCTCGACGGTGGAGGATGGGCTGCCACCTCCCTCGAGCGTGATCAACCCTGCTGACTGCAGCACGAGCAGCCCGCGCGCCTGGTTGGTGGTGTCGTTCGGCACGGCCACCTGCGCACCGTCCGGGATGTCCTCGACGCTCTCGTACTGGGTGGAGTACAGCCCGAGCGGGTAGATCGCGGTGGAGCCGATCGGCACCAGGTCGTCCCCGGCCTGCACGTTGTAGTTCGCCAGGTAGATGATGTGCTGGAACTGGTTCAGGTCCAGCTCACCCTCGCTGACTGCCGGGTTGGGTTGGTTGTAGTCGGTGAAGTCGACGATCTCCAAGGCGATGCCGGCGTCCTCGACCGCCTCGGCATAGACGTCCCAGTACGGTTCGCTGGCGCCCACCACCCCCAGCCGTACCGGGTGGGACTCGCTGCCCAGGTCCGCGGCGCTGCCGTCCGCAGAGGAGCAGGCCGACATCGCCAGCGTGGCTGCGGTGGCGACAGCGAGCAGGGCGGGAGTGCGTGCAGACATAGTTCTCCTGAGGTGTGCGGCCACCGCCCGCGTCGGTGGGTCGCCACCGCGCGCCGTCGGTGGCAACGAGACTGCCGCGACCGGACGCCGCCGGTCGCGCTGCCCGGGGTGTCCGGGCCGGGGACGATCCTGGCCCAGGACCGTGGACCCGGGCCAGCACCGTCCCGCCTGTCTCAGGACGTGGACGCCAGCGGTGCGGAGCCTGGCCGTGGTCCGGTCGCACGCCACCGATGGAGCAGCCGGACGGTGACGGCCGGTCCAGCTCAGTGCCAGCGGAACCAGCGCACGGTCGCGCCACCGAGCAGCACCGTCCAGACCGCGAGCAGGACCAGCTCGAGCAGGCCGGTCCCCGCACCGGTCCCACCGAGGCTCGCCCGCAGCGCGTCACCGAGCGCGGCGGACGGCAGAGAGGTGAGCACCCCGCTGGCCGGGAACACCACACCACCGCCGACCACCAGCAGCAGCCAGAGCAGGTTCGCCCCGGCGAGCACTGCCTCGGCCCGGAGCGTGCCGGCGATCAGCAACGCCAGTGCGGTGAACGCCGCCGTGCCGAGCAGCACAGCGCCGATGGCGACTGGGAGTCCGCTGAGCGCGGGGCGCCAGCCGAGCGCCACGGCCAACGTCCCGAGCAGTGCGATCTGCACCAGCTCCACGGCGAAGACCCCTACCACCTTGCCGCCGAGCAGACCGCTGCGGCCCAGGGGAGTGGTGGCCAGCAGCTGCAACGCCCCGGCTCGCCGGTCGAAGCCGGTGGCGATCGCGTTCGAGGTGAACGCGGTGGACATGATCGCCAGGGCCAGCACCCCAGGCGCGGCCACCTGCACCGGGTCCTGCCCGCCGACGTCGAGGCGGACCAGGTCGGTGCGCACCAGCACCACCAGCACGATCGCCGGCAGGATCACGGTGAGCAGCAGCTGTTCACCGTTGCGCAGCAGGTTGCGCATCTCGAACCCGGCGTGGGAGAGCACCCGGACGACCCAGGGGCTGGCCCCGGCATGCTCGGTCATCGCAGGCTCCGTCCGGTCAGCTCGAGGAACACGTCCTCCAGGGTGCGCTCCGGTGCAGGTGGCGCGCCCGTGGGGTCCGTGCGTACCTGCAGCTGGTGGGTCCGGGCGAGGTGCTCGACGGCGGAGATCACCTCAGGTGTGAACGTCCCGGTCAGGTGCATGGTTCCCGGGGCACCCGCGGGTGCCCCTCGGTCCGGGCGCGGCCTGCTGCCCAGGTGGGCTGCGCCGTCACCGGTAGCTCCGGTGAGCCCAGCGACAGTGCCCTGGGCGATCACCTGACCGTGATCGATGATCACCACGTGGTCAGCGAGCCGGGCGGCCTCGTCCATCAGGTGGGTGGTCAGCAGCACGCTCACCCCGTCGGTGCGCAGCTGTTCGACCATCGCCCACACTGCCAGCCGCGCCTGCGGGTCCAGACCGGCGCTGGGTTCGTCCAAGAACACCAGGTCCGGGCACCCCACGAGCGCGATGGCGAGCGCCAACCGTTGTCGCTGCCCGCCGGACAGGCGCCGCACCGATGTCCGTGCGAACGGTGCCAGGCCCAGAGTGTCCACCAGCTCGCCGACGTCCCGGGGGCGGGCATACATCCGGGACACGTGGTGCAGCAGCTCCTCAGCCCGGGCCATCACCGGCAGGCCGCCGTCTTGGATCATCACCCCGACCCGGGGGCGCAGCAGTGCGGCGGACGTGGCGGGATCCAGTCCGAGCACCCGGACGGTGCCGGAGTCGGCACGGTGCAGGCCTTCGCAGATCGCCATCGCGGTGGACTTCCCGGCGCCGTTCGGTCCCAGCACGGCGGTGATCTGGCCCTGCTCGGCGGTCAGGGAAAGCCCGTCCAGGGCGCGGGTGGCCCCGAAGGCCTTGTGCACGCCGGTCAGCTCCACACAGAAGGTCACGGCTGCAGGGTATGCGAAACCCCACCGGGGGAGTCGGCTGCGCACCGGGCGGGGGCGCCGGGTGCCGCCCACGCGGGCGCCCTCGAAGTGAGAGGTTCCTCACTTGTAAGGGTCGCCTTCCTTGCAGATCCTCATTTGGACAACGAGAATGTTGAGTAATTCGTGGCCGCTGGTCAGCGGTCGCGTTCGTGAGGAGGTGAGAGCGTGACGTCCGTACCGGTCGATGACGCCGAGGCCACCACTCGGGAGCGCGTGCGCAGCCTGATCATCGAGCTCGGCCCGGTCACTGCCGCCGAGCTGGCCAACGAGCTGGAGCTGACGTCCGCAGCGATCCGCCGCCACCTGGCGGCGCTGGAACGCACCGGACAGGTGACTGTGCGCGAGGAGTCTGCGGCGGTGCCACGCGGCCGTGGCCGTCCGGCCAAGCGGTACATCGCCACTCTCGCTGCCCACCCGCAGGCGGGCGCCGCCTATGCGGAGATGGCCGTCCGAGCCCTGGCGCGGCTCGGTGAGCGAGTCGGTCCGGAGGCGGTGGAAGCCTTCGCTGAGGAGCGGGCCACGGAGATGAGACGCCGCTACCAGGCGCGCGTCGATGCTGCCGGCGAGGACCTGCACGCACGGGCAGCGGCCCTGTCCGATGCCCTCAGCGAGGACGGCTACGCTGCAAGCTCCAGGCCGCTGGGCGGATTCGCCGTCCAGCTGTGCCAAGGGCACTGCCCGGTGCAGCAGGTTGCCGCGCAGTTCCCCCAGCTCTGCGAGGCAGAGACCCGAGCCTTCGCCGACCTGCTCGGCGTGCACGTCCAGCGTCTGGCCACCCTCGCCGGTGGCGAGCACGTCTGCACCACCCACATCCCGGTGACGATCCCCACCCGGGGAAAGGAATAGAGCGACCCGATGACCACAGAGACGACACCCACCACTCAGACCGGCCAGGAGCCGATGACGCAGGAAGAGACCATCGCGTCGCTGGGCAACTACGGCTACGGCTGGCACGACGCCGACGACGCGGGAGCGAACGCCCAGCGCGGCTTGTCCGCGGACGTGGTGAACAACATCTCGGACCTGAAGGACGAGTCCGACTGGATGCGCAAGAACCGGCTGAAGGCGCTGCGGCTGTTCGAGAAGAAGCCGATGCCGCACTGGGGTGCCGACCTGTCCGGGATCGACTTCGACAACATCAAGTACTTCGTGCGCTCCACGGAGAAGCAGGCACAGAGCTGGGACGACCTGCCCGAGGAGATCAAGACCACCTACGACCGGCTCGGCATCCCGGAGGCGGAGAAGCAGCGGCTGGTGGCCGGTGTGGCTGCGCAGTACGAGTCCGAGGTCGTCTACCACCAGATCAACGACGAGCTCGAGCGTCAGGGTGTGCTGTTCCTGGACACCGACACCGCGCTGCGTGAGCACCCGGAGTTCTTCGAGGAGTACTTCGGCACCGTGATCCCGGCCGGCGACAACAAGTTCGCCTCGCTGAACACTGCGGTGTGGTCCGGTGGGTCGTTCGTGTACGTGCCGCCGGGTGTGCACGTGGAGATCCCGCTGCAGGCCTACTTCCGGATCAACACGGAGAACATGGGCCAGTTCGAGCGGACGCTGATCATCGCTGACGAGGGTTCCTACGTGCACTACGTGGAGGGCTGCACCGCCCCGATCTACTCCTCGGACTCGCTGCACTCCGCCGTCGTGGAGATCGTGGTGAAGAAGGACGCCCGGGTGCGGTACACCACGATCCAGAACTGGTCCAACAACGTCTACAACCTCGTCACCAAGCGCGCCACCGTCGCCGAGGGTGGCAACATGGAGTGGATCGACGGGAACATCGGCTCCAAGGTGACGATGAAGTACCCGGCGGTGTACCTGATGGGCGAGCACGCGCGCGGGGAGACGCTGTCCATCGCGTTCGCCGGTGCTGACCAGCACCAGGACACCGGCTCGAAGATGGTGCACATGGCCCCGCACACCTCCTCCTCGATCGTGTCCAAGTCGGTGGCCCGCGGCGGTGGGCGATCCTCCTACCGTGGACTGGTGCAGGTGCTCGACGGCGCCGCGCACTCCAAGTCCAACGTGCTGTGCGACGCCCTGCTGGTCGACCAGATCTCCCGGTCGGACACCTATCCGTACGTGGACGTCCGTGAGGACGACGTGGAGATGGGTCACGAGGCCACCGTCTCCAAGGTGAGCGAGGCCCAGCTGTTCTACCTGATGTCTCGCGGCCTGGAGGAGAGCGAGGCGATGGCGATGATCGTGCGTGGTTTCGTGGAGCCGATCGCACGGGAGCTGCCGATGGAATACGCACTTGAGCTCAACCGGCTCATCGAACTGCAGATGGAAGGGGCCGTCGGCTGATGTCGACCACCACAACTGAGAACACCTCACTGAGCACGGACCACTCCCAGGCGGCCGCCGACGGCGCGCACAGCCACGGCGTGGTGCCGGAGGCCTCCCGCGGGGACCGCGCGACCTCCTTCGCCCTGGCGGACTTCCCCCCGCCGACCGGCCGGGAGGAGGACTGGCGGTTCTCCCCGATGAACCGTCTGGCCCCGCTGATGTCGGGGGTGCTCACCGGTGCCGGACCGCAGGTGCAGGTCGAGGCGGATGAGCAGGTGCGGGTCGAGCACGTCGGCCGTGAGGACGAACGTCTCGGTACCGCGGGTGCGCCCGGCGACCGGCTCGCTGCGATCGCCTGGGAGTCCTTCACCGAGGCGCTCGTGGTCACGATCCCGCGTCAGCATGCGGCCAGCAAGGAGACGCTGGTGACGATCACCGGCAGCGACTCCACCCCGGCCGCCCAGCACGTGAGCATCGTCGCCGAGGAGCAGTCCGAAGCAGTCGTGGTGCTCGACCACCGTGGCCAGGCCGCGCTCACCCAGACCGTGGAGATCCACGTCGGGGACGGCGCACACCTGCGAGTGGTGTCCGTGCAGGACTGGGAGGACGGTGCTGTGCACGCCTCCAGCCACCGGGCCGCCATCGGCCGGGACGCCACGTTGCGGCACGTGGTCGTCACTCTCGGTGGTGACGTGGTGAGGCTCACCCCGGAGTCTGCGTTCACCGCCACCGGCGGGGACGTGGAGATGGACGGGCTGTACTTCGCCGATGCGGGCCAGCACCAGGAGCACCGGTTGTTCGTGGACCACGCCGTGCCCAACTGCATCTCCCGCGTCACCTACAAGGGTGCGCTGCAGGGCGACGAGGCGCACATCGTGTGGATCGGTGACGTGCTGATCCGCAAGGAGGCCGAGGGCACCGACACCTACGAGCTGAACCGCAACCTGGTGCTCACCGACGGTGCTCGCGCCGACTCGGTACCGAACCTGGAGATCGAGACCGGTGAGATCGAGGGGGCCGGGCACGCCTCGGCCACCGGCCGGTTCGACGACGAGCAGCTGTTCTACCTGCGCTCGCGGGGTATCCCGGAAGCCGCCGCCCGGCGGTTGGTGGTGCGCGGCTTCTTCGCCGAGATGATCACCAAGATCGGCGTCGCCTCGGTCGAGGAGCGGCTGCTGGCTGCGATCGACGCCGAGCTGGACACTGTGCTCGGACACCTGACCGGCGCCTACGACGAGAACGAGGACGAGCAGGCCGTCATCGACGCGATCGAGGCTGCTGAACCAGGTGCGTCGAAGTGACCGCACAGCTGGTTGCCTCCCGCGACGACCTGGAACCCGGGGAGGCCCTGCGGCTCGAGCTCGACTCCGCCGACGGCTCGTTGGTGGAGGTCGCTCTCGTACGGGCCGAGGATGGTGAGTACCACGCCATCAACGACATCTGCACGCACGGGCAGGTCTCCCTCTCCGAGGGGGAGGTGGAGGGCAACACGGTGGAGTGCTGGTTGCACGGCAGCGTGTTCGACCTGGTCAGCGGCCAGCCGCTGTCCCTGCCCGCCACCCGTCCGGTCGCGGTCTACCCGCTGACCTACGACGGCGACAAGATCCTGGTGGACGTGGACTCCCCGGCCGCCCCCGCAGACTGACTGACCCACAGACTAAGGAAAGAGAACGAATGTCCAGCCTTGAGATCCGCGACCTGCACGTCAGCGTCACCACCCCCGAGGGCGCCAAGCCCATCCTGCGCGGTGTGGACCTGACGATCAACAGCGGCCAGACGCACGCCATCATGGGCCCCAACGGCTCCGGCAAGTCCACCCTCGCCTACGCCATCGCCGGCCACCCGAAGTACGAGGCCACCAGTGGCCAGGTCCTCCTGGACGGGGAGGACGTGCTGGAGATGAGCGTGGACGAACGCGCACGCGCCGGCCTCTTCCTGGCCATGCAGTACCCGGTGGAGGTGCCGGGGGTGACCGTGTCCAACTTCCTACGCACCGCCAAGACCGCCATCGACGGCAAGGCGCCCGCGCTGCGGCAGTGGGTCTCCGACGTGCGCACCGCGATGAAGGACCTGCGGATGGACCCGGTGTTCGCGGAGCGGAACGTGAACGAGGGCTTCTCCGGTGGCGAGAAGAAGCGCCACGAGATCCTGCAGCTGGAGCTGCTCAAGCCGAAGTTCGCCGTCCTGGACGAGACCGACTCCGGTCTGGACGTGGACGCCCTGCGGGTCGTCGCCGAAGGGGTGAACCGGGTGCGGAACACCACCGACGTGGGCATCATGCTGATCACCCACTACAACCGGATCCTGCAGCACGTCACCCCCGACTTCGTGCACGTGTTCGTGGCTGGCCGCGTCGCCGAGCAGGGCGGCCCGGAGCTGGCCGAACGTCTCGAGGCGGAGGGCTACGACCGGTTCCTCACCCCGGCCTGAACATGTCCACCACAGCGGAGCAGACCCTGACGGCGGCCGAGCTGGCCGCCGTCAGGGCCGACTTCCCGCTGCTCGAACGCACCGTCCGGGACGGCCAGCCGCTGGTCTACCTGGATTCTGCGGCCACCAGCCAGAAGCCGGAATGCGTGATCGACGCGGAGCAGGACTTCTACCTGCGCCGGAACGCCGCCGTGCACCGCGGCGCGCATGCGCTGGCTGAAGAGGCCACCACCGCCTACGAGGAGGCACGCGAGACCGTCGCCGCCTTCGTGGGCGTAGCCTCCGACGAGCTGGTCTGGACCAAGAACGCCACCGAGGCGATCAACCTCGTCGCCTACGCGATGTCCAACGCCAGCGTCGGGCGTGGTGCGCCGGCCTCCGCAGCACTGGCGGTCGGCCCGGACGACGAGATCGTGGTCACCGAGGCCGAGCACCATGCCAACCTCGTGCCCTGGCAGGAGCTGTGCGCCCGTACCGGTGCCGCGCTGCGCTACCTCACTGTCACCGACACCGGCCGGATCGACCTGACCAGCCTGGACGTGATCACCGAGCGCACCAAGCTGGTCGCCCTCACGCACGCCTCCAACGTCACCGGAGCGATCTCCCCGGTGACCGAGGTGGTCGCCGCTGCCCGCGCTGTCGGTGCCCTGGTGCTGCTGGACGCCTGCCAGAGCGTGCCGCACCTGCCGGTGGACCTCAAGGCGCTGGACGTGGACTTCGCTGCCTTCTCCGGGCACAAGATGCTCGGGCCCACCGGCATCGGCGCACTGTACGGTCGGCGCGAGCTGCTCGAGGCGATGCCCCCGGTGCTCACCGGCGGATCGATGGTCGAGGTGGTCACGATGACCTCGACCACGTACGCCCCGCCGCCCACCCGGTTCGAGGCCGGTACCCAGATGGTCGCCCAGAGCGTCGGGTGGCAGGCAGCTGCCGCCTACCTGGCCGAGCTCGGCATGCCTGCCCTGGCTGCCCACGAGGCGCACCTGACCGCGCACCTGCTGGACCGGGTGCGCACCATCGACGGCGTGCAGATCCTCGGCCCGAGCACGCCGGAGGACCGGATCGGAGCAGTCGCGTTCGTCGTCGACGGTGTGCACCCGCACGACGTCGGACAGATCCTGGACGCCGCCGGGATCGCCATCCGGGTCGGGCACCACTGTGCCCAGCCGCTGCACCGTCGTCTGGGTGTCCAGTCCTCGGCGCGGGCCTCGATCGGGGTGCACACCACCATCGCGGAGATCGACTACTTCGCCGAGCACCTTGCGCGGGTCCGGGAGTTCTTCGGGAGGCCGTGATGAACGACGCGATGACCCAGCTCTACCAGCAGGTGATCCTCGACCACGCCCGAGAACGGCACGGCTACGGTCTGGTCACCGGACATGCGGGGGAGTCCTTCCAGGTGAACCCCACCTGCGGGGACGAGATCCGGCTGCGGGTGCACCTGGACACCACCGGCCCCGCTCCTCTCCTGGAGCGGGTCAGCTGGGAGGGGATGGGGTGCTCCATCTCGCAGGCGTCCGCCTCTGTGCTCACCGACCTGGTCCGTGGGGTGAGCGTGGCCCAGGCCGACGAGCTCGCCGAGACCTTCCGAGAGCTGATGAACAGCCGCGGCCGCTCGCTGTCGTCGGCGAAGGATGAGATGCTGGGGGATGCGGCCGCCTTCACCGGTGTGGCGCAGTATCCGGCCCGGATCAAGTGCGCCCTGCTCGGTTGGATGGCCTTGCGGGACGCGCTCGCGCACGCACTGACCCAAGCGCCACCCGCCGAAGAGAAGAACGGGATGAACAACGATGACTGACACCACCAACGACCTGAGCGCGGCACCCACCGCTGCTGATGTGGAGGAAGCCCTCCGGGACGTGATCGACCCGGAGCTGGGCATCAACGTCGTCGACCTCGGCCTGGTCTACGGCGTCACGATCGACCAGACCAACACCGCCGTCGTGGACATGACTCTCACCTCGGCAGCCTGCCCGCTCACCGACATGATCGAGGACCAGGCCACCCAGGCGGTCGAGGGGATCGCCGCAGGCTTGCGGATCAACTGGGTGTGGATGCCGCCGTGGGGACCGGAGAAGATCACCGAGGACGGCCGCGAGCAGCTGCGGGCGCTCGGCTTCAACGTCTGAGCCTGCCCGCCGCGCGCCGTCGAGCGGCTACGCGCCCTCGTCGAGGGCCACGAGCGTGCTCTCGGTGACCACCTGCGCGAGCTCCTCACCGAGCAGAGCGTCCACGACGTCGGACACCGGTGCCATCGCGTCGTCCACCTCCAGCAGCACCGGGTAGCGAGCAGTGACCATCGCGAGCAGCTGACGCACCGCCGCACGCGCCCGAGCCGGCGCCAGCTCGGTGTCGTAGCCGAGGAGCAGCTCGGTGTCCCGGCGCGGGGCCGCATCGTCCTCTTCGGTCGCCGCCGGATAGGAGATCGCGAACGCCAGCACCGACCCGCCCAGCCCACCGGCCCGGTCGCGCAGCACCACCGCTCCGTGCGCACCGGTCTGCGGAGCAAGGAGCAGGTCCTGTGCCCGGCCCAGGGTCATCTCTGCGGGGTCCCAGCTAGCATGCACCCGGTCGTAGTAGGCCGCCACCAGCTTCGTCAGCTCCACACTGCCGGTGGCCAGGTCCTCCAGCACCGGCCCGGCTGGACCGAACATCGGCTCCGGCAGCCCCCCGGCCTCGATGCGCGCGATCCGGGTCCGCTGGATCGGCTGCATGCCCAACGCCCGGGCGAACGCTGCTGCCGCCGGGTTCTCGGTGGTGTACCGGGACCGCAGGGCGGTCACCGCGGACGGCGCAGCCTCCTGGCGTAGGCGGCGCACCAGCTGCGTAGCGATCCCCTGACGACGGTGGGTCGGGGCCACCTCTACGTAGAGCCACAGCCGGGTGGGATGCAGCCGAGCCTCACTGACCGCCCCGGCCGCGACCACCCGGTCACCGTCCAGAGCGACGAGGCAACGACGCCACGGGTCCGGCGCGTCCGGACCGAGCAACGGGCGGTCCAGAGCCGACTGCGGGGTGTCCGGCTCGCCGAACCGCTCGCGGGCGGCGACCTCGTCCCCCTCCTGCCACGGGCGATAGCTGATCGTCATGCCCTCCAGTATCGCGGGGTGCGCAAACTCACCCGCCGGCAGCGAAAATGCGGTGCGGTCGGCGGCGGGGGCGCCGGTAGAGTGCGACCAGTGATCAGTGCGCAGGATGTGGAGCTCCGGATCGGGGCTCGTCAGCTCCTGGCCGGGGCCAGCTTCCGCATCAACGCCGGCGACCGCATCGGCCTGGTCGGGCGCAACGGTGCCGGCAAGACCACCTTGACCCGGATGCTCGCCGGCGAGGGGCAACCCACCGGCGGGACCATCACCAGCAACGGCACCGTCGGCTATCTACCGCAGGATCCGCGCACCGGCGACCTGGACCAGCTCGCCCAGGACCGGGTGCTGTCCGCCCGCAACCTGCACGAGGTGGTGCGCCGTATCCGCCGGGCGGAGGCGGACATGGCCAGCGAGGACGAGGCGCTGCGGGAGAAGGCGATGGCCCGCTACACCCGCCTGGACGCGGAGTTCACCGCCCAGGGCGGCTGGGCCGCGGAGAGCGAGGCGGCCCGGATCACCTCCAACCTCGGCCTGCCCACCCGGGTGCTGTCCCAGCCGCTGCGCACCCTCTCTGGCGGGCAGCGTCGCCGCGTGGAGCTGGCCCGGATCCTCTTCTCCGACTCCCAGACCCTGCTGCTGGACGAACCGACCAACCATCTGGACGCGGACTCGATCGCCTGGTTGCGGGAGTTCCTCGCCACCTATCCAGGCGGCTTCGTCGTGATCAGCCACGACACCGGCCTGCTGCGGGCCTGCGTGAACAAGGTGTTCCACCTGGACGCCAACCGGTCCGCGCTGGACGTGTACAACCTGGGCTGGGACGCCTACCTCGCCCAGCGGGAGACCGACGAGCGGCGTCGCCGCCGCGAGCGGGCGAACGCAGAGAAGAAGGCCGCTGCGCTGCTCGCCCAGGCGGACAAGATGCGCGCCAAGGCCACCAAGGCGGTCGCCGCACAGAACATGGCCCGCCGCGCCGAGCGGATGCTCTCCGGCCTGGAGGAGGTGCGGGCTGCGGACAAGGTCGCCAAGCTGCGCTTCCCGGACCCGGCGCCGTGCGGGCGCACCCCCTTGCGCGCCGAGGGGCTGAGCAAGTCCTACGGCTCCCAGGAGGTGTTCACCGACGTCGACCTAGCGATCGACCGCGGCAGCAAGGTGGTGGTCCTCGGCCTCAACGGTGCCGGGAAGACCACCCTGCTGCGGCTGCTTGCCGGTATCGAGCCCAGCGACACCGGCGAGGTGCTGCCCGGGCACGGGCTGAAGATCGGCTACTACGCCCAGGAGCACGAGACCCTGGACACCAGCCGCACCGTGGTGGAGAACCTGCGCACTGCGGCCCCGGACCTGACCGACACCCAGGTGCGTAGCGTGCTCGGCTCGTTCCTGTTCTCCGGAGACGATGCGGACAAGCCGGCCGGGGTGCTCTCCGGCGGGGAGAAGACCCGGCTCGCGCTCGCCCTGCTGGTGGTCTCCGCAGCGAACGTGCTGCTGCTGGACGAGCCGACGAACAACCTCGACCCGGCCAGCCGGGAGGAGATCCTCGGGGCGCTGCGCTCCTTCACCGGGGCCGTGGTGCTGGTCACCCACGACGAAGGTGCGGTCGCGGCGCTGCAGCCAGAACGCGTGCTGCTGCTCCCGGACGGGGACGAGGACCTGTGGAGCGAGTCCTACCTGGAGCTGGTGTCCCTGGCCTGAGCGCCGTGCTGCTCGTCCAGCTGGGCGTCGATGAGGGCGTCCTCCTCAGCGTCGTCGGCGAAGGTGAACCGGCGGCGCGGCCGCCCCGTCTGCGCCGGCCGGGCCGAGCGCACCCGGCTGCTCGGACCGGAGGCCGGATCGTCGCCGGCCGCGCGGGCCTTGCCACCCGCAGCGGCTTCCTGCGCCTCGGCCTCCCGACGGGCGAGCACGACGTAGCCCACCCAGGCGCCGATACCGAACACCCACCACTGGAACGTGTAGGACAGGTGGTTGCCCAGGTCGGTGGACGGTCGGGGCAAGGGCGCCGGTGGATCAGCGACCGCAGGAGACTCGCTGGCCAGGGTGCCGTAGGCGCCGGTCACCAGGGTGGCCTGCGCCAGGTCTACCCCAGCCTCCGCCGCCGGTTCGGGGTCGACCGCCTGCAGCTTCTCCAGCACCTGCTCCGGGTGCAACCGGTGCAGTCGCCCCGGCCCCAGGTCCCGGGTGCTGGCCGGTTCGGCTGCCCGCAGCCGCACCGTCATCGTCACCTCACCGCTGGGCAGGTCCGCCTGCGCGGAGTGGTCCGCGAACGCGTTCGTCGGGTACCAACCGCGGTCCACCACCAGCAACCACGTGCCCTGGTCCGTCTCCGCGGCGAACACTCCGATGACATGGTCGGCTGCCGACCCCTCGATCGGTCGTTGCGGCAGGCTCAACGAGGGCTGCAGGTAGTGCCCGCGCAGCTGCACTGGACGCCAGGTGTCCCCGTGCGCCAGGTCGGCTCCCGGGGTGGGCAGCAGCTGGCTCAGCGCAGCAGGCGGTGCGTCATAGTTCGCCTCGACCAGAGCGGCCTCGTCTGCTTTGTGCTCGTAACGGCTCAGCTGCCAGCGACCGAGCAGCACGCAGGCGATGCTGATCGCCAGTGCGAGCGCAGCGATGCCCCACCAGCGGCCGCTGCGCAGGAAGGCATACCGGCCCCTCATGTGTCATCGGGAAGGTCCGCCACGCTGACCGTCTCCCGCAGGAAGGACCGGGCGGACAAAAAGTTCTCCAGGTGGGTGCGGTGCGCGTCGCAGGCCAGCCAGGTCTTGCGACGATCGGCGGTGTGCAGCTTCGGGTTGTTCCACCGCAGCGCCCACTCGGCCACCTCGCGGCAGCCTTTGGCACTGCACATCAGCTCGCTCATCGCACCTGTCCCGGAGTGTCGCGGTCTGGCTGGTCGGCGGCCGGAAGTCCGTCGGCGTTGACCAGCGAGGCGTTGGCCGGTCGCCGATCACCACCGGCGTTCGCGAACAGCACGGCGATCAGCGGTAGCACCGCGGCGAGCGCCACGCACACCCACCGGATCCAACCGTCGACGAAGATGGCCGCGACGAAGCAAGCCGTGCGGATCCCCATGGTGATCAGGTAGCGCCTGATCTTGTCCCGGGTCTGCTCGCTGTGCGGGCGCCCGGCCGTGGTGATCGCTTGAACCTCAGGCACACTTCCAGCCTACGCCGTTCTCGGGCCGTCCCGCGCGGGCAGCCGGCGGCCGGGCGCCCCGGCCGGTAGACGTCCGGAGCATGGCCGATGACCCGCGAGCAGCGCATTTCACGCTAGCGTGTCCGAGCAGCGATGAGTGAGCACGTCGAACGGAGCAGTGCAGTGACCCAGGACGCCGCCCCCCGCACCGCCGTGGTGACCGGAGCGAACCGAGGTATCGGATCGGCGATCGCCCGACGACTGGTCGACGAGGGCTACCAGGTAGCGGGCATCTCCCGCAGCGGAGACGCACCCGAGGGCGTGTTCGGCGTCACCGGCGACATGCGGGACACCGCATCGGTCGATGCTGCTTTCACGGCGATCGAGGAGCACCAGGGCCCCACCGAGGTGCTCGTCGCCAATGCCGGCATCACCAAGGACACGCTGGTGATGCGGATGACCGACGAGGAGTTCACCGACGTGCTGGACGTCAACCTCACCGGGGTGTTCCGGTGCGTGCGCCGTGCGGCCAAGGGCATGATCCGCCGCCGGACGGGCCGGATCGTGCTGATCTCCTCGGTCGTCGGCCTGTATGGGTCACCCGGTCAGGTCAACTACGCCGCCAGCAAGGCAGGTCTGGTCGGTATCGCCCGGTCGGTCACCCGGGAGCTGGGGGGACGTGGTATCACCGCCAACGTGGTGGCCCCCGGCTTCATCGAGACTGCGATGACCAAGGAGCTGCCGGAGGCCACGCAGAAGCAGTACCTGGCCACCATCCCGGCCGCGCGGTTCGGTCAGGTCGAGGACGTCGCCGACGCGGTGACGTACCTGGCCTCACCCGGTGCCGGGTACATCAGCGGGGCCGTGGTGCCGGTCGACGGCGGTCTGGGCATGGGGCACTGAACCTGTTCGATCACGAGAGGAAGGCAAGGCAGATGGGTCTGCTGGACGGCAAGAAGATCCTCGTCACCGGGGTGCTGATGGAGAGCTCCATCGCGTTCACCGTGGCCAGGCTGGCTCAGGAGCAGGGCGCCCAGGTGGTGCTCTCCTCCTTCGGACGCCAGCTGCGGCTCACCCAGGCGATCGCCCGCAGGCTGCCGGAACCGGCGCCGGTGGTCCAGCTGGACGTCACCGACGCCGGTGACCTCGAGGCGCTCGCCGACCGGGTCGGGGAGCATGTGGACCACCTGGACGGGGTGGTGCACTCGATCGGTTTCGCCCCACAGACGGTGATGGGTGGCAACTTCCTGGCCGGGCAGTGGCCGGACGTGGCCACTGCGCTGGAGGTTTCCGCGTACTCGTTGAAGTCGCTCGCCGTGGCCACCCGGCCGCTGATGGGCCGTGGCTCGTCCGTGGTCGGTCTGACGTTCGACGCCCAGTACGCCTGGCCGGTCTACGACTGGATGGGCGTGGCCAAGGCCGCATTCGAGTCCACGGCCCGGTACCTTGCCCGCGACCTGGGCCCGGACGGTATCCGGGTGAACCTCGTCTCCGCAGGTCCGCTGCGCACCACGGCCGCCAAGTCCATCCCGGGGTTCGAGGAGATGGAGGGCGGCTGGCCAGCCCGCGCGCCCCTCGGCTGGGACGTCTCCGACACCGGACCGACCGCCCGCACGATCGTGGCCCTGCTCTCGGACTGGTTGCCGGCGACCACGGCGGAGATCGTCCACGTCGACGGCGGCGTGCACGCCATGGGACTCTAGTGGCATGAGTGACATCGAGGTCCCGACGAAGCGCCTGACGTTGCTCCGGCATGCCCAGGCCGACCAGAACGCCCTGCACGACGTGGATCGCACGCTCACCCTCGCCGGCCGTGGTGATGCCCGCGTGATCGGTGAACGGCTGCACGAGGCGGGTGTGGCACCCCAGCTGGTGCTCTGCTCCACGGCCACCCGGGCCCGGCAGACCTGGCAGCTGGTCGCGAACGCCTACCCGCAGTCGGCGGAGACGATCGAGGTGAAGTATCTCGAGCTGCTCTACGGTGCCGACCTGGAGGAGATGCTCGAGCTGCTGCAGGGCTTGGGCGAGGAGACCACCGACGTCCTGGTGGTCGGGCACGAACCGGTGAGCTCCGCCGTCGCCCACCACCTGGCCGGTCCCTCCTCCCAGGAGGCGGCTGCGTTGCGGGTGCGCACCGGGCTGTCCACGGCGACCGCCGCGTTGTTCAGCTACCGCGGTCCGTGGCAACGGCTGGACCGGCACAGCGCGGTGCTCACCGCGCTGGCCACCTGCCGCAGCTAGGCAGCAGAGTGGCTCTCCGCACTCCGGCGACTGGGGCGCCACCAGCCCGTCACCGCAAACCACGGGCACCACGGGTGCCCCGGCGGTCGAGGAGAGCGCCAGCCCGTCGACCACCGCCGAGGAGCGCACCGCTGAGCCGGAGCCCACTGGAAGCGCCGACCTGCAGACCACCGGGCTGAGCGAGCTGGAGCGGTGGCTGCTGGACGCCTTCGTCGCCGGCGGCTACCCGGAGGCCAGCGTGCGGGTACACGGGTCGGCCGACGCCTGGGTGGCCGGTGGGCTGAGCCAGAACGCACCGGAACGGTTCGCGCACGCCTGGCCGAGCGCCAAGACGGACCTGTACGCCGACGAGGGCACGGTGCTGCGCAGCACCCGCGTCTCGGGAATCGAGGTGCAGGTGCTGCAGCACGTGTGGGGCGTCTCCGCCCGGTTCGCGTGCGGCGGGGCGACGGTGGACACCTACGCCCAGTCCCAGGTGGCGCAGAATCAGGCCGAGGCGGAGGCGCTCTCCCTCGCCGAGGTGCTCATCGACCCGCTCGGCTGCCCGGAGGACGGCTTCCAGACCTGACCTGCTTCGCCGCTAGCGCTCCGGCAGCGCTGCTAGGACCTGCTCCAGCCCACCGGTCTCGATCGCCAGGTCCGCCTGGGCGGCGACCACCGGTTTGGCATGGAAGGCGACCCCCAGACCCGCGGCACCGAGCATGTCCAGGTCGTTCGCGCCGTCACCGATAGCGACCGTGCGGGCCATCGGGATCTGCTCCTCGGCTGCGAACTGGCGCAACCAGTGCTCCTTCGCCGCTCGGTCCACGATCGGGCCGGTCAGGTGCCCGGTGAGCCGCCCGTCGACGACCTCCAACCGGTTCGCCCGCACCCGGGTGATTCCCTGGGCCGCCGCGATCGGGTCGACGATCTCGTGGAAACCACCAGAGACCAGCGCCACCGGCCAGTCCCGTTCGTGCAGGGCGGCGACCAGCTCTGCCGCGCCCGGGCTCAGCTCGATCTGCATCCGCACCTGGTCCAGCACACGGACCTCGAGCCCGGCCAGGGTCGCCACCCGTTCGGTCAACGAGGCGGCGAAGTCCAGCTCACCGCGCATCGCCCGTTCGGTGATCTCCGCCACCTGCGTACCAGACCCGGCGCGGTCGGCGAGCAGGTCGATCTGCTCGGCGGTGACGAACGTGGAGTCCACGTCCAGCACGACCAGGTGACGGACCTGCTGCTCCCGCTGCTCTGCTGCACCACCGCTCACGCCGCGTCCACGCGACCGTTCTTGGGCACCACGGTGATCCCCTCAGCGGTGATGGTGAAGCCTCGGGCCTCGTCCTGCTCCCGGTCCACGCCGACGGTGGCACCCTCGGCCACCACCACGGACTTGTCCAGGATCGCATTCTGCACCTGCGCGTGCCGGTGCACCTCCACACCGTCCATCAGCACCGATCCGGTGACCTGGGACCAGGAGTGCACCCGCACGTCCGGGGACAGCACCGAGGAACGCACATCACCGCCGGAGACCACTACCCCGGGGGAGATGATCGAGTCGGTCGCATGCCCTACCCGGTCGCCGCTCTCGTGCACGAACTTTGCCGGCGGCAGCCCGGTGTAGCCGGTGTACAGCGGCCAGTCGTTGTTGTACAGGTTGAACACCGGCTCGACGGCGATCAGATCCTGGTTCGCCTCGTAGTAGGCGTCCAGCGTGCCCACGTCCCGCCAGTAGTCCCGGTCCCGGTCGGTGGATCCCGGTACGTCGTTGTCGATGAAGTCGTACAGGCCGCACTGCCCCTTGTCCACGAAGAACGGCACGATGTCGCCGCCCATGTCGTGCCGGGAGGTGGTCGACCGGGCGTCCTGGGTGACCGCGTCCACCAGTGCGTCAGCGTTCATCACATAGTTGCCCATCGAGGCCAGGACCTCACCGGGGGAGTCGGCCAACCCGGGCGGGTCGGTCGGTTTCTCCAGGAACTCCGCGATCCGCTGCGGGTCGCTGGCGGATGCGGAGATCACCCCGAACTGGTCCGCCAGGGCCAGCGGCTGGCGGATACCGGCCACCGTCATCTCCGCACCGGAGGCGAGGTGCTCGGCCACCATCTGGGAGAAGTCCATCCGGTAGACGTGGTCGGCGCCGACCACCACCACGATGTCCGGCTTCTCGTCATCCAGCAGGTTCAGCGACTGGTAGACCGCATCTGCGCTGCCGAGGAACCAGTTCTTGCCCACCCGCTGCTGTGCCGGCACCGGTGCCACGTAGTTGCCCAGCATGCGGGACATCTGCCAGGTCTTGGCCACGTGCCGGTCCAGGGAGTGCGACTTGTACTGGGTGAGCACCACGACCTTCAGGTACCCGGAGTTGACCACGTTGGACAGCGCGAAGTCGACGAGCCGGTAGATCCCGCCGAACGGGACGGCCGGTTTGGCACGGTCCTGGGTGAGCGGCATGAGCCGCTTACCTTCTCCGCCGGCCAGGACGATTGCGAGAACCCGTGGTGCTGCCATGCTCAGAACCATAGAGTCAGTGGGCAGAGCGCACCATCGGTATGAGGCCGCGAGTTCGCTGTGATCGTCGACACCCGAGGGAGCAAGAAGATGCGCGTGGACCTGCTGACCCGCGAGTTCCCACCGCACGTCTATGGCGGTGCGGGCGTGCACGTGGCGGAGCTGTCCGCTGTGCTCGCCCAGCACATCGACGTGCGGGTACGGTGCTTCGACGGGCCCCGCCCGGACCGCCCGGGCGTCACCGGGTACGACGTGCCGGCCGACCTGGCGGACGCCAACCCGGCACTGCGCACCCTGGGGGTGGACCTGCGGATGGCCGCGGACGTGGCTGGTGCGGACCTGGTGCACTCGCACACCTGGTACGCCAACCTCGCTGGCCACCTGGGGGGACTGTTGCACGACGTGCCGCACGTGCTGTCCGCGCACAGCCTGGAGCCGTTGCGGCCGTGGAAGGCCGAACAGCTCGGTGGCGGTTACGCCCTGTCCAGCTGGGCCGAGCGCACTGCGTACGAGGGGGCCGCCAGGGTGATCGCGGTCAGCGCCGGTATGCGTGCCGACATCCTGCGCTCCTACCCGCAGATCGATCCGGAGAAGGTGGTGGTGGTGCACAACGGCATCGACACCGACGCCTGGGCGCGCCCCGCGGAGGAGGCGATCGCCCAGGTGGCCGCGGCGCACGGTATCGACCCGGACCGCCCGGCGGTGATCTTCGTCGGCCGGAT
This sequence comes from Ruania albidiflava DSM 18029, assembly GCF_000421225.1. GTDB lineage: Bacteria > Actinomycetota > Actinomycetes > Actinomycetales > Beutenbergiaceae > Ruania > Ruania albidiflava. The sequence continues at coordinate 458,952 of NZ_ATWL01000001.1, read as the reverse complement.
CACCCGGCAGAAGGGACTGGGCTACCTGCTCGCCGCCGCCGAGTCGCTACCGGCCGACGTGCAGCTCATCCTGTGCGCCGGCCCCCCGGACACCGCCGAGCTGGCCGCCGAGGTCACCGAGAGGGTGAACCGTCTGCAGCAGCAGCGCACCGGTGTGGTGTGGATCTCCGAGATGCTCCCGCGGGAGCAGGTGATGGCGCTGCTGGCGATGGCGACCGTGTTCGTCTGTCCCTCGATCTACGAGCCGCTGGGCATCGTGAACCTGGAGGCGATGGCGGTCGGCACCGCCGTGGTGGCCTCCGCCACCGGTGGGATCCCGGAGGTGGTGCAGCACGGGACCACCGGGCTGCTGGTACCGCTGGAACAGCTCACCGACGGCACCGGCACCCCGCTGCACCCGGAGCGGTTCATCGCTGACCTGGCCGCTGCGCTGACCGAGCTGACCGGTGACCCGGACCGGGCGGCGGCGATGGGGGCGGCGGGTCGGCAACGGGCCGCCGAGCAGTTCTCCTGGGCCGCGATCGCCGAACGGACCCTCGAGGTCTACCGGGACGCGCTCGGCGCCTGACTGGTCCTCAACCGGCGCTGAGCGTGGCGGCGACCATCGCCCGGCGGGCGGTGCCGCCCACGTGCCGCATCGCCGCCGCCCGCTGGTCCACCTGCCAGACGTTCACCGCAGCGCCGTCGTCCTCGGCGGCCAGCGCCACGATCGCCTGCAGCCGTGCGGCGCGCACCAGCAGGTCCCGGGCGCGTACGTCCAACCCGGGCGGCAGCACCTGCGCCACCGAGGCGGGTACCTCCGCCGAGGCGAGCGTGGCGATCTCGGTGGCCGCCTCCTCCCGCCACTGGGCCACGTCCATCTGGGTGAGCGCGTCGATCGCGAGCTCGAGCGCCTCGGTCAGGTCTCGGCGTGCCTCGCCGAGCGAGTCCGGCATCGGTACGACGGCGGAGCTCGCCACCACCTGCCAGGTCACCATCGCCCCCGGTTCCCAGGCCGAGCCGAACTCGGTCACCACCGGTATCGCCGTGGTCGTCTGCCCGCCCGGTCCGCGCACCAGCACCGCCTCCTGAGCTGCCAGCGCCTCCTCGGCGGCTCCGGCGGGGACGCCCGGTGCCCCGGGGACCGGGAGCGCCGCATGCACCACCTCGGCCTCGACGACCAGCCTGCTGAGCAGCTCCTCCAGGGTCTGCCCGTCACCGGTGCGGTGTGGTTCGTCCTGCCCCTGGACAGCAACCAGCGCCGGCGGCAGCAGGGTCGGGTCCCGGCGCAGGGCGCCGAGCCACAGTGCGGCCACCACGCTGCGGGGCAGGTCGATGCTCACCCGGCGAACCTACCGCGCCGCACCGGTGGGTCGCACCGTACGCTGCAACGCGGAACACCCCGGTGGGCTGGGCTCGACAGGGTCGGTCTGCGGTTAGGCTCAGAGGTTATGGGAGACGTGCTCCAGTTCGACGACGTGACAGTGCGACGCGGTGAGAAGGCCATCCTGGACGAGGTGTCGTGGTCGGTCGAGGAGGGTGACCGGTGGGTGGTGCTCGGCCCCAACGGTGCCGGGAAGACCACGATGGTGCAGCTCGCCTCCGCCCGGATGCACCCGACCAGCGGCACTGTGGAGATCCTCGGCGAGCGTCTCGGGTCCGTGGACGTGTTCGAGCTGCGGCCGCTGGTGGGCCTGGCCAGTGCGGCGCTGGCCGACCGCATCCCGGGTGGGGAGACGGTGCTCGACGTGGTGCTCACCGCCTCCTACGGGGTGACCGGTCGGTGGCGGGAGGCGTACGAGGACCTGGATACCGGCCGGGCCCGTGACCTGCTCGCCGCGTTCGACGTGTCCGCGCTGGCCGACCGGTACTTCGGCTCGCTGTCGGAGGGGGAGCGCAAACGGGTGCAGATCGCCCGGGCGCTGATGACCGACCCGGAGATCCTCATCCTGGACGAACCGGGTGCCGGTCTGGACCTGGGCGGACGTGAAGAGCTGGTCGGGGCGCTCGGTGAGCTTGCCGGGGACCTGGCCTCACCGGTGCTGGTGCTCATCACCCACCACGTGGAGGAGATCCCGCCCGGGTTCACCGACGCGATGCTGCTGCGGGAGGGCCGCGTGGTCTCCGCAGCGCCGATCGAGCAGGCCCTCACCGCGGAGAACCTCTCGACCACCTTCGGGCTGGAGCTGGACGTGCAGCGTTACGGCCACCGTTGGTCTGCCCGGGCCGCGAGCGACATCACCGCTGAGGCACGCTATGCCCATGACTCCGGCATCTCCGCGCGCCCCTTCTAGGTATCCTTGACCTTCAGGGCCAGCGGGTCCTGACCGCGTGAGCCGTCGACAGGGAGATCGAGATGGACCTGGGCTGGTTGTGGTGGCTGGGCGCCGCACTGGTGCTCGGCGTCGTGGAGATGCTCACTGTCGACCTGCTCTTCCTCATGCTCGCCGGTGGAGCGGTGGCCGCGGCGCTGGCCGGCGCTCTCGGTACCCCCTTCTGGGTGCAGCTGTTGGTCGCCGCCGTGGTGGCGGTGCTGCTGCTGTTCGGGGTACGGCCGTGGGCGCTGGCGAAGCTGAAGGCTTCCACCCCGGAGGCGAAGACCGGGGTGGACGCACAGATCGGCAGGCCCGCGACCGTCGTCGCCGACGTGACCGACCGGGCCGGACGAGTGAAGCTGCACGGTGAGGTGTGGACCGCGCGTATCGAGAAGCCGGGCGTCGTGCTGCCCACCGGCAGCACGGTGACGGTGCTGCGCATCGAGGGCGCTACGGCGATCGTCGGACCGCAGCAGGTGTCCGACCCCAGCCAGCCGTATGGGTACACCGGCCCAGACCCGAACCAGCCCTACCCGCCCGCCGCACCGCAGTGAGCCCGGTGCGCGACGCGGGCGTGTGCTGACCGACCCGAGACCGACCGACCCATAGACTGACCGCAGGCGGAAAGACCGCCGTCACGCCAACGAGGGGAAGCACGACGTGGACGACCCGGGACAGATCATCGGATTCATCATCATCGTGCTGGTCGCGATCTTCGTCATCGTCGCGATCTCGCGGTCGATCCGGATCGTGCCGCAGGCCGGCGCGCTGATCATCGAACGCCTCGGCCGCTACCAGTCCACGATGTACGCAGGCCTGCACTTCCTCATCCCGTTCATCGACCGCATCCGCGCCGGGGTGGACCTGCGGGAACGAGTGGTGCCGTTCCAGCCGCAGCCGGTGATCACCTCCGACAACCTCGTGGTCAGCATCGACACGGTCGTCTACTACCAGGTGACCGACCCGAAGGCAGCCACCTACGAGATCGCCGACTACATCCAGGCGATCGAACAGCTCACCGTCACCACCATCCGGAACATCATCGGTTCGATGGACCTGGAGCAGACGCTCACCAGCCGGGACCAGATCAACGGCCAGCTGCGCGGCGTGCTGGACGAGGCCACCGGCCGGTGGGGCATCCGCGTGAACCGCGTGGAGCTGAAGGCGATCGACCCGCCGCCCAGCGTGCAGGGTGCGATGGAGCAGCAGATGCGCGCCGAGCGGGACCGCCGTGCGGCGATCCTCACCGCCGAAGGTGTCAAGCAGTCCCAGATCCTCACCGCCGAGGGGGAGAAGCAGTCCGCGATCCTCACCGCCGAGGGGCAGGCACAGGCCGCGATCCTCAAGGCCCAGGGTGAGTCCCGGGCCATCCTGCAGGTCTTCGACGCCATCCACCGCGGGGACGCAGACCCGAAGCTGCTCGCCTACCAGTACCTGCAGATGCTGCCGGAGATCGCCAACGGCTCCTCCTCCAAGCTGTGGGTCATCCCCACCGAGTTCACCGCTGCGCTGGGTTCCATCACCTCCGCGTTCGGGCCCGGACCCTCCGGTGGCGCGCCCACCGGTGGGGGTGCTGGTGGTTCCGACGAGGGAGACGAGGGGACCGAGCGTCCGTCGGCGCGCACCCCCGAGCACATCGACGCGTTGGACGTGCAGCTGCCGGAGACCTCGCTGCAGGATCCGGCCGAGGCGCTGCGCGAGGCGCGGGGCCAGGCGCACGAGGCGACGGCCGAGGCGAGCCAGGCCGGGGAGACCTCCGGTGCACCATTCGACCCGAGCACAGCAGCCGGACAGCGACCGGCCGACGACCCCGAGGTTCCGCCCACAGCGAAGCCCTGGGACCAGCAGGAGCAATGATTTGGCCGGAAGTATCTGACGCGGTGTAGTTTCAACGTGTGCTGCTTCTGATCCGGCGTTTCCTCCGGCCGTATCGTGGCGTGGTCCTGCTCGTCTGCGTGCTGCAGCTGGTGCAGACCCTCGCCGCGCTCTACCTGCCCACTCTGAACGCGAGGATCATCGACGAAGGAGTGGTCACCGGTGACGTCGACCTGATCTGGCGCACCGGTGGGCTGATGCTGGCCATCAGCGGGCTGCAGGCCGCGACGAACGTGGTGGCGATCTACTTCGGTGCCCGCACGGCGATGGCGGTGGGCCGCGACGTGCGGGAGAGCCTGTTCACCCGGGTGATGGACTTCTCCACCCAGGAGATGACCCAGTTCGGTACCCCGTCCCTGATCACCCGGTCCACGAACGACGTGCAGCAGGTGCAGATGTTCGCGTTCATGGCGATGACCGTGATCATCATGGCCCCGATCATGCTCATCGGAGGCGTGATCATGGCCGTGAACCAGGACGCCGGCCTCTCCCTGCTGCTCGTGGCCGTGGTGCCGGTGCTCGGTGGCACGATGGCGATGGTCGCCTGGCGGATGGTGCCCTACTTCCGAGCCATGCAGAAGCGGCTGGACGCGATCAACGGCGTGCTGCGGGAGCAGATCACCGGTATCCGGGTGGTGCGCGCGTTCGTCAAGGAGCGTGCGGAGGCGGTCCGGTTCGAGCGGGCGAACGCTGACCTGCGTGAGGTCGCGCTGAAGGTCGGCTGGGTGATGGCCTTCGCCATCCCGCTGGTGATGCTGATCGTGAACGCCGGATCGATCGGCGTGATCTGGTTCGGTGGCCACCGGGTGGACGAGGGGGCCGCCGACGTCGGTTCGATCATCGCCTTCCTCAGCTACCTGATGTTCATCATGATGGCCGTGATGATCGCGACCATGATGTTCATGTTCGCCCCGCGCGCCGCCGTCTCCAGCGAACGCATCATGGCTGTGCTCTCCTCCGAGCCCACCGTGCTGCCGCCGAAGGACCCACGACGCCCCGAGCAGGTCCGGGGCCGGGTGCAGTTCGACAACGTCTCGTTCGCCTACCCGGGGGCAGAAGAACCGGTGATCGAGGAGCTGAGCTTCACTGCGGAACCCGGCCAGACGACGGCGATCATCGGCTCCACCGGGGCCGGCAAGACGACCTTGATCACCTTGGTACCGCGCCTGTTCGACGCCACCGAGGGCACGATCAGCATCGACGGGGTCGATGTGCGCGACCTGGACCCGGAGCTGATGAGCCACATCATCGGGCTGGTGCCGCAGCGGCCCTACCTGTTCACCGGGACCGTTGCCTCCAACCTGCGCTACGGCCGGGAGGACGCCAGCGACGAGGAGCTGTGGGAGGCGCTGCAGGTTGCGCAGGCGGCGAACTTCGTCGCCTCGATGGACGGTGCCCTGGATGCACCGATCGCCCAGGGCGGGACGAACGTGTCCGGCGGGCAGCGCCAGCGGCTGGCGATCGCCCGCGCCCTGGTGCGCAGACCAGCGGTGTACCTGTTCGACGACTCCTTCTCCGCACTCGACTACACCACCGATGCGGCGCTGCGCGCCGCCCTGCGACCCCGCACCCGGGATGCCAGCGTGATCGTGGTGGCCCAGCGGGTCGCGTCCATCCGGGACGCGGACCAGATCCTCGTGCTGGACCACGGCCGCCTCGTCGGCCGCGGTACGCACTCCGAGCTGCTCGCCGCCAACCAGACCTACCAGGAGATCGTCTCCTCCCAGCTCACCGCGGCGGAGGCGGCCTGATGACCACTGAAGCGCACGACCCGACAGCCGGGGAGAAGGCCGACGACTCGGAGCTGAAGGCGCAGACCACAGCCGCGCCCCGTCGTCCGCAGGGGCACGGTCCCGGCGGTGGGATGGGTATGCCGGCGGAGAAGCCCGCCGACCTGGGCGGCACCCTGCGCCGGATGGTCGGCGAGCTCCGGGTGGAACGGACCCGGATCCTCGTCGCCGTGTCCCTGGGCATCCTGGGCACGGCGGGCATGGTGGTCGGCCCGAAGCTGCTCGGCAACGCCACCAACGTCATCTTCGACGGGGTCGTCGGCAAGCTGCTGCCAGCGGGGCAGACCCGGGAGCAGGCGGTGGCGGCGCTGCGGACCCAGGGGCAGGACACGCTCGCCGACACCCTGGCCGGCATGCCGCACGTGGTGCCCGGCCAGGGGGTGGACTTCGAGCGGTTGGCGCTCAGCCTGGGCGTGGTGTTCGCGGTGTACGTCGCAGGGTTCCTGTTCACCTGGTTGCAGGGACGGATCACCACCACTGTGGTGCAGCAGACCATCTACCGGCTGCGGGAGCAGGTGGAGACCAAGCTGGCTCGGCTGCCGCTGCGCTACTTCGACCGGCAGGCGCGCGGCGAGGTGCTCTCCCGGGTGACCAACGACATCGACAACATCTCCCAGAGCGTGCAGCAGATCCTCTCCCAGCTGATCACCTCGGTGCTCACCGTCATCGGTGTCCTGGGCATGATGCTGTGGATCTCCTGGCAGCTGGCGCTGGTGGCGTTGGTGACCATCCCGGCCTCCGCGATCGTGGTGTCCCAGATCGCCAAACGGTCCCAACCGCAGTTCGTGGAGCAGTGGAAGCGCACCGGGACGGTGAACGCCCACGTGGAGGAGATGTACACCGGGCACGACCTGGTCACCGTCTTCGGCCACCAGGAGCGTGCCGTGGCCACGTTCCGGGAGGAGAACGAGCAGCTGTACCGGGCCTCGTTCAAGGCACAGTTCATCACCGGGACGATCCAGCCGGTGATGGGCTGGGTGGCGAACATCGGGTACGTGGCGATCGCAGTGCTCGGTGCGGTGCGGATCACCTCCGGTGCGATGACGCTCGGTGACGTGCAGGCGTTCGTGCAGTACTCCAGGCAGTTCTCCCAGCCGATCACGCAGATCGCTTCGCTGATGAACATGGTGCAGTCCGGGGCGGCCTCGGCGGAGCGTGTGTTCGACCTGCTGGACGCGGAGGAGGAGTCCACCGATCCGGTCGCTCCGGCGCACCTGGGTGAGGTGGCCGGACGAGTGGCGTTCGAGCACGTGAAGTTCTCCTACAGCCCGGACAAGCCGCTGATCGAGGACCTGTCGTTCGTGGCCGAGCCGGGGCAGACGGTGGCGATCGTGGGCCCCACCGGTGCGGGCAAGACCACCCTGGTGAACCTGATCATGCGGTTCTACGACGTGGACGACGGCCGGATCACCATCGACGGGGTGGACACCCGGGACCTGACCCGGGCGGAGGTGCGGTCCAAGATCGGGATGGTGCTGCAGGACACCTGGCTGTTCGGTGGCACCGTGGCGGAGAACATCAGCTACGGCGCCCATGAGGAGGTATCCACCGACCGGTTGCTCCAGGCCGCCGAGGCCACGCACGTGGACCCGTTCGTGCGCACCCTGCCGGACGGGTACGACACCATGCTGGACGACGAGGGTACGAACGGCACGGCGGTCAGTGCGGGGGAGAAGCAGCTGCTGACCATCGCCCGGGCGTTCCTGGCGGACCCGCCGATCCTCATCCTGGACGAGGCCACCAGCTCTGTCGACACCCGCACCGAGGTGCTGGTGCAGAAGGCGATGAATGCGCTGCGTGCGGGCCGCACCAGCTTCGTCATCGCCCACCGCCTGTCCACCATCCGCGACGCCGACATCATCCTGGTGATGGAGCACGGCGACATCGTCGAGCAGGGCAGCCACGCCGAGCTGCTCGAGGCCGGCGGCGCCTACGCGAGGCTGTACCAGTCCCAGTTCGCCGCCGCGGCCGCGCCGGTGGACTGACCCGCCGCCGCCCCCTCTCGCGAACGCTCGCCTTCGCGCGGTCTGAAGCGATTCAAGTCGCGGAGAGTTGCGTTCGCGAGAGGAGAGGGGGCGGTACTGAGGGTGGAGGGAGCGGCTGAAACGTCAGCCTTCCGGCTGATCCGACCGGACGGCGTGGCTGCCACGATAGAAGTGTGCGCATCGCAGTCGTTGCCGAGTCCTTCCTTCCCCAGGCCAACGGGGTGACGATCACCCTGCTGCGCCTGCTGGAGCACCTGCGCGGACGTGGTGACGAGGTCCTGGTGCTCGCTCCAGCAGCAGGGCGAGGGCAGGACGCCGTGACCGCCTACGCCGGAGCAGAGGTGCGCCGGTACCGCGCGGTACCGCTGCCCGGGTACTCCGACCTGCGGCTGTCCACCCCGCGGGTGCGCACCCTGGGGGAGCACCTGCGCTGCTTCGCCCCGGACGTGCTGCACCTGGCGGCACCTTTCCTGCTCGGCTGGCAGGCGATCGGCGCCGCGAACGCTCTGGGCCTGCCCTCGGTGGCGGTGTACCAGACCGAGGTGCCCAGCTATGCGCAGCGCTATCGGGTGGGCCACCTCGAACCGCTGCTGTGGCGGCGGATCGAGGACATCCACAAGAGCGCCACCCTCTCCCTGGCCCCCTCCAGCCATGCCTGCCGCCAGCTGGTGGACCGCGGTGTGCACCGGGTCGCCGTCTGGCCGCACGGTGTGGACCGGGAGCACTTCTCACCTACCCGGCGCAGCGAGGACCTGCACGCCCGGCTGGCCCCCGGAGGTGAGGTGCTGGTCGGCTACGTCGGCCGACTCGCCCGGGAGAAGCAGGTGGAGGACTTGGCCGTGCTCGCGGACCTGCCCGGGGTGCGCCTGGTGGTGATCGGCGACGGGCCGCAGCGGTCGCGGCTGGCCGGTCGACTCCCGGACGCCGTGTTCACCGGACACCTGGGTGGTCTGGAGCTGGCCGCTGCGATGGCCACCCTGGACGTGTTCGTGCACACCGGGGAGATGGACACCTTCGCCCAGACCATCCAGGAGGCGCACGCCTGCGGTGTGCCGGTGGTCGCCCCTGCGCGAGGTGGCCCGATCGACCTGGTCGAGCACGCCACCACCGGCTACCTGTACACCCCGGGCGACCTGACCGGTCTGCGCGGTCACGTCCGCTCGCTGACCGTGGACCCGTTCACCCGCGCCGAGATGGGCCTGCGCGCTCGAGAGGCCACCGCCGGGCGCACCTGGCCGGTGGTGAACGAGCAGGTGGTCCGCCACTACGAGAACGCGATCAGGTTCCACGCCAGCGACCGCGCGGCAGGCTACCGGCCGGCCAGGAGACGCCTGCTCACCCGGTAGTCTCACCGGGTGCCGATCCTCCACCTGGACTCGCCCGAGGCCGTCGAGCTCACCGACTACACCCGGATGACCGATGTGGCGCTGCGCCGCACCCTGGAGGTCGAGCGCGGACTGTTCATGGCGGAGAGCTCCACGGTGATCCGCCGTGCAGTCGCTGCCGGGCACCGGCCGCGCTCGTTCCTGATGGCACCTCGGTGGCTGGCCGACCTGGACGACGTGCTGCAGCAGGTGGGCGCCGGCGAGCACGGCGACATACCCGTCTACCTCGCTGAGGAGGATGTGCTGCGCACCATCACCGGGTTCCACCTGCACCGGGGTGCGCTGGCGGCGATGCACCGTCCGCAGCTGCCGCCGGTGGCCGACGTGCTGCGCAGCGCCCGCCGGATCGCGATCCTGGAGGGCCTGGTCGACCACACGAACGTCGGCGCGTGCTTTCGATCGGCTGCGGCGATGGGCGTCGATGCGGTGCTCGTGACGCCCACCTGCGCCGACCCGCTGTACCGCCGCAGCGTGCGGGTCTCGATGGGCACCGTCTTCCAGGTGCCCTGGACCCGGATCGAGTCCTGGCCGGCGGGCGCCGGCGAGATCAAGGACGCCGGGTTCGTCCTGGCCGGACTGACCCTGGGGGAGGGGGCGATCACCCTCGATCAGCTGGTGGCCGAGGCTCCTGAGCGGCTGGCGCTGGTCCTTGGTACCGAGGGGCACGGCCTGGCACGGCAGACCGACCGCGTCCTGGACCGGCGGGTGACGATCCCGATGGCGCACGGGGTGGACTCGCTGAACGTCGCTGCGGCCTCGGCAGTCGCGTTCTACGCGACGCGGTCTGAGTCCAGCGCGGCACCGTCTGCCCGTGGCAGCCGCGCCCGGCACCAGCCCGAGACTGACCCGGTATCTCGAGAGTGACCCCGGGGGAGCCCGAGGCTTGACGATTCGGCTCGGTGCCCATAACCTCCGGAAAGCGCTATCACTCAGCGTGCCAGGTCTCGAGGGAGGGCCACATGGCAGGGAGCATCAGTCGTCGACGCGCGTTGACGGTCTTCGGGGCGACAGTGGGAGTCGCGGGACTGGGAAGCAGTCCACAGCTGACTGCGGCGGCCCGGGCAGAGCCATCACCGGCTGAGCCACTGGTCCTTGTGCCGGGGGTGACCGAGGTCGACATGGTGCCAGACAGGTGGACGCTCGACCTTCGTGATCTCACCCCGGAGCAAGCAGTCGCCGCGGCCGAAGGGTTGAGCAGCAGACTGTACGGCAGCCATCGCGGCGGGTCGGAGCTGTTCCATCCGCTCACGCTGGTCGCGCACCACGACGAGGCGACGGTGCTCGGCATCTTCATCGACGCCGTCTCTCGCGATGGGGCCGTGCTGGACCTTCATCTCGACGGCGCCTTCTTCCATCGTCTGACGTGGCCGTCAGCGAACCAGACGCACCGGCCGCAGACTGTCTACTGGCTCACTGTCCCGGCCGGGGAGCACGCGGTGAGTGTGCAGATCGCCGACCAGGCCGGTGTGGTGGTGGTCTCGGACTACACCATCGCCCGCACCGCTGAGGATCTCCCCAGCGACCGTCCCCGCGAAGAGCTCCACCAGCAGCCCCTACCGCCGGGTGAACCGAATACCACCATCGCGGGTTATCGTGGCATCTGGTTCGCCCTCGATCAGGTCTCCGAGTGGGGCGACAAGTACTCCGGCGGCCTGGGCACCTACACGATGAAGCACTCGCCGCTCGCCGTGCACGCCGCTGAGGTCGGCAAGACCTTCTTCGTCTACGGGGGCACCACCGCGGCCGATGAGCGGCACCTGCTCATCATGGCCTCGGCCTACGACCACCATCACCACCGAGTGCCGCAGCCAACAGTCGTGCACAACAAGATCGGCGTCAACGATCCGCATGACAACGCCAGCATCGCTCTCGACGGCGAGGGCTACGTCTGGGTCTTCATCAGCGGCCGGGCCACGGCCCGCCCGGGATACAAGTACCGCAGTGCCGAGCCGTACAGCATCACGGAGTTCGAACAGGTCACCGTCGAGGAGATGACCTATCCACAGCCGCGGTGGCTCGACGGTCAGGGATTCGTCAACCTGTTCACCAAGTACTCCGGCGGCCGTGAGCTGTACTGGGAGACCAGCGCGGACGGGGTCACCTGGAGCCCGGGCCACAAGCTGGCCGGATTCGGCGGCCACTACCAGGTCAGTGAAGTCCACGGGAAGAGGATCGTCACGGCCTTCGACTACCACCGTGGCGGCAATGTCGATACCCGTACCAACCTGTACGTCGCCACGACCGATGACCTGGGGCAGACCTGGACGACGATGGACGGGCGGGTGCTCGACCTGCCGTTGACCGGGCGGGACAATCCGGCGCTGGTCATCGACTACGAGGCGTCCGACCGGCTCGTGTACGTCAAGGACCTGAACTTCGACGGCGATGGCAACCCCGCCGTGCTGTACGTCACCAGCAGCCATCACCAGCCCGGCCCTGGTGGCGATCCACGCACCTGGGAGCTGACGCGATGGAACGGCACGGCGTGGCAGACCTCCGAGATCACCACCTCTGATCACAACTACGACTCGGGCAGCCTGTATTTCGACGGTGAGGAGTGGCTGGTGTACGGGCCGACCGGGAGCGGACCTCAGCCCTATCAAACCGGAGGCGAGATGGTGCTCTGGCGCAGTACGGGTCTTGGGCAGTCCTGGACGCCGGTACTGCAGGTCACTGAGGACAGCGAGTACAACCACAGCTACGCACGCCGCCCGCTCGCGCAGGCCGACCCGTTCTTCGCGCTCTGGGCGGACGGTGACCCGACCGAGCTCACCGAGTCCCGGATCTACTTCGGTGACTCCCAGGGTCGGTACTGGTCACTGCCCACCACGATGACTGAGGCTGTCACCAGTCCGCGCCGGCAGTCCCACCAGCCTGATCAGCGCCGTACTGTGGTGATCGGTACGCAGGACTCGGGGGTGACCAACCGCATCGCCTGGGGACAGAGCTCGGTCAACGACGTGATCGAGGACGATCTGGACTGGCGCTCCAGGGACGCATTCCTTTGGCACGTCGACGACGTCAGCACGCGGCTGGTCCAGACGGGAACGCTCAGTCGTCGCGAACGCCTAGATCTCCTCGTTGCCGCCCGCCGGTCTCGGATCGGCGAGCAGGCCTGAGCGATCGACGTGGGCGATGCTGCCCCCGGCATGCCCTCCCGGACAGCCGGTGACCGAGAAGGAGCGCTCCACGCGGATCACCGGGTGGTTGTCGATTCCGCGGAGCGATCCGCGAGGCGCCGTTTCCGACGCAGTGATCGCTCCGCAGCAGCCGCTGTGGCGACCTGGTCTCGTCCAGCAGGTCAGTTCGTCACCTAGTCAGTCCGAGCAGCCCGGCCAGGCGGAGCAGGTGCGCCTCGAACAGTGCCTCCGGGTCACTGAACGTGTCCGGGCCGTACTGGCCGAACACCTCGAAGCTCACGCAGCCGAACAGTGCCGCCCAGACCAGCGCGGTGCGTTCGAGCACCGCCGGTGGGGCAGTCAGGGCGAACTCGGACCGGATCCGGTCCACATCCTCCGGCAGGGCCACCTCGTCGTCGCGGGACTCGAGCCGCAGGTGGCCGTCGTGCCACGCCTGCTCGGTGATCCGGGCCAGCGCCACGATCACCCGGGTGCCGGGTTCGGTGGTGCGCTCCCCGGGCGCGTCGTACCCGGGAACCGGGGTGCCGTACAGCAGCGCGTAGCGCGCGGGTTCGGCCAGCGCCCAGGTGCGTATCGTCCGTCCTAGGGCCGTGAACCGGCCCAGGTGGTCGCGGGTGTCGACGGCGGAGATCGCCTGGTCCACTGCGTCGCCCAGGGCGGTGTAACCGTCGATCACCAGCAGGGTGAGCAGGTCGTCCCGACAGCTCACGTACCGGTAGATCGCCGAGGAGACGATGCCCAGCTCGCGCGCGATCGCGCGCAGCGACAGGTTGGCCGGCCCGGTGGTGCACAGGTGCTCGCGCGCGATGCGCAGGATCTCGGCCTCGGTGCGTTCCCGGGCGAGCTGTCGGGGAGTGGGCGGCACAGAAGTCCTCCAGAGGTCGACGGTCATCGTCGAGCGTACCGCCGACCAGCCCTGAGAGCGAACACTAGACACAAAAGTGAGCGCTGCTCTTGACAGGCCCGCCGTCGGAGGAGCACAGTCCATGTGTGAGCGGTGCTCTCGGAATCGTCGGCACCGACCAACCACCACGATCAGGAGCTCCTCATGTCCACCTACCTCGTCACCGGAGCCGGTCCCGTCGGCGCCACTGTCGCCCAGCAGCTCGCCGACCGGGGCGAGACCGTCCGCCTGGCCACCCGCTCCGGCAGCGGACCCGAGCACGAGCGGATCCACCGGATCCGGCTCGATGTGAACGACACCACCGCCCTGGCCCGAGCGGTCGAAGGGGTGACTGCCGTCTTCCACGCCATCCATGGCAGCAAGTACCAGGCCGCGGCCTGGCGCGCTGAGCTCCCCGGCGCCGAACAGGCGGTGATGGACGCTGCCGCAACCGTGGGCGCCGTGGTGGTCTTCCCGGAGAGCCTGTACTCCTACGGACCGGTGACCGGCGAGATGACGGAGGCTACGCCGTCATCGGCCAGCACCGGGAAGCTGGGCGTACGCGCGGAGCTGATCCGGGCGCGCGCCGCGCACACCGCGGACACGGTGAGCATGGTCGCCTCGGACTTCTACGGGCCTCGGGTGCGCGCGGCGCTCGCCGGGAAGCTGATGGTCCCGCGGCTGCTCGCCGGCAAGAGCGTGCAGACGTTGGGGCGGCTGGACCAGCTGCACTCCTTCACCTACGTACCCGACCTGGCGGCCGCGATGATCGCCGCCGCCGACCAGGTGCAGGCCTGGAACCGGGTGCTGCACGCGCCCACCGGCCCGGCGCTGACCCAGCGCGACCTGGTGCGCACCTTCGCCGAGGTCGCCGGCGTCGACATGCCGCGCATCCTCGCGGTACCGAGCCGGCTGCTCCGCGCGCTCGGGGTGGTCAGCGGCCAGGCACGGGAGGCTGCCGAGACCAGCTATATGACCGACCGCCCGTTCGTGATGAGGTCCACGGTCACCGAGCAGCTGCTCGGTCTGCGCCCCACCCCGCTGCGCGAGGGGATCGCCGCCACGATCGACTACTGGCGGACCTCCGCGGCGACGCTCGACGGACTACCGGTCAGGACGTGACCGCAATCGTGCGGCCGGTGCTGCGCGGTACCGACACTGCGCAGTCGATGCGCCCGTGGCGTTCTGTCCCTCCGTGCGGCTACCGTCTCTGAGTGTGAGCCGACTTCTGCTGCTGGACACCGCGAGCCTGTACTTCCGTGCCTACTTCGGCGTACCGGACTCGATCACCGCACCGGACGGCACACCGGTGAACGCGGTGCGCGGGCTGCTGGACTTCATCACCCGCCTGGTCGGCCAGTACCGGCCGACGCACCTGGCCTGCTGCTGGGACAACGACTGGCGCCCGCAGTGGCGGGTGGACCTGATCCCGTCCTACAAGGCGCACCGGGTCGTCGAGGAGGTGCCGGCCGGCACCGATGTGGAGGAGGTGCCCGACCCGCTGGCGGTCCAGGTGCCGGTGATCGCCGCCACCCTGGCCGCCATCGGTATCCCCGTGCTGGGGGCGGACGGTTACGAGGCGGACGACGTGATCGGCACGCTGGCCACCTCTGCCGAGATGCCGGTGGACGTGGTCACCGGGGACCGGGACCTGTTCCAGCTCGTCCAGGACGGAGCAGCCGACGACGGCGACTTCCCCGTCCGGGTGCTGTACACCGCACGTGGGGTGCGCAAGCACGAGGTGGTGACCGACGCCGTCGTGCAGCGCAAGTACGCGGTGCGCGCCGACCAGTACGCCGACTTCGCCACCCTGCGCGGGGACAGCTCGGACGGGTTGCCCGGGGTGGCCGGGGTGGGAGACAAGACCGCTGCCTCGCTCCTCGCCTCCTACGGCGACCTGGCCGGGATCCGCGCCGCAGCCGCGGACCCGGGCACCCCGCTGGCCGCCGGGCTGCGCGGCAAGCTGAACGCCGCCGCGGAGTACCTGGACGCTGCCGCGGCTGTGGTGGCCGTGGCCCGCGACCTGGACCTGGGCGAGATCGACCTCCGCCTGCCCGGCAGCATGCCCGGCCACCCGGTACCCGCCGACGGCGAGGCGCTCGAGGAGCTCACCGAACGCTGGGGGCTGGGCTCCTCGGTGCAACGGCTGCTCGACGCGTTGACCACCGACTGATAGACAGGTCAGGTGCCGGAATCCACGACGCGTGGGGCGCTGCGCCGCACGATCACCGCGACCGCTGCGACACTCGGTGCCCTCGTGGCAGCCGGAGCCGGGGCGCTCGGGGTGTACGCGTGGCGCAACGTCACCGCTGCCCGCCGGGGCCGACGTGCCGTGGTGCGCGCACGCTTCGTCGAACGCCGCCACACCCTGCCCAGCGGCACCACGCTGAACTACGCCGAGGGGCCTGCGAACGGTCCCGCGGTGGTGCTCGTCCACGGGCAGGCCGTCGCCTGGGAGAACTACGCGCCGGTGCTCCCGGACCTGGCTCGGGACTTCCACGTCTTCGCAGTCGACGTGCCTGGTCACGGGTCGTCGGACCGGACGCCAGGACGCTACGACGTGCACTCGATCGGCGCCGACCTGGCCGCCTTCCTGGAGGAGGTGGTGGGCGCGCCGGCGATCCTGTCCGGTCACTCCTCCGGCGGGCTGCTTGCCGCCTGGGTGGCTGCCTCGGCGCCACAGGCGGTCACCGCAGTGCTGCTGGAGGACCCACCGTTCTTCTCCACCGACCCCGACCGGATGCCGCAGCAGTTCAACTACATCGACCTCGCCCGGCCGGCGCACGAGTTCCTGGCGCAGAGCACCGAGACCGACTTCACCACCTGGTACATCGAGCACAACGCCTGGATCCAGTACGTGGGGAAGGGTCGCGGGCCGATCGTCGAGCACGCCCGCAGCTACCGCCAGACACATCCGGTCGCACCGCTGAACCTCTGGTTCCTGCCACCGTCGGTGAACCGCACCTACGAGCACATGCACGAGTTCGACCCCCGCTTCGCCGAGACGTTCTACAGCTGCCGGTGGCAGGCCGGCTTCGACCAGCAGGCCACGCTCGAGGCGATCACCGCGCCGACCACGCTGGTGCACGCCAGGTGGCGGGTGACCGAGGACGGGATCCTCGAAGGTGCGATGACCGATGCGGACGCTGCGCGGGCACAGGCCGCGCTCGCGGACTGCCACCTGGAGCGGGTGGACACCGGACACGGCTTCCACGCCGAGGCACCGGCCCAGTTCGTCGGGCTGCTGCGCGCGCTGCGCGACCGGGCGCGCTGAGCCACGCTAGGCGACCACGACCTCGATCCCGGCCTCCCGCACGCCCGCCAGCACACCCGGGTCCGCCTGGTCGTCGGTGATCAGCGCATGCACCTGCGTGGGCCGAGCGATCCGGGCGAACGCGCTGCGGCCCAGCTTGCCGGCATCGGCCACCACCACCACGTGCCGCGCACGGCTCACCAACGCGGCACCGATCGCCGCCTCGCCCTCGTCGTGAGCGGACGCTCCGAGCTCGGCGTCGACGGCGTTCACCCCCAGGAACAGCAGGTCCAGCGAGATCTGCCCGAGCAGCAGGTCGGCGAGCGGACCGGTGAGCTCGTAGCTGAGCGGACGCACCACACCGCCGGTGAGCACCACGCGCAGGTGCGTGCGCACGGCCAGCTCGGCGGCGATGTTCACCGCATTCGTCACCAGTGTGGTCGGTGGCCCCTCGTGCTGGCGCAACCGGTCGGTGACCGCGAGCTCGCGAGCCACCTCGGTGGTGGTGGTCCCGCCGTTCAGCCCGACCACGTGGCCTGGGCTGACCATCGCGGCGGCGGCGGCAGCGATGCGGGCCTTCTGTTCCCCGCCGCGGGCGGCCTTGTACCGCAGCGGCAGGTCTCCCGTGCCGGGGTGCACGGCTGCGCCCCCGCGGGTGCGCACCACGAGCTGCTGGTCGGCGAGGGTATCCAGGTCGCGACGCACGGTCGCGGGGGAGACCCCGAGCTCGGCGACGATCTCGTCGATGTGCAGCTGCTCACGCTCCACCACGAGGTTCAGCAGGGTGCCCAACCGCTCGTGCCGATTCACGCCTGCTCCGATCATGATGGATTCTGATTGAAACCACTCTATACTGCTCATGATCATGCAGCCTTATGTCGGCTGTCGCCCCCGGAGTCCGAGGAGACCATCGTGCCCGAGTCGTCCACCATCCGTGAGGTCCTGTCCCAACCAGATCTCTGGGCCGGGGTGCCGGACCTCCTCACCGGCGCCGAGGGGCTACCCAGTGCAGGTGAGCGGGTAGCGGTCCTGGGCTGCGGCACCTCCTGGTTCATGGCCCAGGCCTATGCCGCCCTCCGGGAGGGCTCCGGGCAGGGGGAGACCGACGCGTTCACCGCCTCGGAGCTCCCGACCGGGCGCCGGTACGACCGGATCGTGACCATCTCCCGCTCCGGCACCACCAGCGAGATCGTGCAGCTGCTGCAGGCCACCACCACCCCCAGCGTGCTGCTCACCGCCGTGGCAGGGGGCCCAGCAGCACAGCACGCCGACCACGAGATCGTGCTCGCCGAGGCAGACGAGACCTCGGTGGTGCAGACCCGGTTCGCCACCACCACCCTCGCTCTGCTGCGCGCCAGCCTGGGCGAAGACCTCACCGGCGTGGTCGCCGACGCCCGGGCCGCCCTGGAGGCACCGGTCGAGGATGCGTGGGTGCAGGCCGACCAGCTCACCTTCCTCGGCACTGCCTGGACGGTCGGCCTGGCGCACGAGGCCGCCCTGAAGCTGCGTGAGTCCTCCCAGTCGTGGACGGAGTCCTACGTGGCGATGGAGTACCGGCACGGCCCGATCTCCATCGCGCAGCCCGGGCGGGTGGTCTGGGTGTTCGGACCGGTCCCTGCCGGGCTCGCCGAGGACGTCGCGGCCACTGGCGCCACCCTGGTCACCAGCGAGCTGGACCCGCTCGCCCACCTGGTGCTGCTGCACCGCACCGCGGTGACGCGCGCCGAGGTGCGCGGGCTGGACCCGGACACACCGCGGCACCTGTCCCGCGCTGTGCACCTGCCCACGGAGGGCTGAGGTGGCCGCACCTGTTCTCGGTGTGGACATCGGCGGGACCGCGATCAAGATCGGCCTGGTCTCGCCGGACGGCACCCTGACCCACACCCGGAAGCGCCCCACACCAAAGGATCCGGCCGCACTGGCGGACCTGGTCGCCGCCGAGGCGGACGACACACCCGGCGTCGCGATCGGCGTGGTCAGTCCCGGCATCGTGGACGAGTCCCGGGGCACGGTCACCTACGCTGCGAACCTCGGTTGGCGGGACCTGCCGCTGCGGGAGCTGCTCGGTCGGCGACTGGACAGCCCACTGGTCACCGGTCACGACGTGCGCGCCGGAGCGCTGGCGGAGTCCCGCTGGGGCGCCGGGGAACCGGACATGGTGTTCCTCCCGCTGGGCACCGGGCTGGCCAGCGCGCTGATCTTCGACCACACGGTCCGCGGCACCGGCTGGGCCGGGGAGATCGGCCAGGTGCTGGTGCCGGACCCGGACGGCAGCGGACGGGTCCCGCTGGAACGCATCTGTGCCGCCGAAGCGCTGGCCCGCCGGTACGCGACCGCCGCCGGCAGCAGCGACACCTCGGGCGGCGCCCGGGCCGTGTTCGCCCGCGCCGCCGCCCAGGACCCGGTGGCCCGGCAGGTGATCGATACCGCGATCGAAGCGTTGGCCGACCTGCTCGCGGCGATGGCCGGGCTGCTCGGTCCGGTACCGCTCGTGCTCGGCGGCGGGCTCGCCGAAGCCGGGGACGCGCTGCTCGACCCGTTGCACGAGGCGATGGCCGCCCGTCTCCCCGCCGACGCGATGCCGCCCCTGCGTCGGGCCCGGCTGGGACAATGGGCGGGTTGCCTGGGCGCCGGAGCCCTGGCGATGGACCTCGGAGGACCCTCATGATCGTCACCCTCACGCCGAACCCGGCCGTCGACGTGACCTACACGGTGCCCCGGCTCACCCCGGGTGAGGTGCACCGGGTGCAGCAGGTGGTCGAGTCCGCCGGCGGCAAGGGGGTGAACGTTGCCCGCGTGCTCGCCCAGGTGGGACGCGGCGTGTGCTGCACCGGATTCCTCGGCGGCCCGGCGGGGGAGACCCTGGAGGACCTGCTCATCCCCACCCCGGTGGACCAGTCCTGGATCCTGGTCAGCGGGGCCACCCGCCGCACCGTGACCGTGGTGGACGACCGGGGGGCGACCGTGCTGAACGAACCGGGCCCGCAGGTGACCGCCCGCGACTGGGAGCGGCTGTCCGCCCACGTGCTCGGGCTGCTGGATGCCGGCGACGTGCTGGTGGTGTCCGGCTCCACCCCGCCGGGTACCGACCCCGGTGACCTTCCTGGACTGGTGCGTTCCGCCGTCGAGCTAGGTGCGGCCGTGCTGGTCGACACCTCCGGACCGGCCCTGCTGGAGGTGGCCAGCGCTGCTCCGGCGTGCCTGAAACCCAACGAGGAGGAGCTGCTCGCCGCCACCGGCGCCCCGGACGTGCGCACCGGGGCACGCCTCCTGCTCGACCGCGGTGCCGAGGCGGTACTCGTCTCCTGCGGAGCAGACGGGGTGCTGCTGGCCACTGAGCAGGACCACTGGCAGGCCCGTCCGGCCAAGACCCTGACCGGTAACCCGACCGGGGCCGGGGACGCCGCTGTGGCTGCGCTCGCCGCTGCGCTCGCCGACGGCGCCCGCGGCCCGGCACTGTCCTCCCGCCTGGCCGAGGTGGTCGCCCTGTCCGGGGCTGCCGTGCTGCGCCCCACCGCCGGCGAGGTGGACCTCGTCGCCTACCACCGCATGCTCCCGACGATCCGGATGGACCAGATCGATGCCGCTCGCTGACCTCACCTCGCTCGCCCGGGACGCTCGGGCCGCCGACCGCGGCCTCGGCGCCTTCAACGTGATCCACCTGGAGCACGCGGAGACGTTCGTGGCGGCCGCCGAACGGGCCGGGCTGCCAGTGGTGCTGCAGATCAGCCAGAACGCGGTGAAGTACCACGGCTCGCTGGCCCCGATCGCCGCCGGCACGCTCGCTGCGGCCCGGGCCGCGCAGGTGCCGGTGGTGGTGCACCTGGACCACGCCGACGACCTGGACCTGGTCGCCGAGGCGCTCGCGACCGGGTTCACCTCGATCATGTACGACGGCTCCCACCTGCCGGCCGAGCAGAACCTCGCCACCACCGCTGCCGTGGTACGCGACGCGCACGCGGTCGGGGTGAGCGTGGAGGCCGAGCTCGGTGAGATCGGCGGAAAGAACGGGGTGCACGACCCGAGCGTGCGCACCGACCCGGCCGAGGCCGCCGAGTTCGTCGCGGCCACGGGGGTGGACCTGCTCGCCGTGGCGGTCGGTTCCTCGCACGCGATGACCACCCGTGGTGCTGTGCTCGACACCGAACTGATCGCCACGATCGCCGCTGCTGTGGACGTGCCGCTGGTGCTGCACGGCTCCTCCGGGGTGAGCGACGAGGGTATGCGAGCGGCGATCCAGGCCGGGATGACCAAGATCAACGTTTCCACCCACCTGAACAAGATCTTCACCCACCGGGTACGCGCCGTCCTGGCCGATGATGCGGACCTGGTGGACACCCGCAAGTGGTTCACCCCGGCGAGCGCCGCCGTCGGTGCCGAGGTGGAGCGGCTGCTGCGCTGGTACGCCGGCTAGGTGTACCTCCCCGCAGGTGGTGCCCGGCTGAGGCAGCCCGGCACAGGCCAGCGGTGAGACGGCGTGCAACCTGACGGGTGGTCACTTCTACACTTGCCACCATGCGCTCAGCCAGATCCACCGCCCTGCTCGAAGCCCTCACCCAGCGGGTGGTGGTCGCCGACGGTGCGATGGGCACGATGCTGCAGGGCGCCGACCTGACCCTGGAGGACTTCCAGGGCCTGGAGGGCTGCAACGAGATCCTGAACGTCACCCGCCCCGATGTGATCTCCTCCATCCACGACGCCTACTTCGCCGTGGGCGTGGACTGCGTGGAGACGAACACCTTCGGGGCGAACGCCTCCAACCTCGGCGACTACGACATCATCGAGCGCATCGGCGAGCTCGCCGAGGCCGGTGCCGCGATCGCCCGCCGCAGCGCCGACCAGCACACCAGCCCCGATCACCCCCGCTGGGTGCTCGGCGCGATGGGACCGGGCACCAAGCTGCCCAGCCTGGGCCACGTGCCCTACGCCGACCTCAAGGCCAGCTTCGCCGACCAGGCCGAGGGCCTCATCCGCGGCGGCGTGGACGCGATCCTGATCGAGACCAGCCAGGACCTGCTGCAGACGAAAGCCGCGATCAACGCGACCAAGATCGCCCGGGAGCGTACCGCCGTCGACATCCCGATCATCGCCCAGGTGACCATGGAGACCACCGGGACCATGCTGATGGGCTCGGAGATCGGCGCTGCGCTGACCGTGCTGCAGGCCCTGGGCATCGACGCGATCGGCCTGAACTGCGCCACCGGCCCGACCGAGATGAGCGAGCACCTGCGCTACCTGGCCAAGCATGCGCAGGTCCCGATCACCTGCCAGCCGAACGCGGGACTGCCGGTGCTCGGCAAGAACGGCGCCGAGTACCCGCTCACCCCGGACGAGCTGGCCGCTGCGCACACCCAGTTCGCCAGCGAGTTCGGCCTGTCCCTGGTGGGCGGCTGCTGCGGCACCACCCCGGAGCACCTGCGCGCTGTGGTGCAGGCGGTCCGCGGCAACCCGGTCACCCCGCGGGACCCCGAACCCACCCATGGGGTGGCCAGCCTGTACTCGCACACCGACTTCGACCAGGACGCGGCGTTCCTGGCGATCGGGGAGCGCACCAACGCCAACGGCTCCAAGGCGTTCCGGGAGGCGATGCTCGCGGAGAGCTGGGACGAGTGCGTGCAGATCGGCCGCGCCCAGACCCGCGACGGTGCGCACCTGCTGGACGTGTGCATCGACTACGTCGGCCGGGACGGCGTGCGCGACGCGAAGGAGGTGATCTCCCGGCTGGCCAGCGCCTCCACGCTGCCGCTGGTGATCGACTCCACCGAGCCGGAGGTGATCCAGGCCGGGCTGGAGCTCGTCGGCGGGCGGGCCGTGGTGAACTCGGTGAACTTCGAGGACGGCGACGGCCCCACCTCCCGGTACGCCCGGGTGATGCCGCTCGTCCGGGAGCACGGTGCCGCCGTGGTCGCCCTGACCATCGACGAGCAGGGCCAGGCCCGCACCGCTGAGCACAAGGTCGCGGTCGCCTCCCGGCTGATCGAGGACCTCACCACCCGGTGGGGGATGGCGGTCGAGGACATCATCGTGGACGCGCTCACCTTCCCGATCGCCACCGGCCAGGAGGAGACCCGCCGGGACGCGATCGAGACGATCACCGCGATCCGTGAGCTGAAGTCCCGGTACCCGGGGGTGCACACCACCCTGGGCGTCTCGAACGTGTCCTTCGGGCTGAACCCGGCCGCCCGGGTGGTGCTGAACTCGGTGTTCCTGCACGAGGCGGTGGCCGCCGGGCTGGACTCGGCGATCGTGCACGCCGCGAAGATCCTGCCACTCGCCTCCATCCCCGAGGAGCAGCGCCAGGCCGCCCTGGACCTGGTCTGGGACAAGCGGGAGTACCACGCCGACGGCGGGATGCGGCATGATCCGCTCGCTCACCTTCTCGAGGTGTTCTCCGGGGTGGACACCGCCGCCATGAAGGATGCGCGCGCCGCCGAGCTGGCCGCGCTGCCGCTGACCGAACGGCTCGCCCGCCGGATCATCGACGGGGAGATGAAGGGCCTGACCGAGGACCTGGACGCCGCCCTCGATGAGGGGCTGAAGGCCCTGGACATCGTCAACGACCACCTGCTCGCCGGGATGAAGGTGGTCGGTGAGCGGTTCGGGGCCGGGGAGATGCAGCTGCCGTTCGTGCTGCAGTCCGCGGAGACGATGAAGACCGCCGTGGCGCACCTGGAACCGCACATGGAGAAGGTGGACGCCGGAGGCGGCAAGGGCACCATCGTGCTGGGCACCGTCCGCGGTGACGTGCACGACATCGGCAAGAACCTGGTGGACATCATCCTGTCCAACAACGGCTACACCGTGGTGAACCTGGGCATCAAGCAGCCGGTGGCCGCGTTCATCGAGGCCGCCCAGACCCACCAGGCGGACGTGATCGGGATGAGCGGGCTGCTGGTGAAGTCCACTGTGGTGATGAAGGAGAACCTGGAGGAGCTGAACGCCCGGGAGCTGGGTGGCACCTACCCGGTGCTGCTCGGTGGCGCGGCACTGACCCGGGTGTACGTGGAGGACGACCTGGCCGACCTGTACACCGGGCAGGTGCGTTATGCGCGGGACGCGTTCGAGGGGCTGCGGCTGATGGAGCCGCTGGTGCAGATCGCCCGCGGCGCCGACCCCGCCTCGGTCGGTCTGCCGCCGCTGAAGAAGCGTCGGCACGCCACGGTGACCATCACCGAGACCGCCCCGGAGGACCTGCCGGCCCGGTCCGACGTCGCCGCCGACAACCCTGTACCCACCCCGCCGTTCTGGGGTACCCGGGTGGTCAAGGGCATCGCCCAGGCCGGCTATGCGGCGTTCCTGGACGAACGGGCCACGTTCATGGGCCAGTGGGGGCTCAAGCCCAGCCGCGGCGAGGGGCCGGGCTACGAGGAGCTGGTCGCCACGGAGGGCCGCCCGCGGCTGCGGCAGTGGCTGGAGCAGATCGCCACCGAGGACCTGCTGGTGCCCGCCGTGGTGTACGGGTACTTCCCGGCGGTGTCCGACGGCGACGATGTGGTGGTGCTGCACCACGACGGGCCGGACGGCGGCTCCGGCGGTGAGGCGGGCACCGAGCGGCTCCGGTTCTCCTTCCCCCGGCAGCGCCGCGACCGGCACCTGTGCCTGGCCGACTACGTGCGCGCCCAGGACTCCGGGGAGGTGGACGTGCTCGGGGTGCAGCTGGTCAGCGTGGGCTCCAGGGTGGCCGAGCGCACCGCCGAGCTGTTCGCCCAGGACCGGTACCGGGAGTACATGGAGCTGCACGGGCTCTCGGTCCAGCTCACCGAGGCGCTCGCGGAGTACTGGCATGCCCGGGTGCGCGAAGAGCTCGGCTTCGCCGCCGAGGACCCGGCCGAGCTGGAGGGCATGTTCAAGGTCGCCTACCGGGGCGCCCGGTACTCCTTCGGCTACCCGGCCTGCCCGGACCTGGCCGACCGGGCGAAGGTCGTCGAGCTGCTCCGCCCGGACCGGATCGGGGTGAGCCTGAGCGAGGAGCTGCAGCTGCACCCGGAGCAGTCCACCGACGCACTGGTGTTCCACCACCCGGAGGCGAAGTACTTCTCCGTGTGAGCCTGCGTGAGCAGGATCATGCTGCGCGGGCTGGCCCGGCCTCCCGTGCGCCCGCGATACCGGGCAAGATGAACGTGTGAGCACTCCTGCGCTCGAACCGGCCCCCGGGGCGCCGCTGGGGCGGTCCGCGGATCCCACCACCAGCACCGCCGCGGAGGTCACCAGCGGGCTGGCCACGGACCCCGACCGCGGCCTCTCCAGCCAGGAGGCGGCCCGGCGGCTGGCCGCCGACGGGCCGAACGAGCTGCGCACCGCCCCGGGCGTCCCGTGGTGGCGCCGGCTCCTCGCCCAGTTCCAGGATCCGCTGGTGTCGCTGCTGCTGGTGGCAGTGCTCATCTCGCTGGTCGCCTGGGCCGGCGAGGGCGCGGGCGGAGCGCCGGTCGACGCCATCGTGATCCTCGCCGTGCTGCTGCTGAACGCGGTGATCGGGCTGGTGCAGGAGGCCCGGGCCGAGGACGCGGTCGCAGCGTTGAGCTCGATCACCGCACCCAGCGCCACTGTGCTGCGGGACGGCCGGCTGCAGACCGTGCCCGCGGCGGAGCTGGTCCGCGGTGACATCCTCCGGCTGAGCGAGGGGGACGCCGTGGGCGCGGACGCGCGCGTGCTGAGCGCCAGCAGGCTGAAGGTGCAGGAGGCCTCGCTCACCGGCGAGAGCCTCGCCGTCGGCAAGGGACCGGCGGTGCTGCCCCGGCCGGTGCCGCTGGGCGACCGCCGGAACATGGTGCACCAGGGCACGGCGGTGGCCGAAGGCGTCGGCTCGGCGGTGGTGACCGCCACCGGGATGGACACCCAGATGGGCGCCATCGCGCAGATGCTGGCGGAGACCACGCAGGAGCCGACACCGCTGGACCGGGAGATCGCGCAGATCTCCAAGGTGCTGGGCATCACGGTCATCGCGATCGCCGTGGTGGTGATGGTGGTGGTCGCGCTGGTCAACCAGGTCTCCACCCTGGGCGACCTGGTCACTGTGCTGCTGCTCGGGGTCTCCCTCGCCGTGGCCGCCGTGCCTGAGGGGCTGCCGGCGATCCTGTCCCTGGTGCTGGCCATCGGCGTGCAACGGTTGGCCCGCCGCGGTGCGGTGGTCAAGAAGCTCGGCTCGGTGGAGACGCTCGGGTCCGCCTCGGTGATCTGCACGGACAAGACCGGCACCCTCACCCGCAACGAGATGACCCTGCGCCGCGTGCTCACCGCCGGCGGTGAGGTGGAGCTCAGCGGCATCGGCTACACCCCGCTGGGCGAGGTCCGCAGCATCGACGGCGCCGACCTGCCCGACCTGCTGCGCGAGGAGGTGCTGCGCACCCTGGTCGGGGGCAGCCTGGCCAACAACGCCCAGCTCACACAGGTCGACGACACCTGGAGCATCGAGGGCGACCCGACCGAGGCCGCGTTCCTGGTCGCCGCCGCCAAGGTCCCCGGCGCCGGTGAGCGCGCCGCCGGCTACCGCCGCGTGGGGGAGATCCCGTTCTCCTCGGCCCGCAAGCGGATGTCGGTGCTCACCGTCGCCGCCGACGGTCAGCGTCTGCTGGTGGCCAAGGGCGCACCGGACGTGCTGCTGGACCGGTGCACCCACCTGGCCCGCGGGACCGACGTCGTCGAGCTGGCTGCCACGGACCGCGACCGGATGGTCGAGGGCGTACGCAGGTTCGGCGAGCAGGCGTTGCGCACGCTGGCGGTCGCCTACCGTCCGCTGACCGACGAGGAGCACCTCGGCTCGCCCACCGCGGGTGAGGACGACGGGCCTTCACCTGCCGAGGACCGGCTCGAGACCGGTCTGGTGCTGCTCGGTGTGGTGGGCATCATCGACCCGCCGCGCGAGGAGGTGGCCGTGGCGGTGGCCGAAGCCCGTCGGGCCGGGATCCGTACGGTGATGATCACCGGGGACCACCCCGGCACCGCGGCCCGGATAGCCGCCGACCTGGGCATCATCGACGCCAGCCAGCACACCGCCGGTGCGGACCTGGCGCAGCAGGTGCGCACCGGCGCGCAGCTGGACCGGCTGGACGAGGCCGGACTGGCCGCGGTGGTCGAGGAGGTGAGCGTGTTCGCGCGGGTCTCCCCGGCGCACAAGAACCGGATCGTGGACGCCCTGCAGGCCGGCGGCCGGGTGGTGGCGATGACCGGCGACGGTGTCAACGACGCCCCAGCACTGAAGTCCGCGGACATCGGCGTGGCGATGGGCATCACCGGTACCGAGGTGACCAAGCAGGCCGGGAACATGATCCTCGGCGACGACAACTTCGCCACCATCGTGGTGGCGGTGCGGCTCGGCCGGGCGATCTTCGACAACATCAAGAAGTTCCTGCGCTACCTGCTCTCCTCGAACATGGGCGAGGTGTGCACCGTGTTCTTCGGTGTGCTGCTGGCCGGAGTGATCGGTCTGTCCGGTGCGGCCGGGCCGGGGGAGGTGGTCGTGCCCCTGCTGGCCGTGCAGATCCTGTGGATCAACCTGGTCACCGACTCCCTACCGGCGTTGGCGATGGGGGTGGACCCGGAGATCGACGACGTCATGGCTCGCCGGCCGCGGGCGCTGACCGAACGCGTGCTGGACCGGCGGATGTGGACCGGCACCCTGTTCATCGGCCTGGTGATGGCGGTGGTCTCGCTGCTGACCATCGACATCTTCCTGCCCGGCGGGCTGGTGGCCGGGTCGGACTCCCTGGACGTGGCCCGCACCGCCGGGTTCACCACGCTCGTGCTCGCGCAGCTGTTCAACACCCTGAACTCCCGGTCGGAGACGAGCAGCGCCTTCCACCGGCTGCTGGTGAACCGGTGGTTGTGGGCCGCCCTCGGCGCCGCACTGGTCCTGCAGGTCGCAGTGGTCCACCTGCCGGTGCTGCAGCTGGCGTTCGGGACCGCGCCGCTGGACCTGACGCACTGGTTGGTGGCGGCCGCGATGGCCTCCTGCGTGCTCTGGATGGACGAGCTGCGCAAGCTGCTCCTGCGTGCCCGCCGGTGACCTCACCACCGGTGAATGGTGACATGATCGCAGGGTGCAACTGACGATCCTCGGCGGCGGTGGGTTCCGGGTGCCGCTGGTCTACCGTGCCCTGCTCGCCGACACCTCTGAGAACCGGGTCACCCAGGTCCGGCTCTACGACACCGACGAGAGGCGGCTGCGGGCTATCGCCCAGGTGCTCGCCGCGATGGCCACCGGCCGCTCGGCCGCACCCGAGGTGGTGGTCACCACCGAGCTGGACCAGGCCCTCGCCGGTGCGGACTTCGTGTTCTCCGCGATCCGGGTGGGCGGCACTGCGGCGCGGGCGCTGGATGAGCAGGTCGCCCTGCGGCACCAGCTGATCGGGCAGGAGACCACCGGGGTGGGTGGGATCAGCTACGCGCTGCGCGGTCTGCCGGTGGTGGTCGAGCTCGCCGAGCGGATCCGTGCGGTCTGCCCGCAGGCGTGGGTGATCAACTTCACCAACCCGGCCGGGCTGGTCACCGAGGTGATGAGACGCACGCTGGGGATGCGGGTGGTCGGTATCTGCGACTCCCCGGTGGGGCTGGCCCGCCGGGTGCTCACCACCCTGGAGGGCGCGCACCTGGTGGCCCCGGGCAGCGCTGCCGGGGTGGGCCTGGGCGGCAGCGCCGTGCACGTGGACTACGTGGGCCTGAACCACCTGGGCTGGCTGCGCGGTCTGCACGTGGACGGGCAGGACGTGCTGCCCGAGCTGCTCGCCCGCCCGGACCTGCTCGGCGGCTTCGAGGAGGGCCGGCTGTTCAAGGCGGAGTGGCTGCAGACCCTCGGGGCAGTGCCGAACGAGTACCTGCACTACTACTACTACCAGCGGGAGGCGCTCGCTGCGGAGGCGGCCGCCGAGGCCACCCGCGGCGTCTACCTGCAACGGCAGCAGGCCGGGTTCTACACGGTCGCAGCAGAGCTGCCCCCGGACGAGGCGCACACCCTGTGGGAGCACACCCGCGCCGACCGGGAGGCCACCTACATGGCCACCAACAGGGAGGCCGCCGGCAGCTTCGAACGGGACGAGGCCGACCTGGTCTCCGGCGGGTACGACCAGGTGGCGCTGGCGATCATGCACGCCATCGCCCACGACGACGCCGCCGAGCTGATCTTGAACGTCGCCAACTGCGGGCTGCTCGCCGAGCTGGACGAGACGGCGGTGGTCGAGGTGCCCTGCCGGGTGGACGCCCGGGGCGTGCACCCGCTACCGGCCGCCCCGCTGCCCGGGTACGCCCGCGGGCTGGTCGCCCAGGTGAAGTACGTGGAGCGGTGCACGATGGAGGCGGCCCTGACCGGCAGTCGCCAGGCGGCCGTGCGGGCGCTGGCGGCGCACCCGCTCACCGACTCCGTGGCCGTGGCCGCCGACGTGCTCACCGACCTCCAGCAGACCCACCCCCAGCTGGCCTACCTACGCTAGGTGAGCTCCGCCGTCGGGCTCTGCTACGAGCGCCGGATGCGCAGCTGCGGCCGGGATGATGGACTACCGGTAGCGCAGTCGAGGAGAGGAGCCCGCCGTGCCGACGGTGGCCGAACAGCTGGTCGAGAACCTCTACGCGGCGGGAGTACGCCGCATCTACGGACTGGTCGGGGACAGCCTGAACCCGATCACCGAGGCGGTCCGCACGCACCAGGACATGGAGTGGGTGCACTGCCACAACGAGGAGTCCGCCGCGTTCGCCGCCGCAGCCGACGCCCAGCTCACCGGCCACCTGGCGGTCTGCGCCGGCAGCTGTGGCCCCGGGAACACCCACCTGATCCAGGGGCTGTACGACGCGCACCGCACCGGTGCACCCGTGCTGGCGATCGCCTCGCACATCCCGTCGGCGCAGATCGGCTCCACCTACTTCCAGGAGACCCACCCGGAGCGGGTGTTCACCGACTGCAGCCACTGGTGCGAGCTGATCAACAGTGCGGAGCAGTTCCCCCGGGCACTGCGGATCGCCATGCAGACGGCGGTGGGCAAGCGGGGAGTGTCCGTGCTGGTGCTCCCGGGGGACGTGGGCGCCCGGGACGCCGTGGGCCGGGAGCCGAGCTGTGTGCCGATCCCGCCGGCACGGGTGGCACCGGATGCGGAGCAGGTGAAGAAGCTCGCCCGGATGGTGGACCAGGCGGAGAAGGTGGCGATCTTCGCCGGCGCCGGGGTGGCGGGCAGCCGCGAGCAGGTGCTGTCCTTCGCGCAGAAGGTGAAGGCCCCGGTCGGGCACTCCCTCGGCGGTAAGGAGTGGATCCAGTACGACAACCCGTTCGACGTGGGGATGAGCGGCCTGCTCGGTTACGGCGCCTGCCACGACGCGCTGCACGAGGCGGACCTGGTGCTGCTGCTGGGCACCGACTTCCCGTACCCGGAGTTCCTGCCGCAGCGGAACACGGTGCAGGTGGACGCGGCCGCGGAGGCGCTCGGCCGGCGCACCCCGCTGGAGCTGGGCATCTGCGGTGACGTGGGCCTCACCCTGGAGGCGGTGCTGCCGCGGATCGAGGAGAAGACCCGGCGCCGGTTCCTCGACGACATGCTCCGCCGGCACGAGCGCGCGCTGACCCGGGTGGTGGAGGCCTACACCAAGGATGTGGCGCACCTGCGCCCGATCCACCCGGAGTACGTGGCGGACGTGCTGGACGAGGTGGCCGCCGAGGACGCGATCTTCACCGTGGACACCGGGATGTGCAACGTGTGGGCGGCCCGCTATCTCACCCCGAACGCGCACCGCCGGGTGATCGGCTCGTTCCGGCACGGCTCGATGGCAAACGCGCTGCCGCACGCGATCGGGGCGCAGAAGGCCTATCCCGGTCGGCAGGTGGTCGCCATGTCCGGTGACGGCGGGCTGGCGATGCTGCTGGGGGAGCTGCTCACCGCCGCCGAGCAGCAGCTGCCGCTGACCGTGGTGGTGTTCAACAACGGGTCGCTGGGCATGATCCGGCTGGAGCAGATGGTGGCCGGCTACCCGTACTTCGGCACCGACCACGCCGCCGACTTCGGTGCGATCGCGCGCGCCTGCGGGATCGAGTCCTGGACCGTGACCGAACCGGAGGAGGTGCGGGGGACGCTCACTGCGGCGCTGGCGCATGCCGGACCAGCGCTGGTGGACGTGCGTACCGACCCGAATGCGCTCTCCCTGCCGCCGACGATCACCGGCGGGCAGGTGCGCGGGTTCGCGCTGGCAGCCACTCGCACCGTGCTGGACGGCGGTGTGGGCCGGATGATCCAGCTCGCCCGGGCGAACCTGCGCAACCTGCCCCGCTGAGCGTTGCTCAGGGGTGGGTGCGCGCCGGTCCGGTGGTGGCCCGGACCACCAGCTCAGTGGGCAGCTCGGTCTGCACCAGCGCATCGTCCGGGGCGGGCGCCAGGGCGATCTGCAGCGCGGTGGCGCCCATCTGCCGCAACGGCAGCCGGACCGAGGTGAGCTGCAGGTCGCGGGAGACGGCGATGTCGTTGAACCCGGCCACGGACACCTGCTCCGGCACGCGCCGGTCGTGCTCCCGCAGCCAGGACAGGGCGCCGATCGCCATCTGGTCGGCGGTACCCACCAGCGCGGTGATCTGCGGATGCGCATCGAGCAGCTCCCCGGCGCCGGTGTAGCCCGAGTCCCTGGTGGGCTCGCCATGACGCAGGTGCAGCGTGCCTCCCTTGGCCTGGATCGCAGCGCGTAGACCGGCGAGCCGTTCGATGGTCGAGCTCACGCTGGCCACGCCGACCAGCACGCCCACGTGCCGGTGCCCGAGAGCGGTGAGGTGCCGACCCAGCTGCTCGGCGCCACCGGTGTTGTCCGTGACCACCCGGTCCACCTCGACCTGCGGGTGCCCGATCGCCACGGCCCGCCCGCCGCTGGCGGTGAAGGAGCGGATCCGCGCCCCCATCTCGGCCACGTACCGGGGATCCACCAGACCGGACCCGGCCACGATCACGTACCCGGTGCGGTGCGCCTGCAGCAGCCGGAAGTACTCCAGCTCACGGTCGATGTCCCGGTCGGTGTTGCAGATGGTCACCAGCAGGTGCTGGGCGGTGGCCACGTCCTGCACACCGTTGACGATCTCGGAGAAGTACGGGTCGTCGACCGTGCCCACCAGCACACCGACCGTCCGCGGGTCACCGCGGAGCAGGGCCTGCGCCTGCGCGTTCGGCACGTAGTCGAGCTCACGGGCTGCATCGAGCACCCGGGCGCGCAGGTCCTGGGCCACCGGGTAGTCGCTGCCGGACAGCACCCGGGAGGCCGTCGGCACCGAGACACCCGCCCGGTGCGCGACATCCCGCAGGTTCACCGCCATGACTGTAGAGAGTAGAGCACCCGGTGGTGTCCGCCGGGGCTTGACGTGACGCCTGGTGTTCTCCTACGGTCGGCAGAAATTCCCTAAGAAAAGGCTTTCTCATGACGACGACGTCGGTGCCGACGCGACGCGGGCTGGCGAAGTTCGGCCCAGCGTTCATCACTGCTGCCCTGGTGTTCGGCCCGGGGAGCATCACCACCGCCAGCTCGATGGGCGCGGACTTCGCCTACGACCTGGTCTGGGTGCCGGTGATCGCCACGGTGCTCATGCTGTGCTTCGTGGACCTGTGCGTGCGGATCGGGCTGAGCACCGATGCCGGGCCGATCGGCACCATCTCCAAGCGGTTCACCCGGGTGGCCGGAGTCCTGGTGGGGCTGGGCGCCTTCGCCGTGACCGCGAGCTTCCAGGCGGGCAACTCGGCCGGCACCGGCGCTGCGATGTCGGTGCTGTTCGGCGGGGACGCCACCCTGTTCGCGGTGCTGTTCACCCTCCTCGGCCTCGGGTTCGTGTGGCTGCCCTCGTTCTACCGCCAGCTGGAACGGGTGATGGTGGTGATCATCCTGGCGCTCGTGGTGATCTTCCTGATCACGATGGTGGTGGCCCGCCCGGACGTCGGCCAGGTCGTGGCCGGGCTGGTGCCGAGGCTCCCGTCCGGGTCGGCCGCTCTGGTCGTCGGGGCTGCGGCGACCACGTTCTCCGTGGTCGGTGCGCTCTACCAGATCCAGCTGGTGCGGGAGAAGGGCTGGACCGCGGCCGACTACCGCAGCGCACGCAAGGACGCTGTGGCCGGGACGCTGATCCTGGGCGGGCTGTCCTTCGTGATCATGGTCGCAGCGGCTGCTGTGCTCAACCCCCGCGGTGCCAGCGTCCAGTCACCGGCGGACATGGCCGCCATCCTGGAACCGTCGATCGGCGGCTGGGCCTCCACGCTGTTCGCCCTGGGTCTGTGGGCGGCGGCGTTCTCCTCCCTGGTGGGCAACTCCACGATCGGCGGGAGCATGCTCGCCGGTGCGCTGGACATCGAGTCCGGTGGGCTGTCCTCGGCCAGGGTCAAGGTGTGCATCAGCGTGGTGATCCTCCTCGGCGGGGTGGTGGCTGCCATCTTCGGCGGTCTGCCGGTGCAGCTGATCATCACCGCCCAGGCGGTGACCATCTTCGTGGTGCCGCTGATCGGTGTGCTGCTCGTCTGGCTCGGCCGCGTCCCCGAACGTGGCGAGCTGAAGCTCTCCGTGGCCCAGCTGGTGCTGGCGGTCGTCGGGGTGCTCTTCCTGGTCCTGCTTGCCGTCAACTACCTGAGGAACCTGCTGTGAACTCGATCCCGATGCCCACTGACGAGACTGCCCTGGAGGAGCTGCTGTCCCGTCCGGGAGACGGCGTCGGCGAGGCGCTCGCCGACCTGGGCGGGGACATCGTGCTGCTCGGGGCCGGTGGGAAGATCGGCCCGAGCATGGCCACGATGGCCCGCCGCGCGCTGGACTCGGTGGGCTCCTCCGCCCGGGTGATCGCGGTCTCGCGGTTCTCCGACCCGGCGGCCGCCGAGCAGCTGGAGCAGGTTGGCGTGCAGGTGCACCGCGCCGATCTCGCCGTCTCCGAGTCCTACCCGGAGCTGCCCGAGGCCGCAGGCGTGTTCTACCTGGCGGCGATGAAGTTCGGCACCTCCGCCGCCGAGCACCAGACCTGGTGGTCGAACGCCGCCATCCCGGTGCTGGTGGCCGACCGGTACCGGGGCGTGCCGACGATGGTCTACTCCACCGGCAACGTCTACCCGCTCACCCCGGTGGTGCGCGGCGGCTCGGTGGAGACCGACGACCCGGCCCCGGTGGGGGAGTACGCGCAGTCGGCGCTGGCCCGGGAACGGCTGTTCACCAACGCCGCGCACCGGTGGGGCACCCCCACGTTGGTCTACCGGCTGAACTACGCCTGCGAGCTGCGCTACGGGGTGGTCGCCGACATCGCCGCGACGATGGCAGCCGGAGAGGCGGTGGACGTGACGATGCCGGCGGTGAACGTGGCCTGGCAGGGGGACATCAGCTCCTGGGCACTGCAGTCGATCGGCGCCGCCGACGTGCCCCCGACGATCCTGAACGCCACCGGTCCGGAGACCGTCTCGGTGCGGCGGATCGCCACTCTGCTGGGGGAGGAGATGGGTGTCGAGCCGATCTTCTCCGGCGAGGAAGCAGCCGACGCGCTGCTCTCCGACGCGGGGCTGTGCCACGAGATGTTCGGGTACCCGAGCATCGGCCTGCGCCAGCTGGTGCGCTGGGTCGGTCGGTGGGTCGCCGACGGCGGTCGGCAGCTCGGCAAGGCCACGAAGTTCCAGCAGCGAGAGGGGAAGTTCTGATGACCACCGATCCGATCGGGGCCGCCTCGTCCCGTGCTAGCGACCGGCTCCGCCAGGGGGCCGTGATTCCCGCCCACCCGCTGGCCCTCGATGCCACCGGTGCGATCGATGAGCGCGCCCAGCGTGCCTTGACCCGCTACTACCTGGACGCGGGGGTGGACGGCCTGGCCGTCGGCGTGCACACCACCCAGTTCGAGCTGCACGACGACCTGAGCATGCTCGCGGAGGTCTGGGCGATGGCTGCCGCCGAACGGGACCGTGCCGGGACCGACCCGCTGCTGGTGGCCGGGCTGGTCGGGGACACGGACCAGGCCGTGGCTGAGGCTGAGGTCGCCCGAGAAGCCGGGTACCAGGTGGCGCTGCTGTGCCCGTGGGGGATGACCGACCGCAGTGAGCACGCCCTGCTGGAGCGGGCCCGGGCGGTCGGTGAGGTGCTGCCGACGATCGGGTTCTACCTGCAGACCAGCGTGGGCGGGAGGCAGCTGAGCCGCGACTACTGGCGGGCGTTGTTCGACCTGGAGTCGGTGGTGGCGGTCAAGACTGCACCGTTCGACCGGTACCGCACCGGGGACGTGGTGCAGGTGCTGCTCGAGCACGACCGGTGGGACGAGGTGGTGCTGCTCACCGGTAACGATGATGCGATCGTGGCCGACCTGGTCACCCCGACCCGGCAGGGAGAGCGACAGGTGTGCGCACGCGGCGGGCTGCTCGGCCAGTGGGCAGTAGGCGCCCGGGCCGCTGTGGCAGTGGCCGACGAGGCCCGGCAGGCGGTCCAGGCCGGGCAGGTGCCGCTGGACCTGCTCGCCACCGGCAGCGACCTGGTGGAGGTGAATGCCGCCGTCTTCGATGTGGCGCACGACTTCGCCGGGTGCGTGCCCGGGGTGAACGAGGTGCTGCGCCAGCAGGGGCTGCTGTCCTCGGCGCGCTGCCTGTCCGAGAGCGAACGGCTCTCGCCGGGGCAGGCGGAGCTGATCGAGCGAGTGCGGCAGCGCTACGGTGGCCTGCTGGACGAGGAGTTCGTCGCCGAGCATCGGGACCGCTGGCTGACCTGACGGGGTACTCGCCGTAAGCAGCCCGGCAGGCACCTGTCTGAGGCACCGGAGGGTGTTGGAGGCGGTCCTGCTGTGCCTCAGGTCGCCTCGTGGGCCTCAGACAGGTGTATTGCTCAGCTGTCGATCGCCAGGTCCGCGATCACCTCGGCACCGGGCAGGGTGGTGAGCAGCTCACCGGGCAGCAGGATCTTCGAGCCACGGATGCCGCTGCCGATGATCGCCGGACCGGTGCTGGTGCGCTCGTCCAGCAGCAGCCGGAAGGCCGGCGGCAGTCCGATCGGGGTGATACCGCCGTAGGCCATCGCCGTCTCCTCGACCGCTCGGTCCATCGGCAGGAACGAGGCCTTGCGCACGTCCAGGGTGCGTTTGATCCGCGAGTTCACGTCCGCCCGGGTGGTGGCGCGCACGACGGCGGCGGCCAGCCGCTCCTCTCCGCTGCGTCTGCCCGCCACCAGCACGCAGTTCACCGAGTCTGCCAGCTCTAGCTGATAGGCCTCGGTCATCGCCGTGGTGTCGGCCAGCTCGGGGTCGATCTCAGTCACCAGGACCTGCTCGACGGCGTTGCTCTCCTCCTGCGCCCAGGTCTCCAGGGCGGAGCGCACCGGGGCGGCGACCAGGTCGAGATGGTCGAGAACGGGTTCCCAGGTGAGGGTGCCCAGCCGCATCAGAGCTGGTAGGTCACGGTCAGCACGCCCCGGGCCAGTGCGTGGAACAAGCCCGTGAAGTGCGCCTTCGCCGGGCTGTCCTCCGGCTCCAGCTCGAGCGTGGGCACGTCCAGGGCGTGGATGGTGAACACGTACCGGTGCTCGGTGTCCCCAGCGGGTGGTGCGGCGCCCTCGTAGGCGAACGCACCGCCGTCGCTCTTCAGGTGGAACGCTGCACCCGGCAGGCTGATGTCGCTCTGTCCCTCACCCCGGTCCAGCGAGGTGGCTGCGGAGTCCAGGTCCACGACGGTCCAGTGCCAGTACCCAGACGGAGTCGGTGCATCCGGGTCGAAGCAGGAGAGCAGGTACCCCTGGGTGCCCTCCGGTGCGCCGGACCAGCTCAGCTGCGGGGACACGTTCTCCCCGGCGGCGGCGTGCCGTGGGTCCAGTCGGGCGCCATCGGTGAGGTCGCTGCTGGTCAGTGACATCGCCGGAAGCTGGGGGAGAAGCTCGGTGGGGTGTGGGGGCCGTGGGCGCTGCAGATCCATGGATGACTCCTCCGGTCGAGGTGGGCAGGTACAGGTCCACCCTACGGCGGGTGAGCGGAGTTGACAGGGAGGGTCCGCCGTCGTTCACTGTTAGAACGCATGTTCTACGCGGCGGAATGTCGGTGGCGCTCCGTACTGTGACTCTCAGATCGAACAAAGGTTCGCCGGAAGGAGGAGAGATGGTGACGGCGACACGCTGGGAGACTGCCCGACAGGTGCTGGCCCAGGCTGAGGCGAGCATGGGCGTGCGCACCCGGCTGCGTGGTGCCACAGCACTGGCTTCACCCCTGTCCATCCTGCGCCCGGTGCAGAGTCCAAGCAGTGCAGCGGACCCGGCCCAGGAGGTCGATGCGCTGCCGCGGGTCGACCCGGAGGAGATCCTGCCCGTGCCGCCAGCGCTGGCCGGGTTGTTCCCCGAGGGCGGGGTGCGGCGGGGGAGCACAGTGCAGGTCAGCGGGGGGATGTCGGTGCTGCTCGCGCTCGCGGCGGCGGCCATGGGCGAGGAGTCCTGGTGCGCGCTGGTGGACCTGCCGGACGCCGGGCTGGCGGCCGCGGCCACGCTCGGGCTGGTGCTGGAGCGGGTGGTGGTGGTGCCCCGGCCCGGACCGGAGGCACCAGTGGTGCTCGCAGCGGTGGCGGACGGGTTCGACGTGCTGGTGCTGGGCCGAGGGGCTGGGCTGGCGGAGCGGGACCGGCGCTCGCTGACCTCTCGGTTGCGGGTGCGTGGAGCGGTGCTGCTGACCACTGCAGCGTGGCCTGGTGCCGATGTGGTGCTGCGGGCGGTGTCCCGTACCTGGCAAGGGGTCGGGCGTGGGGACGGGTTGCTGCGCACCGGGGTGCTGGAGCTGGCTGCTCGGCACCGTCGGTTCCCCACCGAGCTGACCGCTCGGGTACAGCTGGGGTCGGCGGGCCTGGCGCCAGCGGGTCTGGGGACAGCCCCGGACGCGGCCAGACCTGGGGCCATCGACGAGGCCGAACCGATGATCGCCTCTGGCCGCCCTGCGGTCGCGACCTCCGGTGTCGGAGCGATGCGTGAGGTCAGGTCGCGAGTCCAGGAGCTGGAGTCAGCATGACGACGTGGGGTGAGGGCCGATGAGTGTGGCAACTGAGGCGGGAACCTGGCCATCAGGTACCCGGCTGGTGGCACTGTGGGTGCCGGACTGGCCGGTGGTCGCCGCTCTGAACGAGGGGCTGGCTGGGGCGCACCAGCCGGTGGCGCTGCATGATGGGCGGGGGGTGGTCGCCTTGTCCGCGCAGGCGCGAGCACAGGGGGTACGTCGGGGGATGCGCAGACGCAGCGCACAGGCGATGTGCCCGGACCTGGTGCTGCTCAGGGTGGACGAGGGGCGAGACGTGCGCGCCTTCGAACCGGTGCTCCAGGCGCTCGAGGAGGTGGTCCCGCTCCTCGTCCCGATGCGTCCCGGGCTGGTGCTCACCGGGGCGCGCGGTCCCACCCGTTACCTCGGCGGGGAGATGCAGGTGGCGCAGCAGCTCGTGGGGGCTGCGGCCGAGGCCGGTGCTGAGGCGCAGGTGGGGATCGCCGACGGGTTGCTCGCCGCTGTGCTCGCCGCCCGCGGGGACACTGTGCTGGCGCCGGGCACCTCCGCTGCGTACCTGGCCGGGCGGGACATGCGTGAGCTGATCCACGTGACCACCACCCGGCAGGCGCGGGCGGAGATGACTGAGCTCACCGGGGTGCTGCGCCGGTTGGGGCTGCACACGCTCGGCGGGCTGGCCGAGCTCCCCCGGCGGCAGGTGCATGCCCGGTTCGGGGCCCTGGGGGAGCAGGCGCAACGGCTGGCCCGGGGGTTGGACGCCCACCCGCCGCAGGCGCCCCGGCCGGAGCCGGACCTGACCAGCTCAGCCGACCTGGACCCGCCGGCCAGCCGGTTGGACGTGGCTGCGTTCGCCGCCCGGCGGCTGGCCGAGGAGCTGCACCAGCGGATGGTCCGCCGAGGGGTGCTGTGTGGGTTGCTGCGCGTGCTGGCCCGCACCTCAGAAGGGGGTGAGCTGGTCCGGACCTGGCGCATCGACGGTGCGCTGAGCGCTTCCGAGCTCACCGACCGGGTGCGCTGGCAGCTCGACGGCTGGTTGAGCGGACGCAGCGGGCGTCCCCCCAGTGCGCCGCTGACGCACCTGGCGCTGACAGCTGAGGAGGTGATGCCGGCAGCCGCAGTGCAGGAGGGCCTCTGGGGGCAGACCGGACGTGGGGAACGACAGGCGGGCAGGGCGGCGCTGCGGATCCAGGGGCTGCTCGGCGCTGACGGTGTGCTGGCCCCGGTGGCCGAGGGCGGTCGCGCGCCACGGGATCGGATCCGATTGGTGGCCTGGGGGGACGAGCTGAGCCCGGTGCGAGATCCGGGCGCCCCGTGGCCCGGGCAGATCCCCCGGCCGCTGCCGGCGCGGGTCCCGGCGGATCCGGTGCCGGTACAGCTCCTCGATGCCGAGGGGGCGCCGGTGCGGGTGGACGAGCGTGGCCACCTCAGCGGGGCACCGGATGTGGTGCTGGACGTGGTGCATGCAGGAGACGGCGGTGCTGCGGCATCGGGGGAGTGGTCCAGCGGTGCGGCGGACGCTGGGAGGCCGGGTGGTGATGTACCGTGCCGCCGGCTGCTGGTGAGCGGGTGGGCCGGGCCATGGCCGGTGGTCGAACGGTGGTGGACCGGACGGGCGGAACGGAGCTATCTGCAGGTCACCGGTGCCGGGCATGCGCTGCTGCTCGGCGGGGATGCCGAGGGGTGGTGGGTCGAGGGCATCTACGACTGAGCGCGCCGCAGCTCGAGGCGCACCACCAGCAGACGGTCACCGACTGTGACCGGCAGCGGTTCGGCGGCGGCCAGGGCGGGGAGGTCGAGGGCGGGACCGAGCATCCGGGCAGCGAGTGGGTGGCGGCGCCGGTAGTCCTCGAGCACGGCAACTCCCTCGGCAGCTGGGAGGACGTGGGCACGAGCTGCACGCGAGCGCGCCCAGCCGCAGGTGACCCGCACCCGCGGGTCGGCGCGCACGTTGCGCAGCCACTGGGATTCTTCGCCGTACCCGGAGACCACGTGGACCACGTCCGGGGCCACGCTGATCGTCTCCAGCACCACCTGCCGGATCCGACCACTCCGCCGGCCGCGGTGCTCCAGCAGCACGAACCTGCGGCCGAGCAACCCGCCCAGCCCGAGCCGGTAGAGCATGATCGGCGCGCGGGCGAGGGGCCGAGGAATCTTCAGCATCTGCTCACCGGCCCAGGGCGCTCTGCCGTTCGCGGGCGAGGGCCTCGAGCACATCTTGGGCACTCACCTCTGTCAGCGACCCGAGCGTCCTGTCGACCGGCACCTGCGGATCTGCGGTGTGCCCGGTGAGGAACCACACCGCGAGCCCGGCCCGGTGAGCGCTGGTGGCGCCGGAGACAGAGTCCTCGAACGCGATGCTCCGGGCCGGATCCACACCGAGCTGGCGTGCCGCGGTCAGATAGGGCTCCGGATCCGGTTTGGGCTCGGTGACGTCGGCGGAGGAGACCACTGTGCTGAACACGCCCGCCGCCTCTGCGACCAGCTCGGCAGCAGCCGCTGCGTTGTTGGTGACCAGGGCGCAGGGCACACCAGCAGCGGCAGCTTCGGTGAGCAGCTCCTGGGCGCCCGGCAGCCATGGCATGTGGTTGCGGATCTGTTCGGTGACGAACGCGACGGCCTGGGCGATGATCTCCTCGATCGTGCCCGGGACACCGCGGTCGGAGAGGAGCGCCGCCCACCGGGGCATCGGTCGGCCGATGGTGGCCAGGAAGTCTTCGTCGGTCCATGTCACCCCCGCCTGTTCCGCGAGCCGCGTCTGGGCAATCTGCCACTGGGGCTCGCTGTCGATCAGCGTGCCGTCCAGGTCGAACAAGGCGCCGCCTACCGGGCGCAGCGAGGAGTCGTTCACACCCCCAACCGTAGCCCGGGCGCGGGGCGAGGCCGACCGGTGCCATGACGTGCGCGTGCAGGAGGGGTGGTGGGCCTGCTGCTCAGAATGGCGGTGAGTCATCCCAACCCAGGTCGGGTGGTGGTCGCGAGCTGGGCCCGGGACTGCTGCGGTTAGGACGGCTCTGCCTGCGGGCACCACGGGAGCGTGCCCGACTGCTGTGGAGCGTCGGCGGCGGGCTTCCCGGGGTCGTTGCTGCGCTCGGAGAGCTGCCCGGTGTCTCGCTCGGGCAGCGTCGCCGGTGCCGATCAGCGGCACCAGGCACGCCGAGGTCGGGCAGCTGGTGGGTGCCGTGGGCATCGACCAGGTAGGTGGCCCCGGAGGGTGCGCGCCAGTAGTAGGTGCCCGGGTGCACCATGAGATAGGTCCACCGGCGGGCGGTCTTGGCCCGGTGGTGACGCCGGCACAGCGGTGCCAGGTTGCACGCACAGGTCGGACCCTGCGGATATGGGGTGATGTGGTCCAGGTCGCAGGCACGTGTAGGACGGTGGCAGTGTGGGAAGACGCACTCCAGGTCCCGGTTCCGCACCTGGTCGCGCAGCCGGTCGGGAATCTCGTAGCTGCCCACCGGGTGGTGCCCAGAGAGGTCCAGCACCGGCTGGATCTTCACCTTTGCGCCGGTGCACCAGTCCTTGATCTGCTCGACGCTGGCGGGGGCCAGGGTGTTCTCGCACCGGCCCACTGGGTCCTCGCCGTCCAGGCCGGCCTGGGTCAGGTGCAGCATGAGCAGCACCTGTCGACGCGAGCCGGGTGCCGGCGCTGCCCCCGTCGGCCCGGCATTCGACGTCGAGCTGTTCTCGGTGGCACCGGAGGCGCCCGCGCCGTGCGGGGCATGCTGCCCGGACGACAAGGGTGCTTCACCGCGAGCGAGCATGCCCAGGGCCTTGGCCCGGCGCACGCCCAGCGACTCGTTCGAGCCGGCGGCGGCCAGCGCCGCGGCGAGGTCTCGGATCGCCTGCTCCAGGTCCAGTGCGTCGGCATCGTCGATCAGCCCGTCAATGCCGGTCAGACCGATGCCATCGGCACCGAGCATGTGCGGATCGGTGCCGGCATCGCTCAGGTGGACCCGCACGTCTCGGGCGTCCTCGGTGGCGGCACCAGCCTCGTCGTGCCCGTCGCTCTGCCCGGTGTCAGTGTCGTCGTCAGTGTCGTCGTCCGCACCGGCCTCGCGCAGGCTCTCCTCGTGGCGGGTCAAGGCCGCCTGGATGCACCGGTCGACCTGGGCCCAGGAGCAGGAGCCGAGCACGCTGACCACCTCGGCGTCGACCTGGGTGGCCACGACTGTCGGCACTGTCATCGTCTTCTCCGCCACCCGCAGCGCCCGCCACAACGGCACCCCGCCCTGGCGGCACCGGTCCCAGATCATCGGTAGCCGGTATCCCAGCTCGGTGATGCCACCCACCAGCCGGGTGGCGGAGACCACTGAGCGGCGCAAGGTCGCTGCCAGGTCCACCAGCGCGAGGTCGGAGACCATCGGCGCCCCCTCGCCCGCGATAGGCACCGGTCGGGACGGGAGCACGCCGTCCTCGTCGCGGCTGGTCAGCCGTGCGCCGAGATCGTCCGGACCGGCTCTGAGCTCGCCCACCGGCACCGGGATGATGCTCGGGCCCGGCCCGAACCGGTCCGGCTCGGGCGGGATCTCGTTCTCCTCCACCCACTCCAGGAGCACCTCGGCTCGGACCAGCAGCCCCTGGTCGACTCCGGCCTCGATCATCGCTAGGTCCTCCAGCACGCTGCCGCGCCCCAGGCGGTGGCCCGGGACGAAGGAGAGCGGTGCCGTGGTCATGAGAACAGTCAAGCACCGACCACTGACAAACCGCCGCGAATGGCGAGACATCAACGAAAGCCCGTGCTTCGCCGTCGCGAATCGACACGAGAGGCGACCATGGCCGGTGCTGGCGCCACCGAGCCTCTCCGCAGTGGGCCTGAGTGCCTCTGCAGCGGATGTGCGTGTCTCTACAGCGGTCCGAGCACCTGCTCTACCGGGTGCTGCAGAGCCAGATCCTCCAGCACGGTCAGCAGCTGCCGCTCCTCGTACCGGAAGTGCGACTCCATGATCGCCGCAATCCCCTCGAGGTGCCGGTCCAGCTGGGCAGGGGAGTCGGCCCGCTGCACGCTCTCGACCAGCTCGGCGATCAGGTGCGCCATCATCGAGTGGTCCTGCTGGAGGTAGCGCAGCGTGGCCCGCAGCTGCGGGTGCTGCTCCGCGATCGCAGGGAACAGCTCGCGGTCCTCGGCGCGGTGGTGACCGTCGAGCGCGGTGCAGAAGCCGTGGCAGAACAGCAGCAGATCACGGCTTGCCGCTTCGGAGCCGCGCCCCTCAGCCACTGCCTCCCGGGTGATCTGCAGCGCCTCGCGCAACCGACCGTGCACAGCCCGCAGCTCCTGGCTCCAGGCGATCAGCCTGGTCGTCTCGCCCTCAGTCACGTGAGGGCGAAGGGGAAGACATCCTCATGTCTCTCCTTCGTGTCCGGCGCCTCCATGCCTGACATTCGGTTGTCACCGGCACGCGACGCTGCAGCGATTCTAGCCCGACCGCCGCGCCCGTGACCACAGAGTGGTCGGCAGCCCGCTGCACCCAGCGTTACGATAGAACGTATGTTCGATTCGCTCGAGGGGTCGGGTGCGCCCCGCCAGTGCCTGCGGAGCCCACGATGACCCGCCCAGGCCGCGCCACCGGCCCCGGCCCGGAAGTCGCCTACGCCGAGCTGCACGCCCACTCCGCGTTCAGCTTCCTGGACGGCGCCAGCCAGCCCGAGGAGCTCGTCCTGGAGGCGGTCCGTCTGGGACTGTCCGCGATCGCTATCACCGACCACGACGGCCTCTACGGTGTGGTCCGGTTCTGCGAGGCTGCTGCGGCCGCCCGGATGCCCACCGTCTACGGCGCCGAGCTGACCCTGGACGCCAGCACCCGGCCCACCGGCATGCCCGACCCGGAGGGCAGGCACCTGCTGGTGCTCGCTCGCGGTCCGGAGGGGTACCGGCGTCTGTCCCGGGCGATCGCCAACGCCCACCTGGCCAGCGGCGCCAAGGGCGAGGCCCGCTACGAGCTCGGTGAGCTCGCCGACCTGGCGGCCGGGAACTGGCTGGTGCTCACCGGCTGCCGCAAGTCCGGTGTGCGCCGTGCGCTCGAACCCCACCCCGGGGAGGTGGACCTGCCCGCCGCCCGCTACGAGCTGGACCGGCTCACCGACTCCTTCGGCGCCGACAACGTGGCCGTGGAGGTCACCGCCACCGGCGACCCGCTGGACGCGGTGCGCGCCGATGCGCTCGCCCAGCTCGCCACCGACGCCCACCTGCCGCTGGTCGCCACCGGTGGCGTGCACTGCGCCACCCCCGCCGACCAGCACCTGGCGGACGTGCTCGCCGCCGTCCGCGCCCGCTCCACCCTGGAGGAGATGGCCGGCTGGCTGCCACCCCGAGCCGCCCACCTGCGCAGCCCGGCCGAGATGCTCGCGCTGCACCACCGCCACCCGCAGGCGGTGGCCACCAGCGCCGCGCTGGCCGCCGAGTGCGCCTTCGACCTGCACCTGCTCGCCCCGAACCTGCCACCCTGCCCCGTGCCGCCCGGGCACACCGAGGCCACCTGGTTGCGCGAGCTGACCATGCGCGGCGCCCGCCAGCGCTACGGCCCGCCGGAGGCCGAACGCTCACCCGGCGCCTACGCCACGATCGCCCACGAGCTGGAGGTGATCACCGCCCTGGACTTCCCCGGCTACTTCCTCATCGTGCACGAGATCGTGGAGTTCTGCCGCAGCCAGGGCATCCTCTGCCAGGGCCGCGGGTCGGCCGCGAACTCTGCGGTCTGCTTCGCCCTGGGCA
Source organism: Ruania albidiflava DSM 18029 (assembly GCF_000421225.1). Taxonomy (GTDB): domain Bacteria; phylum Actinomycetota; class Actinomycetes; order Actinomycetales; family Beutenbergiaceae; genus Ruania; species Ruania albidiflava. The sequence continues at coordinate 414,730 of NZ_ATWL01000001.1, read as the reverse complement.
TCACCGCAGTGGACGCCGTGCAGCACCAGATGCTCTTCGAACGGTTCCTCTCCCCGGGCCGGTCCGGGCCGCCGGACATCGACCTGGACATCGAGTCCGGCCGCCGGGAGGAGGTGATCCAGCACGTCTACGCCCGGTATGGGCGCACCCACGCCGCCCAGGTGGCGAACGTGATCTCCTACCGGCCGAAGTCAGCGATCCGAGACGCTGCCCGCGCCTTCGGCCACGACGTGGGCCAGCAGGACGCCTGGTCCAAGAACGTGGAGCGCTGGGGGTCCCTGGCCGGGGAGGAGGTCGGCGCGCCGGAGCAGGTGGTCGAGATCGCCGAGCAGATGCTCCGCCTGCCGCGCCACCTGGGCATCCACTCCGGTGGGATGGTGCTCTGCGACCGGCCGGTGATCGACGTGTGCCCGGTGGAGTGGGCCACCATGCCCGGGCGCACCGTGCTGCAGTGGGACAAGGACGACTGCGCCGACGCCGGGCTGGTGAAGTTCGACCTGCTCGGACTGGGCATGCTCACCGCGCTGCGGCTGGCGTTCGAGGAGATCGAACGCACCGAGGGCCTCACCCTCGACCTGCACTCGCTGCCGCAGGAGGACCCGGGCGTGTACGACCTGCTCTGCGCCGGAGACACTGTGGGGGTGTTCCAGGTGGAGTCCCGGGCGCAGATGGCCACTCTGCCCCGGCTGAAGCCGCGCACCTTCTACGACATCGTGGTCGAGGTGGCCCTGATCCGCCCCGGCCCGATCCAGGGGGACGCTGTGCACCCCTACATCAACCGTCGCAACGGCCGGGAACCGGTCACCTACCTGCACCCGCTGCTGGAACCGGCTCTGGCCAAGACCCTCGGCGTACCGCTGTTCCAGGAGCAGCTGATGCAGATCGCCATCGACGTGGCCTCCTTCTCCGCCGCCGAGGCCGACCAGCTGCGCCGCGCGATGGGCTCGAAGCGGTCGATGGAGCGGATGGAGGCGCTGCACACCCGGCTGCTGGAGGGGATGGCCGGCAACGGAGTACCGCGGGCGGTGGCCGAGCAGATCTTCGAGAAGCTCAAGGCGTTCGCGGACTTCGGCTTCCCGGAGTCGCACGCGTTCTCCTTCGCCTACCTGGTCTATGCCAGCGCCTGGCTGAAGGTGCACCACCCGGCAGCGTTCTACGCCGGGCTGCTGGCCGCCCAGCCGATGGGGTTCTACTCCCCGCAGTCGTTGGTGGCTGATGCCCGCCGCCGTGGGGTGGAGGTGCGCCGGGCCAGCGTGGTCGCCTCTGGGGTGCAGGCACAGGTGGAGCGGGTGGGGAATGCCGACGACGGCCCTCTCGCCGTACGCCTGGGCCTCGCCCCGGTCCGGGGTATCGGGGAGAAGACCGCCGAGCGGCTGGTGCAGGTCCGACAGGAGGCGCCGCTGGTCGACCTGGCCGACCTGGCCCGCCGGGTGCGGCTGACCGCCGCGCAGCTGGAGGCGCTGGCCACTGCCGGAGCGCTCGAAGACCTGACCCGCGACCGTCGGGAAGGGTTGTGGCTGGCTGGTGCGCTCGCAGCGGAGAGCGGCACCCGGCACGGAAGGTGGATCGCCGAACCGTTGCCGCTGACCGCCGTAGGTACCAGCGTGCCGGACCTGCCCGCGATGGACGAGGTGTCCACTGCGGTGGCGGACGTGTGGGCTACCGGGGTCTCGGTGGACTCCTTCCCCACCCAGTTCCGCCGGGAGGAGCTGGACGCCGGGGGAGTGCTCCGGGTGGTCGACGTCCCCGCAGCCGGGGCGGGGAGGCGGGTGCGGGTGGCCGGGGTCGTCACCCACCGGCAGCGCCCGGCCACCGCCGCCGGGGTGACGTTCCTGTCCCTGGAGGACGAGACCGGGCTGCTCAACGTGATCTGTTCGGCCGGGCTGTGGCAGCGTTACCGGAAGGTGGTGCGCGGCAGTGCTGCCCTGGTGGTGCGAGGGGTGGTGGAGCATGCCGACGGCGTCACGAACCTGATGGCCGACCAGGTCACCGAGCTCAGCCTGCGGGTGCCAAGCCGGTCCCGTGACTTCCGCTGATCTGGCCTTCGTCCTTCCAACCGGAGTAGAGCCAGTACTGCTCGTCGCGGCGTTGCAGCTGCACGGCCAGCGCCTGCTCGTCGGACTCATCGAGCACAGCAGCCATGGCCGTGGCCAGCTCCGGTGCACGAGCCGAGGACCAGATCACCACCGCCCCGCCGGGGCGGAGCACCCGGGCGATCGTCCCGAGCATCTGCGGCTGGTACAGACGGGAGTTGCCCTCGTGGACCAGGTAGCCCGGCCCGTTGTCCACGTCCAGGACCAGTGCGTCCACCGACGCGGGCGGCAGAGCGGCCACATAGCTGGCCACATCCGCCTCGATGACGTGCAGGCGCGGGTCGGCCAGCAACGCCGGACCGTGCGGCACGCTGCCGTCGGCCAACCAGCTGACCACCGCCGGCTCGATCTCCACCACCTCCAGGCGGGTCACCCGCTCGTCGGTGAGCATCTCGGCAGCGGTGAACCCCAGTCCCAGGCCGCCGACCAGCACCTGTTCCGGGTGGTTGACCTGCGCCAGCGCTGCTCGCGCCAGTGCCCGCTCGGTGGTGGTCTGCGCGGTGTCCATCACGAACACCCCGTTCACCCGGAGCTCGAGGGCGTCGGCGCGCCGGACCAAGGTCACCTGGCCTCGCGGGGAGGTCGCGCTGGCCACCCTCATCGACCGGAGACCACCTCGTCGTCGGTCATCGGCGGGTCCACGGTGCGCAGCCGGGAGTACACCGCCCAGACCACGGCGACGATCGGGATCACGATGATCGCCCCGAGGATGCCGGCCACCAAGATCCCGGCGGTCACTGCCAGCGCTACGACCACCGGGTGCAGGGACACCTGCTTGCCCATCACCAGCGGCTGCAGCACATGGCCCTCGAACTGGCCGATCAGGGCGATGAACAGGCCGACGATCACAGCGTTCAGCAGGCCGTTGACGGCCAGCGCCACGATCATCGCGATGATCATCGCAGCCGGTGCCCCGACGAGCGGGATGAACGCACCGATGAACACCAGCACCGCCAGAGGTGCCGCCAGCGGGACACCGGCGATGAGCAGCACGATGAATGCCAGCACACCGTCGACGAAGGCGATGATCACCGTGCCACGGGCATACCCGGAGAAGGTGTACCAGCTCACCCCGCCGGCGATCATCCACTTCTCCCGCATCCTGCCGGGCAGCTGGTTGATGAACCAGCGCCACATCTCGTCGCCGCGGGAGAGGAAGAACACCGTGCAGAAGATCGCCAGCGCAAGGATCGTGAACGTCTCGAACACCGACCCCGCGCCCTCGGCCGCGCGGTCCAGCAGCTCGGACTGGTTCTCGTTCACCCACTCCAGGGCAGTCTGTGCCCATTCCTCGAGCTGCGCTGTCGTGATGGAGATGCCGAACGGGAGGTTCTGGGCGATGTCGAAGAGCTCGTTCAGACCGTCGGAGAACCGCTCGGACAGGGTGCTCCACTGGCCCGTCACCGAGGTCACGACGTAGGTGATCAGCCCGCTGACCACGAGGAACGCACCCAGGATGGACAGGCCCGTGGCCAGGCCCCGCGGCATCACCCGGTTCATCACGTTCACGAACGGACGCAGCACGGCGGTGAACACCAGGGCCAGGAACACGGCGATGAACACCAGCTGGATCCGTGCTGTGGCCCAGGTGAACAGGGCGACCACGGCGATCACCAGCAGCAGCCGCCAGGACCAGCCGCCGGCCTTCACCATCCACCGGGGCACGCCGTCCCCGGTGTCCTCGGCGCGCAGGTGCCGCTCCGGTAGGCGGTGGGCGTGCAGACGGGCACCGCGCGCCGGTGACCGGGTCAGCTTCGGCAGCTCGGTCGTGCGGGCCGTGGTCCGCCGTCGGGTGGTCATCTTCACGCCGCCAGTCTGCACCAGGTGAGCACGCTGTGCGTGGACAGACGCACGAGCAGGCGCCTGAGTCAGCCGTAGGCGAGGTGGTACCAGACCTGCGCCTGGTGCAGGTCGCCCAGCGCGGCCGCCTGGCGTGCCGGATCGGTGAAGGTGTCCAGCTGCCAGAGCAACGCCTCGATCGTACGGGCCAGCGCCCACTCGCAGATCCGCAGTGCCGGGATCTGCAGCACCTGGCTGGCCAGCTGTACCCGGTGGTGCACCAGCGCCAGCGGGTCGGCTGCGGTGAACGGCTGGTCCACCTGCGCCAGCAGTGGCCACAGGTCGTAGGCGGGATCGCCGATCATCGGCTTGGGGTCGATCGCCAGCCAGTGCCCAGCACCCTGGGTGGGCGCGTCCAGGATGAGGTTGCCCGGGTTCAGGTCACCGTGCAGCAGCACCACCGGGCCAGGGCGCGCACCAGGTGTACCGAACGCGTGCAGCAGGTCCAGACCAGCGCGGACGAGCCGTTCCCCACCGCTGAGCATCGTCGCCCACCGGTCGGCACGTGCGGCGGCCAGGGGCGCCCAGTGGGCGCTCACCGTGGTCAGGTGCGCCATCGGTGCATCGGTGATGTCGGCCTGGTGCAGGTTGCGCAGCACCTCCAGACCGTGCCCCAGGCGCAGGTCCGCAGCCGAGGTGTCGTGCAGCAGCGGCGTGCCCGGGTGCGCCCGGCGGAGCAGCAGCGCCCAGTCCTCGTGGTGGTGGTCGAGCAGCTCGACGGCGGCCCACCCGTGCCAGGCGCGCAGCGCCGCGGCCTCGTGGCGCGCCTCGTCGTGCGGGTAGGAGATCTTCACCACCACCGGGGTACCGTCCGGCAGCCTGCCCGGGGCAGTCCAGGACGCAGTCCCCACCCCGAACGGCTCGGCCAGCTGCAGCTGCCACCGTTGCTGCGCCCGCTGCACCAGCTGCGGGAGGCGCTGGATCCAGGCGGCTCCGGGTGCGGTCGCGCCCACCCCCTCGAGCAGCGAGCGGGGCAGCGTGACGGCATCTGTCGGCCCGGTCTCCGGGTGCGGCGATGGCGGGAGCACGCGCCCACTCTAGGCGAGCCGCACCGCACCGGCGGGGTGGCGGCGGCTGCACGCCCGTTAGGCTGCCGCCATGGAGACAGTGCGCTGGGGGATCATCGGCGTGGGGGACGTGACCGAGGCCAAGAGCGGGCCCGGCTTCCAGCAGGCGGACCGCTCCCAGCTGGTCGCCGTGATGCGCCGGGACGCACAGAGGGCCGCCGACTACGCCCGCCGGCACGGTGTGCCGCGCTGGTACGACGATGCCGATGCCCTGATCGCCGACCCCGAGGTGGACGCCGTCTACGTGGCCACCCCACCGGACTCGCACGCCGACTACACCGGGCGGGCGCTGCGGGCCGGCAAACCGGTGTACGTGGAGAAGCCGATGGCCCGCACCGCGGCAGAGTGCGAGGAGATGCTGTCCGCCGCACGCCGCACCGGCACGGCGCTGTTCGTGGCCTACTACCGGCGCGCCATGCCCCGGTTCGCGACGGTCAAAGAGCTGCTCGACGGCGGCGCGATCGGCCAGGTGCGCGCGTTCCGGATCGAGAACTTCGCCACCGTGCCCGACGACCCGGCCGCACTCGGCTGGCGGGTGCGCCCCGAGATCTCCGGCGGGGGCCTGTTCGTGGACCTCGGTTCGCACACCCTCGACCTGGTCGACCACCTGCTCGGCCCGGTGACCCGCACGACCGGGTTCGCCGCGAACACCGCCGGCGCCTACTCGGCCGAGGACGTGGTGAGCGCCACGTTCGAGCTGGGTTCCGCCGTCGTCGGCACCGGACTGTGGTGCTACGCGGCAGGGGAGCAGCGCGACGAGGTGGAGATCGTGGGCAGCGCCGGATCGTTGATCTTCTCCTCCTTCGGGCAGGAACCGCTGCGGCTGCGCACCGCGGCCGGGACGGAGAAGATCGAGGCCCCCTACCCGAGCACGGTGCAGCAGCCGCTGATCCAGGCGGTGGTGGACGAGCTCACCGGCCACGGGACCTCGCCGAGCACCGGGGAGAGTGCCGCCCGCACCGCCCGGGTCGTGGACGCGCTGCTGGGCCGCTACCGGCGCGAGCACCGGATCGGTTCCTGACCGGTGCGCACCCTGCCGGGGCGGCTACTGGGCCGCGAGGTCCTCCAGCGCCCCGGCAAGCTCGGGATGGGCGAAGGCGAACCCGGCCGCCAGCAGCCGCTCGGGCAGCACCCACCGGCTCTTCAGCACCAGCTCTGACTCCTGCCGCAGCACCAGCATGCCCGGCTCCAGCAGCCAGCGCGGGGCGGGCAGACCGAACGGTGCCCGCACCGTGCGGCGCAGCTGCGCCATCAGCGTGCGGTTGTCGCTCACCTCGGGTGCGCTCAGGTTCACCGGACCCTCGATCTGAGCGTGGGTGTCGATGAAGGCGATCGCCCGCAGCAGGTCGTCCAGGTGGATCCAGCTGAACTTCTGCCGGCCACCGGTGCTCGGTGCGTGCACCGCCGGTGCGGTCGGGGTGGGACCGATCCCGCGGTACCGCTGGTGCGCCGGCCACCAGCCGTCCAGCTGCGGGCCACCGAGCCCGAACCGGGCGGCCCGGCGCAGCATCGTCAGCGCGCCGCCGTTGCCCAGCACGATCGCCATCCGCAGCGCCACGCGTCGGGTACCCGGCAGGTCGTCGGCGAAGAACGCCTGCTCCCAGTCCCGGGCCACGTCCACGGAGAACCCGGAGCCCAGCTCGCCGCCATCCTCGGTCTGCGGCCGGTCCATCGCGTGCCGGTAGATGGTGGCGGTGCTCGCGTTCAACCACAGCCGCGGCGGGGCGGCGGCAGCGTGGACAGCCTGCGCCAGCTGCGTGGTCGTCCCGATCCGGGAAGCGTAGATCTCCGCCCGGTTCCGGTCGTGGTAGCGGCAACCCACGCTCCGCCCGGCCAGGTTGACCAGCAGGTCCGCACCGTCGACGGCGGTGCGCACCCCGACCGGGTCGTCCCACCGCACCTCGGGTCCGTTGCGGCCGATACGTACGACGGCGTAGCCCCGGTCGCGTAGGTCCCGCACCAGGGCGGTGCCGATGAACCCGGAGGCGCCGGCCAGGACCGCGCGTGGTGGGGAAGTCACGGCGCAGATGCTAGCCGCAGCGCTGCCAGCCGTGCACCAGACGCGGTCCCCAAGCCAGGTGAGGCACGCCTGCATTCAGGTGAGGCACACCTACTTTTCCGCATGATGCTGCGGATTAGGCCAGACTCACCTTGCTAGCGCGCGCAGCCAGAAGACGCTTATATGGCAGCTATGACCCTCCGTGTGAACGACCTCAGCGACCCCGTCGAGGACCTCGCCAGCCGGCTCAACTGGTTGCGCGCCGGTGTGCTCGGCGCCAACGACGGGATCGTGTCCGTGGCGGCCGTGGTCGTGGGCGTCGCCGGGGTGACGACCGCGACCGGGCCGATCCTGGTGGCCGGGCTGGCCGCTGTGCTCGGCGGGGCCATCTCGATGGCCCTCGGGGAGTACGTGTCCGTCTCCAGCCAGACAGACTCCCAGCGGGCCCTGGGAGTCGACGAGGAGGAGGTGGTCAGCCCGTGGCACGCCGCACTGGCCTCAGCAGTGGCGTTCCTCGCCGGGTCCGTGCTGCCGATGCTCGCGATCCTGCTGCCGCCGCCGAGCAGCCGGGTGCCGGTCACGTTCGCCGCGGTCCTGGTCGCGCTCGCGATCACCGGTGCCGTCGGAGCCTGGATCGGGCGGGCGGACCCGGTCCGCGCCGCCCTGCGGGTCGTCATGGGTGGTGCGCTGGCGCTCGCGGCCACCTTCGCGGTCGGCTCCTGGCTGGGCGCTTCCGGCATGCTCGCCTGAGCCCAGGGCACGATCCGGTGCCCGGCTCGGCAGGGATGTTGGCCCGCTCCTAGAGTGGAGGCATGGGTATCGACGCAGCCGGCACTATCGACATCAAGGACCTCGGCACGGTGACCCGTCTGGGTTATGGCGCCATGCGGATCACCGGGAAAGGCATCTGGGGTGAGCCCGCAGACCTGGACGCCGCACGTGCTGTGGTGCGTTCCGCCGTCGAGCAGGGGGTGGACTTCATCGACACGGCCGACTCCTACGGCCCGGAGGTGAGCGAACGCATCCTCGCCGAGACGTTGCACCCGTACCCGGACGGGCTGCGGATCGGCACCAAGGCCGGGCAGGCACGCACCGGGCCCGACCAGTGGGTTCCGCTCGGCCGCGCCGAGTACCTGCGCCAGCAGGTCGAGCTGAGCCTGCGTCGCCTCGGCGTGGAAGCCCTGGACCTGTTCCAGCTGCACCGGATCGACCCGAAGGTCCCCACGGCCGAGCAGTTCGGCGTGCTGGCCGACCTGCAGCGCGAAGGGAAGGTGCGCGCGCTCGGGCTGTCCGAGGTGTCCGTGGCGCAGGTGCAGGACGCTGAGCAGTACTTCACCGTGGCGTCCGTGCAGAACCGCTACAACCTCACCGACCGCAGGTCCGAGGACGTGCTGGCCTACTGCACCGCGCAGCAGATCGCGTTCCTCCCGTGGGCGCCGCTGGACGCCGGCCGGGCCACCGAGCCGGGCGGCACAGTGGAGGCCATCGCCCAGCGGCTGGGCGCCAGCCAGCACCAGGTGGCCCTCGCCTGGCTGCTGCAGCGCTCACCGATGATGCTGCCCATCCCCGGCACCGCTTCGGTGGCACACCTGACCGAGAACCTCGCCGCCGCCGACCTGGTGCTGGACGCTGAGAGCGTGGCGGCGCTGGACGCCGTCGCCTGAGCCGCGCCGCGCGGGTCAGGGTCGCCAGCCGCGCCGCTGACGGACCAGCAGACTGCCGCCGAGCACCAGCGCCAGGCCCAGGGCCGCTGTGCCGAGCACCCCGGCGGCACCGGTCGGGGGGATCGGCGACGGTGTGGTCGGCGGTTCGGGCGCGGGTCCCGGGAGCGCCGGACCGGGTGGCGTCGGGCCCGGTGGCGTGGGTGGGCTGGGCGCGGTGGACGTGGTGTGCTCGGTGGCGCAGGCGTCGATGCAGCCACCATCCGCACCAGGGGTCGCCACGTTCCGCAGCTGTGCACCGTAGGCGTCATCGTTGAGGAGGACGGCGTAGGTCACCTCGGCCTGCTCACCCACCGCGAGCGACGGTACTGCCCAGGTGAGCGTGCTGCCGTCCAGGGTGACGCCGTCGGCCAGGGGCTCGAGCAGGCCGGCGTCGTCGAGGACCTCGCTGAGGTCGTCGGTGACCGTGGCCCCGGTGACCGGCGCGGGGCCGTCGTTCAGCGCCGTCAGGGTGTAGGTGATCGTCGACCCCGGCAGCACCTCGGTACCCGAGGCCGGGTCGCTGGACTTGGTCAGTGTCCAGGCCGGGACGACGTGCTCCGTGGCGCACGGATCGTCCGGCGGGCACGCCTCGGGCGGTACCGGTCCGGTGGCGGACACCGCGTTGCGCAGCGTGGACCCCCAGGTGTCCTCGTCCACGATCACGGTGTAGGAGACCGAGGCGTCCGCACCGACTGCGAGCTCTGGGATGGCCCAGGTGAGCGTGCTGCCGTCCAGCGTGAGCCCGTCGGCCAGGTCGCCGAGGCTGGCGTAGGGGAGCACCTCGCTGAGGTCGTCCTGTGCGAGGGCGCCGGACAGGTTGGCGTCCGCGGAGGTGTTCGCCGCCGTCAGGGTGTAGGTCACCGTGTCCCCGGGGAGCACGGTGGAACCGCTGGCGGGGTCGGAACCCTTGATCAGGGTCCAGGCCGGTGTGTGCAGCTCGGTGTCACGGCACTGCGGGTCGTCATCCGGGCACGCCTCCGGCGGGGGCACGTCCCCGGCGCCGGTGACGCTGTTGCGGAGCGTGCCCCCGGTGGCGTCCGCGGCGACGGTCACCGGGTAGGAGATGGTCGCGGTCTCACCGGGGCCGAGGTCGGGTACGGCCCAGGTGAGGGTGCTGCCGTCCAGGGTGAGCCCGTCGGGCAGATCGCCGAGGGTCGCGTGGGCGAGCACCTCGGTCAGGTCGTCCACCGCCTGGGCACCGGACAGCGTAGTGGTCGCCGTGTTGGTGGCGGTCAACGTGTAGGTGACCGTGGACCCCGGCTGCACTGTGGAACCGCTCGCCGGGTCGGAGCTCTTCGCCAACGTCCAGGAGTGGTAGCTGTTCTGGAACGTGATCTGCGGGAAGGCCATCGGCACGTCGTCCTCGTCGGTGACCACCGTGCTGATCTCGGCGCCGGTGTCTGCGTCGGTGATGACCGCCGTCGCCCGCATCATGCCGTCCTGGCGCATGGTCGGTGTCGTGCAGATCTGGAACCGGGTGCTGTCGTAGGTGACCCCCGGTGCCGGGTCGTCCGGCACCTCCTCGGAGTAGACGTAGCAGTAGGTCTGGCCGAGCGCGTCCTCGGTGAGCACAGGTGCCACCGAGCGCTGCACCAGGGAGAGCTGGCCGTTGGCGGCCCCGGGCAGGTCGAACACCACCCCGTCGGGATACGGCACCTGCCCGTCGGTGATGTCGGCGGAGGCTTGGTCCACCGGTACCACGCGGACACCGAACTCGCCGTCTGCCATGTCGCGACCGACCAGCCGCTTGAAGATGTCGTGGTGGTAGGGCGTGCGGTAGATATTCTCGAACAGCTGGTCGGGGCCGGTCAGCTCGGTCTGCAGCGTGCCCGACCCGTCGTCGGTCACGTGCACGGTGACCGTCAGAAGCTGGTCGGTGTCGTAGCCGATGTCCTCGACCGGGTCATCGGCCGGCGGCAGCTCACGGATCTAGTACACGTAGTCGCCGGGTTCGGTGAACGTGATCGGTCCGAACTCACCGGCCCGGATCCCCGGGGCGGTGGTGTCCGAGGCGGCGGTGACCTCGAGGGTGCTCGCAGCAGGCACCGGGGCGCCGTCCACTCCGGTGAGCTCGAACGTGAAGGTGTCGCCGTCACGCCAGTCGCGGCCCACGATCCGCTTGTCGAACGGGATGCTCGCCTCGCCCGGTCCCGCCACGTAGGTGTTCCGGAAGGCGACCTCCGGCGTCTGGCCGGTGCGGGAGTCGTACGTGATGCTCTCGCCACCGTCGGTGCTCACCGTGGTCTGGATCCACATCTCGTCGGTGTCGATGTCGTACTGGGGTGCGATCACCACGGTGTGCTCGGTCGGGTCGTAGCTCACGCCGCCGGCGTCACCCTCCTCCTCGGTGACCAGGTAGGTGAGCTCCTGCCCCAGGTCGGCCTGGGTGAACGTGAGCTGTGGAAGCTGGGTCACCGGGGCGGTCTGCCCGTCCCGTGCCTCGGAGGTGGTGGCGAACTGCTGGGAGGCGGCCTCCCAGCCGAGCTTCTGCTGCGACGCCGCATCCAGCGCCTCGACGGTGACGGTGAACTCGCCGGCGCGGGCGTCCCGACCGGTGAGGGTCTTGGTGATCAGCGCGTTCTCGGTGAGGGTCACGATCGACCGGAACGTGTTCTCGAACGTGCCCGTGCTGTTCTCGACGCTCACCTCGGCCTCGAGCACGCCGTCCCGGCTGGTGCCGCCGGCGACCGGCTCGTCGGTGACGGTGACGGTGTACACCACGGTGCGGGAGTCCGGGGTGATGCCGGGGACCGGTGGCGAGGGCGGCTGCTCGGTGACCGCGAACCGGTAGGTGCCCTGGCGGTGGAAGGTGATCGCGTCGAAGACGACGTTCGGGGCCGAGCCGTCTGCGGGCGCGTTCGCGGTGGTGCTGGTCGCGGTCGGCAGCTCGACGGCGCCGGAGGCGATGGCCTCAGTGGTGGCGGCGTCGAACGCGGCCAGGTCGAAGGTGAACGTGTCGGTGCTGTCCCAGGGGCGTCCGTCCAGGGCCTTGGTCGCGGTGAGCTGGGCGGTGGCCGGACCGGGCTCGTAGAGGTTGAGGAAGACCGGGCCCTCACCCTCCGCGCTGTAGGTGGCGGTGGCCGGGTCGCAGTCACCCCACGGGGCGTCGGCGGCCACGGCATCCTGCGTGGTCTGGCAGAGAGCGACGACCGGGTCGATCAGGGTCTGGCTGCCGCTGGTGCTGGAGCCGACTTCCACCTGGAAGAACCACACCGCGTCGGAGAGCGTCATCCCGGGGATCTCGGCGCCCTGGCTCTCGGTGGCCTGGTAGTAGTAGGTGTTGCCGACATGCTCCGTGGTGTAGGTCAACGGCGGTGACGCCACGGCCATGCTGCCGACGGTGGAGGACACCTCGACACTCGTCGCACCCTCAGGGAACGTGGGCGGCGCAGGCGTGGCGCCGTCCGGGTCGACCGTGCTGAAGGTGAAGAAGTAGGGGATCTCCGGCGGGCGGGTCTGCCCCTCGTCGGTCAGGGACGTGTCCTGCACCCGCTTGACGATCTCCAGGGGGCGGGACAGGTCACCGGCGGCCCAGGCGTTCGTGAACGTCGCCGGCGGCTGGACCTCCTCGGTCACCGTGGCGCCGGTGTCGTCGGCGGTCCGAGTCAGGGTGCTGGTGGTGGACAGCGTGCCGTCACCGTTGTCGGTCACGGCCACGTCCCAGTGGAACTCTGCGAGCGAGTCCGTCACACCGGCGACGTTGGTGGGCAGCTCGACCAAGCCGTAGGAGTAGGTGCCCGGTGTGGTGAAGGTGACGTTGCCGAAGTCGACCACCTGCCCCTCGGCGGTGACGTCCGCGGTCACGCACCCGGTGTCGTCGGCGCCGTCTTCGGGGACGGGGGCGCCGAACCTCGGGCACAGCCGGATGGTGTAGGTACCGTCCAGCCAGCTCTGCTCCATCGCCTTGCTGGCCGTGACCGTGGTCAGCGTCGCCGGCTCCACGTCGTAGGAGTTCTGCCAGGTCAGTCGCGGGATGGACGACTGCGGCACGCTGATCGTCCCGCTGGTGACATCCGGTGCAGTGGGGGTGTAGGCCGACGGCGGGTCCTCCTCGATGACCTCATAGCCCGCCCCATCGGGCAGGCCCATCACCCGGGCGTGCTGGCCTCCGGTGAGCGTGATCGTGCCGCCGTCGGTGATCGTGCCTGGTGCGCCGACCGGCTCGCCGGAGGCGGTGTCGAACACGCGGTATGGATACGTGCCGTCGAGCGCGTTGCCGTCGGCGTCGGTGAGGGTGATGGTGAAGTCGAATCCCTGGGTGGGGTCAGGGGAGAGGCCCGCCTGCGCCGTCGTCACGGTCTTGGCGACCTCGAACGCACCGGGCACGTCGTACTGCAGCCACCCGTTGTTGCCCAGACGGACCTGCACGGACTGGGCCACCTCCGGGACGACGGCGGTCTGCCGCGCCTCGGGGTCGGTCTCGGTGAGGTTCGCATCGGAGCTGGGGTTCGTGCAGGTCGGGGAGCCGTCGGCCCAGGTCACGTCCTCGGCGGTGCACTTGGGCATGTCGAGGTTCTGCACCCGCGGGGACAGGTTGTACAGGCCTGCCGGGCCGACCATCACACCGCTGTCCGCGTGGATCTGCACCCCGGGCGTCTGTCCGTCCAGGAGGTTCTGCTTGGTGGTGGGGTAGAAGTGCAGCTCCTTGTCCGGTGTCGACCCCTGGCCGCCGGTGGTGCGGTACTGGTAGATCGCCCGGTAGACGGTGGCGTCGGCGGGAAGGCTCGCCCACTGGGACTCGGTGATCGTGGCCGCCGGGTCTGGCGCCGTGTACAGCACGGAATCCTGCCCGAAGCGGTAGAAGTCGTTCCGCGAGGACGGTCGGAACGTGGCGCTCGCCTGGGACGTGCGGGTGCCGTCGGCAGCAGTGGTGAACGCGTTGGCGTAGAAGCGTAGCGAGGCGTCGTCGGCCGTGTTCGCCGCCACGTGAGCGGCGAGGGCCTGCTGGTCGGCCGCGCTCAGCGTCGTCGGGTCGGTGAGCGCGGCCGCCACACCGGCCTTCGGCGCGACCTTGTAGTACAGGTGCACCGGGTGGGAGTTGTACCAGGTCATGCTGTCCGGCGTGCCGTCCGGATCCTCCAGGATGCTCGCGTTCAGCATCGGCAGCAGGGCCACCGGGATCCGCCAGGTGACGATGTCCCCGATGGCCAGGGACGGGTTCGACTCCACTGTCACCTCGATGTTGGACAACGAGGTCTCGTCGAAGATGTCGTTCGCCTGGTAGGCACCGTCGAACGTGTAGGTGGTGACGTTGCCGCTGGTGCTCGTGCTGAACTCGGTGAACTCCTCCGGGTCGCAGTCCGCGGCGTCGCCGGCGTCCTGCAGCAGCGAGCAGAACACGATGCTGTCCATGTCGGTCACCCGCATGAACGGGCCGAGCGGGTCGGTGAACGTGACGTAGCCGTCAGTGTTCGGGTCCGGGGTGGTGGTCTCGATCGGCAGCACCGGTTCGTCGGCCAGGACGTCGTCGGCGATGCGTTCGAACACGATCACCAGCTCTTCAGCGGTGTTCGGCGCGTCGAAGGTGGTGTTGTACCGCAGCTGCTCATACGTCGGGTTGTAGGTGAGCGCCGGTACGGTGCCGGAGGAGCCGTCACCGATCTGACCACTCGGCTGGTTCACCGTGAACGTCACGCGGTTGTTCACCGTCACCGCCGGCGTCCCGCCGCCTGCGTGGGTGCCCATGGCGCTGGCGAACGAGTTCGCCATCTCGTTCGTGCCGGTCTGGCCCTGTTCCGGGAGCGTCTCCTGGGGGTTCAGCGTGGCGTAGGCGAGCTGCTGGCTGTTGGCGGCCAGACCGGACACCCCCAGGCCGACTGAGTAGATGTTCGTCTCGACCGGATCGAGGCCGTGGGCGGTGTTGAACGCCTCGTCGTTGTAGACGTCGGTGACCCGGTTCTTGCCGTACGCGGCAGAGAGCGCGGCGAGGTAGCCGTTCCCGTAGTACGCGCCGGAGCCCGGCCCCTGGGTGCCCGTACCGGTCAGGTTCCACCAGGTCTGCTCGGTGGCCGAGTAGGTGGGCTCGCCGTCGGAGAACAGGATCACGCTCGGGACGTGCTGCACGTCACCGGCTACGTCGCTGGTCTGCTGGTCAGCCAGCACCGACAGTCCCTGACTGATGCCCCGCTGGATGTTCGTCCCCTGGGAGGCGGTGCCCACGTACCCGACCCGGAAGGTTCCTTCGGCGCTCTGGATCGACATGTAGCCCTGAGCGTCCGGCGGACCGAAGACCAGGTAGTCCTCGGTGCCCGGCACCGTCTCCGGTGCCGCCAACGGTGTGACCGTACTCGCCTGCTGCCCGAAGGAGACGATGCTCACCCGCGCGTTCGGGTCCGCGTCGACGATGTGCTTGATCGCGGCGTTGACGCCCTCGACCATCGCGTAGGCCCGGGAGTTCTGGTAGTAGTTGGCGTTGTTGGGGTTCGTCCCGTTGCACTCGGACGAGCTGCCGACACAGAACCTCATCGAGCCGGAGTTGTCGATCACGATCACCAGGTCGATGGCCGCCGGGCGGGTGGACTGCACCTGGCGGGTGGTACCGAGGGCCGAGAGTGCCACCGCCATCTCGTCGTCCGCGATGCTCAGGTCGTGGTCGCCCCCAGCCTCACTGGCTTCAGCGTCGTCGCCGAAGACCGTCTTGTCCGTCCAGATCCGCCCCGGGTTCACCGACAGGCCGGTGGTCCCGGCGTCTTCGGTCACCGAGCCCGGATACCGGTGCCAGGTCGGATGGTCGGTCAGCCACTCGGTCGGTGTCTGCCCACCATCCACCGGAGCCGCGTGCACCGGAGTGCTCGGTCCCGCCCAGAGACCGGAGACCAGCACCGCGATCGCCGCCAGTGTCGCGAGGGCTGGTCGCTGCCGTCCCGATCGCGTCGCTCGCCCCCACCGTGGACCTGCGTCGTTGGTGTCCCACGACAGCCTCCCGTACCGCCCTTGGTCAGACCCTGACAGAGCGAGACGCGCTCCAAAGGTCCCGCTGAGTATCCCGCCAGAGGGCGTTGGCCGCAAGACCAATGACTAGATCGTCGCAGCTCGGGCGCCGCCGGTGCGCGAGACCAGCGGCGAGACGACGCCGCTCCGGTCACGCCGAACCAGCCGTCGTTCGGAGCGATCCGGAGCCCGTCCTGGGCAGTGGTGTCCGAGGGGGGACTTGAACCCCCACGCCCGATAAAGGGCACTAGCACCTCAAGCTAGCGCGTCTGCCAATTCCGCCACCCGGACAAGGGTGCAGCGGCCAGCCTCACGGCCGCCCGCAACGACGGTAAACATACCATGGGCACCCGCCTGCTCCCCACCTGCCCGGAGTGGCCCAGAACACGCCGTGAGCACAGACCGACGGGGGCCGGACCACCCAGGCCCGGCCCCCGCCGTCATCGGTATCACGCAGTGCGCTCAGCGACAGCTGAGCCCAGCGCGCACAGTGCTCATCGGCTACCGGCACCACCTCCGTGGCCCGGTCCGGGGCACAGACCACTGATCGCGCAGAACACGTCGTCCCACAGGTGGAACGGCACGTGGAACATCTGCAGCATCGTCTCCCACCAGGGGTTGCCGTTGTTGTTCCGGTCGATGGTGAACTCCGAGGTGTGCACGGTCTGCGACTCCTCGGCGCTGGCCGGATCTCCGAGCGCGGAGACCGCGGTGATCTCGACGATGTAGTCACCGTCCGGCACCCGCCAGTCGTCGTTGCGGTGCCCGCGCTGGTAGCCGGAGTCCAACCGCCCGTCCCAGGTGTACGGCGTGAACGAGGTCGCCGTCGCGTCCCGGCCCAGGTAGTCCACGTCCAGGAACGTGGCGGTCGGGCCGAACTGGGCACCACGCTGGCCGTTGTGGCTTGCGTAGACCGTCATCGACAGCTGCTGCGCCGGGTGCTGCAGGTGCACCAGCACCGTCGGGACGTCCCCGTCCTGCATCGTGTACGTGGTGCCGTCCGGTTCCAGGTCGTAGGAACCACCCATCACACAGTCCACACCGATGAACCGTTCGCACTCGGCCAGGGAGCCGAGCGTGGGCAGCCCGTAGCCGATGTCGGTCATCAGCGGCACGGACTGGTAGTCGCCGGCGAAGCCCGCGTAGGGGATCCGCAGCGGCTCGCCCTCGTCCGGGGTGAGCACCACGTACCCGCCGTACTGGGCCTGGTCGAGCTCCGGGTTGGCCGCGATGGTCACCTCGACAGCGGCCTGCTCGCCAGCGCCCACGGTCACCTCCGCGGGCAGGTCCACCTGGCTCGGCGCGTAGCCGAAGGTCGGGTTGGTCGGGTCGCCGTAGGTGGACACAGCGTCCTCGTAGCTCAGTGCGTAGGTCACTGCGCTGTCCCCGGAGTTGGTCAGCGTGAGGGTCTGGGTGCTCGGACCAGACTCGCTCTCGCCCAGGTTCAGCGCCCCCGGGGAGGCGGAGACCGAGGACAGGATGGCGTCGTCGACGTCCAGCAGCCCGCCGCCCTGGCGGATCACCGGGCCGAGGTAGCCGTAGTCCGGGGCGAGCGCCCACAGCTTCGGGTCGGCCGTGTTCTGCATCAGCTCCTTGATCTGCTCCGGGGACAGGTCACCGCGCGCATCCAGCATGAGCGCCACCGCACCGGCCACGTGCGGGGAGGACATCGACGTGCCGGACATCGACCCGTGCCCGCCCTGCTCGAGCGGGATCGTGGACCAGATCTGCCCACCCGGTGCACCCAGGTCGGGCTTGAGCTTCAGGTCGGCGGTCATACCGTAGGAGCTGAAGCTGGAGACCAGGCCGCCGGTCGGGTTCGGCTGGGAGACCGTGTCCTCGGTCCACACCAGCTCGGTGGCCTCGCCCGCGGCGACCGCCTCGGTGATCGCCGTGCCCGACTCCAGCGAGACCGACACCACCGGGATGGTGATCTCCACCTCGCCTTCCACAGTCGGGTTGATCAGCCCGGGCTCGTTGTTGTACAGCACCACACCGGCCGCACCGGTGTCCTGGACGTGGACCGCCTTGTCGGAGAAGGCGCACGTGCCGCGGGAGACCACCACGATCTGGTCGGTGAAGTCACCGGTCAGCGGTGCGCAGGCTTCTTCTTCACCGTCCGCAGGGAGCGCGAGCGGCGCCTGCCCGCTGGTCGGGGCGGTCGGGGAGCCGGAGGCGGTGGTGTAGGCGTACGAGGCGCCGTCCGGGGCGGTAGAGAACGTGTTCGCGGTGAACGTCGTGTTGTCGTAGGAGGCCACGCCGATCGCGGAGTTGCTGACCCCGGGTGCTCCGGCGGACCAGGTGCCCAGCTCGCCGTCGTTGCCGATAGAAGCCACCACGACCATGCCGGCATCCACGAGGTTGTCGCTGGCTACAGCGGTCGGGTACTCCGGCCAGGACGCGAAACCGGCGCCCACGGACATGTTCAGCACGTCCATGCCGTCGTCGAGAGCCATCTCCATGGCAGCGAGCATGATGTCGGTGTCGGTGGACCCGTTGCAGCCGAACACGCGGTACGCCCCGAACGTCACCCCGGGGGCCACACCGCGTACCCCGCCCTCTGCCGGGTCGCCGCTCGCGCCGACGATACCGGCCACGTGCGTGCCGTGCCCGTAGCAGTCGTCCGGATCGTCGTCCGGCTTCGGTTCCGGCTGGTAGTCCGGGCTGGAGGCGTCGGCGTTGTAGTCGTCCCCGACGAAGTCATGCCCCGTGGTCACGCGCGCGGTCGGGAACGACGTGCCCTCCCCGCTACCGCCCAGGTCCGGGTGCTCATAGTCCACGCCGGTGTCCAGGATGCCCACCTGGATCCCCGCACCGGTGTAGCCGAGCTCGCTCTGCACGATGTCGGCACCGGTCATCGCCAGTGCACTGACCATCTCCGGGGTCGTGGACGAAGCCTGCTCCGGCGGGAGTGCCACGGTCAGCACCGGGAACACCGCCTGCACCGAGTCCGCCTCGGCCAGCACAGCAGCGTCGTAGTCGGACATCTCGGCGGAGAACCCGGTCCACAGGTGGGAGTAGGTCTCCCGGACCTCCACCTCCAGACCGAGATCTTCCGCCTCGTCGATCGCCGCGTTCGCCTGCTGAGCGTTCGTGGATACCGAACCGCCCTGCACGCTCGGCGTCCCAGCCGTCTGCACGAACCAGGCACCGGTGGGGGAGGACTCGGCCTGCAGCCCGCTCGGGGCATCCGTGGCCCCGTAGTCGGAGGCGGTGCCCAGGTCCGTGACCTCGTCGGCGGAGGCAGCGGACAGGGGGACGAGCGTGGACAACGCCAGCGCGGCGATGCCCCCGCACGCGACGGCTCGGCGCGGCCGCACGCGGTCGGACGACGGTGGTCGACGCATGAAAGGTCTCCTCATCGAGTCGGGGGAGCGTGCCTGGGACACGATCGGCACCCGAAGAACATATCGGTATCCACCCGTCCAGTGTGAAGATCGCCACACAGGTCCTCCACCGGATCACCACAGCTCGATCGGTGCGGCAGCCGTGTGGGCGCGGCGGTACTCTGCGCGGGTGTTCCACGTCGTCTTCCACGAGCCGTGCATCCCACCGAACACCGGCAACGCGATCCGGCTGTCCGCGGTGACCGGAGTGATGCTGCACCTGGTCGAACCCCTCGGGTTCGACCTCAGCGACGCCAAGCTGCGCCGCGCAGGCTTGGACTACCACGACCTGGCCAACGTGCGGGTGCATGCGGACTGGACCTCCGCCGTCGAGCACCTGCAGCGCCACGGCAGTCGGCGCATCTATGCCTTCACCGGACGTGCGCAGAAGCACTTCGGCGAGATCGACTACGCCCCCGCAGACGCGCTGCTGTTCGGGACCGAGCCCACCGGGCTGCCCGAAGAGATCCTCGACGACCCGCGGATCACCGAGCGGGTGCGCATCCCGATGCGCCCCGGGGTGCGGTCGCTGAACCTGTCCAACTCGGCCGCGATCGCCGTCTACGAGGCCTGGCGTCAGCACGGGTACGACGGCGGAGCATGACCGGGCAGCGCCAGTCTCCCGGCGTAGCGTTCCAGCCCGAGAGAGGAAGCGGCCCCGACGCGATGAACGCTGCCGGGGCCGCCGCGCGACTGGCCGTTCAGAGGGGGGCCGTTCGGCCGTCGCAGCTGGCCGGGACTTCTACGCCTCCGAGGGGGACGGGGACTGATCCCGACGTGCCACAAACTGTACAACATGACAGTCCTTGTCGGTACCGGACGGGGTGCCCGATCTGTCCGGTAAGGAGAGGTCCTCTTTTCGGGTATGAATGAGTCATGACCGACGCCACGCTGCCTGCGGACAACCCGCTGGCCCAGCCCTCCTCGCTGCCCTATCAGCTGCCCGACTTCGCTGCGATCGGCACCGAGCACCTGCGGCCCGCGATCGACGCCGGACTCGCCCAGCAGCGGGCCGAGTGGGAGGCGGTAGCCAGCAGCACCGAGCCGCCGACTGTCACCAACACCCTGGACGCACTGGAGCGTTCCGGTCAGCTGCTGCAGCGGGTGGAGGCGGTGTTCGGCACCCTGGTCAGCTCCGCCGGTACCGACGAGCTCCGTGCGATCGAGTCCGAGTACGCGCCGGTGCTGGCCGCCCACCAGGATGCGTTCTGGCTGGACGAGCGGATCTATACCCGGCTGACGCAGGTGCAGGCCGCCGGCGTGGCCGAGGAGGAGACCGCCTGGGTGCTGCAGCGCTACCTGACCGACTTCGTCCGCGCCGGCATCCTGCTGGACGAGGACGCCAAAGCCACGCTGCGCGCTCTGAACGGGCAGATCACCGCCCTGGAGACGGAGTTCGCCCAGCTGGTGGTCGCCGGGATGGAGGCGGCCGCCGTGCACGTGACCGATCCGGACCTGCTCGCCGGTCTCGCCGACGACGCAGTCTCCGCGCTCGCCCAGGCTGCTGCCGATCGCGGCAGGAGCGGTCACCTGGTCACCTTCCAGCTGCCCACCGGGCAGGCGCTGCTCGCCCAGGCCGCTGACCGCAGGCTGCGGGAGCAGGTCTTCACCGCCTCTGTGGCTCGCGGCACCGGTGTGGATCCGGGCTCGGACACCCGTGCCCTGGTGGTGGCGCTGGCGGCGAAGCGCGCCGAGCGTGCCCGCCTGCTCGGCTACGAGCACCACGCCAGCTATGTCGCCGAGGGCGGTACGGCGAAGACCACGGAGGCGATCAACGCGATGCTCGGCCGGCTGGCGCCGCCAGCGGTGCGCAACGCCCGCGCGGAGGGAGCGGAGCTGGTCGAGGCGCTCACCGCCGACCAGCCCGGGGCCGAGCTGGCCGGCTGGGACTGGGCGTACTACGCCGACCGGGTGCGCCAGCAGCGCTACGCCGTCGACGAGGCAGCGCTGCGTCCCTACCTGGAGCTCGACCGGGTGATCCACGACGGGGTGTTCTACGCCGCGACCCGCCTCTACGGCCTGACCTTCACCGAGCGAGCCGACCTGGTCGGCTACGCCGACGGTGTCCGGGTGTGGGAGGTGTTCGAGGCCGACGGCACCGGGCTCGGCCTGTTCGTCGGTGACTACTACGCCCGAGAAGGTAAGCGCGGCGGTGCGTGGATGCACAACCTCGTGGACGCCGCCGGCCTGCTCGACCGCCGGGCGGTGGTGGTGAACAACCTGAACATCACCCGCCCGGCCGCCGGCCAACCCACGCTGCTCACCTGGGACGAGGTGATCACTGCCTTCCACGAGTTCGGGCACGCCCTGCACGGACTGTTCGCCGCTGGCCGGTACCCGTCAGTCTCCGGCACCAACGTCCCCCGCGACTTCGTGGAGTTCCCCTCCCAGGTGAACGAGATGTGGGCCTGGCACCCCGAGGTGATCGCCAGCTTCGCCCGGCACCACCAGACCGGCCAGGTGCTGCCCGGCGACACGCTGGACCGGCTGCGCGACTCCCAGTCCTACGGTGCGGGGTTCGCCACCACCGAGTACCTCGCCGCCGCGATGCTGGACCAGGCCTGGCACCAGCTGACCCCGGAGCAGGTCCCCACTGACGCCGCAGCCGTCGAGGAGTTCGAGGCGCAGACGCTGGCCGCCCTCGGGCTGGACTATCCCCTGGTGCCGCCGCGGTACCGGACCACGTACTTCAACCACACCTTCGGTGGCGGCTACGACGCCGGCTACTACTCCTACATCTGGAGCGAGGTGCTGGACGCCGACACTGTGGAGTGGTTTCGGCAGGAGGCAGCCCGCGACGGTGACGGTGGACTGAACCGCGCCGCCGGGAGCCGGTTCCGCCAAGCCCTGCTCTCCCGCGGGTACACCCGCGACCCGCTCGCCTCCTACTGTGACCTGCGCGGCCGGGACGCCGCGATCGACCCCCTGCTGAAGCGCCGAGGACTGGACTGATGACCATCACCGACGAGAACCGCACTCCCACTGCCGCCGAGCTGGAGGCAGTGGCCATCTGCCGCAACCTGATCCGGATCGACACCTCCAACTACGGTGACGGGTCCGGACCCGGTGAGCGGGAAGCCGCCGAGTACGTGATGGAGCTGCTCACCGAGGTCGGCTACGACCCGGTGTACTTCGAGTCCGCCGACCGGCGCGCGAACGTCGTGGTCCGCATCCCCGGCGCCGACCCCACCCGGGACGCGCTCGTCGTGCACGGCCACCTGGACGTCGTCCCCGCCGAGGCCTCGGAGTGGAAGATGGACCCCTTCGGCGGTGAAGAGATGGACGGCATGATCTGGGGTCGTGGCGCCGTGGACATGAAGGACATGGATGCGATGATCCTGGCCGTCGTGCGGGACATGAAGCGCACCGGCTGGCGGCCGGCACGGGACCTGGTGATCGCCTTCTTCGCCGACGAGGAGCACGGCGGCACCTACGGCGCCCGGTGGGCGGTGGACCACAAGCCGGAGCTCTTCGAGGGGGCCACCGAGGCGATCAGCGAGGTCGGCGGCTACTCGGTGGAGGTGAACGGGCGCCGCGCCTACCTGCTGCAGACCGCAGAGAAGGGCATCGCCTGGTTGCGGCTGATCGCCGACGGCACCGCCGGACACGGTTCCCAGATCAACGACGACAATGCGGTCACCCGGCTCGCCGAGGCGGTCGGCCGGATCGGCCGGCACGCCTGGCCGCTGAGCCTCTCGCCCCCGGTGCGGGCGCTGCTGGACGGGGTCGCCGAGCTCACCGGCACCGGGTACGACCCGGACGACCGGACCTCCATCGAGGCGCTCGCCGCCTCGCTCGGGTCGGCGAGCAAGTTCGTCAACGCCACCCTGGCCGCGAACGCCAACCCCACCCAGCTGGACGCCGGGTACAAGGCGAACGTGGTGCCATCCGGGGCGGAAGCGGTCATCGACGTGCGCTTCCTGCCCGGTGAGGAGGAGCAGACCGTGCAGACCATCCGCGAGCTGGCTGGTGAGGGCATCCGGCTGGAGGACGTGCAGCGCAACATCGCCCTGGAGGTCCCGTTCGGCGGCGACCTGGTGGACCGGATGGTGGCCGCTCTGGACGCGGAGGACCCGGGCGCCGTGGTGCTGCCCTACATGCTCTCCGGCGGCACCGACAACAAGTCGCTGGCCCGGCTGGGCATCACCGGGTACGGGTTCGCACCGCTGCAGCTGCCGCCGGAGCTGGACTTCGCCGGCATGTTCCACGGGGTGGACGAGCGGGTGCCGGTCGAGTCGGTGCAGTTCGGGGTGCGGGTGCTGGACCGGTTCCTGCGCAGCTGCTGACCACCCAGTCGCGAACGCTCGCCTTCGCGGCGACACGCCGAGCGGGAGCCGCACAGGCGAGCGTTCGCGAGGAACGGGCGGGACAACCGCTGGGTCAGAGCGTGCTGCGCACGCGGATGATCTTCCGCCGCAGCCACACCTTCCGAGCACCGCCCATGTAGATGCGGTGCCGGGCCAGCTCCCACCGGCCGTACTCGGCCTCGTCGGTGAGCAGCTGGCGCAGGTCGGCGCGTCTGGTGGTCGCTGGGAGAGTGAGTACCCGAAACTCGTACGCTGGCTGGGAGGTCGCCGGGTGCACGGTCTGGCTCGCCATGGCAGCACGATAACCAGCACACCTGGGTGCGTCGAGCACCGACGTCGCTGCGCCGCAGCAGAGCGCGCGAAGATGCCCCTCCCCACCGGCAGTTCCTGGTGCTACCGTCACCCTATGGCTACCGACCCGCGTGCCGCGCTGGACCGACTGTTCGCGGCCTTCGAGGAGCACCTGGACGCTGTGGAAACGCTCCAGGACGACGAGGCGCCAGTGGTTCTGGCCACCTCCGACGCGCTCGCGGAGGCGTTCGAGAACTATGACGAGTCCCTCTACGAGGAGTACGGCGTGGACACCCCGCTGGTGGTCTACGACGGCGACGAGGAGGACGAGGACTTCGAGTTCGACGATCTCGACGACGATGCCCTCGAGGAAGACACCGTGGCGGACGACTCCCGCGCCGGCCGGCGGGACGGGCCCGGCCCGGGGGGTCAGCGCCGCTCGGGGTAACCGAGCTGCGGTGCGGTGACCTCGTCCAGCACCTGCCGGATCTGCTCCGGCAGCTCCAGGTCGTCCGCGGCCAACGTCCCCCGCAGCTGCGCCGGCGAGCGGGCCCCCACGATCGCGCTGGCCACCCCGGGAGCGTCCCGGGCCCAGGCCAGCGCCACCTCCACCGGTGCCCGACCCAGCCCGTCGGCTGCGGTCGCCACCGCCTCCACCACCGATCGGGCGCGGTCGTTCAGGTACGGTTCCACGAACCCGCGCAGGTGTGGTGAGGCGGCCCGGGAGTCCGCGGGTACCGAGCGCCGGTACTTGCCGGACAGCACACCGCGGCCCAACGCCGACCAGGCGAGCACCCCCACACCCAGCCCTGCGGCCGCGGGCACCAGCTCCCGCTCGATGCCGCGCTGCAGCAGCGAGTACTCCATCTGCGCGGCGGCCAGGCCCGGTCCGTCAGCGAGCACCGTCGCTGCGTGCGCCAGCTGCCACGCGGCGTGGTTGGACAACCCCACGTACCGGGTGCGGCCAGTGGCCACCGCATGCTCCAGGGTCCACAACGTCTCCGCGAGCGGAGTACGCGGGTCCGGGGCCTGCACCAGCCACAGGTCCAGGTGATCGGTGCCCAGCCGCGCCAGCGAGGCATCCAGCGCATCCAGCAGCGCGCCGCGGGAAGCATCCACCCGACCGTCGCGCACACCAGCCTTGGAGCAGAGCACCACGTCCTGGCGGTCCACCTCCTCGGCGAGCAGGGCGCCGATCACCTCTTCAGCCGCGCCGTCGGAGTAGGTGGCGGCAGTGTCCAGCAGCGTGCCACCGGCGTCCAGGAACACGCGCAGCTGGTCGGCGGCCTCGTGCGCGTCGGTGTCCCGGCCCCAGGTCATCGTGCCCAGGCCCACTGCCGACACGCGCAACCCGCTGCCGCCCACACGCCGTGAATCCATGGAGGTGAGGTTACCGGTCCGCGCCCCTTACCCTTGGACCCCGTGACATGGATCGAAGCGCTCGTCCTGGGTCTGGTGCAGGGGCTGACGGAGTTCCTGCCGATCTCCTCCAGCGCCCACCTGCGCATCGTGGGCGACCTGATGAGCTCGGACCCCGGTGCCGCATTCACCGCGATCACCCAGATCGGCACCGAGACGGCCGTGGTGCTGTACTTCCGTCGGGACATCGCCCGGATCGTCGCCCACTGGGCGAAGTCCCTGCCGGTCGGCCCGTGGAAGAAGCAGCTGCCCAGCTCCGACCCGGACGCCCGGATGGGCTGGTTCGTGATCTGCGGCTCCATCCCGATCGTGGTCCTCGGGCTGCTCTTCCAGGACGCGATCGAGCATGCGCTGCGCAACCTCTACCTGACCGCCACCGTGCTCGCGGTCTTCGGTGTGATCCTCGGCATCGCCGACGTGCGCGGGGCCAAGACCCGCACGCTGGACCGGCTCACCTGGAAGCACGCCTGGCTCTACGGCCTGGCCCAGTCGCTCGCACTCGTGCCCGGTGTGTCCCGCTCCGGCGGCACCATCACCGCGGGCCTGCTGATGGGCTACACCCGGGAGGCTGCGGCGCGGTACTCCTTCCTGCTGGCGATCCCGGCAGTGCTCGGCTCCGGCTTCTACCAGCTGATCAAGAGCGGCGGCACCGCCGGGGAGGTCGGGTTCTGGCCCACCCTGCTGGCCACCATCGTGGCGTTCGGTGTCGGCTACGTGGTGATCATCGCGTTCCTGAAGATCGTCTCCACCTACTCATACCGTCCGTTCGTCTACTACCGGATCGGTCTGGCTGTGGTGGTGGTGCTCCTCCTGCTCGCCGGTGCGCTCACCGCCATGCCCGCCTCCGGTTAGTCTGATCGCGTGCACTCCTGGACCCGCCCTCACCTGCCCGCACTCCCTGGTCCCGGCCGCCGGCCGCAGCTGCAGGACACGGCCACCGGGGAACGGGTCGATGCTGTCGTCGACGGCGTCGCTCACCTGTACGTGTGCGGGATCACCCCGTACGACTCCACGCACCTGGGTCATGCGTTCACCTATGTGGCCTTCGACACGCTCGTCCGGGTGTGGCGGGACGCCGGCGTGGCGGTGACCTATGTGCAGAACGTCACCGACGTGGACGATCCGCTGCTGGAGCGGGCCGCGCAGATCGGGGTGGACTGGCGCGAGCTCGCCGCCGACCAGGTGCAGCTGTTCCGCACCGACATGGAGGCGCTGCGGGTGCTGCCGCCGGAGCACTACGTGGGGGTCGTCGAGGTGGTGGACCTGGTCGTGGCCGCCGTAGAACGCCTCCTCGCAGTCGGTGCCGCCTACTGGGTGGACCAGGACGTCTACGCCGACCTGAGCGCCGACCCGCGGTTCGGGTCCGTCTCCCACCTGGACCGCACCGAGATGGTCGGGCTGTTCGCCGAACGGGGCGGAGACCCGGACACCGAGGGCAAGCGGGACCCGCTGGACCCGCTGCTCTGGCGTGGCCGGCGTACCGGCGAACCCTGGTGGGACGGGGCCAGCCTCGGTCCCGGCCGACCCGGCTGGCACATCGAGTGCGGTGCGATCGCCGCCCACCACCTCGGCCTGCCGGTCACTCTCGAGGGCGGCGGGCAGGACCTGGTCTTCCCGCACCACGAGATGGGCACCAGCCACCTGCGCTTCCTGCAGGAGGAGACCGACTCCGAACCGATCCGCTCCTACCTGCACACCGGTCTGGTCGCCTACCAGGGCGAGAAGATGAGCAAGTCGCTGGGCAACCTGGTGTTCGTCTCCGGGCTGCTCGCTGACGGTGTGGACGCCCGGGCGGTGCGGCTGGTGCTGCTGGCGCACCACTACAGCGAGTCCTGGGAGTACACCGACACCGGTCTGGCCGAGGCTGTGCAACGGCTGGGACGCTGGCAGGAAGCCGCGACCGGCAGCGCTGGGACGACCACCGCCGTCCCGGTGAGCGGGCAGGGCCAGCCGGGCTCCGCCGTCGTGGACCAGATGCGCGCAGCGCTGGCGGACAACCTGGACACCGCCGCCTGCCTGGAGGTGGTGGACCGGGCGGCAGCCACAGGCACGCTCGCAGCTGAGGTGGTCAGCGCCGTCGATGCGCTGCTGGGCATCGACCTGCGCTGAGACCGTGACCGGGCGGGTGGCTCAGTGCCCAGAGTCGCGGCGGCGCAGGTACTTCTCGAACTCCCGCGCGATCGCCTCACCACTGGCCTCGGGCAGCTCGGCAGTGTCCTTGGCCTGCTCCAGCTGGCGCACGTACTCGGCCACCTCTGGGTCCTCACCGGCGAGCTCGTCCACACCGTCCTGCCAGGCCTTGGCGTCCTCCGGCAGCTCACCCATCGGCACCGGTTCCCCGAGCAGCTCCTCGAGTGCGGTCAGCAGCGCCAGCGTGGCCTTCGGTGAGGGCGGCTGGGCGACGTAGTGCGGTACTGCCGCCCACACGTTCAGCGAGTGCATCCCGCGCTCGGTCGCCAGGTGGGTGAGTACCCCGGTGATCCCGGTCGGGCCCTCGTACTCGCTGGTCTCCACGTCCAGCAGCGCCTGCACCCGCGGGTCGTCGCTGGAGGTCTGCACCGGGATCGGGCGGGTGTGCGGCACGTCCGCGAGCAGCGCACCCACGCAGACCAACGTGGTCGCCCCCAGCTCCTCGACGGCGTCCAGCACCTGTCGGCAGTACTCCCGCCACCGCATCGAGGGTTCCACCCCCTGCACCAGCACCACCCGCCGGCCCCGCTGTGGGGAGGCGGTGACGGAGATCGTCGTGGCCGGCCAGGTCAGCACCCGGTTGCCGTCGGTATCGGTGGAGATCATCGGACGGTTCACCTGGAAGTCGTGGAAGGTGTCCACGTCCAGCCGGGTGGCCTCGCGGGCGTCCCACTCGGTGGCGAGCTGGTCGAGCGCAGCGCTGGCGGCCGAGCCGGCATCGTTCCAGCCCTCGAACGCTGCGATCACCATCGCCGGCGGGATCTGCGGGCTCTCCTCGCTGCCTTCGTCCGGAGCGGGGCCACGATGGCGTGGGGAAGTACTCACCGGTCCAGCCTACGGGAGATGGGTTGCCGACCTCACGGCCGACCCAGCGGTCGCCGACAGGTCAGGGCAGGATCGGACGGTGGCTGCGGAACACCCGGTGCGGGTCCTGCGCGGCCTTCACCCGCCGCAGCCTCGCCAGCGTCGCCGGACCCAACCCGCGGGTGATGTCCGGATCCGGGCCGAGCATGTTCAGGTGGGTCCGGTGGCTCAGGTGCGCACCGAGCCGGCGCTCCAGGGCTCGCCAGTGCGCGCGCACGGTCTCCTCCTGCGCTGCGGAGCCGGCCAGGGAGAACCCGAACAGCAGGTACTCCTCCGCGATCGGTTCGACGGCGGTGGGCAGCTCCTGGCGCAACGCACCACCCAGGTGTCGGATGCACGCGATCATCGGTGTCTGCGGGTGCGGCGGGTTCACCTCCAGCAGGCCCCGCTGGAAGTCTGTGCTCAGCTCCGCGACGAAGTGGGACCAGTCCAGCACCGGCAGCGGCTGCGTGGGTTCGTTCGCGACCGATGACAGCTCGCTCATCGGCAGCGGTGCGACCGTGTCCACCTCCAGTCCCGGTACCGCGCGCAGCGGGGCGAGCAGCTCCTCCGCCTCAGCCTCGGCACCCAGGAACGTGACGTTGAGGTTCACCATCGAGCGCTCGTGCAGCTCCGGCGGGAACGGCTCGCTGGGCGGGAAGGTGATCAGCCAGAGCCACAAGGTCAGCTCCGGTGGGGCGCTGCGGGTGACGTCGGCGAAGGCGGCCAGCACCTGCGCGGCCCGGTCCGCCGGCCACATCAGCTGCCCGCCCACGAGCGGGGGAGCCGGGAGCAGCTCGATCTCCACAGCGGTGACCACCCCGAGCCCGCCGCCGCCACCACCGAGCGCCCAGAACAGGTCCGGGTCGGAGTCTGCAGTCACCTCCACCAGCTCCCCGTCCGCCCGGACCACCTGCCAGGCACGCACCCAGCGGGCGGCCGGACCATAGGCGCGACCGAACCAGGGCAGCCCGCCGCCGGTGTGGTAGCCGACCACGGTCAGGTCGTCCGTGCTGCCCGGAGTGCCGGTCAGACCAGAGTCCGCCAGTGCGGCGACCAGGTGCGCCCACTTCACCCCGGCGCCCACCCGGGCGCGCCGGGTCTGCACGTCGATGCTCAGGTCCCGCAACCGGTGCGCGCGAACCATCACCGTGCCGGTCGTCGCTGCTGTGGCGCCGTGCCCGTTGGACTGCACGGTCACCGGGACGCCCAGCGCCGCGGCCGTGCGCACCGTCTCCTGCACGTCGGAGACTGTGGCCGGAGCCACGATCGCCGCTGGTTGCTGGTCCACGTGCAGGTTCCAGCCACGCCGGACGGACTCCCAGTCCGGATCGGGCGGACCGTGCACCGGACAGCTCAGAGCGGTCCGGAGGGCGGTGACGACGCTGGTGCGTGTGGGGTCCTGGGTGGATACGCTCATACCCGCCGACGCTAGGGACGGTGCCTTGCACGCCACTTGCACGTGACTGTGCTGCCAGTGGCCCGTGCCTGGTACCTGGACATGGTGCTGGGGCGGATAGCCTGGCTCTGACCGCTCCATCCCGCCGAGACAGCCCAGGAGACGCCGTTGCCAGCTCCCGACCAGCCTGTGGTGCCCGACCCTGCTGCCAGCGAGGTGCTGCCCGCGGCCGTGCTCTGGGACATGGACGGCACGCTGGTGGACACCGAGCCGTACTGGATGGCCGCCGAGGTGGCCCTGTCCGCCGAGCACGGCGGTACCTGGGACGAGAACCTGGCCCTGGACCTGGTCGGGATGTCCCTGGAAGCCTCGGCGGCCGAGCTGCAGGCCCGCGCCGGGATCCGGGGCACCATCACCGAGATCGTGCACGAGCTGCTCGCCCGGGTGGTCGTGCAGGTCCGCAGCAACGGCGTGCCCTGGCAGCCTGGTGCTCGGGAGCTGCTCACCGCCGTCCGGGAGGCGGGGGTACCCAGTGCCCTGGTGACGATGTCCTGGAAACCGCTCAGCGACGTCGTGCTCGCCGGGATCCCCGCCGGCACCTTCGACGTGGTCGTGACCGGTGACGGGGTGGACCAGGGCAAACCACACCCGGAGCCCTACCTGAGGGCAGCGAGCGCACTGGGTGTGCACCCCTCGGCGTGCGTGGCCATCGAGGACTCCCTGCCCGGTATCGCGTCCGCCACTGCGGCAGGCACCCGGGTGCTGGCCGTGCAGGCGAAGGTGCCCGTACCTCCTGCGCCGGGACGCAACCGGCTGGCCAGCCTCGAACAGGTGGGTCTGGCCGACCTGCGCCGCATCGCCGCCGGAGAGCTCTATGACCTCCTCCCAGCCGGCTGACCGGCCCCGCACCCGCGGGTGGCGCATCGGCACCCTCGGCGGTGCCCCGGTGGTGCTCACGGCCGGCTGGCTGCTGGTCGCCGCGGTGCTGGTCGCCGTCATCGGGCCCTGGCTGCAGAGCCGGCTCGGGCTCGGCGTTGAAGCGTACCTGTGGGCGCTCAGCGTCCCTGCCCTGCTGCTGCTGTCCGTGCTCGCCCACGAGCTCGCGCACGGCCTGGCCGCCAAGGTGCGTGGTATCCGTGCCCGCGAGTACGTGATCACCCTCTGGGGTGGGCACACCTCCTTCGGCAGCAGCCTGGCCACTCCAGCAGACTCGGCGATCGTGTCCGTAGCCGGCCCGGCGGCGAACGTGCTGCTGGCGGTGCTGGGCTGGCTGGTCGGCGGCACGACCGACGGGCTGGCCGGCCTCGCGATGACTGCATTCACCTACACGAACGGGTTCGTCGCCCTCTTCAACCTGCTGCCCGCGCTGCCGATGGACGGCGGCAAGCTGCTCGAGGCGGCGATCTGGGCGACCACGAGAGACCGCCTGCAGGGCATGCTGGTAGCCGGCCGGGCCGGGCAGGTGCTCGCGATCACCGTGGTCGTCGTGTCGCTCGGCTGGCCGCTGGCGCACGGGCAGCGCCCCTCGGTGAGCACCGCCATCTGGGCGGTGGTGGTAGGGGCTGTGCTGTGGAGCGGAGCCCAGGCCTCGGTCCGGCACGCCAAGGCGCAGATGGGAGCCCGCGGGCTCGACCTGGTGCCGCTCGCACGCGCCGCTGTGGCCGTGGACGGTTCCGCGACCGTGGCACAGGTGGACGGGGTGGCCGCTGCTGGAGCGCCCGCAGGCACGAGTCCCGCAGTGGTTGTGCTCGACCAGGGCCGGCCGGTGGCGCTGGTCGCGGCAGAGGCCTGGCAGTCCGTGCCCCCCGACCTGCGCGGCAGCACACCGGTGAGCGCGGTGGCCACACCGCTACCGGCCGTCTCGGTGCTGACAGTGCTGCAGGGTCCCGCCGCTGCCGCCCGGGTGGCCCGCGCCGCGCAGGCCGGTGCCCGCCACCTGGTGCTGGTGGACCCTCGCCGTGGTCTGCTCGGTGTGGTCGCCGTGGCCGACGTGGTGCGCCGGCTCGGCTGAGGACCTCCGCAGGCACGTACACTGCCCCGACGTGACCTCTCACCACACTGACGGATTTGCCCGCCGTGCTCCAGCCACCGGAGCCGCGATGCGTCGCGGCCCGCTGCGCGCCGGGGACAAGGTGCAGCTGACCGACCCGAAGGGCCGGCTGACCACGATCACGCTGCGTCCCGGGCAGTCTTTCCACACCCACCGCGGATCGTTCGAGCACGACCAGCTCATCGGCGCCCCGGAGGGCACTGTGGTCAGCACCACTGCGGGGGTGGAGTACCTGGCGCTGCGGCCGCTGCTGGCCGACTACGTGCTGTCCATGCCTCGTGGTGCTGCGGTGATCTACCCCAAGGACGCCGCCCAGATCGTCACCATGGCGGACATCTACCCCGGCGCCCG
Source organism: Ruania albidiflava DSM 18029 (assembly GCF_000421225.1). Classification (GTDB taxonomy): domain Bacteria; phylum Actinomycetota; class Actinomycetes; order Actinomycetales; family Beutenbergiaceae; genus Ruania; species Ruania albidiflava. The sequence continues at coordinate 382,863 of NZ_ATWL01000001.1, read as the reverse complement.
GGTGGTGGAGGCAGGTGTCGGCTCCGGTGCGCTCACCCTGTCCCTGCTGCGCGCGGTGGGCGAGACCGGATCGGTGCTGTCCATCGAGCGGCGCGAGGACTTCGCCGAGATCGCCCGCGGCAACGTGACCGACTTCTTCGGCGCCGACCACCCGGCCTGGGAGCTGCAGGTCGGGGACTTCGCCGACGTCGTGGCCCAGGTGCGCGAACCAGGGTCGGTGGACCGGATCGTGCTGGACATGCTGGCCCCCTGGGAGAACCTGGACGCCGCAGCCACCGCCCTGACCCCAGGCGGGGTGCTGGTTGCCTACGTGGCCACCGCCACCCAGCTGTCCCGGTTCACCGAGGCCGCGAAGTCCGACGGGCACTTCACCGAACCGCAGGCCTGGGAGTCGATGATCCGGGGCTGGCACCTGGAAGGCCTCGCAGTACGACCGGAGCACCGGATGATCGCGCACACCGGCTTCCTGGTGACCACGCGCAGACTGGCCCCAGGAGTCCACCCCCCGCTCCGCCGTCGACGGCCGGCACCGGGCGCCTACGCGGAGGAGGCGCCCAAGTTCGACGAGGCCGACCTGGCCGCCGACCTGGGGGAGCGGACCGTGTCGCAGAAGAAGCTGCGCAAGCTGCGCCGGTCGTTCGAGACCACCCGTGCGCTGCGGGAGGGTTCAGCCAGCGGACCGGACGGCGCTACCGGGCAGGACTGACCTACAGTAGAAGAGGTCTCGCTCGGAGGGAGTGATGATGGTCGACGATCACGGGTCCGCGCGCGAGCGGGAGCTGCAGGACAAGGCGATCGAGCTCGCTGCGAAGAACGAACGGCTGGTCACCGCACTCACCACTGCGCGCTCGCAGCTGGTGGAGCTGCGCACCCAGCTGGAGGAGATGAGCAAGCCGCCGGCCAGCTATGCGCTGTTCCTCGCTGACCGCGGCGACCGCAGCATCGACGTCCTCTCCTCCGGTCGGAAGATGCGCGTCGGTGTGGCGCACGACGTCCCGGTCGAGTCGCTGCGACCCGGACAAGAGGTGCAGCTGAACGAGGCGATGACCGTCGTGGCAGCCGGTGGGTACGACCCGGTCGGCGAGCTGGTCACCGTCAAGGAGGTGCTGGACGCCGGCCGGGTCTTGGTCATCGGCCGTGGTGAGGACGAGCGGGTCGTGCGCCTGGCTGGACCGTTGCTGGAGCACACGGTGCGAGTCGGGGACTCGCTCACCATCGACACGCGCACCGCGTTCGCCTTCGAGCACATCCCGCGGGCGGAGGTCGAAGATCTCATGCTCGAGGAGGTGCCGGACGTCGCCTATGACGACATCGGTGGCCTGTCCGCTCAGATCGAGCAGATCCGCGACGCCGTCGAGCTGCCGTTCCTGCACCCCGACCTGTTCCGCGAGCACGGTCTGAAACCACCGAAGGGCCTGCTGCTGTACGGTCCGCCCGGCTGCGGCAAGACGCTGATCGCCAAGGCGGTGGCCACCTCGCTGGCCAAGACCGCCGCCCGGTCCACCGGTGAGCGGACCCCGGTACGCAGCTACTTCCTGAACGTCAAGGGCCCCGAGCTGCTGAACAAGTACGTCGGCGAGACCGAGCGGCACATCCGGCTGATCTTCTCTCGGGCGAGGGAGAAGGCCTCTCAGGGCATCCCGGTCGTGGTGTTCTTCGACGAGATGGAGTCGCTGTTCCGGACCCGCGGCACCGGGGTGTCCTCCGACGTGGAGACGACGATCGTGCCGCAGCTGCTCGCCGAGATCGACGGTGTGGAGCGGCTGGAGAACGTGATCGTGATCGGTGCCTCCAACCGGGAGGACATGATCGACCCGGCCATCCTGCGCCCAGGTCGGCTGGACGTGAAGATCAAGATCGAGCGTCCGGACGCCGAGTCCGCCCGGGACATCTTCACCAAGTACCTCACCCCGGAGCTGCCGATCCACCCGGACGACCTGGCCGAGCACCACGACGATCCGCAGACCGCTGTGGACGCCATGATCGAGCGCACGGTCGGCCGGATGTACGCCGAGGACGAGGAGAACCAGTTCCTCGAGGTCACCTATGCCAGCGGGGACAAGGAGATCCTCTACTTCAAGGACTTCAACTCCGGGGCGATGGTGCAGAACATCGTGGACCGGGCGAAGAAGCAGGCGATCAAGGACCTGCTCGCCACCGGGGTGCGCGGGATCCGGGTGGACCACCTGCTGGACGCGTGCGTGGCCGAGTTCAAGGAGAACGAGGACCTGCCGAACACCACCAACCCCGACGACTGGGCCCGCGTGTCCGGGAAGAAGGGGGAGCGGATCGTGTTCATCCGCACGATCGTGCAGGACAAGGGCACCGCACAGCCGGGACGCACGATCGAGAACATCAGCCCCACCGGCCAGTACCTCTGACCTCGCACCCAGCCACCCCCTCACCGCCAGCCAACCCCTCACTGCGCTGAGTCCATTCAGTCGACACCTCGCACGCGTCGTCGTGCTCTGCGGTATCGCCCCCACGCAGCAGGTATCGCCGCGGTGGTGTGCCAGGTTGTCCACAACCCGGGGGTGCGTGCTGCGCGCGGGACCATCGTCTCGGTCAAGGTCGGGTCATGGATGAACGAGCAGCCGGAGCAGTGGTGTACCTGACCGGTGACCTGGACCGCAACACCCTGGAGAAGGCAGTGCGGGCCGGCACGTTGCAGCGGGTCCGCCGCGGAGCCTATGGAGCGGTCGTCGAGAGCGAGGATCGCTACGTACGCGAACGAGTGCGCGCCCGCCAGCAGATGCACGCCATCGCCCGCCAGCTGGAGGGTCCGCTGTGGTTCAGCCACGACAGTGCCGCCCTGCTGCACCGGTTGCCGTTGGACCGCGTCCCCAGCCGCACTCATCTGTTGCGACCTGGGCGCGCCTCCGCCCGAGCGGACCAGACCATCGTGCGCCATCGGGCAGCCGTTGCCGAGGCGGACATGACGATGGTCGATGCACTGCCGGTGACCACTGTGCTGCGCACAGCGGTGGATTGTGCCATGACGATGTCGGACCTGGGTGCCTTCATGGTCCTGGACCGCGTGCTGGCAGAACCGGGACTGCGGGAGCAGATCGCCGACCGGTTGGCGGGCCGGCGCGGAGCCAGTGGGTCCGCCAAGGCGCGGTGGCGGCTGGATCGGGCAGACAGGCGTGCGGAGTCAGCAGGTGAGACCGCCACGCGGGAGACCCGGCCGAGGTGGTGTTCCAGGAGAAGCGGCGCCAGGACGCGCTCGAGCGGGAGGGATGGATCCTCATCCGGGTGGTGTGGGCCGATCTGGCCCGCCCCGGCAGGCTGCTTGCCGAGGTGCACCGGAGGCTCGCGGAGCGGGCAACCCGGGGTGTCTGGATCGGGTGAGTGCGCTGCACCGGCGATGGCGAGGGGGCGGCGGCCTGGCTGGGCGATACCTGCTGCGTGGGGGCGATACCGCAGAGCACGACTCCACGTGCGAAGTATCGCCTGAATGGATTCAGCGGGCGGGGGAGGGGCGGCGGGCGGCCTAGGGTGGGGCCATGAGCGTGCGACGCGTGATGGGCATCGAGACCGAGTACGGCATCCTCGGTGTCGGGCTGCCGAACGCGAACCCGATGCTGATGTCCGCCCAGCTCGTCACCGCCTACGCCACCGACGGCCTCGCAGGCGTGTCTCGAGCCAGGTGGGACTACCAGGACGAAGACCCGCTCTGCGATGCCCGCGGCTGGCGCCTGGACCGGGCCAAGGCCGACCCGAGCCTGCTCACCGACGACCCGTCGGCCCCCGCCCCGGAAGGCGACCCGCACCGGATCACCACCCGTCGGCGGCCCGCGCCGCAGCCGGAGCCGACCACAGTAGCCAACGTCATCCTGCCCAACGGCGCCCGGTACTACGTGGACCACGCGCACCCGGAGTACTCCGGACCCGAGGTGACCAACCCCCGGGACGGTGTGCTGTGGGACCGAGCCGGCGACGAGGTGCTGCTGCGCTCCTCCCGGTTGCTCGCCCAGCTACCGGGCATGCCCGAGGTGGTGCCGTACAAGAACAACACCGACGGCAAGGGCGCCAGCTACGGCACGCACGAGAACTTCCTGGTGGACCGGACCGTCCCGTTCGACGAGATCATCACCGTGCTGACCCCGTTCCTGGTCACCCGCCCGATCTTCTGCGGTGCGGGCCGGGTGGGCCTCGGGCAGCGCGGCCAGACCCCCGGCTACCAGATCTCCCAGCGTGCCGACTACATCGAGACCGAGGTCGGTCTGGAGACCACGTTGCGCCGCCCGATCATCAACACCCGCGACGAGCCGCACGCAGAAGCCTCCCGATACCGGCGCCTGCACGTGATCGTCGGCGACGCGAACCTGCTGCACGTCTCCACCTACCTCAAGCTCGGCACCACAGCCACGCTGCTGTGGCTGCTGGAGCAGGGCAGCGCGATGCTGGAGCTCAGCGCGCTGCGGCTCGCCGACCCGGTGGCAGCGGCACACGAGGTGAGCCGGGACCTCACGCTCACTGCCCGGCTGGACCTGGAGGACGGGCGCACGATGACCGCTCTAGAGATCCAGCAGGCCTACTGCGAGATCATCACCCGGGAGGTCGCCGCAGCCGGCACACCGGACACTGCTACCGCTGAGCTGCTGCGTCGCTGGGCCGACGTGCTCGAGCGGCTCGGTCGCGACGTCACCAGTACGTCCCGCGAGGTCGAGTGGGTCGCCAAGCTGCAGGTGCTGGAAGGGATGCGCCGGCGGCACGGGCTGGACTGGGACTCCCCGCGGCTGGCAGCGCTGGACCTGCAGTGGTCCGACCTGCGCCCGGAGAAGAGCATCTACGCCCGGCTCGAGGCCTCCGGTGCGGTGGAGACGCTGGTCGCCCGCGAGGAGGTGGAGCACGCGCTCGGCCACGCGCCCACCGACACCCGCGCCTACTTCCGCGGTGAGGCGATCCGCCGGTACGGCCGCCAGGTGGCCGCCGCCAACTGGGACGCTGTGGTCTTCGACGTACCGGAGGCGGACAGCCTGCAGCGGGTGCCCACCCCCGATCCGCTGCGCGGCACCCGCACGCACGTAGGAGAGCTGCTGGACCGCAGCGCGGACGCCGGCGCGCTGCTCGCCGAGCTCGTCGCCCCGCCCAGACCACCTGGCTGACCCACCGGTACCTGCAGGTCGGCCCAGACGCCGTAGGATCGAGACAGGTACCAGCGCAGGAGGAGGACACATGTCGCGCCGACAGTTCGAGCAGCGCCCCCAGGACCCGCGACCGGAGGACGACCCGGCCCCACCGCCGACCGCCGCACCCCAGGCCCAGACCTCGGACGTGGACTCCCTGCTGGACGAGATCGACGACGTGCTGGAGACGAACGCGGAGAGCTTCGTGCGCGGATTCGTGCAGAAGGGCGGGCAATGACCGCACCGGACGCCCGCTATCCGGACCGGCTACCGCCGGCGTTCACCCGCCCGGGCAGCTCTTCGTTCGTGGACTTCCTCCGGTCCCACGCCCCGGACCTGCTGCCCGGAGCAGGACCGGCACCGCAGTCCCCGGTGAGCACCCCGCACGCCACCACGATCGTGGCGCTGACCTACGAGGGCGGCATGGTGATGGCCGGGGACCGCCGCGCCACCGCCGGTTCGGCGATCGCGCACCGGCAGATCGAGAAGGTGTTCGCCGCCGACGAGTACTCGGTGATCGGTATCGCCGGGACCGCGGGGGTCGCCGTCGAGCTGGTCCGGTTGTTCCAGCTGGAGCTGGAGCACTACGAGAAGATCGAGGGCACCCTGCTGTCCCTGCAGGGCAAGGCGAACCGGCTCGGCTCGATGGTCCGGGGCAACCTGCCGATGGCGCTGCAAGGGCTGGTGGCGCTCCCGTTGTTCGGCGGCTATGACCATCGTGAGCACACCGGCCGGATCTTCTCCTACGACGTGGTCGGCGGCCGCTACGACGAGCACGACTACCACAGCATCGGCTCCGGCGCCGTCTACGCCAAGGGGTCGCTGAAGAAGGTGTGGCACCCAGGTCTGGACGCCGAGGACGCCGTGCGCGTGGCGCTGCACGCGCTGATGGATGCCGCTGACGACGACTCCGCCACCGGCGGCCCGGACGCCCGTCGGGGCATCTACCCGATCGTGGTGCGGGTGGACGCCACCGGCCAGGAACGGATCGCCGACGAGCAGCTGGCCACCTTGGCCGCGGAGATCGACGCGCTGCCGGAGAGGAGCCGAGAGGTATGACCCAGCCGTTCTACGTCTCGCCCGAGCAGCTGATGAAGGACCGGGCCGACTTCGCCCGCAAGGGCATCGCCCGAGGCCGGTCGGTGGTGGTGCTCGGCTACGACGAGGGCATCGCATTCGTCACCGAGAACCCCTCCGGTGCGCTGCACAAGATCAGCGAGATCTACGACCGCATCGGGTTTGCCGCCGTAGGCAAGTACAACGAGTTCGAGAACCTGCGGGTCGCCGGGGTGCGGTACGCCGACCTGCGCGGGTACTCCTACGACCGGGAGGACGTGAACGCTCGTGGGCTCGCGAACGCCTACGCGCAGACCCTTGGTGCCGTGTTCACCACCGAGTCCAAACCGCTCGAGGTAGAGCTCGCCGTGGCCGAGGTCGGCGCCGACCAGGACAGCGACCAGCTCTACCGGCTCGCCTACGACGGCTCGGTGGCCGACGAGCCCGGGTTCGTGGTGATGGGGGGTGCCGCCGACAAGCTCGCCGAGCGGGTACGTGCCCGCTGGACACCCGGGATGAGCCTGCCCGAGGTGCTCGCCCTGGCAGTGCAGGTGCTCTCCGGCACCGGCAAGGACGCCCGCACCATCGAGACCACCAACCTGGAGGCCGCCGTCCTGGACCGCACCCGCACCCGGCGCACCTTCCGTCGGCTGTCCGTGCACACCCTCACCGAGCTGCTTGACCAGGCCCCGGCCCAGCCGCCGGAGCAGGCGGAAGAGGCCAGCCAGCCCCCGGCCGAGGGCACCGACGCTGCGAACGGCACCGCCAGCTCCCCGGACCACCCGTGATCCGGCGGATCTTCGGCCTGGAGACCGAGTTCGGGCTCACCTGCGCTGCCGACACCGGCCGCGGACTGACCCCTGAGGAGGCAGCCCGCTACCTGTTCCGCAAGGTGGTCGCCTGGGGACGCTCCTCGAACGTGTTCCTCGGCAACGGCTCCCGGCTGTACCTGGACGTGGGCTCCCACCCGGAGTACGCCACCGCCGAGTGCGACGACCTCGCCCAGCTGGTCGCCCACGACAAGGCCGGTGAGGTCATCCTCGCCGGGCTGGCGGCAGACGCGCAGGAACGGTTGGACGCCGACGGGATCGACGGCCGCATCCACCTGTTCAAGAACAACCTGGACTCGGCCGGCAACTCCTACGGCTGCCACGAGAACTACCTGGTCCGCCGCCGCGGCGACTTCAGCCGGGTCGCCGACGTGCTGGTCCCGTTCCTGATCACCCGGCAGATCCTCACCGGCGCCGGGCACGTGCAGGTCACCTCCCGCGGTCCGGTGTACTGCTTCAGCCAGCGGGCCGACCACCTCTGGGAGGCGACCAGCTCGGCCACCACCCGGTCCCGCCCGATCATCAACACCCGCGACGAGCCGCACGCCGACGCCGACCTGTACCGGCGGCTGCACGTGATCTCCGGCGACTCCTCGATGTCCGAGACCACCACGTTGCTCAAGGTCGGGATGACCGACATCATCCTGCGGATGCTGGAGGCGGGGCACATCTTCCCCGAGCTCTCCCTGGAGAACCCGGTCCGCGCGATCCGGGAGATCTCCCACGACCTCACCGGCACCGTGCCGGTGACGATGGCCAGCGGGGCACGCCGCACCGCCGCGGAGATTCAGCAGATCTACCTGGACCGAGCCCGGGACTTCCTCGCTGGCACCGGTGAAGGGGGACGACACGATGCGACCGTCCTGGAGCTGTGGGACCGCGGTCTGCGTGCCGTACGCACCGGTGAGCACAGCCTGGTGGAGAGGGACCTGGACTGGGCGATCAAGAAGCGCCTGCTGGACCGGTACACCAGCGCGCACGACCTGCCGCTGTCCGACCCGCGGGTGCTGCGCCTGGACCTGGCGTACCACGACATCTCCGCTGAGCACGGGCTGCAGGCCCGGCTGGTCCGCCGCGGGCTGGTCACCCGGGTGGTCACCGACGAGCAGGTCGCAGCCGCCACCGCGACCCCGCCGCAGAGCACCCGGGCCAGGCTGCGCGGTGAGTTCGTGCAGGCAGCCACCGCCCGCCGCCGTGACTACACCGTGGACTGGGTGCACCTGAAGCTGAACGACAACGCGGGCCGCACTGTGCTGTGCAAGGACCCGTTCAAGAGCGAGGACGAGCGGGTGGATGCCCTGATCGCCGCGATGGGCGGCCCCGCCGACCCGCTGCTGGCGCACCTGCCGGACTGACCTGGACCACGCTGTGCAGGTCAGGCACGTAGGATCGGCCCCCGTGCGTACCACCCCGACCGCCCGATCGCACCACGCTGGCGCCCTGGTGCTGCTGCTCGCGCTCCTGCTCGGTCTGTCTGCCTGCACCGAGGACGACGAACCCTCCGCGGTCGAGCAGGTCACCGTGGGCGGGGACTTCGGTGCGCTCCCGCAGGTGACGTTCCCCACACCGTTGGAGGTCACCGAGACCCAGACGAGCATCGTGATCGAGGGTGAGGGCAGGGTGCTGGCCGAGGGGGATGTGGCGCTGCTGTCCTACCTGGCCGTGGACGCCACCACCGGTGAGGTGATCGAGGACAACTTCGGCTCCCAGCCGCAGACGATGCGGGTCACGCAGGAGGACGCCGGCCCGCTGTACGAGAGCCTGCTGGACGCCACCGAGGGCACCCGGCTGCTGCGGGTGGAGCTCGGCACGGCCGAGCGCCCGGAGCCGGTAGTGATCGTCTACGACGTGATGCACACCCGGGCGTGGGGTGAACCGGTGGACCCGCCCGCGGGTGCACCGGACGTGGCGGTGGCCGACAACGGCGAGCCCACGGTGACCATCCCGGACGACGAGCCTCCCACCAGCCTGGAGATCGTGCCGCTGCGTCGGGGAGACGGCGCCCAGGTCCGTTCCGGGATGGCGGTCACCGTGCGGTACGTGGCCGTCTCCTGGGCTGACGGTGAGGTGGTCGAGTCCACCTGGTCCGCCGGGCAGGGCCCGACGACCATCGCCTTCACCGGACTGATCGAGGGGTGGCAGAACGGGCTGGTGGACGCCCGGGTGGGTTCACAGATCATGCTGGTGGTGCCGCCCGAGCAGGCGTTCGGTGACGATACCCTCGTGTACGTGATCGACGTTCTCGCCGTCTCCGCACTGGACGGCACCGAAGGAGACAGCCGATGAGCGTGGCGCTACGGGTCATCCCCTGCCTGGACGTGGACGCCGGGCGCGTGGTCAAGGGGGTCAACTTCGAGAACCTCCGCGACGCGGGTGACCCGGTCGAGCTGGCCCGCCGGTACGACACCGACGGTGCCGACGAGGTGACTTTCCTGGACGTGAGCGCCTCTTCCGACGGCCGGGCCACCACAGTGGAGGTGGTCTCCGCCACCGCCGAGCAGGTATTCGTCCCGCTCACCGTGGGCGGGGGAGTGCGCAGCGTCGCCGACGTGGACAGGCTGCTGCGCGCCGGTGCGGACAAGGTGGGGATGAACACGGCAGCGATCGCGCGCCCGGAGCTCATTGCCGAGGTCGCCGGCCAGTTCGGCTCCCAGGTGCTGGTGCTGTCCGTGGACTCCCGCAGGACCCGGGACGGCGCAGCCACCCCGTCCGGTTACGAGGTCACCACCCACGGGGGTCGCCGGGGCACCGGTATCGACGCGCTGGAGTGGGTCCGCCGTGCCCAGGACCTAGGTGCAGGGGAGATCCTGCTGAACTCGATCGACGCCGACGGCACCACCGACGGGTTCGACCTGGAGATGCTGCGGGCGGTACGTGCGCAGGTGCAGGTGCCGCTGATCGCCAGCGGCGGTGCGGGTACTGCGGAGCACTTCGTCCAGGCCGCCCAGGCCGGTGCCGATGCGTTGCTGGCGGCGAGCGTGTTCCACTTCGGCACGCTGACCATCGGCCAGGTCAAGGCCGCGCTCGCCGCGGCCGGGTTCAGCGTCCGGCTGCCCACCGCCTGAGCTTCTCCACCTGGGTGGTGCTGCCGCGAAGCTCCACCTGGGCCTGCGGCCGGCGGCCCATCGCGTACAGCGCCTGCTCCACCGGCTCGCCCACCACCCGGACCGGATCGCCGCCAGGGCGGGCCCGGAACGTGGGCGCGCCGGGCACCATCAGCAGCACGCCGACCGGCGCCGACAGGTAGAAGCCGAGCGCGGTGCGTGCGAACTTCGCCCAGACCTGTGCCCGCTGCTCCGGTGGCAGAGATCGCGGCGGTGCCGGATCCGGTCCGGCGCGGCGCACGTCCTCGTGGTGCACCACGTACTCCACCAGGTTCGTCAGGTCGTCCAGCACCCTGGACCGAGACAGCCGCCACGGCCCCCGTACCGGCCCGGTGAACGCATCGACCAGCTCGTGGTACCGAGCCGGGTCCTGGCACTGCTGCGCCAGCTCCGCCACCCCACCGCCGCTCACCAGCCCGAGCAGCTGCCAGGGCTGGTGCGCCCGCAGGTACAGGTGCGCGGCCAGGTGCCGGGTGCGCCACCCGGCACACAGCGTGTCCCGGTCCGGACCTGCTGCGTGCAGCGTCTCGGCCAGCGACTGCATCTCCACCTGCGCCCACATGTGCCCAGCCTGGCACAACTGCTGCCCGTCGCTCGGTGTGCAAAGATGAGCACAGTCCTCTTCACCCGCCATCTGCCGGCCCGCCGGCGCGGGAATGCTTCACCACGAGGTGCCAGGGAGCCCACGTCGTCATGCCCACCGCGTCCGCACGCGCCGAGACGCCATACGCCCTGCCCGGCGGCGCGGTCCGCCGCTCCCTGCTGCTCATCGGCCGGGGGCTGCGCTCCCAGCCGCGCACGTTCGCGATCGCGATCAGCGCCTCGGTGCTCTACGGCCTGGGCATGGTCGCCCAGGGGTGGGTGCTCGGCCGGATCACCGACACTGTTGTCGTGCCGGCGATCGAGGGCCCAGGGGTGCCCCGCTCGACCATATGGTGGGCCGGGCTCGCGCTGCTCGGCATCGGTCTGCTCACCGCCGTCGGCGTCGCCGGGCGGCGCGTGTTCGCCGGGATGGCCTCCTTCGACGTACAGGCCGGGCACCGCCGCCTGGTGACCCGCCAGTACCTGCGGTTACCGATGTCCTGGCACCGCCGCCACCCCACCGGTCAGCTGCTCTCCAACGCGAACGCGGACGCGGAGTCCGCCGGCTTCGTGTTCACCCCGCTGCCGTTCGCGCTCGGTGTGCTCGCGATGCTGCTGGTGGCCTCGGGAGCGATGCTCGCCGCCGACGTGGTGCTCGGGCTCATCGGGGTGAGCGTGCTGCCCCTGGTGCTGGTGGTCAACGCGGTCTACCGCCGGTACATGTCCCCAGCGATCACGAAGGTGCAGCACGAACGGGCCCGCACCTCGGACGTGGCGCACGAGAGCTTCGAGGCCGCCGCTGTGGTCAAGGCGCTGGGCACCGAGCAGCTCGAGGAGACCCGGTTCGACGCGGTCGCCCAGGACCTGCGCGCCTCGAACGTGGCCGTGGGCAAGATCCGCAGCGTGTTCGACCCGGTGATCGACATGCTCCCGGCGCTGGCCACCCTCGGGGTGCTGGCCGCGGGCACCGTGCGGGTGGCCGACGGCCTGACCGGCACCGGGGCCGTGGTCACCACCGCCTACCTGCTCACCGTGATGACCTTCCCCGTCCGGGCGATCGGGTTCGTGCTCGGCGACCTGCCCCGATCCCTGGTCGGCCACGAACGCATCTCCCGGGTGATCGACGCCCGCGGCTATCTCAGCGAGGGTGACCAGGACCTGCCTGGCCGCGGCGGGCTGCACCTGTCCACCGAAGACGTCACCGTCACCGTCCCCGGTATCACCGGGGGCCCCGACCGGCACCTGCTGCACCAGGTGAGCCTGGACGTGCCCGCCGGGCACACCCTCGCCGTCGTCGGCCCGACCGGGTCGGGCAAGTCCACGCTGGTGGACGTGCTCGCCCGGCTGCAGGACCCCGCCGGTGGCCAGGTGCGCTACGACGGGGTGCCAGCGCCGTCGGTGCGCACGTCCGACCGGACCGCGGCGATCGCCCTCGTCGCCCAGAACGCCTTCGTCTTCGAGGACACCATCGCCGAGAACGTCACCCTCGGGCAGGTGGATCCCAGCACCGGGGCACCGTACGACGCCGACCAGGTGTGGGAAGCGCTGCGCACCGCTCGCGCCGAGGACTTCGTCACCGCCATGCCGGACGGGCTGGACACGGTCGTCGGAGAGCGCGGAGCCTCCCTGTCCGGCGGGCAGCGGCAGCGCCTGGCGATCGCCCGGGCACTGATCCGCCGACCGCGGCTGCTGATCATGGACGATGCCACGTCCGCAGTGGATCCGGTCGTGGAGCAGGACATCCTGCACCGGCTGCGCTCCTACGCCGGCGGGGTGACCGTGGTGCTCATCGCCTACCGGAGCGCCACCATCATGCTCGCCGACACTGTGCTGCACCTGGACGGCGGTCGCGTGGTGGACCACGGCACCCACACCGAGCTGCTCGCCCGCGACGCCGGGTACCGCCGCCTGGTCACCACCTACCAGCGGGAACGGCAGGCCCGGGACAGCCAGGAGGTCCGGTGAGCACACAGATCGCCAGCACCTCCACCCTCGGTGTGCTGGGCACGCTCCGGGAGGGTATGCGGCTGTCCCCGGCGATGCGCCGCGGCCTCGGTGTCACCCTGGTGCTCGCCGTGCTGGCCACCACCGGCAAGCTGATCGTGCCGCTGGCGGTGCAGGTGACCACCGACCGCGGGCTGCTCGCCGAGACCGGGGTGAACGTACCGCTGGTGCTGCGGCTCACCGCGCTGTGCGCTGTCGGGCTGCTGCTCACCGCTGCCTGCACCAGCTGGGTGAACGTACGGCTGTTCCAGGCTGCCGAGGCCGGTCTGGCCCAGCTGCGGGTGCGCGCCTTCGCCCGGGTGCACGCCCTGTCCACCCTCACCCAGAACAGCGAACGGCGCGGCGCACTGGTCTCCCGCGTCACCTCCGACGTGGACACCATCTCCATGTTCGTGCAGTGGGGCGGGATGCAGCTGGTGCTCTCCAGCCTGCAGATCACCGCTGCCACGGTCGCGATGATGGTCTACTCCTGGCAGCTGACCATCGTCGTGTGGCTCGCCTATGCACCGATGATCGTGCTCGCACCCCGCGCCCAACGCGCGCTGAACGTGGCCTACGCCCAGGTGCGCACCCGGGTGGGCATCATGCTCGCCCGCGTGTCCGAGGCCGTGGTCGGGGCGCAGACGATCCGCTCCTACGGTGCCGAGCAGCGCACCCAGCACCGCTTGGACGAGGCGATCCGCGAGCACCGCAACGCTGCAGTGCGGGCGCAGACGTTCGCGTCCCTGGCGTTCTCCTCCGGGGTGCTGCTCTCCGGGCTGGCCCTCGGGGCTGTGGTGCTGATCGGCACCATGCTCGGTATCGGCGGCACCCTGACCGTGGGCCAGCTGCTCGGGTTCCTGTTCCTGGTGCAGCTGTTCACCGGCCCGGTGCAGTCCGCTACCGAAGTGCTCAACGAGATGCAGAACGCCCTGGCCGGCTGGCGGCGGGTGATCTCCGTGGTGCACACCCCGCTGGACGTGGCCGACCCGGCCGATCCGGTCCACCCCGGCCCACGTGGGCCCGCCGGGCTGGAGCTCGCCGGTGTGCACTACGCCTACCCGGGCGGTCCGCCGGTGCTGCGCGACGTCTCGCTGACCATCCCGCCCGGTGCCCGGGTGGCGATCGTGGGGGAGACCGGGTCCGGGAAGACCACGATCGCCAAGCTGCTCACCCGGCTGATGGATCCGGATGCGGGCACCGTGCGGTTGTCCGGGGTGGACCTGCGCGACCTGGCCCGTGCGGACCTGCGGGAACGCGTGGTGATCGTGCCGCAGGAGGGCTTCCTGTTCAACGGCACCATCGCCAGCAACGTGGCCTACGGCCGCCCGGGGATGACCGAGGCGCAGGTGGAGCAGGCACTGACCGACCTGGGGCTCGGCCCCTGGTTGGCGACCATGCCGGACGGGGTGCGCACCGACGTCGGCCAGCGCGGTGAGGCACTCTCCGCCGGGGAACGCCAGCTGGTGGCGATCGCCCGCGCCTACCTGGCCGATGCGGACGTGCTGGTCCTGGACGAGGCGACCTCCGCCGTCGACCCGGGAACCGAGCAGCGGATCTCCACCGCACTGACCCACCTCACCGCAGGACGCACCAGCGTGGCGATCGCGCACCGGCTGTCCACGGCAGAGGCGGCCGACCTGGTGGTGGTCGTCGACGACGGGCAGATCGTCCAGACGGGGGCGCACCACGAGCTGCTCGCCGCCGGGGGTGTCTACGGGCGGATGCATGCCTCCTGGGTCAGCGCGAGCAGCTGAGGCGAGCACCAGCAGGCTCACCAGACATGGCAGGATCGTGCTGTGCCTGACACCACCCCTGTACTCGACCCCGCCGTGGCCGAACGGCTCACCCGCAACGACGACGGCCTGGTCTGCGCCGTCGTCCAGGACCACACCACCGACGAGGTGCTGATGGTCGCCTGGATGGACGACGAGGCCCTGCGCCGCACCCTCACCGAGGGCCGGGTCACCTACTGGTCCCGCTCCCGTGGTGAGTACTGGCGCAAGGGGGACACCTCCGGGCACGTGCAGTACCTGCGCTCGGCCGCGATCGACTGCGACGGTGACGCGCTGCTGCTGCGGGTGCAGCAGGTCGGCCCGGCCTGCCACACCGGAGCGGTCAGCTGCTTCCGGGCCGGCGGTGCGCTGCCGGCACGCACCGACCTGGAGGTGCCACGATGACCAGCACCGGCAGCGCGCGGCCCGCACCCGACGCGCCCACCGGGCTGCCCTGGGGGCAGACCTGGCCCAGCCTGGAGGAGTTCCAGCAGATGGCCAACGATCGTCGCGTCATCCCGGTGGTACGCCGGCTCCTCGCCGACGACGTCACCCCAGTTGGTCTGTACCGCCAGCTCTCCTCCGGTCGCCCCGGCACGTTCATCCTGGAGTCCGCGACCGACGGCGTCTGGTCGCGCTGGTCGTTCGTCGGCGTCTCCGCACGGGCGATCCTCACCGAATCCGGCGGGCAGGCCGTCTGGAGCGGGGACGTGCCCGTCTCCGTACCCACCGAGGGGGACGTGCTCGAGGTGCTCCGCGGCACACTGGAGGCGCTGCACACCCCGGGCCTGGACCACGTGCCGCCGCTCACCGGCGGCCTGGTCGGCTCCCTCGGCTGGGACATCACCCGGCACTGGGAACCGACCCTCCCGCAGCGCGCGGCGAGCGAGTCCGACGTGCCCACAGTGAGCCTGTGCCTGGTCGGTGACCTGGCCGCGATCGACCACCACACCGGTGACGTCTGGCTGATCGCGAACGCCATCAACACCGACGACACCGACGAGCGGGTGGACGAGGCCCACGCCGACGCCGTGGCCCGGCTCGATGCGATGCAGGCCGACCTGACCGCACCGACGCGCTCGCGCCCGCTGGCCCAGGCGGAGGGCACCGAACCGGAGCTGAGGTTCCGCAGCAGCCACGACGAGTTCACCGCCGGTGTGCTCGCCGCCAAGCAGGCGATCGTCGACGGCGAGGTGTTCCAGGTGGTCCTCTCCCAGCGCCTGGACCTGGACTGCCCGGCCGACCCGCTGGAGGTGTACCGGGTGCTGCGCACCATCAACCCCAGCCCGTACATGTACTTCCTGCACCTGGCCGACGCCGACGGCGGTGACTTCCACGTGGTCGGCTCCTCCCCGGAGACGCTGGTGAAGGTCACCGGGGATGCGGCGCAGTCCTATCCGATCGCAGGCTCCCGCCCGCGGGGGGCTACCCCTGCCGAGGACACCGCCGCGGCTGCGGAGCTGCTCGCCGACCCGAAGGAGCGGGCCGAGCACCTGATGCTGGTGGACCTGGCCCGCAACGACCTGGGCCGGGTGTGCGAGCCGGGCACCGTGGCGGTGGCGGAGTTCATGGAGATCAAACGCTTCAGCCACATCATGCACATGTCCTCCACGGTCACCGGTACGGTGCGCGCCGACGCCTCGGCGGTGGACGTGCTCACCGCCACGTTCCCGGCCGGTACGTTGTCCGGGGCACCGAAGTCTCGGGCGATCGAGCTCATCGACGAGCTGGAGCCCGCGCGCCGGGGCATCTACGGCGGTACCGTCGGCTACTTCGACCTCGACGGCGACCTGGAC
This sequence comes from Ruania albidiflava DSM 18029, assembly GCF_000421225.1. Taxonomy (GTDB): domain Bacteria; phylum Actinomycetota; class Actinomycetes; order Actinomycetales; family Beutenbergiaceae; genus Ruania; species Ruania albidiflava. The sequence continues at coordinate 366,605 of NZ_ATWL01000001.1, read as the reverse complement.
ATGGCGATCGCGATCCGCACCGCGGTGATCACCGGTGGTCGCGCCAGCGTGCAGGCAGGCGGCGGGCTGGTGGCCGACTCCGACCCGGAGTCGGAGTACTGGGAGAGCAGGAACAAGGCGGCCGCCGCTGTGCGCGCCATCCAGCGGGCGGCCACCGTCGAGGAGGTCCGGTGAGCGAGCCTCAGCCGGGTCGGCGGAGGCTCAGTCGTCGGTCCGCCGTGCTCGTCGTGCTCGGTGGTGGCGCGCTGCTGCTGGCCAGCACGGCACTCCCCTGGGCGACCGCCCCGGCCCGGTCGGCGATGGCGACCAGCACCGTGAGCGTGACCGGCAGCACCGGCGCCGCCCTGGTGCCCAGTGCCGCGCTGGTGGTGCTCGCCGCCGGGCTCGCAATGGCGCTGGCCGGGCGGGTCGCACGGGTGGTGGCGGCCCTCGCCGTGGCCCTGGGCGGCGGGCTCGCTGGCGTCGGGGTGATCGAGCTGCTCGGTGACCCCGAGCCGGCGGTGCGTGCTGCGGTCGGGCAGGACACCGGTATGACGGAGCTGGCGGGTGCCGCCGAGGTGACCGCCTGGCCGGTGGTGGCACTGGTGCTGGCCGTGCTGCTGCTCCTGGTCGGGGTGGTGCTGCCGTTCCGGATGGGCGCCTGGGACCGGGTAGGGCAGCGGTACGAACGCGACCAGGCCTCCGCCCCAGCAGCCGGGAGCACCCGGCAACGCATCTCCGACTGGGACGCGCTGAGCCGTGGTGAAGACCCGAGCGATCCCGAGGACCGGTAGTCTGTGACCAGGTCGAAACAGCTGGTGGAGGGCAAGATCTCGATGACCGATGTGAACACCCACGACGAGGGCTCCGTGGCCGCCAGGCCGGATGTGGCCGAGACGCTGCCCGTGGGGCCGCCGCCGGCCAACCATGGCCGCACCGGGGCGGGGTGGACGCTGTTCGTCGGTGGGGCGATCGCGGCTCTGCTCGTGGGTGCCGGGATGATCGTGCCGTCGATGACCTTGGTCTACACCGGTATCGCGGTGGCCGTGGTCGGCATCGTCGCGAGCATCGTGCTGCGCGCCGCTGGTTACGGACAGGTGGAGCGGGTGCGGGCTCGCGAGTGACGTCTCGGCCGGCTGCGGTGCGCCGGAACCGTACCGGTCCGCTCCTCCTCGGAGGGGTTCTCGCTGCCAGCACCGTACTCGTGGCCTGGTGGGATCCGCACCAGGGTGGGCCGGTTCTCTGCCCGCTGCTCGCGCTGACCGGTTGGTACTGCCCGACCTGCGGGGGGCTGCGCACGGTGCACGACCTGGCCACCGGTGACCTCGCCGGCGCCTGGGCGATGAACCCGATGCTCACCATCGGGCTGCCGGTGCTCGGTCTGCTGTGGGCGCGATGGCTGTGGCGGTCCTGGCGGAACCTGCCCCCTCGGGACCCACCTGCCTGGCTGTTCCTGACGATCGGTGCGGCGATGGTGGTGTTCGCCGTGGCACGTAACATTCCAGTACTGCACGGCTTTCTGGGGCCGGCATGAGAGAACCAAGGGGCGGAGACGATGGGTAGGCGAACTGTGGCACAGCTCGTGGTGAGGTGGGTGGAGTGAGCACCTTCGGTGGCGCCCCGAACCCGTACGGCAGCGGGCAGCCGAACGAACCTCACGGCAGCGGCGGACCGCAGCCAGCCGATCCCTACCGTGGCGCTGGCGGCACACCGCCCTCCAGCACCGACCAGGGCCCCTACACCCACCCTGCCCCGGGTGCTGCGCCGTCGGGCTCCTACAGCACGCCGAGCAGTGCAGACCAGACCTACCTGCGACCGGGTGCCTACGGCTCCCACGGGCCGTACGGGGCCGGCTACGGCGGCTACCCGCCGCTGCAGAACAAGCAGAACAGCGCCGGCGGCTGGGCCCTCGGGCTCGGCATCGCCTCGCTGCTGATGTGCCTGGTGCCGGTGCTCAGCCAGCTGGTCGCAGTGGCCGGGATCGTCACCGGAGTGATGGGCGTCAAGGCAGCCAGCGAGGGTCGTGCGGACAACCGTGGCATGGCGACCACCGGCATCGTGCTCAGCGCGGTCGCCCTCGTGCTCGGTATCGCCCTGGTGGTCGGGTGGGCCGGCTGGTGGACCGCGATGTGGCGATCCGTGTACTGACCGACCCTCGGCTAGCGGGCCCCGGTGTGCTCAGGTGGTGCCTGGCACGGCCTACGATGGAGGCCAACCGAAGCGGAGAGGCGGATCGTGACCGTACTGGAAGAGATCGTCCGTGGGGTCCGGGAAGACCTGGCCACGCGGGAAGCGTCCGTACCACTGGAGGAGCTCAAGCGCCGCGCTGAGGCGATGCCTTCGGCGAAGAACGCCGTCGACGCGCTCCGCCAGGAGGACGCGGTCACCGTGATCGCCGAGGTGAAGCGGTCCAGCCCTTCTAAGGGAGCCCTCGCTGAGATCGCGGACCCTGCGGGTCTGGCCGCCGACTACGAGGCCGGTGGCGCCAGCGCGATCAGCGTGCTCACCGAGCCTCGCAGGTTCGGCGGTTCCCTGGCCGACCTGGCTGACGTGCGCGCCCGGGTGGACGTGCCGGTGCTGCGCAAGGACTTCATCGTCAGCCCCTACCAGGTGTGGGAGGCCCGGGCGCACGGCGCTGACCTGGTGCTGCTGATCGTGGCCGCCCTGGAGCAGACCGTGCTCACCTCACTGGTGGAGCGTGTGCACTCCCTGGGCATGACCGCACTGGTGGAGGCGCACACTGCCGAGGAGGTGGACCGGGCCGTGGACGCCGGTGCCCGGCTGCTCGGCATCAACGCACGCGACCTGCACACGCTGCAGGTGCACCGTGGGGTCTTCGCCGACCTCGCCCCGCGGGTGCCCGGCGGTGTGGTGCGGGTTGCCGAGTCCGGTGTGCGTGGCCCGCACGACGTGCTCGAGTACGCCCGCGCCGGTGCCGACGTGGTGCTCGTCGGGGAGGCACTGGTCACCCAGGGGCAGCCACGCACCGCGGTGGCGGACATGGTCGCCGCTGGTGCACATCCTGCGCTGCGTGCGGTGCGGGCCCGATGAGCGGCTCCCAGGCCGCGCGGACGTTGCGCGAGGTGGTCGGACCGTACTTCGGTGACTTCGGCGGCAGGTTCGTGCCCGAGGCCCTCATCGCCGCGCTGGACGACCTGACCGCCGCGTGGGAGAAGGCCAAGGGCGACCCGGAGTTCACCGACCGGCTCGCGGTGCTGCACCGGGACTACACCGGCCGGCCCAGCCCGATCACCGAGGTGCCGCAGTTCGCCGCGCACGCCGGCGGGGTCCGGATCTTCCTCAAGCGCGAGGACCTGAACCACACCGGGTCGCACAAGATCAACAACGTGCTCGGCCAGGCGCTGCTCACCCAGCTGGTCGGCAAGACCCGGGTGATCGCGGAGACCGGTGCCGGCCAGCACGGGGTGGCCACCGCCACGGCTGCGGCCCTGTTCGGTCTGGACTGCACGATCTACATGGGCGAAGAGGACACCCGTCGGCAGGCGCTGAACGTCGCCCGGATGCGGCTGCTCGGCGCTGAGGTGGTGCCGGTGCGCACCGGTTCGCGCACCCTGAAGGACGCGATCAACGAGGCGTTCCGCGACTGGGTCGCGAACGTGGAGACCACGAACTACATCTTCGGCACGGTGGCCGGCCCGCACCCGTTCCCCTCGATGGTCCGCGACCTGCAGAAGATCATCGGCGAGGAGGCACGCAGCCAGCTGCTGCAGCGGATCGACCGGCTACCGGACGCTGCTGTGGCGTGCGTGGGTGGCGGCTCGAACGCCATGGGCCTGTTCCACGCCTTCCTCGACGACACCGACGTGCGCCTGGTCGGCTGCGAGGCCGCCGGTGACGGGGTCGCCAGCGGCCGGCACGCCGCGACCATCACCGCCGGCGACCCCGGGGTGCTGCACGGTGCACGCACCATGGTGCTCCAGGACGAGGACGGACAGACCGTGGAGTCGCACTCCATCTCCGCCGGCCTGGACTACCCGGGCGTGGGCCCGGAGCACTCCTGGCTCGCCTCGATCGGCCGCGCCGAGTACGTACCGGTGACCGACGCCGAGGCGATGAGCGCGTTCGAGCTGCTCTGCCGGACCGAGGGCATCATCCCCGCGATCGAGTCCGCCCACGCACTGGCCGGAGCGCTCCGGCTGGGTACCGGGCTGGTCGCGGGCGGTGCCGACCCGGCCGAGACTGTGCTGCTGGTGTGCCTGTCCGGCCGGGGCGACAAGGACGTGGCCACCGCAGCTGCCTGGTTCGACCTGCTGGACCCGGACGCGGAGGTGTCGGAATGACCGCCAGCAGGCCCACCCTGCGTGGCACTGCAGGTGCTCTGGAAGCCGCCCGCTCCGAGGGGCGGGCCGCGCTGATCGTGTACCTGCCGGTCGGCTACCCGGACGTGGACGGATCGATCGAGGCGGCCCGGACAGCGGTCGCTGCCGGTGCGGACATCGTCGAGCTCGGCCTGCCCTACTCCGACCCGGGTATGGACGGAGTGGTCATCCAGCAGGCCGTGCAAGCCGCGTTGGACGGCGGCACCCGCATCCGGGACGTGCTCCGTGCGGTCCGGGAGGTTGCCGCCACCGGCGCCCCCACGCTGGTGATGACCTACTACAACCCCGTGCTGCGCTACGGCGTGGACGCGTTCGCCGCGGCCCTGGCCGAGGCCGGGGGAGCGGGTCTGATCACCCCGGACCTGATCCCGGACGAGGCCGGGGAGTGGATCGCCGCTGCCGATGCGCACGGGCTGGACAAGGTCTTCCTGGTGGCACCGAGCTCCACCACCGAACGCCTGCACCTGACCGCCGCCGCCTCCCGCGGGTTCGTCTACGCCGCCTCCACCATGGGCGTCACCGGCACCCGCGCCACGGTCGGGGAGAAGGCACAGCAGCTGGTCCAGGACACCCGCGCCGCCGGGGCGCAGCGGGTCTGCGTGGGGCTGGGCGTCTCCACCGCCGACCAGGCCGCGGAGGTCGCAGGCTATGCCGACGGCGTGATCGTCGGCTCCGCACTGGTGCGCACCCTGATCCGCCCGGACTCCGACCGCGCTGCTGCGCTGACCGACCTTGGTGAGCTGGTCCGTGACCTCGCTGCCGGGGTGCGCGCCGGGGGAGCGCGATGACCGGCCCCGGTGGGCACCTGGCGATGTCGGTGGTCGCAGACGGCATCCCCAGCCCGTCGGAGGGGGTGTGGCACCTGGGACCCATCCCGCTGCGCGCGTACGCGTTCGCGATCCTCGCCGGCATCGTGGTGGCCACCTGGATCTCGGTGCGTCGCTACCGCGCCCGGGGCGGACCGGAAGGCGCCATCCTGGACGCGATCTTCTGGGCGGTACCGCTGGGCATCATCGGCGCCCGGCTCTACCACGTGTTCTCCTCCCCGGATGCCTACTTCGGTCCGGACGGCAACCCCTGGAACGCGTTCGCCATCTGGCGCGGCGGCCTCGGCATCTGGGGTGCGATCCCTGCCGGCGCGCTCGGGGTGTGGATCTACCTACGTCGCCGCGGTCTGCGGCTGGCGACCGTGGCCGACGCGATGGCGCCGGCGCTGCTGGTCGCCCAGGCGATCGGTCGGCTCGGCAACTACTTCAACCAGGAGCTGTTCGGCGCCCCGACGACGTTGCCCTGGGGGCTGCAGATCGACGCGGGCGTGCTCGCCGCGCAGGGGATGGACTACCCGGCCGGCACCCTGTTCCACCCCACCTTCTTGTACGAGCTGCTCTGGAACCTGGCGATGGCCGCGCTGATCGTGCTCATCGACCGCAAGCTCCGCCTCGGCCACGGCCGGGTGTTCTGGCTGTACGTGTTCTGCTACACCGTGGGGCGTGGCTGGATCGAGACGCTGCGCATCGACGAGGCCGAGCACGTGCTCGGGCTGCGGCTGAACGTGTGGACCTCGATCCTGGTCTGCGTGGTCTCGCTGGCGATCTTCATCGTGCTCTCCAAGCGGTACCCGGAGCGGGAGCCCTCCCCCTGGCTGCCAGGGCGGGAACCAGAGGACGAGGCCAGCGCCGACGACGCCCCGAGCAAGCAGGACTCGGAGAGCGCCACGAGCGGTCGCAGCGGGGCTGACAGCGCGGGCTCTCCCGCCGCAGAGGATGATCTCGGGGCTGAGGACGCTCGCCCCGCAACGACAGACCCGGAAGCAGACTCCACCACCGGACGCTGAGCGACGCCACCGGGGTGCGCGGCCGTCGCACGCCCAGATGATCGTCACGATCGACAGCCGCAGTCTGTACATGCGGCCCCATGAAAGAGTAAATTCTCCCGCACCAGAGGGTCGAAGACGTCCCAAGCGAGTCGATGGATGTGGTGCCGAGGAGAACTCCTCGCGCCCGTGAGGATGATCGGATGAACCAACCCGCCCAGGTGCGCACGACCTACACCGCCTTCAGGGCAGCGCCCCGGAAGCAGGGGCTGTACGACCCGGTCCGGGACCATGACGCCTGCGGCGTGGCCTTCGTCGCGACGCTCCGCAGGAGGCCCGGTCGAGACATCGTGGACGCGGCGCTGGCCGCACTGGCGAACCTGGACCACCGCGGCGCCGTCGGCGCCGAGGCAAGCTCCGGGGACGGTGCCGGCATCCTGCTGCAGGTGCCGGACGCCTTCTTCCGTGAGGTGCTCGAGGTGGACCTACCCGCACCGGGCCACTACGCCGTCGGCACCTTCTTCCTCCCCGCCGCACCCGACGAGGCCGGCCGCGCCGCGAGCCGGATCGAGGAGATCGCCGCCGAGGAGGACCTGCAGGTGCTCACCTGGCGGGACGTGCCCACCGACGCCGGCCTGGTCGGCCCCGCCGCCCGGTCCTGCATGCCCACCTTCCGGCAGGTGGTGCTCGCCGCCCCCGACCGCGCGCTGGCCGGCATCGACCTGGACCGGCGCTGCTACCGGGTGCGCAAGCGCGCTGAGCACGCCCTGGGCGTCTACGCTGCGTCGCTGTCCGCGCGCACCCTGGTGTACAAGGGCATGCTCACCACCGGACAGCTGGAACCGTTCTTCACCGACCTGTCCCACCCGGCGCTGGCCACCGAGCTGGCCCTGGTGCACTCCCGGTTCTCCACGAACACCTTTCCCTCCTGGCCGCTCGCGCACCCGTTCCACCTCGTTGCGCACAACGGCGAGATCAACACCGTCCGCGGGAACCGCAACTGGATGGCCGCCCGGCAGGGCACACTGGCCTCCGGGCTGCTCGGAGACGTGGCGGACCTGCTGCCCATCTGCGACGAGACGCAGAGCGACTCCGCCAGCTTCGACGAGGTGCTCGAGCTCCTGCACCTGGGCGGCCGGTCGCTGCCGCACGCGGTGCTGATGATGATCCCGGAGGCCTGGGAGAACCACGCCACCATGGACCCGGCGCGCAAGGCGTTCTACTCCTACAACGCCACCATCATGGAACCGTGGGACGGTCCGGCAGCGATGTGCTTCACCGACGGCCGCTACGTCGGCGCGGTGCTGGACCGCAACGGGCTGCGCCCCGGTCGCTACTGGGTCACCGAGGACGGCCTGGTGGTGCTGGCCAGCGAATCCGGTGTGCTCCAGGCGGACCCGGCCAGCGTGGTGCAGAAGGGGCGCCTGGCACCTGGACGGATGTTCCTGGTGGACACCGCCGAAGGACGCCTGGTCGCCGACGAGGAGATCAAGGACTCCCTGGCCGCTGCCCACCCCTACGACCAGTGGCTGGAGCAGCACCTGGTCCGCCTGGAAGACCTGCCCGAGCGCGAGCACGTGGCCCACTCCCGGTCCTCGGTGCTGCGCCGCCAGCAGACCTTCGGCTACACCGAGGAGGAGCTGCGCATCCTGCTCCGGCCGCTGGCAGCGACCGGCACCGAGGCGCTCGGATCGATGGGCACGGACAGCCCGGTGGCGGTGCTGTCCTCCCGGCCCCGGCTGCTGTTCGACTACTTCAGCCAGGTGTTCGCCCAGGTGACGAACCCGCCGCTGGACGCGATCCGGGAGGAGCTGGTCACCTCCCTGGCGGGCGCGATCGGGCCGGAACCGAACCTGCTCGAGGACACCCCCGAACATGCCCGCAAGCTCGCCATCGGCTTCCCGGTGATCGACAACGACGAGCTCGCCAAGATCAAGCACATCCACCGCACCCCCGAGGCCGGCCGCGGCTTCTCAGCCATCACCGTCTCCGGTCTGTACCCGGTGCGCGGCGGGCACCACGCGCTCGAGCAGCGGCTGGCGGAGATCTACCGAGAGGTGGACGAGGCGATCGAGCGTGGGGTGAGCTTCATCGTGCTGTCGGACCGGGAGTCGGACGCCGAGCTGGCGCCGATCCCCTCCCTGCTGCTCACCGCCGCCGTGCACCACCACACCATCCGTGCCCAGACCCGGACCCGGATCTCCCTGCTCGTGGAGGCCGGGGACGTGCGCGAGGTGCACCACGTGGCCCTCCTGGTGGGCTACGGCGCCGCCGCCGTCAACCCCTACCTGGCGATGGAGAGCGTCGAGGAGCTGACCCGCTCCGGTGTGGTCGAGGGCGTCACCCCGGAACGTGCGGTGCAGAACCTGATCCGCGGCCTGGGCAAGGGCGTGCTGAAGGTGATGAGCAAGATGGGCATCTCCACCGCGGGCTCCTACCGCGGCGCCCAGGTGTTCCAGGCGCTCGGCCTGTCCCAGCAGCTGGTGGACACCTACTTCACCGCCACCCCGACCCCGCTCGGTGGCGTGGACCTGGACGTGGTCGCCGCCGAGGTGGCCGCCCGGCACGCGAGGGCCTACCCGCCCAGCGGCATCGCCCCGGCGCACCGCAACCTGCCGGTCGGCGGGGAGTACCAGTGGCGCCGCGAGGGCGAACCGCACCTGTTCGACCCGGAGACCGTGTTCCGGCTGCAGCACTCCACCCGCACCCGCAACTACCAGGTGTTCCGCGACTACACCCGACGCGTGGACGACCAGGCCCGCCGGCTGATGACCCTGCGCGGGCTGTTGACGCTGCGCACCGGCCGATGCGACCCCATACCGATCGAGGAGGTGGAACCCGTCAGCGAGATCGTCCAGCGGTTCTCCACCGGGGCGATGAGCTACGGGTCGATCTCCGCGGAGGCGCACGAGACCCTCGCGATCGCGATGAACACGCTCGGCGGGAAGTCCAACACCGGTGAGGGCGGGGAGGACACCGACCGGCTGCACGACCCCCGGCGCCGCAGCGCGATCAAGCAGGTCGCCTCAGGCCGGTTCGGAGTCACCTCCGACTACCTCACCAACGCTGACGACCTGCAGATCAAGATGGCCCAGGGCGCCAAGCCCGGGGAGGGCGGCCAGCTACCTGGCGCCAAGGTGTACCCGTGGGTGGCCGGCACCCGGCACGCCACCCCCGGCGTCGGGCTCATCTCCCCGCCGCCGCACCACGACATCTACTCCATCGAGGACATCGCCCAGCTCATCCACGACCTGAAGAACGCCAACCCGGCCGCCCGGGTGCACGTGAAGCTGGTCGCCGAGGTCGGGGTGGGCACGGTCGCCGCCGGGGTGGCCAAGGCGCACGCCGACGTGGTGCTGGTCTCCGGGCACGACGGCGGCACCGGCGCATCCCCGCTGACCTCGCTCAAGCACGCCGGGCTGCCCTGGGAGCTCGGCCTGGCCGAGACCCAGCAGACCCTGGTGGCCAACAACCTCCGGGACCGGGTCGTGGTGCAGACCGACGGCCAGCTCAAGACCGGACGGGACGTGCTGATCGCGGCGCTGCTCGGTGCCGAGGAGTACGGTTTCGCCACCGCACCGCTGGTGGTCTCCGGGTGCGTGATGATGCGGGTGTGCCACCTGGACACCTGCCCGGTCGGGGTGGCCACGCAGAATCCCGAGCTGCGGGCGAGGTTCAGCGGCAAACCGGAGTTCGTCGTCACCTTCTTCGAATACATCGCCGAGGAGGTGCGCGCGCTGCTCGCCGAGCTGGGCCTGCGCAGCCTGGACGAAGCGATCGGTGCGGTCGACCTGCTCGACGTGACCGACGCCGTCGAGCACTGGAAGGCCGGCGGGCTGGACCTGACCCCGATCCTGGCCCGCCCCACGCCGCCCGAAGGCTCCGCCCCGCACCAGGTGCGGGCCCAGGACCACGGCCTGGAGCGCGCGCTGGACAACGACCTCATCACCGCTGCCGCACCCGCTCTCGAGCGTGGCGAAGCGGTCCGCATCGAGCGTCCGGTGCGGAACGTGAACCGCACCGTGGGGACCATGCTGGGCAACGCCGTCACCCGCAGGTACGGGGCGAGCGGTCTGCCACCAGGGACCATCGAGGTGACCCTGCGTGGTTCCGCCGGGCAGTCCCTCGGCGCGTTCCTGCCGGCCGGGATCACCCTGCGCCTGTACGGGGACGCGAACGACTACGTCGGCAAGGGCCTGTCCGGGGGGACCATCATCGTCCACCCGGACGAAGCGGCCAGGTTCGACGCGAGCGAGAACGTGATCGCCGGCAACGTCATCGGCTACGGCGCCACCAGCGGCGAGCTGTTCCTGCGCGGTGTGGTGGGGGAACGGTTCGCGGTGCGCAACTCCGGTGCCACCGCCGTGGTGGAAGGTGTGGGCGACCACGGCTGCGAGTACATGACCGGTGGCACCGTGGTGGTGATCGGCCCCACCGGACGCAACTTCGGCGCCGGCATGTCCGGCGGCACCGCCTACGTGCTGGACCTGGTCCCGAGCCGGGTGAACGGTCCGGCCCTGGCCGCCGGGGACCTCTCCCTGGACGAGCTGGACCCCGAGGACGTCGTGATCGTGGTCGACCTGCTCACCCGGCACGCCGAGCACACCGGCGCACCACTGGCGGCCGAGCTGGCCGGTTCGCCGGAGATGGTGGCCCGCCGGTTCACCCGCGTGCTGCCACCGGCCTACGCGCGGGTGAACGCCGTGCTGGCCGCTGCCCGCGCGGAAGGAGCCGGCGCGGCCGAACCCGAGGTCTGGAACCGAGTACTGGAGGCGACCCATGGCTGACCCGCGCGGATTCCTCAAGGTCCGTGACCGCGAGCTGCCCGCCCGGCGCCCGGTGCCGGTGCGGCTGATGGACTGGGGTGAGGTCTACGCCCGCCGCGAGGAGGACTCGGCGGCGCTGACCCGGCAGGCCGGCCGGTGCATGGACTGCGGCATCCCGTTCTGCCACAACGGCTGCCCGCTGGGCAACCTGATCCCGGAGTGGAACGACCTGACCCGCACCGGCCGGTGGGCCGAGGCGATCGAAGCGCTGCACGCCACGAACAACTTCCCGGACTTCACCGGACGGCTGTGTCCCGCACCGTGCGAGAGCGCCTGCGTGCTCGGCATCAACCAGCCGGCAGTGACGATCAAGAACATCGAGCAGTCCATCATCGACGAGGCGTTCGAGCGTGGCCTGGTCACCCCGCAGGTCCCGGACCGGCTGACCGGGTCCACTGTCGCGGTGATCGGTTCCGGCCCGGCCGGGCTGGCAGCAGCCCAGCAGCTCACCCGAACCGGGCACACTGTGGCCGTCTACGAACGGGACGATGCGATCGGTGGCCTGCTGCGCTACGGCATCCCTGAGTTCAAGATGGAGAAGCGGCACCTGGACCGCCGGCTGGAGCAGATGGCGGCGGAGGGCACCCGGTTCCGCCCGGGTGTGGCGGTCGGTTCGGACCTGACCGGCACCGAGCTGCTGGAACGGTACGACGCCGTGGTGCTGGCGATCGGCGCCACGGTGCGCCGCGAGCTGCCGGTGCCCGGGCGGGACCTGGCCGGCGTCCACCAGGCGATGGACTACCTGCCGCAGGCCAACCGGTCCAGCCACGGCGAGTACGTGCCCGACCAGATCACCGCCGCCGGCAAGGACGTGGTGATCATCGGCGGCGGCGACACCGGTGCGGACTGCCTGGGCACCGCGCTGCGGCAGGGTGCGACGAACGTGGTCCAGCTGGAGATCATGCCCCGGCCCCCCGAGGAACGCCCGCCCGGTCAGCCGTGGCCCACCTACCCGACGCTCTACCGCGTCTCCTCCGCCCACGAGGAGGGCGGCCGGCGGGTGTATGCCACCTCCACGGTCGAGCTCGTGGGCGACGAACGTGGCCGGGTCAGTCACCTGCGGGTGGTGGAGGTGACCTTCACCGAGGGTCGGCTGGAGCAGGTGCCCGGCACGGAGCAGCTCATCCCGGCCCAGCTGGTGCTGCTCGCGATGGGTTTCACCGGAGTGCCCACCGACGGGCTGGTCGGCCAGCTCGGCCTGGAGGTCGACCCGCGCGGGCGGATCGTGCGCGACGAACGCTTCGGCACCGCCCAGGAACCGGTGTTCGTCGCCGGGGACGCTGGGCGTGGGCAGTCGCTGATCGTCTGGGCGATCGCCGAGGGCCGGGCCGCCGCCGCTGGTGTGGACGCCTACCTGCGTGGACGTACCGACCTGCCAGCACCGATCACCCCGGACACCGTCTCGCTCACCGTCTGAGCACCGGGTCACCTGGTGGTCGTGCGGTTCGGGCAGGCACGTCGAGGGCATAGGGTTTGCGGTATGCGTAGAGCGAAGATTGTGTGCACGTTGGGACCGGCGACCGAGTCCCCAGAGATGGTCCAGGCGCTGGTCGACGCCGGTATGGACGTAGCCCGGATCAACCGCAGCCACGGGGACGCCGATGCCCACGCCGCGGTGATCAAGCGGGTCCGGGAGGCCGCGGAGGCCTCGGGGCGCGCGGTGGCGGTGCTGGTGGACCTGCAGGGGCCGAAGATCCGGCTCGGTCGGTTCGTCGAGGGCCAGCACGAGCTCGCCGAGGGCGACACCTTCACCATCACCACCGAGGACGTGCCCGGCACCAAGGAGCTGGTCTCCACCACGTTCAAGGGACTGCCGCAGGACGTCAAGCCCGGTGACGCGATCCTCATCGACGACGGTCGGGTGGCGGTGCGCGTCACCGACGTCACCGGCCCCCGGGTGACCACCCGGGTGGAGGTGCCCGGCCCGGTCTCGAACAACAAGGGGCTGAACCTGCCCGGCGTGGCGGTGAACATCCCGGCGCTCACCGACAAGGACGCCGAGGACCTGCGCTGGGGCCTGGCCCAGGGGGCCGACTTCATCGCGCTGTCCTTCGTGCGCTCCGCGGCCGACTACGAGGACGTCGCCGCGATCATGGCCGAGGAGGGGCGCACGGTCCCGGTGATCGCCAAGGTGGAGAAGCCGCAGGCGGTGGAGAACCTTGCCGAGATCGTGGACGCGTTCGACGGCATCATGGTCGCCCGCGGGGACCTGGGCGTGGAGCTGCCGCTGGAGCAGGTGCCGCTGGTGCAGAAGCGCGCCACCGAGATGTGCCTGCGCAACGCCAAACCCGTGATCGTGGCCACCCAGGTGCTGGAGTCGATGATCAGCGCCCCACGGCCGACCCGCGCGGAGGCCTCCGACTGCGCCAACGCTGTGCTGGACGGTGCCGACGCGGTGATGCTCTCCGGGGAGACCAGCGTGGGCCAGTACCCGATCGAGTGCGTGCGCACGATGGCCCGCATCATCGAGAACACCGAGGAGCACGGTCTGGAGCGGATCGCCAAGCTGCGCGCCACCCCGCACACCCGCGGCGGCGTGATCACCAAGGCCGCTGCCCAGATCGGTGAGACCCTCGGGGTGAAGTACCTGACCTGCTTCACCCAGTCCGGCGACTCCGCCCGGCGGATGTCCCGGCTGCGTTCGGCGATCCCGCTGCTGGCCTTCACCCCGGTGCCGGTGGTGCGCAACCAGCTCGCGCTCAGCTGGGGGGTGCAGACGTTCACCGTGCCGCAGGTGGAGCACACCGACGACATGATCAACCAGGTGGACGTGGTGCTCAAGGGCTCCGGGCACGGTGAGGAGGGCGACATGGTCGTCGTCGTCGCAGGGATGCCACCGGGCGTGTCCGGCTCCACCAACTCCATCCGGGTGCACACAGTCGGAGAGAAGCTCGGCTACCCCGGTCGGTGAGGTCCAGCTGGCGTCGTTCGACGGCGCAGCACAGCAGGCGCAGCGCAGTCGCCGTGGCGGCTGCGCTGCTCTGCGTCGCCTGCAGCAGCTCCGGGGACGCTGCCGGCCCGCCGGGGCAGCACGGTACCGACGGCCCTGCCGCCAGCCCCGCCGCCGCACCGACCACGACCGGTCGGCCCACAGTCCCGCCGCAGCTGCGCGAGTGCGGCAGACAGCCGGCGCCGCCGCCGCTGGACCAGCTGTCCTGGAGCGCGCCCGACGGGTTCGCCACCGCTGGCGGCTTCACCCAGATCGCACCCTTGGAGGAGGAGTACACCGCCACCTATCTCACCCCGGAGAGCGCCGGGGCAGGAGTGGAGGTGCTCGTCGTCGTGCACTACCCGAACGTACCCGACCCGTTGACCGACGAGTGCGGTCAGGTGGACCGCAAGCGGGTGGACGCCTACCTGTCCGACTGGCACGAGAGCGCCGGTATCACCACGTCTGCCTCGGACTGGACCGAGGTCGCCGGCCTGCCGGCCGTGCACGAGGTGGAGCACTACACCGGGCGCAGCTTCACCGTGGACTCCACGATCGTCGTCGGCCGGGGTGAGCTGCTGATGGTCTCCTGCCAGTGGACGGACCAGGAGGACGTGATCCGGGCGGGGTGCGCTGAGCTGCTCGGCTCGATGACGGCCCGCTGACCGGCGGCGGGGACTTCTCCCCGCGGCCGGGGCAGCCAGAGGAGCGGCCCGGGAGGTAGGTTGCGACCAGGCGATCATCACCGGTAGCAGAGGAGGAGCAGCGGTGCGAGGCGGACGTCTCCCGGTGTGGGGTGCGGCAGCAGTGGTGCTGGCCGGAGTCACCGGCTGCTCGCTGCTCGGCCCGGACGAGACCCCACCCGAACCGACCACCGCCGGACCTACGAGCAGTGAGCAGCCGAGCGGACGCCCGACGATCCCGCCGCAGCTGCTCGAGTGTGGTGATCCCGCCGGCAAGTCTGGCGCCGACGGGGGCACCGACGGGGACGACCCGGTCGAGCTCACCGACGCTCACGTGGCCTCAGGCGCCAGCTGGGACGTGCCTGCCGGCTACGAGTCCGCGAGCGGGTACTACGACGACCTGGACTACGAGCAGCGGATGTTCATGCACACCTATGTGCCCTCCGCCCCCGGCTATCACACGCTCGACCTGGTCGGTGTGCTCGGATACGACGGCCTGGACTGGGGCCAGCTCGCCCAGGAGTGCGGACAGGTGCCGCTGGACGCGATGCTGGAACGAGTCGCCGAGTACCAGGAGCTGCTTGACTCGGAACCGTTGGACGAGGCGGAGCTGACCGAGGTCGGCGGTCTGCCGGCGGTGACGCAGACGATGCGTATCCCCAGCTACGACTTCCGCGGATACTGGCTGTTCTCCCAGACCGAGCTGTTGTTCATCGGCTGCCAGTGGACCAGCGAGAGCGCTCGGGCGGAGGTCGAGGCCTCCTGCGCCGACCTGGTCAGCACCGTCCAGGTCGGGTGAGCTGCCGCTGCCGGCCGGGTGCGGCGGGGTGATGACCTACCATGACTCAGTCAGCGCTGCGACGGCGGGCTGAGCAGGCGATGAGGAGGACCGGCAGATGAGCACGCGGGCGGGGGGCGGGCGGCACCGGCGCGTCGGGGGTGCGCTGCTGGCGGTGACGCTGAGCGGGCTGCTGGCCGTCTCCGGCTGCGACCTGATCGGGGAGGAGCACGCGGAACCGGAGCCCACACCGGGCGGCAGCGAGGCTGCTGGCGGGCACAGTGGCAGCGACGACCACCCCACCATCCCGCCGCAGCTGCTGGAGTGCGGGGAGAAGGAAGCCGACCCGGACGAGCTGCAGCTGGCCGACGTGGACCTCACCACGGCCACGTGGTCGATGCCAGACGGTTTCGAGGAGAGCTTCCTGTACGTGGAGGACAACCCGGTGGAGGACGTGGCCACCACCTGGTACGCCGTCCCCACCGACCCGGAGCTGCCCACGCTGAACGTGCTCAACGTGGTGCTCTACACCGGTCTGGACTGGGGCGACCTGGCGGACGCCTGCGGGCGGGTGCCGCTGGAGGCGGTCGAGGAGCAGCTCGCCCGGTACCGGGAGCACATCGACGCGGAGCCGTTGAGCGAGGCGGAGATGACCGAGGTCGCCGGGATGCCCGCCGTCACCCAGCACATCGGCCTGGCCAGCTACGACTACGTGGGCTACTGGCTGTTCTCCGAGACCCAGCTGCTGCACGTGTACTGCCAGTGGACCGACGAGGCAGCCCGCGAGGTCATCGAGCCCGCATGCACCCCGTTGGTGGAGAGCGTGACGGTGGGCTGAGCCGTGCTGGGTGTGCACTCGGAGGTCGGGCGCCTGCGCAGCGTCATCGTCTGCGCGCCGGGGCTGGCGCACCGGCGACTGACCCCGTCCACCGCCCACGACCTGCTCTTCGACGAGGTGCTCTGGGTGGAGACCGCCCAGCGCGACCACGCCGACTTCGTGGCCACGATGCGTTCCCGCGGCATCGAGGTGCTCGAGCTGGCCGACCTGCTCACCGAGACCATGGCCCTACCGGCCGCTCGGGCGTGGGTGCTGTCCCGGAAGGTGACGGCGAACAAGGTCGGGCTGGGCATGGTCGAGGCGACCACGGCGTTCCTGGAGTCCCTCGACCCGGCACGGCTGGCGGAGGTGCTGATCGGCGGGCTGGCCACCTTCGACCTGCCCGCCGAGTACCGACCCCCCTATGTGGCACTCGCCCGGGAGTCCGCCGGCGCGCGCGAGTACCTGCTGCCGCCATTGCCGAACATGTTGTACACCCGCGACACCACCAGCTGGTTGTACGGGGGCCTCACCCTGAACCCGCTGTACTGGCCCGCACGCCGCGACGAGACCCTGCTGATGAAGGCCATCTACACCTTCCACCCGCGGTTCGCCGACGCCCGGATCTGGTGGGGGGATCCCGAGCAGGACTGGGGACAGGCCACCCTCGAAGGCGGGGATGTGATGCCGGTGGGCAACGGGGTGGTGCTGATGGGCATGGGGGAGCGCACCTCTCGCCAAGCGATCACCCAGGTGGCGAAGGCGCTGTTCGAGGCCGGTGCCGCCGAGCAGGTCGTGGTCGCCGGGATGCCGCAGCTACGTGCAGCGATGCACCTGGACACGGTGTTCACGTTCGCCGACCGGGACGCTGTCACCCTGTACCCGGCCATCGTGGACGACATCCACACCATCACCGTGCACCCGAGCGACAAGGCGCCGGGTCTGGAGGTCCGGGACGGCGGGCGAGGCACCTTCGTGCAGGAGGCCGCCAAGGCGCTGGGGCTGAGCGAGCTGCGGGTGATTACCACCGGCGGGGACGACTACGACTCCGAACGTCAGCAGTGGGACAGCGGCAACAACGCGATCGCGCTGGAACCCGGGGTCGTGATGACCTACGACCGGAACACCGCCACCAACGCGGCGCTGCGGGCCGCAGGCATCGAGGTCCTGGAGATCCGCGGCGGTGAGCTCAGCCGTGGCCGCGGCGGCGGGCACTGCATGACCTGCCCGATCGCCCGGGACCCGGTCGAGTACTGAGCAGCCGGCACTCGGGGCGGTAGGATGCAGCAGTCCGGCTCGTGAGCGTCGTCAGCCGGCACCGACGTGATGGCGCGCAGCAGCCCCTCGCCGAGCGCGACCCGCGTCCTCCTCGATCGTGCTGGTGCCGCGCCGGTGGCAGACGAGGAGACCGGGAGACGATGACTGGACGTGTGCGGGTAGCGGCTGTGCTGGCAGTGGCCGCCGGGGTGCTGCTCAGCGGCTGCGGACAGCAGAGCTACGACTACGAGCCGGTCGACCTCGGCGCCCCGGGCGAGGTGACCGCACCCGGGACCACCCTGGCCTTCGGGGAGACCGCCTGGCTGGAACACACCTTCAGCACCGACAGCGGTGACTACACCGGGCTGCAGGGAGTGACCGTGCGGGACATCGCCGCCGCTGATGCGTCCCTGTTCGAGGAGTACAGCAACGCCGAGGAGTTCGCCGAGTACACCCCCTACCTGGTGGTCACCCAGCACCAGTTCGCCGAGGACCTGCCGGCCGAGGTGGATCCGGACACGGTGGACCTGTTCCCGATGCTCGCCGACGGTACCGACGCCGAGTGGCTGACCAGCGGGTACGTGACGCTCGCCGGCCCTGGCGACGAGTGCGGTCTGAGCCTGCCGGACTACGACGAGGAGACTCGCACCCTGCTGCAGTGCTTCGTCGCGCTGAGCAGCACCGACGCGGAGGTGACGTCTGCGCAGTATCTCGCGGAAGACTACACCGCGATGGTCGGCACCGACGGCAACGAGTACCTGCAGGCACCGGTGACCTGGGAGTGAGGCCGCGGTGACCGCCTCGGTGCGGCGGTCACGTTAGGATGAACCCGCTGCAGCGTCCAAGGGCGCGCAGCGGTCCACGCCCCGCTGGCGGAATAGGCAGACGCGGTCGGCTCAAACCCGGCTGCCCTCGCGGGCGTCCCGGTTCGAGTCCGGGGCGGGGCACCGACCCCTTCGTCCGGGCGATCCCGAGGCTGCTGACGCCGGCGGTCGCTCTCGTGCCGGCAGCGGCCCGTCCGAGCGGACCTGGTCCAGCACCTGTTCGCGGGCGAACCTGGTGTGCTCCAACCACCGGGCGGGCGGCCATCTCCGCGGCGTCCAGGGCGACGTCCTCGGCTGGGCGCAGGAACCCGCGGACGTCCACCAGCTGGCGGCTGCTGACCGCCTCGTACACCCCGTCCGGCCCGAGACCGGCACCGAGCCGGCTGAAGAAGACCAGCTCGGCGTTCGGCGCCCGCGCGGCACCTCGGCCAGCGTAGCCGAGTGGTGACTCTGGGCACATTCGTGGGCTTTCGCCGTCGGTCGCTCCCCACAACAGCGCGAAGAGCATTAGGATCAGTCACCGTGACCACGGACGAACCGACCGGCGAGGTGCCGGAGACGAACAGCACTGACGCGAGCCTGCTGGACCTGCAGATGCCCACGGCCCAGGCCCCGGCCAAGTCGAAGCCCGGCCGCACCCGACGAGTGGTGGTGGCCGAAGACGAGGCCCTGATCCGCCTGGACGTGGTCGAGACTCTCCAGGAGGCCGGTTACGAGGTCGTCGGTGAGGCCGGCGACGGTGAGACTGCGATCAAGCTGGCGACGGAGCTGGAGCCGGACATCGTGGTGATGGACGTGAAGATGCCGGTGCTGGACGGCATCTCCGCAGCCGAACGGATCACCAAGGACCGGATCGCCGCGGTCGTGCTGCTCACCGCGTTCTCCCAGACCGAGCTGGTGGAACGGGCGCGGGATGCCGGCGCGATGGCCTACGTCGTCAAGCCGTTCACCCCTGCCGATCTGCTGCCCGCGTTGGAGATCGCCCTCTCCCGGCACCACGAGATCGCTGCGCTGGAGTCCGAGGTTGCCGACCTGGCCGACCGGTTCGAGACCCGCAAGCGGGTGGACCGGGCCAAGGGCCTGCTGATGACCAAGATGGGGCTGACCGAGCCGGAAGCCTTCCGGTGGATCCAGAAGACGTCGATGGACCGGCGGCTGACCATGCGGGAGGTGGCCGACGCCGTCATCGACCAGGTCGGCTCCAAGTAGCACACGAGCTCGCCCCGGGCCTGGACAGCAGGCGTATGGTGGGCAGCACCGTGACAGGTGAGGAGGTGTGTCGTGCCGGCTGTGCGTAGTGCGGCGTCGGCGCGCCTGGCCACCGAGGACGACCTGGAGGCCGTGGTACCGGTGATCCAGGCCGCCCGGGCGGACTCCCCGCTCGGGCCGCAGTTCATCGCCCCGGCGAGCAGCACGCTGAGCGCACAGCTGCGCACCTGGTACGGCATGTCCGGCAGCACCTTGGCGATCGCCGAGCAGGACAAGACGGTGACCGGGTTCGCGCTCGCCCGGGTGGTACCGCCGAACCTGTTCTCCGACATCAGCCATGTGCAGCTCGAGGCGCTGTACGTGGCCCAGGGCGGACGGCGCCGTGGTGCCGGCCGCATGATGGTGCACCAGGTGGCCCTCGCGGCCGCGCGAGCCGGGGCGGAGTGGGTGGTCACGATGCCGCTCACCGGAGCCCGCAGCGAGCAGCGGTTCCTCTCCGGTCTCGGGTTCTCACCAGCGGGCTCCCGTCGCGTCGCCGAGACCGCCTCGCTGCTGCGCCGCCTCGATCCGCCCGGCAGGGTGCGCGAGCGTCGTCCGCGTGCGTTGGACGAGCTGATCGCTCGGCGGCGGCGCAGCCGTGGACTGCCGGAGACACCGCCCGGGGGAGTGGACCTGAGCCGGCTCGCCGACCGGGTCAGTCAGCGCGAGTCGACCAGCATGCACGTCAACCGCGACGTGCACACGCGGCGCTGGGACTCGTCCTCCAGCACGATCTCGTAGGCGGCCACCCGCGAGCCGAGGTGCAGCGCCACCGCGGTACCGGTGACCCAACCGGAGCGCATCGACCGGTGGTGCGTGGCATTCAGGTCCATCCCCACAGCGAGCCGGCCCGGACCGGCGTGCGCAGTGGCGGCTAGCGAAGCGAGCGTCTCGGCCAGCACCGCCGAGGCACCACCGTGCAGCAGGCCGGCCGGCTGGGTGTTGCCCGTGACCGGCATGCGACCCACGGCGCGGGCTGGTGCCACCTCGGTGATCTCGATGCCCATCCGCTCGATCAGGGTTCCGCGGAGGGGCTCGAGCGGGAACGGGAACGACGCGTCTGGCGCAGGAGTGTCGGTCATGGCGCCTAGGCTGTCACCTGTGACCGACACTGCGCGACCCCGGCTCCTGATCATCGACGGCCACTCGATGGCCTACCGTGCGTTCTTCGCGCTTCCGGCAGAGAACTTCTCCACCACCACCGGGCAGACCACGAACGCGGTCTACGGGTTCACCTCGATGCTGATCAACCTGCTGCGGGACGAGGACCCCACGCACGTGGCGGTCGCCTTCGACGTCTCCAGCGAGACGTTCCGGAAGGAGACCTATGCCGACTACAAGGGCACCCGCGACGAGACTCCGCAGGAGTTCCGTGGCCAGATCCCGCTGATCGAAGAGGTGCTCGCAGCCCTGGGCATCACCACACTGGGCAAAGAAGGCTTCGAGGCCGACGACATCCTCGCCACCTTGGCCGCCACCGGTCGCCGGGACGGGTTCGATGTGCTCGTCTGCTCCGGGGACCGGGACACCTTCCAGCTCGTCGACGACGTCGTCACCGTGCTCTACCCGCGCAAGGGGGTCTCCGAGCTGAGCCGGATGACCCCGCAGGCGGTCACGGACAAGTACGGCGTGGGTCCGCAGCAGTACAGCGACCTGGCCGCACTGGTGGGGGAGAGCAGCGACAACCTGCCCGGGGTGCCCGGAGTCGGCCCGAAGACCGCTGCCAAGTGGATCCACGCGTACGGCGGGCTGGAGGGCATCGTCGCCGATGCCCCCTCGATCACCGGCAAGGCGGGTGCCTCGCTGCGGGAGCACCTCGACCAGGTGCTGCTCAACCGGCAGCTGAACGAGCTGGTCACCGACATGGAGCTGCCCGTCACCCTGGAGGACCTGGCCCGCCGCCCGTACGAGCGGGAGCGGGTGCACGAGGTGTTCGACGCCCTGGAGTTCCGGGTGCTGCGTGAGCGGCTGTTCGCGATGGACCCGCAGGACACCGAGGCTGCTGACGCCGCCGCCTTCGACCTGGACATCACCGCACTGACCGCTGGGCAGGCGCAGGCCTGGCTGGATGCGCACGCCTCCGCCGAGATCGGGCTGGACGTGGCCGGCACCGCCGCCCAGGGCAGCGGGGACGCGTGGGCGCTGGCGCTGGCTGCCGAGGGTGGGGCGGTGCTCAGCGTCGACCTGGCTGAGATCACCCCGGAGGACGAGGCCGCTCTGGCCGCCTGGCTCGCCGACCCGCAGGCCCCGAAGGTGCTGCACGAGGCGAAGAACGCCTGGCACGCCCTGGACGGGCGCGGGCTGGTGCTGGACGGCGTCGTCTTCGACACGGCGGTGGCCGCCTACCTGTGCCATCCGGACCAACGCTCCTACAACCTCGCGGACCTGTCGGTGCGTTTCATCGGCCGGGAGCTGCGCACCGAGGCGGACAGCGGCGCCCAGCAGATGCTCGTGCTGGACGGACCGGGGGAGGCCGAGCTCGGTGCGATCCGTGCTGCTGCCGTTCTGGAGCTGGACGGGGCGCTGCGGGAGCAGCTCGCGGAGCGGCACGCCACCGACCTGCTCGCCGACCTGGAGCTCCCGGTGGCCGCAGTGCTGGCGCGGATGGAGCAGGCCGGGATCGCCGCCGATGTCGGCTACCTCCGTGAGCTGGAGCAGCACTTCGACGCCCAGGTCCGGTCCGCAGCGGAGCAGGCGTACGAGGTGATCGGCCGGGAGGTGAACCTGTCCTCCCCGAAGCAGCTGCAGGAGGTGCTGTTCACCGACCTGGAGATGCCGAAGACCAGGAAGACGAAGACCGGGTACACCACCGACGCGGAGGCGCTGGCGGACCTGTACGTCAAGACCGAGCACCCGTTCCTGGCACACCTGCTGGCGCACCGGGACCACATCCGGCTCCGGCAGACCGTCGAGGGGCTGCTGCGCACGGTCGCCCCGGACGGTCGGATCCACACCACCTACTCTCAGACGATCGCCGCCACCGGGCGGCTGTCCTCGGCGGACCCGAACCTGCAGAACATCCCGATCCGCACCGAGGAGGGCATGCGGATCCGGGCTGCCTTCGTCGTCGGGGAAGGGTACGAGCGGCTGCTGACCGCCGACTACTCCCAGATCGAGATGCGGATCATGGCGCACCTGTCTGCCGACGAGGGGCTGATCGAGGCGTTCCGCAGCGGTGAGGATCTGCACTCGTTCGTCGGGTCCCGGGTGTTCGGGGTGGCACCGGAGGAGGTCACCGCGCCGATGCGTTCGAAGATCAAGGCGATGAGCTACGGGCTGGCCTACGGCCTGAGCGCGTTCGGCCTGTCCCGGCAGCTGAAGATCGAGACGGCTGAGGCCCGGTCCCTGATGGAGGAGTACTTCCAGCGGTTCGGCGGGGTGCGCGACTACCTGCACTCTGTGGTGGAGCAGGCCCGGAAGGTCGGTTACACCGAGACGATCCTCGGCCGCCGCAGGTACCTGCCGGACCTGAACAGCGACAACCGGCAGCGCCGGGACATGGCCGAACGGATGGCGCTGAACGCTCCGATCCAGGGCAGCGCTGCGGACATCATCAAGCTCGCCATGATCGGTGTGGACGGAGCCCTCACCGAGCAGGGACTGAGGTCCCGGATGCTGCTGCAGGTGCACGACGAGCTGGTGATCGAGGTTGCCGCCGGGGAAGCAGAGGCGGTCGAGGATCTGTTGCGGGAGCAGATGGGCTCCGCTGCGGAGCTGGCGGTGCCGTTGGACGTGTCCGTCGGCTCCGGGGACAACTGGCGCGACGCCGGCCACTGATCCAGCCGCCGGGTACGTTCAGCGGAGCTCGGTGGTGACGATCAGCGTGCCCGGCAGCAGGGCGCCCCGTTCCGGGCCCCAGCCGCCCCACACGGTGGTGTTCTCCGCCGGCCACTCCGGCTCCACCATGCCGGTGATCGTCAGCCCGGCCCCGACGACGTCCCGCACGTGGTCGGCGAGCGTGCGGTGGAACTCGGCGTACAGCACCCGGCCCTCGGTGTCGGTCTCGGCGTACGGTCGCCGGTCGAAGTAGGAGCGGTGCGCGGTCAGGCCCGCACTCGTCGGATCGTCCGGGAACGCCCAGCGCAGCGGGTGGGTCACCGAGAACACCCACCGGCCCCCGGGGCGCAGCACCCGCGCCACCTCGGCATGCACCTGCTGCGGGTCCGGGACGAAGGACAGCGCGCCGAAGGCGGTGAACACCACGTCCATGCTGCCGGTGGCCAGCGGCAGCGACCGCGCGTCCGCCTGCACCATCGGCACCTCGATACCGGTAGCGGCATCCAGCTGAGCGGCGGCCGCCACCATCCCGGCCGCCGGCTCGCTGGCCAGCGCTGCCACTCCCTGGGCCCGCAGCCAGCGGGAGCACTGCGCTGCCCCGGCACCCACCTCCAGCACCTGTGCCCGGCGCAGCTGTGCCAGGTCGCCGAGCAGGTGCGCGTCTGCCTCTCGCAACCCCTCCGGGCACCAGCGGAAGTCTGCCGCGCCGAGCTGCTCACCGTGGTCGGCCAGATACTCTGCAGCGCTGCGGCTCCACCAGTCGATCGTCGCCGCAGCCGCCTGCCCACCGTCGACGTGCTGGTAGCCGGCCTCGGCAAGCCTGCCCGGCTCATCGGTGTGCTTCCGGGTGGTCGGGTCGTCTGCTGGGTCGTGCATCCGGCCAGTATCACCTGCACCACCGGTACGTGACCGATCCCACACGGCCTAGGTGTCCTGGCTGGTCGCTCGCATTGTGAACTGCCCGACGCGCGCGGTAGGGTAGTCCAGGTTACTCGTGCGCTCCTGTGCCCACCTGGCGGCGGCAAGGCGACTGGTCCACTGCGGCTGCGGCCGTCGGACCGGGTGCTTGCGGCTGCTGCGGTCCGCGGGGTCACGCGTGTGCCGTGTCCGCAAGTCCACCTACTATCCCTGTCCGCAACGGAGTTCACCACCGTATGACTATCACCAGCCCGGCCCCGACGAATGTCCCGCAGGTCGCGGTCAACGACATCGGCTCGGAAGAAGAGTTCCTCGCAGCCGTCGACGCGACCATCAAGTACTTCAATGACGGTGACATCGTCGAGGGTACGGTCGTCAAGGTCGACCGTGACGAGGTTCTCCTCGACATCGGTTACAAGACCGAAGGCGTCATCCTTTCTCGCGAGCTCTCCATCAAGCACGACGTCGACCCCGACGAGGTCGTCGCCGTCGGAGACCGCGTCGAGGCCCTCGTCCTGCAGAAGGAGGACAAGGAGGGCCGTCTGCTCCTGTCGAAGAAGCGCGCCCAGTACGAGCGCGCCTGGGGCACCATCGAGAAGATCAAGGAGGAGGACGGCGTCGTCACCGGCACCGTCATCGAGGTGGTCAAGGGTGGGCTCATCCTGGACATCGGCCTCCGTGGCTTCCTGCCCGCCTCCCTGGTGGAGATGCGTCGCGTCCGCGACCTGCAGCCCTACATCGGCCAGGAGCTCGAGGCGAAGATCATCGAGCTGGACAAGAACCGCAACAACGTGGTGCTGTCCCGCCGCGCCTGGCTGGAGCAGACCCAGTCCGAGGTGCGCTCCACCTTCCTGCAGACCCTGCAGAAGGGCCAGGTGCGCCCCGGTGTGGTGTCCTCCATCGTCAACTTCGGTGCGTTCGTGGACCTCGGCGGTGTCGACGGTCTGGTGCACGTCTCCGAGCTGTCCTGGAAGCACATCGACCACCCGAACGAGATCGTGGAGGTCGGCCAGGAGGTCACCGTCGAGGTGCTCGACGTCGACTTCGACCGCGAGCGGGTCTCCCTCTCGCTGAAGGCCACCCAGGAAGACCCGTGGCAGGCGTTCGCCCGCACCCACGCGATCGGCCAGGTCGTGCCGGGCAAGGTCACCAAGCTGGTGCCGTTCGGTGCGTTCGTGCGCGTCGAGGACGGTATCGAGGGCCTGGTGCACATCTCCGAGCTGGCCCAGCGCCACGTGGATGTGCCCGAGCAGGTCGCGAAGGTCGACGACGAGGTCTTCGTCAAGGTCATCGACATCGACCTGGAGCGTCGCCGGATCTCGCTGTCGCTGAAGCAGGCCAACGAGGGCGTCGACCCGAACGGGGACGACTTCGACCCGTCGCTGTACGGGATGGCTGCCGAGTACGACGAGCAGGGCAACTACAAGTACCCCGAGGGCTTCGACCCGGAGACCAACGAGTGGCTCGAGGGCTACGAGGCCCAGCGCGAGGCCTGGGAGGCGCAGTACGCCCAGGCGCACGCCCGCTGGGAGGCGCACAAGGCGCAGGTCGCCAAGGCGCTGGAGGCGGACGCCGAGACCACCGGTGCACCGGTGGGCGAGGTCGCCGACTCCTCCTACTCCTCGGCTCCCACCGACGCCGGTGGCACGCTCGCCTCGGACGAGGCGCTCGCCGCACTGCGGGAGAAGCTCACCGGTAACTGATCCCGATCAGTCCCCGGGCACACCGCGCGGGTGCACCTATGGTTGTGATCTGGTCCGATCGCGACCATAGGTGCACCATCGTTGCCGGCCAGGGTGAACCTCTGCGACCGGTCAAGCGGATGCACCAGGGGCCGCTAGGCTAGGCCACTGTGCTGCACCTCGGCCTCACCGGTGGCATCGGAGCCGGCAAGTCCACGGTCGCCGCGACCCTCGCCGAGTGCGGTGGGCACCTCATCGACGCCGACCAGGTCGCCCGGGACGTGCTCGACCCCGGCACCGAGGGCCTGGCCGCAGTGGTGGCTGAGTTCGGCCCCGACATCCTCACCAAGGACAGTCGGCTCGACCGGCCCGCCCTGGCGCGCAGAGTGTTCGGTGACGAGGACGCCCTGCGGCGACTGAACGCCGTCGTGCATCCGTTGGTGCGCGCCGAGACCCGGGCGCGACTCGCGGACCTGCCCGATGACGCCGTGGTGGTGCACGACGTGCCCCTGATCGTGGAGAACCACCTGGCGGCCGAGTACCACCTGGTGCTCGTCGTCGGGGCGGACGCGACCACCCGCACACAGCGGCTGCAACGGGACCGGGGGATGACCGCCGAGCAGATCGAGGCCCGGATGGCGGCCCAGGCCGACGACACCCAGCGCGCCCAGGTGGCCGATGAGTGGATCGACAACGACGGTGACCCGGACGCCGCGACCGATCAGGTGCGCCAGCTCTGGCGAGAGCGGATCGCCCCCTATGCCGCCAACCTGGCCGCTGGTCGCCGCGCCCCGCGCCCGGAGCGGCCCGAGCTGACCAGCCCGCCGCAGGGTCCGCGCAGCTGGGCAGTGCAGGCGGAGGCGATCCTGGACCGGCTGCGCCGCGCCGGGGGAGACCTGGTGCTCACCGCCGACCACATCGGCTCCACCTCCGTGCCCGGTCTGCTGGCCAAGGACGTGCTCGACCTGCAGCTGGGCGTGGCCGACCTGACCGCTGCCGACCGTCTCGCTCCCGCTCTCGCGGCTGCAGGTTTCCCGCAGGTGGAGGGGCACTGGTACGACAGCCCGAAGGCGGGGCTCGCCGAGCCTGGTACCCGCTGGGACAAGCGGTTCCACGCCAACGCCGACCCCGGCCGTGCGGTGAACCTGCACGTGCGGGTGGCCGGCGGCCCCGGTTGGCGCTACGCCCTGCTCTGCCGGGACTGGCTGCGCAACGACGCCGGGGCCCGGGCGGCCTATCAGCAGGTCAAGGAGCACCTGGTTGCCACCACCGGCAGCACCCGGGACTACGCCGCTGCCAAGGAACCCTGGTTCGACCAGGTGTGGCCGCAGATCCAGGCCTGGGCCGAACGCACCGGCTGGGCCCCACCGCAGCCCTGAGCGGCCCGGCCGTCCGCAGACTGGGCTAGCCCTGCAGCGTGGCGTCCAGCGTGATCGGGGTGGCCTTCAGCGCCGCCGACACCGGGCACCCGTCCTTGGCGCCCTCGGCGATCCGGGCGAAGTCCTCTGCCAAGATGCCTGGCACCGAGGCGACGGTGGTCAGGTGGATGCCGGTGATGCCGGTGCCGGCCACGAACGTCACGTCCGCCGTGGTGTGCACCGACTCCGGCGTGGTGCCGTTCGAGGCGAGCTCGTTGGACAGCGCCATCGAGTAGCAGGCGGCGTGCGCGGCGGCGATCAGCTCCTCCGGGTTCGTGGTGCCCGCACCCGGCTCCGTCCGGGCCTTCCAGTTCACGTCGAACGTGCCGAGGCCGGAGGTGGACAGGGTGGTCTGGCCGGAACCGGAGGTGAGGTCTCCGGACCAGGTGCCGTTGGCGCTGCTGGTGACGGGAGTAGGCATAGCGGTCTCCAACTGTGTCGGGAATCGTGTACCTGTCCTATCCTGCCTGCTGCCGGGCGCCGGTGCATCGTCGGTGCCCTGGCGATGGTCGACGGCGCTGCCCGGCCGGGCAGCGCGCCGCGCCTCAGGAGGGGATCAGGTGGGTGCGCAGGAACGTGGCCACCTCGATCAGCTCCTCGGCGGCCACACCGTGGCCCAGCCCGGCGAACGACCTGGCCGTGAGCGTGGTGTGCCGGTCCAGGAACCGCTCGGTGCGCTCGATGGCGCCCGGACCGATCAGCGGGTCCGCCAGCCCGCGGCCCCAGTACACCGGTGGGGCGATCTGCGCGAGCGCCTCGTCCCCGCCGACCAGGCCCGGCACGGTGAACCCGGACAGCACCACCCCGCAGGCGAACAGCTCCGGGTGGTGCCGCAGCAGATGGGTGACCATCGCCCCACCCTGGGAGAAGCCGAGCAGCCCCACCGGCCCGGAGGTCCGGGTCAGCGCCTGGGTCTCCTCCAGCCAGTGCATCACGCCGGTGGTGGCCGCGTTCGCCAGGTCCAGGTCCGGGTCGCCGGCACGGGCCGGATCGGTGATCGGGAACCACGCGTACCCCGGCCCGGCCGGCAGCGGTGCGCGCAGGCTGGCGACGACCGGACCGGTGGGCAGGTGCTCGGCCAGCGCCATCAGGTCCCGCTCGTGCGAACCGTAGCCGTGCAGCAGCACCAGCAACGGCCGCCCGGTGAGCGCCCCGGGCAGCTCCGAGGTGGGCACGGACCAGATGACGGCAGCAGGGTCGATGGGAAGCTCGGGCGGGTGCACAGTGGACATGACAGGAGTTGTACCGCATCGACCGGTGCGCTGTTGCGGGGGATCAGCCGGTGGTCGGCTGTGCACCCCTCGCTCATCCGCCAGCTGCAGCGCGGATGATACCGGCCATCTCCTGCGGCGCTTCGAGGTGCATGGCATGAGTCGTCGGGAGTGCGGCGATCTGCAGACGGTCGTTCGAGTTCGCGGCCCGTCGCAGGTCCGCGTCCAGACCAGCCCGGAACGCGGCCATGAGTTCGCGGTGCATCCCGGTACCCGGAAGGTCGAGGGTAGAGACGACCATCGTGGTCGGCACCCTCAGCTCTGCCAATGCCGGGACCACGTCGTCCGCGGCCATCGCCGCACCGATCTGCTCGAACATCGTGCGCTGCGCGGGGAACATCGACAGCATGGCATCGAACGACGCCTTCAGCTCGGCCCGCCGGATCGCGGCGTGGTCCGCGGTCAGGCCCCGGTAGTTGGCCAGCGCCGTCACCGGGGACCGGTGGCCGTCGAAGCTCACGACGGCGGGGCAGTCCTGATGGCGCACTCCCCAGTGCACCGCCAGCATCCCACCGAGCGACATGCCCGCCACCACCGGTCGGTCGAGGCCGATCTCTGCGAGTTCGGCGAGGGCCTCAGCGAAGCTCCACTGCGCAGGCGCTGGCGATCCGCCATGGCCGGGTAGGTCCACGGCGACGACGTGGAAGTCGTGGACGAGATGCTCGGCGACGCCCGCCCAATCGCCGCTCGCGCCGCCGGTCCCGTGCAGCAGCAGGAGCTCTCGCCCACTGCCGCCGAAGTCGTGGAGTGCGAGCATCAGCCGGCCACCTCGTGCCCGCTCGGTGCCAGACGCTCCTGTACGGAGGCGGTCAGGATCCGACCATCCTCGTCGGTCCCGAGCTTTCCCCGCCGGACCAGGTCGTGCACTCCCTGGCGACTGATGCCGAGCATCGCTGCAGCCTGGACACCGGACAGCGCCGAGCGTCCCGGGTAACCGATTCGCCGTGCCACGATCTGGCCGAAGGCGCTCTGCCACCACGCGGTCGGTGGCGAGAAGTCGTCACCGTCGAAGAGCGCGGCGAGCAGCCGGCTGGCAGTGCTCATCGCCGCGGCGGGATCGTGACCCAGGAGATCGTGGGCCCATTCTCCGACCTGCGCGGCCACGTGTTCGCGAAGGAGGGTCAGGAGCTCCGGCGAATCGAGCAGGATCTCCAAGGGGTCCACCAACCGACGGTCGACGAGGGTGCAGAGCTCGTCCGCCAGGCCGGTCCGGTCATCACTCATCCGGCCACCATCCACTACTTGACGATCATCGTCAAGTAGTGCTGCATCACCGGAAGGGGACGAGGGGGTGGTTGCCGCCAGCGTGCCGGGCTCGCTTCGCTCACTCCTTCGCTGTCGGTGCCGGCGCGTACCGTAGAACCTATGCGCCCAGTGACAGACCTGCAGCGGACCGTCGCACCGCTCGAGGTGGTCTCCGAGTACCAGCCGGCCGGCGACCAGCCCACCGCCATCGCCGAGCTCACCGCGCGGCTGCAGGCGGGGGAGAAGGACATCGTGCTGCTCGGTGCGACCGGTACCGGGAAGTCCGCCACCACGGCGTGGTTGATCGAGCAGGTGCAGCGGCCCACGCTCGTGATGGCCCCGAACAAGACCCTCGCCGCCCAGCTCGCCAACGAGTTCCGCGAGCTGCTGCCGAACAATGCGGTCGAGTACTTCGTCTCCTACTACGACTACTACCAGCCTGAGGCCTACGTCCCGCAGACGGACACCTACATCGAGAAGGACTCCTCGATCAACGACGAGGTGGAGCGGCTGCGGCACTCCGCCACGAACAGCCTGCTCACCCGGCGGGACGTGGTCGTGGTCGCCTCGGTGTCCTGCATCTACGGTCTGGGCACCCCCCAGGAGTACGTCGACCGGATGGTGCCGCTGCGCGTCGGTGACCAGATCGACCGGGACGACCTGCTCCGCCAGTTCGTCACCATGCAGTACACCCGCAACGACATGGCCTTCACCCGCGGCACGTTCCGCGTGCGCGGGGACACGGTGGAGATCATCCCGGTGTACGAGGAGCTCGCGGTGCGGATCGAGATGTTCGGCGACGAGATCGAGAGCCTGGCCACGTTGCACCCGATCACCGGAGAGGTGCTGCGCTCGGAGGAGGAGATCTTCCTCTTCCCCGCCACGCACTACGTGGCCGGCCCGGAACGCATGGAACGGGCGATCGGCACCATCGAGGACGAGCTCGGTGAGCGACTGGCGGAGCTGGAGCGGGGCAACAAGCTGCTCGAGGCGCAGCGGCTGCGGATGCGCACCACCTACGACATCGAGATGATGCGCGAGATCGGTTCCTGCTCCGGGATCGAGAACTACTCCCGGCACATCGACGGCCGTGACCCGGGTTCGGCACCGAACACCCTGCTGGACTTCTTCCCCGAGGACTTCCTGCTGGTGATCGACGAGTCGCACGTGACCGTGCCGCAGATCGGCGCGATGTACGAGGGGGACATGTCCCGCAAGCGCACCCTGGTGGAGCACGGCTTCCGGCTACCCAGCGCGATGGACAACCGGCCGTTGCGCTGGGAGGAGTTCCTCGAGCGCATCGGCCAGACCGTGTACCTGTCCGCCACCCCCGGCGACTACGAGCTCTCCCAGTCCGACGGGGTGGTGGAGCAGATCATCCGCCCCACCGGCCTGGTCGATCCCGAGGTCGTCGTCAAGCCGACCCAAGGACAGATCGACGACCTGCTCGCCGAGATCACCGAGCGCACCAGCAAGAGCGAACGGGTGCTGGTCACCACCCTGACGAAGAAGATGGCCGAGGACCTCACCGACTACCTGCTGGAGCGCGGGGTGCAGGTGCGCTACCTGCACTCCGAGGTGGACACGCTGCGGCGGGTAGAGCTGCTCCGGGAGCTGCGTACCGGCGCCTTCGACGTCCTGGTCGGGATCAACCTGCTGCGTGAGGGTCTGGACCTGCCGGAAGTATCCCTGGTGAGCATCCTGGACGCGGACAAGGAGGGCTTCCTGCGTTCGGGCACCTCGCTCATCCAGACGATCGGCCGTGCTGCGCGGAACGTCTCTGGTCAGGTGCACATGTATGCCGACTCGGTCACCGCAGCCATGCAGCAGGCGATCGAGGAGAC
The DNA here is from genome assembly GCF_000421225.1 of Ruania albidiflava DSM 18029. Classification (GTDB taxonomy): domain Bacteria; phylum Actinomycetota; class Actinomycetes; order Actinomycetales; family Beutenbergiaceae; genus Ruania; species Ruania albidiflava. Next base: position 334,956 of record NZ_ATWL01000001.1, on the reverse strand, counting down.
GAACCGGCGCCGGGAGAAGCAGCTCGCCTACAACGCCGAGCACGGCATCGACCCCACCCCGTTGCGCAAGCGGATCGGGGACATCACCGACATGCTCAGCCGGGAGGACGTGGACACCAAGGAGCTGCTCGCCGGTGGGTACCGCCAGCCCGGCAAGAAGGGCGCGGCGCCCACGCCGACCTCCACCCGGGAGAAGCTGGCCGGCGCAGCGGCCAGCGACCTCGCCGAGCTCATCCAGGAGCTGTCCGACCAGATGCACGTCGCCGCCGAGGAGCTGCAGTTCGAGCTCGCGGCCCGGCTGCGGGACGAGATCGCCGACCTGAAGAAGGAGCTGCGGCAGATGACCGAGGCCACCGCCTGACGCTCTGCCGCGGTCAGCTGGTGCGGGCGGCGCCGATCGTGGCGGTCAGCCGGTCGAAGACCGGGCGGTCCACGTCCACCCCGTGCCTGCGCAGAGCGAGGCTCGCGGCACCGACGAGACCGTCATCGGTGAACACGGGGTCGTCGAAGCCGCCGGCCAGTGCGTGCACCCGTTCGGCCATCGTTGGTTGCCGGGTGAGCACGCTACCGGCGAGCACCAACGGACCGGTCAACTGCGGGGTGCGCACCGCACCGAGCGTCGTGGCCAACGCATCTGCCGCCTCGGCAAGGATCCGGTCGGCCGCCGGATCCCCAGTCGCGGCGAACGCCAGCGGGGCCAGAGCGGCCAGCTCTACCGGCCGCCACCGGTACAGCACGTCCACAGCGTCCTGCACGCTGCGGGACCGGCCCTCGATCAGTCCGACCGGGTCCGGATCCAGACCGAGATGCGTGAGCAGCAAGCGACTGAGCGCTGTGGGCGGTGTGCGACCATCCAGGGCGGCCAGGCCGGCCCGGGCCACCTCCCGCCCGATCCAGAACCCCGATCCGGCGTCGCCGAGCAGCCAGCCGATGCCGTCACTGACCAGGTCCACCTCGTTGGCTGCTACGCGCAGCGCGATCGCCCCGGTGCCGGCGACCAGCGCGTAGCCCGCCGGTGCCGGGGAAGCGGAGCAGAACGCCGCGTGCAGGTCCGACTCCAGCTGGAACGTCACCGGCAGCCCCCCGGCGTGGCAGGCCTCGTTCAGCCACCCCGGTTCTGCCAGCACTCGCGCGCCGGCCATCGCCGCGACCGCCCCCGTCACCTCGGTCGGCCGTACGCCGGCAGCCGCGACTGCCTGGAGCGAGGCAGCGAGCACCTGGGCGGCGGCGAGATCGGGCCCGGAGGAGACCGGGTTTCCGCTCCCAGCGCGCCCCAGACCCAGGCAGGTCCCGTCCGCACCGACCAGCACGGCGCGGGTGGAGGTGCCCCCGGCATCCACGCCTAGATAACGCAACATCACGATTTCCCTCGATCGGTTGACGAGAACCTACCGTGAGAATACCTTTCATTCAGATCGACAAAGACGTGAGAGGGATTTTCACCATGGTGGGTGCGCCTCCGGCCTCAGAAGGGGCTCTGCGGGTGACCGAGCGCATCCATGCCAACCTCCCGCTGATGTCCTCGGCGATGGTGAAGATCGCCGAGGTGCTGCTCGATGACCCGTCGGCGCCGCTGGAGCTGTCCATCACCGAGCTCGCCGACCGTGCTGGCACGTCCGCGGCCACCGTCACCCGGTTCTGCCGCCAGCTGGGCTACCCCGGATACGTGCAGTTCCGTGTCGGCGTGGCCACCGACTCCGGCAGAGGAGCCGCCGAGGACGACCGGTGGCGGGCGGAGATGAGCCGCACCCTCGACCCGAAGGACAGCCCCGAGGACGTCTCCCGCACCCTGCTGAACGCCCACATCCGCTCGCTGCGTGCGACCGCGAGCGTGCTGGACCTGGCTGTCTGCGCGCAGGTCGCCGAACAGATGGCGACCGGCACGCACCTGGACATCTACGGCACCGGTGGGAGTGCGGCGATGGCCGAGGAGATGATGAGCCGGCTGTACCGGATCGGGGTGAACGCGCACGCCTGGGGAGATGTGCACGCAGGTCTGGCGAGCGCCTCGATCCTCCCGGAGCGGTCGGTCGCGATCGGCATCTCGCACAGCGGCCGCACCAAGGAGACCATCGAGATGCTGGCCAAGGCGAAGGCCTCCGGTGCTTATACGGTCGCCATCACCAGCTTGGCCACCGCACCCTTGGCCCAGCTCGCGGACGCCTACCTGCTCGCCTCCGTCCCGGACCGGTACCTGCACCCGGCGGACCTGTCCGCCAAGCACGCCCAGCTGTTCGTCCTCGACCTCCTCTACCTGCTCGTCGCCCAGCACGACTACGCCGACACGGTCGCCCGGATCGCGGCGTCCGCGGACGCTGTCGCCGGCCACCGCCGCGCCGACTGAAAGGACAGACACCCCCATGATCACCTCGGCCCCCGAGTTCCTCACCGAGACCACCCGCCGGCTGGGCACGCTCGCTCAGCGTGCCGCCGCGGGGGAGTACGACGAGGCGGTGGACCTGCTCACCACCGCCATCGAGGCAGGCGGCGTGATCCAGGCGTTTGGCACCGGGCACTCCCAGGCGTTCGCGATGGAGGTGGCCGGCCGCGCCGGCGGGCTGATCCCGACCAGCAAGCTCGCCCTGTCCGACCTGGCGCTGCTCGGCGACCGGGACGTGGCCGACCTGCGCGGGTCGGAGCTGGAGCGGGACCCCGGTGTGGTCGACGAGCTGCTCGCCACAGCCCAGATCGCACCGGAGGACGTGTTCGTTATCGCGTCCAACTCCGGGGTGAACGGCTCGGTCGTGGGCCTGGCCCTGGCAGTGGCGGAGCGCGGGCACAAGATCATCGCAGTCACCAGCCTGGAGCACACCCGAGCGGTCAGCGCGAAGCACCCCAGCGGCAAGCGGCTGGCAGACGTGGCCGACGTGGTGATCGACAACCTCGCCCCCTACGGTGACACCACGCTGACGCTCGGCGACGACTACGGCGCCGGTGCGGTGTCGTCACTGACCGCGGCCTACATCGCCCAGGTGCTCACCCTGGGCGTGGTGGAACGGCTGCTCGCCGCGGACAAGGAACCACCGCTGTACATCTCGGCGAACCGGCCAGGAGGTGATGAGCACAACCGTGTACTAGAGGACGCCTACGAAGGCCGCCTTCGCCGTCTGGCGTGACCCCCGTCAGCGGGGACGACCGGGGCCAGCGCCCCACTCTCACCGGCCCACCCGGGCGGTGAACACACCTTCACACAGAATGCCAGCACAGAAAGGGCATCAAGGACGATGACTGACTCACGCATCTCCGCTCCCGACCGACGCACCGTGCTTCGCGGTGCCCTGTACACCGCCGCGGCACTTCCGCTCGGTGTCACCCTCGCTTCCTGCGCCACCGGCGGCGGTGGTGGCGGTGAGGACGAGACCGATGACGGCGGCGACGAGCCCGCTGGTGATGTCGACCCGGACAACCCATTCGGGGTGGAGCCGGACTCGACGGTCGAGACCGTGATCTTCAACGGCGGCTACGGCGTGGACTACGTCGAGTTCGCCGCCGACATCTTCGCCGACCTGCACGGCGGCGAGGCGACCGTGGAGCCGCAGACGGAGATCACGGCGACCATGCAGCCGCGGTTCGTCGCCGGCAACCCCCCGGACCTGATCGACAACTCAGGCGCACAGTCGATGGGTTTCAACGCCATCATGGACCAGATCGAGGACCTCACCGACGTCATCGATGCACCGAACCTGGAGGGCACCACCATCCGGGACACGCTGGTCAGCGAGAACGTCCTCGACTCTGGGGTCTACGACGGCAAGCTGGCTGCGATCAACTACGTCCTCTCCCTGTACGGGATCTGGTACTCCGCCAGCCTGTTCGACGAGCACGGCTGGACCCCGCCCACCACCTGGGAGGAAGCCAAGCAGCTCGGCGCCGCCGCCAAGGACGAGGGCCTGTACCTCTTCGTCTGGGGCAAGGAGGCAGCCACCTACTACCAGACCCTCGCGATCGACTCGGCGATCAAGCAGGGGGGCGACGAGGTCAGGCTCACCCTGGAGAACCTCGAAGAGGACTGCTGGTCGCACGAGGCAATCCAGGCTGTCTTCACCGCGATGAAGGAGATCGTGGACGCGGGCTACTTCAAGCCCGGAGGCTCGGGGACCGAGTTCAAGACGGCCCAGGCGCAGTGGTCCCTGGAGCAGGAGGCGCTGCTGTACCCCTCCGGATCCTGGATCGAGAACGAGATGAAGTCGAACACTGCGGACGACTTCCAGATGACAGGTGTGCCGTCTTTCGTCGTCGACGACTCCTCCGCGATGCCAGTGACCGCCCTGCACTCGGAAGCCGGTGAGCCGTTCATCGTGCCCACCGAGGCGCAGAACGGCGCCGGTGGCAAGGAGATGCTGCGGATCATGCTCTCCCAGGAGGCGGCAGCCAACTTCGCCAAGGAGAAGCTGGCCCCGACCGTCATCGCGGACACCGTCCCGGAGGACGGCTTCGGTTCCACCGCGCTGGTGTCGCAGAGCGAGATGCTGGCCGCTGCCGGCACCGACACCTTCACCCACAAGTTCGTGAACCTCTATGGCCTCAACCAGGCGCAGCTCACGGTGTGGAACAGCTTCCTCGACGGCTCCAAGAGCGTGGAGGAGCTGACCAGTGATCTGCAAGCCATCACCGACGAGGCTCGCGAGACCCAGGAAGTCATCCCAGTCTCGTGACAGCTCCAGTTGTTGGCGCCGGCGCGCCCGGTCCCCGGTCAGGCGGCCGGGCGCGTCGGAGGAGAGTGTGGTCGTTCGACAGCATCAGCTTCTTCCTGGTGTTCCTCGGACTACCGTTGGCGCTGTTCCTGACCTTGGTGATCTGGCCGTTCCTGCAGGCCGCGTTCTACTCCTTCACCAACTGGGGCGGGTTCTCCCAGGAGTTCGACATCGTCGGCTTCGACAACTACGTCCGACTGGTCCAGGACGGGACGTTTCTCACTGCGCTGGTCAACAACGTCAAGCTCGCCATCGTGATCCCGCTCGTCACCTTGGTGATCGCACTGATCTTCGCCACGTTGGTCACAGTTGGAGGACGCGGTATAGGACAGACCGTCGGGGTGAAGAACTCTGGCTTCTACCGGGTGGTGTCCTTCTTCCCCTATGTGATCCCTGCAGTGGTCACTGCCGTGATCTTCATGAAGGTGTTCGACCCGTCTGACGGGCTGCTGAACAGGCTGCTGCCGGCCGCGTTCGAACAGAACTGGCTCGGTAGTGTCAGCACCGCCATGCCCGCCTCGATGGTCGTCATCGTCTGGGCCGGTGTGGGCTTCTACATGCTGCTGTTCATCGCCGCGATCAAGTCGATACCGGCAGAGGTCTACGAAGCGGCACGTCTGGACGGTGCGGGCCGCCTGCGCACGCTGTGGTCGGTCACCCTACCGAGCATCCGCGAAACGGTGCAGACCGCGTGGATCTACATCGGCATCGCGGCCCTGGACGCGTTCGTGTTCATGCACATCCTGAACAACAGCGGCGGACCGGACAACTCCACCCTGGTCATGCCGCAGTACCTGTTCCGGTTGGCGTTCAGCCAGAACCAGTTCGGCTATGCCAGTGCGGTCGGTGTGGCGATGGCCGTGGTGACCCTGGTGTTCGCTGCGCTGGTGTTCACCATCAACCGGCTCAGCGGTGGATCGACGAGGAGTAGCTGATGGCCACACTGTCCGAGACTGTCTCCGAGACAGCACCACCGCAGCGGCGCCCGAAGCGGGCCGACACGCCCGTCGCAGTGGGGTCTCACGTGGTGCTGATCATCTGGTCGCTGGTGGTCATCGGGCCGCTGGTCTGGGTCTTCATCTCCTCGTTCAAGACCGATCGGGAGATCGTCTCCGGCGACCCGCTGGCGCTGCCGCAGCAGTGGAACCTCGACAACTTCATCAAAGCCCTCACCGAGGGACAGCTCGGCCGAGCGATGATCAACACAGTCCTCGTGGTCGGTGCTGCGCTGGTGCTGGTGATGCTGCTCGGTGCGATGTGCGCCTACGTGCTCGCCCGGTTCGAGTTCTTCGGCCGCCGGGCGATCTACTACCTGATGCTCGCCGGGCTGACGTTCCCGGTGTTCCTGGCGATCGTGCCGCTGTTCTTCGTGCTGCAGAACCTGGGCGTGCTGAACACGTTGCCGGGGCTGACCCTCACCTACGTCGCGTTCGCGCTGCCGTTCACCGTGTTCTTCCTGTACTCGTTCTTCCAGGGGCTGCCCGGGGAGATCTCCGAGGCCGCCGCGATCGACGGTGCCGGCAGGTGGCGGACGTTCTTCTCGGTGATGCTGCCGATGGCCACCAGCGGGATGGCGTCGGTCGCGATCTTCAACTTCCTCGGACTGTGGAACCAGTACCTGCTGCCGGTGGCGCTGAACACCAGCCGAGAGAACTGGGTGCTGTCCCAGGCGGTGGCCTCGTTCGTGTCGCAGGCGGGTTACCAGAGCAGGCAGGGGCAGCTGTTCGCCGCTGTGGTGATCACCATCATCCCGGTGCTGATCGCCTACATCCTGTTCCAGCGCCAGCTTCAGGGATCGGTGAGCCAGGGCACGATGAAGTAGCAGGGTGGCAGGAGCAGTCCCGCCGCGCCCGGGTGGACCGAGCAGACACGGGCCGCCCGGGCACGGCATGATGTCCGGATGAGCGACGAGACCACTGTCTGGATGGCCATCGCCCTCTTCCTCATCGCGGTCCTCGCCCTCGGCTATTCCGGGGTCAGCAGCACCCGCACCCTGCCCGGCTACCAGCTCGCGAACCGGAGGCTGGCCGGCAGCGTGGCTGGTCTGAGCGCAGGTGGCTCAGATGCCTCCTGGTGGCTGGTGCTGCTGCTGCCGGCCGCCGCCTATGCCTCCGGGCTGCAGGCCGCCTGGATCCCGATCGGGCTGCTCCTGGGCGCCTGGTTCGCCTGGACCTACGTGGCGCCTCGGCTGCGCAGCTATGCCCCGGTCGCCGGGGAGGCGATCACCCTGCCGACCTTCATCGGCCGGCGCACCCACGACCGCTCGCACCTGCTGCGGGCCGTCGCGGCGCTGCTCATCCTCGTCCTCCTCACCGTCTATCTCGCCGCCGGACTGCAGATCGGTGGCGCCTTCTTCGCCGCTTCCTTCGGTACCGGCGACCTGCTCGGGCTGCTGGCAGTAGCGGCCGTCATTACCGTCGCCGTGCTCTTCGGTGGCTTCCGCGGGGTGGCGAACCTGCACGTGCTGCTGGCACTGCTGGTCGCCGGTGCGCTGGTCCTCGTCGGAACCCGGGCGGTGGACGAGCTCGGTGGCTGGGATACGACCACCCAGCTGGTGACCAGCGTGCACCCCGGCGCAATGTCGCTCGCCGCAGGCGGGGTAGGCGCCGGTCTGCTCACCGCGCTCGCCTGGGCGCTAGGGTACGTCGGTCAACCGCACCTGCTGGTACGGATGATGGCGCTGCGCTCACCACGGGCCGCCCGTGCGGCGCGCCGCACCGTGCTCCTCTGGATGGTGGTCGCGTTCGCCGGTGCGGTCCTCGTCGGCCTGACCACGCTCGCCTACTTCGAGCAGAGCTGGCGACCGCTGAACCGCCCGGAGGACGGTGTCGCCCGGCTCGCCGAGCTGCTGTTCTCACCGTTCTTCGGGGCGGTGCTGACCACAGGTGTGCTGGCCGCCATCATGGGCACTGTGGCCAGCCAGCTGCTGCTGTGCTCCTCCGCGCTGGTGGAGGACCTGTATCGGCTCGCCACCCGCAGCCAGGTTCCGCACCGCCGGCACGTAGCGCTGAGCCGGCTCGCGGTGCTGGTCGTGGCCGCCAGCGCCACGTGGCTCGCGCACCGCGGCCTGCTCCCGGCGCTCGACCTGGTGACCCTCGCTTGGGCCGGGTTCGCCGTGGCGTTCGCACCCATCGTGCTGCTCACCCTGTTCTGGCGGGGAACCACCAGCTGGGGTGCGCTGGCCGGACTGGCCAGCGGCGTCGTGAGCATCCTGCTGTGGGTTCGCACCGGGATCGACCAGGCGCTGCACGAGCTGGTGCCCGCATTCGCCCTCACGCTCCTGATCGTCGTGCTGGTCAGCCGCCTCACCCAGGGCGCCGGTGACCAGGTGGCTACCGAGTTCGCGGAGATGACCGACCGGCTGCCCCGCCCCGGGCTGCTCAGTCGGGCAGGCACTCGGCTGGCTGCTCGCGCCGCCACCACGCTGAGCGCCGCTGCGGCTGCAGCGTTCCCCGCTCCGAGCACGGAGGCGGGGGCAGACCACGAACCGACACGCTGAGTGTGACCAGCCCGACCCGCGACAGGTGCGGATCAGGGCTAGACTCGCCCGCAGTGGAGGGGAGTACCCCACAAGCGATGGTGTCGTCACCACAGTCTGCCCAGCAGCAGGCTCGGTGCCATCGGCCCGGTGCCCGGGTGGGGGAGACCTCCGGTGTCCGTCGTACTCACCGGAGGTCAGTAGTTGCACGTCGAACCCTGGGCATGGATCCTGCTGGTCGCACTCATCGTCACGATGTTGTCGATCGACTTCTTCGGCCACATCCGCAAGGCCCATGAACCGGGGCTGAAAGAAGCCTCCCTCTGGTCGGTCTCCTACGTCAGCGTGGCGTTGCTGTTCGGGCTGGTCGTGCTCTGGGAGTGGGGCGGGGACTTCGCCGTCCAGTACTACTCCGGGTACATCACGGAGCTCTCCCTCTCCGTGGACAACCTGTTCGTGTTCGTGCTGATCATGACCAGCTTCCGGGTGCCCCGGAAGTACCAGCAGAAGGTGCTGCTGGTCGGCATCATCATCGCCTTGGCGCTGCGCACGGTGTTCATCCTGGCCGGCGCCACGGTGGTGAACCACTTCTCCTTCGTGTTCTACATCTTCGGCGCATTCCTGATCTACACCGCCATCACCCAGCTGAAGAGCAACGACGACGAGGAAGGCTCCGGCGACAACCTGGCGGTGCGGCTCACCCGAAAGGTGTTCCCGACCACGGAGGGGTACGTCGACGACCACCTCACCACGCGGGTGGACGGGCGGCGGCACGTGACCCCGATGCTGATCGTGATGATCGCCATCGGCAGCGCGGACCTGCTGTTCGCCGTGGACTCCATCCCGGCGATCTTCGGACTCACCCAAGAGGTCTTCCTCATCTTCGCCGCCAACGCCTTCTCCCTGATGGGGCTGCGGCAGATGTTCTTCGTCATCGACGGGCTGCTGGACAAGCTGGTCTACCTGAACTACGGACTGGCCGGGATCCTGGCGTTCATCGGCAGCAAGCTCGTGCTGCACGCGCTGCACGAGAACGAGCTGGGCTTCATCAACGGCGGCCAGCCGTGGGAGGTCATCCCGGAGCCGACGACGGTCGTGTCCCTGGTCGCGATCGTCGGCATCCTCCTGGTCACCACGGTCACCTCGCTGACCTTCGGCAAGAAGCGGGCTGCCGGTGCTGCCGCCTCCGCCGAGGCCCCGGAACGGAGCCTGCACCGCTAGACTCATCGCCTGGAGGGGAGTACCCCATCGACGCGGACGCCGTCATCTCAGCCCGGTACGGTGCGGGCTCGGCGCCTGCGGCCCGGTTCCCGGGCGGGGGAGACCTCCGGTGTCATCTGCTCTCACCGGAGGTCTCCTGATGGATGTTCCCGCCTGGGCCTGGGCCGCCACGATCGGCGTGATCGTGGTGCTGCTCGCGATCGACTTCTTCGGCCACGCGCGCAAGGCGCACGCCCCCTCGCTGCGCGAGGCCGGGCTGTGGTCGCTGGCCTACGTCGTGGTCGCTCTGCTGTTCGGCGTGGCCGTCTGGGTGACCGGCGGTCAGGACCTCGGCGTGCAGTACTTCGCCGGGTACATCACCGAGAAGTCCCTGTCCGTGGACAACCTGTTCGTGTTCGTGCTCATCTTCAGCAGCTTCCGCGTGCCGCGGGAGTACCAGCAGAAGGTGCTGCTGATCGGCATCGTCATCGCGTTGGTGCTGCGGGCAGCGTTCATCGCCGTCGGCGCGGCGGCGATCAACCAGTTCAGCGCAGTGTTCTACCTGTTCGGCGCGTTCCTGCTGTACACGGCGGCCAGCCAGCTACGGACGAAGGACGACGAGGGCGCCGAGGAGAACGTGGCGGTCCGGGTCGCGCGGCGGCTGTTCCCGACCACCGAGGACTTCGTCGGCGACCGGTTGCTGCACAAGCAGGCCGGCCGGTGGCACGTGACCCCGATGATGGTGGTGATCATCGCGATCGGCAGCGCCGACGTGCTCTTCGCCGTGGACTCGATCCCAGCGATCTTCGGGCTCACCCAGGATCCGTTCCTGGTGTTCGCAGCGAACGCGTTCTCCCTGCTCGGGCTGCTGCAGCTGTACTTCCTCATCGACGGGCTGCTGGACCGGTTGGTCTACCTGCACTACGGGCTGGCCGCGATCCTGGCGTTCATCGGTGCCAAGCTGGTGATCCATGCGCTGCACACCAACGAGCTCCCGTTCATCAACGGCGGCGAGCCCTGGGAGGCCATCCCGGAACCGGGGACGCTGATGTCCCTCGGCGTGATCATCGGCGTGCTGGCGATCACCACGGTCCTGTCGCTGACCGTGGGCCGGCGTTCGCGGGACTAGCCGGCGTCGGCCGTGAACGGCCCGATCACCGGGTTCCACCGGCGGACGGTGCGGCGGGTGATCAGCCCCTCGCGGTGGAACGGGTCGGCGTCGAGCAGGCTCTCGACGGCCGCGGTGTCGTCGGCCACGACCAGCAGCAGCGCACCGGGCGCCGCACCGACCCACGGGCCGGAGGCGAGCAGCCGGCCCTGGTCGAGCAGGTCGCGCAGGAACGCGCGGTGCTCCGGCCGGACCTGGTCGGCCTCCTCGCTGCGGTCGGCATCGTAGGTGTACTCGACGGCGAAGGTGCTCATGGTCAGGCAGGGTACTCCCGCCCTCGTGGTCACCAGCCGCGGGCTCGCCAGTCGGACAGCGCCGGCCGTTCGGTGCCGAGCGTGGTGTTGTCCCCGTGGCCCGGCAGCACCACCGCGTCGTCGGAGTAGCTGTTGAAGATCCGCTCGGTCACGTCCGCCAGCAGCTGCTGGAAGTCGGCGGCCGACCCGGTCTTGCCCACGCCCCCTGGGAACAGGCTGTCGCCGGTGAACAGCAGGGGAGGGACGCCGTCGACGACGAGAGCGAGCGCCACGGACCCAGGTGTGTGCCCACGCAGGCCGACCACGTCCAACGACAGCTCGCCGACCATGATCGTGTCCCCGTGCGAGAGCCGGCGGTCGGCCGGCACGGGCAGGTGGTCGGCATCCGGTGCGCCGGCCAGGACGGGCGCACCGGTGGCGCTGGTGAGCGCGGCCAGCGCATGGGTGTGGTCGGGGTGCCGGTGGGTGGTGAGGATGCCGACCAGCGTGCCGGTGGCGGCCTCGGTCGCGAGCAGCTCCTGCAACCGCGCTGGGTCGTCGGCGGCATCCACGAGCAGGTGGTCACCGGTGGCAGGGTCGACGATCAGGTATGCGTTGTTGTCCATGGCGGAGAGGCTCGCCTTGTGCACCTCCGCGTCGGCGCTGCGCCAGACGATCGCCGGGCCGCCGCGCTCCACGTGCCCGGGAACGAAGGGGGTGCCAGTGCTGTCAGGACGGTTCGTGGTCATGGCAGCAGGCTCTCACCGATTCGCGTCGAGCTCACCTCCTGACGATGCGCTGTGACCGAGCACGCACCTCGAACGCTTGTACTATGTCGGTCGGTCGTTCTACCATGGCACGCGTGAGTGACTCCCTCCTGGTTCGCGGCGCGCGCGAGCACAACCTCCAAGACGTCGACGTCGACCTCCCCCGGAACCGGTTGATCGTGTTCACCGGGTTGTCCGGCTCCGGGAAGTCGTCGCTGGCGTTCGACACGATCTTCGCCGAGGGGCAGCGCCGGTACGTGGAGTCGCTGTCCGCCTATGCGCGGCAGTTCCTCGGTCAGATGGACAAACCGGACGTCGACTTCATCGAGGGGCTCTCCCCGGCAGTGTCCATCGACCAGAAGTCCACGAACCGCAACCCGCGCTCGACCGTCGGCACGATCACCGAGGTGTACGACTACCTGCGGCTGCTGTACTCCCGCGCCGGCACGCAGCACTGCCCGGTGTGCGGCGAGCAGGTAGTGGCGCAGACCCCGCAGCAGATCGTCGACCGGTTGCGGGAGATGCCGGAGGGCACCCGGTTCCAGGTGCTCGCCCCGGTGGTGCGCGGGCGCAAGGGGGAGTACTCCGAGCTGTTCCGCGAGCTGCAGTCCCGTGGCTTCGCCCGCGCCATGGTCGACGGAGAGCTCATCCAGCTCGCCGAGCCACCGGTGCTGGAGAAGAAGCTCAAGCACACCATCGACGTGGTGGTGGACCGACTGGTCGTGCGCCCGACCATCCGGCAGCGGCTCACCGACTCGGTGGAGACCGCTCTGGGCCTCGCCGACGGTCTGGTCGTGGCCGACTTCGTGGACCTGGGACCAGACGACCCCGGCCGGCAGCGGCGGTTCTCCCAGAAGCGTGCCTGCCCGAACGACCACCCGCTCAGCCTGGAGGAGATGGAACCGCGCACCTTCTCCTTCAACGCCCCCTACGGCGCCTGCCCGGAGTGCACCGGGATCGGTACCCGGCTGGAGGTGGACCCCGACCTGGTCGTCCCGGACGAGGAGCTCACCCTCGCCGAGGGGGCGGTGGCACCGTGGGCCAGCGCGAGCTCGCAGTACTTCGACCGCATCCTCACCGCCCTCGGCGAGGACCTGGGCTTCTCCGTGGACGTGCCGTGGCGGGCGCTGCCCAAGCGCGCCAAGGACGCGGTGCTCTACGGCAAGGACCACAAGGTGCACGTGCGGTACCGGAACCGGTGGGGCCGGGAACGGTCCTACTCCACCGGGTTCGAAGGAGTGATCGCCTTCCTGGAGCGGCGGCACCACGAGACCGAGTCCGAGTGGTCCCGGGACAAGTACGAGGAGTACATGCGGCAGGTGCCGTGCCCTGTCTGCCAGGGAGCCCGGCTCAAGCCCGAGGTGCTCGCCGTGACCGTGGGGGGCAAGTCGATCGCACAGCTGTGCGACCTGTCCATCCGGGAGGCCAAAGCGTTCCTCGACGGTCTGCAGCTGGGGGAGCGGGAGGCGGCGATCGCCGCGCAGGTGCTCAAGGAGATCCACGCCCGGCTCGGCTTCCTCCTCGATGTGGGCCTGGACTACCTGAGCATGTCCCGGCCTGCGGCCACGCTCTCCGGTGGGGAGGCGCAACGGATCCGGTTGGCCACCCAGATCGGGTCCGGGCTGGTCGGGGTGCTGTACGTGCTGGACGAGCCGAGCATCGGCCTGCACCAGCGGGACAACCGTCGTCTCATCGAGACCCTGACCCGGTTGCGGGACCTGGGCAACACGCTGATCGTCGTCGAGCACGACGAAGACACCATCCGCACCGCTGACTGGATCGTGGACATCGGCCCCGGTGCGGGTGAGCAGGGCGGGCACATCGTGCACTCCGGTGACTATGCCGGGCTGCTCGAGGCGCCAGACTCCCTCACCGGGGCGTACCTGGCCGGGCGGCGCACCATCCCCGTCCCCACGCAGCGTCGCACACCGGACCCCGACCGGTGGGTGCAGGTGCACGGGGCGATCGAGAACAACCTGCGCGCCATCGACGTGTCCTTCCCGCTCGGCACGCTCACCGCGGTGACCGGAGTCTCCGGCTCCGGCAAGTCCACGCTGGTCAACGCGATCCTCTACAACGTGCTCGCCAACGAGCTGAACGGGGCCCGGCACGTACCCGGTCGGCACAAGCGGGTCACCGGTCTGGACGACCTGGAGAAGGTCGTGCACGTGGACCAGAGCCCGATCGGGCGCACGCCACGGTCCAACCCCGCCACCTACACCGGGGTGTGGGACCACATGCGCCGCCTGTTCGCCGAGACGACCGAGGCGAAGGTCCGCGGCTACACCCCGGGCCGGTTCTCCTTCAACGTCAAAGGTGGTCGGTGCGAGGCCTGCCACGGCGACGGCACCCTGAAGATCGAGATGAACTTCCTGCCGGACGTGTACGTGCCCTGCGAGGTCTGCCACGGCGCCCGGTACAACCGGGAGACCCTCGAGGTGCACTACAAGGGCAAGACGGTCGCCGAGGTGCTGGACATGCCGATCGCCGAGGCTGCCGAGTTCTTCGCCGCCGTCCCGGCGATCGCCCGACACCTCCGTACGCTGGTCGACGTCGGGCTGGGATACGTACGACTCGGTCAGCCGGCCCCCACCCTCTCCGGTGGTGAGGCGCAACGCGTCAAGCTGGCCGCCGAACTGCAGAAGCGGTCCAGCGGGCGCACCGTCTACATGCTCGACGAACCCACCACCGGGCTGCACTTCGAGGACATCCGCAAGCTGATGGACGTGCTCCAGGGCTTGGTGGAGAAGGGCAACACGGTGATCATCATCGAGCACAACCTGGACGTCATCAAGAACGCGGACTGGGTGATCGACATGGGCCCTGAAGGGGGTTCTGGCGGCGGTATGGTCGTCGGCGAGGGCACTCCGGAGGACCTGGCCACGGTGGAGGCCTCGCACACCGGACACTTCCTCGCCGAGATCCTCGGGCCCGACGCGCGCCCGGAGCTGCGGCCGGTCACGGAGGTCGCGGCTCTCGCTCGACCCAAGGCCCGCTCCGCCCGCCGCAAGGCAGCCGCAGCCAAGGGCAAGTCCCGACGGCAGAAGTCCGCGGCGTCTGCCTGAGTGCTACGCCCGCGCCGCTACCTGCGTGGTCAGCGGGGCGTGCCGCACCGGGAAGTTCACCGACCGGGCGATGAAACAGTGGTCGTGCGCCTGCTGGTGCAGGTCGGCGATCACGTCCTCGGCCACCGGTTCGGCGACCTGCACCTTCGGGTGCAGCACCACCTCGGTGAACTGGCCCGCACCGGCGACCTCTACCCGCATCGTGCCGGTGGCCCGGTCGGTGTACCCCGTCACCACCACCCCCGCCATCGCTGCCTTGTGCAGGAACCAGAGCAGGTGGCACTGCGCCAGCGCCGCCACGAACAGGTCCTCGGGGGAATACCGGTCCACATCGCCCCGGAACGCCACGTCGGCCGAGCCCGGTAGTGGCGGCTTGCCCTCGATGCGGACCACGTGGTCCCGCCCGTAGGAGGTGTAGGACTCCGTGCCGCGATCCCCGGCGCCGGTCCAGTCCACGACGACTGAATACGAGTGAAGGGGTCCCATCCCCACACGCTAGCGCGAACTACCCTGGAAGGCATGGCCGACCCGAGCACCTACCGCCCCAAGCCGGGCGAGATCCCCACCGACCCGGGGGTCTACCGGTTCCGGGACGCCCACGGCCGGGTCATCTACGTCGGCAAGGCGAAGAACCTGCGCGCCCGGTTGTCCAGCTACTTCCAGAACGTGGCTGGCCTGCACCCGCGCACCCAGCAGATGGTCACCACAGCAGCGAGCGTGGAGTGGACCGTGGTCGCCACCGAGGTGGAGTCCCTGGCGCTGGAGTATTCCTGGATCAAGACCTACGACCCGCGGTTCAACGTGAAGTACCGCGACGACAAGTCTTACCCGTACCTGGCCGTCACGATGAGCGAGGAGGTCCCCCGGGTGCTGGTCACCCGCGGCGCCAAGCGCAAGGGCAACCGCTACTTCGGCCCCTACTCCCACGCCTGGGCGATCCGGGAGACCGTCGACCTGCTGCTCCGGGTGTTCCCGATCCGGTCCTGCTCCAAGGGGGTGTACAACCGGGCCCAGCAGTCCGGCCGCCCCTGCCTGCTCGGCTACATCGACAAGTGTGCCGCCCCGTGCGTGGACCGGATCTCCGTGGCGGACCACCGGGCGATGGCCGAGGAGCTCTGCGACTTCATGGCCGGGCAGACCGGACCCTACGTGCGCCGCCTGGAGCGGGAGATGAAGCAGGCCTCGGCCGAGCTGGACTTCGAGCGTGCCGCCCGGTTGCGCGACGACCTGGCCGCGCTGACCAAGGTCGTGGAGAAGAACGCTGTGGTGCTCCCCGACGGTACGAACGCCGATGTGTTCGCGATGGCCGCCGACGAGCTGGAGGCCTCGATGCAGGTGTTCCACGTGCGCGACGGCCGGATCCGCGGCCAGCGCGGCTGGGTCACCGAACGCGTCGAGGCGGTCACCGAGGCAGAGCTGGTGGAACGCCTGCTGGAGCAGGTCTACGGCGATCTCGCCGAAGGTGCCGACAGTGCGCACACAGTGCCCCGGGAGATCATCGTGCCGGTGCTGCCGGAGAACCTGGAGCAGATCAGCGCCTGGCTGCGCGGCATCCGGGGCGCGAAGGTGCGCATCCACGTGGCTCAGCGTGGGGACAAGCGCGCCCTGGCGCAGACGGTGGCGCAGAACGCCGAGCACGCGCTCGCGCTGCACAAGACCCGCCGCGCCGGTGACCTCACCGCCCGGTCCCAGGCCCTGGCTGAGCTGACCGAGTACCTCGGGCTGCCGGAGTCGCCGCTGCGCATCGAGTGCTACGACATCTCCCACACGCAGGGCACCGAGCAGGTCGGGTCCATGGTGGTGTTCGAGGACGGGCTGCCCCGCAAGAGCGAGTACCGGCACTTCGTGGTCCGTGGCGAGGACGGTGAGGGCGCCCGGGACGACACCGAGGCGATGAACGAGGTGCTCACCCGCCGGTTCCGCCGCTATCTCGCCGAGCGGGCCGGGGCTGCCAGTGCCGACATCGACGCTGCGGAGGACGGAGAGCGGGTGAGCGGTAGCGCTGTCCCCACGGCAGTGGCGGAGAAGCGCCGGTTCGCCTACCCGCCGCAGCTGGTGGTGGTCGACGGCGGAGCCCCCCAGGTCGCCGCGGCTCACCTTGCGCTGGGGGAGCTGGGCATCACGGATGTGTCCGTGGTCGGCCTGGCCAAGCGGCTCGAGGAGGTCTGGTTGCCGGGGGAGGAGTTCCCGGTGGTGCTGCCGCGCAGCAGCGACGGGCTGTTCCTGCTGCAGCGGTTGCGGGACGAGGCGCACCGGTTCGCGATCACCCACCACCGCAAGCGACGCGGGAAGGGGATGACCCGGTCGGCGCTGGACGCCGTCCCCGGACTGGGGCCGAAACGGCAGGCGGCGCTGCTGCGGCAGTTCGGCTCGGTCCGGGCGCTCACCCAGGCGGACGTGACCGAGATCGCGCAGGTGCCCGGGATCGGGCCGGCGCTGGCGGCGACGATCTCTGCTGCGCTGCGCACTCCCACAGCTGCCGACACGCCGGCGCAGGACGTGCCATCCTGAGTCCATGAGCGAGGAGACTCGGCCCGAGCCGCCCCCGACCGTCCCCCAAGGCATCCCGCTGCTCGACGAGACCGCACCGCCGCCCAGCGACGACCGCCCCGAGGTGATCATCATCACCGGGATGTCCGGGGCGGGCCGGTCCCGCACCGCGGCGGTGCTCGAGGACCTCGACTGGTACGTGGTGGACAACCTGCCGCCGCGGATGCTGCTCGCGTTGGCCGGGATGATGACGCAGACCGACGGCGGTGTGCGCCGGCTGGCCGCGGTGGTGGACGTGCGCTCCCGGGAGTTCTTCGCCGACCTGGTGCAGGTGCTCGACGACCTGCGCAGCGCCCGCCTGGACTACCGGATCGTGTTCCTGGACGCCTCCGACGAGGCGCTGGTGCGCCGGTTCGAGCAGGTGCGCCGCCCGCACCCGCTGCAGGGTGATGGTCGCATGCTGGACGGCATCGCCGAGGAGCGCCGCCTGCTCGCCCACCTGCGGTCCCGGGCAGACGTCACCCTGGACACCAGTGAGCTGTCCGTGCACGACCTCGCCCGGGCGGTGCGTGACACGGTGGCCACCGAGGCCGAGGCGGCGCCGCTACGGATCACGACCGTCTCCTTCGGCTTCAAGTACGGGCTGCCGTTGGATGCCGACCACGTGGTGGACGTGCGGTTCCTGAAGAACCCGTACTGGGTGACCGAGCTGCGGCACCTGACCGGCAAGGACGAACCGGTGCGCGACTACGTGCTCAACCTGCAGGGCGCCGAGGACTTCGTCGACGCGTACGTGGCCGCGATCAACCCGGTCCTGGACGGCTACCTGGCGGAGCAGAAGCCGTATGTGACCCTCGCGGTCGGTTGCACCGGTGGCAAGCACCGTTCGGTGGCGATCTCCGAGGCGATCGCCACCCGGCTGCGGGCCGAAGGCCGCACAGTGCGCACCGTCCACCGGGACCTGGGGCGAGAATGAGGATCGGCATGCCGCCGGTGCGGGCTTATCGGCGCGACCACCAGCCCCGGGTCGTCGCCCTGGGCGGCGGCCACGGCCTGGCTGCCACCCTGGGTGCGCTGCGGCACGTCACCACCGAGGTGACCGCTGTGGTCACCGTCGCCGACGACGGCGGATCCTCCGGACGGCTGCGCCAGGAGCTCGGTGTGCTGCCGCCCGGTGACCTGCGGATGGCCCTGTCCGCGCTGTGCGACACCTCCGACTGGGGGCACGTGTGGCGGGACGTGCTGCAGCACCGGTTCGTCTCGCCCGGACCGTTGGACGGGCACGCGGTGGGGAACCTGCTCATCGCCACCGTCTGGGAGCTGCTCGAGGACCCGGTCGCCGGGCTGGACCTGATCGGCGAGCTGCTCGGCGCCAAGGGCCGAGTGCTGCCGATGGCCTCCGTCCCGCTGGACATCGAGGCCGATGTGCTGCTCGGGCCGGGACCGAACGCACCGCACTCCCTGGTCCGCGGCCAGTCCCGGCTGGCGGTCACCGCCGGCAAGGTGGAGCGGGTGCGGCTGATCCCCGCCGAGCCGCCGGCCTGCGCCGAGGCGGTTGCCGCGATCCGCACCGCCGACTGGGTGATCCTCGGCCCCGGTTCCTGGTTCACCTCGGTGATGCCGCACCTGCTCGTCCCGGAGATCGCCACCGCCCTGCAGGAGACCGAGGCGCGGCGCGTGCTCACCCTCAACCTGTCCGCGCAAGACGGAGAGACCACCGGGTACAGCGCCGCCGACCATGTGCGCTCCCTGGTGGACTATGCCCCGGACCTGCGTCTGGACGTGGTGCTCGCCGACCCCTCCTCGGTGCAGGACCTCGACGACCTCACCCGCAGCGCACAGGCGGTCGGTGCACGGCTACTCTTGCGTCAGGTCAGTGAGGGCGACGGCACCCCGCGGCACGATACGCTCCGGCTGGCTGCGGCGTACTCGGACGCCTTCGAACGGTTCCTCGGCGACGTCGGAGAGAGGTCAGGATGAATGGCAGGATGGCGCTCATGTCATTGACCGCCGACGTGAAGGACGAACTGGCCCGGCTGCGGGTGGACAAGATGTCCGCCCGGAAGGCAGAGGTCGCAGCCACGCTGCGGTTCGCCGGGGGGCTGCACATCATCTCTGGGCGGATCGTCGTGGAGGCCGAGCTGGACACCGGGGTGGCCGCCCGTCGGCTGCGGCAGACGATCCACGAGGTGTACGGGCACGCCAGCGAGGTGATCGTCGTCTCCGGTGGTGCGCTGCGCCGCGGGAACCGGTACGTGGTACGGGTGGTGACCGGGGGCGAGGCACTCGCCCGGCAGACCGGTCTGCTCGACTCCCGCGGCCGCCCGGTGCGCGGGCTGCCCCCGCACGTGGTGAACGCCAGCGTCGGCGACGCCGTCGCCGCCTGGCGGGGGGCGTTCTTGGCGCACGGCTCGCTGACCGAGCCGGGCCGGTCCTCTGCGCTCGAGGTGACCTGCCCAGGTCCGGAGGCCGCGCTGGCCCTGGTCGGGGCGGCCCGCCGGCTGGGGGTGCCCGCCAAGGCCCGAGAGGTGCGCGGTGTGGACCGCGTAGTGATCCGCGACGGGGACGCGATCAGCGCGCTGCTCACCCGGATGGGCGCCCACGACGCGGTGATCGCCTGGGAGGAGCGGCGCATCCGCCGGGAGGTGCGTGGTACGGCGAACCGGCTGGCCAACTTCGACGATGCCAACCTGCGCCGTTCCGCACAGGCCGCCGTGGCTGCGGGGTCACGGGTGGAGCGGGCCTTCGAGCTGCTCGGCGACGACGTGCCCGAGCACCTGCAGCAGGCCGGCCGGCTCCGCCTGGAGAACAAGCAGGCGAGCCTGGAGGAGCTCGGCCAGCTGTCCGACCCCCCGCTGACCAAGGACGCGATCGCCGGCCGGATCCGGCGGCTGCTGGCCATGGCGGACAAGCGCGCGCACGAGCTCGGCGTACCGGACACGGAGAGCAACCTCACCCAGGACATGCTGGATATGTGATCGCGGTCACCCTTGACCGGGACCAGAACGGAACTTGGTCTCCGCCGGGTGTACCGTAGAGCCTGCGGTGATCGCCCACTCCGGCCATCCTGGTCGGAAGCACTCCGCACCGAGCTCCCCTCGGGACCCGCGCCAGCGGCGCAACCTGTGAATCCAGACGCTATGCGCGCACCGAGCGCGCCAGGAGGAAAACGTGACCATCCGCGTCGGCATCAACGGCTTCGGCCGTATCGGACGGAACTTCTTGCGGGCGGTGCTCGCCAGCGGTGCGGACATCCAGGTCGTCGGTGTGAACGACCTGACCGACAACGCCTCGCTCGCACACCTGCTCAAGTACGACTCGATCCTCGGCAAGCTCGCCGAGGAGGTCTCCTACGACGAGACCTCGATCACGGTCGGCAACCAGACCTTCAAGGCGTTCGAAGAGCGCGACCCGGCGAACCTGCCGTGGGGGGAGATCGGTGCGGACGTCGTCATCGAGTCCACCGG
Organism: Ruania albidiflava DSM 18029; assembly: GCF_000421225.1. GTDB lineage: Bacteria > Actinomycetota > Actinomycetes > Actinomycetales > Beutenbergiaceae > Ruania > Ruania albidiflava. The sequence goes on along the minus strand of NZ_ATWL01000001.1, from coordinate 314,394 downwards.
GATCTTCACCGACGCCACCAAGGCGAAGGCGCACCTGGACGCTGGCGCCAAGAAGGTGATCATCTCCGCCCCGGCGAAGAACGAGGACGCGACCTTCGTGGTCGGTGTGAACCACACCAGCTACGACCCGGAGAACCACCACATCGTCTCCAACGCCTCCTGCACCACCAACTGCCTGGCACCGTTGGCCAAGGCGCTGAACGACAGCGTCGGCATCGTCCGTGGCCTGATGACCACGGTGCACGCCTACACCGCGGACCAGAACCTGCAGGACGGCCCGCACCGCGACCCGCGCCGCGCACGCGCTGCCGCACTGAACATCATCCCGACCACCACCGGTGCGGCCAAGGCCGTCTCCCTGGTGCTCCCGGAGCTCGCCGGCAAGCTGGACGGCTTCGCGCTGCGGGTACCGGTCCCGACCGGTTCAGCCACCGACCTGACCTTCACGGCATCCCGGGAGGTCACCGTCGAGGAGGTGAACGCCGCGGTGAAGGCTGCCGCCGAGTCCGAGGAGCTCAAGGGCATCCTGGTCTACTCCGAGGACCCGCTGGTCTCCACCGACATCGCCGGCGACCCGGCCTCGAGCATCTTCGACGCGGGTATGACCCGGGTGATCGGCGACCAGGTGAAGGTCGTCTCCTGGTACGACAACGAGTGGGGCTTCTCCCAGCGCATGGTGGACCTCACCAGCTACATCGGCGAGCGGCTCTGAGCATCGCCGCCGCATGACTCGCGCCCGCGTGCCAGTGCGCACGCGGGCGCGAGTCATGTCCGCCGCACCTCCTCGACCAGCAGAACAAGGGAAGGCTCACCATGAAGACCATCGACGACCTCGGCGACCTGCGCGGCAAGCGTGTCCTGGTCCGCTCCGACTTCAACGTGCCGCTGGACGGCACCACCATCACCGACGACGGTCGTATCCGGGCCGCGCTGCCCACGCTCAAGCGCCTGGTCGAGGCCGGTGCGAAGGTGATCGTCACCGCGCACCTGGGCCGGCCGAAGGGCACGGTGGACCCGGCCTTCTCCCTGGCACCGGTGGCCGAGCGGCTGGGTGAGCTCCTCGGTGCCCCGGTGACCCTCGCCCCGGACACCATCGGGGACGGCGCCAAGGCGGCCGCCGGTGAGCTGGGCGACGGGCAGGTGCTGCTGCTGGAGAACATCCGCTTCGATGCCCGGGAGACGTCCAAGGACGACGCCGAGCGTGACGGGCTGGCCCGCGAGCTCGCCGGGCTCGCGGATGTCTTCGTCTCCGACGGGTTCGGTGTGGTGCACCGCAAGCAGGCCAGCGTCTACGACGTCGCCAAGGTGCTGCCCAGCGCGGTCGGCTCCCTGGTGCAGACCGAGGTCGAAGCGCTGCGGCGGGCGACCGTGGAGCCCGAGCGGCCCTACGTCGTGGTCCTCGGCGGGTCGAAGGTCTCCGACAAGCTGGGCGTGATCGCCAACCTGCTCACCAAGGCCGACCGGCTGCTCATCGGCGGTGGCATGGTGTTCACCTTCCTCGCCGCCCAGGGGTACCGGGTGGGCAACTCCCTGCTGGAGGAAGACCAGATCGACACGGTCAAGGGCTACCTGGCCACCGCCGCCGACCGCGGTGTGCAGATCGTGCTGCCCACCGACATCGTCGTAGCGCCGGAGTTCAAGGCGAACTCGCCTGCCACGGTCGTCGCCGCCGATGACATGCCCGCCGACCAGATCGGCCTGGACATCGGTCCGAAGGCCGGTGACCAGTTCCGCGCCGCGATCCTCGATGCCAAGACCGTCGTGTGGAACGGCCCGATGGGCGTCTTCGAGTTCGACGCGTTCGCCGGCGGCACGAAGGCTGTCGCCCAGGCGCTGGTCGATGCCACCTCCCGGGGCGCGTTCACCATCGTCGGCGGTGGTGACTCCGCCGCGGCCGTGCGCACCCTCGGCTTCGACGAGGACGGCTTCAGCCACATCTCCACCGGCGGTGGTGCCTCCCTAGAGTTCCTCGAGGGCAAGACCCTGCCCGGTATCGACGTGCTGAACTGAGACCGACGTCCCGAACTGATCTGCTCCCGCGAAAGGTAACGACCGATGGCTACCAGCCGTACCCCGCTGATGGCGGGCAACTGGAAGATGAACCTCGACCACCACGAGGCCACCCACCTGGTGCAGAAGCTCGCCTGGACCCTCAAGGACGCCAAGCACGACTACGACGCCGTGGAGGTGGTGGTGTGCCCACCGTTCACCGACCTGCGCTCGGTGCAGACCCTCGTGGACGCCGACAAGCTGGAGATCGGCTACGGCGCGCAGGACATCTCCGCCCACGAGAAGGGCGCCTACACCGGTGAGGTGTCCGCCACGATGCTGGCCAAGCTCGGGGTGAGCTACGCCGTCGTGGGCCACTCCGAGCGACGCCAGTACCACAGTGAGGACGACGCGCTGGTCGGGGCCAAGGCGAAGGCGGCACTGGGTGCCGACATCACACCCATCATCTGCGTGGGTGAGGGGCTCGAGGTCCGCCAGGCCGGTGAGCAGGTGCCGCACACCATCGCCCAGGTGGACGGCGCCTATACCGGTATCTCCGCCGAGGACGCCGCCCGCACCGTCGTGGCCTACGAGCCGGTCTGGGCCATCGGTACCGGCGAGGTCGCCACCCCGGAGGACGCCCAGGAGGTGTGCGCGGCGATCCGCGCCCGGATCGCCGAGCTGTACTCCACGGAGGTGGCAGAGGCGGTGCGCGTGCTCTACGGCGGCTCGGTGAAGTCCAGCAACGTCGCCTCGATCATGGCGCAGACGGATGTGGACGGCGCACTGGTGGGTGGTGCGAGCCTGCAGGCGGAGGAGTTCGCCGCCATCGCCCGCTACCAGTCCCACCAGGTGGGTCTGTAGACCCGCTGCGCACATCGCGTAGAATCACGTGAGTCCCAGGCGCGCCGACGTCGCGCGCGAGCCGTCCAGTTGAGGAAGTACGCCAGGCCGTGACCATTCTGACCATCGTCCTTCAGGTCCTGCTGGTGCTCACCAGTGCGATGCTGGTGCTGACCATCCTCATGCACAAGGGGAAGGGGGGCGGTCTGTCCGACATGTTCGGCGGCGGGTTGTCCTCCAGCCTCGGCTCCTCCGGGGTCGCCGAGCGCAACCTGAACCGGATCACGGTCGGCTCGGCCATCGTCTGGGGCGTCGTCATCGTGCTGCTCGGTCTCGTGCAGCGGTTCGCGATCTGAGGAGCAGCATGGCAGGCGGTAGTGCGATCCGAGGGTCCCGCGTCGGAGCGGGCCCGATGGGAGAGGCGGAGCGCGGGGAGGCCGCGCCGCGGGTGTGGGTGTCCTACTGGTGCGCCGGTGGGCACGAGACCAAGCCCAGCTTCGCCGAGGAGCCCGGTCTGGCGATCCCGGAGACCTGGGACTGCCCACGCTGTGGGCTGCCCGCCGGGCAGGACCGGGAGAACCCGCCCTCGGCGCCGAGGAACGAGCCGTACAAGACCCACCTGGCGTACGTGAAGGAGCGCCGCAGCGACGCCGAGGGCGCCGCCCTGCTGGACGAGGCGCTGGAGGCGCTGCGCGCCCGCCGCGGCGGCTGAGAACCTCTGGAAGAGGAGAGCACATGGCACCTGTTGCCATCGTCATGGCCTGACCGTCAGGGGACGGCGCCGACGTCGGTGGCGCGGAGCTGACACCTACCGGTGGCACCCGCCGCGTGAGCGCACCTGCGCAGCGCCGGCTGGTGACAGTGGCCGGGGAACCCGGTCGTGGTCCGGAGCCGCACCCGAGCACCCGCTCGCCGTGCGGTGAAGCAGGAACCGGAAGTAATCGCACCTGCGGTGAATCGCGTCCCTCGCTCCGCCAGCCCGAGACCCCGCAAGCCCGGGGGAGAACCAACGGAACCCTGCACCACTCGTTGTCGCGACGACGTGGAGCAGGTCATGACCAGAACTTCGGTCCGGATCGTGGAGAACGTCGCGTTCCGGTGTGTGTGCTGCGCGACGGCGGTCCGTCCGTGCACAGGGGGACGTTTCCGTAACCACTGCCCGGCCTGCCTGTGCTCGGTGCACCTGGACGTGCAGCCGGGGGACCGGGCGGCAGGCTGTGGTGCGGTGATGCGCCCGGTCGCGGTGGAGCAGCGCCGGGGCAAAGGCTGGGTGGTGGTGCACGAGTGCACGAGCTGCGGCGCACGGCGGCCGAACCGGCTCGCCTTGGCGGATCTCGTGCAGCCGGACGACCCGGTGGCGGTGGCAACCGTCGGGACGCGCGGGGCGATCGGGGTGTGTGGCGTGAGGTGAGGTGCTCCCGCGGGAGCATCTCGGGGAGCTCGCGCGGTCGTGATGTCAGACCCTCGCTCTAGCCTGGAACTACCGTTCGAGCAGGTGGAGGGAGAAGGCACCATGAGCCAGACGACGGGGCACCCTGTGGACGAGCACCCCGGTGAGACCGAGCAGGTGCGGCCGTTGGCCCAGCTGGCAGCGGAGCTCGGCACGCTGGCCGCCGAGATCGCGGCGCACACCTGCCGTTTCCTGCAGGTGCTGGGGGAGTTCGACGCCCAGGAGGGCTGGCGCCAGTACGTCGGCATGTGCTCGTGCGCGCACTGGCTCTCCTGGCGGTGCGGTATGTCCGGCTCCACCGCACGAGAGCACGTCCGAGTCGCGCGCGCTCTGCGGGACCTACCCGTGACGCAGGCCGAGTTCGCCGCCGGTCGGCTCAGCTATTCCAAGGTGCGGGCGATCACACGCGTGGGCACGGCGGTGAACGAGGACGAGCTGGTGCAGGTGGCCAGGGCTGCCAGTGCGGTGCAGCTGGACCGGCTGTGCGCCGGCATCCGCAACGGCGCCTCTCTCGACGACGTCAACGCCCGGCACCGGCGCCGTCGGCTGTCCTACCGGGTCGAGGAGGACGGGTCGGTGTGCTTCTCCGTGCGCAGCTCACCGGAGGACGGTGCGGAGATCCTCGAGGCGCTGCGCCGCGCGCAGGACTACCTGGAACGTACCGCGGCCAGCAGTGACGCCGCAGCGCACCTGGATCCGGTGCAGGCGGTGGAGGAGGAGGTCGCTCGGCCAGGCCACAGCCTGCTGGACGCCCTGGTGCTCATCTGCGCACAGAGCGACGTGGCCGCAGCGCCGGAGGAGGCCGAGGCGGAGGAGCAGGTCCAGTCCCCGGGCACGAACGGCGACGTCGAGCCCGTGCGGGCCTCGCGGCGCAGCGAGACGGTGCTGCACACCACGCTCACCGCTCTGGCCGCCGCTGCCGGCGGCGACACCCATCTGGAGCTCGGACCGGCCCTGCATGCGGAGACCGCCAGGCGGCTGTGCTGTGACACCGGGGTGGTGATGCACCTGCACGAGGATGCTCCCGCGGGAGCAGCAGCGGAGGGGATGGTGTCGATGTCCAGCCCACGGCCCGGCCGCACCATCGACGTCGGCCGCCGCAGCCGCCGGCCCAACGCTGCCCTGTTCCGGGCGCTGTGGCACCGCGACCAGGGCTGTGTGTTCCCGGGGTGCGGGCGCCGCCGCTTCCTGCACGCCCACCACCTGCGGCACTGGGTCCGCGGTGGGCCGACCACGCTGGCGAACATGGCGCTGCTCTGCGGGGAGCACCATCGCGCCCACCACGAGGGTGGCTTCGACCTGCGCCGCGGCCCGGACGGCACACTGTGCACCTACGCACCCGACGGACAGATGGTGCGCACAGTACCGGCCGCGGTCAGCGCTGGGAGGACCCAGGACAGCTGCACAGGTGACCTGACCGCCATGGACGGCCGCCCGTTCAACCTGGGCTACGCCGTCTCCACGCTGCTGGTGAACCGGCAGCTGCGGGAGGAGCGGCAGACGACCGAACCTCGCGCAGCCTGAGGCCACCCGATGTGCTCCCGCGGGAGCATCAGCCCTGTCCGGCGGCCTCCGCATCCACCAGCCACAGGGTCACGTCCCGGCCGGCAGCGGCCGCGACGGGCAGGTCGTCCGGGTCTGCCCCCTCGAGCGCGCGACGTACCGGCTCCGCCTTGGCGGCGCCGGACACCACGATCCAGGTCTGCCGCGTGTTGTTCAGCACCGGCAGGGTCAGCGAGATCCGCTCTGGCGGCGGCTTGGGGGAGTCGTGCACCCCGATCACCGCCCGGTCCGTGATGGAGACAGTGCCCTGGCCGGGGAACAGCGAGGCGATATGACCGTCCGGGCCCATACCGAGCAGCACCAGGTCCAGCTCCGGGGCCAGCGCTCCCTCGGGAGCGAACCGCGCCAGCTGCTCAGCATAGGCCCGGGCAGCGGCCTCGACATCCTTCGCCTCCTCGCTAGAAGGCATCCGGTGCACGTTCTCCTCGGGGATGGGCAGCCGCGCCAGCAACGCCTCGCCGGCCTGGCCCTCGTTCCGATCCGGATCACCTGTGGGTACGAACCGTTCGTCGATCCACCACACGTGCACCCCGGTGAAGTCCACCACACCGAGCAGGTCCGAGCGGCCGATCTCGGCGAGCACCTGGGTGCCGATCGTGCCGCCGGTGATCGCCACGTGCACCGGGTGGCGCAGTGACTGTGCATCGGCCAGCGCGAGCAGGAAGCGGGCGGCCGTGGCACGGGCCAGCGTGTCGGCGTCCGGGTGCACCACCACTGCGCGTTCAGCACCGGTCATCGGACCGCCTCCGCCGTGGTGACCTGAACCCTCGGCAGGCCGTCCACCAGGCTCTTGCGGTACGCCTCGTCGGGATCGAGACGGCGCAGGTCTTCCATCAAGCAGTCCTCCAACGGTCGTTTCGGCATCGCGATCTGGTGCTCCGGCTGCCCCGGTTGGTTGATCGTCACCACGGACGACCCCTCCGGGCGGCGCATCGAGATGACCCCATCGGCCAGCTCCAGGTCCACTCCGGTGATCGCCGTGGCCACCGGGTCGGCCTCCACCACGGTCGGCACGTCCAGGTAGGCGGCCAGCCACGCGGCGAACAGGTGGGTGGAGGGACGGGCCACCGCCCCCCGCACAGTCACGTTGCGCACCGGACCGGTGACACCGTCCAGCGATGCGGCGGTGATCCCGCGCCAGAGCGTGGTCCGTGCCCAGGACAGGTCGGTGTCCCCGGCGGTGTAGCGCTCGCCCAGGCCGGCGAGCAGCTCGATCGCGTCCTCGCACTCGCCCACGTCGCTGATCCGCCGGTAGGCCATCGCACCCAGTGGGTCCGCTCCGAGCACCTCCGGGGGCTGGCTCGGCCACCACACCACGATCGGTGCGTCTGGCAGCAGCAGCGGCATCACCAGCGTGTCCACCTCGGCACGTGCCCCGCCGGAGGGTCGCAGCACCACCACGTCAGAAGCGCCAGCGTCCGCGCCGATCCGGATCTCGGCGTCCAGGGCGACGTCGTCGCGACCGTTCGCCCGGTCCACGACGATCACCCGGCACGGGTGCTCCCGGCTGGCGCGGTTGGCAGCCTCCACCGCGGTCTCGGCCTCGTCCCCGGTGGCGATGATCACGAGGGTGAGCACCCGGCCGAGCGCCACCACGCCACCCTCCTCGCGCAGGTCGACCAGCCGCGCGCCGATCTCGGCGGTGCTGGTGTCCTCGAGCGTGATGATCACGGTCGCCTCCAGGTTCGTCCGTCCCGGCCGAGCATGGCGTCGGCGGAAGCCGGCCCCCAGGTACCGGCGCGGTACGGCTCGGGTCGTCCGCTGCTGTACCAGTGGTTGATGATCGGATCCAGGATCTGCCAGGACAGCTCCACCTCCCGCTGGTGCGGGAACAGCGGCGGGTCACCGAGCAGCACATCGAGCAGCAGTCGCTCGTAGGCCTCCGGAGAGGACTCGGTGAACGCGTGCCCGTAGCCGAAGTCCATCGTGACGTCCCGGACCTCCATCGCGGTGCCGGGAACCTTCGACCCGAACCGGATGGTCACCCCTTCGTCCGGCTGCACCCGGATCACCAGCGCGTTCTGGCCCAGCTCCTGGGTCTCGTTCAGGTCGAACGGCAGGTGCGGCGCGCGCTTGAACACCACCGCGATCTCGGTGACCCGCCGACCCAGCCGCTTCCCGGTGCGCAGGTAGAACGGCACCTCGGCCCACCGGCGGGTATCCACGTCCAACCGCACCGCCGCGTAGGTCTCGGTGACCGAGTCCGGCGGCACACCGTCCTCCTCCAGGTAGCCCTGCACCTGCGCACCACCCTGCCAGCCGCCGGTGTACTGTCCGCGGGCGGCGTGCCGTTCCAGGTCGACCGGCACCTGGACGGCGGAGAGCACCTTCTCCTTCTCCGTGCGCAGTGCTTCGGCCTCGAAGGAGACCGGCTCCTCCATCGCAGTCAGTGCGAGCAGCTGGAGCAGGTGGTTCTGGATCACGTCCCGGGCGGCGCCGATGCCGTCGTAGTAGCCGGCGCGCGACCCGATGCCGATGTCCTCAGCCATGGTGATCTGCACGTGGTCCACGTAGTGGGCGTTCCAGATCGGCTCGAACAGCTGGTTGGCGAACCGCAGCGCCAGCAGGTTCTGGACCGTCTCCTTGCCCAGGTAGTGGTCGATGCGGAACACCGCGTCCGGGGGAAACACCTTCTCCACCACGTCGTTCAGCTCCCGGGCCGAGACCAGGTCGTGGCCGAACGGCTTCTCGATCACCACCCGCCGCCAGGTCCCCGGCTTGGGGGAGGAGAGCCCGGACTCGGACAGCTGCTGGCACACCACCGGGAACTGCGAGGGCGGGATGGACAGGTAGAACGCGTGGTTGCCACCGGTGCCGCGCTCGACGTCCAGCCGCTCCACGGTCTCGGCCAGGCGGGCGAAGGATTCGTCGTCGCCGAACTGGCCCTGGACGAACCGGAAACCCTTCGAGAGCTGTTCCCAGACTCCCTCGTCGAACGGGGTGCGGGAGTTCTCCCGGATCGCATCGTGGGCGATCTTGCGGAAGTCCTCGTCGTCCCACTCCCGCCGGGCGAAGCCGGTCAGGCCAAACCCGGGCGGCAGCAGACCGCGGTTGGACAGGTCGTAGACAGCGGGCAGCAGCTTCTTCCGGGACAGGTCACCGGTCACCCCGAACAGCACCAGACCGCCAGGTCCGGCGATGCGGGGGAGACGGCGGTCGGCCGGGTCGCGCAGCGGGTTGTCTCGTGCGGCAGACGGCATGCGGGTCGGTCAGCCCTTCTCTGCGGCGGCCTGCAGACCCTGGGTCACCGTCTGCAGCAGCTCGGCCCAGCTCGCCTCGAAGGAGTCCACACCGGCGGTCTCCAGGTCGGCCAGGATCTTCTCGTACGGTACCCCGACGCGGACCACGTCATCGAGCACGGCGCGGGAGGCTTCGTAGGTGCCGTGCACCGTGTCCGCCCCAGTGGCCCGGGAGTGGTCGTAGACCGCGTCCAGGGTCTTGTGCGGCATGGTGTTCACCACGTCGGCAGCGACCAGCTCGTCCACGTACATGGTGTCCGGGTAGTCCGGGTTCTTCGTACCGGTAGATGCCCACAGCGGCCGCTGCCGGTGCGCACCTGCGGCAGCCAGGGCCGCGAACCGCGGGGTGGAGAACACCTCCTCGAACACCTGGTAGCACAGCCGAGCCCCAGCGATCGCCGCCTTGCCACGCAGTGCCAACGCCTCGTCGGTGCCGACCGCCTCGAGCGCGTCGTCGACCTTGGTGTCGATCCGGGAGAGGAACACCGAGGCGACCGACCGGATCGTGGTCAGGTCGATTCCAGCCTGGTGCGCCTGCTCCAGGCCGTCCACGTACGCCTGGGTGACTGCCCGGTACCGGTCCAGGCTGAAGATCAACGTCACGTTCACGCTGATCCCGGCAGCCGTGGCCGCGGTGATCGCCGGCAACCCCTCCACCGTCGCCGGGATCTTCACGCACAGGTTCGGCCGGTCGACCGTGTTCCACAGCTTGTGCGCGGCCTCGATCGTGCCTTGGGTGTCTCGTGCCAGCCGCGGGTCCACCTCGATGGACACCCGCCCGTCCTTACCATCGGTGGCGCGGAACGTGTCGGCGAACGCATCACAGGCGTTGCGCACGTCGTCCGTGGTGAGGGTGAGCACTGCTTCTTCGGTGTCCGCACCGGCTGCGGCCAGCTGACCGAGCTGTGCATCGTAGGCAGTACCCTCCGAGAGCGCCTTGGCGAAGATGGTCGGGTTGGTCGTCACGCCGACGACGTTCCGGTCCGTGATCAGACCAGCGAGCTCGCCGGAGGTGAGGGCCTCTCGGGACAGGTCGTCCAACCAGATGGAGACGCCGGCGTCGCTGATCTGCTGGAGTGCGTGGGTGGCGCTGGTCATCGTCAGTTCCCTTCGCTGCCTGCGGCCGAGGCGGCCGCGATGGATTCCTTCGCCGCCGCCACAGTGGCTTCGGCGGTGATGCCAAACTGCTCGAACAGCGTCTTGTAGTCGGCCGAAGCGCCGTAGTGCTCCAGCGAGACGGCGCGACCGGCCTCACCCAGGTAGCGGTACCAGGGCATCGCGATCCCCGCCTCCACGCTGACCCGTGCACGGACCGCGGCCGGCAGCACCTGCTCCCGGTAGGTCTCGTCCTGAGCGTCGAACCACTCCAGGCAGGGGGCGGACACCACGCGGGTACCGATCCCCTCTGCCTCCAGCTGGGTGCGTGCCTCGACCGCGAGCTGCACCTCCGACCCGGTGCCGATCAGGATCACCTGCGGGGTAGCAGTGGACGACTCCAGCAGCACGTACGCACCCCGAGAGACGCCGTCCGCCTCGGCGAACCCCTCCTCCCCGCGGGGGAAGGTGGGCACACCCTGGCGGGTGAGCACCAGACCGGCTGGTCCCTCCCGGTTCTCCAGCACGGCACGCCACGCGGCCGCGGTCTCGTTCGCGTCCGCCGGACGGACCACGGCGAGCCCCGGGATCGCCCGGCAAGCAGCCAGGTGCTCCACCGGCTGGTGCGTGGGTCCGTCCTCCCCGAGACCGATCGAGTCGTGCGTCCACACATAGATCGACGGTGCCTGCATCAGCGCCGCCAGGCGCACAGCCGCGCGCATGTAGTCGCTGAAGGTGAAGAAGGTGCCGCCGTACGGGCGGGTGATGCCGTCCAGGGCGATGCCGTTGACGATCGCCCCCATCGCGTGCTCGCGGATGCCGAAGTGCATCGTGCGGCCGTAGATGTTGCCGGAGAAGTCATCAGTGGACCGGTCCGCCGGCAGGAAGGACGGCTCCCCGGACATCGTGGTGTTGTTCGAGCCGGCCAGGTCTGCCGACCCACCCCACAGCTCCGGCAGCACCGGGGCGAGCGCATTGAGCACCTGCCCGGAGGCGGCGCGGGTGGCCAGCGCCTTGCCCGCTTCGAACCGGGGCAGCGCACTGGCCCAGGACTCCGGCAGCTCCTTGGCACGCAGCCGCTCCAGCAGCGCCGCCCGTTCCGGGTTGGCCGCCGCCCACTTCTCGAAGTCCCGGTCCCACTCCAGGTGCGCAGCGGCGCCACGGGCGATGACCGAACGGGTGTGCTCCAGCACTGCCGGGTCCACGTCGAAGTGCTTCTCCGGGTCGAACCCGATGGCCTTCTTCAGACCGGCCACCTCTTCCGCACCGAGCTTCGCGCCGTGCGCTGCCCCGGTGCCCTGCTTGCCGGGGGAGGGCCAGGCGATGATGGTGCGCAACGCGATGAACGAAGGGCGGTCGGTGACCTTCTTCGCCTCCTCGATCGCGGCGGCCAGTGCGTCCACGTCCTCCCGGTACTCCCCACCAGCGGTCCAGTCCACGCTCTGCGTGTGCCAGCCGTAGGCGTCGTAGCGGGCGAGGACGTCTTCGGTGAACGCCACGTCCGTGTCGCCCTCGATGGAGATGTGGTTGTCGTCCCAGAAGACGATGAGGTTGCCCAGCTCTTGGGTGCCGGCCAGCGAGGATGCCTCGGCGGAGACGCCCTCCTGCAGGTCGCCGTCCGAGGCGATCACGTACACCCGGTGGTCGAACGGGGAGGTGCCTTCGGGGGCGTCCGGGTCGAGCAGACCCCGTACCCGGCGTTGGGCGAACGCCATCCCCACCGCGGTGGCCAAGCCCTGGCCGAGCGGTCCGGTGGTGGTCTCCACACCCTTGGTGTGCCCGACCTCAGGGTGCCCGGGGGTCAGTGAGCCCCAGGTGCGCAGCGCCTCGATGTCGGACAGCTCCAGGCCGTAACCGGACAGGTAGAGCTGGATGTACTGGGTGAGCGAGGAGTGGCCCGCCGACAGCACGAACCGGTCCCGGCCCAGCCAGTCCGGGTCCGCCGGGTCGATCCGCATCGTCTGCTGGTAGAGCAGGTAGGCCAGCGGGGCCAGCGAGATCGCGGCGCCGGGGTGGCCGTTCCCGGTCTTCTCCACGGCGTCCGCCGCGAGGGCACGGATGGTGTTGACGGCCTTGACGTCGACGTCGGTCCACCCGACGGCATCGGACTTGGGGGCTGGAGCGTTCACGGGGCCTTCTTCCTGCGTTCCTAGCGCCCACGGCGCGGGCGCGATGGATCGGTGTTCGCGTGCTGACCTGTGCAGGTCCTGCACAGAACCCTACTCAATCGTGGGGTACCGGTCGCGCGGCCATTCGCAGGATGGACACCTGTGGTGACGGCCTACACTGGGCAGGACGGTGTGCCGACCGTCAGCGCGCGCCGCACCCGGCGCGACCCGAGCCCACGGAGAGTGAAGTCCCAGTGCCCCACGTGCCACTGTCCGCAGCGGAGTCCGCCAGCAGGGCCGCCGCGGACCGGGTACCGCTGCGGAACCGGTTGCGCGCCTATGTGGCGCTGACCAAGCCGCGGATCATCGAGCTGCTGCTGATCACCACCGTGCCCACGATGATCCTCGCCGCTGGCGGGTTCCCGTCCTGGTGGCTGATCATCGCCACCCTGATCGGTGGTGCTGCTGCAGCGGGGTCGGCGAACACGTTCAACATGTACTACGACAGGGACATCGACGCGGTGATGGCCCGCACCCGCAAGCGACCGCTGGTGACCGGCGAGGTCACTCCGCGAGGTGCGTTGGTGTTCGCCCTGCTGCTCGGCGCGTTCTCCGTGGTGTGGCTGTGGCTCACGGTGAACTGGGTGGCCGCCGCGCTCGCCGCCGCTGCGAACCTGATGTACTCCTACGGGTACACCGTGCTGCTGAAGCGACACACCCGGCAGAACATCGTCTGGGGCGGGGCGGCCGGCTGCATGCCGGTGCTGATCGGCTGGGCCGCGGTCACCGGGTCGCTCGGCGTGGCACCGTTCCTGCTGTTCGGGATCATCTTCTTCTGGACCCCGCCGCACTACTGGCCGCTGTCGATGAAGTTCAAGAAGGACTATGCGGCGGCCGGCGTGCCGATGCTGCCGGTGGTCGCTGCGGACACCAAGGTCGCCCGGCAGATGATCGGTTACGCCGCTGCGATGGTCGCCTGCACCCTGGTGCTCATCCCCGTGGCCCAGATGGGCTGGTTCTACTCGGTGGTGGCGGTGGCCGCCGGCGGTTGGTTCGGCGCGGCCTGCATCCAGCTCTACCGCCGCACCGCTGCTGGAACCTCGCGCAAGCTGGGTGCGATGAAGGTGTTCCACGCCTCGATCATGTACCTGACCATCGTGTTCGTGGCGATCTCGATCGATCCGTTCCTGCCTTGGTGATCGATGGCTGACCCGACGCCGGAGGACCCGGAGGCGCCGTTCCAGGTCGAGCTGACCGAGTACCTGGCGCACCTGGGTGTCGAGCGTGGGTTGTCCGAGCACACGCTGGCCGCCTACCGGCGCGATCTACGGCGCTACGCCCGGTTCCTGGCCAGACGGGGGCGCACCGGCTTCGGCGAGGTCACCGAGGAGGACGTCGCCTCCTACGTGGAGGCGGTCCGTACCGGCGCCGACGGCGGGCATCCCCTCTCCCCGACGTCCACCTCACGTGCTGTGGTCGCCGTGCGCGGTTGGCACCGGTTCGCCACGCTCGAGGGGCACACGGACACCGACCCTGCGGCAGCGGTCCGCCCGCCGGGCACCACCAAGCGGCTGCCGAAGGCGATCGCCGTGGAGGAGGTGGACAAGCTGCTCGCCGGAGCCTCGATGGCCGAGGGGGTGCTGGGCCTGCGCGACCGGGCCCTGGTGGAGGTGCTCTACGGCACCGGTGCCCGGATCTCCGAGGCGGTCGGCCTGGACGTGGACGACGTGGACATCGGCGCCCAGCACCCGAGCCTGCGGTTGTTCGGCAAGGGCCGCAAAGAACGCATCGTGCCTGTGGGGCGGTTCGCCGTGGAGGCTCTGGAGGCCTACCTGGTGCGCTCCCGGCCGGTGCTGGCGCAGTCCGGGCGCGGCAACTCGGCCGTGTTCCTCAACCAGCGGGGCAACCCGCTCAGCCGGCAGAGCGCCTGGGCGGTGCTGCAGGCAGCGGCCGAGCGCGGCGGGGTGAGCGGACACATCTCCCCGCACACGCTGCGCCACTCCTACGCCACCCACCTGCTCGCCGGGGGTGCCGACGTACGCGTGGTCCAGGAGCTGCTCGGGCACGCCTCGGTCACCACTACGCAGATCTACACGATGGTCACTCCGGACACCTTGCGAGAGGTCTACGCCGCGAGCCACCCACGGGCGCGCGGATGAGCGGCGACGACCCGGCCCTGCGCCGACCGGTGCTGGTCGGTGCCAACCCGGGCCTGCAGCTGTTCGACGCCGATGGCGGGTGCACCGGCTACGCCTCGGTGTGGCGGGTGGACTGGTCCCGGCAGCATGGCGCCGGCACGGCGCTGGTGCTCTGGCAGCCGGACACGGTGCGGGTGCTGAGCAGCGACCTCGCGCTCGCCCGGTGGCTTGCCGAGGACTTCACCCGGCACTTCCCGGAGCTGGACGGGCTGCCCTGGCCGGCGCCGGACTATCAGCGGGAGCCGGTGGAGCTGGCGATCGACCTCGCGGCGGGGATGCACGCCCGGGCCGGTGACGTGGAGGTCCAGCTGTCCGGCGTGCTCGACGTGCGCGCGGTGGCAACGGAGGAGTTCCCGCTCGGGAGCGTGCCGCACAGTCTGCGGCTCGTGCTCGCACCGTGCCGCACCGGCCGGCTGAGCATCGGCGGGCAGCCGGTGCCGGGCCAGGTACACCGCAGCGGTACTCCATCGCGTCCGTCCTCCTCTGCGTTCCTGGCCGAGGCGGAGGTGTGGAGCCGCGTGCCGGAGCGATGACGAAGCGGCTGCGGCCCCGCGGGCCGAGGTCGGTCAGCGCAACGGCACCTGCACCGGCGCCCGGCCGGGCTGCAGCGGGCTGAGCTGCCAGACGGCTGCTCCGGGGTGCAGCCGCTCGTCGGCGGCGTACCGGTCGGCCAGCGCCCGCGCGCGGGGACCGTCCAGCTCTCCGGCCTGTTCCTCCGCATCGGCCGCCAGCAGCAGTGCCGCGACGTCGTCGATCAGGTCCGGATCCGCGGTCGGGTCCTCGGCGCACTGGCCCCACACGTCCCAGAGCAGCAGCTCGTCGCCGTGCCGGTGGGCCACCTCACCGATCACGTAGGCGGCGACGATCGGCGCCCCGCGCAGCGGCTCGTCCATGGTCAGGTCCACGCCGTAGCGGGTGACGTCCAGGTGCCCGGTGCGGTGCTCGCGCCACACCTCGGCAGCCGTCTGAAACGGCGAGGAAGGCCCGGTAGGCATGTCGGTCACATCGAACTCGTCGGTGAAACCTGCGGCCAGCTCCGGGTCGAACCGCACCCACCGGGTGCCGTCCAGGCGTTCGACGACGACGTGGTCGTGGTGGAAGCCGGGGCTGAGGTAGCCGGCGAAGCCGATCCGGGTGCGCGCCGGCACCCCGTGCTCGCGGAGCGCGCCGACGCAGAACAGCGAGTGGTCCCGGCAGCAGCCCTGCAGCCGGTCGGACAGCGCGCGTGGTTCGGTCAGCGGCGTGTGGTGCCGGTCCTGGTCGGTGGCGAGCTGGTCGGCCAACCATCGCAGGTGGATGTCCGCCCGCGTGCTCGCCGGCACGAGGTGCGCCTCACCGCGGTAGTGCGCGATGAGGTTGCGAGCGGTCGCGGAGACCGCCTCGGTGGTCGGGTCCACGGCGCGCAGCAGGTCGCCGTACGGTCCCGGGTCACTGTAGGCGGAGTGCCGGGTCCAGCGGTCGACGGCGGAAGGTAGGTCGCGTAGCAGGGTCACCAGGGAGCCTCTCGGTAGGGCAAGGCGATGTCGGCCACGTAGGCGGTCGGGTCCTCGGGCCAGGGCACCCGGTAGACCTCGCGCGGGGGACCGGTGGGCTCCCCGTGTCGACGTACCCAGTCGGTCACGGCATCGTAGGCGTGAAGGATGCGGGGGTAGGAGCACTGGGCGGCGCTGATCGGGGCGTACGCCTCGGTGCGCCCCTCCTCGATCCGGATCGCGATCCGGCCGACCGGTGGTACCAGGCCCTCGAACGGTACGCACACCTCCAGCGGTCCGTCGCTGTCCGGGGAGACGACGCCGTGGTAGATCGCCCACCACTCCTCGGTCACCACCGCCTCGGACGCGGTCAGGTGCTCCCGAAGCCGGTGCACGTTCTCCACGAGGGTGGCCACCAGGTCGGCCTGCAGCACCCGGGAGGTGATCGTGGCCAGAGTCCTCTCCGGCGCTGACCGCACCTCCACCTGGAACGGCTCCTCCGGGGCGCGACGCCACTGATCGAGCAGGTAGTCCACAGTTCCGCGCCGGTGGGTGAGCAGCCTCTCCTGCTCCGCCCACCAGCCCAGCAGCGTTTCGCTCGCTGCGACCGGGTCGCTGGTCGCGAGCAGGTCGGCGATCTGCGCCAACGGCATCTCCACCCGACGGAGCAGGCTGATCTGCCGGGCGCGGTTCACCTGTGCCGGGGAGTAGTACCGGTAACCGGTGCGTTCGTCCACGGCGTCGGGCACCAGCAGCCCGGACTCGTCGTAGCGGCGCAGCGCCTTCAACGACAGCCCGGTTCGCCTGGCGAACGCGCCGATGGTCAGGTGCTCGGTCACGAGGCCGAGTCTGGTGCTTCCCCCACGGGGAAGGTCAAGCGCCAGGATTGACGCTGTGCCCGCGGCTCGGGCACCCGTCCCGCTGATCCCGGAGGACGTGATCGAGGGGCTGGACGCCGCCGTGACCGCCGAGCCCGACCCGGTCGCCAGCACCTCCACCCACACCGAGGGACTGCCCTCGGGGGCCACCCTGGACGTGCTGCAGCTGGAGCGCACCGGCAGCAGCGGCTACCTGCTGCGGGTGCGGCTGTCCTGGCCGGAGGAAACGTCGCTCTCCCCGGAACAGCACAAGAGCCTCTCCTTGGATGGCGACCAGCACTTCGTCGACGGTCTGCGCCTGGTCGACCCTGAGGCAGAACGGTTCGTCCCGCCCACCGGTCAGATCCTCAACGCGCGATACGGTCCGCTGGGCGGCGAGAGCGAGCCGGAGGCGCTGACCCTCGAGGTACCGGGCTTCGAACCGATCGCGCAGATTCCCGTCACCGAGGGCTGAGGTCGCCTCAGAACGTGTCCCGCAGCTGCCACGGCGGGCTGCTCAGCAGATCCTCCAGCGCTCGGTCCGAGGCAGCCTCGCCTCCGCTGAGGTGGCCCAGAACGCGCAGGTCCGCGCACCTGGCAGCGCCCGCGAACAGCAAGGACAACCCATTCACGGTGAGCACCGGACCAGCCTCACGAGGTGCGATCTGCTCGCACCGCAACGCTCCGCCGTCGACCACCACCTGGTAGGACCCCTCGACCAGGCCGAGCGGATCGCCTGCCACGGTGAACGACACCTGCCCGCTGCCGCAGCCGCCACGGGCGGCCAGCGCCGCCGGGAGGTCCAGCACCCGCAGCAGGTAGGGCTCCTGGCTCGCCACCTGCCAGTGCTTGGACGGCAGGAAGTGCCGGGCCACGTCCCCGGCCGGGGCGTGCAGCACCACCTGGTCCACCTTCATCGCCAGCGCCCCCGCCATCCGCCACAGCGCCCGGTAGGCGTCCGAGGTCAGACCGACCAGCTCGGTGATGGTCAGCGTCCGCGCAACCATGCCGCCACGGTCCCAGCAGGCGTAGCCGAGTACCTCCCCGTCGGCATCTGTGGCCAAGGTGACTGCATCGGAACCTTCGAGCAGCGCCTCGTCGCTGTCGGCCAGGGCGCCGGTGCGGGTCAGCGGGCCGTACCGCTGCCGGGCCCAGGCGGTGTAGCAGGCCCGCAGCGCCGGAACGTCGGCCGGCTCGGCCCGCCGCAGCTGCACCGGACCACCAGGGCGCACCGCTGCAGCAGCAGTGGCCGGCACCACCACCTCGTCCACTGTGCTGACCAGCTCGAAACCGAGCCGCCGATAGATCCCCGGTGCGGTAGCGAACAGGGTGGCGAGCACGTCCCCACGGTCGGCGGCGGCCCGGAGCAGCTCGACCAGCAGCGGGTGGGTCAGACCCTGGCCGCGGTACTCGGCCGCGACAGTCACCCCGGCCACACCACAGGTGCGTAGCTCGTGCCCAGCGGCCCAGGTGCCCAGGTCGAGGGCTACCGCCTTCGCCGCCAGCTGCGCACCGTGGAACGTACCGAGAGCGTGCGTACCCGGGCGGGGCCACGGGCGGTCGGCAGGAGGCTCCGGGTCCGGGCGGGCGGCATCGGGCATGCCGAACGCCTCCCGGCCGAGCCGCCGGGCGGCGCCCTGGTCGGCGGTGTGCAACGCACGGACGGAGAAGCTCATGAGCGTCCACCCTACGGCTCCCCAGCCGGGGCCTACGGCCGTACAGCGGGTGTTGGGCGGGGCAGCGCTGCCGACGACCAGTAGTGTGGGCAGCGTGAGTAGCGAAGCCTCCGACACCCGCACCGACCGTGACTTCCCCGTCCCGGCCCCGCTGAGCGGTCACGGGCCGGCCCGCGTCATCGCCATGTGCAACCAGAAGGGCGGGGTGGGCAAGACCACCACCACCATCAACCTGGGCGCCGCCCTCGCCGAGTACGGTCGCAAGGTCCTGATCGTCGACTTCGACCCGCAGGGCGCCGCCTCTGCCGGCCTCGGCGTGGCTGCGCACGAGCTGGACGACACCATCTACACCGAGCTGATGGCAGCCGAGCCGGACGTGCACCGGGTGATCCACCCGACCGCTGTGGAGGGGATGGACCTCATCCCGGCGAACATCGACCTGTCTGCCGCTGAGGTGCAGCTCGTCGGTGAGGTGGCCCGGGAGCAGGCGCTGGCCCGGGTGCTGCGCCCCATCACCGACGACTACGACGCGATCATCATCGACTGCCAGCCCTCGCTCGGTCTGCTCACCATCAACGCGCTGACCGCCGCGCACGGGGTGATCGTGCCGTTGGAGACCGAGTTCTTCGCGCTTCGCGGGGTGGCGCTGCTGGTGGAGACCATCGACAAGGTGCGCTCGAGGCTGAACCCGAAGCTGCACACCGACGGCATCCTGGCCACCATGGTGGACCTGCGCACCCTGCACTCCCGCGAGGTGCTCGCCCGGGTGCGGGACCACTTCGGTGATGTGGTGTTCGACACGGTGATCACCCGGTCGGTGAAGTTCCCGGACGCCTCGGTGGCTACGGAACCGATCACGTCCTTCGCCCCGAACCACCAGGGCGCCTACCACTACCGCAAGCTGGCCCGCGAGCTCATCTACCGTGGCGACGTCGCCTGACCAGCAACCCCCGGCCGGGCCGGTGACGGCGGAACCCGCCCCGGCCACGTACGTCGCCACTGCGGAGGGGCAGGAAGCCGAGACGGTCTCCGACCGTCCGGTGTTCCAGGTGCGGCTGGAGAACTTCACCGGCCCGTTCGACCTCCTGCTCTCCCTGATCGCCAAGCACAAGCTGGACGTGACCGAGGTGGCACTGGCCGTGGTCACCGACGACTTCATCGCCCACATCCGGGGCCAGGAGGCCTGGGACCTGTCCCAGGCGAGCGAGTTCCTGGTGATCGCCGCCACGCTGCTGGACCTCAAGGCTGCCCGGCTGCTGCCCCGCGGGGACGTGGAGGACGCCGAGGACCTGGAGCTGCTCGAGGCCCGCGACCTGCTCTTTGCCCGGCTGCTGCAGTACCGCGCGTTCAAGCAGGCCGCCGCCGACCTGGACACCGCCTGGCAGCGGGCGGGGCGCTCCTTCCCGCGGCAGGTGGCGCTGGAGCCCCGGTTGGCAGCCCTGCTGCCCGAGCTGGTGATGCAGATCGGCCCGGAGGACCTGGCCCAGCTCGCCGCCAAAGCCCTCGCCCCCCGGCCGGAACCTGCCGGTGTGGACGTCTCCCACCTGCACGCCCCCGTGGTCAGCGTCCGGGAGCAGGCGGCACACATCGCCGGCCGGCTGCGCCGGTTGCGCCGCGCCTCGTTCCGCACGCTCACCGACGACGCCGGTTCCACCGCTGTGGTGGTGGCCCGATTCCTGGCGCTGCTGGAGCTGTTTCGCCAAGGGGTGGTCGCCTTCGACCAGGCCGGGCCGCTCGGTGACCTGAGCGTGCACTGGACCGGCGGTCAGGACGAGCAGATCGACGTGGGCGAGGAGTACGACGACTACGACGACCACGGCGGTCAGCAGACCCGGACAGAGGAGGACCAGTGACCGACCCGGAGGAACCTGCGTGGGCAGGTGAGGAGCTGCTCGGTGCCGTGGAGGCGATCCTCATGGTCACCGAGACACCGCTGGCGACGGAGCAGCTCGCCACAGTGCTCGGTGTGCCGGTGCCAGCGGTGGCGGACGCGCTGGCTGCCCTCGCCGAGGAGCTGGACACCTCACCGCGACCCCGCGGGCTGGAGCTGCGGGAGGCCGGCGGAGGGTGGCGGTTCTACTCCGCACCGGCATTCGCACCGGCGGTGGAGAAGTTCGTGCTGGACGGGCAGACGGCGAGACTCACCCAGGCCGCCCTGGAGACGCTGGCGGTGATCGCCTACCGGCAGCCGGTCTCCCGGGGCCGGATCTCCGCCATCCGCGGGGTGAACGTGGACTCCGTGGTGCGTACGCTGCTCACCCGCGGACTGGTGGAGGAGGCCGGTCAGGACGCCGACGGCGGCGCCACGCTGTACCGCACCAGCAGCTACTTCCTGGAGCGCCTCGGGCTGCGTCACCTGGACGACCTGCCGCCGCTGGCCCCGTACCTGCCGGACATCGATACGCTCGAGGACATCGACGGCACGGGCGAAGGAGAGTGAGGACGTGAACACCGGTCGCGACGTGCACGACCCGGACGGGATCCGGCTGCAGAAGGTGCTCGCCGGTGCCGGTCTCGGTTCCCGACGCGCCTGCGAGGCGCTGATCGCCGCCGGCAAGGTCACCGTGGACGGGGTGCAGGTCCGCGAGCAGGGCGTACGCGTGGACCCACGCACCGCCGTCATCCACGTCGACGGGCTGCGCCTGCAGCTCGACGACAGCGTGGTCACCCTCGCCCTGCACAAGCCGGCCGGGGTGTACTCCACGATGGCCGACGAGCAGGGCCGCCCGGACCTGTCCCGCTACGTGGCCGACCGCACCGAGCGGCTGTTCCACGTGGGCAGGTTGGACGCCGAGACCACCGGCCTGATCCTGCTCACCGGCGACGGTGAGCTCGCGCACCGGCTCAGCCACCCTTCCTACGAGATCGCCAAGACCTATGTCGCCCAGGTGGCCGGCCGGGTGCCACGCGGGCTGCGCCGCACCCTGATGGACGGAGTGGAGCTGGACGACGGCCCGGTGGCGGCCGATGCCGTCACCATCCTGGAGACCAGCGCCGAGGCCTCCATCCTGGAGATCGTGCTGCACGAAGGGAGGAACCGGATCGTGCGCCGGCTGCTGGAGCACGTCGGCCACCCGGTCACCCGGCTGAGCCGCACCCAGGTGGGCCCGGTCCGGCTGGGCACCCTCCGTCCGGGCCGCACCCGGGTGGTCAGCGGCAGAGAGCTCGGCGCACTGATGACCGCTGTCGGCCTGTGACCGCCAATGGAGACCCAGGCGACTGACACTGCCGCCTTCTACCGCCGCTGGGCGCAGCTGGAGGCCCACGGCAGCTCACCGACCTACGAACGGCTCGCCCACGCCGTCGCCGACGACCCGACGGCACTGGCCTTCCTGCACACCCTGCCCCGACAGAAGCGGCAACCGAACCTGTTCTTCGGCGCCTTGCGCTGGTTCGACGCACCGGTCGAGGACCCGATCGCCGCCCTGACGTTCCTGGCCGAGCACGCCGAGGCGCTGCACGCGCTGATGCGCACCCGCGCCACCCAGACCAACGAGGCCACCCGGTGTGCGGTGCTGCTACCCGCCCTCGCCCTGCTGCCCGGACCGCTGGCGGTGCTCGAGCTCGGCGCCAGCGCGGGCCTGTGCCTGCTGCTGGACACCTGGGCGTATGAGTGGACCGACGAGAGCGGCGCCGTCACCCGGCTGGGCACTGGTCCGGTGCGGCTGCGCACCCAGGTGACCGGGCCCGTGCCGCTACCGACGGAGCTGCCCCCGATCGTCGCCCGGCTCGGCCTGGACGCCGCACCGGTGGACGTGCGCGATGCCGACCAGCGGCGCTGGCTGCAGTGCCTGGTCTGGCCGGAGCACACCGACCGCGCGAGCCTGCTCCGGGCCGCCCTGGACCGGGCAGGGGCCACCCCACCACCGGTGGCGCAGGGCCTGTTCCCCGCCGACGTACCCGCGGCGGTGTCCCGGCTGCGCCAGTTCGAACCGGACGCCACTGTGGTGGTGCTGCACAGCGCCGCGGCCGCGTACCTGGGCCGCGAGGAGCGCACCGTCCTCACCGACATGCTCACCGGCCTGGACGTCCGCCGCATCGGCCTCGAAGGTCCGCAGGTGAGCACCGAGCTGGGCGTTCGCGACGTGCCGGAGGCGGCCCCCGGTCGGTTCGTGCTCAGCCTGGACGGACGTGCGCTGGCCACCACGCACCCGCACGGGCGCGACCTGCACTGGCTGACCGGTGCCGCGCACACGAGGGGACGGCACGCGCCGGTACAGTAGGCGCTCGTGACCAGGCAGGAGCAACAGTGACCGCGGAGGCGGCCGACGCGACGGCCACCACCGGCCCGGTGCACATCGTCGGCACCGGGCTGCTCGGCACCTCTATCGCGCTCGCGCTCACCGCACGGGACGTGCCAGTCACCCTCACCGACACCTCACCTTCGGCGCTGGCGCTGTCCCGCGACCTGGGCGGTGGCAGCATCGCCACAGCCGCAGACCCAGAGCCCGCGCTCGTGGTGGTCGCTGTACCACCGGACGTCACCGCCGACCTGGTCGCTGCCCAGCTGCGGGCCCGGCCGCACGCCGTCGTCACCGACGTCGCCAGCGTGAAGGGCATCATCCTCACCGAGCTCACCGAGATGGCCGCCGCCGACCCGGGGCTGGACCTGACCCGGTACGTCGGCTCCCACCCGATGGCCGGCCGGGAGCGTTCCGGCGCCGGCGCCGCCTCCGCAGACCTGTTCCTCGGCCGTCCGTGGGTGGTCGCCGCGCACGAGCAGTCCGCAGCAGCAGCGGTGCTGGCCGTGCGCACCCTCGCCGTGGACCTGGGCGCCGCCGTGGCCACGATGGCCCCGGCCGAGCACGATGACGCCGTCGCCGCAGTCTCCCACCTGCCCCAGCTGATGTCCTCGCTCACCGCGGCCCAGCTCGTCGACACCCCGGACTCCGCGCTCGCCCTGGCCGGGCAGGGGCTGCGGGACGTCACCCGGGTCGCCGCCTCCGACCCGAGGCTGTGGTCGGCGATCCTCACGGGGAACGCCGCTGCGGTGCTGGACCTGCTGCGTGGCGTGCGCACCGGTCTGGACGAGCTGATCGCCGCACTGACCGCCGCCGCTGAGGACGGCCCCTTGGCGCCTGGGGCGGTGGCCGGTCTGGCCGCAGTCATCGGTGCCGGGAACGAAGGTGTGGCCAAGGTGCCCGGCAAGCACGGCGGCACCCGCAAGCGGTACGCCGAGGTGAGCGTGCTGGTCCCGGACGAGCCTGGTGAGCTGGGCCGGCTGTTCTCCGAGGTCGGCGAGATCGGCGTGAACATCGAGGACTTCCAGATGGAGCACTCCCCGAAGCAGAAGGTAGGGATGGCGATCGTGTCGGTGATGCCCACAGCCGCGGCGAGGCTCGAGGCAGCGCTGGAGGAGCGCAACTGGCGGGTGGTGGCCCAGTGACCGGGCTGGTGGTCGCCATCGACGGCCCCAGCGGCACCGGCAAGTCCACGATCAGCCGACGGCTCGCCGGTGAGCTCGGTCTGGCCTACCTGGACACCGGCGCGATGTACCGGGTGGCGACCTGGTGGTGCCTGCACCTGGGCCTGGACCTGACCGACCACGAAGCGGTCGCCGCAGCCGTGCGGACCATCCCGATGGAGATCGGGACCGACCCTGCCCGCCCCACCTTCGCCGTCGACGGCCACGATGTGGCGCGCGAGATCCGCAGCACCCGCATCTCCACCGCGGTCTCGGCCGTGGCCACCAACCTGGGTGTGCGCCCAGAGCTGCAGCAGCGACAACGAGAGGCGATCGCCGCCGAGCTGCAACCCGGCTCGTTCAGCGGCGGGCGCGGCGTGATCGCCGAGGGCCGGGACATCACCACAGTGGTCGCCCCGGACGCCCCGGTGCGGATCCTGCTGCTCGCCGACGAGGAGGCCCGGCTGCAACGGCGGGCTCGAGAGCTGCACGGCACCGCAGACGCCGGGGCGCTGGCTGCGACCCGGGACCAGGTGGTCCGGCGGGACGCCGACGACTCCACTGTCGCCAACTTCACCACTGCCGCCGACGGCGTGGTCACCGTGGACACCTCGACCCTCACCCTGGACGAAGCGGTGGCCACGGTGCGGGCCGTGATCACCGCAGCCGACGAGAACCCCCGCACGCAGGAGCAGCAGTGAGCGCACCCGAGCAGAAGGCCTCGCCGGGCCAGTCGATCACCCCCGAGAAGATCAAGCGGTGGGGGCCGACCTGGTCGCGCCGGGTGGGCTGGTTCCTCGCCCGCGGCTTCTGGAACACCCAGGTGGTCGGTGCGGAGAGCATCCCACGCACCGGCAGGCTGCTGGTCGCCGCGAACCACACCGGCATCATCGACGGCCCGCTGCTGCACGGCGTGATCCCGCGCGAGTCGCACATGATCATCAAGGAGGAGATGTTCTCCGGGTTCATCGGCTTCCTGATGCGGACCGCTGGGCAGATCCCGGTGGACCGGCGCAACGGGCGGGCCGCGCTGCAGACCGCGCTCGCACTGCTGAACGAGGAACGGCTCGTGGGCGTGTTCCCCGAGGGCTCCCGCGGGCGTGGGGACGTGAAAGAGACCAAGGCCGGCATCGCCTGGCTCGCAGTACGCTCCGGGGCACCGGTGGTGCCGGCGGCGATCCTGGGCACCCGCCCGACCGGGAAGAAGCCCGGGCACGTGCCTGGTCCGCGGGCGCGGCTGACGGTGGTGTTCGGTGAGCCGTTCGCCGCGGTGGACCCCGGCGCCGGGATCGGGCGGGCCGCCGTGTCCGCCGCGATGGGCCGGATCCAGGCCCGGCTGAGCGAGCATGTGACCGGCTCCGCCGCCGAGCACGGGGTGCCGCTGCCGGAGGACACGGAGATCTGATCTGCTGCAGTTGAGTTGTGCGCTGTGCGACGTGGACAATAGCGGGCGTGACTGACGACTCTGCGGGTTCCGCTCCCGACCACGACGTACCGGAGACCGCGGAGGAGGCTCAGCGGGCCGAGTCCCTGCGTGCGGGGCTGGCCGACTATGCGCTGGACGAGGAGGATCGTGCCCTGCTCCAGGAGCCGGAGGCCGGCGGCGCAGCGGCGGAACCGAGCGGGCCGCCACCGGTGCTGGCCGTCATCGGCCGGCCGAACGTGGGCAAGTCCACACTGGTGAACAGGTTCCTCGGCCGCCGGGTGGCCGTGGTGCAGGACACCCCGGGCGTCACCCGCGATCGGGTCAGCTACCCGGCGGAGTGGGCCGGACGAGAGTTCACCGTGGTGGACACCGGCGGCTGGGAACGCAGCACCAAGGGGCTCGGCGGACGAGTGGCAGACCAGGCAGAGATCGCCATCGAGCTCGCCGACGCCGTGCTGTTCGTCGTGGACGCCACCGTGGGCCCCACCGACGAGGACGAACGCGTGGTACGGATGCTGCGCCGCGCCGAGAAGCCGACCATGCTGGTGGCGAACAAGGTGGACGACCAGCGGGGGGAGGCAGACGCCGCGATGCTCTGGTCCCTCGGCCTGGGGGAGCCGTTCCCGGTGTCCGCACTGCACGGCCGCGGCTCCGGCGACCTGTTGGATGCTGCTCTGGCGATGCTCCCGGCGGTCTCCGGCGTGGCCGGGCAGCTCCCGGAGGGCGGGCCGCGGCGGGTGGCGCTGGTCGGCCGGCCGAACGTGGGCAAGTCCTCGCTGCTGAACACGCTCACCCGCAGCGACCGGGTGGTGGTCGACGATGTCGGCGGCACCACCCGCGACCCGGTGGACGAGCTGGTGGTGCTGGACGGACGGCCCTGGTGGTTCGTGGACACTGCGGGTATCCGCCGCCGGGTGCACCAGAGCTCGGGGGCGGACTTCTACGCCTCGCTGCGCACCCAGGGTGCCCTGGAGAAGGCGGAGGTCGGTGTGGTGCTGATCGATGCCGGTACCCCGATCACCGAGCAGGACGTCCGGGTGGTGCAGCAGGTCATCGACGCCGGACGTGCGCTGGTGATCGCCTACAACAAGTGGGACCTCGTGGACGAGGAGCGGCGCGGGTTTCTCGAGCGGGAGATCGCCCAGCAGCTGGTGCAGGTCACCTGGGCGCCCAGGGTGAACCTCACGGCCACCACTGGCTGGCACACCAACCGGCTGGTGCGGGCCCTGGACACGGCTCTGGAGTCCTGGGACCGGCGCGTGCCCACCGGCAGGCTGAACGCCTTCCTCGGCGAGCTCACCGCGGCCCACCCGCACCCGGTGCGCGGCGGGAAGCAACCCCGGATCCTGTTCGGCACCCAGGCCGACTCCCGGCCGCCCCGGTTCGTGCTGTTCACCACCGGGTTCCTCGATCCCGGCTACCGGCGGTTCATCGAACGCCGGCTGCGGGAGACGTTCTCCTTCGAGGGCACCCCGATCGAGATCAGTGTGCGCATCCGGGAGAAACGTCGGCGCTGAGCTGAGCAGTTCTCCCCATCGACGGCCCAGGGCCGGACTGCCACGCTCGTCGAATGACCTTCTCCATCAGTCGAGCTGGCGGCGCCCTGCTGGCAGCCGCGGCCGGCGTGCTGCTGCTCGCCGGCTGCCAGGACCCGGACCCGATGACGATCACCAGCGCGGTCTACAGCCAGGACCAGGCGATCGAGGGCTTCGACACCAGCGAGGCCACCACCGACGACCCGGAGCAGACCGCCCAGCTCGCCGACCTGCTGCACGAGCACGGACTGTCCGGGGACATCAAGCTCGGTGAGTCCTGCCCGGGCGGGCGCAGCACGTACGTGGACTACACCACGCCCGAGGGCAGCTACCACATCAACGTCGGCGGCTGCGACCAGGGGGAGGCCGGAGAGGCCATCGAGTACCTGATCGCCAGCTGGCGGCAGTGACCAGGACAGCCCGCTTGAAGGTGGACTCGACCACGACCAGGTGCTCCGCCGTCAGGGTCCCCTTCAGTGCGCCGGTGGGATGCGGAACCCGGCGATCTTGTCCCCGTCCAGGGTGAAGATCCCGTCGGACTCCCCGTTGAACACGCTCGAGGACCAGGAGAAGTGCGTGTGCACCGTGTCCCCTTCGGTGGCCCCGGACAGGATCGTCATCTGCGCCCCGGCGCCGATCGCATCCGAACCGGCCCAGGAGCGCACCCCGTCCGGGCCGCGCAGCACCCGGCCCCAGTCGTCCACGTAGCCGTCGGCGGTGAATACGCCGACGAACGCCTCGGTGTCCCCGGAGTTGATCGCCGCCACGAACTGCTGCACCGGTGCGGGCAGCGTGGCCAGCACGTCTTCGCTCATCGTTCCTCCATCGTCCGGTCGGTACTCTCACCGGTCGCCGGCGTGGTGTACGTTGCCGACGGCGGGTTCCCAGTCACGCACAGGAAGGCACGGGAGGGCAACAGGTGAGCGAGACCATCCGGATCGGAATCGCAGGGTACGGCAACCTCGGACGGGGGGTGGAGGCCGCGGTCGCACAGAATGCGGACATGACCTTGGTGGGAGTCTTCACCCGCCGCGACCCGGCCCAGGTGCGCCCCGAGCGGCCGGAGACCCGGGTGCTCGCCTGGGACAGGCTGCCGAGCAGCACCGAGGACGTCGACGTGCTCATCCTCTGCGGCGGCTCGAAGGAGGACCTGCCGGTGCAGGGGCCCGAGCTGGCCGGGATGTTCCACACCGTGGACTCCTACGACACCCACGCCCGCATCCCCGACTACTTCTCCGCCGTCGACGCCCGCGCGCGCGCCGGCGGCCGGACCGCGCTGATCTCCACCGGCTGGGACCCGGGTCTGTTCTCCCTGAACCGGATGCTGGGCGAGGCGATCCTGCCCGCAGGGCAGACGTACACGTTCTGGGGACGCGGGCTCAGCCAGGGGCACTCCGACGCGGTGCGCCGCGTACCCGGGGTGGCCGCGGGCGTGCAGTACACGATCCCGTCGCAGGCGGCGGTGGACGCGGTGCGCCGGGGCGAGGACCCGGACCTGACCACCCGGGAGAAGCACACCCGGGAGTGCTTCGTGGTGCTCGCCGAGGGTGCGGACGCCGAGGAGGTGCGGGAGGCGATCGTCACCATGCCGGACTACTTCGAGCCGTACCAGACGACGGTGCACTTCATCACGGCCGAGGAGCTGGACCGCGACCACACCGGTATGCCGCACGGGGGTTTCGTGCTGCGCAGCGGCCAGACCGGCGCGGGTGACAGGCAGCTGGTCGAGTTCGGTCTCACCCTCGCCGACAACCCGGGATTCACCGCCAGCGTGCTGGTCGCTTACGCCCGCGCCACCCACCGGCTCGCCGCCCAGCACCGGCACGGCGCCCTCACGCTGTTCGACGTGCCACCCGGTCTGCTCTCCCCGCGCTCGGCCGAAGAGCTGCGAGCGGACCTGCTCTGAGCCTGGAGCCCGATACTCTGGACCGGACCAGAGGGAAGCCGCTGCGAAGCGGGCAGGAGGGCAACAGCGATGAACATCCAGTCCCGCATCCAGGCGAGCCTGGAGAGCTACCCGCCCTCGATCCGGCGCGTCGCCGAGGACGTGCTGGCGGACCCGCAACGGATGCTGGGCGGCACGATCACCGACCTGGCCCGCCGCTGCCACACCTCGGAGACCACGGTGGTGCGGTTCTGCCGCGAGCTCGGTCTGGACGGGTTCGTCCAGCTCCGGGTGCAGCTGGCCACTGAGGTGGGGCGCGACGGGGCGCACCGCGGGGGCACCGACGTGGCGGACATCTCCGCCTCCTCCACGCTCGCCGAGCTGGTGGACTCCGTCCGGTACACCGAGAGCCTGTGCATCGAGGAGACGATCGAGAGCCTGGACCTGGACGAGCTGGCCCGGGTGGTGGACGCCGTCGACGGCGCTTCCCGGATCTCCCTGTACGGGGTCAGCGGGTCCGGCTGGAGTGCCGCCGACCTGCACCGCAAGCTGTTCCGGATCGGGCGCACCGCATACTGCTTCGCCGACGGGCACGATGCGCTCACCTCGATCGCACTGATGGGCGAGGGGGACGTGGCGATCGGCTTCTCCCACCGCGGCACCACCACTGAGGTGGTCACCTTTCTGGCCGCCGCCCGCGAACGTGGGGTCACGACGGTGGCGGTGACCAACGTGGGCAGCTCCCCGGTGGCGAAGGCTGCCGACCTGGTGCTGCAGACCACAGTGCGGGAGGCGAGGTTCCGCTCCGGCGCGATGGCCTCGCGCACCGCCCAGCTGCTGGTGGTGGACTGCCTGTTCGTGGCCGTGGCGCAGCGCAGGATGGAGGAGACCGCCGAGGCGCTGCGCGGCACCTACGACGTGGTCCGGCAGCGCCGATGACCGCACACCGGCAGCTGCAGCGCGAGCTGCAGGACCTGCTCGACGGCGCCACCTCGGTGGCCCGGGCGGGCGCACCGGGGCAGGATGGTCCTCTCGACGGCGCGCCGGGGGCAGTGGCGTTGATCGCCCGCCGGGGCGAGGTGCTCGCCCAGGCACGGTCGGGCTGGGCGGTCGCGTTCGACGCCGACGGCGACCTGCTGCCGGAGACCGAGCGGGAACCGGTCACCGGCGAGCACCTGTGGGACGTGGCCTCGGTGACCAAGCTGCTCACCGCCGTCACCGCCCTGGTGCAGGTGGATGCCGGGGTGCTCGACCTGGACCGCCCGGTCGCCGAGGACCTGCCCGACCTCGCTGCCGGGGGAGATACCGACCGACGCCGGATCCTGCCCCGGCACCTGCTGAACCACACGGCCGGCCTGCCGGCCGTGCGACAGCTGTGGCGTACCCCGGGCAGCCGCGCCGAGCACGCCCGGCGCGTGCTGTCCGCACCGCTCACCGCCCCACCGGGGGAGCGGCACGAGTACTCCTGCGTCGGCTACCTGGTGCTCGGGCTGCTGCTGGAGCGCCTCACCGGTCGGCCGTTGCCGGAGCTGGTGCAGGCGAGCGTCACCGGTCCGCTGGGGCTCACCGACACCGGCTACGACCCGGGAGGGCGGCCGGTCGTGGCCACCGAGTACCAGCAGGACCCACCGCGCGGGCTGGTCCGCGGCCAGGTGCACGACGAGACCGCCTGGACCCTGGGCGGCGCCGGTAACGCCGGGATCTTCTCCACAGCGGATGACCTGCTCGTCTTCGGCGAGGAGGTGCGCACTGGGGCGGCGGGCCTGCTCAGCGAGGACTCTCGCGCGCTGCTGCGCACCGGCACGCTCTCCGCAGCGGAGGCGCAGCGGGTCGGGTATGACCAGGCGATCGGGTTCCGCCTCGGGCAGGAGTCGCTGATGGCCACCACCGATCCCGGCGTGCTCGGCCACAGCGGCTTCACCGGCACCGCAGTGGTGATCGACCCGGCCCGGGAGCTGGTCACCGTGCTGCTCACCAACCGGGTGCATCCACACCGCGACCGCTTCGAGGTGTCCGGGCTCCGTCAGGACCTGGCCAGGCTCGCCCGCACCGCCACCTGACCGGCCACCCCCTGAGAGTGGTCAGGCGGGGTCGATGACCTGGGCCAGATGGCCGTCGGCGGCAGCGAGCAGATCGTCCGCCCGGCCGGGGTCGACCTCGTGCACCAGCATCACCGCCGCCACCGGAACCCGGTCGCCGGCAGCGCGCAGCGCGGTGGCCGCGTCCTGTCGGCTGCAGCCGGTGATCCGCACCAGCAGGCGTTCCCCCCGGTCGCGCAGCTTGCCGTTGCTGATCGTCAGGTCCACCATCAGGTTCTGATAGGTCTTGCCGTTGCGGACCATCACCGCTGTGGAGAGCATGTTCAGCAGCTGCTTGGTGGCCGATCCGGCCTTCAGCCGGGTGGAGCCGGCGATCACCTCCGGGCCGACCTCCACCTCCAACGGGTGGTCCACCTGCGCCGCCAGCGGGGACCCGGTGTTGCAGGAGATCGCGGCGGTCAGGGCCCCGGCTGCCCGGGCGGCACGTACTGCACCGAGCACGAACGGGGTGCGCCCGCTGGCAGCGATGCCCACCACGGTGTCACCGGCACCGACCGCCAGGTCGGTCATCTCGGCCGCCCCAGCCTCGGCAGAGTCCTCCGCCGCCTCCACCGAGGCGAAGACGGCCGCCGGTCCGCCGGCGATCACCCCGGTCACCGTCTCCGGAGCGACGTGGAACGTCGGCGGGCACTCCGCGGCGTCCAGCACGCCGAGGCGACCGGACGTGCCGGCCCCCACATACACCAGGCGGCCGCCCGCCCGCAGCCGG
Organism: Ruania albidiflava DSM 18029; assembly: GCF_000421225.1. Classification (GTDB taxonomy): domain Bacteria; phylum Actinomycetota; class Actinomycetes; order Actinomycetales; family Beutenbergiaceae; genus Ruania; species Ruania albidiflava. The sequence goes on along the minus strand of NZ_ATWL01000001.1, from coordinate 282,846 downwards.
CGCGCGGTCGCATCCACCAGGAGTGCCAGCTCCGGCAGCACCGCCCGCACCGCAAGCGGCACCTGTGCCTCGGCATCGTTCAGCGCGGTGAGCACCTCGAGGGTGGAACGCCGGTCCAGGTCGTGGTAGCGCTCGTCCACCCGCTCGGTGGTCAGGGTCGCCAGGTGGCGGGCGTCCTGTGCGCTGCTGGTCATCTGCTGCACCTCTCAGCCGGCCAGACGCCGGCGCGGGTTCGGGGCCGCTGCCAGCAGCCGTCGGGTGTACTCGTGCTGCGGGTCGTCGATCACGGCGGCGCTGCTGCCACGCTCCACGACCACCCCGTGATACATCACCAGCGTCCGGCTGGAGTAGGCCCGCGCCGACCCCAGGTCGTGGGTGATGTACAGCACCGCCAGGTTCTCGCTGCGTCGCAGACTGTCCAGCAGGTCCAGCATCTCCTTGCGGATCGTCACGTCCAGCATGGACACCGGTTCGTCGGCGAGCAACACCTGGGGCTGGGCCGCCAGCGCCCGGGCGAAGGAGATCCGTTGCCGCTCCCCACCGGAGAGCTCGTGCGGGAACCGGTGCAGGTAGCGCTCCGGCGGGGTGAGCTCCACCTTCTCCAGCAACGCCAGGCTCTGCTCGTGCACCTGGTCCCGGCCGCGGGCCCGGCCGTGGATGGCCAGCGCACGCCCGAGCACATGGTCCACCCGGTGCACCGGGTTCAGCGAGGCGAACGGATCCTGCAGCGTCATCTGCACTGCGCCGGTGTACCGGATGAACGCCCGACCGCTGGTGGCGGCCACGGGTGTGCCGTGCAGCAGAATCTGCCCGGAGGTGGGCGGCAGCAGCTGGGCGAGCAGACGGCCCACTGTGCTCTTCCCGGAACCGCTCTGCCCCACCAACGCGGTGACCTCCCCGCGGCGCAGCTGCAGCGAGACCTGGTCGACGGCACGCATCCGTTCCCGGCGCAGCCCTCGCCGCCGGCCGGCGAAGTCCTTGACCAGGTCGCGGGCCTCGAGCACGACCTCGGCTGTGGGGGAGGCTGGCTCGGTCTCGATGGCGGTCATACCAGGGCTCCCAGGTCGGACAGCGAACGCAGCAGAGTCTGCGTATAGGGGTGACGCGGGTCGGTGTAGACGTCCATGGCGGCGCCGTACTCCACCAGTCGGCCCTGCTGCATCACTGCGATGGTGTCGGAGACCTCCAGCAGCAGGGACAGGTCGTGCGTGGTGAAGATGATCGCGAAGCCGAACTCCTCCTGCAGCGCCATCACCTGGTCCAGCACCTCCCGCTGCACCAGCAGGTCGAGCGCTGTGGTGGGCTCGTCCATCACGATCACGTCCGGGTCGCAGACCAGGGCGATCGCGATCGCCACCCGCTGCTTCATCCCACCGGAGAGCTCGTGCGGGTAGGCGCTGACCCGCTCCGGGTCGATTCCCACACGGGTGAGCATCGTGCGGGCCAGCTCCAGCCGCGCCGCCGGGCGCATCTGCGGCCGGTGCACGCGCAGGACGTCGTCGAACTGTGCAGAGATGCGCATCACCGGGTTCAGCGCGTTCATCGCACTCTGGAACACGATGGACAGCTCGGTCCAGCGGAACCGGCGCAGCTCATCAGCCGGCAGGTGCAGCAGGTCCACCGGCTCCTGCTGAGCACCGGTGCCGCGGCGGTGGTAGGTGACCGAACCACCTGTCACCTCTGCTGGTGGCCGCAGCAACCGGGTGATGGTGTTCGTCAACGTCGACTTGCCGCTGCCGGACTCGCCGGCCAGGCCGAGCAGCTCACCGCGGCGCACGGTCAGCGAGACGTCCTTGACCGCATGCACCCGCCCCTCGGCGGTGTCATAGTCGACCGTCAGACCAGCCACCTCGATCACCGGGTCGGCCTGGCTGCCGCCCGGCCGGATCTGCGGCTCCTGGTCGGGCACAGGCGAGTGGGGCTCCTCGGCGGTGGCCGCAGCCAGCGGCGCGGGGGCGCTCTTCGCCCGGCTCTTCCCGGTGCGCAGCCGGGGGTTGGCGTACTCGTCGATGCCGAAGTTGATCAGCGCCAGCCCTGCCCCGATGATCGCGATCGCGAGCCCAGGGGGGACGAACCACCACCAGGCACCGATGAGGAACGCCTGCGCGTTCTGCGCGAAGTACAGCATCGTGCCCCAGCTGGTGGAGGTCAGCGACCCGAGCCCGAGGAAGGACAGACCCGCCTCGGACAGGATGCCGGTGATCACCGAGAACAGGAACCCGGAGGCGATCAGCGGCAACGCGTTCGGCATGATCTCGCTGACGATGATCCGCACCCGGGACTCACCCGTCGCCCGCGCGGCCTCCACGAAGTCGCGGCGCCGCAGCGACATCGTCTGGGCCCGCAGCACGCGCGCCGACCCGGCCCACGAGGTGATCGCGATGACCACTGCCACCGAGATCATCCCGCGCGAGGGCAGGTAGCCGGTGAGCACGATCAGCAGCGGCATCCCCGGCATCACCAGGAACACAGCGGTGAGGATGTACATCCCGTCGTCGACCAGCCCGCGGAAGTAGCCGCCGATCACGCCCACCACGATGGACACCACCTGGGAGACCACACCGGCGAACACGCCCACCGCCAGGGACACCCGAGCACCGTAGACGAACTGGGCGAACACGTCCTGCCCGGTCTGCGTGGTCCCGAACCAGTGCGCGGCCGAGGGTGGGGCGAGGACCTCCGGACCGGAGGCACGCGGCCCGTACTGGGCGACCATCGGTCCGACGATCGCCACCAGCGCGAAGACGACGACGATCACCAGACCGGCCAGGACCTTGCCGGAGGTGGGGAGCCAGGAACGCAGCCGCATCCTTCAGGCCTCCGCTCGGGTGCGCGGGTCGAGGAAGATGTAGACGATGTCGGCGAGCAGGTTCGCCACGATCACCGCCAGGGAGATGATCAGGAACAGCCCCTGCATCAGCGGGAAGTCGTGGTTCTGCACCGCCTGGAACAGGGTGTAGCCCACACCGGGGTAGTTGAAGATCACCTCGGTGAGCATCGAACCGCCGACCACCGCACCCAGGGCGAGGGCGAAACCGGTGACCGAGGGCAGGATCGCGTTCCGGGCGGCATAGTTCACCAGCACCATCCGCTTGGGCAGCCCCTTGGCCTCGGCGAGGGTGACGAAGTCCTCCCCGAGCACGGTCACGGTCATGTTCCGCATGTTCAGCACCCAGCCGGCGAACGATGCGATCACGATGGTGATCGCCGGCAGCGTGCCGTAGTAGAGCACCGAGGAGACGAACTCCCAGCTCCAGGCCCGGTCGATGTTCACGTCGTAGGCGCCGGCCACCGGGAACACGCCCAGGTTCACCGAGAACACCAGCACCAGGATCAGCGCCATCCAGAAGTACGGCACGGCGTTCAGGAACGTCAGCGTGGGCAGCGCGTGGTCGCTCCAGGAGCCGCGGCGCCAGGCGAGCACCACGCCCAGGCCGGTGCCGATCACGAAGCTGATGATGGTGGTGATGCCGACCAGCCCGAGCGTCCAGGGCAGGGCACCCATGACGATCTCGGCCACGGGGGTGGGGTGGAACCCGATCGACAGGCCGAGATCGCCCTGGAACAGGTTGCCCAGGTAGGTCCAGTACTGCACGTGCAACGGGTCGTCGGTGATGCCGTAGCTCTCCGCGATCGCTGCCATCGCCTCCGGTTCGATCCGCCCTTCCATCCGCTCCACCAGCAGGGTGACCGGGTCCCCCGGCATGAGCCGGGGGATGAGGAAGTTCAGCGTGATCGCCGACCAGGCGATGAACGCGTACAGCGCAACCTTGCGCAGCAGGTACTTCACTGTGCCGGGGTGAGGTGTCGCAGCACGATCATGATGTCCGGGTTCTGGAACGGCGCGCCGAACGCGTACGGGTCGTCCTCGTTCGGGAAGCCTTCCCAGTGTTCGGTGTTGTACTGGAACCAGTTCGGCGACTGGATCATCGGGACCAGCGGCAGCTCCTCGACGAAGATCTGCTCCAAGGTGTCCAGTGCCGCCTGCTGCTCCGCCTCGTCGGCGGTGGCGGCGTAGTCGTCCAGGGCAGCGTCCGCAGCGTCGTCGTAGAACCTGCTGAAGTTCTGCCGGACCGCACCGTCGCTGGCGTACTCCGAGCTCATCATCGACCGGTACATGTCGAACGGGCTCTGCCCGATCGCGGTCGCAGAGATGGTCAGGTCGAAGCTCCCGGAGTTGCGCGTCTCCACCCAGGAGTCGAAGGAGACACCCTGCGGTGTGATCTCGATGCCGACCTCGGCGAACTGCTCCACCAGCAGCTGGCTGATCGTCACCCAGTCCACCCAGTCCGAGGGGATCTCCAGCGGGTAGGACATCGGCTCACCGTCCGGGGTGGTGCGCACACCGTCGGCGCCCATCTCGTAGCCGGCCTCGTCCAGGAGGTCGTTGGCAGCCTCGACGTCCCGGCTGTAGGCCGCGTCGGCGTACTCGGCGGACAGCGAGGACTCATAGGCGGGCATCGGCAGACCGGTCGGGTGCGCCGGCGGGGTGTAGCCCTGCATCGCCACCTCGGAGATCTGCTCCCGGTCCATCGCCAGGCTGAGCGCCTCCCGCAGCTGCGGGTCGTCGAACGGTGCCTCCTGGGTGTTCGGGGTGAGGCTGACCAGCCCGCCACCGGGGTACCAGTACCCGCGGTTGTCCGGGTCCTGGGCCACGAAGATGTCCTCCACGTTCGCCACGAAACCGCCGGACCAGTCGATCTCACCGGACTGCAGGCTGGTGGTGAACGTCTGGTCGGTGTTCGCCGGGTAGCGCAGCTGCTCCACCTGGACCTCGTCCGCGGCCCAGTAGTCCTCGTTCTTGGTCATCGTGTACAGCTGCTGGGAGAAGTCCTCGAGCAGGAACGGTCCGGTGCCCACCGGATCCTCGTTGGTGTCCTCCATCGGGTCCTCGACGTCGGCCCAGATGTGCTCGGGCACGATCAGCGTGTTGCCCACGGCATGCTCGAAGGCGAACATCGGCTCGGAGAAGTCGATCTCCACGGTCAGATCGTCGGTGGCCCTCGCCTCCACCACGTCCAGAGCGGCCAGGTTCGTGGCCGGCTCGTCGACGAACAGGTTGAACGTGAACGCCACGTCCTCGGCGGTGAAGTCCTCCCCGTCGGACCAGGTGACACCGTCGCGCAGCGTGTAGGTCATCATCGTGCCGTCGTCGTTGAACTCCACCGACTCCGCCAACCATGGCACCGGTTCATCCATCTGCGGGCTGGAGGCGACCAATGGTTCGTAGATGTAGCCGCGGGCGCCGTGCAGCACGCTGGCGGAGAACGGGTTGAAGTTGCGTTGGTAGGTGTTCGCGGAGTTGGCGTGGATCGTCAGCGGCTGCACCTCACCGGTGCCATCACCGCCGCCCTCGTTCCCGCCGCCGGAGCAGGCCGACAGGATCAGTGCGGCGCCGGTCAGCGCAGCCGCCGCAGTGGTGAGTCGTCGGGTTCTCATTCGGACCTCTCCCTCGTGGTCTGGGTGGATGGTGTGAGCTCGTGCCGGAGGACGTCGAACCGCCGGGTCACGGTGAAGCCGGTGCGTCGGTACAGGTGCCCGGCCGGCGAGTCCTCACCGGTCCACAGGAACCAGGCGCTGTGCGCCCCCTCCGCACGCATCGCGGTCAGTGTGTGGTGCAGCAGGATCTTGCCCAGACCGGTGCCGCGCAGGGACTCGTCCACCCCGAACGGGCCGAACCGCTCTCGCAGGCCCCGGTAGGCGCCGTAGATGGCGAAACCGGCCACACCGGTGGGGCCGCGCACGATCCGCAGCCGGTGCAGGTGGCCGTGGCGCAGCACCGCTTCCCGCACTGCGTCCGCCCAGTCCGGGGCGAGCTCGCGGCCGGCGAAGTCGATCACCTCCGGCAGGTCGTCCGGGGTGGCCGGACCGAGCTGGTAGCCCTGCGCGGTTCGTTCCTCGGCGAGAGCGAGCACGTCCGCAGGAGTGCGGTAGGTGCTCAGCTCCAGCGCCATCGCCGCCGCGGTGTACAACCGGGTGAAACCGTGCTGCTCCAGCAGCCGTGCCGCCTCCGGGTAGGCGACCACGTCCAGCCCGGGCACGAAGTAGGCGGGGGCGTAGGCGGCCACGTTCACCCAGGCAGCGCCCCGCTCGGCGAGGTAGCGAACCGCTCGGGTGAGCAGCCCGGTGCCCACACCGCGGCCGCGGTGGTCGGGGTGCACACAGCCGATGGTCAGCCAACCGCCGGGTGCCTCCTGGCCCGACCCGGCCCCGGCACTGGTGACCGCGTAGACGAAACCCACGGGGACGCCGTCGTGCTCAGCGACGATCAGCCCTTCGGGCTGGAAGTTCTCGTCCAGCAGCACGTTCTCGGTGAGCGTGGGCACGTCGACGGCGTCCTGCGGCATCGCCAGCGTGGTCAGTGCCGCCAACGCCGCAGCATCGCCGGCCCGGTGGGTGCGGAAGGTGGTCGCCATCGGATCACACCTCCCGCAGCCCGTGGCCGCCCTCGGCCAGTGCGACGGCGTGGCTCACCCCGGCCAGGCACCCTCGGGTGATCAGCTGGGCATCGTAGTAGTCGATGTAGCGGAAGCCGTAGGTCTCCCCGCGAGCGAAGGCCTGGCAGCCGATCGCCTCCAGCCACAGGTCCCGGGCACGCTGTGAGACGGCGGTGTAGCGGGTAGCGAGGAAGCCGTCCGTGTCCTCCCAGTTCTCGGTGTAGAGCAGCTGACCCACCCCGTGCCGGCGGCCCGGACCATCGGCGGCGCCGGGGTCCTCCTCCCAACCGGGCAGCCCGGCCAGGAACCGGGCCCGCTCGGCGAGCAGGCTCGCCTGCTCGTGGTCGGTGTGGATGCTGCGCCCCCAGTGCGCGAGCAGCAGGTCGGGGCGGATGGTGCGGATGTCCCGCGCCAGGCGAGCGGCGACGTCGTCGGTGCAGTGCAGGAACCCGTCGGACAGGTCATCGTAGACGATCACCTCGGCACCGATGCCCGCGGCGAACGTGCGGGCCTCGGTGATCTTCTGCTCCTTGTACTCGGCCACGCCGAGCCGCGGGTGGCCCCGTTCACCCGGGGTGAGCGCCAGGAGCACCGACCGACCGCCGTCGAGGGTGTTCTGCGCCAGCAGCGGGCCGGCGGCCAGGTCCATGTCGCCGATGTGCCCGCCGACAGCGAGGATCGTTCGGCCAGTCACGCGAGAACCTCCGTGGTGGTGGGGGAGTAGAGCAGGGTGTCCGGTGGTGGGGTGGGTGCCGGTGGGCTCGCGGCCAGCACCTGGGCCAGCGAGCGGCCCGCATCGATGCCTTCGCGCAGTGCCGGGCTGCCCCAGAGCAGGTCGAGGAAGTGTGGCCGCCCGGGGGCCGCCTCCCGCCAGAGCGGCTGCTCGGGGTAGAGCGTGGCGAGGGTGCTCAGCAGCGTGTGCCCCGTGCGCACCGGGTCGAAGGCGGACGGGTCGTTCAGGTGCAGCTGTGCGCCGTGCACCCGCGCACCGGCGTGCTTGGCGAACATCGGAGTGAACACTGCCTCCCGCACCTGCACCCCGGGCAGCGCCTGCTCGGCGAGGGCAGCTGCCAGCCGGGCGTCGGTCCACGGGGCGCCGAACAGCTCGAACGGTTTCGTGGTGCCCCGGCCCTCGGAGAGGGTGGTGCCCTCCAGCAGCCCGGTGCCCGGGTAGAGCTGAGCAGTGGTGCGGGTCGGCATGTTCGGCGAGGGCGGCACCCACAGCTGCCCGAGCGGTGCCGCCTCCCGGGTCCAGCCGGCGGCCTGGACCACCTGGAGCGCGGCCCGGGCGCCGGTCGCCTCCGGCACGTGCACGGCATTGAACCAGCGGGCCAGCTCACCCAGGGTCAGGCCGTGCTGCAGCGGCACGGACACCCGGCCGACGAAGCTGGTGCAGGCCGGGTCCAGCCCGGGACCCGCTGCCACGCCGCCGAGCGGGTTGGGCCGGTCCAACACCACGACCTGGTGCCCGGTTCGGGCCGCGGAGCAGAGCAGGTCGAACAGTGTCCAGGTGTAGGTGTAGAACCGGGTGCCGATGTCCTGCAGGTCGAGCACCACCTGGTCGGCGCCGGTGCGTTCCAGCAGCGTGTCCAGGTCGGCACCGGACACGCCATAGGTGTCCAGCACCGGGAGCCCGGTGGCCTCGTCCTGGCCGTCGCCCTCGCTCTCGCCGGCCTGGACACCGCCCCAGTAGCCGTGCTCGGGGGTGAGCAGACGTCGCACCGGTAGACCCGCCGTCACCAGGGCGTCCACCCCGCGGCCCAGTGCACCGGTGACGGCGGTGTAGTTGGTGCACAGGGCGATGCTGCCAACCCGGAGCAGGTCCGGGTCGTCGAGCACGCGGTCCAGCCCGGTCCGCGGCGGTGCGATCGGCACAGATGTCTCCCCACATCGGTGTAAGGCACTGACGTACGGAATCCGGTTTTCGTCAATGAGTCACAGAACCTAGCATGATGTGTCCATGGACAGAAGCCCCACGCCGTCCGGCGGCGTCTCGCTCGACCCGCTCAGCAGGCTCGCCCTCGGGGTGCTGATGCCCGGTTTCAGCGGCAGCACGGCGCCGCGATGGCTCACCCGTGCCGTCGCGGACGGGTTGGGCGGGGTGATGCTGGTCGCCCAGAACGCCCCCGACCTGGAGACCACTCGCGCCCTGACCGCTGCGCTGCACGCCGCTGGTCCGGTGCTGATCAGCGTGGACGAGGAGGGCGGGGACGTCTCCCGGCTGCAGGCCGGGTCGGGATCAGCCCTGCCCGGGGCGGCCGCACTGGGCGCTGCCGACGACCTCGCGCTCACCGAACGGGCCGGCGCCGCGCTCGGCGCGCTGCTGCGGGCCACGGGCATCGACCTGGACCTGGCGCCGGTGCTGGACGTGGCCAGCGAACCGACGAACCCGGTGATCGGGGTCCGCTCGTTCGGCCCAGACCCGCAGCAGGTGGCCCGGCACGGCAGCGCATTCCTGACCGGGCTGCACACCGGGGGCGTGGCGGGATGCGGCAAGCACTTCCCCGGCCACGGCGCCACCACCACCGACTCCCACCTCGAGCTCCCCCGCCTGGACGTGACCGCCGAGGAGCTGACCGTCCGTGACCTACCACCGTTCCATGCCGCGGCCACCGCCGGACTGGACGCGATGATGACCGGGCACCTGCACATCCCCGCGCTCGGCCCCCGGCCAGCCAGCCTGGAACCGGCCGTCACCGCCCTGGTCCGCACCCTCCCCGGAGGAGCGGACCGGGTGATCATCACCGACGCCCTGGACATGGCTGCCGTCAGTGACGGGGACGGTCCCGGTCTGGCGGTGGCCTGCGTACGGGCACTGCAGGCCGGTGCGGACCTGCTCTGCCTGGGCACCACCAGCGGACGGGACGACGAAGCGATGCTGACCACCGCCGTCGACGGCATCCTCACCGCCCTGCACCGCGGTGAGCTGGACCCCGCCGCACTGGCGGCGAGCATCACCCGCCTGGACGGGCTCCGCTCAGATGTGGCCCGGTACCAGGGGCAGGCCCCGGTGCCGGACCTGGCTGCGGCCGAGGCTGCGGTGACCGCTGTCGGGCGTGACGTGGCGCGCGCAGCCGTGCAGGTGGCAGCTGGCGACGCGCGGCTGCCTGGGCCCGGATCCGCCGGGCCACCCCCGGTGCTGGTCGACCTGCGGCGACGCTACAACCAGGCCACCGGCCGGGTCGCACCAGGGTTCGCGAACGCGCTGGTCGAACGCTTCCCGGACGCCCGCGTCGTGCTCGCCGGTGCTGACGACGCCCCGCCCCTGGAGGACGTTCTCGACGGCCTGGGTGACGCTGCGGTGATGGCCCTGACCCGCGAACCGCTCGCCGACCCGCGGGAGCAGGCGGACCTGGACCTGCTGCTGGACCGGCGAGGTGACGCCGTCGTGCTGCACGGCGGGATGGCGTCAGCCGCCCCGCCCGCGCCCCGGCTGGTGCTCGCCCACGGGGTGGGCCGGGCGAACGCGGAGGCCGCGCTGCGCCTGGTGCTCGGCGACTGATGCGAGTCCTCGCCGTGAGCTCTGGCACGTCGGTGGACGCGATCGACGTCGCCCTGGCAGAGCTCAGCCCGGTCGACGACGGCGCGCTCCAGCTGGTCCCGTGCGGTCACCTGGAGGTGCCCTGGCCCAAACCTGGTCGCCAGCCACGGCCAGACGCTGTTCCACGACGTGCGCGCAGTAGATGTGCGCAGCACGTTGCAGATCGGCGCACCCGCATGGATCCACGCGGCGACCGGGCTGCCGGTGGTGCACGACTTCCGCACTGCGGACGTGGCCGCCGGCGGGCACGGAGCACCCCTGGTCAGCCTGCTCGACGCCGCTGCGCAGGAGACCGGCACTTCTACCGCCAGCCGTTGCCGCGGACCACCGGCCGGGAGCACTTCCACGCCGGCTACGTGGCCGAGCGCCTGGCCGCAGCAGGCGTACCGGCGCCGCAGGGGGCCGACCTGTTCGCCACGCTCACCGAGCTGACCGCGCGTACTGTGGCCGATGCGATCACTGGCTCCGGTGTGACCCGGGTGGTGGTCTCCGGTGGCGGAGTGCGCAATCCGGTGCTGATGGCGCGCCTGGCCGAGCTGCTGCCACCGCTGCGGACCGCGACCGACTGGGGCCTGGACGCCGACGCGAAAGAGGCGTACCTGTTCGCGCTGCTCGGCTACCTGTCCGTGCACGGGCTGCCCGGCACCGCACCCGCCGACCCTGCCGACCCGGACGGGCCGCGCGCCACCGGAGCACGTCTGCCCACAGTGCTCGGTTCGCTGACGCCGCCGGTGCCCGTGCCGCGGACCGCCGCGCTGGCGCCGGTGCGCCGGCTGGTCGTGGCCCCGGCGGGCGGACAGATCATCCCGGTGCCGTGATGGTGCGACGTCTGCGGCCAGAGAGCACCCCGGCGAGCAGGACCACCAGCACACCCGCCAGCGGCACCACCAGCAACCCGACCCGCAACGACGTGGCGTCCGCGACCAGGCCCACCACCGGCGGGGAGGCGAGGAACCCGAGCCGCATCAGCCAGGACACCACAGTCAGTCCGGTGCCCGGGCGCAGGCCCGGCAGGTCGTTCGCCTCGGACATCGCCGCCGGCACCAGGGTGGCCACCCCGAACCCTGCGAGCGCGAAGCCGGCGATCGTGCCCGGCACTGTGGGTAGCGCCAGAGCGGTGCCCATCCCGACGGTCACGATCACTCCACCGGCCCGGGCGACGGCCCGCTGCCCGTAGCGGTCCACCAGCCGGTCGCCGAGCAGCCGACCCACCGTCTGTGCACCCACCAGTGCGATGTAGCCAGTAGCGGCCAGCGCTGCCGGTGCACCCAGGTCGGCGGAGAGGTACAACGCCGCCCAGGAGTTGCCGGCGTCCTCGACCAGGGCACCGGAGATCGCCACCAGCACGAACGCCAGCAGCACGAGCACCGTGCGGCCGGAGACCGGGGTGCGCGACGGACCGCCGCCCCGTGCCGCAGCCGCCGAGGTGCCCTGACCGGGACCGTCCGGTTGCTGCGCGACCTGGTCCGGGCCGGGTAGGCAGAACCGCAGCGCGACCAGGGCGACGATCGCGAAGACGAGCGCCGAGACGCCCAGGTGCCAGCCCAGCGGTACGTTCAGCGCGATCGCAGCGGCAGCCATCGAACCGCCGAGCACCGCACCGATCGACCAGACGGCGTGGAAGGAGTTCAGGATCGAGCGACGGTACTCCCGCTGTACCCGCAGGGCATGGGCGTTCTGGGCGACGTCGGTGATCGCGTCCAGGGCGCCGGCCAGGAACAACCCGACCGCGAACAGGCCGGCCGACGGCGAGATCCCGGCCAGCAGGATGGCGATGCTGGTGCCCACTGTGCCGATCACAGCGACCGGTGCGGAACCGAAACGCCGGATCAACGCGGCGGCGAACAGACCCGCGGCGATCGCGCCGGTGGGCAGTGCCGCGATGGTCAGCCCGTAGGTGGTGTTGCCCAGGGCGAGTGCTGACTTGATCTCCGGGTAGCGGGGGAGCAGGTTGGCGATCAGGGCGCCATTGGTGAGGAAGAGTGCCGCGACAGCCGCTCGGGCGTGCTGTTGGGTGACGGTGGGCGTGCGGGAGAACTGAGCGGGCACGACCGCGAGCCTACCGACGCTCGGGGCCGGAGAGGTCCGCAGCCCTGGGCGCCACGCCGTGGGAATACCGGCGAGTGTCAGTGCGCGTTAGTACACTAGTTCTATGAGCGAGATCGACGACACCGCACCCGAGGAGCGGCCCACGGCCGGCCTCGGGGACGGTGCTGCGGAACGAGCGCTGGTCCGGCTGGTTGCCGGGTTCCAGCAGCTCGGCACCGACGCTCAGCTGGCCGCGACCGGGACCGGAGGCGTGCTGCTGGATCGGCTGCTCGCGATGGATCTGGACGACAGCGACGACGCCACCTTGGTGGAGATCGTCGCCGCTGCGAACCGGCTCGCGGCGTGCGCCGAGGCGCTGATGGCACAAGCCGCCGGCGTGCTGTCCGAACGCGAGTCGATGAACCCGCTGGCCCTGGCCGACGTCGTCACCGATGCCGACAGCGGCGAGCGGACCGCAGTGGCGGCCGAGAAGGCGTGCACCGCGCCGGAGGAGCTCGCTGTGCGGTTGGGCTGGACACGGAACCAGTGCCGGGACCTGGTGCGCAGGGGCCGCCTGGTCAGCACCCACCTGCTCGGCACCGGTGAGGAGCTTCGCCGCGGGACGATCGACACCGGTCGGTCCCGCGCCATCCTCGACTCGTTGGCCGATGTGCCCTGGCAGGTCGCCCTGGCCGTCGAGGACCAGGTGCTGCCCACAGCTCCTTCGCGCACCGCCGGCCAGCTGCGCCGGGACGTGGCCCGCGCGCTGATCGCCGTCGATCCGGCCGAAGCAGAACGCCGCGCGGAGCGGCGCCGCAGATGCCGTCGGGTGACCCGGCCCCGGGCGCTGCCGGACGAGACCGCCGCGATGACCATCGAAGGCCCCGCAGCGGACGTACTGGCCCTGGACACCGCCCTGCAGGCGGCCGCCACCGCCGCGAAGACCTGCGGGGACCAGCGCACTGTGGACCAGCTCCGGTTCGACGCCCTGGCGACCATCGCCGCCGAGGCGCTGGCCACCGGACACCTGGGCCCTGAGCATCTTGCGCTGCCGCTGGCGCACACCGACGGTCGCCGTCCGGAGATCCACGTGACCGTGTCCCTGGCCCACCTGCTCCCGCAGAGCGCCGCCGCTGCATCAGACGCGGCCGCCGGTTCGGGCGAGGCGGGCGCGATCCTGCGGATGGCCACCGGTCCACCTGGCACGGGCAGGGCCGAGGAGGCCAACAGGGTCGAGTGGGCCGGCGCAGCCGACGAGATCAGTCTGGAACCGCCCTGGCGTCCTCCCGACGACCCGGTCACCGACACCGGACCTGCGATCGACCTGGACGCGGTGCCGCACCTGACCGGTTATGGACCCATCACACCGATGACCGCCAGGGCGCTGGCTGCAGGTGGCATCTGGCGCCGGCTGGTCACCGACCCGCTCAGCGGCAGGCTGCTCGACCTCGGCCACACCCGGTACCGACCCTCGACACCGCTCGCCGACCACGTCCGGGCCCGGGACCAGCACTGTGTCCGGCCGGGGTGCAGCGCCCCAGCGCGGGAGTGCCAGCTCGACCACACCAGGCCCTGGGACCACCAGGAGCCTGCCGCTGGCGGCAGCACCAGCCCAGCCAACCTCGGGGCGCTGTGCCACCGGGACCACCAGGTGAAGACGCACGGCGACTTCCAGGTGGTCCAGAGTGCACCGGGGGAGTTCGAATGGACCACCCCCACCGGGCACCGGTACCGCCGCAATGTCGACGGCAGCACCACGCAGCTCAGCCACGGCCCAGAGATCCCGCCCTGCTGAGCAGGTCACCGGCCCGGTGAGCTCCGCCGTCAGGGAATGGTCAGCTCGTGCACCCCTGCCATCGACTTCAGGTTCGCTGCAGCGATCCCCAGGGCAGTGGTCCGGGGCGGGACACCGACGGTGTTCCACTCCGCCATCATCTGGTTCACCCGGGCGAACATCTCCAGGCGGAGCCGGTCGAAGGAGTCGTACGGGTCCAGACCGACCTCACCGAGCAGCAGCCACCATGCCCAGGCGGCTGCGCCGGCGTTGGCCACGAAGTCGGGGATCACCAGGATCTCCCGGGCGGTCAGCGCAGCCTCTGCCTCCGGCAGCACCCCGGTGTTCGCCGCCTCCACCACCACCCGGGCGGAGACGGTGTCCACGTTCTCCGCAGTGATCGCGTAGGAGATCGCCGCCGGGACCAGCACATCGACCTCCATCGAGAGGACCGCCTCCCGTGGCAGCTGGGCGACGTCGTCCGGCACCCTGGTGCGGTCGATCTCGCCATACTCATCGCGCAGGTCGAGCAGCGCGGGCACATCCAGCCCGGTGGGGGAGTAGAGCGTCCCGCGAGCGTCGGCCAGGGCCACGACCGGGACACCGGCCTCGTGCAGGTACCAGGCGGTCCCGCCGCCCATCGTGCCCACACCCTGGATCGCCACGGTGGTGCGCTGTTCGTCCCAGCCGCGTGCGTTCATCACGGCCCGGCAGGCCTGGGCCACACCGTAACCACCGATGATGTCACCGAGGAGCAGCCCGTCGTCGGTGCGGGCGGCCAGGCCGGCGTGCACCCGGTCCAACGTCGCTTCTGGGTTCTCCGATCGCTGGATCGCGGCGTGGAACGACTGGCCCAGGTCTACCCGCTCGAACACCTCGTCGATCAGGTGCTGGGTGACGCCCAGGTCCTCAGCGGTCACCCAGTGCGCATCCAACCAGGGGCGCATCGCCATGCAGTAGCGCTCCAGCACACCGAAGGCGCGCTCGTCCTTGGGGTCGAAGTCGATCCCGCCCTTCGCACCGCCGACCGGGAGACCGAACGTGGCGGTCTTGGTGGCCATACCGCGGGCCAGGTCCTCCACCTCGTGCATCGTGCAGCCCGGGCGCATCCGCAGGCCGCCGGTGGCCAGACCGCACACCAGCGTGTGCACCACCAGGTAGCCGGTGGCGCCGGTCACCTCGTCGTGCCAGGTCAGCCGCTGGTACGGCTCCTGGTCGATCGGGTTCGCAGGGGTGTGCCGAGCATCCTTCTCGTGTCCGTTCCCTGCGCGTGGGATGTTGTCCAGGGTCGTCATTTCCACCACCTCCTGCGTCCTTGCTGCTGCTGTTCGGCTGTTCCACCTGCCGGGAGCACCACGGTGGCACCCCCAAGGGGCCTGTGTCCCCAGGGTGCGACGCGTGTCGACGTGCGTCCATCGGTGTTTCATGCACGTTCATGTCCATAGTTGCTTCACAATGCGTACCCTGAGGGATCATGGAGCTCTCGCTGCGGAGACTGCGGATGCTGCGCGAACTGCACCGGCGCGGCACGATCACCGCCGCTGCCGCCGTGCTCCACTACAGCCCGTCGGCCGTGTCGCAGCAGCTCGCCCAGCTGGAGCGGGAGGTGGGGGTGCAGCTGATCGAACGGCTCGGGCGCCGGGTGCGGCTCACCGACCTGGGGCTGTTGCTGAACGAGCACGCCGAGGACATCCTCGCCTCGGTCGAACGAGCCACGGTGGCGCTGGAGCGGGCCCAGGACGGGGTGAGCGCCCGGCTGGAGGGAGGGGTGTGGGCGTCTGTCGCCTCGGGCCTGCTTCCCCCGGCCCTGGCGGCGCTGGCGGTGAACCATCCCGGCATCGAGGTGCGCACCTGCGAGCTGGCGCCTGAGGACACTGCCGAGGCGGTCCGGGACGGCACCCTGGACTTCTCCTTCATCATCGACTACTCCGACTACGCCGTGCCCCGCGACCCCGCCCTGGAACGGCGAGAGGTCGCCGTCGAACGGCTGCACGCCGCAGTGCCGGCCGGTATCGTGCCCGCCGCCACGATGTCGCTGGCCGACCTGGCCGAGCACCCGTGGATCCTCGCCGGTCCCCGCTCCCACTTCGGCCGCG
Organism: Ruania albidiflava DSM 18029; assembly: GCF_000421225.1. Classification (GTDB taxonomy): domain Bacteria; phylum Actinomycetota; class Actinomycetes; order Actinomycetales; family Beutenbergiaceae; genus Ruania; species Ruania albidiflava. The sequence continues at coordinate 266,970 of NZ_ATWL01000001.1, read as the reverse complement.
CAGTGCGCATCGCCTGCCGCAACAACGGCTTCGAGCCCAGGATCAACCACGAGGTCGAAGAACAGGCGACAGCGCTGGCGATGGTGGCCAGCGGCCTCGGAGTCAGCCTGGTCTCCGACCTAGCGCTCACCCTGCTGCCGGCCGGTGTGGACATCGTCGCGGTCCGGGAACCGGTGATGCGCACGGTCTCCATCGTGCACCGGGCCGCCAGCACACCGCGCCAGTCGCTCGAGCTGGTGATCGATGCCGTACGCACGGTGGCGGCACAAAAGGGGCTGGCGGCCGGGCCAGCGGTACCGGGGTCCCCCGCGCCCGCACCGGAGCGGCTTGCAGCGGAGGAACCCACGCCCGCGCCCGGACCATCGGAGGAGGAGAACGAAAGATGAAGATCAACCACCAGGTGGTCGTCTTCGACAGTGCCGACCTGGAGACCGAGAGCGCCTTCTGGGCCGGTGTGCTCGGCGGGACCGTGGACCGCGACGACGACTGGCACATGGTGCTCGTCGACGACCGGCCCCGGATCGGCGTCCAGCTCGATCCCGAGCACATCCGCCCCGACTGGCCGGAGGGCACACCGCAGCAAGTCCACCTGGACCTGTGGGTGGAGGACTTCGAGGCCGCGCACGCTCGTGTCATGGCCCTGGGTGCGCAGGTACTCAAGCCGACCACCACGCACGATCCGGGGGAGGCGTTCCAGGTCTACTCCGACCCCGCCGGTCACCCGTTCTGCCTCTGCTGGCTCACCTGAGGTCTGCGATCTTCGCCACGTCCCGGATTGGGAGCAACGGGCCACCCTGCGGTAGGCTCACCTCGGTCCGTTCGCGGACGACAACTGCACATCACGGGCTGTGGCGCAGCTTGGTAGCGCACCTGACTGGGGGTCAGGGGGTCGTGGGTTCAAATCCCGCCAGCCCGACTTCGAGGCTTGCCGGGTACCCGAGGGGCGAGGGTACCCGGCAAGCCTCACGTGTGTGGACGCAGAGGTCTAGCGAGCTGGCAGACCGGTGAGCGCGATCGTCAGGCAGACCGTTCCGATGGACGCAGTGAGCGTGCGCAGGTGGTTCCACACCATCCACGGGGAGCAGAAGCGGGCCCAGACCGCATCGGCGTCCACCGTCGTCGGGTCGACCCGCATCAGCCGTTCATTGTGCGGGGCGTGGTATCCGATCAGGATGAGCACGCTGAGCAGGTACAGCACGGCACCGAGGAGCCCCCACCGACCAGCAGGCTCGTCGCGCTGGAGGACTCCGAGGACGAGCAGCACCACGCAGACCAGGCCGGTCCCGAGCAGCACGAGCAGCAGCAGCGGGTTGCGCGGTGCCGCGTGGTTGATGGCGTTCATCGCCACGATCGCCTCACGCGGGATCCGGGTGTTCAGCCCGGGCACCACGACGGTGGAGAAAGCCAGGTAGACACCGGCGCTCAGGCCCGCGCCCACGGCCGCGACCAGGGTGAGCAGGCCCACGACGGTGCCGCTCATCCCCGGGTTCCTTGCTCTTGGGCATCGGCCGGTGACCAGGCGCCGCTCGCCGCGGCCGCCCGGGCGAAGTCGGCGAACCGCCGAGGCGGACGACCAAGGATCGTGGGCAGGTCATCGGTGAGGTGTGCATTGCGCCCGTCCAACACCTGCGCGAACACGCTGGCGAGCACCTGCGCCTCCGCCGGGGCCATCCCCTCGGCCTCGGCGCCGGCTGCGAACTCGGCCACCGAGCATGGGTGGTAGGCGATCGGAGACCCGATGACCCCGGACAGCACCGCGGCCACGTCTGCGAACGTGAGCAGCTCCGGTCCGGTCAGCTCCAGGGTCTGGCCGACCAGGTCATCACCGGTGAGTGCACGGGTGGCCACACCGGCCAGGTCCTCGAGGTCGACGAACGGCTCCGGGACGCTTCCGGCGGGCATCGCGACGAGCCCGGAGCGCACCGCGTCCAGCAGGAAGTGCTCGGTGAAGTCCTCCATGAAGAACGCCGAGCGCAGGACGGTGCACTCGCGTATGTTGTCCGCCACCTGAGCCTCGGCGTCCTGGGCGGCCTCCTCACCACGCCCGGAGAACAGCACGATGCGGCGCACGCCGAGCGTATCGGCGCGCTGTGCGAACCGGCCGAGCAGATCAGCGGCGCCAGGTGCTGCGACATCGGGATGGAACGCGACGAACACGCGGCGAACGCCGCGCAGCTGGTCCTCCCAGGTGGTCTCGTCGTGCCAGTCGAACGGCGGTCGACCGTTCCGTGAGGTGACGCGGACGCGACGTCCCTGAGCGGTCAGCTGTGCGGTGATCCGCCTGCCGGTGCGCCCGGTTCCGCCGACGAGGAGATAAGGGTGGGAGAGCTCGATGTTCATGCCTCTCAGCCTGGTCAAGGCAGGTCCCGGCCGGAATGGCCGGAAGCGTCATGCACATACGCGATCGGCTCACGCTGCTAGCGTGCCCGGATGGATCCGCTCACCCATCTCCTTGGCGGGCTCCGTGCGCAGGGCGCGTTCACGCTCCGCGCGCAGTTCGACCCGCCGTGGGGCCTCTCCGTGCGGGACGGTGCCGCCCTGACCGTGATCGCGACCCTGACCGGGCGCGCCACCCTGTGCCACGGTGGGAGCGAGGAACAGTTGCAGACCGGGGACCTCGCGCTCGTCCAGGGCACCCAGCCGTATGTCGTGAGCGATGCGCACGGCTCGGCGCCGACGGTGCGAATCCTGCCCGACAACCGCTGCGTGGACCTCGAGGGGCGTCCGATCGCCGAGTCGATGAGCCACGGGCTGCGCACCTGGGGCAACGCGAGCTCCGGCACAGATGCCCTGCTGATCGGTGTCTATCAGTCGGTCGGCGAGGTCGGCCGGCTGCTCACCGGGGCGCTTCCTGCAGCGCTGGTGGTCCGCGGCGAGAACCAGGTGAGCGACGTCGTCGCACTGATGGAACGGGAGATCGCCTGGGATGGTCCCGGCCAGCTCAGCCTGCTGGATCGTCTGCTCGATGTGGTGCTCGTCGGCACGGTCCGATCCTATGCCGCTCGGTCGAACGGAAGCCTGCTCTCCTGGCTGACCACGCGGGACACGGTGGTGGGCACCGCCCTGGAGCTGATGCATGAGCGGCTCGGCCATGGGTGGACCCTCGACTCCCTCGCTCGTGCCGCGAACGCCTCCCGCGCCACGCTGACCAGGCGGTTCACGGCCGAGATCGGCCGACCGCCGATCTCCTACCTCACCAGTCTGCGGCTCGCCACCGCCGCCGACCTGCTGCGCACCTCCGAGGCCACGCTGGCCGCGGTGGCACACGAGGTCGGCTATGCCACGCCGTTCGCGCTCAGCACCGCTTTCAAGCGTCAGTTCGGTCTCAGCCCGCGCAGCTACCGGGCCCATGCCCTCGCGCGGCCATCGACCTGATGTCGAGCCATGGGACAGGCTCGATGAGGTGGTGTCTCCGGCTGCGGGCGACCAGGCTGAGGTCCCCGCCTCAGCGCCCCAGCCGCCCGAGCACCTGCTGCACGTGCTCCAGCGCATCCGGATCGGGCATCCCGGAGACATCGTTGAAGTACAGGCCGTCGCCGATCAGCTGGATGGTCCGGGCCAGGGACTCGTCGCCCAGCTCCGCCCGCAGCACCTCCAGCCATGCCTCGCGGACCTGTGCCAGCGCAGCGCTGACCCGCTCGGTGTTGTCCTGCGCCAGCCGTGCTGCGGCCACCAGCGCCCGGTCGAGGTCCGAGCCGGTGGAGACCGAGGTCTCCAGGTAGTACTGCACCGGTCCGCTGCTCGAGGTGCGCATCGCCTCCGCGTCCTGGTGGGCCAGGGTCAGCAGCCGCTCGAGGGTGCCGTCGACCAGGTCGTCCTTGCTGGCGAAGTGGTACAGCAGGCCACCCTTGCTCACACCGGCCTCGGCTGCCACCGCCTCGAGCGTGGCCGCACGCGGGCCCTGCTGCACCAGCAGCGCCTCGAACGCATTCAGCAACCGGTCGCGGGTGGATCGATCCGGGGTCGTCATGCATTCGAGCCTACGTGGTGAGCGACGTCACCAGAGGCCACGACCACGCTGTACCGTCCAGCCGGTACAGTAGATGCCATGACGATCCTGGACCCGACCACCAGCACGCGGGCGGGTCGTCGCGAATGGCTCGCCCTGGCGGCGCTGATGATCCCCGTGCTGCTCGTCTCGATCGACAGCACGGTGCTCAGCTTCGCCCTGCCCGCCATCAGCGTCGACCTGCAGCCGAGCGGGGCCCAGCTGATGTGGATCGTGGACGTCTACTCCCTGATGCTCGCCGGACTGCTGCTCGCGATGGGCTCGCTTGGGGACCGGCTCGGGCGGCGTCGCCTGCTGCTGGTCGGCGCCGTCGGTTTCGGCCTGGCGTCGGTGTATGCCGCCACGTCCGTCACCGCTGAGCACCTGATCCTCGCCCGGGCGCTGCAGGGTGTCTTCGGGGCCACGTTGATGCCCTCCACGTTGTCCATGATCCGGAACCTGTTCACCAACGAGGGGGACCGCCGACTGGCGATCGCCACCTGGGCGGCGCTCTTCGCCGGGGGAGCGGCGCTCGGTCCGGTGGTCGGTGGCTGGCTGCTGGAGCACTACACCTGGGGTGCGGTCTTCCTCATCAACGTGCCGCTGATCATCGTCTTCGTCCCACTCGCGCTGCTGCTGCTGCGCGAGTCCCGGGACCCGGACCCAGGCCCGCTCGACCTGCTCTCCATCGTGCTGTCCCTGGGGGTGATGGGCCCTGCAGTGTTCGCCATCAAGCGCGGCGCCACCGCCGGGGTGGACCGGCTCACCATCGCGACGGCGGTGCTCGCCGTGGTCTGCGCGCTCGCCTTCACGCGGCGTCAGCAGGTGCGGGCGCGGCCGATGCTCGACCTGGCACTGCTCCGCAACCCCATGTTCACCGGTGCCATCGGTGCGAACATGCTCAGCCTGATGGGACTGGCCGGGTTCCTGTACTTCGCAGCGCAGCTGCTGCAGCTCGACCTCGGGCTGGGACCCTTGGCCTCCGCTCTGGTGCTGCTGCCCGGCACTGTGGTGTCGATGGTGGTGGGATTCGTCGCCGTCCGGCTCGTGGTGCGTGTCCCGGTACGTGTGCTGGTACCGCTCAGCCTGCTGCTCACCGCCTCCGGGTACGCGATCGTCGCCCTCTCCGGGCACCCGCGGGTGGGAGTGATCATGGTCGCGTTCGTGGCCATGGGCGTGGGCATCGGCATCGCCGAGACGCTCACCAACGACCTCATCCTGGCCAACGCCCCGGCCGCCAAGGCCGGCACCGCCTCAGCGATCTCGGAGACGGCCTACGAGGTGGGCGCCGTGCTCGGCACCGCAGTGATCGGCAGTGTGCTCACCGCCACCTACGCCTCCCGGCTGCAGCTGCCGGCCCAGCTCGACGGTGTCGATCCGGCACACTTCGAGACCCTCGGCGCCACGTTGGACTATGCCGCCGGTCTCGAGACCGTCGTCGGCGAGCAGCTCAGCGCGGCCGCCCGGTCCGCGTTCGACGCCGGTGTGCAGCACGCCTCAGCGACAGCGATCGTCGTGGTGCTGCTTGCCGCTCTGCTCACCTGGCGTGCGTTCCGGACCTCCAGCGGTCGCACAGAGGCGGAATCCGGTCCAGGCTGGGAGAGAACCAGCGATCCCACAGGAGGACCCGATGAGCCTGAGCACCGCTGACGCCGTCGCTCGACCATGGCAGCACCGGACCCGCCCGGTACCGGACCAGGCGACCCTGCAAGCGATCCACGGCTGGTGGCGCGCAGCGAACTACCTGTCCGTCGGGCAGATCTACCTGCTGGACAACCCGCTGCTGCGCGAGCCGCTGCGCCCGGAGCACATCAAGCCACGTCTCCTCGGTCACTGGGGGACCACACCAGGCCTGAACTTCCTGTACGCGCACGCGAACCGGGCGATCGCCGAACGGGCCCAGTCCGCGATGTACATCACCGGCCCCGGGCACGGAGGGCCCGGTATCGTGGCGAACACGTACCTAGAGGGCACGTACTCGCAGATCTACTCCGACGTCACCCAGGACACCGAGGGCCTCCGGCGGCTGATGCGGCAGTTCTCCTTCCCTGGCGGCATCCCCTCGCACGCGGCCCCGGAGACCCCAGGGTCCATCAACGAGGGCGGTGAGCTCGGCTACTCGCTGTCGCACGCCTACGGCGCTGCCTTCGACAACCCGGACCTGCTCGTGCTCGCCGTCGTCGGTGACGGCGAGGCGGAGACCGGCCCGCTGGCCACCAGCTGGCACTCCACCAAGTTCGTCAACCCCGCCACGGACGGCGTGGTGCTGCCGATCCTGCACCTGAACGGGTACAAGATCGCCAACCCGACCGTGCTCGGTCGCATCCCCGAAGACGAGCTGCTCGCCCTGATGCGCGGCTACGGGCACCGGCCGCACGTGTTCACCGCCGGGTTCGACGAGGAGGATCCGCTCGCCATCCACGCCCGGTTCGCCGCACTGCTGGACGACGTGCTCGACGAGATCGCCGAGATCAAGGCCGACGCTGCTACCAGCGACCCGGAACAGGTGACCCGACCCGCCTGGCCGATGATCGTCCTGCGCACCCCGAAGGGCTGGACCTGCCCGAAGCAGATCGACGGCGAGCAGACCGAAGGTTCCTGGCGCGCCCACCAGGTGCCGCTCACCGGTGCCCGGGAGAACCCCGAGCACCTGCAGGTGCTCGAGCAGTGGATGCGCACCTACCGCGCCGAGGAGCTGTTCGACGACGACGGCCGGCTCGTCGCCGAGGTCGCCGCGCTCGCCCCGCCCGGTCAGCTGCGGATGAGCGACAACCCGCACACCAACGGCGGACTGCTGCTGCGCGACCTACGCCTCCCGGAGCAGGCGAGCTACGCCGTCGACGTACCAGCACCCGGAGCGGTGATCACCGAACCGACGAAGATCCTCGGACAGTGGCTCACCGAGGTGATCGAGCGCAACCCGGACAACTTCCGCCTGTTCGGACCGGACGAGGTGGCCTCGAACCGGCTGCAGGCCGTCTACGACGTCACCGCCAAGCAGTGGAACGCCGAGCTGACCGAGACCGACCGGGCCGAGCACCTGGCCCGGGCCGGTCGGGTGATGGAGGTGCTCTCCGAGCACCAGTGCCAAGGCTGGTTGGAGGGCTACCTGCTCACCGGCCGGCACGGGCTGTTCACCTCCTACGAGGCGTTCATCCACATCGTCGACTCGATGGTCAACCAGCACGCCAAGTGGCTGAAGGTCACCGACGAGCTGTCCTGGCGGCGGCCGATCGCCTCGCTGAACTACCTGCTCAGCTCGCACGTGTGGCGCCAGGACCACAACGGCTTCTCCCACCAGGACCCCGGCTTCATCGACCACGTGGTGAACAAGGGCGCCGACCTGGTCCGCGTCTACCTGCCGCCAGACACGAACACGCTGCTGGCCACCTTCGACCACGTGCTGCGCACCCGCCAGTACATCAACGTCGTCGTCGCCGGGAAGCAACCGAACCCGAACTACCTCACCTTGGAGCAGGCCCAGGACCACTGCTACCGGGGTGTCGGCATCTGGGAGTGGGCCGGTTCAGAGGTCCCGGGCGAGGACCCGGACGTGGTGCTGGTGAGCGCCGGTGACATCCCCACTGTGGAGGTCCTCGCCGCCGCCGACCTGCTGCGCCGGCACCTGCCGGAGCTGAAGGTGCGGGTGGTGAACGTGGTCGACCTGATGCGTCTGCACGACCCGGGTGAGCACCCGCACGGGCTCACCGACCGCGAGTACGACACCATCTTCACCACGGATGCGCCGGTGATCTTCGCCTACCACGGCTACCCGTGGCTGATCCACCGGCTCACCTACCGCCGGAACGGGCACGCACACCTCCACGTGCGCGGGTACAAGGAGAACGGCACCACCACCACACCGTTCGACATGGTGATGCTCAACGACCTGGACCGGTACCACCTGGTGATGGACGTGATCGACCGGGTACCCGGGCTCGGCTCCCGGTGCGCAGGCCTGCGTCAGCAGATGGCCGACGCCCGGTTGGCCGCCCGGCGGTACACCCGTGAGCACGGCACCGACATCCCCGAGGTCGCCCAGTGGCAGTGGCCGGACGCCGGTGATGCCGTCAGCGGGCCTTCGCTGGCGGACACCGGCGCCGACAACGTCTAGGTGATCAGCTCAACGTGCAGGTGATCAGATCACGCCGAGGTGCAGCATCGCCTCCGCGACCTGCGTGAACCCGGCGATGTTCGCACCGGCCACGTAGTTGCCCGGCGCACCGTAGGCATCGGCGGTGACCAGGCACCGGTCGTGGATCGAGCTCATGATCTCGGCGAGACGCTCCTCGGTGTACTCGAAGCTCCAGGAGTCCCGGGAGGCGTTCTGCTGCATCTCCAGGGCGCTGGTGGCCACCCCGCCGGCGTTGACCGCCTTGCCTGGTGCGAACCGGATACCCGCCTCGCCGAAGATGCGGATCGCATCTGGGGTGCTGGGCATGTTCGCACCTTCGGCCACGATCTGGCAGCCGTTCTCGGCCAGCGTCTTGGCGTCGGCGCCGTTCAGCTCGTTCTGGGTGGCGCAGGGCAGGGCGATGTCGCACGGGACGTCCCAGATGGAGCCCTGCTCGAAGTGCTTCACCTTCTGCCCGCGCTGCTCGGCGTAGTCGGTCATCCGGCCCCGCTGGCCGTTCTTGATCTGCTTCAGCAGGTTCAGGTCGATGCCGTCCGGGTCGACGACGTACCCGTTGGAGTCCGAGCAGGCCACCACGGTGCCGCCCAGCTCGTGCACCTTGTCGATCGCGAAGATCGCCACGTTCCCGGAGCCGGAGACCACGACCTTCTTTCCCTCGAAGGTGGAGCCGCCCGCGGCGAGCATCTCCCGGACGAAGAACACGGTGCCGTATCCGGTGGCCTCGGTGCGCACCTGCGAACCGCCCCAGCCCAGGCCCTTGCCGGTGAGCACCCCGGACTCGTACCGGTTGGTGATCCGCTTGTACTGGCCGAACAGGTAGCCGATCTCCCGGCCGCCCACACCGATGTCCCCAGCAGGCACGTCGGTGTACTCGCCCAGGTGGCGGTACAGCTCGGTCATGAACGACTGGCAGAAGCGCATCACCTCGGCGTCGCTGCGGCCCTTGGGGTCGAAGTCGCTGCCGCCCTTGCCGCCGCCGATGGGCAGCCCGGTCAGGGAGTTCTTGAAGATCTGCTCGAAGCCGAGGAACTTCACGATGCCCAGGTAGACGCTGGGATGGAACCGGAGCCCGCCCTTGTACGGCCCGAGCGCGGAGTTGAACTCCACCCGGAAACCGCGGTTGACCTGCACCCGGCGGTCGTCGTCCAGCCACGGGACCCGGAAGATGATCTGGCGTTCCGGCTCGCACAGGCGGCGGATCACCTCACCGTGGGCGTACTCGGGGTGCTTGGCCACGACCGGGCCGAGGGACTCCAAGACCTCACGGACGGCCTGGTGGAACTCGGTCTCACCAGGGTTGCGTGCAATGACCTCGTCGAAGATGTCGACGAGCTGCTCGTCCAAATGCGCCACGAAAGTCTCCAAGAGAATCGATGATGCTGCCCGGCCCGCGCTCGGAGAATGTGGGCCGGTGCGGATCGGCGCCCGGACCGCGGCCGCACGCAGAGGTGGAGCCGGTCACGGCGGTGGGCCGTCCTGGAGCATACCCGCTTTTTATCCTGTCGTTACTATCCGTCCACGTTGTGGCACAGCTGCTGCGGCCCTGCACAGGGCGACGGCGGACACCCTCCCGGATGCCCGCCGTCGCCTGGAGTGAAGGGTCAGGAGGGCGTGTCCCTCTTCGCCTCCGCCTTGGCCAGGGTGCGCGCGGCGGCCTCGCGCCCGCCCAGCCCGAACGCCAGCGCCGCAGCCAGTGCACCGCCGACCACCACCGAGCCGAAGGCCAGGGTGATGATCGAGTCGGCGATGCCCATGTACTTCAGGCCCATCGCCACGAACAGGGCGATCGTGGCGTACCGCACCACAGTCGAGGTGGTGCCGGTGCCGATCGCGTTGGCCACGATCTTGGCGACCAGGAAGCCGACTGCGATGATCACCCCGCCGAACAGCACGCGCCCGCCGAGGGAGAGCACCTCGTCGAGGATCGCGGTGACCTCCGGGAAGTGCAGCGCCCGGGCCGCCATGATGGCGAAGAACACCATGATCGCCACCTGCACGATGCGGGTGAGGATCCGGGAGGCGCCCTTGTCCTCGGCCATGATGCCCAGGCTCGCCACCGCACGGTCGGTGCCCAGCCCGCGCAACGTGTTCTCCAGGATCGACCCGACGAACTTGGCGATCAGGTAGCCGATGCCCAGCAGCAGGACTGCTGCGAGGATCAGCGGGATCGCGTCGAGGATCAGGGTGAGCATGTTCACTGCCGGTTCGGAGATCGCGGAGATCCCGAGCACCTGCAGCGCGGCGATGGTCACCATGATGAGGATCACGGCGAAGACCAGGCTGCCCACGATCGAGGCGACCTTCTGCGAACCCCCGCCCGGGGCGGGCTGGGCAGCGCCCTGCGGTGGCTGCCCGGTCTGCGGTGCACCCTGGTACTGCTCAGCGGCAGGGTAGCCGCCCGGGGCCGGGTAGCCCGTCGCGGGGGCGGCCTGGTGCGCCGGAGGCACCTGGCCGGTGGCATCCGGCTGCGGCTGCGCCGCGCCCTGGTCGCCGGCACCCGGCTGTCTCGCACCGCTGTGCCCGGTCGGGTCCACCGACTTCACCTTGGCGGCGATACCTCCGAAGTTGACCATGCCGACAGCGGCCTCCACCAGCTGCCGTGCCACCTTGGCGATCAGGTAGCCGATGAAGAACACGAACGCAGCACCGAGCACCTTCGGCAGGTACTCCATCACCGTGTTCAGTGCGCCCTGGATCGGCGAGAGCACCGCATCCAACGCGAACACCTGCAGCACAGCGATCAGACCGAAGAGCCATACGAGCAGCGAGCCGACCTGACCGATCGATTCACCCATCGACCGTCCGTCGGCACCGGGCCGCTGCAGGAAGCCGATCTTGCCGACCAGCTTGCTGATCGCCCACTTCACCACCTTCGCAAGGATCCAGGTGACGAGGACGATGATGATGGCTATACCGACCTTGGTAAGCATCCCTACCCAGTCGAAGTCATCCATTCCAGTGAACTCCCTCTGTCCGGCTTCTTGGGCGGACGGTCGATCGTGCCTGCCCCTGACGGCAAAGCACGCTACCGGACGTGGTCAAGATCACACCAGGGGTCGGTCTGCTGCACGTTCGTCGGTCGCGTTGCACCGCAGCGGGCTCGGCTGGGGACCTCTCCCCGTGAGACCGTCCGCACGGACCGGCTCGAGACCGGTATCCTCACCGCCGGTGATGCAGGAATCACGGGCAGGTCACTGGACGGAAAAACTGAGGTGAGAGACGGATGAGCACTCCGGCGGGTTGGTACCCGGATCCGCAGCAGCAGGACCAGCTGCGCTATTGGGACGGTGCGGCGTGGACCGAGCACCAGGCCCCCGCTCAGGGGGCGGCCCCGATGGGCGGCGACCCGGCCTCCGGTGCGGCTCCTGGGCCGACGGACGGCGGTTTCGGGGCGGCGTCCGCCCCGCCGCAGGGAGCTACCGGGTTCGGTGCCGCCTCAGCGCCGCAGCAGCATGGTGCCGGGTACGGCTCGGCCCCCGCACCTGGGACGGCGGACCAGACCGCTCCCTACGGGACCGGTGACCCGGCCATGCAGTACGGCACCCAGCCCGCGGGGTACGGGCCGCCCGGTGCTGGCGCGCCAGGATATGGCGCACCGGGCGGATACGGTCCGGGGGGCCCGGGTGGACCGGGTGGCAAGCCGAACCGCACCCCGTTGATCGTCGGCGGGATCGTTGGGGTCGTCATCCTTGTGCTGCTCATCGTCCTCGGCGTGAAGCTGGTGTCCGGCGGCTCCGACGACGAGCCGACCGCCGGGCCGACCAGCGTCCCCACCGCCACCGAGGAGACGGACGAGCCGACTGAGGAGCCGACCGACGACACCCCGCAGGACACCGACGGCGGCACCCTGGCTGTCGGTTCCGCCACGGAGGTGCAGGTAGCCGGCGGTAGCCGGGCCTCGCTGGCTCTGACCGTGACCGATGCCGGCCCGCTGCGCATCTACACCAACAGCGGTGACGACATGGACCCGGTGCTGTCCGTGCTGGACGCCCAGGGGACGGAGGTCGCCGGCGATGACGACACCGAGTACCAGTCGGAGAACAGCTTCGACGCCTCACTGGTGCTTCCCGGCACCCCCGGCGACTACACCGTCCTCGTCGAGGACTACTGGGGCACTGACGGCAGCATCCAGGTCCTGGCCGAACCGGTGGAGGCGGACGAGCTGAGCGTCGGGGAGGTCAGCTTCGACCTCACCGGCGACCAGGTCTTCGAGGGACTCCTCGAGGTGGAACCGGGCACGTACGTTCTCGACGTGGCCAGCGACGCAGATCCTACGATGACCGTGATCGCACCCGGCGGCGAGTCTGCCAGCAGCGATGACCGCTCCGGCGACGACCCGGACACGGAGAACGACCTGGACCCCTACCTGGAGGTGGAGGTCTCCGAGGAGGGCATGCTGCTGGTGTCGATCGAGGAGTACTGGGGTGACGACGTCTCCGGGACGCTGACGATCAGCAAGGAGTGACCGGGACGGTCAGGACTCCAGGCGGAACGCCTGCCGCCAGCTGATCGCCGCACCGGAGTGCATGACAGCTCGCTGGTAGATGCGCTCACCGAGGCGGATCAGCAGACCGGCGGCCACCAGGGTGAGCAGCAACGAGACCACCGGCTGCCACAGCGGCACCTCCCCGGCGAGCAGCCGGATGGGCATGGCCACTGAGGAGACCACGGGCACGAAGCTGGCCACCTGCAGCAGCATTCCCTGGGCGAAGAGACCGGCGAACAGCGCCACCATGATCACGCCGATCACCGGGCCGGTGCTGGACTGCAGGTCCTCCGACCGGCTGGCCAGCGATCCGAGCACCGCCCAGACGGCGGCCAGCGCGATGAACCCGGCCACGAAGAATGCGGCGAACCAGCCGGACGCGCTGAGCAGCCAGCCCACGTCCGAGGCCATCCCGGCGACGTTTACCCCGATCAGACCGACCACCCCGAAGAGGGCGATCTGACCGAAGGCGAGCAGCGAGTTGCCGAGCACCTTGCCGTAGAGGATCTGCCGGACCGGGATCGCGGTAGCGAGGATCTCCACCACCCGGTTCTGCTTCTCCTCCAGCACCGAGTTGGCGATCGTCATGCCGAACATGATCGCGGACATGTAGAACAGGAACGCGAAGATGAACCCCGCGACCTGGGCTGCGGTCGCCCGGCCCGCGTCCGCGCCGATCAACGTGGTGCTCACCGTGGCGCCCTCGCGCAGCTCGGCCAGCGTGGTGCCGGCCGCCTCAGCGTTCTGGCTGAGCACGTGCTCCTCGACGGCGGAGCTCACCGCACGCTGCAACGTCGGGTCGATCTCGTCGTTACCGATCAGCGTGAACCCGTCCTGGCCCTGGACCAGCCCGGCGTCCACCTCCTCGTCCAGGACCGCTGCCCGCAGCGCGTCCTCGGAGTCGTAGGAGGTCACCTGCAGGTCATCGCCGCCGGCAGCGATGAGCTGCTGCGCCCCCTGTGCGACTGTGCCGGTGGAGGTGTCCACAGCGCCGACGTCGAAGGTCGTGCTGCGGCCTCCCATGAAGGCGGAGATGCCGACGCCGGCCACGATCAGCACGACCATCAGCGCAGTGGACAGGACGAAGGACCGGTCGGTGAGTTTGACCACCACCTCCCGGACGGTCACCACCAGCCACGGGTGTGCCGGTGTGCGCGCTGGTGCCGCCGCGGTCGGGGTCCGGTCGGGGGACTGGGTAGTGGTACTCATCGGGTCACCTCACGGTAGATGTCGGCCAGGCTGGGCACGAGGGGGGAGAACTCGACCAGGTCGTGCTGCACAGCGCGGGCGAGCAGCCCGTCCGGGATACCGTCCGGCAGCTGCAGCAGGGCGGTGGGACCGTCCACGTCCAGTACCTGCACCCCCGGCTCCTCCCGCAGCCAGCCGGCGTCGTGGCCGGTGCGGATGCGGTAGCGCTGCGGACCCCGGGAACGCAGCTCGTCGGCGCTGCCGTAGGCCTGGACCCGTCCGTCGGCCAGCACCACCAGCGAGTCGCACAACCGGTCCACCAGGTCCAGCTGGTGGCTGGAGAACAGCACGGGCACGCCGTCCCGCAGCCGTTCACTGATCAGGTCGACCATAGAGTCCACCGCGACCGGGTCCAGACCGGAGAACGGTTCGTCCAGGATCAGGGCGGTCGGACCGTGCAGCAGTGCGGCGGCCACCTGCACGCGCTGCTGGTTTCCCAGGGAGAGCGACTCGAGCTTGTCCCGCGTGCGCCCGCCCAGGCCGAAGCGTTCCAGCAGCCGGGTCGCCTCCTGGGCGGCATCGTGGCGGCTCAGCCCGCGCAGCTGGCCCAGGTAGGTCAGCTGGTCGAGGATGCCCTGCTTCGGGTAGAGGCCCCGTTCCTCGGGCATGTAGCCGAACCGTGCCCGGTCCTCGCGGGTGATCGGTCGGCCGTCCCAGTGCACCTCGCCACCGTGGATCGCCAGCACGCCCATGATCATCCGCATCGTCGAGGTCTTCCCGGCGCCGTTGGCCCCGACAAAACCGGTCATCTGCCCGGGCCGGACGGAGAACGAGACGTCATCGACTGCGACGTTCGCCCCGAACCGCCGGGTCAGGTGGTGGACGTCGAGCTGGGGTGGGCTGGTCATCGTGTCTCCCTGGTACGGCGTGCTGACGCCACGACACTATGCGGGCAGGGGTACCGGGCGCGTCGGCCACGGGAGGGAGATCGGTGCGCGTGGCAGCGCCGGTGGCGGCGGCTCTCCGCCCTGCGGGGGAGCGGGTCAGGCGCCCGGCCGGGGTGACACGCCGGAGGGCGGGCGGATCAGGCCGGCGCGGTGGGCGTAGACCACGGCTTGCACCCGGTCCCGCGCACCGATCTTGGCCAGCACGTGGGAGACGTGCGTCTTGACCGTTGCCTCGCCGACGTACAGCTCGGTGGCGATCTCCGCGTTCGACATCCCCTCGGCGAGCAGGGCGAGCACGTCCAGCTCGCGGGAGGTGAGCGGATCGACAGGTGGGGCCACCGGCGGCAGCGGAGGGGGCGTCGTCGACGGGCTGGGGCCCGGCTGGCGGGACTCGTCCTGCGCCAGGCGTGCAATCACCCGGACGGTCACTTCCGGGCTGAGCAACGCATGCCCCTCCGCCACAGCATGGATCGCCCCGACCAGCTCGTCCGGGTCGGCATTCTTCAGCAGGAACCCGCTCGCCCCCGCCTGGAGCGCTGAGAACAGGTAGTCGTCCCGGTCGAAGGTGGTCAGGATGATGACCTTCGCCAGGTCCGCGGCCACCACCTGCCGAGTGGCCTCGATCCCGTCCAGCACCGGCATCTGCACATCCATCAGCACCACGTCCGGTCGCTCCCGGGTGATCAGCTGCACCGCCTCGGCACCATCGGAGGCCTGCCCGACCACCTCGATGTCGTCCTCGACCGAGAGCACCATCGCGAACCCGGACCGGACCAGCGACTGGTCGTCCACCAGTGCCACGCGGATCGTCATGCCAAGGTCCTCTCGTCGGCCGGTTGGATGAGCTGTTGCTGGCGTGGCAGAGGGAACCGGACCCGCACCCGCCAGCCGGGGTGGTGCGCCCGCGGACCGACCTCGACCAGGCCCTGGTGCAGGTCGGCACGCTCGGTGATGCCGCGTAGACCGTACCCGGTCCCGGTCGTACCCGGTCGCGGACGTCCGGCGTCCAGCACCTCCACCTCCAACCACTGCTGCGAGTCCCGGCCCCCGCAGCGCACGGTCACCTGGGCCTGGGTGGCGGTGGAGTGCCGGCTGACGTTGGTCAGCGACTCCTGCACGCACCGGTACGCGGAGAGCGCGAGCGGGGACGGCACCGCCGCCAGGTCACCGGGGGAGGCCTCCACCCGGTTCACCGTCACCTGCAGGCCGGAGGGGGCGTAGGTGGCGGCCAGGTCCTCCAGGTCAGCCAGCCCGGGCTCGGGCAACCGGGCACCGTCCGCGTCCGGTACGCCCTCGTCGTCCCGGAGCAGCTTGAGCAGGGAGCGCATCTCGGTGACCGCCTCCCGGCTGGCCGACTCCACTGTGCGTAGCGCACCGGTCGCCTGCTCCGGGGAACGGTCCATCACCCGCCGCGCCGCCGCAGCCTGGATCCCGATCACCGAGACGTGGTGGGCGACCACGTCGTGCAGCTCGCGGGCGATGCGGATCCGTTCGTCGACCACGGCACGGCGGGCCAGCTCTTCGGCCTGCTCGGCCAGCTGCCGGGCATGGGCGTCGGCGCGGCTGCGCTCCAGGGCACCGCGCCAGCTGGTCCGCCCGATCAGGATCGCACCGCCGAAGTAGGCCAGGTTCATCACCGTGGTGAACAGTACGTAGGCGAGCATCGGTGCTATCGGGCCGGCGGCGTCCTCGAACAGGTCCTCACTGGTGAAGGCGTTGGTCAGTGTGAACGTGACGGTGAGCCACACCGCCATCTCCACGATCACCAGGGCACCCAGGATCCACAACGTCCGCCGGTCCCGTGCCCACGCTACGGCGGAGTAGAGGGAGACGAAGTAGGCGACCTGGAACGTCAGCGACGTGGCCGCCTCCGGACTCAGGTAGCTCAGCGCCAGGAACAGCGCCGAGGCGAGCACCAGGGTGATCAGCGGGAACGTGCGCCGAGCCGCCAGGGGCAGCACCATCAGCGCTACCGCCAGATAGCCGCGCCAGGTGGCCTCGGCAGGAATCCGCATCCCGAAGGACTTGGCGAACATCACCATCAGCAGGCCCACGCCGAGGGCGAGCACCGCGCTGAGCACGTCGTGCCGACGCTGCGCCCGGGTCGGCCCGGGCCGCTCCCAGTGAGGATCCTCGGGGTCGTTCAACCAGTGGAACAGCCGGGTCCGGCGACTGAGCTGCTCAGGTGTGGCGGCAGCGGTGGACATGACCACCCAGGATAGTCGCGGTGGGTCTGGCGGTCCTCCGCCGTGCGGGGGAGAGCGCGGTCGAGCCCAGTGCTGTCCTGGGGGTTACTGCAGCAGCGTCCGGTCGTCCAGCTCGGCACCCTTGACGCGTTCGAACGCGTCGAGCAGGTCCGCGACGGTGGCGCGCCGCTTGCGCTCACCCTCGATGTCCACCACGATCCGACCCTCGTGCATCATGATCAGCCGGGTGCCCAGTCGCAGGGCCTGGTCCATGTTGTGCGTCACCATCAACGTGGTGAGCCGGTGGCGTCGCACTGCTGCCGTGGTCAGTCCTGCGACCAGCTCGGCCCGCCTCGGGTCGAGAGCGGCGGTGTGCTCGTCCAGCAGCAGGATCTTCGGCTCGGAGAAGGTGGCCATCAGCAGCGACAGTGCTTGCCGCTGGCCGCCGGAGAGCAGCCCGACAGTGGTCTTCAGCCGGTGCTCCAGGCCCAGCTCCAGCGACGCGAGCTCAGTGCGGAACAGCTCCCGCTTCGACCGGGTCACCCCGCGGTGCAGCCCCCGCCGCTGTCCACGGGCATAGGCGATCGCCAAGTTCTCCTCGATGGTCATCGACGGTGCGGTCCCGGCCATCGGATCCTGGAACACCCGCCCGATGGTGCGGGCCCGCCGGTGGTCCGGCAGCCGGGTCACGTCTCTGCCATCGATCTGCACGCTGCCGTGGTCCGGGGTCAGTGCGCCGGCAACGATGTTCAGCAGTGTGGACTTCCCGGCGCCGTTGGAACCGATCACGGTCACGAACTCCGCCGGTGCCAGTCGCAGGCTCACATCCCGCAGCGCCAACCGCTCGTTCACCGTCCCGGCGAAGAACGTCTTGCTGATCGTGGTCAGCTCGAGCATCAGCGGCCCTCTCCGTCGGCGGACACCGCCGCTGACCGGGTGAGCGAGCGGAGCGTGGGCAGGCGCCGCAGCGGCGACCACTGCGGCAGCAGGAGCGCGATGACCACCAGCACTGCGGAGATCAGCTTCATGTCCTGCGCCTCCAGCCCCACCTGCAGGGCGACCTGGATGGCCAGCCGGTAGAGCACCGACCCGACCACCACCGCCAGGGTCGCCCACACGATCAGCCGGGACGGGATCAGCGCCTGCCCCACGATCACCGAGGCGAGCCCGGCGATGATCAGCCCGATGCCCATCTCGATGTTCGCGTACCCCTGGTACTGCACCACCACGGCCCCGCACAGCCCCACCAGACCGTTGGACACGGCCAGACCGATGATCTTGGTGCGGTCGGTGTTCACCCCGAAGCTGCGGATCATCCGCTCGTTGTCTCCGGTGGCCTGCAGCGCCAGGCCCTGGTCGGTGTGCAGGAACCAGTCCAGCACCAGCTTCACCACGAGTGCCATCGCCGCGAAGATCGCCACGGCGACCGCCCCGCCGAGGAGCCCGGCGTCTCGTAACGGCGTGATCACCGTCTCTTCGCGCAACAGCGGGAGGTTCGGCGCCCCCATGATGCGCAGGTTGATCGAGTAGAGACCGATCTGGGTGAGGATGCCGGCCAACAGCGGGTTGATCCTGCCCTTGGTGTGCAGCAGACCGGTGGTCACCCCGGCCAGCACACCGGCTCCGGTGGCCGCCAGCATGGCTACCCACGGTGACGTGCCGGCGAGGATCAGCACCGCAGCAGTGCCGCCTCCGGTGGTGAACGAACCATCCACGGTGAGGTCCGGGAAGTCCAGGATCCGGAAGGTCAGGTAGACCCCCAGTGCCATCAGCGCGTAGATGAGGCCCAGCTCGAGAGCTCCGATCATCGCGGAGACATCATTCGTAGACGGTGTCGGCGGAGTCCACGAGCTCGGGCGGCAGCTCGAGCCCGATCCGTTCGGCGGTGTCCGCGTTCAAGACCAGGGACAGCTCGTCCTGGGTCTCGATCGGCATCGCTGCCGGATCGGCGCCCTCGGTGAGCACCTGTACCGCCATCTCGCCGGTCTGGTACCCGAGCCGCTCGTAGTCCAGACCGTAGGTGGCCAGCGCGCCGCGCTCCACGCTGTCCCCCTCAGCAGCGATCACCGGCAGCGACCGTGACTCCGCTACCTGCAGCAGTGCCTCCAGCGCTGAGACGACGGTGTTGTCGGTGGGTACGTAGTAGGCGTCCACGTCCAGCGACTCGGCGCCCTGCTGCACCTCTGCGGAGTTGGTGACGGTGGCCTCCTCGACCTGCAGCCCGAGGTCCTCGGCTGCGGTACGGGCCAGGTCCACCTGGATCGTGGAGTTCACCTCTCCGGCGCTGTACACGATGCCGACCGTCTGCACCTCCGGGGCCAGCTCGGTGAGCAGACCCAGCTGCTCGTCCACCGGGTTGATGTCCGAGGTACCGGTGACGTTCCCGCCCGGTGCGTCCCAGCTGTCCACCAAGCCGGCCTCCACCGGGTCGGTGACCGCGGTGACGAGGATCGGCACATCGGTGATCGCCTGCACACTGGCCTGCGCCGTGGGCGTGGCGATAGCGAGCACCAGGTCCAGGTCGCTGCTGGCGAACGTGGTCGCGATCGAGGTCGCGGTGGACTGGTCACCCTGGGCGTTCTGCTCGTCGTAGCTGACCTCGAGACCGGCGTCGGCCAGGGCCTGCTTGAACCCTTCCCGGGCAGCGTCCAGGGACGGGTGCTCCACGATCTGGGTGATACCGATCTGATAGCTGTCCTGGCCGCCGGAACCGGTGGACTCCTCACCGCAGGCGGACAGGCCGAGCGTGGCAGCCAGGGCAGTGGCTCCCAGGAGGGCGGTGGCGGTGCGCTTCATGGCGAGTGCTCTCTCTTCGGGACGATCCGCACGAGACTACACAAGTGACCGCTTGATGAGCAGCCTCGTCTCAGAAGTTGAGGGCTGTGGCATCAGTCACGACCCCCGGATATATGAAAGGTCGGCGTGACGTATCTGCCTCTGGCGTGGTTGACTGTGCCCATGGCCGTCTCCACACCGCAGTCCGTGGCCCCCGCACCGCCCGCCCCGGAGAAGGACGATCGCCCCGCCTACCGCCCGTTCCGTGCGAGCGTGCGGCACGTGCACCGTCTCAGCCCGCACTTCGTGCGGGTGACCCTGACCGGTCCACAGCTGGGCTACTTCGGCACCGACGGCGACGACCAGCGGATCAAGCTGCTCTTCCCGGCGCCCGACGGTCAGCTCACCGACGTCGGCGCAGACGACGAGGCGGCCATCCGCCGTGGCACCTGGTACGAGGACTGGCGCACCCTGCCGGAAGACGAGCGCAGCCCGATGCGCACCTACACGGTGCGGGCGGTGCGCCCGGAGCTGGCCGAGGTGGACGTGGACATGGTGGTGCACGGTGACGGTGGCCCCGCCTCCAGGTGGGTGCAGCAGGCCGCCCGCGACGACGAGCTCGTCGTCGTCGGACCGGACGCCCGGTCCATCCACTCCGCGGGCGGGCGGGACTGGGCTCCCGGTGCCGCACAGGAGATGCTGCTCGCCGGCGACGAGACCGCGGCGCCGGCGATCTGCGCGATCCTCGAGGCGCTCGAGCCGGGCCGCACGGCGCACGCCTTCATCGAGGTGCCCAGCCCCGCTGACTTCCTCGACGTGCACCTGCCGCAGGGCGCCGACATCACCTGGTTGGCCCGGGAGGAGCATCCGCACGGCCACGCGCTGGTCCCGGCCGTCCGGGACTGGGCGGCACGGCACCTGGAGGCGATCGCCCCGGCGAAGGCGGTCGTCTCCCAGTCGCTGGAGGACGTGGACGTGGATGCCCAGCTGCTCTGGGACTCACCGGTGCTGCAGGTGCAGCCGATCGACTCCTGCGGCCGCGGTGAGCGGTGCGGCGGGGAGTTCTACGCCTGGTTCGCCGGGGAGGCCGGTGTGATCAAGACGCTGCGCCGGTTCCTGGTGTCCGAGGTGGGCGTGTGCCGTCGTCGGGTGGCCTTCATGGGGTACTGGCGCCAGGGGCGCGCCGAAGGGCAGTGACGCTCGCCCCGACCGAGCCTTCCACCCCGGACCTCACCGGGGCGCTGCTGCGTCCCGTGCGCGGATCCCGCTCCGCCCGACGGCGCAGGCTCACCCTGGTCCTGGGCCTCGCTCTGCTGCTGCTCGCCGTGGTCGCCAGCCTGGCGCTCGGGTCGCGGGACATCGACCTGGGGGTCGTCTGGCAGGCGTTGGTGGACCACCAGGACGGTGCACACGGTCAGGACGTGGTGCTCGACCAACGGCTGCCCCGCACGCTGCTCGGGCTGCTGGTCGGGGCGTGCCTGGCCGCTGCGGGTACGGTGATGCAGGGCATCACTCGCAACCCGCTCGCCGACCCCGGGCTGCTCGGGGTGAACGCTGGAGCCTCGCTGCTGGTCGTGCTGGCCATCGCCTACCTCGGGGTGAGCCGGCCGAGCTCGTTCATCTGGTTCGCACTCGGCGGTGCCGCACTCGCCACTGCGATCGTGTACCTGGTCGGCTCGTTCACCCGGGACGGTGCCACCCCCGTCACCCTGGCGCTCGCCGGCACCGCCGTGACCGCGGGCGTGACCTCGGTGATCACGTTGATCCTGCTGTCCAGCACCCGCACGGTGAACACCTACCGGTTCTGGTCAGTGGGTTCACTGGCCGGTCGGGACGGGCCGGGCCACCTGGCCACCACCTGGGCGCTTGCCCCGTTCCTCCTCGTGGGCCTGCTGCTGGCGGTGCTGGCCGCCCGGCAGCTGAACCTGGTGGCGATGGGTACCGACCTCGCCCGTGGGCTGGGGGTGCGGATCGGGTTCACCCGGGCGGTGTGCGCCGTCGCGGTGGTGCTGCTCGCCGGCACCGCCACTGCGCTGGCCGGGCCGATCGTGTTCGTCGGACTCGTCGTCCCGCACCTGGTCCGGATGCTCGTGGGACCCGACTACCGCTGGATCCTGGCTGGCGCACTGTTGTACGGACCGGTTCTGCTGCTCGCTGCCGACGTGCTCGGCCGGCTGCTGGTGCCTAGGGACGAGCTGGAAGCAGGGCTGGTGGTGGCCGCGGTCGGCGCACCGGTGATGATCGCGATCGTGCGCAGAGTACGGCTGGTGCAGGTATGAGTGCCGGGAGCGACGTCGCTGCGCCGTGGGTGGCGCAGGTCACCGGGCTGCGCGCCGGTGCGGCCAGGCGCTACCGCGTGGTGGTGCTCCTGCTGGTCGCCGTGGTGCTGCTGCTGGTGGCGGTGACCGTGCTCTGGGACGTCGCCCCGGCCGAGGCGGTCGCGCACCTGCAGCACCTGCTCGGCCTCGGCGGAGACCGCTCGTTCGCGGTCCGGCTCCGGCTGCCGCGAGCGGTGCTGAGCGTGGCTGTCGGGGTGGCGTTCGGTCTCGCGGGCGCGCTGTTCCAGGTGGTGCTGCGCAACCCGCTGGCCAGCCCGGACATCATCGGCGTCACCGGTGGTGCCTCGTTGGCAGGCGCCGGGGCGATCCTGCTCGCAGGCCTGACCGGTGCGTGGGTCTCTCTGGCTGCCTTCGGCGGCGCGGCTGTCGTGGCCGCAGCGATCTTGCTGCTGTCCTGGAGCGGAGAGCTCAGCGGCTACCGGTTCGTGCTCGTCGGCGTGGGACTGGCGTTCGTCTGCCAGTCCGGTATCGGCTATCTGATCACCCGCAGCCAGGTCGACGACGTCCGCTCGGCCCTGGTCTGGATGGTGGGGTCGATCGGCACGCCCACCTGGGGCACGATCGGCATCCTGGCCGCCTGTCTCCTCCTGCTGCTGCCGCTGACCGGCTATGCCGGTTGGCGGTTGCGGGCGATGCAGCTCGGGGACGAGACCGCCGCCGGGCTCGGGGTGCGCGTCACCCGCAGTCGGCTGCTGGTGCTGCTGGTG
This sequence comes from Ruania albidiflava DSM 18029, assembly GCF_000421225.1. Taxonomy (GTDB): domain Bacteria; phylum Actinomycetota; class Actinomycetes; order Actinomycetales; family Beutenbergiaceae; genus Ruania; species Ruania albidiflava. The sequence continues at coordinate 244,219 of NZ_ATWL01000001.1, read as the reverse complement.
GGTGTGGCACTGGCCGCCGTAGCCACCGCTGTGGCCGGTCCGGTCGCGTTCGTGGCATTCATGTCCGCACCGATCGCACGCCGCCTGCTCCCGGCGGCCGGAGCAGCGTTGCTGCCCGCCGCGCTGGTCGGAGCGGTGGTGGTGCTGGCCGCCGAGCTGGTGGCCGAGCAGCTCCTCACCGGGCTGGAGGTACCGGTGGGCATCGTCACCGGCGTGGTCGGAGCGCCCTACCTGCTTTGGCTGCTGGCAACCGGGACGAGCAGGAGGACCAGCCGATGAGCAGCAAGCACGACCTGCGTGCGGACCAGCTCAGCCTCGGCTACGACGGCGCCCCCGTGGTGCGGGACCTGGACCTGCGCATACCTGCGGGTCAGGTGACCGTGATCGTCGGGGCGAACGGCTGCGGCAAGTCCACCCTGCTGCGCGGCATGGCACGCCTGCTGCGGCCCGTCTCCGGACAGGTGCTCCTGGACGGGCAGTCGGTGCACACCCGGCCGGCCCGGCAGGTGGCACAGCTGCTCGGCATCCTGCCGCAGACCCCGGTAGCCCCGGAGTCGATCACCGTGGCCGACCTGGTGGCCCGAGGCCGCTACCCGCACCAGCGCTGGTTCCGGCAGTGGACCCCAGCGGACGAGGCTGCAGTGGCCGCTGCTCTGCTGCGCACGGACACGTTGGACCTGGCCGACCGGGAGGTGGACTCCCTCTCCGGTGGTCAACGGCAGCGGGTCTGGATCGCCATGGCCCTGGCCCAGGACACCGGTGTGCTGCTCCTGGACGAGCCGACCACGTTCCTGGACGTGGCACACCAGCTGGACGTGCTGGACCTGCTGCGCAGCCTGAACGCCGAGCGGGGCACCACAGTGGTGATGGTGCTGCACGACCTGAACCTGGCCGCCCGGTACGCCGACCACCTCGTGGTGATGCACGCAGGCCGCGTGCAGGCCACCGGGACGCCTGCGGAGGTGGTGACTCCCGCCGTCGTGCAGGAGGCCTTCGCACTGACCGCGCACGTGATGGACGACCCGGTGACCGGCACCCCGATGGTGGTGCCGGTGGGCCGAGCACCCCAACCCTGAGGAGAGCTGATGAACCGACGCACCTTCGCCGCCACCGCCCTGGTGGCCGCTGCTGCACTGCTGGCCGGCTGCGGCAGCAGCGACGACGGCCCTGCCGAGCAGCCCACCGGCGGGCAGGGCGACTGGGCACCGGTGGAGATCGAGCACGCCTTCGGCAGCACCACGATCGAGGCCGAGCCCACCCGGGTGGTGACGCTGGGCTGGGGGTCTACCGAGGCTGCCCTGGCGCTCGGTGTGGTGCCGGTCGGGATCGAGACCCAGACCTACGCCGTGGACGATGCCGGCCGGCTGCCCTGGGTGAGCGAGAAGCTCGCGGAGATGGACGCCGAGACCACGATGGTGCCCGCCACCGTGGAGGAGCCCGCCTACGAGGACATCGACGCGCTCGAGCCGGACCTGATCCTCGCTCCGTACTCCGGGATCACCGCCGACCAGTACGACCTGCTCTCCGAGATCGCCCCCACCGTCGCCTACCCGGAGGCCGCCTGGACCACCCCGTGGCGGGACGTGATCGACATCGTCGGCCGCTCCCTCGGGATGGCCGAGGCGGCCACCGCCCTGGTCGAGGACCTGGACGGGCAGCTGGCCGCCGCCGAGGACGCGCACCCGGAGCTGCAGGGCCTGACCGTCGCGGCGGTGTGGGACGTGGGCGGCACGTTCTACGTCTACAAGCCCGCCGACGCCCGGGTCGACTTCCTGCTCGACCTCGGTCTGGAGTCCGCACCGGCAGTGACCGAGCTGGACACCGGCGGGGAGACCTTCGTCTACGGACTGTCCTACGAGCAGACCGACCGGCTCGAGGCGGACATCCTGGTGAACTACGCCTCCACCGACGAGGAAGCCCAGACCTTCCTGGAGCAGTCCTACGCCCAGGCGATCCCCGCCGTCCAGGACGGAGCGGTCGCGAACGTGACCGGCGACCCACTGGTCGCCGCGATGTCCCCACCGACGGCACTGTCCCTGACCTGGGGCCTGCAGGACTACGTCGACCTCCTCAGCGCGGCGGCCCAGAACGCTTCCTGACCTGCGTAGGCTGTGCTCGGCCGGCTGACCGCCGGTACCCATCGTCGAGCACAGACAGGTGCCATGCTGCCGTTCTCACCCGGGCCCGTCCCGACCACCGACGAAGAGCTCACCGACCGCCTGGCCCGCGGGCTGCTGACCGTGCTGCGCCCGCAGCGGGAGGACACCGTCCGGGTCAGCTGCACCGGCACCAGCGCCGAGCACCTGGCCGCCCTGCACCTGGACCTCGACGGTGCACAGCTCGACCCTGTGGCCGCTCAGCCACCGGCAACCAGTGGCACCCCGGTCACGGTGGACCACCTCACCCTGACCGCAGCACCGGTGACCGTGCGCGGGGTACGGGTGCAGGTGACCGGAGAGCTGTCCCACCTGCCGGCCGCCTGGACGACCGACGGGGCCGGCCTGCTCTGGCTGCTGCCGCAGGAGGAGGCTGCCGCCCCCGCCGAGCGGCGCGCCGCAGGCCGGGTGCAGGTGGTTGCCCGCATCGCAGACCTGGAGGAGGCACTGCTGCACATCGGCGGTCCGCTGTTGGCCCAGCGTGGCTTCACCCTGACCGGCGTGCGGCTCCGGATCGAGGCGCACGGCATGCGCACCGCACGAGTGCACGTGCAGGCACAGGTGCGTCGCGGCATCCTGTCGGCGACAGTGGAGGGTCGCGGCACCGCCTCGGTGGACGAGGCGATGCTGCTCACCCTCAGCGACCTGACCGTCAGCAGCGAGAACGCGCTGGTCTCGATGGGTCTGGCGATGATCGGCCGGCACCTGCAGGCTTGGGAGGGGCGCCAGATCGACCTGGGCGCGCACCTGGTCGGAGGTCTGGTGGTGGGCGAGGTCGACGTGGACGTCGCCCAGGACCAGGTGTCGGTGCGGGCCCGGGTGGGGGAGTAGCCGACCTCTGGGTGCACCGACTTGCCAGCGGCGCTGGGGCGTCCGATGCTGAAGCCAGGTGCGAGACGAGGAGGAGTGATGCGCGGCGCACGAGGTGGCAGGCGGCGGGACCGGCACCCGGCACCGGAGGCCGGATGGGGCAGTCCTGAGGACAGCGCAGACCCACCGGTGAGCCCGACCGGGCCGGGCGAGACGTCGCGGCGGGGGTACCTAGGAGGCGCCTACCCGGCTAGCCCACCACCAGCGGAAGCACCGGTCACCGGGCCGGACCCGGAGAGCGCCGACCCGTACTACCAGCGACCGGACTACCCCACGGACCCGAGCGGCATCCCGGTGCCGCACCCGGCCCGGGACTCGGCCCACAGCCCGGAGTGAGACGCTGGCTCAGCGCCGTCGGCGAGCCCACCAGGTGGCTACGAACGGCCAGGTGAAGGCCACCACCGCGCAGAGCACGATGCTGCCGGCAAAACCGAGACCCAGCCGGCGAGCGGCGAGATTGATCAGCACGATCAGCGCCAACGTGATCAGCATCTGCCGGGTGCCCAGCCGCCACAGCCGACGGTCCCGACTGATCCGGGTGCGTTCCGGTTGGCTCATGACGCGACCACCGGTTCTGCTTGGGCGCGGCCGCCGACACTGGTGCGCGCGCGACCGACCAGGTCGGACCGCTGTTTGTGCGGTAGGCACATCCCGGGCTTCACAGTGCTCAACCTACCTTGTGTCGTCGGCGCCGGACCATCCCCACCCCGATCCCGACCCCGGCAAGAAGGACCACCAGCACGAGCAGCGGCAGCAGCAGCGCCAGCACCCCCAGAGACACCGAGAACACGTCTTCCACCGTGGACACCACCGGAGCTCCCACACCCGCGGTGGACAGGTTCACCCCGGCTCGCAGCGCCGCTTTGCCCAGGTGGGTGAGCAGTGCCAGAGCTACCCCGATGAGGAACGGCAGGAGGATCGGAGCCTGCAGCAGGTCTGCCGGATGAGCCACCGCTGGCGTCTGAGCGGTGCTGCCGGCGGTGAACACGACGCCGCCGGAGGTCGGCCGCACCACGGTCTGCAGCAGGTCGTTGACATGGTCGATCGAGGGCACCTTGTCTGCGACCACCTCGATCAGCAGCAGCACACCGAGCACCACCAGCGCGACATCACCGCTCAACCACCCCCACTGCGGGGGCAGCGTGACCAGGTGGGTGAACCGGCCGAGCAGCCCCACCAGCAGCAGCGGCACGTAGGCGTTCAGGCCTGCAGCGACCGCCAGGCCGCCTCCGGTGAGCAGCTCCACGGTCTAGACCGTGCTCGTGCGGCGGTCCAGCTCCTGCTCCACGCGCTCCACCTTGCCGGTGAGCTCACCGCTGCGCCCCGGGCGGATGTCTGCTTTCATCACCAACGAGACCCGATGGCCCCGCTCGGTGAGCACGTCGCTGGCACGCCGGACCACAGCGAGCACCTCGTCCCAGTCGCCCTCGACCGTGGTGAACATCGAGTCCAGGCGGTACGGCAACCCGGACTCGCGGACGATCGCCACGGCGTCGGCGACGGCTTCGGTGACCGACTCGCCCGCGCCCAGCGGGGCGATGGAGAATGCGAGCAGCATGTGCCCAGTGTCCCAGATCTCGGCGGGTGCCACGCTGCCACCGCGACGATCGCTTACGCTCGCTCTGTGAGCGCGACCTCAGATCCCGATCCGGACGGCGACACTGCCGCGCCGGTGAGTGATCGGGTGCTCACCATCCCGAACATCATCTCCCTGGTCCGGCTCCTGGCCGTGCCGGTGGTCGGTGTGCTGATCGTCCGAGGGCACCTGGTGGCTGCGTTCGTGGTCCTGGTGTGCGCGGGGCTGAGCGACTGGCTGGACGGGGTCGTCGCACGCAGGTTCGACCAGACCTCCCGGCTGGGCAGGTTCCTGGACCCCTCCGCCGACCGGTTGTTCATCTTCGTCACCATCGTCGGACTGGCCTACCAGGACATCATCCCGTGGTGGCTGGTGGCGGCGATCCTGGCCCGAGAAGCGGCGGTCGGTGCCTGCCTGCCATACATGCTGCGCCGCGGCTACGCCGGGTTCCCCGTGCACGTGGCTGGCAAGGCGGGCACGTTCGCGCTCATGTACGCCTTCCCGTTGCTGCTGCTGGCGCACATCGACGGCGCTGTAGGTACGATCGCCTGGGTCATCGGTTGGGCTGCAGCCCTGTGGGGTGTCTTCCTGTACTGGGCTGCCGGGGTCCTGTACCTCAACCAGTTCCGCCAGGTGGTCGGCCGGTTCCGGGTGGAGCGGGCCAGCGGGGAGGGGGCGTCATGACGGCACAGCCGCCGGCACGTGCCGGCGGCGCGGTGACCGGGCGGCGCCCGGATGCCTCCATGACATTGCTCAACGAGGTGATCGAGCGGCCGCTGGATCCTGGGTATGCCGCCGCCGCTGACGCCCGCCGCCAGGGTCGGGCGCGAACGCCGTCGATCGGCAGCCGCATGCTGAACTTCGCCCTGGCCCTGGTGCTCGGGCTTGCCGGGGTGTGGGCGGCGCGGGAGCTGCGCATACCTACCGGTGGCGTGCCCAGTGCGTCCAGCGTGCTGGCCGAGGAGCTCCGACAGCGCTCCGAAGTGGGGGACGAGCTGCTCGCGGAGAACGAGCACCTGCGCGTGGAGATCACCGATCGGCAGGCGCAGCTGCTCGGCCCCGCCGGGCAGGGGCTGCTCGACGAGGCGGAGATGCTGTCGGTCTGGGCCGGGACCACAGCGGTGCACGGGCCAGGCATCCAGGTGACGATGGCCGACTCCGAACGGGCCAGCCGAGGGGAGCCGGGCACTGAGGACGAGCGGGTCAAGGACATCGATCTGCAGGTGGTGGTGAACGGGCTGTGGGCCTCCGGTGCAGAGGCGGTCGCGATCAACGGGCACCGGCTCACCGGTCGCACAGCGATCCGCACCGCCGGCGATGCCATCCTGGTCGACCTGCAGCCGTTGGTCTCCCCGTACGTGATCTCGGTGGTCGGCGACCCGGACGAGCTGCGCACCGAGTTCGCCCGGACCGCAGCAGCCGCCGCCCTGAACCTGCTCGCCCAGCAGTACTCCATCTCCTCCTCGATCAGCACCGCCGAGGACCTGGAGCTGCCCGGCGGTCCGGGTACAGCACTGCGGTATGTGACCGAATCGTCATGATCGGGCTCCGGGCGTCAGGCGCTGGACGTGCAAGACTGTGCCCGAAGCACCAAGGGAGGGTTCGATGATCGCTGTCGCCGGCCTGCTCGTCGGGGTCGTGCTCGGCCTCATCCTGCAACCCTCGGTCCCGGTAGAGCTGCAGCCCTACCTGCCGATCGCCGTCGTCGCTGCTCTGGACGCGCTCTTCGGCGCAGTGCGGGCCCGTCTGGAGGGCGTGTTCGACGAGCGGGTGTTCGTCACGTCCTTCCTGTTCAACGTAGTCATCGCTGCTCTGCTGGTGTTCCTCGGCGACCAGCTCGGGGTCGGTTCCCAGCTGAGCACCGCCGTGGTCGTGGTGCTGGGCATCCGGATCTTCTCCAACGCGGCCTCCATCCGCCGACACGTCTTCAAGGCATGACGGACGAGCACGACGGCCCGCAGGAGCCGGCTGAGCAGCCGCAGGTGCCAGCCGCGCAGCAGCCGGAGCAGCCCGGCCGCGGCGCGACCCGGCGGCGCAGCGGGCGGGGGCGCTCACTGCGGGCGCAGCTGCTCATCGGCCTGATGAGCGTGCTGCTGGGTCTAGGGATCGTCGCCCAGGTACGCCAGACCGAGCAGGACGAGTTCGCAGCCCTGCGGCAGGACGACCTGGTCCGGCTGATGAGCGAGGTCACCGAACGCAACCAACAGCTCACCGAAGAACGCACCCAGCTGCGCCGGGACCTGTCTGCCTTGTCCTCCGGGTCGGGGGACCGTCAGGTCGCCGAGGACTACGCACAGCTGCAGGCGATCCTGGCCGGGACCGTCCCCGTGGAGGGGCCGGGGGTCGTGGTCACCGTGGTGCCGGGTGACCAACCGGTGGACGCGCAGCGGATGGTGCACATGCTCGAGGAGATGCGCAACGCCGGTGCCGAGGCGATCTCGGTCTCCGGACAACGGCTGACCGCCTCCTCAGCCTTCGTCGACACCGTCGATGGGCTGCAGGTCAACGGGGTGAGCATCTCCGCCCCGTACGAGTGGCGGGCGATCGGTGGGCCGGAGACGCTCGCGGTCGCCCTGGACATCCCCGGCGGTGCGATGGCGAGCATGCGCAACATCGGCGCCAGCGTGGATCTCGTCGAACGTGACCTGGTGCAGATCACCGCGGTGCGGGACGTGGACCAGCCGGAGCACGCAGAAGTCACCGATCCGGAGGACTGATGTGTCCGGGCAGGGTGCCGCGCCCCGACGGGCCCTGTCCAGCTGCGGCCGGGTGGGGGGGGGGGGGGGGGGGGGGGCTGTGGCCGGGCTGTCCTGGGTGCGTACCGCGAACTAGAGTGGAACCGGTAGAGTCAACGATCCACACCCATCCGGACCACCCGGCGGATGGTGACAGGCCGCGAGGCAGACTGGGACGGGGAGGCGCGCTATGACAGCTCCGGACAACGAGACGAACCCGACGGGTCCGGACTCCGCTGCCGGCAGCAGCCCGGCGCCGCACACGACGGCGGCCCTGGGCCGGATCGTGCCGGCCGACTACGAGGAGCTCCCACCGGGTGCGATCGACGCCACCGACCGGGCGGCGGTCGAGGCGCTGCCCCCGCACTCCGCGCTGCTGATCGTCCAGCACGGCCCGAATGCCGGTGCCCGGTTCCTGCTGGATGCACCGCGGGTGACCGCGGGGCGCGACCCGGCCGCGGACATCTTCCTGGACGACGTCACCGTCTCCCGCAAGCACGCAGAGTTCATCGGGGAGGCCGGTCTGTTCACCGTGCGGGACGTCGGCAGCCTGAACGGTACCTACGTGAACCGTTCCCGCATCGACGAAGCCACGCTGCAGGCGGGCGACGAGGTGCAGATCGGCAAGTATCGGCTCACCTTCCACCCCAGTCCACGCCGCGGTGAGGACGCGTCCGTCTCGGCCCCCTCCTCCGAGCAGTGAGCCCGGCGGGAGCAGCCGCACCGGGCGAGCAGTCGGCTGGTGGTCAGGGCACTGAGGGCGGATGGCCGTTCGGGGTCTCCCGGACCCCGACGATGACGATCGGTTCGGCGCTGAGCATCTTGCAGCGGGAGTTCCCGGCGGTGCGGGTCTCCAAGATCCGGTTCCTGGAGGACCAGGGGCTGGTCAGTCCGCACCGTACCCCCTCCGGCTACCGCACCTACTCCCAGGCGGACGTCGAGCGACTGCGGTTCTGCCTCGCCGCCCAGCGGGACTCGTTCCTGCCCTGGAAGGTGGTGCGGGAGCGGCTCAGCGAGCTGGACAAGGGCGGTCCGGACGTGCCGGCGCCCGGTGCCCGCGTGGTCACCGAGGACGGCGACCTGGTGTCCCCGGCCGTACCGTCCCGGCTCACCGCCGAGCAGGTGGCCCAGCGGTCCGGGTGCGACGCGGCGACTGTGGATGCGCTCACCCGCGGCGGGCTGCTGCGCACGGACGCGGGCGGCAAGTACCCGCCGGTGGCAGTGCAGATCGCCACCCTGGCCGGTCAGCTCGCCGAGCACGGTATCGACCAGCGCCACCTGCGGACGGTGCGTAACGCCGCCGACCGGCAGGTGGACCTGATCGAGCAGGTCGTCGCACCGGTACGCTCCCAGCGCAGCGGTCCCTCTGCCAGCGGTGCCCGCGCCCGGTCGCACGCGCTGGCCAGCGAGCTGGCGAAGACGTTCACAGCGCTGCACACCGCACTCCTGCAGGCGGCGATCGACCGGATGGAGTGACCTCGCGCTCGCGCCCGCGACAGCGTAGCGTGGAGGTGTGCGACGAATGGGTGTGCTGGGTGTGCGGGTGCGGTTGAACGCGCCGGAGCACGAGGTGCTCGTGGTGCTCACCGAGTCCGACGGCGAGCTGTCCCTGCCGATCGTGATCGGCCCGCACGAGGGCGTTGCCATCGCCACGGCCCAGGCCGGGATGAGCATGCCGCGCCCCGGGCCGCACGACCTGCTGCTGAGCTCGTTGACAGCGGCCGGGGTCGAGCTGTCCCAGGTGAGCATCGTGGAGCTTCGGGAAGGCACGTTCATCGCGGAGCTGGTGCTCTCCAACGGGGCTCGGGTGGACGCCCGCGCATCTGACGCGATCGCCCTCGCGCTGCGAGCCAAGGTCCCGGTGTGGTGCGCCGAGCCGGTGCTTCAGGCGGCGGCTGTGGTGCTGGACGTGGACGAGGACGACCACGCACACGTGCGGATGGTCGGTGAGCTGGGGGAAGCTGAGGCAGAGGCCCGGGTGGCGGAGTTCCGCGAGTTCCTCGACTCTGTGGACCCCGAGGACTTCTCCGACCGCGGCGGATCCGGAACCGGTTGAGCCGTTCCGCAGGAACAAGCGGAAAACGTCGACCACCTCAAGATGAGGTTGAGGTTCAGGCTTGCCGAGCGCGACACGCCGGTACCCGTTCGGCCGCATGTCGTTGACCCGACCCTCTCCCGGCTCTAACGTCAGTGGTGTCCGGTTCGAGTGGGACCGGCGGCAGATAGCGGCCTGGATGGCACCACGAGTACAGTGTGCTCAGACGTGGTAGAAGAACGGAGAAGGCGTGAGCGGCATCGACGCGCAGACGGGCGCCACCCCCTCGACCCCGCAGCGGGCGCAGGGGCTGCTGTTCGGTGACACCCTGCCGGACCTGGACACCGACACCGGGTACCGCGGACCGACCGCCTGCCGGGCGGCCGGGATCACCTACCGCCAGCTGGACTACTGGGCCCGCACCGGACTGGTGGAGCCCAGCATCCGGCCGGCGACCGGCTCCGGTACGCAGCGGCTGTACAGCTTCCGGGACGTGCTGGTGCTCAAGGTCGTCAAGCGGCTGCTGGACACCGGGGTCTCGCTGCAGCAGATCCGCACAGCGGTCACCCACCTGCGCGAACGGGGGGTGGACGACCTGGCGCAGATCACGCTGATGAGCGACGGTGCCAGCGTGTACGAGTGCACCTCGGCCGACGAGGTGTTCGACCTGGTGCAGGGCGGCCAGGGCGTGTTCGGCATCGCCGTGGGACGAGTCTGGCGCGAGGTGGAGAACAACCTCGCAGAGTTCCCCACCGAACGTGCCGGCGACGAGGAGCCAGCAGCGGTGGCCGGCGACGAGCTCGCCAAGCGGCGCGCCGCCCGCCGCACCGGCTGACACCCGGCCGCCGTCAGGAGCTGCTCAGTCCTCCCAGGCGGTGCAGACCATCGAACCGTCCAGGGTCGCCGACCCCACGGTCGCGTCGGAGAACGTCACCCAGTCCTCCCCAAAGCTGATGCCCTGCGGGTTCTCCGTCTTCTCCGGCGCGCCGCGCTGGTCGAGCTTGACCATCGCGAAGTGCGAACCGGAGACCTCGATGAGCGGCAGCTGGTTGTCCGTCTTGCCGATGATGTGCTCGATGTCGCCCGGCTGACCGGAGCAGTACACATCGGTGGGCTGCACGACGGTGCTGTCACCGCCGAGGTCCACCGTCACGCGGCTGCTCTCCGGACGCGAGGCTGAGCTGGAGCCATCAGCTGACTCCGCGGAGTCGGTGGAGTCCTCGGACTCGTCAGCCTCAGCGTCGTCGTCCGGATCGTCGGCCTCGGCGCTCTCGCTGGGCGCCGGCTCGGCGGGATCGCTCTCCGCCGCTGGTTCGGAGGTGTCCGGGGAGGTGGGCTCATCGGAACCGGTAGGAGTGCACGCAGCGACGGCGGCCAGGACGGCAGCGCAGAGCAGGAAAGTGGGTGTTGATCGCTTCACGACACCATCGAAACGCTCCGACCGCTGCTGTGCCAGCCGTACCACAGTGGGGCCGGTCACAGAGCGTGCTGCAGACGATCGTCTACAGGTGTTTTCCCTGGTCAGGGGCATGCGTGATGCTCAGCACACCAGCTCGCGAGACGCTGCTGCAGGCCGCTCGGAGGGGGCGGTACCCTCGGCAGGTCTCGCCGCCGTCCCTGCTGAGGGGGAACAATGTTCGCGAAAGTGCTGGTCGCCAACCGAGCCGAGATTGCCGTGCGGGCGTTCCGTGCGGCCTATGAGCTGGGGGCGCGCACGGTGGCAGTGTTCCCGCACGAGGACCGCAGCTCTGAGCACCGACTGAAGGCCGACGAAGCCTATCGGATCGGTGCCGTGGGGCATCCGGTTCGGGCCTATCTGGACATCGACGAGATCCTCCGGGTCGCCCAGGAGTCCGGGGCGGACGCGATCTATCCCGGGTACGGGTTCCTGTCCGAACAACCAGAGCTGGCCCGGGCGGCAGCTGAGGCCGGGATCACCTTCGTGGGGCCACCTGCTGACGTGCTGGAGATGGCCGGGAACAAGGTGGCTGCACTGCGGGCAGCACGGCAGGCTGGGCTTCCCGTGCTGCCCTCCAGCGAGCCCTCAGCGGATCCCGACGAGCTCCTCGCTGCCGCTGCGGACGTCGGCTTCCCGATGTTCGTCAAGGCTGTCGCCGGCGGCGGGGGGCGTGGGATGCGCCGCGTGGCCGCACCGCAGGACCTGCCCGACGCCCTCGCCGCGGCGATGCGCGAGGCGGACACCGCGTTCGGCGACCCGACCGTCTTCCTCGAACGGGCGGTGCTACGACCCCGGCACATCGAGGTGCAGGTCCTCGCCGACGCCCACGGGGACGTGGTGCACCTGTTCGAACGGGACTGCTCGCTGCAGCGCCGGCACCAGAAGGTGATCGAGATGGCCCCGGCGCCGAACCTCGACCCGGAGGTACGCGAGGCGCTGTGCGCCGACGCGGTGGCCTTCGCCCGGGCCATCGGCTACCAGAACGCCGGGACGGTGGAGTTCCTCCTGGACACCGAGGGGGACCGCGCCGGTCAGCACGTGTTCATCGAGATGAACCCCCGGATCCAGGTGGAGCACACTGTCACCGAAGAGATCACCGATGTGGACCTGGTCTCCGCCCAGATGCGCATCGCGGCCGGCGCCAGCCTCGCCGAGCTCGGCATCCGCCAGGAGGAGCTGCGGGTGAACGGGTACGCGTTGCAGTGCCGGATCACCACTGAGGACCCGGCGAACGGGTTCCGTCCGGACACCGGCCGGATCACCGCCTACCGGTCGCCCGGCGGAGCCGGCATCCGGCTGGACGGGGCCACAGCGCACGCCGGTGCGGACATCACCGGCCACTTCGACTCGATGCTGGTCAAGCTCACCTGCCGCGGGGCACAGTTCCCGGTCGCGGTCCGCCGGGCCCGCAGGGCGCTGGCCGAGTTCCGGATCCGCGGGGTGCGCACCAACATCCCGTTCCTGCAGGCGGTCCTGGACGACGAGGACTTCCTCCGCGGGGACGTCGCCACCTCGTTCATCGAGGAACGCCCCGAGCTGCTGAGCCCTCGGGAGAGTGCCGACCGTGGCACCAAGCTGCTCAGCTACCTGGCGCACGTGACCGTGAATGCCCCGCACGGTCTGCGCCCTGAGCACGTGGTCGCACCGGCCACCAAGCTGCCGCAGGTCGACCTGAGCGTGGAGCCGGCTGCCGGATCCCGGCAGCTGATCGCTGACCTCGGTGCCGAGGGCTTCGCCCGCCGGCTGCGCGAGCAGATCCCGGTGGCGCTCACCGACACCACCTTCCGAGACGCGCACCAGTCGCTGCTGGCCACCCGGGTGCGCACCACCGACCTGCTCGCTGTCGCACCGCACCTGGCCCGCACGCTGCCCGGGCTGCTCTCCCTGGAGGCCTGGGGTGGGGCCACCTACGACGTGGCACTGCGGTTCCTCGGGGAGGATCCGTGGCAGCGGCTGGAGCGGTTGCGGGAGGCAGCACCGAACCTGGCGCTGCAGATGCTGCTGCGCGGCCGGAACACGGTGGGCTACACCCCGTACCCGACGCAGGTCACCGACACCTTCGTGGCTGAGGCCGCCCGCACCGGCGTAGACATCTTCCGCATCTTCGATGCGTTGAACGACGTGGACCAGATGCGCCCGGCGATCGACGCTGTGCGGGCGACCCACGCCGTCGCCGAGGTGGCGCTGTGCTACACCGGCAACCTCACCGACCCCGGCGAGCGGCTCTACACCCTGGACTACTACCTGCACCTGGCCGAGCAGATCGTCGCTGCCGGAGCGCACGTGCTCGCCATCAAGGACATGGCCGGTCTGCTCCGGCCCCCGGCCGCCCGAACCCTGGTGACCGCACTGCGGGAGGAGTTCGACCTGCCGGTGCACCTGCACACCCACGACACCGCTGGCGGTCAGCTGGCCACGCTGCTCGCCGCCGTCGAGGCCGGGGTAGACGCCGTGGACGTGGCCTCCGCCCCGATGGGCGGGACCACCAGCCAGGTGCCCGCCTCCGCGCTGGTGGCCGCGATGGAGCACACCGAGCGCGCCCCTGAGGTGAGCCTGTCCGCCGTCGCGGACCTGGAACCGTACTGGGAAGCGGTGCGCACCCTGTACGGCCCGTTCGAGACCGGGCTGCGCGCACCGACCGGGCGGGTCTACCACCACGAGATCCCCGGCGGTCAGCTGTCCAACCTGCGCCAGCAGGCGATCGCCCTCGGGCTGGGGGAGAAGTTCGAGCAGATCGAGGCGATGTACGCTGCCGCGGACCGGATGCTCGGCCACCTGGTGAAGGTCACCCCGTCCTCCAAGGTGGTCGGCGACCTGGCCTTGCAGCTGGTGGCCACCGGCGCCGACCCGGCCGAGTTCGAGGCGGACCCTGCCGGGTACGACCTGCCGGACTCGGTGGTGGCGTTCCTGCACGGGGAGCTCGGCGACCCGCCCGGCGGGTGGCCGGAGCCGTTCCGCAGCAAGGCGCTCGTCGGCCGTGGGCCACGCCGCGAGAGGGCCCCGTTGACCGAGGAGGACCGAGCGGAGCTGGACGGTGGCCCCCAGCGGCGCCGGGAACGGTTGAACACGCTGCTCTTCCCGGGGCCGGCGAAGGAGTTCGCCGAGCTGCGCCGCGAGTATGGCGACATCTCGGTGATCGACACCCTGGACTACCTCTACGGGTTGCAGCCGGGCGAGGAGGTCACCGTGACCCTGGAGCGTGGCGTGCGGCTGCTGATCGGCCTAGAGGCAGTGTCCGAACCGGACGAACGCGGCGTGCGCACGGTGATGACGACGCTGAACAACCACCTGCGCCCGGTGCAGGTCCGGGACAACGCTGCGCAGGTGACCGTGCAGGAGGCCGAGCGGGCCGACCCCGCGGTGCCCGGGCACATCGCCGCCCCGTTCGCCGGCGCGGTCACCCCGGTGGTCGCCGAGGGGGAGGAGGTGGCCGCAGGGCAGACCGTGGCCACCATCGAGGCGATGAAGATGGAGGCCGCCATCACCGCGCCGGTGGCCGGCACGGTACGTCGGGTGGTCTCGGCCACGGCTCGGCCGGTGGACGGCGGCGACCTGGTGCTCGTCGTCGGCTGAGGAGAGGATAGAGACATGGCACGCTACTTCGACGTTCACCCGGTCAATCCTCAGCCTCGGTCGATCCACCAGGTCGCGGACATCATCCGTGCCGGCGGGCTGGTCGCCTATCCCACGGACTCCTGCTATGCGCTCGGGGCCCAGCTGGGCAACCAGGACGCCAAGGACCGCATCCTGCGACTTCGCGGACTGGACGAACGGCACGACTTCACCCTGATCTGCGCCGACTTCGCCCAGCTGGGGCAGTTCGTGCACGTGGACAACGCCGTCTTCCGCGCGGTGAAGGCAGCCACCCCCGGCTCGTACACGTTCATCCTGCCCGCCACCAAGGAGGTGCCCCGCCGGCTGCTGCACCCGAAGAAGAAGACCGTCGGGGTGCGCATCCCGGACCACCCGGTGGTGCGGGCGCTGCTGGCCGAGCTCGGCGAGCCGATCCTGTCCAGCACGCTGCTGCTGCCCGGTGAGGAAGACCCGATGACCGACGGCTGGCAGATCAAGGAGACCCTGGACCACCAGCTGGACGCGGTGATCGATGCGGGGGAGTGCGGTGACGTGCCCACCACAGTGGTGGACCTGTCCGCCGGCTATGCCGAGATCGCCCGGTACGGCGCCGGCGATCCCGAGCCGTTCGAGTAGCCCCCACCCATCCGCCGCCCCCACCCGCCAGCCCCCACCGACTGAATCGATTCAGGCGATACTTGCTGCGTGAGGGCGTGCTCTGCGGTATCGCCCCCGCGCAGCACGTATCGCCCTCGTCCCGGGCGGGCGCGCCGTTGCGTTGCCCGCTCCGGTCGCGCAGCGTGGCGTCGTCGTCCATCCTGAAAGTTGCCCTCTCGACGGAAGGACTGAGGACGATGGCAACCTGTGACACCTGCGGCAACGACTACGACAAGCCGCTGACCGTCACCCAGGGTGGCCGCACGGGCACCTTCGACAGCTTCGAGTGCGCAGTGCACGCGATGGCCCGCAGCTGCGACTTCTGCGGTTGCCGCATCCTGGGCCACGGGGTGGAGGCCAGGGAGCGGATGTTCTGCTGTGCGCACTGCGCCCGCGCTGCCGGGGAGGTCGGGATCGCCGACCGGACGTGAGTGAACAGCTCTGCGAGCTCCTGCGCCGCTCAGTCGAGCACCACCAGCTGCTGGGTGGCCCGCGTCATCGCCACGTACCGGTCCACCGTTCCCTGGGGACCGGTGCCGAAGGACTGCGGCTGCACGAGGACCACCAGGTCGAACTCCAGCCCCTTGGCCAGCTCGGGGGTGAGTCGGCGGACCTGCGGGTGGTCAGGCAGGGGCAGGTCGGCCTCGGCCGTGGCGATCACCGCAGCGAGCCCCTCCGGGTGCTGCGTCAACCAGTCCTCGAGCAGCACAGACAGCTCGTTAATCTGGCGGTAGGCCACCGGCACGCCGGTGCTGCGTACCGAGGTGGGCACGTTCGCATCCGGCAGCACAGCACGGATCACCGGTTCCGCCTCGGCCATCACCTCCTGGGGTGTGCGGTAGTTGATGGTCAACGTCGCTACCCGGGCCGGGCCCAGACCCACCCGGGTGAGCCGGTCGGACCAGGGCTCGGTGAACGGTCGTCGCGCCTGGGCCCGGTCCCCGACCACGGTCAGGCTGCGGGACGGACAGCGGGCCAGCACCATCTGCCACTGGGCATCGGTGAGCTCCTGCGCCTCGTCCACCACCACGTGCGCAAACGGCCCGGCCAGCTCATCCACGGGTGCGGCCTGGTCCTCGGCCAGCGCCGCCTGCAGGTCCTGACCGCGGAGCATCGACATCACCTGCAGGTCCGAGTCGTCGTGGCTGATCAGGTCCTCCACGACGGCGGAGCGCGCCTCCCGCTCGGCTCTCGCCTCCGCCCGGGCACGCCGGATACGCTGTGGGGCCTGCGGGTCACCCAGGCGCCGGTGTGCGGCGTCCAAGATCGGCAGGTCCGCATCGGTCCAGGGCGACTCTGGCGCACGGTGCAGGATCGCGACCTCCTCGCGGGTCAGGTGCGGGGCACACAGTCGCAGGTACGCCGGCACCGACCACAGGTCGGCCACGAGATCGGTCGGCTCGAGCACCGGCCAGGCCCGCCCGAAAGCGCTGACCAGGTCGCGGTTGGTGGCCAGCACCCGGTGCAGGTGGTCGATTGTCTCCGGCTCCTCCAGGCCGTAGGCGTCGAAGGAGTCCGGGTCCGTCTGTCCCAGCGGAAGCGAATCCATCGAGTCGAACGGGTCGGCATCCTCAGCGGGCAGATCGTCCTCCTCGGCGGTCGGGACCGTATCGGCGAGCTTGTCCACCAGCAGCTCCAGCAGCGCCTCCCACACCACCTCCCGCCCCTCGTTGTGCGCAGTGCCGGCCTCCGGTGCCGCGAACGCCTCCGCCCAGTCCTGCGGGGTGACCACCAGCTCGGTCCACGGGGTGCGCAGCCGCAGCGGCTCAGCCGGGGGTTCTTCGTACATCGCCACCGCAGGCTCGATGGCCCCGACCATCCGCGCATCGGACTTCAGCGCGGCGACCTGCGCGTCCGGCTCGGGCACCGCACCGGCGCCCTGCGGCACCAGGCTGCGCAGCGTCGTGGTACGCACCCCTTCCTCGCCGAGGCTGGGCAGCACATCGGCGACATAGCTGAGGTAGGGCTGGTGCGGTCCGATGAACAGCACCCCACCGCGCCGGTGCCCCAGACGCGGGTCGGCATAGAGCAGGAATGCAGTGCGGTGCAGGGCGACGACCGTCTTCCCGGTGCCTGGACCGCCGTCGACCACCAACGGTCCGTGGGAGTCGGCCCGGATGATCGCATCCTGGTCGGACTGGATAGTTCCCAGGACGTCGCGCATCCGCTCGGTGCGGCTCGCCCCCAGGCTGGCGATGAACGCTGACTGGTCGTCCAAGGCAGTGCCTCGCTGCAGTCCCGCCGCGGTGAAGACCTCGTCCCAGTAGTCGGTGATCTGCCCGGCGCTCCACCGGTACCGGCGCCTGCTGGTCAGGCCCATCGGTCGGGCATGGGTGGCCGCGAAGAACGGCTCCGCGGCGGGGGAGCGCCAGTCGACCAGCAGCGGGTCGCCCGCACCGTCGGTCAGGCCGATCCTGCCGATGTAGATGGTCTGGCCGGAACCAGTGACGATCCGGCCCAGGCACACCTCGAGGCTGAAGCGTTCCAGGAGGCGCAGCCGAGCGCTGAGCCGGTGGATCTGCAGGTCTCGGTCCATCGCCTCCTGACCGCCGCCGCCCGGGGCACGGCGCTCAGCGGCGAGCCGCTCAGTGAGGTCGGCGACAGTGGTCTCCAGGTGTGCAGCGATCGTGGCGAAGTGGGCCTCGTCGCTGGCGATCAGGGCCGGGTCGGCCTTGCCGGTCTTGTCGTCGCGGAGGGCGAAGACGCTGGTGCTCAGGGGATTCATGGCATCACTCCGATCGGGGAAGTGCGCCACTGTAGGAGGTTTTCCGCATGCTCATGAGCTGGGGCGAGAACTGCTATAACTGGTAGTGGCAAGGGGCTGTGGAGATCATCGGCAGGTGTTCAAACGAGCAGCCTGCTGCAGCAGGTGGTCGCGCTCTGGGACGCTGGTCGCCAGATCGGCGGCCTCCCGGTAGAGCCGAGCGGCGATCTGCTCCTCACCGGCGGCCTCGTGCAGGTAGGCGGAGGCTGCCGCGTACCGGGGGAGGCTGGCATCGAGCTCGGCAAGTGCGGCCAGACCGGCCTGCGGGCCATCGGCCTGCCCCACGGCCACGGCCCGGTTCAACCGGTGCACCGGACTGTCGGTGAGCGCGACCAGCTCGTCGTACCACTGGACGATCTGCACCCAGTCGGTCTCCTCGGCCTGGTGGGCGTCGGCATGCAGGGCGGCGATGGCCGCCTGGGCCTGGTACTCGCCGAGAGCATCCCGAGCGAGGGCGGCCTGCAGCATCTCGATCGCCTCGATGATCAGAGCAGTGTCCCAGGCACTCCGGTCCTGCTCTGCCAGGGGCACCAGAGCCCCGGAGGCAGTGGAGCGGGCTGCTCGGCGGGCGTGGTGCAGCAGCATCAGCGCCAGCAGTCCAGCCACCTCCGGGTGCGGCGCCAGCCGGCGCAGCTGCCGAGTGAGCCGGATCGCCTCTGTCGCGAGGTCCACGTCGCCCGAGTAGCCCTCGTTGAAGATCAGGTACAGCACGCGGCACACGGTGGCCAGCCCGCCCTGCTGGTCCAGGCCGTGCTTGGCGACAGTGCGCTTGGCGCGGCTGATGCGCTGGGCCATCGTCGCCTCCGGCACCAGATAGGCGGCGGCGATCTGCCGGGTGGTCAGCCCACCCACAGCACGCAGCGTCAGTGCCACGGCCGAGGCCGGGGTGAGAGCCGGGTGCGCGCAGAGGAAGTACAGCTCCAGGGTGTCGTCGGTGGCCGACCCGAGCGGCGCTGGAGGTTCGAGCGCCGTGTGCTCCTCTCGTCGGCGGCGGGCGTCACTGGCGCGGACCAGGTCCAGGAACTTGCGCCACGCCACGGTGACCAACCAGGCCTTCGGGTCCCGTGGTGGCTGGTCCGGCCAGGTGCGCAGCGCCTCTACCAGCCCCTCCTGGACGGCGTCCTCGGCCGCCGCGAAGTCTGCTCCGCGGCGGACGAGGGCGCCGATCACCTCCGGGACCAGGGAACGCAGCAGGTCCTCGTCCATCACCGCATCACGCGGTGGTGTCCGGTGTCTGGTTCAGGAACGGGCGCAGCTCGAGCCACTCACCGACTGGTTGGCTACCGGCCCCCGGTGCGGCGGAGAGCTGACCGGCGACCTCGAGAGCCCGGTCGTAGCTGTCCACGTCGATCACCATCCAGCCCGCGATCAGGTCCTTCGTCTCGGCGAACGGGCCGTCGGTCACCGGCGGCTTGCCCTCGCCGTCGAACCGGACGAACGTGCCTTCCGGGGAGAGCGCCTGGGAGTCGACGTACTCTCCGGACGCTTGCAGCTGGTCGGCGAAGTCGTCCATGTACCGCACGTGCGCATCCCACTCCTCGGGCGTCCACTGCTCCATCGGGACGTCGTTGGTGGCGGCGGGTGCCCCGCGGTAGTGCTTGAGCAGCAGGTACTTGGCCATCGGTCTTCTCCTTCTGTCGGTGCGGCTCGTCCGGCCGCGTTCACCCAGGGGACGGAGCCGGGCACGGCTTCTCGACATCGGCGTGGTCGTAGCGGTGTGACCAGCCTGCCAGCGTAGCCTTCCGTGGTGATGACGACCTCGATACACGAACTCCGCGCGCACGCCCGGGCGACAGGTCGGCGCCACCGGACGGCCCGGCATTCGACCGCTGCTGCAGCGTTGCTCAGCGCTGTGCTGCTCGGCGCGGTCGCCTGCACCTCGCCCACGGGACCGGCGCCCAGCGACGGCTCTGCGTCCACGTCGCAGTCGTCCGGTGAGAGCGACACCCCGGCCAGTGGTGCGCCCAGCGAGGGTCCGTCTGCGCCCACCCCTTCGGAGAGCGCCACCTCGGATGCCCCCACGTGCGCGGAGCAGATCGTGGCCGACCTTTCGCCTGCTGAGCAAGCCGGCCAGCTGCTCTGGGTCGGCCTGGACGCCGGCGCCACCCGGTCCAGCCTGGACGACCTGATCACCGAGCGGCACCTGGGTGGGGTGGTGCTGCTCGGCGGCTGGCACGACGGGCGGGCGTCGATCGAGCCGACCACCAGCCACCTTGCGGGTCTGGCGTCCGAGTCGGCCACCGGCGGGTTGGGCCTGTTCATCGCGGTCGACCAGGAGGGCGGTGCCGTGCAGCAGCTCCAGGGCCAGGGGTTCGACGACATGCCCTCGGCGATCGAGCAGGGCGGGCTCACCGACCGCGAGCTGACCCGGGATGCCACCCAGTGGGGCGAGCAGCTCGCTGCAGCCGGGGTGAACGTCAACCTCGCGCCGGTGGCGGACACGGTCCCTGAGTCGCTGGGCACCGCGAATGAGCCGATCGGGCAGTGGTACCGGGAGTACTCCCACCGGTCCGGGAAGGTGGCAGACAAAGTGGCGGCGTTCATCGAGGGGATGCACGCCGGCGGCGTAGCAGCCACCACCAAGCACTTTCCTGGGCTGGGTCGGATCACCGGCAACACCGACCTGACTGCCACGGGCATCACCGACGAGGAGACCACCACCGACGATCCCTACCTGGACCCGTTCGCTGCCGGGATCGAGGCCGGCACCGACTTCATGATGATCGGCACGGCGATCTACAGCCAGATCGATCCGGACGTGAACGCCGCCTTCTCCCACCGCATCGTCACCGACCTGCTCCGGGACCAGATGGGCTATGACGGTGTGGTGATCACCGACGACGTCGGCAACGCCGTCTCGGTAGCGGACGTCCCGGTGGGGGAGCGGGCGACGATGTTCATCGCCGCCGGCGGCGACATCGTGCTCACTGCCGACCCGGGAACCGTGCCGACGATGACCGAGGCGATCACCACCGAGATGGACGATGACGCGCAGTTCGCCGAGCTCGTCCAGGCGGCGGTGACCCGAGTCGTCGAGCTCAAGATCGACCGCGGACTGGCCGAGTGCGGCTGACCAGGTCTCAGTCCTGCCCTTCGGCGGCGATCACTGCGGCGGCCGCACCGGCGGCCACCAGGTAGCTCGCGGCGTTCCGCTCCACGGCCGGGTGCGGGGCGGAGACCTGGTCCAGCAGGATGCCGTCCACCACGGCACAGACGAACCGGGCAGCCGCCTCCGATCCCGGCCCCGGCAGCGAGGCCTTGATGGCAGCCACGAACCGGTCCCGTTGCGCGGCGACCAGGGCCGTCAGCCTGGGGTCACCGGCCGCATGCAGATACAGGTGCAGCCGGGCGCGGACCTCCTCGGGGTCGGCGAGCATGGACTCGGCGATCTGCGCGGCTCGCTGCTGTAGCCCGCCGGTGTCTCCGGCGGCCGCGGCCTCCCGCTCTTTGGGCGACACGGTGAGCACGAGCGGCACTGCGCGGTCGGCGAGATGCCTCAGCACCGCCTCGAGCAGCCCGTCGGAGGACCTGAAGTAGTACTTCACCGAGCCCTGGGCCAGGCCGGCGCGTTCTTCCACCTTGCGGTGGGTCAGCCCGGGCACACCATCCTGGGCGAGCTGGGCGACCGCCGCATCGAGCAGCTTGGCCGTCGCGGTCCGACGCTGCTGCGCCCGCTCGGGTCGACTGCGGAGGCCCGGTGCGATATCTTCCACAACTATGGAAGATAGCAGGCTCTGTCGATCCGTGCCCGGAGACTGGCTGGTGCGCCGCGCAGCCCGCGGGGACTCGGCGGTCCGGCTGCGGCTCGGGCGGCAGCGTCTGGTCTACCTGCTCGGCCCGGCAGCGAACGCGGCGGTGTTCGGTCATGACGAGCGGTTCCGGGCCCGAGAGGCGTTCGCCGCGTTGGAGATCGTGGACGGACCCACCTCGGTGGTGCTCTCCGACGGTGCGGACCATGCCCGACGTCGTGGGCTCATCCGGCCGGCGGTGGCGCCCCGCCGGATCGACGGCTACCTGGAGACGATGGCTCAGGCGGCCGACGAAGCGCTCGCCGAGGTGCTTCCCGGTGAGCCGTTCGATGCCTACGTGCTGCTGCGCCGGGCCATCCGACGCTCGACGCTGCGGGTGCTCTTCGGTGGGGAGCTGGCCCGCCGCGCGGATGAGGTCGGTGAGATGCTCCAGCCGCTGCTGGACCTGACCGACAAGCTCCCGCAGGTGCTGGACGCCCACCGCCGGTTACGGACCCCGGCCTGGCGCCGGGCGATGACCGCCAGGGCCGCCGTGGACGAGTTGGTGAACGAGCAGGTCCGCCGGGAACGAGACCGCGGTCCGGACGAAGGTGTGGGGGAGGGGCCGATGCTGCCGCTGCTGGTGCACGGTCGCGACGGTGCCGGTTCGGGTCTCGATGACCAGGAGGTCCGGGACCAGGCGGTGACGATGATCGCGGCCGGCTACGAGACCACCAGTGCGGCGATCGGCTGGATCGTCTACCTGCTCGGGACCTTCCCGGACTGGCAGGTGCGAGCCCGCGAGGAGGTGACCACGGTGCTGGCCGGTGGCGCCCCGGGCCCCGGTGACCTGGACCGGCTGGCGGTGCTGCGGGCGATCGTGACTGAAGCCCTACGCCTCTACCCGCCGGCGATGATCTCGGTGCGCTACGCCGTCGAGGGCTTCGAGCACGACGGCGAGCAGATCCGCCCTGGCGACCTGGTGGTCTTCAGCCCCTACGCGACGCACCGCGACGCCCAGGTGTATTCCGGCCCGCTCCGGTTCGACCCCGGCCGATGGCTGCAGCAACCGCGCCGCGCGCCAGAGGAGTACCTGCCGTTCGGCGGCGGCAAGCACCGGTGCCTCGGTTCCGGGCTCGCGATGGCCGAGCTGACGGTGATGCTCAGCCGGCTGCTGGCGCACGGGGAGTACCGGCTCGACCGGGGGCCGCGGGCTGCGCGCGGGTTTGCCGCCATGCGGCCGCACCCGGGAGTGCGAATCACGATCCCCCCGCAGTAGCCGGCTGAACCCGGCCCGGGGCTCAACCGATGCGCACGCCCTCGGCGGCGAGCAGCTCGCGCACCCGGCCGTAGCGGCGGTCGTCGGAGAACGTGCCCCACTGCTCGGCCAGACCCTCGGTGTGCACCAGGTCGCGGAACCGTCGGAACGCGCCCTTACCCTCGATCGCCTGCTCCAGGCGGTCACGCAACCCGGAGTCGGACTGCCGGGCCGCGAAGTCGGCCATGTCCTGCCAGCCCTCGCGCGAGCCAGGACGTTCCAGGAACAACCACCGGTCCGGGTCGGCCTCCGGGTCGACCTCCTCGTCGTAGGCACCGTCCTCGAGCCCGCTGGTGTCGTAGACCTCGCCGGTCTCCAGGTCCAGGTAGCAGCCGGTGGACAGCTCACCGAAGCCGTCCACAGAGTCGGCGAGCATCTCGAGGTCGGTGGTCACTACCCGACCCGGGAGCGGCTCGCCACGCAGCCGGGCGAGCAGGTCCTCGGCGAGTTCTTGGTCGCCGGGCCCGTCGCGTAGCTCGAGCCGGTGCAGCACCGACGCCGCGACGGGTTCGGCCTGGGCGTGTCGCTGCTCCAGGGCCATCGGCAGACCAGCGGCGACGTGCTGCAACGCGTCGTCGATGTCCTTACCGGTGACAGCCGCGAGGAACGCCGTAGCGTCCCGGCGCACGATGGCTGCCCGAAGCTCGCGGATGTTCAGCGGCTCCGCCTGGGGCTGTTCCTCCGGCCACTGGTGGTCCAGCATCGGATGGCGCCGCGACGGCCGGCGGGGGAGACGGTCGTCCGAGCCGTCGTCTGCCTCCCAGCGTCGCCCGTACTGGTCCGGCATGGTCCCCCAGCCCCAGTAGGGCAGCGGGGCGCGTGGGCTCATACCCAACGTCTCGAGCGGATCGATCTTCTCCGCTCCGACCACGCACCGGTGCATCCAGTCGTCGCCGAAGTCATAGGTGGGTATCGGGCCGAAGGGGGAGAGGGCGGTCTCCTCGGCGGTCTCCCGGTCGGTGACCTCCCGTCCGTCCGCGAGGGTGAACAGGCACAAGTGGGAATGGTCCCAGCGGGCGAACGCGGTGTTGATCGCGCGCGCCAGATCCATGAACGTGTGCGAGGGTCCGACGGCGAAGGTCCGTCCCGGCCAGGGCCAGAGCTCCTCACCGCGACCGCCGAGCAGCTCCACTGTCACCGATAACCTCGTGCGCGCCATGGCCAGAGCCTGTCACGAGGTGAGCTGCGCCGTCGAGTGAGGAGACCGACCGGTTCGGGGTAGCTCGAGGACGACGTTGCCGCCTTCGAGCGGCGCCGTCTCCTCCGGATCGACACGATCCGTGGAGCACGGGTCCAGTGCTACATTAAACATGTGGCGAACTTGACGGTCGTGACTGATGACGAGACGCTCAGGCGCGCTCGGATCCGGGCGCTGGAGCGGGGGAGTCGGTGAACCAGTACCTCGCCGAACGACTCCGGGAGTACGCGGGCGTCGATGAGGAACGGGAACGGCGGCAGGTGGCTGCTGAAAATTTCGTGGAGCTCTCGACCAGGCTGGCCGGCACCAGCAGCGGGCGCGGGTGGTCGCGTGCGGAGCTCTATGACGAGCGCCTGGGGACCGGCCGGTGACGACGTTCCTCGACACGAACGTGTTCTTGCATACCAATTCGATGATGGCGTCCCGGAGAAGCAGGCACGTGCCCCGGGAAGTGTTTCTTGATCGGGCAGCCGACGCGGTATCAGCACCCAGGTGATGATCGAGCTGCACACGGTCCTGACGCGCAAGCTCGGGCGGACGAGGGCGGACGCCGAAGCGAGCCTGGAGGTGATAGATCTTCCGGTGATGTCGGCAGATGCGCCGTTGGTGCGTCGTGCCGCGTCGACACCGAGGACCTGGCCACCGGAAGTGAGCTACGGGGCGTGCGGATCGTCAACCCGTTCGAGTGACGGGCAGATGTGAGCCGCCGCGGTGCAGGTCACAGCCTCGCCAGGGGGCGCACCTGCTGGAGGCCGGCTGGGGGAAGGGGTGATTCATCTGATGCAATACGCGGAGCACAGAATGACATAATGTACATTATCGGCGATAGGCGCCTTCTCGGGAGAGTGTTGCGATGGTGCCCGGTGGTGTGCTCGTGCCCAGTGCTCTGGTGGGTTGCGGCACGCAGGACGTGCTGTGCCTGAGAAAACGCTAGCGGCTGCTGAGATGCCGGGCGGCTGTCGTTGGCGGATAGGTCGTCGTCGGGTGTCCCTGGGTGCGCAGGCTGCAACAGCCAGGTGACGTGCTCCGACGCCCTGCCGCGGGTGGCTGGCGCGACCGGTCAAGTCCTGACATAACTACTGCCCAGTCCCGCCCAGCCGCCTTGCTCTCAGGATTGGTCTTCGGGCCACCGGCGCCGCGGTCGGAACGTCGAGCTGCTCAGCGGTGCGTACGCACACCAACCTTCCCCGGCTTGTTCTTGTGGCGGCACTGACCGCTGCATCGGTTCGTCGACATTCCCGTCAGGTGTATAGATGACCTCGGTCCCGAGCTCGTCGCGCACCGCCTGAGCCAGTGCTGAGCCGGTGGCGACGTGCTGAGCCTCAGTAGCCTCGTCTGGCCACTCGAAGGCGTTGGAGGACAGGATGCTGTCGGCATGATCATTCCACTGCCGGAGTCGCTCGCGCAGACCAGCGGAGATCGGCAGCGAGTCCAGATCCACGTCCCCGACCTGCTCCCCGGTCCGGTACCAGAGCGGTGAGCGTGCCCAGCCGAAGAACAGCGCGACGCGTGCGGGCACGTCATCGCTGCGGTTCATCGCTCCATCTTCCCCGGAGAGCGGTTGGGTTGTCATCGCCACGCTGCATGTCGCATACGTAGTGAGGTGGCTGTCGGCAGGCTCGAGCACCTGCGCGGCTCCGCGTTGGGTTCCGCAACCCGACCAACTCCACCGCGCGCAGCCTGCTTGAGGTCGGCGCGTTCAGACCGCAACTCATCCTCGATGGGGATCACACTGGTTACTATCGGCCTAGCGGTCGGGAAAACCCAGCCCGCGGCTCGCGTCGCGCGACGCATCACGACGCGGCCTCGCCGCTCCTACCCAGTCGCAGGTCTGCACCACTCAGTTGATCTCGAGTCAGTGGCCCTCCGCGCCACTGACTCGATACCTTGCTTGAGGCTTCGATCACTGTAGGGCGAATGTCGCTAAAGAAGTCATTCCCACCGATGATGTGTTCGGGGTGTACTCGACGAGTGTAAGTTCCCTCACCAACTGGGTTCCAAAGTCCACCTCAGCGTAGTCATCGAGGATCGTGGCGATATTTGGCTCGGCTTCGGATCGCTGGCGAAAGACTACCAATGACGCGTGAGCGGTATCTCGGATGCGAGTGGCGTCGGGACTTGTTGGGCCGGTGGAATCTATCTGGTGACGTCTAGAGTGGAGTGCGTTACGGATCTGGGTGAGTGCCGGTTCGGCGTAGCCGCAGGCGAAGAGAGAGTCACCGCCGCCAGATAGGCCGCGCAACTGGATCTGGAAGGGCGATACCCCAGTGATGGAGTCCGTGACGTAGCAGCTAAGTTCCTCACGTCGTGCCTCGGTTAGAGAGTACGCTCGGTATCCCTCAAGACTGCGTACCGTGATATGCAACTCGTCAGCTCGGTATCGTAGAACCGGACCCGTGCGGCACGGCAGCAGGTCTCGGCCACTTCCGCGAGGCGCTTGGCCACCGGATGGGAAAATCGGATTATGAGACTGGCACCCCAAGGCGCGTCGCCGTCGCGAGGCGTGCGTCCGACGCTGTGTCTACCTTCGAGCAGCGCCTTTCCAAAGGTCGCACGCATGTCGGCATATCTGCGGGAAACGAAGTTCGGATATGTGCGAATATCCATTCTCGGCTCTCCTGGCTAATGATGGGCGCCGCGACGGGCGACCGTGCTGAGATCGGAGCCATCGCGGAGCGAGTCAGATCCGGCAGCCAGGGTGGTGAGCCTACCCGCCGAATCCGAGAAAGACGAGGAGCCGCCTCTCCATCTCGACCAATGTGGATTGCTCCAGCCGCCCGATCCCCCACGTTGCTGCGTCGGATGGTCGTGACCTTGTCGATCATCACGAAGCTATTCTGGTCGAGCCCAATCTCGTCGGGACGCCTGGAGCCCGACGCGCAGCAAGCGCGGGCCGCGGTTTGCCCTCGTAGACGCCACCGGCGACAGTGACGAGGTCTCCACGCCTCCGCTCGTGCTCGAGGCCGCGCAGTTCAAGTCCGACGCGACTGCGGTGCGCGCCGCGGACCGACGCGCTGCGATGATGGAGCGCCTCAGGGCCCTCGCCGATGCTGAGGGCGTCTCCCGCTCGGTGGTCACGAACGTGTGGACCGCGATGATCGACAGCTTCATCGCCCTCGAGCTCGAGGAGCACGCGCGCCACCAGGACGACGCAGCGGGCCATTCCTGACCAGACGCGCCACTCACAGCACTCGCCGGACCACCGGCACCCGCCGCAGCACCAGCACGAGCAGCGTCGTCACCACGCTCACGACCACGAACCGCACCAGCAGCACCGGCCAGGACGCCACTGGCTCCCCCAGCACGCCGAGCCGCACAGCGGTGGTCAGGATGAGGAAGTGCATCGCGAAGATGCCCAACGTCGCGGCGGCGACCGGTTGGGCGAACCGCATCACGGCCGGCCGGGTGAGCACTGTCCCCACTCCCCCGGGCCGGACGAACGTCTGCGCGAGCAGCACCACCAGACAGGACAGCACGGCCACCGTCGGCCCGTAGTAGTTCGCCGGGAACCACTGCTGCAACCACTCCGGCGCGCTCGGGTTCTCCCACTGCCAGGTCAGCAGCGCCATCAGCGCCACCATCAGCACACCCGCCGGCGGCACGGCCCAGCGCGGCAGCCGCACACCGCGCAGCGCCCACCCCATCAGGTAGGCCCCCAGGTAGGGCACCCACCAGGTCCACGCCGAGGTGTGCACTCCCAGCCGCTCGCCGCCCGGCAACAGGGGAAACATCGACAGGATCGGGACCAGCCAGGCGCAGCCGGCTGCCACGAACCATGCCCGCCGCCCCGTCTGCGCGATCCAGGGCATCAGCACCGGGGTGAGCACGGACAGGCCCAGCACGATCCAGAAGAAGTACAGGTGCGGAGCGACCTCGCCGGCCAGCACCAGGCCGACGGCGTCCCGCCAGTCCTCGCCCCATCCTCGCGTGGTCAGCACCAGGTCAGTGACGTAGACCGCGTTCCAGAACAGCGTGGCGGGCACCAGCCGCAGGGCGCGCTTGCGCAGGTAGTCGCCGCTTCCGCGGAAGCGCTCCGGGTCCAGGGCGAGGGTGCCGGAGAGCATCACGAACACCGGCAGCGCCCACATCAGCGGCAGGTCGAGTGCCCGGGCCACCCAACCGTTCACAGTCGTCGTCGAGGTCGGGTCCGCCACAGTGGCCCCCATCGTGTGCACCAGCACGACGGCGTAGATGGTCACGATCCGCAGCCAGGTCACCCAGGGGATCACGCTGGAGGTCGACGGCACGCCGCCACTGTGCCACAACGACCTCCTCGGGCCGCCAATAAAATAGGGCCACACTGTCCACTACCGGAGCCTCCGATGACCCAGGTCGTGCCCGACCGAGCGCTCGTACGTGCACTGCTCCAGGAGCAGCACCCAGACCTGGCGGGCCTGTCGCTCACCGAGGTCGAGGGCGGCTGGGACAACCGGCAGTGGCGGCTCGGTGACCAGCTCGCTGTGCGGCTGCCGGTCAGCGACCGGGCCCCGGGCCTGCTGCAGAAGGAGCAGGACTGGCTGCCCACCCTGGCCACAGGCCTCCCCCTGCCAGTCCCGGTGCCGCTCCGCCAGGGTGCGCCGTCCGAGCTGTTCGACCGGGCCTGGGCGATCGTGCGCTGGGTCGAGGGTCAGCCCGCGGACCGCGCCCCGGTCACCAGCACCGGCGCCGCCACTGTGCTCGCCCGGTTCTTGGACGCCTTGCACCGCCCAGCACCGGTCGACGCGCCGGTGAACCCGCCGCGTGGGCTCCCGCTGGACCAGGCAGGGCCCGTGGACGGATGGTTCGAGCTGATCGCCGACCATCCGTACAGACACCGGCTCCGCGATCTCTGGACCGCGGCTGTCGGCGCCCCCGCCTGGACAGGACCGCCCCTGTGGTTGCACGGTGACCTGCACCCGGCCAACGTCGTCACCCGAGCCGGCTGTCTGGCCGGTGTGCTCGATTTCGGTGACCTTTGCGCCGGCGACCCCGCCTGGGATGCCTCCGCCGCCTGGGTGCTGCTCCCCCGCGGGGACGCCGAGCCCTTCTTCGCGGCCTACCCGCACACCGACGACGCGCTCGTCACCCGCGCTCGCGGCTGGGCCGTTCTCCGCGCACTCGCGCTCATCCAGGTCGGACAGAATGGTCGACACAGACTACCGGGCGGAAAACCGACATGGGAGCCGGCCGGTTACGCCGCGCTCGAGCGCGTGCTCGACCACTGACCGAGCAACGGCAGCAGGTACCGGGCGGCCGACCGGGTCTGGAGTCGCCGCACTGAACCTCGCCGGTTACCGTCGAACTCCCAGCACCTCCGACGAGAGGCCCCTATGACCTCCCCCACTGATGTGACCGCCGTCGACCATCTCGACCTGGAGCGCTACCTCGGCCTCTGGTACGAGATCGCCCGCCTGCCGATGCGCTACGAGGACGACGCCGCCAGCAACGTGACCGCCAGCTACGCCCTGAACGAGGACGGCTCTATCCAGGTGGACAACCGCTGCTTCGACGCCGACGGCCAACCCACCCAGGCCCTCGGCCGGGCCACACCTGCCGGCGACTCCCCCGCCCAGCTGGAGGTCACCTTCCTGCCCGAGCTGCTGCGCTGGATCCCGTTCACCAAGGGCGACTATTGGGTCCTCAAGCTCGACGAGCAGTACCAGCACGCCTTGGTCGGCACCCCTGACCGGGCCAACCTCTGGTTCCTTTCCCGGACGCCGCACGTCGAAGGCGGCATCGAGCGGGAGTTCCTCGCCGAGGCCACCCGGCAGGGATTCGACCTGGACCGCCTCATCCGGCCTCGTCAGGACGGCGGTCGCGTCACCGACGAACTCCTCACCGAGCAGGCCGACTGAGTCCGCGGCCCCAGATCAGGACAGCACCTGCACCCACCCGCGCGTGCCATCCACCCGGACCTGGTCGCCGTCGCGGATCTGCTGCGTGGCACCCGGCACGCCCACCACCGCGACCAGTCCGTACTCGCGGGCGACCACCGCACCGTGGGTCATCATCCCGCCCACCTCGGTGACCAGCCCGGCGATCGTCACGAACAGCGGCGACCAGCTCGGGTCCGTGCTGGTGGTGACCAGGATGTCGCCAGGGGCCAGCTCGGCATCGGCGACATCGTGCACCACCCGCGCCCGCCCCTGCACCACACCGGCAGAGACCGGCAGGCCCGCCAGCGCGCCGTCCGGGACCGACTCGCGCCGATACCGACCCACGACCGCCTCACCGTCGGAGGTGAGCACCCGCGGTGGCACGAGCGCGCGGTGCTCCTCGTGCTCACGTGCTCGGCGGTCGATGGCCTCCCGGTCCACCTGGCGGGTGCGGACCGCCTCAGCGAGCTCGTCGAACGTCAGGAAGAACACCTCCTCGGGCTCGGCCAGCACCCCCTCGTCGGCCAACGAACGCGCCTCGGCCAGCAGCGCCCGCTTGTAGAGCAGGTAGCGGCTGACCATCGCGTACTTCGGATACTCCCGGTAGCCGGTGAACGCGCGTAGCCGATCGATCATCCGCTTCGTCTCCGCCGCCTTCGCCGCGCCGCCCGGCAGGGCGCGCACCGCGGTGAGCAGCTCCTGCTCCTTCGCCTGGGCTGCCCGCACCCCCTCGGCGAACCGGCGCCGCCCCTCCCCCGGCGCAGCGGTGTCCACATGGCCCAGCAGCGCCGGCAGCAGAGCAGTCGGCTGCTCGACCCACCGCGGCCTGGTGATGTCGATCTCCCCCACGCAGCGCATCCCGTACTGGTCCAGGTAACCCTCGATCGCAGCACGTGCCTGGTCCCCGCCGGGCAGCTGGTCGAGCCGGTGGAGGAAGCCGGGGTCGTCGGTCTCGTGCAGGAACGCCACCACCTGCGGGTGCTGGCGAACCACGTCAGCCACGTCCAGCAGCGCCAGCCCCATCTGGGAGGTGATGTTGTCCGGCACCGACCGGGTGAGCGTGTCCGCCGGGTTCACCTCCCCCAGCCAGTCGGCCAGCTGCTCGTTCAACCACCAGGCGGCGGTCATCCCGGCCATGATCACCCGCATGCTGTCGGCGTTGAACAGCTGCTGCCGGAGCTCTGGCAGGTCCGCACGGATCGCTGCGAACACCGTCGGTCCGCTCACTCCGGCGAGCTGCTCGGCCAGCCCCGCGAGCGAGGCCTGCGAGCTGTGCACGAGGGCGCTGACCAGCGCCGGGTCAGCGTCCGGCAGCTCGGCGGCCTCAGCCCGGTGCGGTGCCGGCGGCACCGGATCGTTCCCCTCCGGCAGGTAGCCCTCCCGGGCCAGCACGGTCTCCAGCGCATCGCCCATCAACGGGTCGGAGCGGCCCATGTCCGCCAACAGCCCCTCGCGCGCTGCCGGAGAGCCGAGCCGCTCTGTCACATCGACGAACAACCGACCACCGGCCACCGCCATCGGGCGCGGTGTGGTCAGCTGCCAGAACGAGATCCCCAGCGGTCTGATCGCCTCGGTCATCATCTGCTGATGGCCGACTGACAGGTATACCCGGTTGCCCACCTCCTGCGCGGCTGGGACCGGGAACAGCGTGGTGATCGGCCGGGACTGCACCAGGTGGAAGGCGCCGGCGACCAGGCACCACTCGATGTCCTGCGGCCGCCCGAAGTGGGCCTCGACCCGCCGGCCCAGGCCGACCAACGCCAGCACCTGCGCCTCGGTCAGCACCGGTGCGTCCTGTTGGTGCACGGGAACCGTCTGTGGCCGTGTGCCGCCACTGCCGACGGCGTAGCTCGCCGTGGTCTTCCGGGTCACCCTCCGGTCGACCACCTGGGCATCGCTCACGCGGTAGGAGTCCGGGTCGACCTGCCCGGATACCAGCGCCTCCCCCAGGCCCAACGTGGCCTCCACCTGGGTCACCGTGCGGTTTCCGGTCATCGGGTCGGCGGTGAACAGCACACCGGAGGCCTCCGGTGCGAGCATCTGTTGCACCACCACCGCCATCTGCGCGGCTCGATGGTCGATACCGTGACGCACCCGGTAGGCCACCGCCCGCTCGGTGAACAGCGACGCCCAGCAGGACCGGATCCGGTGCAGCACCGCCTCTGTGCCGATCACGTTCAGGAAGCTGTCCTGCTGCCCGGCGAACGAGGCCCACGGCAGGTCCTCAGCGGTCGCGCTGGACCGGACCGCGAACGCCGTGCCGGCCGGGAACGCGCGCAGTCGTGCCACGACCTGCGCGGCGGCCGCGGCAGCGATCTGCGCCCGTTCGATCTGGCGGCGCAGCTGGCCCGCCACTGCCCGGATGCTCTCACCATCCTCGGGTGCCAGCGCCTCGAGGCGGCCGAGCAGGTCCGCGAACCAGCCCGCCCGTGCCGTCACCTGCTGGAACACGGCGGTGGTGACGCAGAACCCGGCAGGCACGTGCGCGCCGTCCACCTGGGTGAGCTCACCCAGACCCGCCGCCTTGCCACCGACCAGCGGCAGGTCCGCATGTCGCAGCCCGGTCAGGTCGAGCACGTACCGGTCGGTGTCCCGCACTCCGGCGACCTTGTTCATGAGTTCCCCCTCCGCAGCAGGCCCGGCGGCCACCGGGCGAGTGAGAGGATTCTCGCCCGTGGGTGGGGCCTTGCCACAAGCCCCCACCCACGGCATAGTCTGAAGATGCAGGGGGCGATCACCAGGGGGTGGGCAGCCTCCCGTGCCGGCAGCTGGGAGCGGTCAGCCGTCCCTGCGCCGGTCGGTCCGCTCCGGACCTGGCACCAGGCCCGCGGACCGGTAGGTCGCCACCGCACCCACCAGCGTGCTCGGCGTGCACACCAGCACGCTGGAGGCGCCGCGCTCCCGCAGCGTCGCCGCACCCGCGAGCGTGATGCCCCGGCCGTACCCGTGCCCGCGGTGCTCGGCATGCACCCCCATCGGCTCGATCAGGCCCGGCCGACCAGGACCAGCCGACCAGACGGTGATCGCCGCGACCGCCGTCCCGTGGGTGTCGTAGCCGACCAGGCTGGTGGCGTCCTCTGCGCACACCCCTGCGACGATGGCCTGCCACCGGCGCTCGTCGAAGGCCGGGTTGCCGAACGCCGAGGAGAGCACACCGGCCCAGTCGGCTGCACGCTCTGGCCCCACCTCCTCGACCCGCAGGCCCGGGTCGTCCACCGGTTCGGCCAGGTCCCGGCGCAGCGGCGTCCACGCCTCGTCCACCAGCCAGCCGCGGGCCTCCAGTGCCGGCTTCACCGCGTAGGTGTCCGGTGCCTCCACGTAGGCCCTCCCGGCGGGCAGCACGCCCCGGGCGGGGTCGTCCAGGTCGGCGGCGATCGCGGCGGCCACCGCCTCGTCCGCGCTCACCTCGGGCGCGGTGGTCAGTCGGGCCAGGTCTGCCTCGTCCAGGAACGCGAGGGCGAGCAGCTGTCCGTCCTGGCTCCAGGTGCGCACGGCTGCAGCGGCCCGCTGGCTGCCGTACCGCTCGTACCAGCCCAGGTCGCCGGGGTGCAGCTGCATCGGCGCGACGTCATGCTGCCAGGACCGGAGGGCGGCGACAGCGGCCGCGAGACCGTCCTGGTCGGGGGTGCTCAGCTGAAGGCTCATCCCCTGATCTCACACCGTCCGGCAGGGCGGGCGCACCTGAATATCAGAGCGTGCGCCCGGATGCCCGGTCCAATGTGGTGTGCCACTCCGCCCGGGTGATCGAGTACCGCAGGTACCGGGTCGGCTACGTAGCCCAGCTCCAGGACCTCCGGGACGACGCCGTGCAGGTCGACGTAGCCCACCACGACGCCGCCCAGCGTTGCCGTGAGCCGCCGCAGGTCCTGCGGCGGGGAGCGACCACGCTCTCCCAGAACTCCACCAGCTCCGCCTCGGGCAGGCCCTGTGACCAGCCGGCGGCAGTGCAGAAGGCACTGTCCCGGGCCCAGGAGGCGAGCTCGGCTGCATCAGCCGGTTCCATCCGGCGCAGCCGCAGCACGTGCTCCTCGCTCAGCGTGCCGTGGTCCATCCGGACCAGCGTAGGGCAGGCAGGCTCCCGGTACGGTGCAGCAGCGCGAGGGCCACTGCCGCGCAGCCGAACAACGAGGGCCACAGTGCGATCCGCTCCACCAGGCCACCCCACTGCACCTCGAGCCGCACCAGCATGAGCAGACCGGCCGCCGTGCTCACCACCCCCGCGGCCAGCAGCACCCACCACGAGCTGGACCAGGTGCGCACTAGCGCCCACCCGGTGAGCACCATCGCCACCCCAGAGAGCACGATCCCCGGCGCGGACACCAGCGCGTGCAGCTCCAGGGCCCGGTCCAACGGGGTGAGCCCGCTGCCGACCGAGGAGGCGCCCGCGACCACCCAGGACACCACCGCTGCCGTGACCAGACGCCCCTGGGGAAGCTGCGGGCGCAGCAGCACCGCTGCGACCGCCATCGCCGCGCCGAACAGCACGAACGAGAGGTTCACCACCAGGTGCGCCGGGGAGCACACCGGGACCTGGGCGCTCTGGTAGTCGATCATGGTGCACGTGGTGGCCCCCAGGTCGCTGATCGTGTTGTGCCACAGGCTGTAGGGGGTGGTGTTCACAGCGGCGGCGACCAGCTCGATCAGCAGGTACACCGGTTGCAGCAACCAGGCCACGGCGGCGGCACGCATGCCGGCGGAGGGTCTCGTCGAGGTCATCTGCCCATCATGGCTGTGCTCCCGGGGAGGTAGCGTCCGACGAAGGGATGACGCCGACCGCACGACCAGCGGTGCCGCCGCTCGTGGCCAGCCCGGCTCGCCGTAGGCCGGGTGGGCCATCACCACCTCGACGGCGGTCGGTCCCGGCCCACTGGGAAGCGGGGCGCTCGACCCAGGTCTCGCGTGGAAGATCACTGCTGCTATCACCCCAGCAGCCTTACTCACGAGCGGCGGCACCGGCGAGGCGCTCGGCCAGCTCCCGGGCGCGGCCGGCCAGGTCCGGCGGGTCGAGCACCTCGAAGTCGTGCCCGAGCAGAGCAACGTGCAGCAGCACGAAGTCCAGGTCCTCCGCGCCGGCGCGCAGCTCACAGCTGCGGTCGTCGCGCTCCTGCACGACGGCGGCACGCGCCGGGACTTGGTCTCGTACCGTGGCGGCAGGGGCCTGTACGAGGAACCGTGCCTGGCGGGGGTACCCGCGGCTGGCTATCCCCTCCTGCACGTAGGCGGCCGCCTCCGGTGCATCCTGCCTCGGGGTGAACCGCCAGGTGCGGGCGGCGACCTGGCCCATCCGGTCCACCCGGAACGTGCGCCAGTCCCCTGCGCCGGTGTCGAAGGCGAACAGGTACCACCAGTGCCCGGAGGCGACCAGCCGGTACGGCTGCACCCGACGGTGGCGCAGCTCGCCCCGAGAGGGATAGTCGAACTCGACCTCCACCTCGTCCCGGCACGCGCGGGCCAACGTCATCAGCGCCCGGGAGTCCACCGGCAGGCGGGTGGTGCCGAAGGACTCCACGGTCCCGGCCAGCGCCCGCACCTGTTCCCGCAGCCGCGCCGGCAGCACCCGGTCCAGCTTTGTCAGTGCACCGAGCGCCGCCTCCTCAGCGCCGCTGACCCCGCCGCCGGCGCCGGCAAGCAGGGACACGGCGATGGCGATCGCCTCCGCATCGTCCAGCAGCAGCGGCGGCACCTCCTGCCCGGCGCGCAGCCGGTAGCCGCCGCCCACCCCCTGGCTCGCCTCCACCGCGTAGCCGAGCGCACGCAGCCGGTCCACATCCCGCCGCACCGTCCGGGTGGTCACCCCGAGGCGGCGGGCGAGCTCCGGACCGGTCCAGACCTGCCGCTGCTGCAGCCGCCCGAGCAGGCCGAGCACCCGCTCGGTCGTGCCGCGCTCGTCTCGCTCTGGTGCACCCATGCAGCCACTGTGGCAGGTCAGGTGGACCGAAACAGTCCGCTTTCCTGCCGGTCCGGGTTTGCGGCGCACCGGGACCCGGGTACGCCGCAGCGCGCAGACGCTGCGAGAATCAGGGTGTGCGCACCATCAAGCAGAGCAAGAAGCTCAAGAACGTCCGCTACGACGTGCGGGGGCCGATCCTGGTCGAAGCCGAGCGTCTGGAGTCCCTGGGGCACCGGATCCTCAAGCTGAACATCGGCAACCCCGCCCCGTTCGGGTTCGAGGCCCCGCAGGCGATCCAGGCGGACGTGGTGCACCACCTACCCGAGGCGCAGGGCTATTCCGACTCCCGCGGCATCTTCTCCGCCCGCACCGCGGTCGCGCAGTACTACCAGTCCCGTGGCCTGCAGGATGCGCACGTGGACGACGTGTTCATCGGCAACGGCGTCTCCGAGCTGATCTCCCTGGTGCTGCAGACGTTCGTAGACGACGGCAACGAGATCCTGGTGCCAGCACCGGACTATCCACTGTGGACCGGTGCGGTGTCCCTGGCCGGCGGCACCCCGGTGCACTACCTGTGCGACGAGAGCAACGGGTGGATGCCGAACCTGGTGGACATCGAGTCGAAGATCACCGAGAACACCCATGCGATGGTGATCATCAACCCGAACAACCCCACCGGGGCGGTGTACTCCGAGCAGATGGTCAAGGACCTGGTGGACCTCGCCCGCCGGCACGACCTGGTCATCTTCAGCGACGAGATCTACGAGAAGATCGTGTACAACGGCGCCGAGCACCATCACACGGCCGCCTACACCGGTGACGACGTGCTCTGCTTGACGTTCAGCGGACTGTCCAAGGCCTACCGGGTGTGCGGGTACCGGTCCGGCTGGCTGATGCTGTCCGGACCCAAGCACCTGGCTGCCGACTTCATCGAGGGCCTCACCCTGATGGCGAACATGCGGATGTGCTCCAACGTGCCCGCCCAGCACGCCATCCAGACCGCGCTCGGCGGCTACCAGTCCATCGAGGAGCTAATCGTCCCGGGTGGCCGGTTCTACGAGCAGTCGATGCTCGCCGACCGGCTGCTGAACGAGATCCCCGGTGTGACCTCGGTGCGCCCGGACGGTGCGCTGTACTGCTTCCCCCGGCTGGACCCGGAGGTGTACCCGATCGCCGACGACCAGCAGTTCGTGATCGACCTGCTGCGTTCCAAGCACCTGCTGGTCACGCACGGCACCGGGTTCAACTGGCCCGAGCCTGACCACTTCCGGCTGGTCACGTTGCCGGACGTGCAGATGCTGGAGGAGGCGATCGGTCGGATCGCGGAGTTCCTCGCGGAGTACCGCCGCGCGAAGGGCACCTCTCGTCCGTAGCGGACCGATCCTGTCCGGTTTCGGAGAGAAGGTGGTCGCATGCACACGAACTCCGTGGACTACCACCACGAGCTGCTGGAACAGATCACCTTCCACCGCGCCGCGCTGTGGGACCGGCGGCTGACCGGAATGACCGACGAGGAGTACTTCTGGTCCCCGGTGCCCGGGGCCTGGAGCATCCACCCGCGTGGCACGTCGACGGCGCCGATCCAGGGCGGGGCGGGTGACTTCACGATCGACTTCGCCTTCCCGGAACCCGATCCGGCCCCGTTCACGACCATCGCCTGGCGGCTCGGGCACGTGATCGTCGGCGTGCTGGCCGCCCGGAACGCGGCACACTTCGGCGCACCTCCGGCCTCGTACGAGTCCTGGGAGTACGCCGGCACGGCCGAGGAGGCGCTGGCCCAGCTGAACACGCAGCTGGACACCTGGCTCGACGGCGTCGCCTCGCTGGGTCAGGAGGGCCTCGCCGTGCCCGTCGGGGAAGCAGAGCCGTACCCGGAGGCTGCGATGGCGGTGCTGGTGCTGCACATCAACCGCGAGCTGATCCACCACCTGTCCGAGGTCTGCCTGCTGCGCGACCTGTACCTGCACACGAACGGAGTCCCAGCATGAGCACCGCCTTCCAGGTCACCTTCGACGCCCACGACCCGGTCACCCTGTCCTACTTCTGGGCCGAGGCGCTCGGCTACGTCCACCCCGCTCCCCCGGGCCACCAGATCCCCGAGGGCGTGGACCCGTTCAGCGTCTGGCAGGAGTTCCTCGCCGAGATCGGTGTGCCGGAGAGCCAGTGGCGGTCCAGCTCCGCCCTGGAGGACCCAGACGGGGACGGCCCGCGGATCTTCTTCCAGCGGGTCCCCGAGGCGAAGACTGCGAAGAACCGGGTGCACCTGGACCTCCGAGCCGCGCCTGGGCTGGAGGGTGAGGAGCGGATGGCGGCGCTGGAGGCCGAGTGCACGCGCCTGGTGGGCCTGGGGGCCACCCGGGTGCAGCGGTTCGAGCCGGAGGAGCCGATGAGCGGCGGCTTCATCGTGATGACCGACCCCGAGGGCAACGAGTTCTGCCTGGACTGAGCCCACCTGGCCGGAGGGTGCTGGAGTCTCTCGCCGCAGACGGTGTCTACCGGTCCCAGTTCGCCACCGGGATATCCAACGGCGGACTCACCGCGCACCCCGGCGGCGACCGGTGGCGTTGGGAGAGCCGGCTGTTCGCGGGCCGGTACGACCACAGCCACCCGCACGAGCGGCCGGTCTACGGCGCCTGGAACCGGCGTGGCGACCCGAACTGCTGCCAAAGCTGTGTGCACTGGCCGACGCCTCGGGCCTGGACCACCTGGACGAGGCGGTCGAGGCCCACGTGCACGGCGGCGTCCAGGTGGACCGGGACGTGACCGCCCTGGTGCTGGACCCGTGCTTCGCCGGCTCGCAGGTCGCAGAGGCCGCCGCGGCGTTGGGCTGCGAGGTGCGCTATCACCCGGGTTTCCGGCTGTCGACAGCTCGGCTGGACCCGTCCTACCGCGGGCGGCAGTACGTGCAGCTCGCCCAGGAGCTTGCTCCGGTGCTCACCCCGGACGTGATCGGGGACGCGGCACGGTCCGGGAAGTACGACCTGCAGGTGCTGAAGCGGGTGTGGCACTACCTCGCCCGGTTCGGGCGGGACGACGCCGGGACCGGCCGCTGACCCACTCAGCCGGCCACGTAGTCTGCGAGGTGCTTGCCGGTCAGCGTGGTCTGGCCGGCCACGAGATCAGCCGGCGTGCCTTCGAAGACCACGCGACCGCCGTCGTGCCCTGCCCCTGGACCTAGGTCCACGATCCAGTCCGCATGGGCCATGACCGCCTGGTGGTGCTCGATCACGATCACCGACCTGCCACCGTCGACCAGTCGGTCCAGCAGCGCGAGGAGCTGTTCCACGTCCGCCAGGTGCAGCCCCGTGGTCGGCTCGTCCAGCACGTACACCTCCCCCTTGGCGCCCATCTGCACCGCCAGCTTCAGCCGCTGCCGCTCACCGCCGGAGAGGGTGTTCAGCGGCTGTCCGATCTTCACATATCCCAGGCCGACGTCCACCAGGCGTTCCAGGATGGTGTGCGCAGCGGGAACCTTGGCCTCGCCGTCGGCGAAGAACTCCGCCGCCTGGGACACCGACATCTCCAGGACCTCGGCGATGTTCGCACCGCCGAAGGTGTACTCCAGCACCGTGGCCTGGAACCGCCGGCCCTCGCACTCCTCGCAGGTGGTGGAGAAGGACTCCATGAAGCCGAGCTCGGTGACGATCACCCCGGCGCCGTTGCACGCCGGGCAGGCGCCGTCGGAGTTCGCGCTGAACAGGCCCGGCTTGACGCCGTTGGCCTTGGCGAAGGCCTTCCGGACCGGGTCCAGCAGCCCGGTGTAGGTGGCCGGGTTCGACCGGCGGGACCCCTTGATGCCGCTCTGGTCGATCACCACCACACCGTCCCGCTTCGCCACCGACCCGCCGATCAGGGAGCTCTTCCCGGATCCAGCCACGCCGGTGATCGCGCACAGCACGCCGAGCGGGATGTCCACGTCCAGGTCCTGCAGGTTGTTCGTGTGCGCACCACGCACCTCTAGCGCCCCGGAGGGAGTGCGGACCTGCTCCTTCAGGCGTACCCGGTCGCCCAGGTGGTGGCCGGTGATCGTGTCGCTGCGCCGCAGTCCGGCCAGGTCGCCCTGATAGGTGATCTGGCCGCCGTCGGTCCCCGCTCCGGGACCCAGGTCGACGACGTGGTCGGCGATCGCGATGGTCTCCGGCTTGTGCTCGACCACCAGCACGGTGTTGCCCTTGTCCCGCAGCTGGACGAGCAGCTGGTTCATCCGGTCGATGTCGTGCGGGTGCAGCCCGATCGTGGGCTCGTCGAACACGTAGGTGACGTCGGTCAGCGAGGAGCCCAGGT
Organism: Ruania albidiflava DSM 18029; assembly: GCF_000421225.1. GTDB lineage: Bacteria > Actinomycetota > Actinomycetes > Actinomycetales > Beutenbergiaceae > Ruania > Ruania albidiflava. Next base: position 204,121 of record NZ_ATWL01000001.1, on the reverse strand, counting down.
GCCGGATCATCCGCGTGCGTTGCGCCTCGCCGCCGGAGAGTGATCCGGCCGGCCGGTTCAGGCTCAGGTAGCCCAGGCCGATCTGCACGAACGAGTCGAGCGTGTCCAGCAGCGTCTCGAGCAGCGGGGCCACCGTGGGTTCCGCCAGGGAGCGCACCCACTCGGCCAGGTCAGTGATCTGCATCGTGGTGGCCTCGGCGATGCTCACCCCGGCGATCTTCGCCGACCGGGCCGAGGCGTTCAGCCGGGTGCCCTCGCAGTCCGGGCAGACGTCGAAGGTGATCGCGCGCTCCACGAACCTGCGCACGTGTGGCTGCATCGCCTCCACGTCCTTGGCCAGCATCGTCTTCTGGATCTTCGGGATCAGGCCCTCGTAGGTGAGGTTGACACCCTCCACCTTGATCTTCTCCGGCGGGCCGTAGAGCAGCTTCTCCCGCTCCCGCTTGGTGTACTTCCCGATCGGCTTGTCCAGGTCGAACCCGGCACCGGCGAAGATCCGCCCGTACCAGCCGCTCATGGAGTACCCGGGCACCAGCAACGCTTCTTCGCCTAGAGACCTGGTCTCGTCGTACAGCGCGGTCAGGTCGAAGTCGGAGACCGATCCGGTGCCCTCGCACCGCGGGCACATCCCGCCGAGGTACACCGCGTCCTTGACCACCTTCTTCTCCACCCGGCCGGCCTTCTCGGTGCTCATCACCCCGCCCGCTCGGGAGGTGGGCACGTTGAACGCGAATGCCGTGGGCGGTCCCACGTGCGGCTGCCCGATCCGGGAGTACAGGACCCGCAGCATCGTGTAGGTGTCCGTGGCGGTGCCCACAGTGGACCGCGGGTTGGCGCCCATCCGTTCCTGGTCCACGATGATCGCCGTGGTGAGCCCGTCCAGCAGGTCCACGTCCGGTCGCGGCAGGCTGGGCATGAACCCCTGGACGAACGCGCTGTAGGTCTCGTTGATCATCCGCTGGGACTCCGCGGCGATGGTGTCGAACACCAGTGAGCTCTTCCCGGAGCCGGACACCCCGGTGAACACGGTGATCCGCCGCTTCGGGATCTCCACGGAGACGCCGTCGAGGTTGTTCTCCCGGGCGCCGACCACCCGGATCTTGTCGTGGCTGTCGGCCAGGTGGGTGCTTGTGGTGGCCGATTCGGTGGTGGTGGCCATCGAGGGGTTCTCCTCTGCTCGGTGGAGCGGTCCGGGTGGGGTCTTCATCCTGCCGGACGCCGTGGGGCCGGGTGGTCAGATCCGGTCAGCCAGGCGCCGTCACGCATCAGCGTGCGGTCCTCCTGCTCGTTCGCTTCCCGCCAGGCCTGGATGCGCTGCGGGCGCAGCACAGCGTAGACCTGACCAGCCGGAGCGGCGCGCGGATCCCAGTCCGCCTGGGCTGCGTAGCGGGCGCCGACGCTCGCCGCCTCGTGGTCGTCCACTGCCAGCATCCGGTCCAGCTCGGCGTCGATGAGCACGACGTCGCGGGTGGCTCCCACCCCGAGCCGTGCCCTGGCCGTGGCAGCCAGGTTCCGCGCGGTGCGCGTTGCCGCAGGCAGGGCGAGAACTACCCGGCCCTCGATCCAGGCGAGGGAGAGCGGGACGACGTACGGGGCGCCGTCGGGCGATGCGGTGGCCACCCAGGCATCGATCGCCGGAGTGGTGAGCAGGCTGAGGGCGTCCTGCTTGCGCTGCTGAGCATCCCGCGGTGCCGCCGGGGCGGGCCGGGCGGGTGGGCCAACTTTGGCTGGGCTGCACACGGCCGGTCAGCCGACCTGCTGCATCCGGACCATGTTGCCGGCCGGGTCGCGGAACGCACAGTCCCGCATCCCCCAGTCCTGGTCGGTGGGTTCCTGCACCACCTCCACGTCGTGGGCCTGCACGGCGGCGAACGCCGCGTCCACGTCCGGGCTGGCAAGCATCAGGCTGGCGAACGTGCCCTTGGCGATCATCTCGGTGATGACCCTGCCCTCCTCCTCGGTGATGTTCGGGTCGGCGGTGGGCGGGTAGAGCACGACGTTGACGTCCGGTTGTCCCGGTGGGCCGACGGTCAGCCAGCGCATGTCTTGGTAACCGACGTCCTTGCGGACCTCGAAGCCGAGCGCATCGCGATAGAAGCGCAGTGCGGCCTCGGCGTCGGTGTGCGGGAGAAAGCTTGCGTGAATCGTGATGTCCATGCGGCTCACAGTAGAGCGCGGCCACCGGGCGTGGCTTCTCGATTCCTGACCGGTCTGGTGACCCGCCGGGCCATGCACGGCGGGATTCCGTCCGCCCAGTCCGCCTGTTGCGCCCGGTACTGGCTGGGTGGCATCCCGACCAGCTCGGCGAACCGGCTGCTGAACGTGCCCAGCGAGGAGAAGCCGACGGCGAAGCACACCTCGGTCACCGAGAGGTCGCCTCGGCGCAGCAGAGTCATCGCACGCTCCACCCGGCGAGTCATCAAGTAGCTGTACGGCGGCTCACCGTAGGCGGCGCGGAACGTCCGGCTCAGGTGGCCGGCAGACATGCCCACCTCCCGCGCCAGCGCCTGGACGTTCAACGGCTCGGCGTACTCCCGGTCGATGCGGTCCCGCACCCGCCGCAGCAGGGCCAGGTCCCGGAGCCGCTGCTGCGCAGCCGTGGTGGAGGCCATGCCCCGATCGTGTCACGGCCTCCACCACGGGGTCCATGGGTTCAGACCCGGATGCCGATGTACTTGGTCTCCAGGAACTCGTCGATGCCGAGGAACCCGCCCTCTCGGCCCAGGCCGGACTCCTTGATCCCGCCGAAGGGTGCGGCCGGGTTGGACACCACACCCAGGTTCAGCCCGACCATGCCGGCCTCTAGCCCCTCCCCGACCCGGATGCCCCGGGCCAGGTCCTGGGTGAAGGCGTAGGAGACCAGACCGTAGGGGGTGTCGTTGGCCAGTGCGATCGCCTCCTCCTCGGTGTCGAACGGCGTGATCGCTGCCACTGGGCCGAAGATCTCCGTGTGGGCCATCTCCGCCTCCGGGGGCACGTCGGTGAGGACCGTGGCCGGGTAGAAGTGGCCGGGCCCCTCGTGCGCGCTCCCGCCCAGGTGCACAGTGGCACCGCGTTCGGTGGCATCGGCGACCAGACCGGTCACCTTGGCCACGGCCCGGTCGTCGATCAGCGGGCCGACGACCACACCGTCCTCGGTCCCGCGGCCCATCGGCAGGCTTGCCATCCGGGCAGCCATCTTCTCGGCGAACTGCTCCGCCACGTCCCGGTGCACCAGGATGCGGTTGGCCGCGGTGCAGGCCTGGCCGATGTTGCGCATCTTGGCCAGCATCGCCCCGTCCACGGCGGCATCCAGGTCGGCGTCCTCGAACACCAGGAACGGGGCGTTGCCGCCGAGCTCCATCGAGGTGCGCATCACCGTCTTCGCGCACAGCTCCAGCAGGTGCTTGCCCACCCCGGTGGACCCGGTGAAGGACAGCTTGCGGGACCGGGGGTCGAGGATCAGCGGACTCATCACCTGGTCCGCCTGACCGGTGGTGACCACGTTCACCACACCGTCGGGCAGCCCGGCGCGGGTGAGCAGCTCGGCGAACGCGAGCGTGCACAGGGGGGTCTGTGCGGCGGGCTTGATCACCGAGGTGCAGCCGGCGGCGATCGCCGGTCCGATCTTCCGGGTGCCCATCGCCAGCGGGAAGTTCCACGGCGTGATCATCAGACTCACGCCGACCGGCTGCTTGGTGACCAGGAACCGGGAGCCGCCGCCCGGGGCGGTCATGTAGCCGCCGTCGATGCGTACCGCCTCCTCGGCGAACCAGCGGAGGAACTCCGCCGCATAAGCGACCTCCCCGCGGGACTCGGCCAGCGGCTTACCCATCTCCAGGGTCATGATCAGCGCGAGCCGCTCGGTCTCGGCGATCATCAGCTCGAAGGCGCGAGAGAGGATCTCGCTGCGCTCGCGGGGGGTGGTGCGGGCCCAGTCGGCCTGGGCCGCGGCGGCGGCGTCCAGCGCCGGCATCGCCTCAGCCGGGCTGGCATCGGCGACCTCGCAGAGCACCTCACCGGTGGACGGGTCCTCCACCGGCATGGTGGCTTCGGTCGGGCGCCACTGGCCGGCGACGAACAGCCCCTTCGGGACGGACTCGATGGCCTCGCGTTCAGCGGTGGCGGTGGGTGTGGTGGTTTCCATCTTCGACTCCTTGCCTCATGGCCAGCCTAGAAGTATTGTCGACAATCCGACAATACTTCTCTGGAGGGTCCCATGGCCACATTGTCTCCCCACCTGCGCCAGGCCACACCTGTGGTGGTCGATCACGCCCGCGGCTGCGAGATCTTCGACGCCGACGGACGCCGCTACCTGGACTTCACCGCCGGGATCGGGGTGACCAGCACCGGGCACTGCCATCCGCGGGTGGTGGCCGCGGCGCAGGAGCAGGTCGGCAAGCTGGTGCACGGACAGTACACGACTGTGATGCACCGCCCGCTGCTGGACCTGGTCGAGCGGCTCGGGGACGTGCTGCCCGAAGGCTTGGACTCGGTGTTCTTCGCCAACTCCGGCTCCGAGGCGGTCGAGTCCGCGCTCCGGTTGTCCCGGCAGGCCACCGGTCGGCCGAACGTGATCGTCTTCCACGGCGGGTTCCACGGCCGCACCGTCGCCACGGCCACCATGACCACCTCCGGCACCCGGTTCTCCGCCGGGTTCTCCCCGTTGATGTCCGGCGTGCACGTCGCCCCCTTCCCGACCGCCTTCCGGTATGGCTGGTCCGAGGAAGCGGCCACCGACTTCTGCCTGCGCGAGCTGGACTACCTGTTCGCCACGGTGACCTCACCGGCCGAGACGGCAGCGTTCGTGGTCGAGCCGATGCTCGGCGAGGGTGGCTACGTGCCGGGCAACACCCGCTTCTTCCAAGGACTGCGGGAGCGGGCGGACGAGCACGGCATCCTGCTGGTGATGGACGAGATCCAGACTGGGTTCGGCCGCACCGGCAAGTACTTCGGCCACCAGCACTTCGACGTCCGCCCGGACATCATCACCATCGCCAAGGGGCTCGCCTCGGGCTTCCCGATCTCCGGGATGGCCGCCTCCGCCGAGCTGATGGCCAAGGCGTGGCCCGGTTCCCAGGGTGGTACCTATGGCGCGAACGCCGTCGCCTGTGCCGCAGCACTGGCCACGATGGACGTGATCGAGAAGGAGGGGCTGGTCGCCAACGCTGCCGAACGTGGCCATCAGCTGCTCACCGGCGTGCGGGACCGGGCCACCGAGGCGGTCGGGGACGTGCGTGGCCTGGGTCTGCTGGTCGGCTCGGAGTTCACCACCGCGGACGGCCGCCCGGACGGTGCTCGTGCCGCCGCCGCCCAGCAGGCAGCGGCAGCCAAGGGCCTGCTCCTGCTCACCTGTGGTGCGTACATGAACACTGTCCGGATGATCCCGCCGTTGGTGGTCAGTGCCGCGGAGATCGAGGAGGCGCTGAGCATCTGGTCCGAGGTGCTCGCCGAGGTCTGACCGGCCTGGCGGCCAAGGTCTGACCCGGCGGGGAAGAACCCACAGATGAACAAGGAGGCGGCTGTGCCGCGCTACATCACCATCACCCTGGAGCAGCGAGGCGTGACCTGTCGCGCTCGGCTGCTCGATGACGTCGCGCCGGCGACCAGTACGGCCGTGTGGGACGTGCTGCCGCAGTCCGGTGACGCGGTGCACGCCAAGTTCGCCCGGAACGAGGTGTACGCCCTGGTACCCAGGATCACCAGCGCCCCGCGCCGGGAGAACCCCACGGTGACCCCGATCCCCGGCGACGTGTGCCTCTTCGACTTCGAACCGTGGGAGATCGGCAACCCGGCCTACGGCTACGAGCAGGGGTCCCAGGCACACGCGGAGAACGGCGCCACCGACCTGGCGATCTTCTACGACCGGAACAACCTGCTGCTGAACGGGGACGTCGGCTGGGTGCCCGGGAACGTGTTCGCCACCATCACCGACGGTCTGCCGGCGATGGCCGAGGCGTGCAACGACCTGTGGCGGAACGGATTCGTCGGCGAACGCCTCACCTACGCCCGCGCCTGACCCCAGGTGAGTCGCGAACGCTCGCATTTGCGACCCTGAACCGATTCAGGGTCGCAAATGCGAGCGTTCGCGACCGGGTTCGCGACCGGGTTCGCGACCGTGGCGTGCGGCACCGGGACTGCTCAGGCGAGCAGCCACTCCACGAACCGGCCCAGTGCGAGCACCAGGTCGTCGGCGTGCCGCGGCCCGACGATCTGCAGCCCGACGGGCAGACCCGTTGCAGTGGTGCCCACCGGGATGCTGATCGCCGGCTGGCCGGTCATGTTGAACGGGTAGCTGAATCCCGCCCACTGCGGCCACCGGGTCAGGCCGCTGCCCGGCGGCACGTCGTGCCCGGCCTCGAACGGCGGGATCGCCACGGTCGGGGTGATCAGGGCATTGTGGTTCTCGCTGAACTCCCCCATCGTGATGCCCACTGCCGCCCCGACACTGCGTGCCTGGATGTAGTCCACACCGCTGTGGCTCTCCCCCTTGTCCCACACTGCCGCCAGCCCGGGGTCGATCGTCTCCCGGACGTTCGGCATGGTGCGCAGCAGCGCTGCCGCACCACAGGCCCACATGGTCTCGAACGCGTCCAACGGGTCGTCGAAGCCTGGGTCGACCGCCTCCACGTGCAGACCAGCCTGGTCGATCTTCGTCACTGCGGCGTCGACGATCGCCGCCACCTCGGCGTCCACCTGCAGGTAGCCCAGGTCGCGGGAGTAGGCCACGTGCATCCCGGTGACCTCACGGTTGAACTCACCCCGATAGGTCAGGTGCGGTGGCGCCTGCGACGTCGGATCCCGGTGGTCGGGCAGCGCCAAGATGTCCATCAGCAGCGCCGCATCCTCCACGGTCCGAGTCATCGGACCGGCGTGCGCGAGCGGTGCGAACGGGCTCGCCGGGTACATCGGCACCCGTCCGTGCGTAGGTTTCAGCCCAACGATCCCGCAAAAGCTGGCGGGGATCCGGATGCTGCCACCGCCATCGGTGCCCACTGCCAGGGGAGCCATCCCCGCCGCTACTGCCGCACCCGCTCCGCCGGAGGACCCGCCGGGCGTCTTCGACGGGTCGGCCGGGTTCCTCGTGATCCCGGTCAGCGGGGAGTCGGTGACCGCCTTCCATGCGATCTCCGGGGTGGTGGTCTTACCGACGAACACCATGCCATCGTCCCGGAGCCGTGCCGCCACCGGGGAGTCCACCGGCCACGGCTGGTCGGGTGCGACGGACTTCGAGCCCCGCAGCGTGGGCCACCCCTTGGTGAGGAAGATGTCCTTGATCGAGATCGGCACCCCGTCCAGCAGCCCCTTGCTGTAGCCGTTGCGCCAGCGCTCCTCGGACTCTCTCGCCTGGGCCAGGGCAGACTCGCGGTCCACCAGGTTGAACGCGTTCAGCTCGCCGTCGGCCTCCTCGATCCGATCGAGGACGGCGGCGGTCACCTCGACCGGGGAGAGCTCACCGGCACCATAGGCGGTGACGAGTTCGACGGCGGTCATCTCGGTGGGTTCCACGTCAGCTCCCTGGTACGTATCCTCTGGTCTTGTCCACGACATTGTGCAGCGGCTGGCCCGCCTGCCAGCGGGCCAGGTTCTGTGCGAACAGGTCCACCAGCGCCCCGCGCCACCCGATGAAGTCACCGGAGCTGTGCGGCGTGATCAACGCGGTGGGCAGGTCCCAGAGGGGGTGCCCGGCCGGTAGCGGTTCCGTCTCCAGCACGTCCAGGGCAGCACCGGCGATCGTGCCCTCCCGCAGGGCGGTGACCAGGTCCTCGGTGCGCACCAGCTCTCCTCGACCTACGTTGATCAGCCGGGCGGAGGGGCGCATCGCCGTCAGAGCTGCACTGTCGATCATCCCCCGGGTGGCATCGGTCAGCGGCGCAGCGAGCACCACCCAGTCGGCGGCCGCCAGCTCACCCGGCAGATCTTCCTGGGCGCGTACCACGCCGAAGTCCGGGTCGCCCTCCCGGGCCCTGCGCCCCGAGCCGCGCACCTGCAGACCTGCGGCTCGCAGCAGCCGGGCGATCGACCGCCCGATCGGACCGGTGCCCACGACCAGCGCCCGGGTGCCGGCGACCCGCTCGGACTCCCGGTGCTCCCAGATGTGCTGCTGCTGCCGGCGCCAGGAGCCGGGCAGATCCTTGGCGAAGGAGAGCACCTGGCCGAGCACGTACTCCGCGATCGCGTCGTCGAACACGCCACGGGAGTTGGTCACCACGACGTCGCTGTCGCGCACCTGCGGCGTCATGAACGAGTCCACGCCGGCGGCAGCCACGTGCAGCCAACGCAGGCTGTCCGCCCCGTGCCAGGCCTCGGCTAGCGCATCGGAGAGGAAGTGGTAGGCGAACAGCACCTCGGCCCCGGACAGCGCCTCGGCCAACCCTGCTTCGTCGGTGTAGCGCACCGCGGTGAGCTCGGTGACAGGGGCCATCATCTCGGCGCTGGGCGCGCTGCCGTCGTGCAGCACAACGACCGGCCGATCACGCATATTGACAACGTAGGAGGCCCACCTACTATTGTCAACAATCAGATGATCCGCCGGCGCGAAGGTGAGACCTGTGGAAGCAAGCGGCGCGGAGTTCGAAGGACCATTGGCCCAGCGCGGGATCGGGATCATCGCGCCCTTTGACCTGGCCCTGGAACGTGAGCTGTGGCGGTGGGCGCCGATGGAGGTCAGCCTGCACCTGGCGCGCACGCCGTACGAACCGGTGCCGGTGAGTCTGGAGATGGCTGAGCTGGTGTCCGCGACCGATCACCTGCAGCGTGCTACCCGGGACGTGCTCGGGGTGGAGCCGGAGGTGGTGGCGTTCCTGTGCAGCTCGGGCAGCTTCGTGCACGGGGTGGCCTACGAGGCGGCGCTGTGCGAGGCGATCCGTGCCGCGGGCGCCCCGGACGCGGTCACCACCTCTGGAGCGTTGGCCGAGGCGGTGCGTGAGCTCGGTCTCACCCGGATGTCCGTGGTCACTCCGTACGACGAACCGCTCACCCGACGCCTGGAGGAGTTCCTCGCCGAGCTGGGGGTGACCGTGCTGCACTCCCAGTACCTGGGCCTGGGCGGCGGGATCTGGAAGGTGAACTACCGGACCGTGGCCGACCTGGTGATGGCCGCCGATGACCCGGCCGCGGAGGCGATCTTCGTCTCCTGCACCAACCTGCCCACCTACGACATCATCGCCCCGTTGGAACGGGACCTGGGCAAACCGGTGCTGACCGCCAACCAGCTCACGGTCTGGGCCTGCCTGGGCCGGATGGACCTGCCGATGGTCGGTCCGGGCAGCTGGTTGCGCGGCGTGTTCCAGGAGGGTGTCGAGCCGCCGCCGCTGCCTGAGGTCGCCGACCCACCGGACACCATCGAGGAGGGAGCCTCATGACCAGCACACCCACAGTGGGGTTCATCTACCCCGACCACGCCGCTGAGGACGACTACCCGCTGGCCGCGAGCTGGTTGGACGCGAGCTTCCCGGTGGCGCACATCTACGGCACCGACCTGCACGCCGTCCCGGAGCTGCTCGACCTGGGCAGCCCCGCCCGGCTCGCCGAAGGCGCCCGGCTGCTCGCCCGGCACGGCCCGGCCGCGGTGGTGTGGGCATGCACGTCCGGCAGCTTCGTCTACGGGCCAGAGGGGGCCGAGGAGCAGGTCGCCACGCTCGAGGAGGCGACCGGGGTGCCGACCTCCAGCACCAGCCGGGCCTACCTGGCGGCACTCTCGGCTCTCGGCATCCGGAAGGTCGCCGTGGCAGCGAGCTATCCCGACGGCGTCGCTCGCCTGTTCGTGGACTACCTCGCTTCTGCCGGGGTCGAGGTGGTCTCCTTCTCCAGCGCCGGGATCGCCACGGCCGCGGAGGTCGGCATCCTCACACCTGCGCAGGTGACCGCCCTGGTCACCGGCAACGACCACCCGGAAGCCGAAGCACTGCTGGTCCCGGACACGGCGATGCGCACCCTGGCCGTGCTGCCGGACCTGGAGTCCGGACTCGGGAAGCCGGTGCTCACTGCCAACCAGGTCACCATCTGGGAGGGGCTGCGACTGGCCGGGACACCCCGGTACAGTGCCCGGCTGGGGACCCTGTTCGCAGAGAGGATGGCAGATGCCGGTCGGTGAGCTGAGGCCGCCGAAGCGGCAGTCCACCGTGGACTACGTGGCAGAGGCGCTGCGCGGGGCGATCATGGCCGGCGGGTTGCAGCAGGGCGAACAGCTGGGAGAGACCGAGCTGGCCGAACGGCTCGACGTCTCCCGTGGCCCGTTGCGCGAGGCGATGCAGCGCCTGGTCGCCGAAGGGCTGCTGGAGGCAGTCCGCAACCGCGGCGTGTTCGTCACCGAGCTGTCAACCGCCGACGTGGAGGACATCTACCGCACCCGCTCAGCGATCGAGCGCGGTGCGCTGGAGCTGGTGATGGACGGGCGCCGGGAGGAGACCGTGCGCGCGCTGACGCCCAGCATCACCGCGATGCGCACCGCCGCCCGGCGCGGGAGCGCACCCGGAGTCTCCGACGCCGACCACACGTTCCACGAGGAGCTGGTGGCGTGCTCGGGCAGCCTGCGGTTGATCCGGGCGATGCGCACCCTGGTGGTGGAGACCCGGATGTGCCTCGGTGAGCTGGAGACCACCTACCCGGACCTGGGTAGCCAGGTCCGCGAGCACGAGGAGATCGTCGAGGCGATCGGCGAGGGCACCCTGGAGCGGGCGAAGGAGCTGCTCGTGGCGCACATGGACGATGCCGTGCAGCGCCTGGCAGCAAAGCGGGTGCCGCCGGCCTCGTGAGCGGCTGCGAGGGTGGAGCGGTGGGCACGCGGAGGTCAGGCTGATGCCGGTCTGGTTCCAGGCCGGGCTGTGGGGGCTGCTCGCCGGCGGGGCCCTGGTGGTCGGGGCCGCGGTGTCCTGGTTCGTGCGGGTGCCGCAACGGGTGGTTGCCGCTGTGATGGCCTTCGGCGCCGGGGTGCTGATCTCCGCCCTGGCCTTCGAGCTGGTCCAGGACGCGCTCGCCGACGGCGGGATCGCCCCGACCACGCTCGGTTTCCTGCTCGGGGCGCTCGCCTACCTGGGCGCCAACGTGCTGCTCGCCCGGCATGGTGCCCGGCACCGGAAGCGGTCCGGAGGGCAGCAGCCGGCCGAGTCGGAGCAGGCCGGCAGCGGCACGGCGATCGCCATCGGGGCACTGCTGGACGGGGTGCCGGAGTCGGTGGTGCTCGGTGTCTCCCTGCTCACCGGCGAAGGGGTCGGCGTGGCTGTGCTCGCCGCGATCTTCCTGTCCAACCTGCCCGAGGGCCTCTCCTCGGCCGCCGGGATGAAGAACGCCGGCCGGTCCGCGCGGTACGTGTTCGGCATCTGGGTGACCATCGCCGTGGTCTCCGGAATCGCCGGCGGGCTCGGTGCCGGGCTCCTCGGCGGCGCCAGCGGCACCGCCACAGCACTGGTGACCGCGATCGCGGCGGGGGCGATCCTGACGATGGTCGCGGACACGATGATCCCCGAGGCGTTCGAGAAGGCACACCTGTACACCGGCGTGATCGCCAGCGCCGGGTTCTTGGTCAGCCTGGCGCTCAGCCAGGTGGCCTGAGTACTTCGGCGCCAGCCGGCGGACCGCCAGGCGCAAATCCCTTGCCCTGCCCGATAGCGTCGCACCATGTCCAGCACCACACCAGGCCAGACCATCCCCCTGCTGACCGATTCGGACGTGACCAGGCCGAGCGACGCCGTCATCGACGAGCAGGGGCGGACCGAACCGCCGATGGCCGCTGACGAGCGGGGCACGTTGCTCGGGTTCCTGGAGTTCCAGCGCGCCACCCTGCACTGGAAGTGCTCCGGTCTGGGCGCCGACGACCTCCAGGTGCGGGTAGCGGACTCGACGATGACGCTCGGCGGGATCCTCAAGCACCTCGCCTGGGTGGAGGACCACTGGTTCACCCAGATGCTCCGCGGCGAACCGATGCCACAGCCGTGGCAGAGCGTGGACTGGCAGGCCGACCAGGACTGGGAGTGGAACTCTGCCGCCTCCGACGCACCCGGTGAGCTGTTCGCCCTCTGGCAGCAGTCGGTGACCCGCGCCCGGCGCGCCACCGACCAGGTGGCGGACCTGGGCACCCTCGCCGCCCGCAGCTGGCCGGACGGGCAGACGCCCAGCCTGCGCTGGATCCTCACCCACATGATCGAGGAGTACGCCCGGCACAACGGCCACGCCGACCTGATCCGGGAGTCGATCGACGGTTCGACCGGCGAGTAGCGAGCAGCCAGTGCAGGCGATCGAGCGAGTCTGCGCCCTCGCAGCAGAGAGCGGGATGGGCGTCAGCTACACCGACGGCACGTTCACCTTCACGCTGGACCAGACCGGATCGCGACAGCTGGCCTGGACCGTGGACGGGAACGAGTTCGAACGGCTCGCAGCGATCCGCCGACGCCAGGCGCGCACCGTTCTCGGCACCAGTGACGGCTGGGCACTCCTGCTCACGCACCTGCAGGAGCAGCTGGAGACCTTCACCGGTAACCATGGCGTCATCGTCGCGACAACGGACGGGCGGCTCGGCACCACAGACAGCGGGACTGAGCGGACGCGCTAGCACCGCCCGGGGTTGGAACGCTCAGGCGCCGCCTGCTAGCGGCACCCGGGCGACCAGCACCCCGCTCCCCCACTCCTCGCTGATCCGCACCGTCGCCTGGAAGCCGGCTGCGGTGAACGCGGCCACGGCTGCATCCCGCTGGGTCGCGGCGATCTCGGTGAGCACGTACCCACCCGGCGCCAACCACCTGGGTGCGCGCTGCGCGAGGCGACGTTGCACGTCCAGACCGTCCGCTCCGCCGTCGAGCGTGGGAAGCGGCTCGTGCGCGCGCGCCTCCACCGGCAGGTGCGCGATCTGCCCGCTGGGAACGTACGGGGTGTTCGCCACGACCATGCCCAGCCGGCCCTGGAGCCGGGCCGGGAGCGCGTCGAGCAGGTCACCGCAGCCGGTGCCGACCCGGTCGGGCAGGTTCTCCCGGGCCAGGGCCACCGCGACCGGATCGCTGTCGGCGGCGTACAGGTCCAGGTCCGCGCGACGCGCGGTCAGCGCCGCAGCGATGGCACCGATCCCGCAGCACACGTCGGCCACCATCGCTCCCTGCGGTGCCAGATCGGCGGCCACCTGCACCAGGAACGTGGTGCGCTGCCGGGGCACGAACACCCCGGGCCGCACCCGCAGACGCAGCCCGTCGAAGGCTACCCAGCCGAGCACCTGCTCCAACGGCTCGCCCACGAGGCGCCGGGCAGTGAGCTGGTCCAGGTGCGCGGCGTCGTCGGCCGCCTCGGCGAGCAAGGCGGCCTCCTCCTCGGCGAACACACAACCTGCCGCCCGCAGCCGGTGCACCAGCTCGACCGGCCCGGGCGTCACCGGTCCTGCTGGTCCGGAGGCCATCAGGTCCCGACTGCCGGAAGCACGCAGCGAGCCGCGACCTCAGGCGGTCAGGTCGTCCAGCACGACCAGCTCCGCAGCGCTCGGCTCCCATGCCACGGCTGCAGCATTTGCTTGCACCTGCTCCGGCTTGGACGCCCCGCTGATCACCGAGGCCACTGCCGGCTGGGCCGCCAACCAGCCGACTGCCACCTGCAGCAGGGACAGGTCCCGCTCGCTGGCGAAGTCCTGCAGCGCCTCGATCGTGTCGAAGTCCGCCGCAGCCAGCCGCTCCGGCCGGTTCGCCAGACGCGTGCCTGCCGGAGCGTCCTGACCACGCCGGTACTTGCCGGTGAGCAGCCCGGAGGCCAGCGGGTAGAACGGCAGCAGGCCAGCGCCCACATGTTCGACGGCAGGCAGCAGCTCGGCCTCTGCACTGCGGTTGAGCAGGTTGTACTGGTTCTGCGCGGAGATCATCGGCGCCAGAGTTCCGGTGCGGGCCGTCCAGTCCGCGTCCACCACCTGCCACCCGGTGAAGTTCGAGGAGCCGATGTAGCGCACCTTCCCCTCCACCACCAGCTCGTGCAGTGCCGCCAAGGTCTCCTCGATCGGGGTGCGCGGGTCTGGGGCGTGCATCTGGTACAAGTCGATGTAGTCGGTGCCGAGCCGCCGCAGCGAGCCCTCCACCGCCTTGCGGATGTACCGGCGGGAGCCGCGCACACCCCAGTCCGGACCGTTCAGCCCACGGGTGTCCATACCGAACTTCGTGGCGATCACCACATCGTCGCGGCGCGTACCCAGTGCGCGACCGAGGAGCTGTTCGCTGCGGCCGCGGGAATAGGTGTCGGCAGTGTCGAAGAAGGTGATGCCGGCCTCGAGCGCGGCGTTCACCAGGCCAGGCACGTCCTGGTCCGCTACCGTGGCTCCTAGAGCATTGCACCCCAGTCCCACGGTGGACACGGTCAGCCCGGAGGCTCCTAGCTGGCGGTAGGTCATCGTCTCGTTGGTCACGGTCTCTAGCCTAGCCACGAGCCGTCCCCGCGAACTTCACACCACCTTCACCGCGTCGCCGGAACAGAAGCCCCGTCCCACCCGTTGGACTAGATGGAGACCACAAGTCACGGACAGGAGGAGTCACGATGGCTGAACGAGCACTGCGTGGCATGCGGATCGGTGCCAACAGCATGGAGACCGAGGAGGGGGTCGAGTTCGCGCCACGGGTGGAGGCTGTCTACGACTGCCCGGACGGCCGCGTGATCATCATCCCGTTCTCGGCCGACGCCGAGATCCCCCCGGTGTGGGAGGCCCCCGGTGGCGGCGAAGCGCTGCTGCGGGACGCCACCCGTCCCGAACCCAAGGCCGGCAAGCCGGTGCGCACGCACTGGGACATGCTGCTCGAGCGGCGCACCGTCGCCGAGCTGGAAGAGCTGCTGGATGAGCGTCTGGAGCTGCTCCGCAGCGGTCAGCTCCGCCGCCGCAGCGCCTGAGACACCCGTTCCCGACACTGCCTGGTGCGCCGCTCGGCGCCCCAGGCAGTGGTGCGCCAGAGGGCTTCGGCTACGATCGCGCGACTCATCTTCGACTGTCCCTGGACGCGTTCGGTGAACGTGATCGGCACCTCGACGATCCGCTCCCCCAGCTCGTGCACCCTGCGAGTCATGTCCACCTGGAAGCAGTAGCCCTGCGAGTTCACCCCGGCCAGGTCGATGCGGCGCAGCGTCGCGGCCCGGAACACCCGGAACCCGGCCGTGGCATCCCGCACACCGAACCCGATCAGCGCATTCGCATACAGGTTCGCACCGCGACTGAGCAGCTGACGGCTCAGCGGCCAGTTCTCCGTGGCCCCACCCGGAACCCAGCGTGAGCCGATCACCAGCCCCACGTCCGCGGAGCTGGCGGCCAGCAGCCGGGGCAGGTCCTCCGGATGGTGCGACCCGTCTGCATCCATCTCCACCAGCCGGTCATAACCGCGGGCCAGACCCCAACCGAAGCCCGCCACGTACGCCCGCCCGAGCCCGTCCTTGCTGGTGCGGTGCAGCACGTGCACCTGCCGGTCGTGGCCGGCAACCCCCTCCGCCCAGGTGCCGGTGCCGTCCGGGCTGGCGTCGTCGACCACGAGCACATCGGCCTCCGGGACCGCGGCCCGGGTACGGCGCAGTGTCTCCGGCAAAGACTGACGTTCGTTGTAGGTGGGGATGATCACCAGCGTCACGGGGCGGCCCCGACATGCGCGTCGGACCCGGTCGCTGGCTCGGGCGACGTCCGCACCGGCGCACCCTCGGCCGGTTCCGCACCGGCGGGTCGGGGCCGCTGCCGGCGCCCGGTGACCACCCCGAGTGCCAGGGCCAGCACCGCCAGTACGGTGAAGACGATCATCGGCCAGTCCCCCAACCGGTCGGCGATCGTGAGCGTGGAGCGCAGCGGGATGTCAGCAGCGAAGCTCTCGTGCGTGAACAGCCCGGTCTCCTCCAGCACGGTCCCGTCCGGAGCGATCACCCCGGAGACCCCGACAGTAGAGATCTGCAGCGTGGTGCGACCGTGCTCCACCGCCCGCAGCCGGGACATCGCCAGCTGCTGCTCCGACTCGCTGGTATACCCGAACGAGGCGTTGTTCGTGGGCACCAGCAGGAACTCGGCGCCGTCCTGCACCGCCGACCGGATCAGCGCGTCATAGGCGACCTCGAAGCAGATCACCGTACCGACGTCCGCCACCTCGCCGGTGCGCGGCACCGGCACCGGGACCACGCCGACCTCCTGCCCGGCGGCCATGTCGGTCCGCACCATGTCCACCGCCGGCGAGAACAGGCGAGCCACCTCCCGCATCGGGATGTACTCAGCAAACGCGGCAGGGATCTGCTTGGCGTAGGCGTAGGTGGACCCCACCCCCGGCTGCCAGAGGATCATCTCGTTGTACCGGGCCTCGTCGTCGTACCGGTCGGTACCGAGCAGGATGGGCGCATCGATCGCCTCGGCTGCCGCGTCGATCTCGGCTGCCGCCTGCGCGTCCGCACGCGGGTTGATGTCCGTGGCGTTCTCCGGCCAGACCACCAGGTCCAGGTTCCCCTGACCCACCTCGTCGGCGAGCTCGTGGGTACCACGGGCATGGTTGTGCAGCACCTCCTGGGCGTTCGCGAACGCACCTAGCCCGGGTTCGGAGACGTTGCCCTGCACCGCCCCCACGCGCAGCACGCCCTCCTCCGCCTGGGTGCTCGGCAGCGGCAGCACCGCACCTACGCCGAGCACCAGACCACCGGCGACCAGCCGGTAGGCGGGCTGGCGCCAGTGCCGGTGCGCGGGCACCTCGTCGCGCCGGCCCGGGCCTGGCAGCAGCAGGCGGACCGCATCAGCCAGATAGTGCCCGATGAGCACCACAGCGAAGGACACCAGCGGAGCCCCGGCGATCGTCGCCAGGGACAGCAGCGGCGAGTCACCCTGGGAAAACCCGAGGCGCCCCCACGGGAACCCGCCGAACGGCCACACCTGCCGCAGCTGCTCGATGACCACCCAGATGGTCGCGAACAGCGGGGCGTGCAGCCACGTGCGGTGCCGCACCCAGCGTCCACGCCGGGCCCAGGTGAAGGCCGCCACACCACCGGCGAGGATCCCGGACTCCGCCACCGACAACGCCACCCACGGAACCGGCCCGACGGCGTAGTGCGCCCACCACAGGTGCGGCAGGAAGAACCCGAGCCCCCAGACCCAGCCCACCAACGCGTTCCACCGGGCACTGTCCCGGCCGCACGCCCACACCAACGCCGCCATCCCGACGAACGCCAACGGCCACCAGCCCCGCATCGGGAAGGCAGCATCGGTGGCCCAGCCGCCGAGCGCAGCGACGAGCAGGCTCAGCGCTCGGGGGGTCCACATCACAGCCACCACAGCAGGATACGTGCCCGAGCCGGGCCACCGGGTCCTCGTCGGCGCTCGTCACGACCAGCTGGTGCCTCTGCCGCGGGCTCCGACGTGCTGTGAGCGCACCGACCGGCCCGTGCATCCTTCGGGCCGGAACCCCCTGCGCGGACGCCCCGTTTTCTAGTGAATGCACGGGCCCGGTCGGTGCCCGCTCCCTGAAGACCAGGAGCAGTACGGAACGTGAACATACCGGTCTTGAGCAGTTCCGCCAAGGAGACAACGATGCAGGTCAACGGTGTCCCTGCAGGTCAGAGCGGATGGAATCAGAGCAAGATTCTTGTCTCGCTCGGCGTGTCGGCTGGTGTGTCGGGCAACCGGTGTGCTGAGCCTCACGTGGTGCCGTAGGCGACGATCCCGCGCCGCACTGCCGTGAGTGCCCGGCGGGCGGTGCGACGCAGCTGCGAGGACGGCGCCGCGGTCGCGATCTGGTCCAGCAGGTCGATCACCTGTCGGCTCCACCGGACGAAGTCCCCGGCGGCCAGGTCACCGGCATCCAGCACGGCGGTCAGGGTCCCGCCGCGGGCCCACACGTCCATCGGCCGGACCAGGCCGAGGTCCACGGGCTGCGCTCGACGCACCCGGTGCTCACGCTCCAACGCCTCGAGCCTCCGGGCGATCCGTCGTGTGGTGTGCACGGCCAGCGCGAGCGGGCCGTCCGGCGGTCCAGGTGGCACCGGCAGCTCACCGGTGTCGTCGGAGCGGGAGGAGTAGACCACGATCGAGACCGCCGCCGCCAGCCCCGCCGGGTCCAGGTCCGCCCACGCGCCCTGGCGCAGGCACTCGGCCAGCACCAGGTCCTTCTCGCAGTACAACCGCCGCAACCACTCCCCTTGCTGCGTCACCTGCAGCCCGTCACCGTCCCCGGCCAGGTACCCTAGCTCGCTGAGCAGCTGGCACACCCGGTCGAAGTCCCGGGCGATCGAGGACGTGCGGCCCTCGATCCGGCGGAGCAGCTGCGCGTGCTCTGCGGCCAGCTTCTCCCGCCGGCGCGCCCAGCGCAGGTGCTCCTCCCGGTCGGCGCAGCCGTGGCACGGGTGGTGCCGGAGCCGCTCGCGCAGCCCGGTCAGGGCACCGTCGCTGCCCGCGGCGCTCGGTGGGCGGGGAGCAGCCTCTGGTTCGGCAGCCCCGAGCGCGTTGCGCAGCGAGGCGGCCAGGTCCCGCCGCTCCTGGGGCCGGCGCGGGTTCACGTGCTTGCCGATGCGGATACGCCCCCACCGGTCGGTGCCGTAGGGCAGGTCCGCAGCGGTCAGCCGGGCCTGCCGGGCCTCGGTGGTCAGCACGTGCAGCAACGGCCCGTCCAGCCCGGGCTCGTCCGGGGTGGTGAGCACCAGTGCGAACCCGGCGCGCCGTCCGTGCGGGATCTGGATCACATCGCCCCGGCGCAGCGAACGCACCAGGTCCGTGGTGGCCTGCCGGGCAGCGTGGGAACGCTCCTTGGCCAGCTCCTTCTCCCGGGCGGAGATCTGCGTGCGCAGCTCCAGGTACTCCTCGATGTCCCCCAGGTGGCAGGTCATCGCCTCGGCGTACCCCTCCAGCCCCTCGGTCATCGAACGCGCCTGCCGGGCCAGCCCGACCACCGACCGGTCTGCCTGGAACTGGGCGAACGACGTCTCCAACGTCTCCCGTGCCCGGCTGAACCCGGTGGTGGCGATGAGGTTCACCGCCATGTTGTAGGTCGGGTGGAAGCTGGACCGCAGCGGGTAGGTGCGCCGGCTGGCCAGTCCGGCCACCGCCACCGGGTCGATCCCGCTGGAGTAGAGCACGACGGCGTGCCCCTCCACGTCGATGCCGCGTCGCCCGGCCCGCCCGGTCAGCTGGGTGTACTCCCCCGGGGTGATGTCGGCGTGCCCACGTCCGTCCCACTTGGTGAGCTTCTCCAGCACTACCGACCGCGCTGGCATGTTGATGCCCAGAGCCAGCGTCTCCGTGGCGAAGACCACCTTGACCAACCCGGCAGCGAACAGCGCCTCCACCGTCTCCTTGAACAGCGGGAGCAGCCCGGCGTGGTGCGCGGCCACCCCGGCCAGCAGCGCCTCGCGCCACTTCCAGAAGTCCAGCACCCCCAGGTCCTCCCGGGGCAGGTCGGCGCTGCGGCGCTCCACCTCCGCGGCGATCTCGCGCCGCTCGGCCTCGGTGGTCAGCGTGATGCCGTGGGCGAGCACCTGGTCGGTGGCCGCCTCGCAGCCTGCCCGGGAGAAGATGAACACGATCGCCGGGAGCAGCCCGGCCCGGTCCAGCCGATCCACCACCATCGGCCGCGGCGGCGTGCGCACGATCCGGTACCTGCTGACCGGTGGCCTGCGCCGTCCCCGTCCGCGCCGTCCCCCGGTGGGGCCCCGGTTCACGCTGTGCTCGGCGGACCGGATCGCCTCCACCAGGTCCGGGCTGATCGGAGGGTTGGTGCCCGGCCGGGTCGGGTCCACCCGCGAGGAGTACAGGTCGAGCACCTCGCGGCCGACCATCACGTGCTGCCACAGCGGCACCGGACGCACCTCGGAGACCACCACCGCGGTGTCACCACGCACCTCGGTGAGCCAGTCGCCGAACTCCTCCGCATTGGACACCGTCGCCGAGAGGGAGACCAGGTGCACGTCCTCGGCCAGGTGCAGGATGACCTCCTCCCACACCGGCCCCCGGAACCGGTCGGCGAGGTAGTGCACCTCGTCCATCACCACATACCCCAGGCCCCGCAGCGTGGGCGAGGAGCTGTACAGCATGTTCCGCAGCACCTCGGTGGTCATCACCACCACCGGTGCCTCACCGTTGATCGTGGTGTCCCCGGTGAGCAGACCCACGTTCGCGGCGCCGTGCACCTCCCGCAGGTCGGCGTACTTCTGGTTGCTCAGCGCCTTGATCGGGGTGGTGTAGAACGCCTTCCGACCACTAGCCAGGGCCAGGGCGATGGCGAACTCCCCCACCACAGTCTTGCCCGCGCCGGTGGGGGCAGCGACCAGCACGTCCCGGTCGGCCTGCACTGCCTCGCACGCCTGGACCTGGAAGTCGTCCAGCTCGAAGTCCAACGACTGGCGGAACTGCCCCCACAGGGTGCGGGCCTCCGCCTGGCGACGAGTGAATGCGGCATACCGTTCGGCGGGTGAGGACATGCCCCCAGCCTAGGTCTGCGGCGTGAGCAGTCGCAGCGCACCAGGGCGCAGGCGCGCCCGCAGAGGTAACCGACCGAGCAGCTCACCGTCGGCATAGACAGGCGGGGGGCGCCGTCGTCCGAGCAACGGCTCCAGCACCACCTCCCGGGCCCGCAGCACCTCGACCCGATCCGAGCGCACGTGCGTGCCCCGGTACAGCCGGGGGAACAACCGCATCAGCTGCACCCGACCCATCGCGTGCCCGATCACCAGGTCCATCCAGCCATCGTCCATCGCGGCGTCCGGCGCGATCCGCATCCCGCCACCGAAGCTCGGCGCGTTCGCCAGGGCCACCAGGGAAGCCTCCTGCTCGCGCACCACCCCGTCGATGGTGAGCCGGTACCCGTACGGCTGGAACACCCCCAGCTCGGCGACGGTGCCGCGTACGTACCGGCCGCTGCCGCGCGGCCAGCGGTAGGCGTTCGCGCGGTGGTTCACTGCGGCGTCGATCCCGGCGGAGAGCACACAGGCAGTCCACTCCACGGCCGTGGGGTCCGCCAGCTCGTCCCGTTCCAGAGCGGCGCTGCCCGCAGCGCTGCCGCCGGCGTCGGTGTCCTCCGCGCCCGGTACGTGCACCCGGGTCGCGATCGCATCGACCACCCTCGGCTCGGCATCCAGCGCACCGAGCAGGTCGGCCACCGCCCGGTGCACGTCGTGCTCAGCCAGCCCGAGGGTGCGGGCCAGGTCGTTCCCGCTGCCGAACGGCACGATGCCCAACGGGACCGTGGTCCCGGCGACCACGTTCACCCCCAGGTGCACCATCCCGTCGCCGCCGACCACCACGAGGGCGTCCAGCTCCCAGAGCGCGTCCCGGCCTCGGGCGAGCGCCTCGGCCGCGGTCGGTGCGCTCAGGTCGATCACCTCGTGCCCGCTGCGGCCGAGCAAGGCGAGGGTGTCCCGGCCGCCACCGTCGGCGCGCCCGTGCCCGGCAGTGGGGTTGATCAGCACGCCCAGTCGGCTCATGCGGCCCAGACTAGCCAGGTAGCCAGATCCTCGTGACCTTGCGGGCTCAGTGCGTGCTGTCGACGTCTGCGGAGTCCGCCGCGGCACGCAGCTTCTTCGCCACCCGCCGGTCGTTGAGCATGCAGATGCCCACTGCCGCGAAGTACAGCGCGACGATCGGCAACGACATCATGATGAACGTGACGGCATCGGCGGTGGGTGTGGCCAACGCGGCGAGCACGACGATGATGATCACCGCCCAGCGCCACCCCTTCAACCAGGTGATCCCCTTGACCATGCCGAGGAAGTTCAGCAGCACCAGGATCAGCGGCAGGATGAACGCGACCCCGAAGATCAGCAGGAACTGCATCACGAACTTCAGGTAGGTGGTGACGTCGATCAGCGCTGAGGACGTCTCCCCGTCCGGCACGAACTGGGTGAGCAGCAGGAAGGTGTTCGGTAGCGCGATCCACGCCATGTACACGCCGCCGGCGAACAGCGGCACACCAGCAGCGATCACCACGACCGCCCAGCGGCGCTCGTTGCGCTTCAGCCCGGGCGCGAGGAACGCCCACAGCTGGTAGATCCACCAGGGGCAGCTGGCCAACAGGCCGAGGAACGCAGCGACCCGCAGCTTGATGTCGAAGCTGGCCGCCACCTGGGAGAAGTTCAGCGTGGCGTTCACACCGCGTTCGCGGAGCTCGGCCACCGGGGCCTGCAGCAGGTGCAGCACCGGGTCGTAGAGGAACCAGCCGCCGATCGCGCCGACGAGGATGCCCGCGCACGCCAGCATCAGGCGCTTGCGGAGCTCACGGAGATGGTCCCCGAGAGGCATCCTCCCCTCGGGGTTGGAACGTGAGACCACTGCCGTCAGGTAGTGGTGGCGTCGTTGCTGCGCTGCTCAGGGGCCGGCTGGGGTGCCTCGGTGGGCTGTGCGGCGGGGGCTGACTGGGGCGCCTCGGTGGGCTGTGCGGGCGGAGCCTGCTGGGTCTGCGGGGCGCTCTGCTGCGGTGTGGCCGACTGGTCCTCGTGCAGCACCGTCTTCGCGTCGGACAGGTCAGTGTCCTCCTGCAGCTCCTTGATCTCCTTCTTGAACACCTTGAGCGACTTGCCGACATTCCCCGCGATGTCCGGCAGACGACTGGCGCCGAAGAGCAGCAGCACCAGCCCGACGATCACGATCCAAAAGACTGGGTTCCTCAGCATCTGCATTTCCTCCGTGAAATCCCGTGGCTGTCGGCGTTCAGAACGGCAGCCCGATCGCCCGCCACCGTTCTAGCGTACGCGATCGACGCGCCTGCACTCTCGCTGCACGCGCGGCCAGGTTGTCCCGTCGACGCTGCCGCCACACCTCCTGCTGCTCCTCGGTGGCACTCAGGTGCGGGGTGAACGTCTGCGCCCGCACCTGCTCGTCCAGCTCGGCCATCGTCGCCTCGAGCCGCTGGAACACCTCGCTGCTTCGGCTCGCCTGGGCCATCAGCGCCTTGAAGTGCCGCCACAGGTGCAGCGCGAGCAGCACGGCGCAGGCGACCGCACCGAGCACGAGCACCGTCCAGACCGCGAACCACAGCATGACCTCAGCCTAACGGCGGTGGCGGGTCTGTCTCGTCGGCGTCGTCCAGACCGGCGGCCCGATAGGCCTCCAGTGCCGCCCGGGCACGGTCGGCGATCCCGGTGGCCACGTCAGCAGGTTCCACGGCGAGCACGTCCTCGGCGATGCCCAGCACCAGGTGGTGCAGCCAGGCCAGGTCCAGCACCGCCAGGTCGACGGCGAAGCGTGCGTCCTCGAGGTCCTGCACCGCGGTCACGGGGTACTGTTCGGCGACCCATCGCGCCGGGGAGGCCAGCACCAGGCGGACCTGCCACGGTGCCTCCGTCAGCTCCGGCTCGGTGTCGGCGCTCAGCGCGACGTCCGGGTGGGCAGCGGCCGGTGCCCCGGCCTCGGTGAGCTCCAGGATGCGGTCCAGCCGGAACTGCCGGACGTCCTGTGCCCGGTAGCACCAGCCGACGAGCAGCCACCGGGTACCGTCGGTGAGCAGCTGCAGCGGATCCACGTCCCGCTCGCTGACCACGTCTGCTGCGGAGACATAGCGCAGGTGCAGCCGCTGCTGGTCGGCTATCGCCGCCCGGACCGTGGTGAGGTGCTCGGCCACCTGCTCGCCGGTGTCGTCCGGCCCGGCGACCTGCACCGCTTGGGCGGACCGCGCCGCGGCGCCGGCCGCCTCGGTGAGCTTGTCCATCGCCGAGGTGAGCACCGGGTCGGTGGCCAGCCCCGGAGTGACCTGCAGCGAGCGGAGCGCGGTCAGCAGTGCCACCGCCTCTTGCGCGCCCAGCCGCAACGGACGGTTCATCCCACGGGCCTGGGTGAGAGTGAGGATGTTGCGTTCTCGGTCGTCGGCGGAGAAGTCGATCAGGTCGTCCGGCAGGTACCCGGGGGTGCCGGAGACCCACAGCGTGCTCACGTCCTGCAGCACCCGGCCCGTGCTGATCCCGAAGTGTTCGGCCACCTGCTCCACCGGCACCCCTGGGTGGGCATCGAGATAGGTGATCAGGGCGAGCATCTGCACCACCCGGTCGCCTGCGCTCTGGGCCATCAGCCCTCCCCTCCCAGCGTCGCGGCGGCACGCAGGCGGCGCAGCACCGCAGCGCGCAGCTCGGGCGGGTCGAGCACCACGACCGCATCTCCGTAGCCGGCCAGCTCTTCAGCCAGCCGTTCGGTGTCCGCGGTCTCCAGCCGATAGGTCTCCCGGCCGTCGATGCCGTCCTCGCCTGGTGCCGGCTCGCCTCGGGCGCGTAGCGCGGAGGCACGTTCGGGGGCCACGGCGAGCCGCACCACCGTCGGCTCGCTCTCCGCCGGCTCGGTCTGGCTGCTCTCCGGGATCTGCACCTCGCCCGGTCGCCCCACCCGCCGCACCCGGCCGACGATCCGGGAGAGCCGGAACTGTCGCTTCCCCTCCCGGGCCATGTCGTAGCCGACCAGGTACCAGCCGCGATCCTTGGCGAACAGCCGCCAGGGCTGTACGGTGCGGGCCTCGGTGCTGCCGGTGCTCGCGGCACGGTAGGTGAACCGTACGGTGATCCGGTCCTCGATCGCCTCGAGCAGGTCCGCGAACGCCGCATCCGGGCCACGCACCCGCAGGGACAGGCCTGCGAAGCGGCCCGGATCCGCGGCGTCGCTGACCGCCCGTAGCTTGGTCAGCCCTCGGCGGGAGTCAGCGGCGAAGGAGGAGTCCTGCCACACCTGCGCGGCCAGGGAGAGCACCCCGATCTCCGCCGGGGTGAACTCCACCGGCGGCAGCTCGTACTCCGCAGTGTCGATCCGGTAGCCGACGTCGTCCTCATGGGCGGAGTCGGTGAGCGTCACCACCGGTAGCCCCAGCGCCCGGAGCTGGTCCTTGTCCCGCTCGAACATGCGGTCGAACGCTTCGTCGGAGGCCGCATCCGTGTAGCCGTTCACCGATGCGCGGATCTCCGCCTTCGTCATCCGGTGCCGGGTGTGCGTCAGCGCGATCACCAGGTCGAGCAGACGTTCGGCAGCGGGTACCCGGTCAGCCATCAGCGCTCCCGTCGCCAGGCATCCCCTGGACCCTCCGCACGCTCATGACCCCAGGCTAGTGGCGATAGGTTGCCCATGTGATGACTTGGCGACACGGCGTGGTCCGCTCCCTCGGCCGGTCCTGGAGCGGCGCCCAGGAGCTCACCGTCCAGCTGCTCGGGGGCGGCGCAGCAAGCAGTGCAGCGGCGGCAGGAGACGAGGTGCGTGCCCTGGCCTACCCGGACCTGGTGGGCATGCTCTCCCCCGGGGACCGGGTGCTGCTGAACACCACCGCCCAGCAGCGCGGCCTGGGGACCGGGGGCTACGCGCTGGTGGTGGCTCAGCCGGACACCCTCCCGGTCGATCCACCGCCCGGGCCGGGGCACATCGTCAAGGCGCGGTACACCCCGCAGCAGACGATGGTGCTCGGCGTGGACGAGCAGGAGTCGCCGTACCACGAGCTTCTCCGCGAGGCGGACGACCTGGCCGGGTTGCCAGTGGTGGTCGCCGACCTGCACTCGGCGCTGCCTGCTGTGGTCGCAGGGGTTCGCGCGGAGGCCGCCACCTGGGGCAGGCAGCTGTCCGTGGCGTACGTGATGACCGACGGCGGAGCGTTGCCGGCCGCGTTCTCCCGTGCGGTGGCAGGGTTGCGCCAGTCCGGGTGGCTGACGGCCACGGTCACCACCGGGCAGTGCTACGGCGGTGACCTGGAGTCGGTCACCGTGCACTCCGGGCTGCTCGCTGCGCACCTGGTCGCCCGGGCGGACGTGGTGGTCCTGGCGCAGGGCCCTGGCAACGCCGGTACCGGCACCCGCTGGGGGTTCTCCGGGGTGGCTGCCGGGGAGGCGTTGAACGCCGCGGCGGTGCTCGGTGGCCGACCCGTGGCCAGCCTGCGGGTCTCCGGCACCGACCGGCGGGAACGGCACTATGGCGTCTCCCACCACAGTCTCACCGCGATCGGGCGGGTTGCGCTGGCCCCGGCGGACGTCGTCGTCCCAGAGCTCGACGGCGACCTGGGTGCCCGGGTGCGGGTGCAGGCCGCCGCTCTGGGCGATCGGCACCGGCTCGTGCACCTGCCCACCAGCGGGCTGCAGGCTGCGCTGGAAGCCTCCCCGGTGCCGCTGAGCACGATGGGCCGCAGCCTCGCCGACGACCCCGCGCCGTTCCTAGCTGCTGCTGCTGCCGGCGTCCATGCCGCCCGGCTCGTGCTGGGCGACCAGCGTGGCCAGCCGGCGTGAGGCAGCCTGGGCGCGAGCACCGTCCACGCGTTGGATGGCCATCACCGGGAACACGTGCCCGTCCGCGAGGTCCAGCAGCACCCAGTCCCGCTCCCCGAACCGGACGTTGACGATCTGCGCCCACTCCAGGTCCGCCCCGCGCAGGATGTTGCGCACCCGCAGCCCCTCGGGGGTCGGCACAGCCCGCACGCTGGCCATCAGGTAGAGGAACGCGCAGATCAGCAGCGCCAGCGCCATCCCACCCACCTGGTAGGACCGCGGCGCGCGGTCCAGACCTTCGACGAGCACCACGAAGGCCACTGCGCCGCCGAACACCCAGAGGATCAGCAGGAACGAGACGATCCGGGTGGCTCGCGGCCGGAACGGCGCATACAGGTCCGCCGGACCGAAGGGATGCTCAGGTGTCTCGGCGGGACGCACAGCGCTCCGTCAGAGCCTGCTCGCGTGGATGGTGGTGACGATGATGGCCCGCGCGCCCAGGCCGTAGAGCTGGTCCATGATCGGGTTCGTCCGCCGACGCGGCACCATCGCCCGGACAGCCACCCAGCCACGGTCGTGCAGCGGGGAGACCGTGGGCGACTCCAGACCTGGGGTCACCGCCACGCAGGCGTTCACGTGCTCCACCGGGCAGTCGTAGTCCATCAGCACGTACTCGTGCGCCACCAGCACGCCGTTCAGCCGCCGGTCCAGCACGTCCAGCCCGGGCTTGGGGTCGCCAGTGGGTCGGATCAGCACCGCCTCGGACCGCAGGATCGGTTCCCCGAAGACCTCCAGGCCGGCGGCGCGCAGCGTGCTGCCGGTCTCCACCACGTCCGCCACCAGGTCGGCCACCCCGAGCTGCACCGTGGACTCGATCGCACCGTCGAGGCGCACCACGTGCGCGTCGATCTGCTGCTCGGCGAGGTGCCGGCGGACCACCACCTCGTAGGAGGTCGCCACTCGTTTGCCCTCGATGTCGGACAGCTCGCTCATCGTGCCAGCCGGGGCCGCGTAGTGGAACGTGGAGTGGGCGAAGCCGAGCGCCCGGTGCTCGACCGCATCCACCCCGGAGTCCACCAGCAGGTCGCGGCCGGTGATCCCGGCGTCCACGACGCCTTCGCCGACGTACACGGCGATGTCGCGTGGGCGTAGGAAGAAGAACTCGACCTCGTTCTCCACATCCGGCAGCACCAGCTCGCGACCGTCCCGGCGCTGCCGGTAACCGGCCTCCCGGAGCATCTGGCTGGCGGGCTCGGACAGGGCACCCTTGTTGGGCACGGCGATTCGAAGCACGGGATTCCTTACTCGGCTCTCCGGGCGTCAGCTGGCGTCCGGGCGGTGTTCAGGGTGGGACGGGCAGGTGGTCATAGATGGGTGTAGACATCCTCGAGGGTCAGACCGCGGGCGATCATCATCACCTGCAGGTGGTAGAGCAGCTGGGAGATCTCTTCGGCCGCCTCCGCGTCGCTCTGGTACTCAGCGGCCATCCAGACCTCGGCCGCCTCCTCGACGATCTTCTTGCCGATGGCATGGATACCGGCGTCCAGCTGCGCCACTGTGCCCGAGCCCTCGGGGCGGGTCTGCGCCTTGTGCTGGAGCTCGGCAAACAGGTCCTCGAACGTCTTCACGCCCCGAGCCTACTCGGCCCCGACGAGCGCATCGGTATATGCCTCGTCTGCTGGGACGGGCTGCTCGGTGAGCCCACTCTCAGCGAGGAACGCCGACATCTCCTCCCAGGGGCCGGTGTGCGTCCCGAACGGGACGCTCAGGTCCCCGTACAGCGGTACGGTCGACTGCATCGTGGCCGACATGATGGCCCGCTGCTCGTCGGAGACCGTACCGGGCATCGCCTCCGCTGCAGCGTCCACCCCCGCCTCTGGGTCGGCGACGATGTCAGCCACCGCCCGGCCGACGGCCTGCACCACTGCCCGAAGCGCCTCCGGCTTGCTGGTGAGCAGCTCGTCGGTGCTGCCCAGACCGATGCCGACCAGCGGAACGTCACCGAGCGGCACCGCACGCACCTCTAGGCCGGTGGCGGCGAACTGGGGGACGTCGTTGTTGCTGTAGCCCATGACAGCGTCCACATGTCCCGCGCTCAGCGCATCCTGCTGGGTGAAGCCGATGTACTCCACCTGGACGTCGTCCTCGGTGAGGTTCGCGGCCTGCAGCATCGCGAGCAGCCCGAAGTAGGTCTCCCCGAACGGGCCCGGCACACCGACAGTGTGCCCATCGAGGTCGGCCGGGGCCGTGATGTCGGAGTCGGTGGGCACGATGAGCGCGACCGGGTAGCTGGTGTACAGGGTGGCGATGTCCACCACCGGCACGTCTTGGTCGCGGGCCTGCATCATCTCGTCGCCACCGGCGACCACCACATCCTCGGTGCCGTTGGTCAGCGCACCGAAGAGGTCCTCGGACTCGCCGTGGTGGCGCAGGGTCACGTCCACGCCCGCATCGGTGAAGTAGCCGTTCTGCTCGGCCAGGTAGAACGGTGCGAACTGGACGTTCGGGACATAGGTCAGCCCGAGGGTCAGCTCTGCCAGATCAGCATCGCCACCGCCCCCGTCACCGTCGTCACCGGCGGAGCAGCCGGCCAGCACCACCAGGCCCGCGGCCGCTGTCATCGCCGCGATCATCTGTCGTCGGGTCACCACCATCGCACTCGCCTCTCCAGAGCTCTCATCAGCAGGTAGATCCCGACCGCGGCCGCGGCCAGGACGATGAGGGTGGCGAACATCCCTTCCGTGTCCGAGCGGTCCCGGTACACGGAGAGCAGCAGCCCCAGGCCCTGCCCGCCCATCACGAACTCCCCCACCACCGCACCGGTGACGGACAGGACGAACCCGTTGCGGATCCCGGCCAGCAGCGACGGCAGCGCCAACGGCGCCTCGATCGAGACCAGCCGCCGCCAGCGGCCGGCGCCGTCGAGCTGTGCCGCGCCGATGATGTCGGCATCCAGCGTGGTCAGGCCCAGCTGGGTGTTGACGAAGATCGGGAAGAACACCAGGAGTGCGCACAGCAGCGCGATCGGGAGCTGCCCGTAGCCGAACCAGAGCACGATCAGCGGGGCCAGTGCCACTGCGGGGATCGCCTGCGATGCGGCCAGGTACGGACCGATCGCCCGGTTCGCCCAGTCGGAATGTGCCACCAGATAGCCCAACGGGAGAGCCACCAGGAGGCCGAGCAGGCACCCCAGGAAGCTCTCGGTGAGGGTGACGAGGGTGTAGCCGAGGATACCGTTGCTCAGCTCGAGGGAGAGCCGGTCGACGAGATCGTTCGGGGCGGGCAGCACCCGGGCGGGGACGGCCAGGCTCGCGGCCTGCCAGAGCAGGACCACGATGACGGCGAAGATCACCGGGGCGGCGATCGTCTGCCGCCTGCTGGCTGCTCGCTGCACCGGCCTGCGTTCCCTTCCCCAGGTGCACACCCGGGGTCGGGACGGTGCACGGTGCAAACCGTCCCACCGGCGTCGGGGGCCGACGCCGCGTGCTACCTCCCATCCGGACTTTAACCGTCGGTCCTGGAGTTTCACCAGGTCAACCGACCGCCGGAGCGGCCGGGTCGCGGACTGTCACCGCCGGTTCGGACTTTCACCGACCCCGGAGCACGTTGGACTCACCTGCCAGTATCGCACACCTGCTGAGGTGAGGGGCAGCGCGGCCTTGTCACGTGCGCCACACCGAGAGCCGGTACGCGGGCCACACAGCGGCGTGGACCGGCGCAGCACCAAGGTGCTGCCGCGTGCGCGCCCGTGGCCTGGCGGCCGGTGCGGCTCAGTCCCGGTAGGCAGCGGTGGCCAGCGTGCGCAGCTCCTCGATCGCGCCGTTCGGGTCCTCGGCGCTGTACACCGCCGACCCGGCTACGAACATGTTCGCACCAGCTGCGGCCGCCTCGCCGATCGTCTCCCGGGAGACGCCACCGTCCACCTGCACCCAGATGTCCCGGTCCAGTGCAGTGATGGCGTCCCGGGTGCGGCGGATCTTGGGCAACGTGCCGGTGATGAACGACTGCCCGCCGAACCCGGGCTCGACGGTCATCACCAGCACCATGTCGAACTCGGGCAGCAGGTCCAGGTACGCCGCCACGTCGGTGGCCGGGCGGAGCGCGATCGCGGCGCGTGCACCGAGCCGGCGCAGCTCGCGGGCCAGCCGCACGGGTGCGGTGGACGCCTCGGCATGGAACGTCACCGAAGCGGCCCCTACCTCGGCGTAGGCCGGGGCCCAGGTGTCCGGATCCTCGATCATCAGGTGCACGTCCGCCGGCAACCCGGTGCTCGCGATCACCTTTTCCACCACCGGGAGGCCGAAGGTCAGGTTCGGCACGAAATGGTTGTCCATCACGTCCAGGTGCACGTAGTCGGCAGCACCGATCCGGCCGACCTCGCCGGCCAGGTTCGACAGGTCCGAGTTCAGCACGCTCGGGGAGATCAGGATCGCCATAGGGCCGAGCCTACTGGGAACGCCGGGGCGCGCGCTGTGCCCGCCCGGACGCCGCCGTCAGGCCCCGGTACGGCGCAGCACCGCGCAGAACATCGCGTCCGTGCCGTGCCGGTGCGGCCAGAGCTGCAGGTAGGGACCCTGCTGGTCGGTCAGCGGTGCTGTGGTCACCTCGGCCGCGATCCCCACGGCGTCGAGCACCTCGGCGGCACCGGTGCGTCTGACCACGTCCTCGACCACCAGGCGAGTCTCGGCCAGGTGCGGGGAACAGGTGATGTAGGAGACCACTCCCCCGGGCCGGACCGCCTCGAGCGCCGCGGTGAGCAGCTCCCGCTGCAGCACCCCCAGCTCAGCCAGGTCGGCGGTGCGACGCCGCCAGCGGGCCTCGGGCCGGCGGCGCAACGCACCCAGACCGGTGCAGGGCACGTCGACCAGCGCGCGGTCGAAGTGCCCCGGCAGCTCGGCACCGATCTCTCGCCCGTCGCCGGTGCGCACCGACAGCCCGGGGAGCTTCTCCTGCACAGCCGCGGTGGAGCTGCGGACCAGCTGTGCCCGGTGCTCGGCGACCTCGTTGGCGAGCAGCTCACCGCTGGTGTCCCGCTCGGCGAGCAGGGCACCGAACAGTGCGGCCTTGCCGCCGGGGCCGGCGCACAGGTCGAGCCAGGTGCGGTCGCTGCCGCTCACCGGTGCCGCGGCGGCCACCAGCGTCACCAGCTGGCTGCCTTCGTCCTGGATGCCGGCTCGCGCTTCGCGTACTGCCGGGATGGCATGCGGGTCGCCGGCGGTGAGCACCTGTGCGGTCGGCGTCCAGCGACCGGGTTCGGTGCTGTGCACCTCTTCTGGCTGCACCAGGCCTGGCCGGAGCACCAGGTGCACTGCGGGAGAGGAGTTGTTCGCCTGCACCAGCTCCGGCAGGTCCCCGGCGCCCGCGGTCGTCTCCGCCAGTGCTTGCCGGAACGCGCGCACGATCCACGCCGGGTGCGAGCCGGTGACGGCGAGGCGTTGCGTCTGGTCGTCCGCTGTGGCTCCGATCTGTGCCAACCAGGTATCGAGGTCCTGAGCGGCGACCTTGCGCAGCACGGCGTTCACGAACTGTGCAGGTCCGGCGCCGACCGCCTCGCGGGCCAGGCCCACGGTCGCGGACACGGCGGCGTGGTCAGGCACGCGCATGCCCAGCAGCTGGTGCACCCCGAGCCGGAGCGCGTCCAGCACTGGCGGGTCGATGCTCTGCACGCCGCGGTCTGCAACAGCGTCGAGCACTGCGTCGTAGCGGCCCCGGAGCCGGAGCGTGCCATAGGCCAGCTCAGTGGCGAACGCTGCGTCCCGACCGGAGATGCGGCGCTCCCGGAGCATCGGCGGGAGCACCAGGTTCGCGTACGCACCGCTCTGGCCTACGGCGCGCAGCGCATCCCAGGCGGCCCGTCGGGCTGGATCGGCGCTGCGCACCCGCTCGCGGGGCGCCTGCCTGCTGCGCGACCGGCGGCGGTCCCGCCCAGGACCTGGGCGCCGGTGCCCGGACGAACCACCTCGACCGGAGCGACCACCCGATCCCGGCGCGCTCACCGAGCCACCTCCGCTCCGCCGTCGAACGTAGCCCCGACCTGCAGCCGCGCCCCACGTACCCAGTCCGCGGCAGCCATCCAGCCCTTGCCGGGAGGAGCCACCCGGTCCAGCAGCACGGGAACGGTGCCGGTGCCCACCGCCACTGCGCCGCCGTCGGCGCGGATCTCTCCCGGGGCCAGCGGCTGGGCGTCACCGGACCTCTGCGCGTCCGGCTGCGGGCGGACCGGCCCGAGCTTGAACCGTCCGCCGGCGAGCGTGGTCCACGCACCCGGGGCCGGTGTGCAGCCGCGGATCCGGCGGTCCACCACCTGCGCCGGTAGCGACCAGTCCACCTGAGCATCGGCACTGCGCAGCCGGGGTGCCAGGCTCACCCCGTCCGCCGGTTGCGGTCTCGGGTCGGCCGCACCGGAGGCCAACGCGTCCAACGTGGCCACCAGCAGCGGCGCGCCGGCGCGGGCCAACCGGTCGAGCAGCTCGCCGCTGGTGTCCCGAGGCCGGATCGTCTCGGTCATCGTGCCCAGCACCGGGCCGGTGTCCAGTCCGGCCTCGATCTGGAACGTGCTTGCTCCGGTGATCTGGTCCCCGGCCATGATCGCGTGCTGGACCGGTGCCGCACCCCGCCAGGCCGGCAGGAGGGAGAAGTGCAGGTTGATCCAGCCGTGCCGGGGGACCTCGAGCGCGGGCGAGCGGACCAGCGCACCGTAGGCCACCACCGCCACCACATCGGGAGCCAGCTCGGTCAGGGCCGCGAGCGTGTCCTGCTCGTGCGGACGGTTGGAGGTGATCACCCGCACCCCGGCCGCCTCTGCGGCAGTGTGCACCGGGCTGGGGGTGAGCACCCGCTTGCGTCCCACCGGTGCTGGCGGCCGGGTGAGCGCGCCGACCACCTCGTGGTCGCTGGCCAGCAGCGCCTCGAGAGAGGGCACCGCCACTGCGGGCGTCCCCGCGAACAGAACTCGCATGGTCGCAAGTCTAGAAGCAGCTGTGCACCGGCTGACCGGTCCGCCTGCAGCAGCCGCCAGCAGGAAAGATCACCGTGCCGGGCGTGTGCCCGTACGCGCCACACCTGGCTGCGGCGCGGTGTCGCTCAGCCCGCAGCAGGAAGCGCCAGACCGAGGCTGTGCAACCAGGAGCGGGCCTCCGCCGCGCCGAGGAACACGTGTGCCTGCCATCCGGCTGCACGCGCTGCGGAGACGTTTGCCTCCGAGTCGTCCAGGAACGCCGTCTGCCCGGGCACCAGGCCGAACCGCTCCTCGGCCAGCGCGAAGACCGCCGGGTCGGGCTTTGCGACCCCCTCCCGGCCGGAGACGAGCACCTCTGTGATCGTGCCGATGACCGGGGCTCCGCCCGCCGCATGGTGGAACGTCTCCGCAGCCCAGTTGGTCAGCCCGACAGTGCGCACGCCGGCACGTCGCACATCCTCGACCAGAGCGCTCATCCCCTCGACCGGCCCGGTGAGCGAACGGTGGTACTCGCGCAGGTAGGTGTCCAGGTGGCGGACGTCATCACCCAGCTCTGCAGCCACCTCCGGTCGGATGTCCGCCCAGCGGGCGCCAGCGTCCAGCCTCCGGTTCACGACGGCGAAGCCCACCCTGTGCAGGAGGTCGTCGGCCTGCTCAGGGGTCAGGTCGTCGGCCCACACCCGCCGCGGGTCCCAGCCCACCAGCACCTGGCCGAAGTCGAACACCACCGTGTCGATCGCAGTCATGGCACCAGCCCATCACATCCGCACGACGGCGGAGCACGCCGTGGTCTCGGCGTGTCCCCGGGCAGCAGACGCTCACCTCCCAGGCTGGGACGCCAGCAGGGCTGTCAGGTCAACCGGTCCGGGTCCATCCGTACCCGCAGCGAACCTGCCTCCTTCCGGGCGCTGCGGATCGCCTGCGCGTGCATGAGCGTGCGGGCCAGCGCCGGTCCGTGCTCTCGCGGTGCGCGGGCAAGCAGCTGTACCTGGACCTCCTCCCCTCGCTCAGCCTCGGTCAGCTGCACAGGGCCGAGCAGCACTGCCTCGTCCGGTAGCTCCAGACGCCGGGCGAACGCTCGCACGGCAGAGGCGTCCCCGGTGATCGCTGCCATCCGGACCAGTGGCGGGAACTCCAGCTCCGCACGTTCGTCCAGCTCACGGTCAGCGAAGCCCGCCGGGTCCCAGCGCACCAGTGCTTGCACCGGGACCGGGGCGCCATGACCAAGGAGCATCACCCGGTGCTGGGGCCGCACCAGGGCAGCGGCACGCATCCACCTGCGCAGTGCCTCCACACCGGCCCCCAGCTCCGGACGAGAGGACAGCACGTTCGCATCGAGCAGCAGCCCGGCCGTGTAGCCACCCTCGGCCGTCGGCTCTGCCCCCGGTGTGGCGACCACGAGCTGCGGTGCGCCATCAACGCTCGGCAACACTCCGCCGTCGGCCCCAGAGGTACGCACCAGCACACCAGGAAAGGCGCGACCGAGCTCTTCAGCCGTGCGCTGCGACCCCACCCGCACTGCCCGCAGACCGGTGTGCTCGCACTCCGGACAACGCCAGTCCAGCTGCGCCCGGGCGCACCAGGAGCACCGAGCACCCCCGTCACCACGTGCCAGCGCGAGCGGACCATGGCAGTGGGTACAGCGGGCGGGCGTGCGGCACTGCACGCACGCCACCACGGGCAGGTAACCCGCGCGAGGCACCTGGACCAGTACCGGGCCGTCCGCCAACGCAGCACGGAGCATCCGGATCGCCGCACCCGGAACCCGCGCCCGACCAGCCGCACCCTCCCGGTCAAGATCGACGTCCGAGGGCGCCTGCACGCGTGCCGCATGCTCGCGCACCACCGCGCGCGGCGCCTGGAGCGCCCGGGCCCACCCGTCCCGCACCAACAGCTGTGATTCCGGTGTGCGCACGAAACCGCCGAACAGTGCGGCGGCTCCCGCCAGGTTCGCTCGCAGCGCGAGCACCTCGCGGATGTGCGGGTAGGGGGCGCGCGGCTCGATGTGCAGGTCGTCACCGTCGTCCCAGCACACCACCAGCCCGAGCTGCCCGACCGGTGCGAAGGCGGCCGAGCGGGTACCGATCACCACTCTCGCCTGCCCGGTCAGCGCCAGCAGGAACCGGCGATACCGTGCTGCCCGCCCCTGCTCCGCAGTGAGCACCACGTGCTCGAGCCCGGCAGTGGACATCACCTCGTGCAGCGTGTCGACGTCACGTTTGTCAGGCAGGCAGACCACGACAGTCCGGCCACCGAGGACGGTGGCAGCTGCGGCAGCGGTGATCGCATGCGCCCAGTGGGTGCCGGAGACGAGCTGCTGCTCGGCGCGAGGAGCTTCCGCGCTCCGCACGCCGACCGGTCCTGTCGGCAGTGCCGACCACACCGCGCGAGGCGCATCTCCCGCCTGCAGCCGCCGGAGGAAGGCAGCGCCGCCAGGGTAGGGAGACCAGGGTTCTGGTGCGAGCTCAGGCGTAGACCCTGCTCCTGGATCTGGGAGAGCACCGGGCTCCTCCCGCCACTGCGGAGCGGTCACCGACGGTTTGTCGAACACAGACTTCTCTGTCTGCGCATGACGCGGCGGTACGGCGAGCCGCAGCACATCCATGGTGGTGCCCGCATAGCGGGCTGAGACCGCACGAGCGAGGTCCAGCACAGCCCCGGTGAGCACCGGTACGCCGGAGACGACTCGGCGCAGCGGGGCCAGCGTGCCCTCATGGTTCGGACGCGCGGTGCGGGAGACGACGAACCCGTCCCGTTCCACACCGGCGAACCGCACCTTCACGCGCACCCCTGGCCGGACCTGGTCCGTCTGCTTCGTCGGGATCGCGTAGTCGAAGGTGTGATCGAGGTGCGGCAGGGACACATCCACCAGCACCTGGGCGACCCCCGCCACGTCAGCCTGCGGACGTGGCGCGCTGCGCACGTCCAGCAGGCTGGGCTGGTGGGTCTGGGTCACAGTGCTGATCTCATCACGAGCCACCGACGCCGTGCACACCGCGTGGGGAGAACAATCCCAACGTTCGCTTCTTCGACCCAGAACGCCCCCGTGCTCTCGCGAACAAGGATTCTTCAGCACATGTGCGTGCTGCGAAGAAAGAGCAGCTCCTCGTGGCGCGAATGAATGTCTCGATATCCACAGCTCCCTCTTGTTGGTTATCGCGTTCGTCGGTGCCGGATGGTAGGGCCTGAGTGCCGAGCGTGCTGCGGTGGATGTCGAGCGATGATCGTCTGGTGCGGCGATACCGGCTGTCGTGCGTCGTGACGTACGGGCTGGTGACCGTCGTCAGGTACTGACGCTACGTGCGTGATCGTGGCATAGCTGGGGCGAATGAGCAGCAGGTGTGCTGGGTGCCGCCATGATGTCAGTGTGTCGGGATACAGTAAGTGCGTACTCGAACACACATACGGATTTGTTTCGAGACCATCGACCAAAAGGAGGTGAAGGATCGATGTCGATGCTCACAGACGAGCGGGTGCCGGTGGACGCAGCCGAGCTGGTCGACCGGTTGGCCGTGGTGCGGCAGGAGCTGTGCGTGTTGGCGCGGTGGCCGTTCGGATCCTTCAGCGAGGCCGAGGCAGGCCAGGTCGTTGCCGGGGTGGAGGCTGTCACGCGGGCAAGCGAAGCGTTGGTGACAGCGTCTGCGGGTGGAGTCGACCAGGGCCAGGCATGGACGGCCACCGGATATCGAACCTTCGCTCAGTGGTGGCGGTTGCATACCCATCGCCGGCGTTCGACGGGTCGTGCGACGCAGCTGCTTGCCAGGGACCTGCGGGACAGGTTGCCGTTGACCTCTCGGGCGCTGGCGGAGGGCCGAATGGGCGGCGAGCATGCGAAGGTGCTGGCCCGCTTCACGAAGACCGAGGCCCAGCGTGGGCAGCTCCTGGACGAGGAGATGGGCGAGGCGTTCCTGGTGGCGCAGGCGCAGAAGCTACCGGTCGAGGAGTTCACCCGCGCACTCAAGGAGTGGGCCACCCGCACCGATCCTGACGCAGCCGACCGCTGCTGGCGGGACGCTACGGCGAAGCGGGAGCTGTTCGTCGCCCCGGTCCTCGATGGCACAGACGTGCACGGCTGGCTCGGCCTAGAAGAGGGGCAGGTGGTCGCCGAGACTCTGAGAGCGATCATCGGCACGCCTGCCGCTGACGACGACCGTACTCCGGCGCAGCAGCGCGCCGATGCGTTGGTGCAGCTGTGCCGAGGAACCGGGCCCGTTCGACGGTACGGCGTTCGGCCTGTTGGCCGGTGCGCAAGAGGAGGCCCAGGCAGACCGCACCGCGTGCTGTGACGGCGTCGTCATTCCCACCACCCTCGACCTCGACCAGCTGCGCGGGGTGGTGCCCGGGACATTCTCCGACGGGACGCCGGTCCCGCACGGGCAGCTGGTCAAGCTGCTCTGTGACGGCGAGCTCCACCGGGTCGTCTTCGGCCCCGAGGGTCAGGTGCTGGACTCTGGACGCACCGAGCGGTTGTTCACCCCTGCCCAGGCGCGGGCGATCATCGCCCGTGACGGCTGCTGCCAGTACCCGGGATGTGCCGCCCCGCCCGGTATCGGGGAGATCCACCACTGCCTGTGGTGGTACCACGGCGGTCGCACCAGCACCGACAACGGCATCCTGCTGACCGCCGCAACGAGAGTGAGACGAGGCGCCGGAACCACCGGCGCGGGAGGCAGAGACACGCCGGGCGGCCACGGCACGAGCGCAACAGGTGCCGGGCGGGTCGACAACAGACCTAGCGACAGGATCAGTCCGCGACGACGACTGTGAGCTGTTCCACGCGATCAGCCCGCGACGGCAGCCTTCAGCTGTTCCACGCGGTCGGTCCGCTCCCAGGTGAACTCGGGAAGCTCACGGCCGAAGTGGCCGTAGTTCGAGGTGAGGGCGTAGATCGGGCGGAGCAGGTCCAGCTCATGGATGATGGCCGCCGGTCGCAGGTCGAAGACTGCACGGATCGCCGCCGAGATCTGGGTGGCCGGTACTGTCTCCGTGCCGAACGTCTCCACGTAGATGGCGATCGGGTGCGCACGGCCGATCGCGTAGGACACCTGCACCTCGCACCGGCGCGCCAGCCCAGCGGCCACCACGTTCTTCGCCACCCAGCGCATCGCATAGCTGGCCGAGCGGTCGACCTTGGACGGGTCCTTCCCGCTGAACGCTCCCCCACCGTGCCGCGACATACCACCGTAGGTGTCCACGATGATCTTCCGACCGGTCAGACCCGCATCACCCATCGGCCCACCGATCACGAACGTGCCGGTGGGGTTGACCAGCAGCCGGTAGTCGCTCACGTCCAGGCCCAGCTGCTCGGCCAGCGGCACCACGACGTGCTCGACGACCTCCTGCTGGATGGCCGGCGTGAGCTGGTCCTCCAGCCGAACACTGGCTTCGTGCTGCGTCGAGAGCACCACCGTGTCCAGCGCCACCGGCCGGTCGCCGTCGTACCCGATCGTCACCTGCGTCTTCCCATCAGGCCGCAGCCCTGGGACCTCTCCCGTCTTGCGCACCTGTGCCAGACGGGCCGAGATGCGGTGCGCGAGCAGGATCGGCAGTGGCATCAGCTCTGGCGTCTCGTCCGACGCGTAGCCGA
The DNA here is from genome assembly GCF_000421225.1 of Ruania albidiflava DSM 18029. Lineage (GTDB taxonomy): Bacteria > Actinomycetota > Actinomycetes > Actinomycetales > Beutenbergiaceae > Ruania > Ruania albidiflava. The sequence continues at coordinate 165,491 of NZ_ATWL01000001.1, read as the reverse complement.
ACATCAACCCCTGGTCGCCCGCACCCTGCAGGTCGTACTCGGAGTGGTCCGCGCTGTCCGTGCGCGACTCCAGCGACTTGTCCACCCCCTGGGCGATGTCGCTGGACTGCTGCCCGATCGACAACGAGATCCCGCAGGAGTCGCCGTCGAACCCGATGTCGGAGGAGGTGTACCCGATCTGGTTCACCACCGACCGAACCAGCTTCGGGATCTCCACATAGCTCGATGTCGTGACCTCACCGGCCACGTGCACGAGCCCCGTGGTCACCAGCGTCTCGATGGCCACCCGTGAATGCGGGTCGGCAGCGAGCATGGCGTCCAAGATCGAGTCCGAGATCAGGTCCGCCACCTTGTCGGGATGCCCCTCGGTGACAGACTCGGAGGTGAAGAGGCGCAAAGTCACGAGCCGACTGTACCGGTCCGCGGCGCGGCCGCGTGGCCGCGCCCAGTGGTCGACCGCTCGCTGAGCAGCGTCCCGACCGCATCCCAGATCCCCTCAGCCACCTCGTGCTTGGTCCCGCTCGCCGCGCCGACCTGTTCCCCAGCCGAATCCAGCAGGTGCACTGCGTTCGGAACGTCGCCGAAGCCTGCATCCTGCCCGACGGCGTTCACCGCCAGCAGGTCTGCGCCCTTCCGCCTGGCCTTGGCCCGCCCGTGCTCCAGCACCGAACCGTGCTCGTCACCCGTCTCCGCAGCGAACCCGACGATGACCTGCGCTGGGCGCCGGGCGGCGACGAGCCCTGCGAGGATGTCCGGGTTCTGCACCAGCTCGATCGGTGCCACCGACCCATCAGCCCGCTTCTTCGTCTTCGTCCCGGCGGACTGCGCCGGCCGGAAGTCCGCCACCGCTGCAGCCATCACCAGCACGTCTGCGTCCGCAGCCAGGGCCGTCATCGTGGCCTGCAGCTCAGCGGTGGACTCGACAGGGTGCACCGTCACCCCGTCGGGTAGCAACGCAGAATCCACGTTCGCCGCGGCAAGGTGAACAGTGGCCCCACGCTGCGCCGCCACCCGAGCCAGCTCCACTCCCTGACGGCCCGACGACCGGTTGCCCAGGAATCGCACCGGATCCAGTGCCTCGCGGGTGCCACCCGCGCTGACTGCAACGGTCCGACCGTGAAGACTCCCGGTGCCGGACGGCACATCGCTGCCGGTGGCTCCCTCACCCGCAGCACGCTTCCGCAGGGCCAGCGCCGCCGCCACGATCTCCTCCGGCTCCGGCATCCGGCCCGCCCCCGAGTCCGCACCGGTGAGTCGGCCCACCGCAGGATCCAGCACATGCACACCGCGCTCCCGCAGGGTCGCCACGTTCGCGCGGGTGGCTGGATGGGCCCACATCTCCGTGTGCATCGCCGGTGCGAGCAGCACCGGGCACGTGACGGTGAGCAGTGTGGTGGTGAGCAGGTCGTCCGCGCGCCCGGTGGCGGCACGCGACAACAGGTCCGCCGTCGCAGGTGCGACGACCATCAGGTCCGCCTCGCGGCCTAGCCGCACGTGGTCCACCTGCTCAGTGCCCTCGAACACCGTCGTCGTCACCACTTCGCCGCTGAGCGCCTCCCAGGTGGCCCTGCCGACGAACTCCAGCGCGGCGTCGGTGGGGATCACCCGCACCCGGTGGCCCTGCTCGCGCAGCTGTCGCAGCACGATCGCAACCTTGTACGCGGCGATCCCCCCGCTCACACCGAGCAGGATGCGCATGGTGCGGTCAGTCCTCGGACGATTCCAGGCTCAACAGACCGTCGTTGATCTCCCGCATCGCGATCGACAGCGGCTTCTCCTGCGGCTGCGTCTCGACCAACGGACCGACGTACTCCAACAGGCCCTCGTTCAGCTGGGCGAAGTACGCGTTGATCTGCCGGGCCCGCTTGGCCGAGTAGATCACCAGGGCATACTTCGAGTCGGCGGCCTGCAGCAGGTCATCGATCGGCGGGTCGGTGATGCCCTCAGGGGCAGCCACGATTCCAGTCATAGGTTCCTCATCTCCACGGGGACGCTGTCCCCGGACGCTGACATGTCGGCGCAGAGCACCAGCTGTCCATTCTAGCGGTCGTGGCGGCCGGGTCCACCTGCGGCGCACAGTGCGCTGCGCCACCGCGCCTGGGCAGCAACGGTCTCACGGCTGCGGGGTGCAGCCCATCAGCGCAGCGAGCTCGTCTGTGGCGCGGTGGACGTCGTCGTTGACGATCGTGTGGTCGAACTCCGATGCTGCAGCCAGCTCCACCTCAGCGGTCACCAGCCGGCGTGCCCGCTCCTGCGCATCCTCGGTACCGCGACCTTCCAGCCGACGGACGAGCTCTTCCCAGCTCGGTGGGGCGAGGAACACGAACTGCGCGTCCGGCATGGTCTGCCGCACCTGCCGGGCTCCTTGCAGGTCGATCTCCAGCAAGGCCGGCTGCCCGGCTGCCAGCCGCTCCTCCACGGGAGCCCGGGGCGTGCCGTAGGAGTTCCGGCCGTGCACCACCGCCCACTCCAGGAACTCCCCCTCGGCCACCATCCGGGCAAACTCTGCCGGGGCGAGGAAGTGATAGTGCACACCGTCCACCTCCCCCGGCCTCGGGGGGCGTGTAGTGGCCGAGACAGACAGCCAGATCTGCGGATACCGGGCCCGGACATCCGCAGAAACCGTCCCCTTGCCGACGGCCGTGGGACCAGCCAGGACAGTCAGACGAGCCGGGTGCGTGCCCGGCTCAGCCAAACCGCTCGACCAATTTGGCGACCTGCTGCGGGCCGAGCCCACGCACCCGGCGGGACTCCGAGATACCCACCTCGGTCATCACCGACCGGGCGGTGACCTTGCCCACCCCGGGCAGCGACTCCAGCAGCGCCAGCACCTTCAGCTTGCCGATCGCATCGTTCTGCTGTCCCTCCGCGATCACCTCGGAGAGCTTGCCACCGGAGTACTTCAACCGGTTCTTCACCTCCGCGCGCGCCGCTCGGGCCTCAGCCGCCTTCTCGAGCGCCTTGGCGCGTTGCTCCGGTGTCAGTGGGGGAAGAGCCACAGCGGGTCACCTTCAGCGTCGGGGACAGGGTATGTCTGGCAACCTAGCGAGCCGGGGCGGGCCCGATCAAGCCTTGGTCGACCCGGACGCCGGTGTGCGTAGGCCTCTCAGCATAGCGTTGAGCGAACGTGCCGCTGTGGCCAACGCGGCCGGGTCCGGTCCCGCAGCCAGCACCCCGCGCGAGCTGGTCGGGACGACGGCCCGCGTAGCTGCTGCGAACACCGTGGCCAGGTCCTGCGGACCGGCACCCTGTGCGCCCAGACCGGGCGCCAGCAGCGGACCTCCGACGCTCGCCAGGTCCAGACCCAGCTCGGTCGCTGCACTGCCGATGGTCGCACCCACCACCAGGCCCACCGGCCCCAGCTCGTCACCAGCGGCCCGCTCTGTGGCGTTCGACCGCGCTGCGGCGGCAGCCACACCGGCAGCGACCGACATCCCGTCGGCATTCCGGGCATGTTGCACCGATGCCCCTTCGGGATTGGACGTCAGCGCCAGCAAGAACACCCCGCGGCCGTTGGCACGGGCGACCTCGATCGCACCGCTGAGGGAGCCGGCGCCCAGGAACGGGGAGAGTGTGACCGCGTCGCCGGCCAGCGGCGAGCCCTCGGTGAGATAGGCGGCCGCATAGCCGTCCATCGTCGATCCGATGTCGCCACGTTTGGCGTCGATGATGCACAGCAGCCCAGCCGCCCGGCAGGCGGCGACCACCTCCTCGAGTACGGCGACCCCGGCGCTGCCGAAGCGCTCGAAGAACGCAGACTGTGGCTTGACCACGCCGACCGCACCGACGAGCGACTCAACGGTGCGCAGGGCGAACTCACGCAGCCCCGTCACATCGACGCCCAGGCCCCAGGCGGTGAGCAGCCCGGGGTGCGGGTCGATGCCCACGCACAGCGGGCCGACCCGGTCGGCGACATCGCTCAACCGCTGCCCGAACGGGGCGGGTACGGCGCCGACGTGGTCACCTGCGCCAGCCGGACCACCCGCGTCGGGAGCAGTCATGCCCGCGCCTCGATCCGGTTCGCCCGCGCAGCGTCGTGCTCCTGCAACGAGCGCACGTGGAACGGACCTCGCCGGATCGCCTCGATCGCCTGCACCGCCGCGGTGAACTGCTGCACCGTGGTCGCGATCGCCTTGTCTGCCGCCGTCGTCGCGGTGCGGATGTCGTACCCGTCCGCACGAGCACCCTTCGACCCGGGCGTGTTCACCACCATGTCCACGGCCCCCTCGTGGATCAGGTCCACGATCGTCGGTTCACCGTTCGGTCCGCGCCCGTCGGAGGCCTTGCGCACCACCTCGGCCGGGATGCCGTTGCGGCGCAGCACACTGGCCGTACCGGAGGTGGCCATCAACGTGAAGCCCAGCTCGGTGAGCCGGCTGCACGGCAACGTCAGCGACCGCTTGTCCCGGTCGGCCACCGACACGAACACCGTCCCGGAGGTCGGCAGCCCCCCGAACGCGGCTGCCTGCGACTTGCCGAACGCGAGCGGGAAGTCGACGTCGTAGCCCATCACCTCACCGGTGGAGCGCATCTCCGGGCCGAGCACAGTGTCCACGACCTGCCCCGAGGCAGTGCGGAATCGTTTGAACGGCAGCACGGCCTCCTTCACCGCCAGCGGTGCGTCCAGGTCGGTGCAGGCAGCGTCCACAGCGGGCAGGATGCCAGCGGTACGCAGGTCGTCGATCGAGCGGCCGCTCATCAGCAGTGCCGCAGCCTTGGCCAGCGGCACCCCGGTGGCCTTGGCCACGAACGGCACGGTACGGGACGCCCGCGGGTTGGCCTCGAGCACGTAGAGCACATCAGCAGCCAAGGCGAACTGGATGTTGATCAGCCCACGCACCCCTACGCCGTCGGCGATCGCCTCGGTGGAGGTACGGATCCGGGCGATCATCGAGTCCGAGAGGGTGACCGGTGGGAGCACGCAGGCCGAGTCGCCGGAGTGGATACCGGCTTCCTCGATGTGCTCCATCACCCCACCCAGGTACAGCTCGGTGCCGTCGTAGAGGGCGTCCACGTCGATCTCGATCGCCTGGTCCAGGAATCGGTCCACGAGCACCGGCGCCGGCAGGATGCCTTCGCGGTCGGTGCCGGTGGCGCGGATGACGTAGTCGGTCAGCTGCGCATCGTCGTAGACGATCTCCATCCCGCGCCCACCGAGCACGTAGGAAGGACGAACCAGCACCGGGTAGCTGATCCGGTCAGCGATCTCCCGGGCCTCGTCCAGAGTCCGGGCGGTGCCGAACGCCGGCGCCGGCAGCCCGGCCCGCAGCAGCACCTGGCCGAAGAGGCCCCGGTCCTCGGCGGCGTCGATCGCCGCCGGCGGAGTGCCCCAGATCGGCACACCGGCCTGCTCCAGCCCAGCGGCCAGGCTCAGCGGTGTCTGCCCACCGAGCTGCACGATCACCCCGGCCACCGGTCCCACGGCGAGCTCGGCGTGGTACACCTCGAGCACGTCCTCCAGGGTGAGCGGTTCGAAGTACAGCCGGTCCGCGGTGTCGTAGTCGGTGGAGACCGTCTCCGGGTTGCAGTTCACCATCACGGTCTCGAACCGGTCGGACAGCGCCAGCGCCGCATGCACGCAGGAGTAGTCGAACTCGATGCCCTGCCCGATCCGGTTCGGCCCCGAACCGAGGATGATCACCGCCGGCCGGTCCCGCGGTTCCACCTCGGTCTCGCTGTCGTAGCAGGAGTAGTGGTACGGGGTCTGCGCGGCGAACTCCGCGGCACAGGTGTCCACCGTCTTGTACACCGGCCGCAGCCCGTACGCGTGCCGGATCTCGCGCACCGTCTCCTCGGCCAGGCCGCGGACACCAGCGAGCTGGGCGTCGGAGAAGCCGTGCCGCTTCGCCAGCGCGAGCACGTCGGCAGTCAGCGTCTCGGTGGCCCGCACCTGCTCAGCAACCTCGTGCAGCAGGAACAGCTGGTCTACGAACCACGGGTCCATCCCGGTGACCTCCACCACCTCGGCGAGGCTGGCGCCGCCCCGGATCGCGCGCATCAGGTCATGGATCCGGTGGTCGGTCGGTGTGCGGCTGGCTTCTAGCAGCGCCGCAGTGGTCTCCGCATCCGGTGCCTCGCCGGAGAAGTCGAACGACGACCCGGGCACGTCGATCGAACGCATCGCCTTCTGCAGCGCCTCGGTGTAGTTCCGCCCGAGCGCCATCGCCTCCCCCACGCTCTTCATCGTGGTGGTCAGCGTCGGGTCCGCGGCCGGGAACTTCTCGAACGCGAACCGCGGTACCTTCACCACCACGTAGTCCAGCGTCGGCTCGAAGGAGGCTGGGGTGGAGCCGGTGATGTCGTTCGGGATCTCGTCCAGGGTGTAGCCGATCGCCACCCGCGCGGCGATCTTCGCGATCGGGAAGCCGGTGGCCTTGGAGGCCAGCGCCGAGGAGCGAGACACCCGCGGGTTCATCTCGATCACCACGATGCGTCCGGTCCTCGGGTGCACGGCGAACTGGATGTTGCACCCGCCGGTGTCCACACCCACCTCACGGATCACCGCGATGCCCACGTCCCGCATCGTCTGGTACTCCCGGTCGGTGAGGGTGAGCGAGGGTGCCACGGTGATCGAGTCACCGGTGTGCACCCCGACCGGATCCACGTTCTCGATCGAGCAGACCACCACCACGTTGTCCGCACCGTCGCGCATGAGCTCCAGCTCGTACTCCTTCCAGCCGAGGATCGACTCCTCCAGGAGCACCTCGGTGGTCGGCGAGTAGTGCAGCCCCGCACCGGCGATCTGCCGCAGGTCGGTCTCGTCGTAGGCGATCCCGGAGCCCAGACCGCCCATGGTGAACGACGGACGCACCACCAGGGGGTAGCCCAGGTGCTCCACCGCCGCGAGCACCTCGTCCATCGAGTGGCAGATCTCGCTGCGCGCAGACTCCGCCCCGCAGCGTTCCACCACGCCCTTGAACTTCTCCCGGTCCTCGGCGAGGTGGATCGCCTCGATGTTCGCACCGATCAGCTCCACGCCGTGCTCGGCGAGCACACCCGCCTCGTGCAGGGCGACGGCGGTGGTCAGGGCGGTCTGTCCACCGAGGGTGGGCAGCAGCGCGTCCGGGCGTTCCTTGGCGATGATCGAGGCGACCACGTCCGGGGTGATCGGTTCGACGTAGGTGGCGTCGGCGAACTCCGGGTCGGTCATGATCGTGGCCGGGTTGGAGTTCACCAGGATCACCCGCAGCCCCTCCTCGCGGAGCACGCGGCACGCCTGGGTCCCGGAGTAGTCGAACTCGGCGGCCTGGCCGATCACGATCGGGCCGGAGCCGATCACCAGGACGCTGGACAGGTCGGTGCGGCGGGGCATCAGGCTTCCTTCGCGGGGTGGGTGGACGGGGTGGTGGCGGCAGCGGGTGCGGGCCCGCTGTCAGGGCTGGTCATCATCGCGACGAACCGGTCGAAGAGGTAGGCGGCGTCGTGCGGTCCGGCCGCCGCCTCCGGGTGGTACTGCACCGAGAACGCCGGCAGGTCCAGGCACTGCAGGCCCTCCACCACGTTGTCGTTCAGGCCGACGTGGGAGACGATCACCCGGCCGTACCGCCCGCCCTCGTGCGGTGCGATGGACTCGGTACCTAGCGGTGCGTCGACGGCGAAGCCGTGGTTGTGCGCGGTGACCTCCACCTTCCCGGTGGTCACGTCCTGCACCGGCTGGTTGATGCCGCGGTGCCCGTAGGCGAGCTTGTACGTGCCGTAGCCGAGCGCCCGGCCGAGGAGCTGGTTGCCGAAGCAGATACCGAAGAACGGGATCTCCTCCTCCAGCACCTGGCGCAACAGCGCGACCGGCTCGTCGGCAGTGGCTGGGTCACCGGGTCCGTTGGAGAAGAACACCCCGTCCGCACCGGTCGCCTGCACGTCGGCGAACGTGGCCGACGCCGGGAGCACGTGCACCCGTACGCCCCGTTCGGCGAGTCGTTGCGGGGTCATCGACTTCATCCCCAGGTCCAGGGCGGCGACCACGGCCACCGGTTCCTTGCCTTCGAACGCGCCGATCGGCTCGACGACGTAGGCCGTCGTCGTGGACACCTCACCCGCCAGGTCCGCACCCGCCATGCCCGGGGAGGCGAGCACCTGCTCCAGCAGGGCGGCGGTACCGAGCTCGCCGGGCAGGTCCGGGAGCGCGTCACCGGAGAAGATGCCGGCACGTAGCACCCCACCATCGCGCAGGTGCCGGGTCAGGGCGCGGGTGTCCACCTCGGCGATGGCCACCACACCCTGCTCGCGCAGCTCGTCCTCCAGCTCCCGGTTGGACCGCCAGCTGGACGCACGCCGCGCGGGGTCACGGACCACGAAGCCGGAGACCCAGATGCGGGTGGACTCCGGGTCCTCGTCGTTGATGCCGGTGTTGCCGATGTGCGGTGCGGTCATCACCACGATCTGCCGGTGGTAGGACGGGTCGGTGAGGGTCTCCTGGTAGCCGGTCATCCCGGTGGAGAAGACGATCTCACCGAACGTCGCCCCACGGGCGCCGTAGGCGCGCCCGTGCAGCACAGTGCCGTCCTCCAGGACGAGCATCGCCCGGTCGTCGTGGCTCGGGGTCAAGGCTGGCTGGGTCACGCTGGTGCGCCCTCTCGGTCGTTGCGTACGTCGCCGTCGAGCACAGTAGCCACTCCGCGGAAGAAGGTGGCCACCACCTGCGCCGGCAGCTCTCGGTCGGTGAACGGAGTGTTCTCGCTGGCGGTGTGCAGGTCCTCCGGGTGTACCCGCCAGGAGCGCTCCGGGTCGATCAGGGTCACGTGCGCCGGCTCACCCGGCGCCAGCGGCCGGCCCTGGTGCGGTACACGGCCGATCCTGGCCGGCACCGTGGACAGGGTGCGGGCCACGTCCGCCCACGTGAAGGCGTGCTCGCCGGGGGCGATCATCGCGGCTGCGACCACCCCGACGGCGGTCTCCAGGCCGGTCATACCCATCGCAGCAGCGGCGAACTCGCAGTCCTTCGCCTCGCGTGGGTGCGGGGCGTGGTCGGTGGCGACGATGTCGATCGTCCCGTCCGCCAGTGCTGCGCGGAGGGCTGCGACGTCCTCGGCGGTGCGCAGCGGCGGGTTCACCTTGAACTGCGGGTCGTAGCCGCGCACCTGCTCGTCGGTCAGCACCAGGTGGTGCGGGGTGACCTCGGCAGTGACCTGGATGCCGCGCTGCTTGGCCCAGCGGATGATCTCCACCGAGCCGGCGGTGGACACGTGGCAGATGTGCACCCGGGAGCCGACGTGCTCGGCGAGCAGCACGTCCCGGGCGATGATCGCCTCCTCGGCCACCGCCGGCCAGCCGGTCAGGCCCAGCTCGGCGGAGACCACACCCTCGTGCATCAGCGCACCCTCGGTGAGGCGAGGTTCCTGCGCGTGCTGGGCCACCACGCCGTCGAAGGCCTTCACGTACTCCAGGGCGCGGCGCATCAGCACCGGGTCGTGCACGCAGTCGCCATCGTCGGAGAACACCCGCACGGCAGCAGCGGAGTCCGCCATCGCACCGAGCTCGGCCAGCTGGGTGCCCGCCCGGCCCACGGTCACTGCACCGATCGGACGCACCTCGGCCCAGCCGGCGTCCTGGCCGAGCCGCCAGACCTGCTCCACCACACCGGCGGTGTCGGCCGTGGGGGTGGTGTTGGCCATCGCGTGCACGCAGGTGAACCCGCCGGCGGCGGCAGCCCGAGTGCCGGAGGCCACGGTCTCGGCGTCCTCCCGGCCCGGTTCGCGCAGGTGGGTGTGCAGGTCCACCAGCCCGGGCAGGGCGACCAGGCCGTCCGCGTCGATGCGGACCGTGCCCACAGGCGCAGCGTCGGCTGCTTCGCTACCGGTGGCGGCGATCCGGCCGTCGGTCAGCAGCAGGTCGGCGCGCTCCTCGCCGTACAGGCGCGCGCCCTGGATCAGGTAGGCGGTCATGGGTGCGTCCCTTCGTCGGTGCCGGCAAGGAGGAGGTAGAGCACGGCCATCCGCACCGCCACCCCGTTGGCCACCTGCTCCACCACGGTCGAGCGAGGTGAGTCGGCGGCCTGCGCGGAGATCTCCAGGCCACGGTTCATCGGCCCCGGATGCATCACGATGGTGTGCTCGGCCAGCCGGGACAGCCGGGCGGCGTCCAGGCCGTAGCGCCGAGAGTACTCCGCAGCCGAGGGGAAGAACCCGCCCCCGGCGGCGGACATCCGTTCCCGCTGCACGCGGAGCATCATCACCGCGTCCGGGGTGTGCTCGTCCAGGGTGGCGTCCAGGTCGTAGCACACCTGGCACGGCCAGGTCTCCACCCCGACCGGAACCAGAGTGGGTGGGGCGACCAGGGTGACCTCGGCCCCGAGCGTGTGCAGCAGGTCGACGTTCGAGCGAGCGACCCGGGAGTGCAGCACATCGCCGACGACGGCCACCCGGAGGCCGTCCAGGCCCGCACCGGTGCGGTCGGCGACCAGGTGCCGGCGGATGGTGTACGCGTCCAGCAGCGCCTGGGTGGGGTGCTGGTGCTTACCGTCGCCGGCGTTGATCACCGGGGCATCGATCCACCCGGAGGTCGCCAGCCGCTGTGGCGCACCGGAGGCGTCGTGCCGGATCACCACGGCGTCCGCACCCATCGCCTGCAACGTCTGCGCGGTGTCCTTCAGCGACTCCCCCTTGGACACCGAGGAGCCCTTGGCGGAGAAGTTGATCACGTCCGCCGACAACCGCTTGGCGGCCGCCTCGAACGAGATCCGGGTGCGGGTGGAGTCCTCGAAGAACAGGTTCACCACCGCCCGGCCGCGCAGCGCGGGCAGCTTCTTGATCTCCCGGGACTGGGTGGCGGCCATCGTGGCAGCGGTGTCCAGGATCTCGATCGCCTCGGCACGGCTGAGGTCGGCCGCAGAGAGCAGGTGCCTCATGACAGCACCACCGCATCCGTGCCGTCCAGCTCGGTGAGCTGCACGCTCACCCGCTCCTCCCGGGAGGTGGGCAGGTTCTTGCCGATGAAGTCCGCCCGGATCGGCAGCTCGCGATGGCCGCGGTCCACCAGCACCGCCAGCTGCACGGCGCGGGGCCGGCCGATCTCGGAGACCGCGTCCAGCGCGGCGCGCACGGTTCGGCCGGAGTAGAGCACGTCGTCCACCAGCACCACCACCTTCTCCTGCAGGCCGGAAGCCGGGATGCGGGTGGGCTCCAGCGCTCGGGTGGGGTTGCGGCGCAGGTCGTCGCGGTACATCGTGACGTCGATCGTGCCGACCAGCTGGTCCAGGTCAGAGTCCGGGCGGCCCTCGGCGGCGAGGATGCGGGTGCCGAGCCGGGCCGCGAGCGGGACACCCCGGGTGGGGATGCCGAGCAGCAGCACGTCGGCGGCGCCCTTGTTCCGTTCCAGGATCTCGTGTGCGATCCGGGTCAGTGCCCGGTGGATGTCGTCACCTGAGAGGACGACCGTGGGTTGGGCGCCAGAGTTCACCGGCAGGTGCCTCCTTCTCCGCCTCACTGGACGGTGTTAAAGGATGAGTGCCAGGACCGAGCATAGCGGTCTGCGCCCGCCACCTGGGTACGCCACGGCTGTGACCGGCACCACGTGCCAGCCGCGGGTGCACTTGTGGCTGCGGGAGGGTGCACCTATGGTCGCAATCCGCCGAATTTACGACCACAAGTGCACCCCCGCCGAGATGGTGGAGTTATCGGCTCAGCCGGCGTCCGGGTCGATCACCCCGGCCAGCAGGTCCACCAGCGCCGCCGGCGCCTGGTCCTTCGGCATCGCCTCCAGGGTGGACATCACTCCGGCCAGCTTCTCCGGCAGCCCCTCGGCGGCCACCTGCGCCACCAGAGCAGGATCTGGCGGCGGGGCGCTGCGGCCCCGCACCTGGTTCGCCGCGGCCACCAGCGCTTCGATCAGCTCGGAGTCGATCCGCGCGGAGACCGCCGTCAGGGTCAGGTGCGCTGTCCGTGGCAGCCCGGTGCCGTCCGACTGCTGCAGCGCCGGCTGGGCCTGCAGCAGGAACCCACGCTCCCGCACCGCGTCCACCAGCAGGAACGGGTCGATCTGCCGGGCCGGGGCGCACGCCGGGTCGGCGCGCAACGCCAGCAACGCACCAGCCGGGTCACCGACCACGGTCAGCCCCTCGATACCACCGAGCGCGGAGCGGATCTTCGTCGTCGCAGCCGCGGTCTCGGCGACGAGCTCCGCATACCCCGCCGCCCCCAGGGTGCGGGTGATCGCCCAGGCAGCGGCCAGCGCGGTCGCCGACCGGGAACCCAGCACGGTCGGGTTCACCACCGGGTAGCCCGGCCACGATGCGGTGGCGAAGTACTGCGCCCGGTGGTTCTCCCGGCCCCGGTAGAGCACCACCGAGGCACCCTTCGGGGCGTACCCGTACTTGTGCAGGTCCGCGGACACCGACGTCACCCCCGGCACCCGGAAGTCCCACCCGGGCACCTCGCCGGGCCACCAGGGCAGCAACCAGCCGCCGATGCAGGCGTCCACGTGCAACCAGATGCCCAGCTCTGCGGTCACCTCGGCCACCTCCGCGACCGGGTCCAGCACCCCGAACGGGTAGCTCGGTGCACTGAGCACCACCATCGCCGGTGCGGCTCCCCCGTCGCTGGCGGCCGCGACAGCGGCCAGCACCGCAGCGGCACCGCACGTCCCGGACCCGGGTGAGACCGGGACCTCGACCAGCTCGACCCCCAGATACGCGGCGGCCTTGCGGAATGCGGGGTGCGCCGTCGTCGGCATCACCAGCACCGGCCGCCCACCGGGGTTGCGGGCGATCCAGGAGTCCCGGGCCGCCTTGACCGCGAGCAGACAGGACTCGGTCCCACCGGAGGTGACCGACCCGACCACCCCGCTGTCCCCGCCGAGGACCGACCGGGAGAAGGCGACCAGGTCCCGTTCCAGCACCGCCACCGAGGTGAACGTGGTCGGATCGAGACCGTTCACCGGCAGGAACGCCTGCACAGCAGCAGCCACCAGCTCGTCCAGCTCCGGCCGGCCGTGGTCGTACACGTACGAGAGCACCCGGCCCCCGTGCGTGGGTGGGTCTCCGGCCCGCAGCCGGGTCAGCTCGCTCAGCACGTCATCGGTCGTGGTCACGGACCCGCTCCTTCCTTGTCGACCTGGTGGCTCTCCTCGAGCCGGTAACGCCGCAACGGCAGCAGGGAGGCCAGCGCCAGCACCGCCGGCAGCACGCTGAAGATCAGCACCACCCCGGTCTGGGCGCTGGGCGGCTGGTCCAGCACCCGGCCACCGGTGCGGGAGACGAACCCGGTGACCGCCAGCACCAGCAGCGCCAGCGTGGGCCCGAGGGCCAGACCGGCGGTCTCCCCCGCGGTCCACACCCCGGAGATCACCCCGGCCCGGTCCCCGGAGACCTCCCGGTCCGCGGCGATCACGTCCGGCAGCATCGCCAGCGGGTACAGCTGCATCCCAGCGTAGGCGACACCCGCCAGCGCCACGCTCACATACACCCAGACACCGGGGCTGGCCGCCATCAGCAGCAACGAGCCGGCGGCCACCGCGAACAGCACGGTCGCCGCCACGAACGCCCGCTGCTTGCCCACCCGCTCCGCGAGCCGTTGCGCCGGCACCATCACCAGCAGCGCCGGGGCCACCAGGGCGGCGAACAGGAACGTCACCGCCGACTCCTCGCCCAGCGTGTAGGTGGCCACGTACTGGGCGGCGGCGAGCATCGCCCCGGTGGCCAGCGCCTGCAGCATGAACGTGCCCAGCAGCGCCCGCAGCGGGGCGCTGGTGCGCACCGCGTGCCAGCCGGCGCGCAGCGCACCGGTGCCGGCCGTCTCCGCAGCGGCCACCTGCACCTGCCCGCGCGCCGCCCGCCCGGCACCCATCGTGGTGGCGAGCATCCCACCGGCCATCAGCAGACCGCACGCCACGCCCATCAGCAGGTAGCCGCTCGCCCCGCCACCGGCGGCGTCCCGCACGGCCGGGCCCCCGGCACCGAACAGCAGGATCGCCACCGCCAGCACTGCGATCCGCGGGGCGAGCAGCCGGGTGCGGGCGTGGTAGTCGTGCGCCAGGTCGGCCGGCAGCGCGATGTAGGGCACCTGGAACAGGCTGAACGAGCTGGTGGCCAGCACGAACGCGCCCACCACCCAGGCGGCCCCCGCCGGCCCGGTCAGCGGGGCGGCGAACACCGCAGTGAAGGTCAGCGGCAGGGTGAGCGCCCCGACGAGCATGAACGGCACCCGCGAGGAGTGCTGGGCGGCGTACCGGTCGGCGAGCCGGCCGATGAACGGGTCGATGACCACGTCCCACACCTTCGGGACCGTCACCACCAGCGACGCGAGACCGGCCGCGACGCCGAGCGTGTCGGTCAGGTAGTAGCTGAGCACCAGGCCCGGCAGCGTGCCGAAACCACCCGTCCCCACCGACCCGAGCGCATAGCTGGTGCGCACGCGGGGGCTGACGGGGGCGGGCATCTCACTCCACCAGTGCCGAACCCAGGTCGGAGATGCGGCCGAGGAGCCCGTTCACGAAGTCGGGCGAGGAGTCGGTCGACAGCTCCTTGGCGAGGGTCACCGCCTCGTCGATGGCCACCGCGTCGTCCACGTCGTGGTTGTAGAGGACCTCCCAGGCGCCCATCCGTAGGATCGCCCGGTCCACCGCCGGCATCCGGTCCAGCGTCCAGCCCTGGGAGAACGTGGCGAGCACCTCGTCGATGCGTTCGGTGTGCGCCACCACGCCCTCCACGATCTCGACGGCGTAGCCCGGGACCGCTGTCTGCGCACCCGGGTGCAGCAACCGTTCGGCCAGGACGGAGGCCGGGGTCACCGGCCGGTCGTCGGCGGTGCTGGCCCCGCTGCGCTGGTCCGCCTCGTAGAGGATGTCGACCGCGCGCTTGCGTGCTCTGGAGCGTGCCGGCACTAGTCGTTCACGCGGCCGAGGTACTCACCGGAGCGGGTGTCCACCTTCACCTTCGTACCGGTCTCCAGGAACAGTGGGACCTGGATCTGGTAGCCGGTCTCGATCGTGGCCGGCTTGGTGCCCGCCGAGGAACGGTCGCCCTGCAGACCCGGGTCGGTGTGCGTGATCTCCATGACCACCGAGGCGGGCATGTCCAGGTACAGCGGGAGGCCGTCGTGCATCGCGACGATGGCCTCGGAGCCCTCGAGGAGGAAGTTGGCGGCCTCGCCCACCACGTCCTCGGGCACGGTGAGCTGCTCGTAGTCGACAGTGTCCATGAACACGAAGCCGGTGCCGTCGTTGTACAGGTACTGCATGTCCCGGCGGTCCACGTTCGCGGTCTCGACCTTCACACCGGCGTTGAACGTCTTGGAGACCACCTTCCCGGAGGTCACGCCCTTCAGCTTGGTGCGCACGAACGCCGGCCCCTTGCCCGGCTTCACGTGCTGGAACTCCACCACGGACCAGAGCTGTCCGTCGATGACGAGCACCATGCCGTTCTTCAGGTCGTTGGTCGTTGCCACGGGCTTCCTTTGCTGGGTGTGCGGGGCGGGGCGGTCCGAAGGGTGTGGGGCGCCCGCGCCGGTGGGTTGCTGTGCGGCACTCAGGGTATCGCCCCGAGCACCCCCACCGCTGCCACGGCGACGGCGGCAGCCCACAGGTAGGAGGTGAGCGTGCCCACCAGGAAGCGTTCGGAGACCCCGGAGGAGGGTTCGTCGCGCAGGGTGGAGAACCGGCCCAGGCCCTTGATCGCCACCACCACGGCGATACCGGCCGGGTAGGCGAGCAGGATGCAGCCGGCCACGGCAAGACGCTCCAGGATGCCGATCCACAGCCCGCCGCGCAGGATCTCGCCGGCGTCGACCTGCTCCGCGCCCTCCTCCTCGCCACGGTCTCGGCGACGGTCCGCCCAGCGCAGGATGCCGGCGGTCAGCGGCGCCCCGGCGCCGGCAGCCAGCGCCAGCGCCGCGATGACGACCAGCACGGTCCACAGCGTGTGCATACCGGTCATCCTGCCCCGTCGGGGTCCATCGCGCGGAGCAGACCCGCCGCCAACGGCTCGACTCCGCGGACCTCCTCCCACAGCGCCGCCTGCAGCCGCTGGCTCGCCGCCTGCGGGGAGATGCCGACCGCGGCAGCGGCCTCGCGGGCGGTCGGTGCGGTGCGGCGGGCATCGATCATCTGCCAGCCGGCGTCGCTGCGCCGGCGCACCACGGCAGCCATCAGCTGCAGCAGCGCCTCGGCCTCCGTGGCCCGCTCCGGGTCGGGGCCGACCACTGCGACCGGTGCGGGCACAGTGCGGCCCGCAGCCCGCTCCACCGCTTCCCGGGCGTAGATGAACACCGGCCCGGACGATGCCCGCGAGCTCGGTGCCAGGTGCTCGACCTCCCCCACGCCGATACCCACGCTCCACTCCTGCAGCCGTTGCAGGTGCAGGGTGAGGGTGACCGTGGTGGCGGCATCGGTGAGCACGGCCTGCACCTCGTCGCCGACTGTGCGCTCGAACGGGCGGAGCACGCCGGGTAGCTCCTCAACTTCGATCAGGTCGGCGAGCGACCCCAGCAGTGCGTCCACGTGCTCCCCGGAACGGCGGGAGGCGTCCTGGTCCGCAGTGATGACGAACATGCGTCTATAGTAGAGCCTTGATCTATGACAATCAAGCCGTAATACTTGATCTGCGGGGATCAAGGGGGCGTTGGGCTCAGTCGTTCTGCGAGCCGACCAGCGCGGACAGCGCGAGCCGGTAGGACGCTGCCCCGAACCCGGCGATCGTGCCGGTGGCCACCCCGCTGATCACCGAGGTGTGCCGGAACGTCTCCCGGGTGGCCGGGTTGGTCAGGTGCACCTCCACCAGGCGCAGCCCCGCCGTGGTCACCTGGGCGGCGGCGTCCCGCAGCGCGTAGGAGTAGTGCGTGAACGCAGCCGGGTTGAGCACCACGTCCGCACCGGCGTCGACCGCTTCGTGCAACCAGTGCACCAGCTCGGTCTCGTCGTCACTCTGCCGCACGTCCACGCTCAGACCGAGCTCGCCGGCCCAGCGGCGCACCTGCTCGGTCAGACCGGCGTGGTCGAGGTGGCCGTAGACATCCGGTTCCCGCGTGCCCAGGCGGCCCAGGTTCGGGCCGTTGAGCACCAGCACCGGTGCGGCCGGGGTGTCGGCGGCCACGGTGTCGGCGGTTGTGCTGTCGGTCATCGCGGCTCCTCGCTGATCGCGGTGTAGGCGTCCTGCAGCAGCTCCTCGGCCGGGTCCTCCAACCTGGTGGGGGCGGCCACGTCGGTGAGCACCACGAACCGCAGCGTGGCACCGCGGGCCTTCTTGTCCCGGCCCATCGCCTCCCGCAGCGCCGGCCAGGCACCGCTGCGGTAGGTCGTGGGCAGGCCGAGGCTGGTCAGGATGTCCCGGTGCCGGGCCACCACGGCGGACCCCAGCATCCCGGCCCGCCCGGCCAGCTCGGCGGCATACACCAGCCCCACCGAGACCGCGTCCCCGTGCCGCCAGCGGAACTGCTCGTGATGCTCGATCGCGTGTGCGAGCGTGTGCCCGTAGTTGAGGATCTCCCGCCGGCCGGCTTCGCGCAGGTCGGTGGAGACCACATCGGCCTTGACCGCCACCGCGCGGCGGACCAGGTCGGCGAGCACGTCACCGGTCGGGTCGATCGCCGCTGCGGGACCTGCCTCGAACGCTGCCAGGATGGCCGGGTCGGCGATGAACCCGCACTTGACGATCTCCGCCGCACCGGCACGCAGGTCGGCGGCGGGCAACGTGCTCAACCAGTCCAGGTCGCACAGCACCGCCAGCGGGGAGTGGAACGCGCCGACCAGGTTCTTCCCTTCTCCGGTGTTGATCCCGGTCTTGCCGCCCACGGCGGCGTCCACCATGCCCAGCAGCGTGGTCGGTACGTGGATCACCTGCACCCCGCGCAGCCAGCTCGCTGCGATGAACCCGGCCAGGTCGGTGGTGGCACCGCCGCCGATGCCGACGATCACGTCGTCCCGGGTGAAGGAGGCCCGACCCAGCTCGGCCCAGCACTCGGTGGCCACCAGAGCGGTCTTCGCCTCCTCCCCGTCCGGGGTGCAGTGCCGCAGCACCTGGTGGCCGGCATCGGCCAGCGTGGCGGCAACAGTGTCCACTGCGTCCGCCAGGGCCGGCGGGTGCAGCAGGAACACCCGCACCCCCGCGGGCAGCAGCTCGGTGAGCCGGCGGCGCACACCCCGGCCGATCACCACGTCATAGTCCCGCTCCGCTTGCACCGGGACGGTCAGCGCAGTGGTCATCGTTGCTCCTCGCTAGCGCCGGTCGTGGCCGGATCGTGCAGTGCGGCCAGCACCGCTTCGCGCACCTGCTCCGGGCTCAGCCCGTCGGTGAGCACGACGGCGGTCGCGAGCCGCTCGTAGATCGGTCGCCGGGCCTCCATCAGCAGCTGCCACTGCCGGCGCGGGCTGCCGACCAGCAGCGGCCGGCTGCGGGCCAGGCCGACCCGTTTGGTCGCATCGGTGAGCGTCACGTCCAGGAACACCACCCTGTGCCCGGCCAGGTCGGCCTGGGTGTCGGCGTGCAGCACCGCTCCCCCGCCCAGCGCCAGGACGCCGTCGTGCTCGGCCAGCGCGCGCTGCACCGCTTCCCGTTCCCGGGCCCGGAAGTAGTCCTCGCCGTGGTCCAGGAACACGTCCGGGATGCTGCTGCCCACCGCGGCCTCCACATCGGAGTCGGTGTCCCGGTAGGTGACGTCCCAGACCTCGGCGAGCAGCTGGCCCACAGTCGACTTGCCGGCGCCGGGCGGGCCGATGAGGATCAGACGTGGCCGGGTCATCGCATCTGCTCCGGGATCTGCTCCAGGTACCCGGCCAGGTTGCGGGCGGTCTCGGTCACCGAGTCCCCACCGCACTTCTCCAGCAGCGCCTGGGCGAGCACCAGCGCCACCATCGCCTCGGCGACCACTGCCGCTGGTGCGATGGCGCACACGTCGGAGCGTTGGTGCAGCGCGGTGGCGGGTTCCCCGCTGGTCACGTCCACAGTTGCCAGGGCGCGAGGCACGGTGGAGATCGGCTTCAGCGCGGCGCGCACCGCGACCGGCTCGCCGTTGCTCATCCCGCCCTCGATACCGCCGGCACGGTTCGTCTGCCGGTGCAGGCGCCCGTCGGAGCCGCGGACGATCTCGTCGTGGGCGACCGAGCCGCGCCGGGCGGCCGTGCGGAACCCGTCGCCGACCTCCACACCCTTGATCGCCTGGATGCTCATCAGCGCACCGGCAAGGCGGGCATCCAGGCGGCGGTCGGAGTGCACATAGCTGCCCAGCCCAGGCGGCAGGTGGTAGGCCAGCACCTCCACCACCCCGCCGAGGGTGTCGCCGGACTTCTTCGCATCGTCGATCTCGGCGACCATCTGCGCAGACGTGGCGCTGTCGAAGCAACGGACCGGGTCCGCATCGAGCCCGGCGACGTCGCCCGGACCCGGGCGAGCTGCGCCGTCGGGCACGGCCACCGGACCGACCTGGACCACGTGCGAGACCAGCTCGACCCCCGCAGCCTGGGAAAGCAGAGCGGCCGCGACGCGGCCGAGGGCCACCCGGGTGGCGGTCTCCCGGGCAGAGGCCCGCTCCAGCACCGGGCGGGCGTCGTCCAGGTGGTACTTGGTCATCCCGGTCAGGTCCGCATGCCCGGGCCGGGGCCGGGTGAGCGGCTTGTTCCGCGCCTGCTCGCGAGCGTCCCCGGTGCCGGCGTCGACCTGCAGCACGGCGGCGTCCACCGGGTCGGCGGCCATCACCTGCTCCCACTTCGGCCACTCGGTGTTGCCGATCTCGATCGCCACCGGGCCACCCATGGTCAGCCCGTGCCGCACCCCGCCGAGGATGCGCACCTGGTCCTGCTCGAACTTCATCCGCGCCCCGCGGCCGTAGCCGAGCCGGCGGCGGGCGAGGGCGTCAGCGACGTCCTGGGTGGTGATCTGCACCCCGGCGGGCAGGCCTTCGAGCACACCGAGCACGGCCGGGCCGTGGGACTCCCCTGCGGTCAACCATCTGAGCATGTGTCCATCCTCCCACGCTCACCGGCGCCTCCGGCAGCAGCGTCCGGGTGGCAGACAGGGCCCTGCCGGCCCGCGAGCCGGATGCTCGGGTCAGCCGAGCAGCACCGGTGCCCAGCCCAGGGCGAGCACCCCGCCGGCGACCAGCCACGGCCCGAACGCCACCGCGGTGCGTCGGGTCGCGCGGCGGGCCAGCAGCAGCCCGGTCGCGAACAGCCCACCCAGCACGAAGGAACCTGCGACCGCGGTGAGCACCTCCGCCCACCCGAACCAGCCCAGCAGCAGCCCGAGCACGGCAGCGAGCTTCGCATCACCCAGGCCGATCGCGCCTGGGGTGAGCAGGCAGAGCAGCAGGAACCCGACACCGAGTGCCGTGCCCGCGAGCAGCGCCCGCCCCAGGCCCGCCCACGGAGCCCCCGCCACGCACAGCGCCAGCCAGCAGCCACCTACCCACAGTGCGGTGGGCAGGGTGAGCCGGTCCGGCAGCCGGTGCACAGCCAGGTCCGCGGTCACCAGCAGGGCCAGCCCGACGGCGGTGCCTACCAGGGCGATGACCTCACCCGGTCCCTGGCCACGCAGGCCGGCGGCCAGGCCGCCGAGGGCGGCGAGCACCAGGTGCGTGCCTCGGGCGGTCCAGACGGTGCGCCGGCCGACCAGCCGGTCCAGTGTCGGAGTGCCGGCCCAGGCCGGCAGCGTGGCGGCCGCGGCGCACACGAGAGCAAGCGGCAGCGAGGTGAGCAGCGCTGACGACATCTGGACAGTCTGGCAGGGCTGCGGTCTGGCGCGGGGGTGGTTGTGGATGCTCGCCGGTGTGCTGTGGCTGCGGTGCGAGGGTGCGGACGACCACCGTGCGCCAGTCTGTGACCTGTGCCAGGCGTCGATCAGACGCGCGCGGCGAGCGCGGCCAGCAGCGCTTCGCGCATCGCCTCCACCGGCGCCTCGTACCCGGTCATCAGCCGCACCTGCTCCCCCGCCTGGTGCAGCAGCATCAGGTAGCCCGGGGCGATCACGCCGCCCGCTTGCGACCAGGCGGCGGCCATCATGGTCGGCCAGCCGGCGTAGACCACGTCCAGCAGGACCTGGTCGGGCCGCAGCGTGTGGCCGGCCAGGTGCTCGGTGAGCGGGTCCGCGGCACCCTCCGGCAGCGTGAGCACCACGATGTCCGCAGTGCGCAGCCGGTCGGGAACCTGCCGGGCGTCCAGGGCGAGGAACTCCGGTTCGACGCCCATCCGGCTGGCGGCCACCCGCACCGGTCCGGTCCGGGACAGCGAACGAGCGAGCACCAGCGGGTCGTGGATACCGAGCTCGCCCAGTGCGGCGAGCGTGGAGCTCGCGGTCGCTCCGGCACCGACGACCACAGCGCTGCGGGGCTGCGCACCGGGCGGCAGCACCTCGCGAAGACTGGCGACGATGCCATAGACGTCCGTGTTCGCACCGATCAGCAGCCCGCCGGCCGACCGCAGCAGCGTGTTCACCGCGCCGACCACCTCCGCCAACGGCTCCACGTGGTCGGCGAGGGTGAGCGAGACGTGCTTGAGCGGCATGGTCAGGCTCAGCCCCGCCCAGGAGTCGTCCAGGGTGGCGAGGAAACCGGCGAGCTCGTCCGTGTCGACGTCGTGGCGCTGGTACTCCCAGTCCTGCAGGCCGAGCTCGGTGTAGGCGGCCCGGTGCAGCACCGGGGAGAGCGAGTGCGCGACCGGGTGCCCGAGCACGGCGGCGCGGCGAGGAGCGGGTGCGGTCACCGGTTCTCCTCGAGCCACTCGCGATAGAGCGCCTTGTTCTCGTTGTGCTCCTCGATCGTCTCCGCGAACCGGGTCTCCCCAGTGTCGAGGTTCACGGTGATGAAGTAGCACCAGTCGCCCTCAGGCGGGTCCAGGGCCGCCTCGAGCGAGGCCCGTCCCGGGGAGTTGATCGGCGTGGGCGGCAGGCCCGGTACCTCGCGGGTGTTGTACGGCAGGCTCGCGTCGTTCCACTGCGCCTTGGTGATCTCACCGGCAGGGATGCCCAGACCGTAGGCCAGCGTGGAATCCATCCCGATCGTGCGGTCGCCGCTGCAGCCGGCCAGCCGGTTCTCCACCACCCGGGCCACCCTCCCGCGGTCCTCGGGCAGCACCACCTCGGCCTCGATGATCGAGGCGATGTTCAGCATCTCCTCGCGCTGCTCGTGGGGGACGTCCAGGTCGTCCAGCGTGGCCACCGTGCGGTCCACCATCGTCTCCAGGATCGAGCGTGGCGTGTCATCGGGGTGGATGTTGTAGGTGGAGGCCTGCAGCCAGCCCTCGATGTTGCCGTCGGCCTCCTCGGGCAGGTAGTCGGCGGCGACCTCGTCGGTGGCCTCCTGCACGTCGTCGACATCCACCTGGAGCTGGGTGGCGATCCGTTCGTAGATGTCTGCCGCTTCGACACCTTCGGGGACAGTGATCACCATGTCCGCACGGGAGGCCGGGTCGAGCAGGGCGCGGACCGCGTCCGCAGCGCGCATCTCCTCCTGCAACGCATAGGTGCCCGGCTGGATCGAGGCGGAGTCCGGGTTGGCGTTGAACGCGGAGATGAACGCACCACTGGTCGCGACCACGTTCGCATCCACCAGGGTTTCGGCGATCTGTCCCCCGCTCGCCCCGTCCTCGATGACCACCTGCACCTCGCCGTGCCCAGGGCCTGGGTAGTCGCTGACCGTGGTGGGTCCGTCGTCCGGGGTCAGCAGCGGTCGCACGAGGACCCAGGCACCGCCCACGAGGAGGGCGAGTGCGATGATCATCACCGCGAAGGAGATGGCGTTCCGGCGGCGCTGCGCCCGGCGCTTGGCCCGGCGACGGCGCTCGGACCGTCGTTGTGTCTCGGCGGACTGCTCGGAGGCCGTGTCGTCGGCCACCTCTCGGGGGTGGTCGAAGAGGTCCGTCACCTGCGATCCTCCTCGGTCTCGGGGTCTGCGGTACCGGTGTGCGCGTCGAGCGGTGCGCCCGGCGGCCTGCCGCTGTTGCGTTCGCTGTCAAGTGCTGCTTGCAAGATCATCACGGCCGCTACCTGGTCCACGACCGACCGGTGCTTCCTGCTGCTGCGGCCCGCGGCGTGCAACGCCTGATGAGCGGAAACTGTGGTCAGTCGCTCGTCCACCAGACGCACCGGAACCGGGTCGATGGCGCGGCTCAATCTCCCAGAATACGCCCGAACCGCCTCTGCTGCCGAACCCTCGCCCCCGTGCAGGCTCCGTGGCAACCCGACGATCACCTCGATCGGCTCGTGCTCACGCACCAGCTCCGCGAGCTCGGTGAGCCCCTCCTCAGGGCCCTTCCGGGAGACCGTTCGCACCGGTGTGGCGAGAATCCCGCCGGCATCGCACCGGGCCACGCCGATACGGACCGTGCCGACGTCGACGGCCAGGCGGACGCCGCGTCGGAGCTCAGGCACCAGCGCCGTCCAGGTCGGCCCCGACTGCCGCCACTGCGGCCGGCAGTGCCCCCGTGTCGGTTCCGCCCCCCTGGGCGACGTCGTCCTTCCCGCCGCCGCCCCCGCCGAGACGTCCAGCGGCGGTGCGGACCAGGGCGCCAGCCTTGACCCCAGCCCCCCGGGCCGGCTCGTTCGTGGCGGCGACCACCACCGGACGGTCCTTGACCACCCCGCCGAGCACCACCACGGCTGGTTCTGTGGCACCCAGCCGCTGGCGTACGTCCAGAGCCAGGCTACGCAGGTCGTCCGCGCCCGCTACGCCGTCGACGACCGCACCGACGAACCGGACCGGTCCGCGGCGCTCGGCGGCGCCAGCCAGCTCACCGGCACGAGCGAGCAGCTGACCCTGCCGCAAGGTCGCCAGCTCCTTCTCCGCATCCTTCAGACGGGTGAGCAGCCCGCCGATACGCTCCGGAAGCTCCTCGCCGCGCACCCCCACCAGCTGGGAGAGCTGGCCGACCAGGGCGTGCGCCTTCGCCTGGTGGTCGTAGGCCCCCTGGCCCACCAGGGCGTCGATGCGCCGCACCCCGGAGCCGATCGAGGACTCCCCGAGCACAGTGACCAGCCCGAGCTGGCCGCTGCGCTGCACATGCGTGCCGGCACACAGCTCCTTGGACCAGTCGCCGCCGATGGAGACCACCCGCACCCGGTTGCCGTACTTCTGGCCGAACAGGGCCATCGCACCCTGGGCGAGGGCGGTGTCCAGGTCCATGGTCTCGTCGGTGACGTCCAGGTCGTCCGCGAGCCGCTCGTTCACCCGCTGGTCGATCTCCCCGATCACCGAGGCCGGTACTGCCGATCCGTGCCGGAAGTCGAACCGCAGCCGGGACGGTGCGTTCTCCG
The DNA here is from genome assembly GCF_000421225.1 of Ruania albidiflava DSM 18029. Taxonomy (GTDB): domain Bacteria; phylum Actinomycetota; class Actinomycetes; order Actinomycetales; family Beutenbergiaceae; genus Ruania; species Ruania albidiflava. The sequence continues at coordinate 141,325 of NZ_ATWL01000001.1, read as the reverse complement.
AGCCGGCCTGGGTGGCCTGCTCGCCGAGGAACTCGTGCAGCGCCTTGTGCACCATGTGCGTGGCGGTGTGCGCGCGGGCGATCGCGTGCCGGCGGTCGGTGTCGATCTGGGCGACCGCCACCTCGTCCAGAGCGATGCTGCCCTCGGTCAGCCGGCCGCGGTGCACGTGCAGTCCCTTCACCGGGGACTGCACATCTGCCACGTCCACGATGCCGCCGCTGGCCAGGCTGATCGTGCCCTGGTCGGCGAGCTGGCCACCAGCCTCCGCGTAGAACGGCGTCTGGTCCAGGATCACCTCGACGTCCGCGGGGGCATGCGCCACCGGAGCCGCGGCGCCGTCCACCACCAGGCCGACCACCCGGGCCGAGACAGTGTCGTCGGTGTAGCCGAGGAAGGTGTCACCGCCCTCCAGGCGGGTGAGGAAGTCGTGGTAGACCGCCACGTCTACGTGCCCGGTCTTCTTCTTCAGCGCATCGGCCCGGGCGCGCTGACGTTGCTCGGCCATCAGGGTCCGGAACCGGGCCTCGTCCACCTGCACGCCCTGCTCGGCCGCCATCTCCAGGGTGAGGTCGATCGGGAAGCCGTAGGTGTCGTGCAGCGCGAACGCGTCGTCGCCGCCCAGCACGGGCGACCCGCCACCCGATTTTGCCCGCTTCACGGCAGTGTCCAGGATCGTGGTGCCCGAGGAGAGCGTGCGCCGGAACGCCTCCTCCTCCTCGTAGGCCACCTGGGAGATGGTGGCGAAGTTCTGCTCCAGCTCCGGGTACACCTCCCGCATCGCGTCCTTGGAGACCGGTAGCAGGTGCGGCATCGCCGGTTCGTCCACGCCGAGCAGCCGCATCGAGCGCACCGCGCGGCGGATCAGCCGCCGCAGCACGTAACCGCGTCCGTCGTTGCCCGGGCGGACGCCGTCGCCGATGAGCATCAGCGCCGAACGTAAGTGGTCCCCGACGATCCGCAGGTGGATGTCGTCGGACTCCTGCCCGCTCGCGTAGCCGCGGCCGCTGAGCTGGCTGGCCGTCTCGATCACCCCGAAGGACTGGTCGATCTCGTACATGTTGTTCTTGCCCTGCAGCAGGTAGGCGAGCCGCTCCACACCCATCCCGGTGTCGATCGCCCGCTGGTCCAGCTCACCGAGCAACGGGTAGTCGGTGCCCTGACCCTCACCCCGCAGGAACTGGTCGAAGACCAGGTTCCAGATCTCGATGTACCGGTCCTCGCTGCGCTCGTCGGCGGGCCACTTCGCGACCGTCCCGCCGGTGGCCTCCGGGCCGAACTCGGGTCCGCGGTCGTAGTGCCACTCCCCCGTGGAGCCGGCCGGACCGGGCTGTCCGGTGTCCCAGCAGCTCTCCGACCACGGCAGCCGCACGATCCGAGCCGGATCCAGGCCGATCACCCGGGTCACGTGCTCGTAGGACTCACCGTCCTCCTCCCACAGCGTGAACCACAACCGCTCGGGGTCCAGGCCATAGCCGCCCTCGGCCTGCGGGGTGGTGAGCAGCTCCCAGGAGAAGTCGATCGCACCTTCTTTGAAGTAGTCCCCGAAGGAGAAGTTCCCCGCCATCTGGAAGAACGTGCCGTGCCGGGTGGTCTTGCCCACGTTCTCGATGTCGTTGGTGCGGATGCACTTCTGCACACTGACCGCCCGCGGCCACGGCGCCTTCTCCGTGCCCACGATGTACGGGATGAACGGCACCATGCCGGCGATGGTGAACAGGATCGACGGATCCGGGGACACCAGCGAGGCACTGGGCACCACCGTGTGCCCGCGCTCGGAGAAGTAGGTCAGCCAGCGGCGATGGATCTCTGCGGTACGCATTCAGGTCTCGTCTGTTCGGATAGCAGGTTCGGGGCAGTCAGGGCAGCTGGCCGTCGCCGGCCGAGGCATTCGGCGCAGCGGTTCAGCCGGACCAGTCGTCCTCGGGGTACACGTCCGGGGCGGCGAACGGGTCCTCCGCCGCGGGCCGGTCCTCGGCGGCAGCGGAACGGTGCCGGGCGCGCACGTCGCGGGCGCGGGCCAGCTCCTCCTCGCTCGGCACCAGCGCCTCCAGCAACGCAGCCTCGTTCTCCGCCATGCTGGTGCGCACCTGCTCCCCCAGCTCCTTGGCCGCCACGGCCAGCGAGGTGATCGACTCGGCGATCCCCGAGGGGCTGGTCAGCTTGGCGACGGCGCCGAACCGTTCGTTCGCCTTGGCCACCTGCCGGAGCACCACCAGGGTGCCGACTACGCCGATCCCGATCCACACCGCCCGCTTCACGACTTCTTCTCCTTGCGGAACAGCCCACGTACCGCCAACGAGAACGCGGCCATCTTGACCAATGGCGCCCCCACGGTCGCCGCCACCAGCGAGGTGAGTGCGGAGACGTTCGTGGACACCTCAGCCGCCGCAGTGGTGACCGTGTCCACCTTCGCGATCTGGCCGTTGGTGGAGCTGATCGTGGTCGCGGCCTCGTCGATCACCGGGATGGTGTGCTCAGTGACCTCGGCGAGGCTGCGACGAGCCTCGTCCATCACTCTGCCAAGCTTCAGCAGCGGGACGGCCAGGGCGCCGACCAGCAGCACGAACGCGATCGCGGCGATGAGTCCGGCAATGTCGCCGATGGACATGGCGGTGGCTCCTCCTGCTGTCTGGGATGGGCGGCCGGTGTGGCAGCCCACAGGTGACCCTACCCGGGACGGGGTGCCGGTGGCACCGACGACGGCGCCCCGGGCAACAACCGTGTGCGGTGTCCCCCGGGGCGTGCGTCGAACGTCAGGTCAGCGCGAGTAGTGCTCGACGACCAGCTGCACGTCGCAGGTCACTGGGACCTCGGCGCGCTTCGGGCGGCGCACCAGCTCGAAGCTCAGCTTCTCCAGCTGTACGTCCAGGTACTCCGGCACTGTGGGCAGCACGTCCCGGTGCGCACCGGCGGCGGCCACCTGGAACGGCACCATCGTCTGGCTGCGCGGCTTGACCTGCACCACCTGGCCGGGCTTCACCCGGAACGAGGGGCGGTCCACCAGCTTGCCGTCCACCAGCACGTGCCGGTGCACCACGGCCTGGCGCGCCTGGGCCATCGTCCGCCCGAACCCGGCGCGCAGCACCAGGGCGTCCAGGCGGGTCTCCAGGTTCTCCACGAGGGTCTCACCGGTCAGGCCCTCCTCGCGGCGGGCCTCCTCGAAGGCGCGGCGCAGCTGAGCCTCACGCAGGCCGTACTGGGCGCGCAGCCGCTGCTTCTCCTTCAACCGGACGGCATAGTCGGACTCGGTGCGGCGACGAGCGCGACCGTGCTCACCGGGTGGGTAGGGCCGCTTCTCGAAATACTTGACGGCCTTCGGGGTCAGCGGGATCCCGAGGGCGCGGGAGAGCCGGACCTGCCGGCGCGTGCGATTCTTCGAAGCCATGAACTTCTTCCTGTCGTTTCCTTCACGTCATACGTCCCCGGCGCTGGCAGGCCGTCTGGACGCATGGGGTCGACTCCTGGTCTGCACGTGCCGGCGACGTCCCGCAGCTGACGCAGGTGGCCGGTGGGTGGCAGAGCCGTCGGCTAAGACCCCAGGTGTGCCCGGTCGGGCAACCCGGTAAGTCTATCCCATCGCAGCACCGCGACTAGCGTGAGCGCCGTCACCTGGGTGCTCACCGGCCGAGGAGCGACCGTACCCGCTCCAGCCGCTCGGTCAGCGTCCGTTCGAAGCCGCGGTCGGTGGGCCGGTAGTAGCGGGCCTCGGCCAGCTCCTCGGGCAGGTAGGTCTGCCGGGCCACAGCGTGCGGCTCGTCGTGGGAGTAGGTGTACTCGGTGCCGTGCCCGAGGTCCTTGGCTCCGGAGTAGTGCGCGTCCCGCAGGTGCGCCGGCACCGGTCCCGCCTTGCCGGCGCGCACGTCCGCGATCGCCTGGTCGATCCCGGTGTACGCAGCGTTCGACTTCGGTGCGCTGGCCACGTGCACCACCGCCTCTGCCAGGATGATGCGAGCCTCCGGCATGCCGATCAGTGCCACTGCCTGGGCGGCGGCGACCGCGGTCTGCAGTGCGGTGGGGTCGGCCATCCCGACGTCCTCGGCCGCGGCGATCACGATCCGCCGGGCGATGAACCGGGGATCTTCCCCGGCTACCACCATCCGCGCCAGGTAGTGCAGCGCCGCGTCCACGTCACTACCGCGCATCGACTTGATGAAGGCGCTGATCACGTCGTAGTGCTGGTCCCCGGCCCTGTCGTAGCGGACCGCCGCCACGTCGATCGCCTGCTCCATCGCGTCCAGGGTGATCTCCTCGGCCCCGGCCTCCAGCGCCGTACCGGCGGCAGCCTCCAGGATGGTCAGGCCTTTGCGCGCGTCACCCCCAGCGAGCCGGAGCAGGTATTCGCGCGCGTCCTCGGCCAGCTCGATCTTCCCGCCCAGGCCCCGCTCCTCGGCCAACGCCCGGGTGAGCAGGGCGTCCAGGTCTCCAGCGGTCAGTGCCCGCAGGGTGAGCATGATCGACCGGGACAACAGTGGCGAGATCACCGAGAACGACGGGTTCTCCGTGGTCGCTGCCATCAACGTCACCCACCGGTTCTCCACTGCCGGAAGCAGGGCATCCTGCTGGGTCTTGGAGAAGCGGTGCACCTCGTCGATGAACAGCACCGTCTCACCGGAAGAGGTCGCCAGCCGGCGCCGGGCATCCTCGATGACGGTGCGCACGTCCTTCACCCCAGCGGTGACGGCGGACAGCTCCACGAACCGGCGTCCAGAAGAGGTGGCCACCAGATAGGCCAACGTGGTCTTCCCGGTCCCCGGTGGCCCCCAGAGCACCACGGACGACGGCGGCAGCGACCCGGGCCGGGGCGGCTCGATCAGCCGCCGCAACGGAGAACCGGGTTCGAGCAGGTGCTCCTGGCCGAGCACCTCCTCGGCCGCGGCCGGCCGCATCCGTACCGCCAGCGGGGCTGCGTCCCAGGCGCGCGGCACACCGGTGGTCTCCTGACCGGCGGACTCGAACAGATCCACGACCCCAGCCTACGCGGCTGCCATGATTGGTCCGTGTTCGATCGCCTGGGGCGCACGATCGCCCGACACCCACTGCTCACAGTGCTCTGCTGGATCGTTCTGGTCGCGGTCACCGGAGGTCTGGCACTGACCGGATTCGGCGGCCAGGGCCTGTTCGACCGGTTGCACTCCGGCGAACCGGTCGTCCCCGGCTCGGAGAGCCAGGAAGCGCGTGAGATCCTGGCCGAGGTCGCCGAGGAACCCACCACGGTCACAGCGATCGTGCGCGGGGTAGACCTGACTGACCAGGAGGAGCTGAGCGCCGCCGGGCGCGCGATCACCACCGCGCACTCCCGGCTGGTCGCCGTCGACGGAGTGGAGCAGGTCGCCGACCCGTTCGTCTTCACCGACGGGCTGGACTCCGAGCAGGCCGCCCCGTTCCTGGCCGCGGACGGGGACGGTTTCCTGATCAGCATCACCCTGGACGGTGCGATCGGAGCAGGTGCCGAGGCGAGCGCCGAGCAGCAGGTGATCGACCACCTGACCGCGTTCGAGAGAGATCTCGGCGACGACGCCCGGGTGCTGGTCTCCAGCAACGACCTGCTCACCGACTCGATCGTGAGCCAGATGCAGAGCGACCTCACCCGCGGGGAGGCGGTGGCCCTGCCGATCTCGCTGCTGGTGATGGTGATCGTCTTCGGGGGCTTCCTCGCCGCTGGTATGCCGCTGGCCGGGGCGATCGCCTCCATCGCCGGCGGTCTGGGCGCCCTGCTGGGCTTCTCCCACCTGATCGAGCTGGACTCGGTGGTGGTGAACGTCGTGACGGTGCTGGGTCTGGGGCTGTCCATCGACTACGGGCTGCTCATCGTCTCCCGGTACCGCGAGGAGATCCGCCGCGAGGTGGATGCCGAGCTGGCCGACACCGTGCCCGGTGAGCGGCGCCGTCGTAGCCGGCGCAGGTCTCGCAGGCGGGATCCGGTGGTGGAACGTGCGCTGCGCACCACCCTGTCGACGGCGGGTCGTACTGTGACGTTCTCCGCCCTCACCGTGGCCATCGCGATCGCTGGTCTGCTCCTGCTGCGACCGGAGATCCTCAAGTCGCTCGGCGCCGCCGGGGTGTCCGTGGTGGTGATCGCCGTGGCCTCGGCGCTCACGCTGGTGCCCGCGCTGCTGCGGCTGCGGGGCCGGCGCATGCTTCGCCCGCCGCTGCTGATGAAGGTGCCGGGCCTGCGCCGTCTGCTCGGCACGCTCGGGGAGACTGCGCCCACCCACGGGGTCTTCTCCCGGCTCGCCGGCGGGGTACAGCGGCGCCCGTGGCTGGTGATGCTGGCCGTGACGGCAGTGCTGGTGTTCCTCGCCTCCCCGTTGCTGGGCCTCAGCCTGCGCAACACCACCACCGAGATGGTGCCGGAGGGCACGGAGCAGCGGGAGTTCCTCACCGTGCTGGAGGAGCAGTACCCCGCTTTCGCCACCCCGACCGCCGAGGTGCTGGTGGCCGGCAGCACGCAGGAGGCCACCGCGGTGGCCGAAGAGATCGCCACGCTGCCGGACGTCACCGGGGCTCAGGTGGCCGAAGAGGTGAACGAGGAGTACCAGGTGATCGGCGTGCACGTCGACACCGACGACCCGGGCGGCGAGGTGGCCACCGAGGTGGTCCGCGGTATCCGGGACCTGGATCCGGCCCCGGCGAGCCAGCACTGGGTGATGGGCCAGGCGGCGAACCAGCTGGACTTCACCGCAGCGCTCCTGGAGGGCCTCCCGCTGGCCGCCGGGATCGTGGTGCTGGCCACGTTCGTGCTGCTGTTCCTGATGACCGGCTCGCTGCTGGTGCCCCTGAAGGCGTTGATCGTCAACGCCCTGTCGTTGTGCGCATCGCTGGGCCTGACGACCTGGATCTTCCAGGACGGGAACCTCTCCGGTCTGTTCGGCTTCACCCCGGTCGGCGGCCTGGAGGCCTACGTGGTGGCGGTGGTGGTCGCCTTCGGCTTCGGCCTGGCGATGGACTACGAGGTGTTCCTCATCGCGCGGATCAAGGAGTTCTACGACGGTGGGCAGGGCGGCATCCACCGGGGCGACAACGAGGCGTCGGTGAGCGCTGGGCTGCAGCGGTCGGGGCGGATCATCACCTCGGCGGCGTTGGTGATCATCGTGGTGTTTGCCGGGTTCGCCACCGGAGAGCTGCTGCCGATCAAGGAGGTCGGCGTGGCCCTGGCGGTGACCGTGCTGATCGATGCCACGTTGGTGCGGATGCTGCTGGTGCCCTCGACGATGACCCTGCTGGGCAGACGCAACTGGTGGGCGCCCAAGCCACTGGCCCGCGCCTACCAGCGGTTCGGCATCCACCACTGACCGGCCCGCAACCGACCCAGGGCCGGCAGGTCGGGGGTGTGCGCCCTAGCGCACGCTGATCATGACGACCCGGGACAGGGAGGGGTCAGCGGGCGGGCCGGCGGGACTCCACCTGCTGGCCGAGGCGGAAACCGAGACGCTCGTACACCCGCCGGGCGGCCTCGTTGCGGGTGTACAGCCCGAGGCTCACCTGCCCGGTGGCGGCCAGCCCGGCACGGGTGAGCGCTGCCGTGACCGCGGTGCCCAGGCCCCGGCGGCGCCAGTGCGGGTGGGTGGCGATCGAGCCCAGGTGTACCTCACGGGACCAGTTGCTCGCCGCTGCCATGCACCGTAGCGCCCCACCGGTGTCCCGCCAGCCGAACCAGCGGGTGTCCGGTTTGTCCAACGTCGTGTAGGTCTCCGGCAGCGCCAGCCGCTGCAGGCCCTCCAGCTCGGCCCGGTCGGTGACCAGGTCGAGCTCGACCACCTGTTCCTCGCCGTCCTGGTACGGGGGTGCGGTGGTGGTCAGCAGCCAGTCCCAGTGGGCGACGTGCTCGAGGTCGAGACGGTCCCGCACCGCAGCCGGGAGCAGGTCCCAGGCACCTCTGGTCAGGCTCGCCACTGCCACCGGTGCCGCTGCCAGCCCGCTGGGCGGGACCGGGGAGCCGGTCGCGTCGAACGCCATCGCCACCACCTCGGCCAGCGGCTCGGGTGCACCCACCCCCACCAGGGCACGCTGCGCCCCGTCCCCGGCGACGACGCTCAACGCCAGCGCCTCCCGCCCGCCCCAGGCGGTAGCACCGACATAGCGGGGTACATCAGCGGTCAGGAACGGGAAGGTGCGCCATGGTTCGGGCAGGTCGGCCAGACCGCGGACCGGGTGGAACGTGGCAGCGGGCGTCGCGCTCACTCCCCCGTGCCGGGCGCCGCGCCGGGGCCGTCCGCCGATGCTGCAGTCTCCGGCTTGGCGTCCACACCGGCCTCCTTGCGCTGGGCAGCGGTGATCGGCGCCGGCGCTCCGGTGAGCGGGTCGTAGCCGCCACCGGACTTCGGGAAGGCGATCACGTCCCGGATGGAATCGGCGCCGGCAAGCAGCGCGACGATCCGGTCCCAGCCGAAGGCGATACCACCATGCGGTGGGGCGCCGAAGGCGAACGCCTCCAGGAGGAAGCCGAACTTCTCCTTGGCCTCCTCCTCGGTGATGCCCATCACCGCGAACACCCGCTCCTGCACGTCCCGGGCGTGGATACGGATCGACCCGCCGCCGATCTCGTTGCCGTTGCAGACGATGTCGTAGGCGTAGGCCAGTGCGTTGCCCGGGTCGGACTCGAAGTCCTCGATCCACTCCGGGGTGGGTGAGGTGAACGCGTGGTGCACGGCGGTCCAGGCGCCGGAGCCCACCGCCACGTCGTCATCCTCCCCGGTGGGCTTGAACAGCGGCGCATCCACGACCCACACGAACGCCCAGGCGTCGGAGTCGATGAGGTCGCACCGGCGGCCGATCTCCAGCCGGGCGGCGCCGAGCAGCGCCCGGCTCGTACTCTGCGCACCGGCCGCGAAGAAGATGCAGTCTCCCGGCCGGGCGCCGGTGGCCTCGGCCAACCCGTCCCGCTCGGCGTCGGTGAGGTTCTTCGCCACCGGGCCGCCCAGGGTGCCGTCCGCGCCGATCGTCACGTAGGCGAGGCCCTTGGCGCCGCGCTGCTTGGCCCACTCCTGCCAGGCGTCGAACTGTCGGCGCGGCTGGCTGCCGCCGCCGGGCATCACCACAGCGCCGACGTACGGCGCCTGGAACACCCGGAAGCCGGTGTCGGCGAAGTACTCGGTCAGGTCGGTCAGCTCCTGCCCGAAGCGCAGGTCCGGCTTGTCGGTGCCGAACCGGCGCATGGCTTCGGCGTAGGTCATCCGCGGGATCGGCGTGGGGATCGTGTACCCGATCAGCTCCCAGAGCGCGACGAGCACCTGCTCGGCCAGGGCGATCACGTCGTCCTGCTCCACGAAGCTCATCTCTACGTCCAGCTGGGTGAACTCCGGCTGTCGGTCGGCGCGGAAGTCCTCGTCCCGGTAGCAGCGAGCGATCTGGTAGTACCGCTCCATCCCGGAGACCATCAACAGCTGTTTGAACAGCTGCGGTGACTGCGGCAGCGCATACCAGGAGCCCGGCGCCAGCCGCGCCGGGACCAGGAAGTCCCGGGCTCCCTCCGGAGTAGACCGGGTCAGGGTGGGGGTCTCGATCTCCACGAAACCTTCGCCGTCGAGCACGGTGCGGGCTGCCCGGTTCACCGCTGACCGCAACCGGATCGCCTGGGCCGGACCGGGCCGGCGCAGGTCCAGGTACCGGTACTTCAGCCGCACCTCCTCCCCGACGGTCACCTGCTCGTCCAGCGCTGTGGAGACCTGGAACGGCAGCGCCGCCGCAGTGTTCAGCACGACGACGTCGCTCGCGACCACCTCGATCTCACCGGTGCCCAGGTTCGGGTTCGTGTTCCCCTCCGGACGCTGTGCGACCTGGCCGGTGATCTGCAGCACGAACTCCGAGCGCAGCGGGTGGGCCACCTCCTCGTCACGGACCACCACCTGCACGATCCCGGAGGCGTCCCGCAGGTCCAGGAATGCCACCCCACCGTGGTCCCGGCGACGATCCACCCACCCGGTCAGGGTGACAGTGGTGCCGATGTCACCGGCGCGCAGGGTGCCGGCCTGGTGGGTACGAAGCACGAGGATCCTCCCGGGAACGTGTCTGGGCCGCGGTGGTCGCGACGCCAGACGATCCTAATGGTTCACGACCTGCGCGATCGCCCGCGTGTACTCCTGCGCCTCCGCGGTGCGGGCGGCCAGCGGGTCCAGCACGGACGCGCCCGCCACTGCCCCGATCGCCTCCGTGATCTGCCGGTAGGTGCGCCGCCGCCGGCGCGCCGCCCCCACTCGGGCGGCCACCCCGGCCAGCACCGCCACCAGCACCCCGAGCAGCACAGCCCCGCCGAGCAGCACCACCGGCCAGGGGATCGCGGGCAGTGCGGGCCACGGCGGCTCAGCGGGCACCGGACCCAGCTGGGGCGTCCACACCGGCCCCATCCCCAGGTAGCGCAGCACCACGACCAGCGCCACCCAGAGCAGACCGACCACCAGGACAGCCAGCAGCAGCCACTGCAGCGCCCCCACCAGGCCGAACCAGGACGGAACCCGGCCCGAGCGCCGGTCCGGGCCGCGCGCCAGCACCCCAGAGATCGCATCCTGCGCCTCGGCGGTGACCGCGTCGCCGGACTGCCCGACCCCGCTGCGCAGGTAGTGCCGCCACGGTGACGGTGCCCGGCCCACCACGGCGTCCGCGGCCCCGGTCAGCGCCCTGCCCACCGCCGCACGTGCCGCCGGATCCGGCTCCGGCATCGACGGTGCGGTGAGCACCTGTCCGTCGTACCCGCCCGTGGGCTGCTGCGACGTGGGACGACGCCCACCGCCACCCAGGTGCAGCCGGTGCAGCGGGTCGGCCCGGAACCGGCCGGCCCAACGGGTCACCGGCCAGCCGGTGCGGGCCCGCGCGGTCATCCGGAAGGAGGTGGCGACAGCGTCGGCTACCCGCTCGGCACCCGCTGCGGCGGCGAGCTCGGCGGTCAGGCGGCGGCGCAGCTGTGCGGTGACGCCGGGCGCGGCAGCGGGCGGGCACACCTCGGCGAGCTGCTCGGCCGCAGTGCCCAGGTCTGCGGCCAGGCGGCGGTGCATGTTCTGCCGGTCGTGCACGACGGCGGAGATCGCCGTGACGAGGTCCTCGGTCCCGGCTCCGGTGGTCGTCGAGGTGGGCAGGACACGCACCCCGGGCAGACCATCAGCCGCCAGGTGCTCGGTCAGGTCCGCCAGCACCGGTGGCAGGTCGGTGGCAGCGAGGGTGTCGACCTGGTTCAGCACCACCAGCATCACGTCCGCGTGGCGGGCCATCGGGCGCAGGTACTGCTGGTGCACCACGGCGTCGGCGTACTTCTGCGGGTCGAGCACCCAGACCAGCACGTCCGCGCGCTGGGTGAGGTGCTCGGCGCGCAGCTGGTGGTCCCGGTGCAGAGAGTCCAGGTCCGGAAGGTCCACCAGCACCGCTGAGGCGAGCCGGTCGTGGCTGACCTCGGTGCGGCGCGAGATGCCCAGCCAGTCCAGCAGCGCGCTGGCGTCGTTCTCGGTGCCGGCCGGCTCGGCGCTGCTGCCCTGGCGGGTGTGGCAGACCACCGCTTGAGCGTGCGCGGTGGTGGGCCGGCGCGCCCCGACGGCGGCGACCTGAGCACCTGCGAGCAGGTTCAGCAGGGAGGACTTGCCCGACCCGGTCGCCCCGGCGAGTGCCACGACCGTGTGCTCCGCAGAGAGCTCGGTGCGCTGCTGCGCCCGCGAGATCGCGCCGCGGGCGCCCTGGATCGCCAGGTGCAGCTGCTCGTCGGTGCCGCCGGCCACCTGCTGCACGCGGGCTGCCAGCTCCGTGGCCCGGTCCAGGGCGTCGATCTGGACGGGCAACGGGTGGTTCGCTGCGCTCGTCACGGCCCCTCCGGCGGTTGCTCCAGGTCTGCGGCTGCGTGGTCCAGCGCTGCTGTGGTGGAGCGGAGCCGGTCGGCTGCTGCACGGGTGCCGACAGCATCCGGCAGCAGCGTGCCGAACCGGTCCCGCTCCGTGGCGAACAGGACGGTGACCCGGTCGCTGAGGTCCGCCCTCGCGCGGGCCGCCAGCCGGCGTACCGCCTGATCACCGAAGATCGCCTCGAGCAGCTTCTGCGCCACCACAGCGGTACCACCGGCGATCGCCACCTCGGCCCCGACCAGCCCACCGGTGGAAGCGAACGCGAGCACCATCAGCACCACGGCGAGACCGTTCACCCCGAACGCGAGCACTCGGGCAGTGGTGCGTTTGTCCTGCCCCTCGGTGCGGACCAGCTCGAGCACATACCGCTGCCACTGCCGGATCGCGGCGGCCGCATCGGCGGAGAACGTGTCGGCGGCACGTTCCAGCTCTGGTCCGGGCAGCAGCTCCCGACCGGCCGGCTGCTGCCAGAGCTGGGTGTAGGCGCGGTGGGCCGCCTGGTCCGCCTGCTCCACGAGCACGCTGTGCAGGCCCTGCTCCAAGGCATGCTCGACGCGACGTGCCGGACGCGGCTTCCCGGTGAGGAACGCCGTCGCCCGGTCCCGGAGACGGCCGACCGTGGACTCCACGGACCGGAAGAGCTCGCCCGTACCGACGAAGTCCTGCCACCGGGACAGCACCTCGCCGCGCAGCAGTGCGCCGTCCGTGACCCGGGTGAGCAGCTCGGTGACGTCGAAGATGCGTGCCAGCTGCTGGTCCATCTCCTCGGCGGCGGCCGCCTGCTCGTCGACCGCCGCAGCGAGCGAACGTGCCGCCGCCGTGGCGCTGCGCACCGCGCCGAGGAGCGTGCGTCGAGCGACTGCGGCACGTGCGGCTGCGTCCTGGGTCAGCTGGGTGAGCCAGGTGTGCAGGTCCGCCACCGCCCCCGGTGGGAGCATGCCGCGCACGTCCAGCTCCCGTTCGGTGACCAGGAACAGTGGCGCCCCGGCGAGCCCGTGGTCGGCGAGCATCCCGGCCAGGTCGTCGCTGACCTCACGCACCACCGCTGGCGGTATCCGGTCCAGCACCACCGCCACCAGCACGTCCCGTGCAGCGGCAGCGGTGAGCAGGTCCCAGGGCACCGCATCGGCGTACCGGTGCGCCGTGGTGACGAACAACCACAGGTCGGCGGCGGCCAGCAGCTGGCCGGCGAGCTGACGGTTGGCGTCCACCACCGAGTCGATGTCCGGGGCATCCAGCAGGGCCAGGCCCGGGCCCACCGCGTCGGAGACGGCCAGACGCAACACCTGCGACCCTGTCTGCGCCCGCTGCTGGACTGGCTGCGGATCCTGGCGGGAGAGCGTGCTGCGCAGCCGCGGCAGGTGCGGCAGGATGCGCGGCTCGGTGAAGTGGTGCTCATCTCGCGGGTGGTGGACGAGCAGCGGGTCCCGGGTGGTGGGCCGGATGGCGCCGGTGCGGCTGAGCACATCCCCCACCAGTGCGTTCACCAGCGTGGACTTGCCGGCACCGGTGGACCCGCCCACCACAGCCAGCAGCGGCGCACCCAGGCTCGTTGCCCGCGGCAGCAGGTAGTCGTCCAGCTGGTCGAGCAGGTGCTGGCGGGAGTGTCGGGCCGCGGTCGCCCCGGGTAGCTGCAGCGGGAGCACTGCGCCCTGCACCGCCTCCCGCAGGGAGCTCAACGCTGCGTCCATGCGGCGATCATGCCAGGTGCGCCCCGGAGACGGGCACCCGCACCAGCGCTGCCTCTCCGTCTGGGCACTCCTGGTAGTCAGCATGCGGCGAGGTGAGGTTGGGCACAGTTCCGGTGGAAGTCGGCCGTCGCCCCGTACACTGGACGCACTTGGAGCGCACATCCCGCGAACAAGCCCCCTTCTTCTGGCACCGGGCGCCAGCTCGCCCCCCAGATCTCAGCCGCGAGGTCGGCTGACCCGGCCGCACGAGGCGACCTGGGACGTCGGGCTGAGGCGGAGCAGGGCCCACCGGTCCGCCGCCTCCAGCCCCGATGAAAGTTCTTGCGCCTACTCATGACGATCGACACTGCCCCCGTCTCTGCACGTCCAGCCGGCGACGCAGACCCGGCCTTCCCGGCCGCGGCACCGACGTTCGCCGGGCTCGACCTGCCCGCCGAGCTGCTCGCCACCATCGACACGCTCGGGTTCACCACGCCCACCGAGATCCAGGCGGCGACCATCCCCGCCCTCCTGGACGGGCGCGACGTGACCGGTGTGGCCCAGACCGGCACCGGCAAGACGGCGGCGTTCGCGCTACCGATGCTCGCCCGCCTCGACCCTGCCGCCCGGCGGGTGCAGGCACTCGTGCTCGTACCCACGCGGGAGCTGGCCATCCAGGTGGCTGACGCCATCGAGTCGATGGCTCCCCGCGGGTACGCCCCGGTGCTGACCATCTACGGCGGCGCCCCGTACGGGCCGCAGCTGCGTGGCCTCAGTGCTGGCGCCCAGGTCGTGGTCGGCACCCCGGGACGGGTGATCGACATGCTCGACAAGCGTGCCCTGGACCTGTCCGAGCTCGGCTACCTGGTGCTCGACGAGGCGGACGAGATGCTCCGGATGGGCTTCGCCGAGGACGTGGACCGCATCCTCGCCTCCGCGGCCCCCACCCGGCAGACCGCACTGTTCTCCGCCACCATGCCACGTGCCATCCGCGCAGTCGCTCGGGAGCACATGAACGACCCTGTCGAGGTCGCCACCTCCCGTCCGTCCTCGACGACGACGACGATCACCCAGACCTACGCCGTGGTGCCGTTTCGGCACAAGATCGGTGCGCTGGCACGCCTGCTGGCCACCTCCGACGCTGAGGCGGCGGTGGTGTTCGTACGCACCCGGCAGACCGCTGAAGAGGTTGCGGGTGCCCTGCTGGAGCGTGGCGTGTCGGCCGCTGCGATCAGCGGAGACGTGGCACAGAAGGATCGGGAGCGGATCATCGAACGGCTGCGGACCGGTCTGGTGCAGGTGCTGGTCGCCACCGACGTGGCGGCCCGCGGTATGGACGTGGACCGGATCGGCCTGGTGGTGAACTTCGACATCCCCCGCGAGGCTGAGGCCTACGTGCACCGCATCGGACGCACCGGTCGCGCCGGCCGGGAGGGCCGGGCACTGACCTTCTTCACCCCGCGGGAACGTGGCCGGTTGCGGATGATCGAACGGCACACCGGCGCCACGATGACCGAGACGACCATCCCCACCCCGGCGCAGGTGAGCGAGCACCGCGCCCGCCGGGCGCTGGCAACGGTGCCGGAGCGGGTGACGGCCGGCCGGCTGGACCTCTACCGAGAGCTGCTCACCGCGCAGTTCGGCGAGGATGACCTGCTGGACGCTGCGGCTGCGTTGCTCGCCCGCAGCGTCGGAGACGACGGTCCGCAGCGTGCCCGGGACGAGGAGGAGAACCCCACGCACCGGTTCGACAGCGACACCGGCCGGTTCGCAGACCGCGACCAGCGGCGCAACGGACCGCGCGGCGGGTCACGATCGGGAGGGCCAGCACAGTTCTCCGGTCCAGGCACCGTCTACCGTGTGGCCGTGGGACACACCCACGGGGTGCGTCCGCAGGACATCGTCGGGGCGATCACCGGTGAGGGTGGGTTGCGCGGCAGCGACCTCGGCAAGATCTCCATCTTCTCCCGGTTCTCCCTGGTGCAGATCACCACAGAGGTGGGTGCGGAGTCACTGCGCCGGATCGGTGCGGCCCGGGTGGCCGGGCAGCAGCTGCGGATCCGGCCCGACGAAGGTCCACGTGGTCGCGCAGGTGGCGAGCGGCCCCGCCGGGACGGCTACCGGCGGCGCGGACCGGACTCCCGCCGCGGACCAGGTGCCCGGAGGGACGGGTTCCGCCGCAAGGACCACGCCTCCCGCTGACGACCGGGTGCCCGCGACCCGCGGCGGTCAGCCCCTGGTGGGCACCACCCGGGGCCAGAGGTCCTCGGCCGGTGGTGACCAGGTGGCAGGTTCGGCGGGCACCTGCTCACCGGAGCGGATGTCCTTGACCTCGTGCCCACTCTCGGTCGGGAACCATACGTACGGGATCGAGCGGCGGTCCGCGAACCGGATCTGCTTGCCGAACTTGGCTGCCGTGGGCGCCACGTCCGTCGGGATGCCACGGGAACGGAGCGTCGTTGCGACGTCGTTGCTCCTGTCCCGGTGGTCCTCGTCGGCGACCGCCACCAGCACGGCGGTCGGGACTGGGCGGGTGGCCTGCGCCAGGTTCTCCGCCAGGATGCGCGACACCACCCGGGAGACACCGATGGAGAGTCCCACACCTGGGTAGCTGGTTGTCCCGTCCGAGGCGAGCGAGTCGTACCGTCCACCGGAGCAGATCGACCCGAGCGACTCGTGCCCGACCAGGATCGTCTCGTACACGGTCCCCGTGTAGTAGTCCAGACCGCGGGCGATCCGCAGGTCGGCGACGAGTACACCCGGCAGCCGCTTCTTCGCCGCGTCCACCAGCGCCATCAGCTCAGCGAGCCCCTCCTCGAGCAGGTCGGAGGTGACACCGAGCGCACGCACCCGGTCCGCCACCTGGTGGTCGGTCCCGGAGATGCTGGCCAGGTCGAGGCAGGCCTGCGCCTGCTGGGCCGTGGCACCGTTGTCCCGCTGCAGCACCTCGAGCACACCGTCGGCGCCGATCTTGTCCAGCTTGTCGATGGTGCGCAGCACCCCTTCGACGTCCGCGATGCCCAGCCCCTCGTAGAAGCCCTGGGCGACCTTGCGGTTGTTCACCAGGATCCGCACCGGGGGGAGCCCGAGCGAAGTCAGCGCCTGGAACACCTCGGCGATCACCAACGGGACCTCGACCTCGTAGTGGAACGGCAACGTACCGGAGCCGACCACGTCGATGTCTGCCTGGGTGAACTCCCGGAACCGGCCGTCCTGTGGCCGTTCCCCGCGCCAGACCTTCTGGATCTGGTACCGCTTGAACGGGAAGACCAGGTGTCCGGCGTTCTCCAGCACGTACCGGGCGAACGGCACGGTCAGGTCGAAGTGCAGCCCGAGCGAGCGGGAACCGGTCTGCTCCTCCCCCTCCGCCTGCAGCCGCCGCAGCAGGTACACCTCCTGGGAGGTCTCCCCCTTGCTGAGCAGCCGCTCCAGCGGTTCCACCGCTCGGGTCTCGATCTCAGCGAACCCGTGCAGCTCGAACACCCGCCGGACCTGGTCCAGGATAGATGTCTCTACGATGCGTCCGGCAGGCAGCCACTCGGGGAAACCGGACAGGGGTGCGATTCGTGCCATGACAGCCATCTTCCCACCGGTTCGCCCCGGTGCCGGACACGGTCGACGGGTCCAGTTGTGATCATCCCGTGACCCGGCGGGTGGCCCTGGCACGCCCAGGGGTGTGGCAGCCTTGCCTAGTATTGGCCAGGCCAGCACGTGCGTGCTGCGATCTGAGGAGCCCGGTGGAGCCTGTGCGGCTGCGCTGCTCGACCACGATCGATGACGAAGGAGGCGGGGTGTCCCCGAGCAAGCGCGAACGCGAGTATGCACGCCGTCGATACCAGAAGCGACTCGCTCGCCAGGAACGGGCCCGCCGGATCGCCCGCCGGAACCGGATCATCGCCGCAACAGTGGTAGCCGTGGTCGTGGTGGCGGGTACGGCGACCCTCATCCTCACCGGCGGTGACGAAAGCGGGCCCGAAGCGGCCGGGACGCCGACCGCCACCGCGCCGCAGACCCCGACGGAGACGGCCGCGGCCGATGAGGACGGCTCGCTGGCACCGCTACCGACCACCGAGCCGCGCACGTACGAGGCTCCACCCCCGGAGACGGATGCGCTGGACACCGACTGGCAGGCCACCATCCACACCAACATGGGCGACATCGACGTCACCCTGAGCGGTGCCGAGGCACCGCAGGCGGTGTCCTCGTTCTTGATGCTCGCCGGTGACGGCTTCTTCGACGGCACCGCTTGCCACCGTCTGCTGCCCGACTCCCTGCTGCAGTGCGGAGACCCGACCGCGACCGGCACCGGTGGGCCCGGCTACTCCTTCGGGCCGATCGAGAACGCACCAGCCGACGACGTCTACCCGGCCGGCACGCTGGCGATGGCCCGGCAGGGGAACGACGGCGAGAGCATGGGCTCGCAGTTCTTCCTGGTGTTCCAGGACGTGCCCCTGCCCAGCGACAGTGCCGGCGGGTACACGGTGTTCGGTCAGATCACCGGCGGCCTCGACCTGCTCCAGCAGATCGGGGCAGCGGGCACCGCCGACGGGAGCAGCGACGGCCGACCAGCCGAGAACGTCATCATCGAGAGTGTGGACATCCAGTGACCGATCAGCAGCACCGCCCTGACCAGGACCCGGCCACCGAGACGAGTGAGAACCCCGTGAACGAGCAGAACCGGCCCGACTCCGCAGCACCCGCCGAGGAGGCGACGACGGCCGCCGCCGAGACAGCTGCGCCGGCTCCCGAGACCGCAGCACCAGCACCCGAGCAGACCACACCGGCAGGCGGGGACGGCGGGGCCGACACAGCCGAGGATGTCTCGTCCGCAGAGCGGGACGGTGACGCAGCACCCACATCTACGCCACCGGCGGTCCCGACCCCGGCACAGATCCCCACCCCCGCACAGATCCCGACCCCCAAGATGATGGCCCGGCCCCGCCCCGCCCCGCCGGCCGGCGCCACACCGCCACCGGCACCGGCGCCCCCGGTCGTACCTGCTACCGAGCCGGACGCTCCCGCCATGGACCCGGTCGAGGTCTCCGCTGCGCAGGAGTTCGGACGGGTGGCCGAGGACGGCACCGTCCATGTACGGGAGTCCACCGGTGAGCGCATCGTCGGACAGTTTCCCGACGTCAGCGAGGAGGAGGCGCTGTCCCTGTACATCCGCCGCTACCTGGACCTGAAGGCCCAGGTGGAGCTGTTCGGGGCGCGGCTGGCCCAGCTGACCGTCAAGGACATCGACGGCACGCTGCGCAGCCTGACCGAAGCGCTCGAGGAACCGGCTGCGGTCGGGGACCTGGACGCCCTGCGCACTCGGCTCGGTGAGCTGAAGGAGCAAGCCAAGGAACGCCGTCGGGAGATCAGTGCCGAACGAGAGCAGGCCCGAGCCACAGCACTTGCGGAGCGGACCGCGATCGTCGAACGTGCCGAGGCCATCGCCGACACCGATCCTGCCCGGATGCAGTGGCGGGCCCAGGGTACGCAGCTCCGGGAGCTGCTCGAGGAGTGGAAGCGGGCGCAGAAGGCAGGTCCGCGCTTGGACCGGCCCAGCGAGGACGCGCTCTGGAAGCGGTTCGCCGCCGCGCGCTCGAAGTTCGACCGGCAGCGGCGGCAGTACTTCGCCGAGCTGGACAGGGTGCACGGGCAGGTCAAGGAGGTCAAGGAGCGTCTGATCGCCCGTGCGGAGGCGCTGTCGCACTCCACCGAGTGGGGTCCGACGACCATCGCCTACCGCGACCTGATGGCCGAGTGGAAGGCCGCCGGGCGCGCATCGCGCAAGGACGACGACGCACTCTGGGCACGGTTCCGCGCCGCCCAGGACATCTTCTTCGAAGCACGCAACGCGCAGAACGCGCAGATCGACGCCGAGTATGGGGAGAACCTCAAGGTCAAGGAGGCACTGCTCGAGGAGGCCGAAGCGCTGCTGCCGGTCAAGGACCTCAAGGCCACCAAGGCGAGGTTGCGGGACATCCAGGACCGGTGGGAAGAGGCCGGCCGGGTGCCGCGCGGCGACCTGCAGCGGGTCGAGGGTCGGATGCGTGCAGTCGAGCAAGCAGTACGGGACGCCGACCAGCACGAGTGGCGGCGGAAGAACCCGCGGGTGCGCGCCCGGGCCGAAGGAGCCGCCGCACAGCTGGAAGAGGCGATCGCGGGCCTGGAGAAGGACCTGGCCACCGCCCAGCAGAGCGGTGACGAGCTGAAGATCCAGCGGGCCCAGGAAGCACTGGACGCACGGCGAGCCTGGCTGGAGCAGGTGCAGCGGGCGGCAGACGACGCCCGCTAGCGACCACCGACCGGACAGGTCGCGAACGCTCGCCTTCGCGGCTCGTGAACCGATTCACGCTGCGAAGGCGAGCGTTCGCGAACCGCTAGGCGTCGCTGGAGGACGGCTCCCGTGAGCGGCTGCCGGTGAACCGGAACACGTCGTAGACGCCGTCGATGTTCCGCACCGCACGGAGCACGTGTCCCAGGTGCGAGGGTTCGGCCATTTCGAACACGAACCGGGACTTCGCAGTGCGGTCCCGGGAGGTGGCCACGTTCGCCGACAGGATGTTCACGTGGTTGTCCGAGAGAACCTTGGTGACGTCGGAGAGCAGACCGTTGCGGTCCAGCGCCTCCACCTGGATCTGCACCAGGAACACGCTCTGCGCCCCCGGCGCCCACTCCACGTCGATCATGCGCTCCGGCTGGCGGCGCAGACCAGCCACGTTCGTACAGTCCTCCCGGTGCACGGACACACCGGCACCGCGGGTGATGAACCCGACGATCGGATCCCCGGGTACCGGGGTGCAGCACTTGGCGAGCTTGGTCCACAGGTCCCCGACGTCCATGCCCTTGACCACCACACCGGGGTCGCCGAGCTGCGCGGTGCGGCTGCGGGTGCCCGGCCGGGTGACCTCGGCCATGTCTTCCTCGGCGGCGTCCTCACCGCCGAGGGAGGCGACCAGCCGTTTGACCACGTTCGCCGCGGACACGTGCCCCTCGCCCACTGCCGCATACAAGGCGGAGACGTCCGCATAGCGCATCTCGTCCGCCAGCGCGACGAGGGTGTCATGGTTCAGCAGCCGCTGCATCGGCAGGTTCTGCTTCCGCAGTGCCTTGGCGATGAGCGTCTTGCCGGACTCCACCGCCTCCTCGCGGCGCTCCTTGGAGAACCAGGACCGGATCTTGTTCCGAGCACGCGGCGTCTTCACGTAGGAGAGCCAGTCGTGGCTGGGGCCAGCGCCGTCGGCCTTGGAGGTGAACACCTCGACGGTGTCCCCGTTCTCCAACGTGGAGTCCAGCGGCACCAGCCGGCCGTTCACCCGGGCCCCGACCGTGCGGTGGCCCACCTCGGTGTGCACGGCGTAGGCGAAGTCCACCGGCGTGGCGCCGGCAGCCAGCGCCATCACATCCCCCTTCGGGGTGAACACGTACACCTGCGCACCGGACATCTCATACCGCAGCGAGTCCAGGAACTCGCTGGGGTCGGCGGTCTCCCGCTGCCAGTCCACCAGCTGGCGTAGCCACGGCATCGAGTCTGCCTCAGCGGTCGCAGTCTTCGCCCCCTGCCGCGCGGACTCCTTGTACTTCCAGTGCGCAGCCACCCCGTACTCCGCACGCCGGTGCATGTCGTGGCTGCGGATCTGGATCTCCACCGGCTTGCCGGTCGGCCCGATCACCGTGGTGTGCAACGACTGGTACATGTTGAACTTCGGCATCGCGATGTAGTCCTTGAACCGCCCCGGCACGGGATTCCACCGTGCGTGCAGCGCCCCCAGCGCCGCGTAGCAGTCCCGGACGCTGTCCACCAGCACCCGCACCCCGACCAGGTCGTAGATGTCCCCGAAGTCCCGGCCGCGCACGATCATCTTCTGATAGATCGAGTAGTAGTGCTTCGGCCGACCAGTCACAGTGGCCTTGATCTTCGCTGCCCGCAGGTCCTCCACCACCTGGTCGCGCACCAGCGCGAGGAACTCCTCCCGGGCCGGCGCCCGCTCGGTCACCAGGTGCACGATCTCGCTGTAGACCTTCGGGTACAGGGTGGCGAAGGACAGGTCCTCCAGCTCCCACTTGATCGTGTTCATCCCCAGCCGGTGCGCCAGCGGGGCGTAGATCTCCAGCGTCTCCCGGGCCTTGCGGGCAGCCGAGGCGGCGGAGACGTACTTCCAGGTGCGGGCATTGTGCAGCCGGTCGCCGAGCTTGATCACCAGCACCCGGATGTCGCGGGCCATCGCGATGACCATCTTGCGGACGGTCTCCGCCTGAGCGGCCTCCCCGAAAGTGACCTTGTCCAGCTTCGTGACGCCGTCCACCAGCAGCGCGATCTCGTCGCCGAAGTCCTTGCGCAGGTCGGCCAGCGCGTAGCTGGTGTCCTCCACAGTGTCGTGCAGCAGGGCTGCAGCCAGCGTGGACGGCGTCATCCCCAGCTCGGCGAGGATCGTCGCCACGGCCACGGGGTGGGTGATATAGGGGTCGCCGCTCTTGCGCACCTGCCCTGTGTGCGCTCGTTCGGCGACACCGTAGGCGCGTTCGATGATGGCGGTGTCCACCCGGGGGTGGTTCGCGCGCACCACGCGGATCAGCGGTTCGATCGCCGCCGGGGTGGAGTGGCCGCGCCCGCCGAAGCGGACCAGTCGGGAGCGGACCCGGGCAGGCGGCACCGCATGGCCCGGACGGGCGTCCTGGGCGGTGCCGGCGGCCAGATCCTCACTCATCCGGCCATGATACGCCGCACGCACCGCCCCCTTCACCGAGGGGTCGTCATGCCCGGAGTGCGCCACAGCGCACGCCCAGCATGACGACCCGGGAGCGGGTGGGGTGGGTGGGTCAGTAGGTGAGCAGCGTGTGCACGTCCCGGTCGGTGAGCTGCTCGCGGCCGTGCAGCTCGGTCAGCTCTAGGAGGAAGCCCAGGCCCACCACTGTGGCGCCGCACTGTTCCAGCAGAGTGCACGCCGCCGCAGCAGTCCCACCCGTGGCCAGCACATCGTCCAGCACCGCCACCTTGGCCCCCGGACGCACAGCGTGCTCGGACACCTCCAGCACGGCCTCGCCGTACTCCAGGCGATACTGTGCCCGCGCCACCGGGGGCGGCAGCTTCCCGGCCTTGCGCACCGCGATCAGGGAACAGCCGAGCACCGCAGCCAGCGGTGCGGCGAACAAGAACCCGCGGGCCTCGATGCCGGCGACGGCGTCCACCTCCCCGCCGAAGGTGTCGGCCAGGTTGGAGATCACCGCGGAGAAGGCAGTCGCATCGGCAAGGAGCGGGGTGATGTCCCGGAACAGCACCCCTTGTTCTGGGAACCCGGGGACGTCCCGTACCCTGCTGGCGATCAGGTCCTGCAGCCGGGCAGAGACGGTCGCGGGGGTCATCGCTTGCTCTTTGGCCTACGCCGCGGCTGTGCCTGCTGCCCTCGGTGGGAACCGGCCCGCAGGCCGGCGGCACCGGTGGCCACGGACGCAGCCGGCAGCCCCTCGGCCTCCGCCTCGGAGATGCGCCGCTCCCGGAGCGTGAGCACCTTCTCGTTGTGCTCCTTGATCACCGGGTTGCGGTGGTACAGGGCCACCTGCATCGGGGTGGCGATAAAGATCGAGGAGAACGTGCCGACCAGCATGCCGATGAACAGCACCAGGGCGATGTCCCGCAAGGTGCCGGCGCCGAGCAGGAACGCACCGACGAACAGGATCGAGGCCACCGGCAGCACGGCCACCACCGAGGTGTTGATCGAGCGCACCAGCGTCTGGTTCACCGCCAGGTTCGCGCCCTCGGCATAGGTGAACCGGGTCTGCTCGGTGACCCCGTCGGTGTTCTCCCGGACCTTGTCGAACACCACCACGGTGTCATACAGCGAGTAGCCGAGGATGGTGAGGAACCCGATCACAGTAGCCGGGGTGATCTCGAAGCCCACCAGTGCGTACACCCCAGCGGTGATCACCATGTCGTGCAGCAGCGCAATCAGCGCCCCGGCGGCCATCGTCCAGCGCCGGAAGTACAGCGTCATCACCACGGAGACCAGCACCAGGAAGATCACCAGCCCCTGCACGGCCTTGCCGGTGACGTCCTGCCCCCAGGTGGGGCCCACGAACGAGGAGGTGACGTCCTCCGGTGTGGTGCCGTACGCCTCGGCGAGCAGCTCGCTCAGCTGGGCAGTCTGCTCCTCGGTCAACGACTCGGTCTGCACCCGCACCGTGGAGGAGCCGACGCTGCTCACCCGCGCCACCTGGTCGCTGACCACCTCGTCCAACGCGGTCTGCGCAAGGCTCTGGTCCAACGTCTGGGTGTTCGAGACGGTGAACTCCGACCCGCCGCGGAAGTCGATGCCCGGGTTCAGCCCGCGGAAGCCGAGCAGCAGCCCGCAGAGCACCATGATCACCAGGCCGGCGATGAAGTAGACCCGTCGCTTGCCGACGATGTCGTAGGAACGCCGACCGGAGTACAGGTCGTTCCCGAACTTGGCGAAGCTGGCCATCAGCGGTCACCCTTCCGGCCGGTGGAGGAAAGCGCGGAGCCGTCCGCGCTGCCGGGTGGATCGTCCCCGTCCGCGCTGCCGGGTGGATCGTCCCCGTCGGCAGAGCCGCCCTCGTCGCGCTCGGCGGCCGCCTGGGCGGCGGCAAGCTCGGCAGCCCGCCGGCGCTCGGCGATCGACTCTCCGGTACGCACCCGGCCGCGGCCACGGTAGATCGGCACTGTGGAGCCCAGGTGCACCGGGTCCAGCCCGGAGAACCGGTGGCCGTCACCGAAGAACTTCGTGCGCACCAGGGCCTGCACCATCGGGTGGGTGAACATCATCACCACGATCACGTCGATCACCGTGGTCAGGCCAAGGGTGAACGCGAAACCGCGCACTCCGCCGACGGCGAGCGTGTACAGCACGACAGCGGCCAGCAGGTTCACCGCATCGGAGGCGAGGATAGTGCGCCGGGCTCTGGACCACCCGAGCTCGACGGCGTCCTCGAGCCGTCTGCCTTCCCGCACCTCGTCACGCATTCGCTCGAAGTAGACGATGAAGGAGTCCGCGGTGATACCGATCGCGATGATCAGACCGGCCACACCGGCCAGGGAGAGCCGGTAGCCGATCAGCTCCGAGAGCGCGGTGATCGACCCGTAGGTGAGGGCACCGGCCACCACCAGGGAGAGCAGTGTGACGATCGCCAGCCCGCGGTACTGCGCGACCGAGTAGATCACCACCAGACCCAGTCCGATGAGACCGGCCAGGATGCCGCGCTCCAGCTGTTCGGTGCCCAGGGTCGCGGAGATCTCTTCCTGGCTGCGCAGGTCGAACGTGATCGGCAACGATCCGTAGTTCAGCTGGTTCGCCAGCGCGATCGTCTGGTCCTGGGTGAACGGGGCCGTCGGTGGTGCCGAGATCTCCGCCTGCCCACCGGCGATCACGTTGTCCACCGAAGGGGCGGAGATGACCAGCTGGTCGAGCACGATCGCGAACCGGTTCTGGCCGCTGGAGACCAGGGTGGCCAGCCGCTGGGTGACCTCCTTGAACTTCTCTCCCCCTGCGGAGGTGAAGTTCAGCTGCACCACGTACTGGTTGGTGACCGTGCCTTGCTCGTTGGTGGCCAGTGCCGAGTTCGCCGAGGCGACGTCGGTGCCCTCGAGCTCTGTCGGGCCGAGGATGTACTTGGCATCGCCCTCCTGGGAGCAGGCCACCAGCGGCTGCTCCGGGTCATCGCCGCCTCCGCCGGAGAGGTTCGCCGGGTCGGTGCAGTCGAGCAGGTAGAAGTCGTACATCACCTGCTCGGTGATCCAGGCGGTGTCCGACGGGCTGGTCGGGTCGGTGGCCGGGGTGTCGGAGAGCGTGCCGTCACCATCGGTGTCTGCAGCCTGCTTCGCCGCCTCCTCGATCTCCTCCTGCGTGTAGCCCTGCGGCTGCTCGCTCGGCGTGTCGGTGGGTTGCTCACCGTCCTCGTCCCCCTCGGCCGGCGGGGCGTCGGTGCCCTCAGCCGAGGGGTCGTCCTCCGGTGCGCGGGCGTGCGCTCCTGCGACGGTGCCGCCGGACGGGGCAGCGGACGCCTCGTCACCGGAACCACCGGTCGCGTCCTGCCCGGACGAGGCCTGATCACCGGAGGAGCCCTGGTCCCCGGATGTTGCGCCGTCGGACTGGTCCTGCTGCTCTTGCAGAGCTGCCGGGTCGATCTGCCCGGGACCGGCCTCGGTGAGCACAGCCCGGAACCGCAGCTGTGCGGCGGACTGCACCAGGTCGATGGTCTCCTGGCTGGGGTTGCCGGGCAGCTGCACCACGATGTTCGTCCCGCCCTGGCTGGAGATCTCCGCCTCGGACACACCGGAAGCGTTCACCCGCTGGCGCATGATCCGGATGGCTTCCTTGATCTGCGTGTCGCTGATCTGGGCACCCTCCGCGCTCGGGGTGAGGATCAGCTGCGTGCCGCCCTCCAGGTCCAGTGCCAGCCCGGGCGTCATCGCCCCCTTGCCCCACAGGCTGTTCGCGCCCAGGCCGCCATAGACCAGGACGAGCAGGAACAGCAGAGCGGTCAGAGTGCGCAGCGGACGCACTCGTCGTGTTCGAGATGCCAACGGGATCTTCTTCCGTGTGCTGCCGGCGCCGGAGCCGGGACGTCAGTTCTGGGTGCTGCGCGGGGAGTCGTCGTCGCCGGAGTCCGGGGACACGCTCGTGCTCGCCTCCTCGGGCACCTCCGGGCTGCGTGCGACGGCGTCCTCGGCCACCTCAGTGTCCGCACCGTGCTCCGTGGTCGTCTCCGCGTCCTCGTCGGTAGCGCTGTCCGGGTAGTCCGCGTCGGTCTCCGGTGCACTCGGATCATCGATCAGCCGAGCCATCGCGTGCTTGTGGAACACGATCTCGGTACCGGGCGTGGTCTCGATGGTCACGTGGTCGCCGTCGAGGGCGGTGATCGTGCCGATGACGAGCCCGATCGTCTGGACCCGCTGCCCGATCTGCAGCCGGTCGCGGAAGGAGAGCTGCTCCTGCTGCTTCTTCCGGGTGCGCCAGTTCAGCAGGAGCAGGCCGCCGAGGCCGACGACCAGGATCATCAGGAGAAAGGGGTCCATGAGTGGGCACACTCCAGTGCATTGAGATCGGGTTCCGC
Organism: Ruania albidiflava DSM 18029; assembly: GCF_000421225.1. Taxonomy (GTDB): domain Bacteria; phylum Actinomycetota; class Actinomycetes; order Actinomycetales; family Beutenbergiaceae; genus Ruania; species Ruania albidiflava. Next base: position 114,777 of record NZ_ATWL01000001.1, on the reverse strand, counting down.
CCGATTCTAGGTGAGATCCTACGCGTGACGAACCACCCGGACCCTACCAGCGCAGGGTACGGCTGCCTGGGTAGTCCGCTGCCCGGTCAGTCCCAGAGGGTGGCCGGACCAGCAGGTTGGGGCAGGTCCAGGTGTGCGAACGCCGCGGCGGTGGCCACCCGTCCACGCGGGGTGCGGGCCATGAAACCCTCCCGCACCAGGAATGGTTCGGCGACGGTCTCCACCGTCTCTGGTTCCTCCCCGATCGCCACCGCCAGGGTGGTCAACCCGGTCGGGCCGCCGGAGAAGCGACGGCACAGCGCATCCAGCACGGCCCGGTCCAACCGATCGAGGCCCCGGGGGTCCACCTCGAACACCTCGAGCGCGGCCATCGCGGCGGCGAGGTCGAGGACGCCGCTGCCGCGCACCTGCGCCCAGTCCTGCACCCGGCGCAGCAGCCGGTTGGCGATCCGCGGGGTGCCGCGGGACCGGGCGGCGATCTGTGCGGCGGCGTCGGTGTGCAGGTCCGCGTCCAGCAGCCGGGCGGACCGGGTGAGCACCTGCTCCAGCTCGTCGGTGGAGTAGAAGTCCATGTGTGCGGTGAACCCGAACCGGTCCCGCAGCGGCGCCGGCAGCAGCCCGGAGCGGGTCGTGGCCCCGACCACGGTGAACGGCGGCAGCGTCAGCGGGATCGCCGTGGCCCCAGGGCCCTTGCCGACCACCACGTCCACCCGGAAGTCCTCCATCGCCAGGTACAGCATCTCCTCGGCGGGCCGGGCCAGTCGGTGGATCTCGTCGATGAAGAGCACATCGTGCTCCTGCACCGAGGACAGGATCGCCGCCAGGTCCCCGGCATGCTGCACCGCCGGTCCGGAGGTGATCCGTAGTGCACCGCTCACCTCGCTCGCGACGATCATCGCCAGCGTGGTCTTGCCCAGCCCCGGTGGGCCCGCGAGCAGCACGTGGTCCGGGGGGCGGGACCGCGCCACGGCGGCATCCAGCACCAGGGAGAGCTGGTCACGCACCACCGGCTGGCCGATGAACTCGTCCAGCCGGCGCGGTCGCAGCGCCGCTTCGGCCGCGCGGTCCAGCTCGTCGGCCTCCGCGGCCAGCATCCGCTCCTCCGGATCAGCCATGCCGGTTCCCGCCCAGCTGCTGCAGGGCCGCCCGGAGCACGCTCGCGGTATCGGCGCCCTCCCCCGCCTCGGCGAGCACTACGTCCACCGCCTGCTCGGCTGCCTTCGCCGGCCAGCCCAGGCCGGTCAGGGCGGTGACCACGTCGGAGCGGGAGCCGTCGACAGGCGCGGTGGCAGCGGCAGCCGGCGTGTCAGCGGCGGCTGGGCCGAGCCGGTCGCCCAGCTCGAGCAGGATCCGCCGGGCCCCCTTCTGACCGATCCCAGGAACCATCGTCAGTGCCTTGACGTCCTCTCCGGCGACGGCGCGGCGCAGGTCGTCCGGGGTGTGCACAGCAAGCATCGCCAGCGCGAGCCGTGGACCGACGCCGCTGACCGTCTGCAACAGCTCGAACACGTCCCGTTCCTCGGCCTCGGCGAAGCCGAACAGGGTCATCGAGTCCTCACGGACCACCATGCTGGTGGCCAGCGTGGCCTGCGCGCCGGTACGGACGGCCGCCAGCGTGGCCGGTGTGGTGTGCACCCGGTAGCCGATCCCGCCGGCGACCACGACGCAGGCGTCCAGCCCCACGTGCTCGACCTGACCCGAGACCGATGCGATCATCGTGCCGTCCCTCCACCTGAGAACATCTGTACTACGGCCACGTTACCGGCTGGCGGTGCGGTGGGGAGGGCGGCGCGCCGTCCGGGCCCGGGTCTCGGCGGCAGCCCAGGCGCGCTGGGCGGCGGTCTGCTGCCCGCCGGTGGCGCGGTGTGCGGTGCCCACAGCGTGCGCCCGCCAGGCGTGCGTGATCGCCAGGGCCAAGGCATCGGCCGCATCGGCAGGCTTGGGTGCCTGCTGCAGGTGGAGCAGCCGGCGGACCATCTCCTGCACCTGAGCCTTCTGGGCGCGACCGTTGCCGGTGACGGCGGCCTTCACCTCGCTGGGCGTGTGCAGCGCGAGCGGGAGCCCAGCCCGGGCAGCAGCCACCATCGCCAGCCCGGCCACCTGCGCGGTGCCGGTGACCGTGCGCACGTTGTGCTGGGCGAACACTCGCTCCACGGCGACCGCGTCCGGGGACAGCCGGCTGATCCAGGCCTCGATCTCGTCGCCGATGCGCATCAGCCGCCGCTCGGGCTCCTCCTCGGCCCCGGTGCGGGCCACGGTGACGTCGACCAGGCGCAGCGCGCGGCCGCGGCCGGCCTCCACCACGCCGAGGCCGCAGCGGGTCAGCCCGGGGTCGATGCCGAGGATACGGAAGCTCACCGTCTCAGGTTCTCAGGTGCCGCACTGCCGACCAGCCACCGACACCCCGCCCCTCGACGTGAAACGATCCAGGCGATACGTCCTGCACCAGGTCGTGCTCCGCGGTATCGCCCCGGCGCGCTAGGTGTCGCGGCGCAAACCGGCGGCCGCCCCCGTAGCGGCGATCGAGTCGCGATCAGCCGTCCTGCTCGAGCTCGGCGAGCACCTCGTCGGAGGCGTCGAAGTTCGCGAACACGTTCTGCACGTCGTCGCTGTCCTCGAGCGCGTCGATGAGGCGCAGCACCTTGCGCGCGCCGTCGGCGTCCACCTCGATCTGTGTGGCCGGCACGAACTGTGCCTCAGCGGAGTCGTAGTCCAGGTCGGCGGCCTGCAGCGCGGTGCGCACATCCACCAGGTCGCCGGCCTCGCTGATCACCTCGAACACCTCGCCGTGGTCGTTGACCTCCTCGGCACCGGCCTCCAGCACAGCGGTGAGCACCTCGTCCTCGCCCACCCCGTCACTCTTCGGCACCAGGATGACGCCCTTGCGGGTGAACAGGTAGGACACGCTGCCCGGGTCGGCCAACGAGCCGCCGTTGCGGGTGAACGCCACCCGCACGTCCGAGGCCGCCCGGTTGCGGTTGTCGGTGAGGCACTCCACCAGCACGGCCACACCGCCGGGTGCGTACCCCTCGTACATCACCGTCTGGTAGTCGGCACCGCCAGCCTCCAGGCCAGAGCCGCGCTTGACCGCACGGTCGATGTTGTCCCCGGGCACAGAGGACTTCTTCGCCTTCTGGATCGCGTCATACAGGGTCGGGTTGCCAGCCGGGTCCCCACCACCGGTACGGGCAGCCACCTCGATGTTCTTGATCAGCCGGGCGAACAGCTTGCCTCGCTTGGCGTCGATCGCCGCCTTCTTGTGCTTGGTCGTCGCCCACTTGGAGTGCCCCGCCATGGTGGTTACCTCTCGTTCGTCACTTCTGCGCCGCCCAGCCCCGCGAGACCGTCGCGAGGAATGCGCGGTGGATCCTCAGGTCGCCGCTGATCTCCGGGTGGAATGCCGTTGCCATCAACGCGCCCTGGCGCACCGCTACGATCCTACCCGCCGCCGGACCGGTGCTCACCGTGGCCAGCACCTGCACGGCCGGTCCGCACTCGCTCACCCAGGGGGCGCGGATGAACACCGCCCGCAGCTCCGGTTCCTCCGGACCGGCTCCGAGGGCCGGTGCGTCGAGGCGTTCCTCGAAGGAGTCCACCTGGCGGCCGAAAGCGTTGCGCTGCACCGTCACGTCCAGGCCACCGATGGTCTGCTGCCCCTGGACACCGCACTCGATGCGGTCGGCGAGCAGAATCATCCCCGCGCACGAGCCGTACACCGGCAGCCCGTGGGCGACCTGCGCCCGCAGCGGGCCCAGCAGCTGATACCGGCGCAGCAGCTTGTCCATCGTGGTCGACTCCCCACCGGGGAGCACCAGCCCGTCGACCGAGGCCAGGTCGGCGGGACGGCGCACCAGCACCACCTGAGCACCGCAGGCGGCCAACGCCTGGCTGTGCTCGTGCACGTCGCCCTGCAGGGCGAGCACCCCGACGACGGGCGAGGTCACCGACCACCCCGACCAGCGCCGTCGTCCTGGAAACCCAGGTGCAGCACCTGGCCGTCCCACCCCTCCCGCCAGCTGCGGACCAGATCCGGCAGCTCGGCGGGGAAGACCTCCAGGTCCAGCTGGGCGAGATCTTCGGCGTGCCACCAGTCCAGCTCGTCCATGAACCCTTGCTCGACGGCGGTCCATCCGTCGGTGCTGAGCCTCACCTGGCCGCGGGTACGGGCGAGGAAGAACACCTCGTCCTGCCGGACGGTCTCCGCGAAGAAGTCGAACTCTGCCTCCCGGGTGAGCACCGGACCCACCAGGTCGGCCTCGCTCAGCCGCAGCCCGGACTCCTCGGCCAGCTCGCGCACCGCTGCAGCGCGTGGGGTCTCCCCCGGGTCGATACCTCCACCGATGGTGAACCACCAGCTGCGCTCGGTCTGGTCGGCGTCGTGCCCGCGGACGAGCAGCACCCGGCCCGCGGCGTCGAAGACGACGACGCGGGCAGCCTTCCGGAAAGCGGTGCCGTCGGGCAGCCGCTGCCAGTCCGGGCCGAGGTTGCTCACGCGGCGTGGGTCACCAGCCGCGCTCGGCCAGCCGGTGCGGGACCGGGATGTCGTCGACGTTGATGCCCACCATCGCCTCGCCCAGCCCGCGGGAAGCCTTCGCGATCTCGGCCGGGTCGTCGTAGAACGTCGTGGCACGCACGATGGCCGCAGCGCGGGCCGCAGGGTCACCGGACTTGAAGATCCCAGAGCCGACGAACACACCCTCGGCGCCGAGCTGCATCATCATCGCCGCGTCTGCCGGGGTGGCGATCCCGCCGGCGGTGAACAGCACGACCGGCAGCTTGCCGGCGGCGGCGACCTCGACGACCAGGTCGTGCGGTGCCTGCAGCTCCTTGGCGGCCACGAACAGCTCGTCCTGGGGCAGCGCGGCCAGTCGGGCGATCTCGGCGCGGATGGTGCGCATGTGCGTGGTGGCGTTGGACACGTCCCCGGTGCCGGCCTCCCCCTTGGAGCGGATCATCGCCGCGCCCTCGGTGATCCGGCGCAGCGCCTCGCCCAGGTTGGTGGCCCCGCAGACGAACGGCGCGGTGAAGGCCCACTTGTCGATGTGGTGGGTGTAGTCCGCCGGGGTGAGCACCTCGGACTCGTCGATGTAGTCCACGCCGAGCGACTGCAGCACCTGCGCCTCGACGAAGTGACCGATGCGCGCCTTGGCCATCACCGGGATGGAGACCGCCTCGACGATCCCGGCGATCATGTCCGGGTCGCTCATCCTGGCCACCCCGCCCTGCGCGCGGATGTCGGCGGGCACCCGCTCCAGGGCCATCACGGCCACCGCACCGGCGTCCTCGGCGACCTTCGCCTGCTCCGGGGTGACCACGTCCATGATCACCCCGCCCTTGAGCATGTCCGCCATCCCGCGCTTCACCCTGCTGGTGCCGTGCTCGGGGGCGGGCGGGGTGGCGGTGCTGGCGGTGTCGGACACAGTGACCTCACGGCTCTCAGACGGCGGGACGGGCATGCTGCAGTCTACCGCCGGGAGCCGAGGTCAGCTGGCACGGATCGACCCCGTCTCGAGGGCCAGCGGGTGCGTGCGGCCGCCCCTCGTGCGGAGGATGACTGGGGTCAGGGCACCAGCAGCTTTCCACACCAGCTGCCCTGCGCAGGCGAGTCAGCGGCCGAGCGTCGTGCCGGCGAACGCGTGCCGGTCCCGCTGCACTGCGTGCAGCAGCTCCTCCTCGGAGACGGTCTGCCGAAGGCGCCGGCTGAGCACCTGCTGGCGCCGGAACGCCAGCATGGTGGCATTGCGCTGGAACGAGACCATCGTCGCCTTGGCGCGCTCGCCGTATCCGCTCGCCCACAGCTTCGCCTGGCTGCGCAGTCGCATCGAGGCGAGCATGTCCACCTCGTGCGGGGCGAACCAGCCAGCCTGGGCGTACTCGGTCAGCCGGGCGCGGATCACCTTCGACTCCTGCCGGCGCAGCCAGATCAGCAGTGCCACCATCGCCAGGAACAGCGGCACCTGGATGAGGGCGTACAGGAGCAGGAAGTTGTTACCGATCAGCGCCGAACCGTTCCACAACGCGTGCAGCCCCATCGCCCCGACCAGCCCGGCTGGGAATGCCAGCACGATCACCCCGCCTCGTGCGGAGCGGGCGGCCAGCCCGACCGCGATCCCGATGCAGGAGGTGAACAGGGCGTGCGCGAACGGCGAGAAGATGCCGCGCATCACGAACACCTCGGCCACGAAGTCGGCATTCTGGGAGAAGTACAGGATGTTCTCGGTGAACGCGAACCCGGCTGCGACGGTGGCCGCGTAGACCACACCGTCCACCGGCCCGTCGAACTGTTGTCGGCGGAACAGGTAGATCACCAGCACGCCCAGGCCCTTGACCAGCTCCTCCACGATCGGCGCGACCACGATCGCAGTGGTCTGCATGGTGCCGTGCTGGTCCCCGGTCCGGGAGAAGATCCACAGCTGGAAGGCTGAGTTGAGCACCAGTGCGCTGAGCACCGCCACCCCGGCACCCCAGAGCAGAGCGACGAGCAGGATCGTCTTCGGCTCTGGTTCCCACCGGTCCAACCAGCGCACACCGAGCAGCACGATCGTCAACGGCACCAGGGCGAGCACGAAGGCCACCGACGTCGAGGACAGGCCCGTGCCCAGCGCGATGTATCCGAGGGCAAGGAGCAGGGCGATGCCCCCGACGACGTAGATCACCACGTTGAACACCAGCCGGTTGCTGGTGCGCTGGCCGGGGGTCCACAGCTGCTCGATCGGACCGGTGGTGTTCGCCGGTGGTGCGTAGCCGGCGGTGCCCCACCCCGACGGCGCCGGAGCGCCGAGCTGCGGGCGGTAGGCAGGCGGATATCCGGTGTGCTGCCCGGTCGGCGACCGGCCGCCGGGCCAGCCCTCTGCCGGCCGGCCACCGGGCGAGCCGCCCGGGGCCGGGCTGCCCGCGCCGCGGCCGCTGGCTGGTCGAGCGGCGCGCGGGTACTCGCGGCCGGGTGGACCTTGTGGTGGGGGCGCGGACATGCTCGTCAGCGTAGTTCAGCCAGCACTGCTCGGGCTCGTGCCAGAGGACGGGTCGAGCACGGTGAGCTCGTCATCCATCTCGAAGGTCTGCGGCAACGGTGCCCGCCCGGCGAGATGGAAGAACCGCACCAGGAGGTTGCGCCGGATCCGTCGGATCTGCACCACTGCGTCGTTGTGGAACCGACGGGCCAGCTGCACCCGATAGCTCGCAGTGGCCAGCCGAGCGAGCAGCTGCGAGCTCTCCGGGGTGGTCGCCCACTGCTCCTGGTCGGCGGCCGGGCCGAGCGCAGCCCGCAGCGCACGGGTGAGCTCGCTCTCCGCCAGGCCCCGCTCCTCAGCAGCGTCCGCGCCGTCCTCACCCAGCAGACGCGGGGCGGTGACCGCCGCCCGCCACCCGGCCTCGGCCAGGATCAGCGCGCTGGCTGGATCGAGAAGGTCGGACTCGGTGAGGGCGGTGGCGGCCTCGGCCCGGTGCACCAGCTGGGCCTCCAAGGTGGCGCGGGACCGGGTCTCTCGCCGGTGCAGCCGGTCCAGCCGCCGCGCCACGCTGCTCAGGGCGAGCACGATCACCACGAGCGCCGCGAGCACCAGCAGTGCGATCTCGGCCGGGGTCACGGCGCGCTCCGCGGGCCGAACAGCCGCCGGAGCCACCCGGTCGAGGGCTGGGAGCCGTGAGCGGTGACCATCGCGTACACGTCCAGGATGCGGGCGGCCACCTCGTCCCAGTCGAACCGGCGCACCGCTGTCTCGGCATGCGCACGCCGCCGGCCCCGTTCGGCCGGGTCGCCGAGCGTGCGAAGCACCGTGTCCGCCAGCGACGCCGGGTCGCCGGTGCTGAACAAGAACCCCGATCCCCCGTCGTCGAGCACCCGGCGGAACGCGTTCAGGTCGCTGGCGATGACCGACGTGCCCGCGCTCATCGCCTCCACCAGGACGATGCCGAAGCTCTCTCCGCCGGTCTGCGGGGCGATGTAGGCGTCCACAGAGGCGAACAGTGCTGCCTTCTCCGCGTCGCTGATCGCACCGAGCTCCTCCACCGCCGCCGCATGCTCTCCCAGCTGGGCTGTGGCGGCGGCCAGGTCACCACGACCGGCCACCAGCACCCGCAGCCCGGGGTACCGGGCCCGGATGGCGGGCACAGCAGCCATCAGCACCTGCAGTCCCTTGCGGGGTTCGTCCAGGCGGCCGAGGAACGCCAACGTGGGCCGTTCGGGCGTACCCTGCCAGGCCGGGTTGGGCGTCGCATCAGCGAAGTAGCGGGTGTTCACCCCGTTCGGGATCACCACCGCGTCCCCGCCCAGGTGCTCCACCACGGTCCGGCGGGCATCCTCGGAGACGGCGATGCGTGCGCTGATCTGTTCCAGTCCGGGGCGTACCAGCGGGTAGGCGACCTGCAGCGCTCGGGAGCGCTCCTGCGCGGAGTGGAACGTGGCCACCACGGGCGCCTCGGACCGGCGCAGGGCGATCATCCCCACCGACGGGGCGAACGGTTCGTGGATGTGCACCACGTCGAAGGCGCCGGTGGCCAGCCACCGTGCGGTCCGTGCGGAGACCGCCGGGCCGAAGCTGAGCCGTGCCACCGACCCGTTGTACCGCACCGGAACGGCACCACCGACCGACACCAGGTAGTCGGGCACCTCGGTGTCCTCGTCGGCCGGGGCGAGCACGGAGACGTGGTGCCCGTGGCCGATCAGGTGCTCGGCAAGATCGCGGATGTGGAACTGCACCCCACCGGGTGCGTCGAACGAGTACGGGCAGACCAGGCCGACCCTCATGTCTCCTCCGCCTGTGCTCGGGCCCGGGCCAGCCGGCCAGGATCGAGGTCGGCCGTGTAGACCTTCTGCAGCATGTGCCAGTCCTGCGGCACGTGAGCGAGCGCTCGAGCGTACTCGGTGAACCACTGCCGGGTCATCTGCGCCACCCGGTCGGCGTTCGTCACGGCCGGATCGTCTGCGGCAGGCACCTCCACCTCGGAAAGGAAGTCGACATGGATGCCCCACGGGCTGCGGGCGGCCCGGCGGCGCTGACCACTGAGCCGTTCGTAGTGGATCAGGACGGGGATGAGCGGGATGCCCCTGGCCAGCGCCAGCGCGGCAGGACCGGGCGCCACCCGCACCTCGTGCTCGCCGAGCCGGACGTCCACCCCGGTGCTGGACAGGTCCCGGTCGGCCAGCAGCGGCACGATCCCCGGGCGGCGGCTGGCTCGCAGCAGGTCCCGGAACACCCCGCCGCCCTTCTGGAACGGCACGATCACCATGCCCAGGGACTCCCGGAAGCCGGCGAAGGCTTCGAACAGCTCCGGCGGCTCCAGCCGTTCGGCCACGGTGATCACGGTGCCGATGTGCCGGTTCGCCCACGCGCCGGCCAGATCCCAGTTGCCGGAGTGGCCCAACGCCAGCACCACCGTCTCCCCCCGAGCCACCAGCTCGGCGTACTTCTCGTAGCCGCTGGTACGCACCCGGGCGTCGATCTCTTCCTCGGTCATCCCCGGCAGCTGGAAGGCTTCGCAGTAGTAGCGCATGTAGGAGCGCATCCCGGCCCGGGAGAGACGGCGCAGCTGGCGTCCCTGGGCGCCCTCGGTCAACCGGGTCAGGTTGCGTTCCAGCTGACGCACCGCCGGGATGCGCAACGTGTGCGCGGCGAGCGCGACCAGGTCGAAGATCCCACGCGCCACCGGCCGCGGCAGCCGGGGCACCACCCGCCACGCGAGCAGGAACACCCGGGCCGGGTCCAGCGCCTTCATGTGCGCTCCTGCTCGGTCGAGGCCCGGTGGACCACCAGGCTGCGTTGCACCACGGTGACCAGGTTGGCCAGCACCAGCAACGCCAGCGCGACCACCAGCACCACCGGTGAGGCGCCAAGACCCACCGCGAGCGTGGCGATCCCGGCGAACACCAGCCGGTCGGTGCGCTCTGCGATGCCGGCCTTGGCGCTGATCCCCAGACCCTCCGCCCGGGCGCGGGCATAGGAGACCAGCATCCCGGCGAACACACACGCCATCGCCAGGCCGAGGCCGAGTCCCTGCCAGCGCTGCTCGTCCTGCCCGAGCAGGTACAGGCCCAGAGCGGTGAAGATCGCGGCGTCGGTGATGCGGTCCATGGTGGAGTCCAGGTAGGCGCCGAACGCGCTCTCCCGACCCAGCTCCCGCGCCATCAACCCGTCGACCGAGTCGGCGAAGGCGAGCACCAGCACCACCAGCACGCCGGCCACCAGGTGCCCGGGCGGCAGCAGCAGCAGGGCGGCTGCACTGGTGGCCACGGTGCCGATCACGGTCACCACGTTCGGGCTCACCCGCAGGCGCACCAGCAGGTGTGCCAGCGGCCCGAACACCGCCGCGGTGAAACCCCGCCCGTGGTTACCGAGGACCATCGACCCACCCGCTGGCCAGCTGCGCACGAGTCTGGCCGAGCAGCTCCGGCAACGCACGCGCACGGCCCACGATCGGCAGGAAGTTGGAGTCCCCGGCCCAACGCGGTACCACGTGCTGGTGCACGTGCCCGGCCACGCCGGCACCGGCTACCGCACCAGCGTTCATCCCCAGGTTGAACCCGTCGCAGGCCTTCACCTGCTGTAGCGTGCGCATCGCCGCAGCGCTCAGCTCGGTCATCTCCGCCCGTTCGACGGCGGTCATCGTAGTCAGGTCCGGGACGTGCCGGTAGGGGCAGATGAGCAGGTGCCCCGGGTTGTACGGGTACAGGTTGAGCACCGCGTAGCAGCTCTCACCCCGGTGCACGACGAGCGCCTGCTCGTCGGTCTGCGCTGGTGCGGCGCAGAACGGGCAGCCCGGCCCGGCGTTGTCGTCGGAGGGCTTGTTCTCCCCGTCGATGTAGGCCATCCGGTGCGGGGTCCACAACCGGTCGTACCCGTCCGGGACTGCCGGGTGCTGCTCCGCCTCCTCCATGCTCAGACCTGCACCCGGGTGGTGATCGCGTCGGTGATCAAGCTGATCGCCTCCTGGACCGGGACGCCGTTGCGCTGGCTGCCGTCCCGGTACCGGAAGGAGACGGCCCCTGCCTCCGCGTCCTCGCCGCCGGCGATGAGCACGAACGGCACCTTCTGCTTCGTGGCGGTGCGGATCTTCTTGTTGAACCGGTCGTCGGAGGTGTCCAGCTCGGCACGGACCCCCGCGGCACGCAGCCGGGCCACGACGTCGCCGAGGTAGTCCTCGAAGACCTCAGCGACCGGCACCGCCTGCACCTGCACCGGCGCCAGCCACGGGGGGAACGCACCGGCGTAGTGCTCCAGCAGCACCCCGAAGAAGCGTTCGATAGACCCGAACAGCGCCCGGTGGATCATCACCGGCCGCTGCCGTGACCCGTCGGCTGCCGTGTACTCCAGGTCGAACAGCTCCGGTTCGAAGAAGTCCAGCTGGATGGTGGACAGCTGCCAGGTGCGGCCGATGGCGTCCTTGGCCTGCACGGAGATCTTCGGCCCGTAGAACGCTGCCCCGCCGGGGTCGGGCACCAGGTCCAGTCCGGAGGCGGTGGCCACCTCGGCCAGGGTCCGGGTGGCCTCCTCCCAGGTGGCCTCATCACCCACGGACTTCTCCGGGTCCCGGGTGGAGAGCTCGAGGTAGAAGTCGTCCAGCCCGTAGTCCTTGAGCAGGTCGAGCACGAAGGTCAGCAGCGAGCCGAGCTCGTCACGCATCTGCTCGTGGCTGCAGTAGATGTGGGCATCGTCCTGGGTGAAGCCGCGCGCCCTGGTCAGGCCGTGCACCACCCCGGACTTCTCGTACCGGTACACGTGACCGAACTCGAACAGCCGCAGCGGCAGCTCCCGGTAGGACCGGCCCCGGGAGCTGTACACCAGGTTGTGCATCGGGCAGTTCATCGGCTTCAGGTAGTAGTCCTGGCCGGGCTTGATGATCTCCTCACCCTCGCGCACCTCGTCCACGTGCATCGGCGGGTACATCCCCTCGGCGTACCACTCCAGGTGCTTGGAGGTCTCGAACAGCTTCGACTTGGTGATGTGCGGGGTGGTGACGAAGGAGTACCCCGCCTGCACGTGCCGCCGGCGGGAGTAGTCCTCCATCTCCATCCGGATCATCGCGCCCTTGGGGTGGAACACCGGCAGCCCGGAACCGATCTCCTCCGGGAAGGAGAACAGGTCGAGCTCTGCGCCCAGCTTGCGGTGGTCCCGCCTCTCGGCCTCGGCGAGCCGGTCCTTGTAGGCGACCAGCTCCTCCTTGGTCGGCCACGCGGTGCCGTAGATGCGCTGCAGCTGCGGGTTCTTCTCGCTGCCGCGCCAGTAGGCGGCCGCGCTGCGCATCAGGGAGAAACCGTTGCCGATCAACCGGGTGGAAGGCAGGTGCGGGCCACGGCACAGGTCCTTCCACGCCACCTCACCGCTGCGGCGCACGTTGTCGTAGATGGTCAGCTCACCGGCGCCGACCTCCACCGAAGCCCCTTCTGCGGCCTCGGCGGCGTCGCCACCGGAACCCTTGAGCCCGATCAGCTCGAGCTTGTACGGCTCAGCAGCCAGCTCCGCGCGCGCCTCCTCGTCGCTGACCACCCGCCGGCGGAACGTCTGCCCCTCCTTGACGATCCGCTGCATCGCCTTCTCCAACGCCTTGAGCTGGTCCGGGGTGAACGGTTCGGCCACGTCGAAGTCGTAGTAGAAGCCGTCGGTGATCGGCGGTCCGATGCCGAGCCTTGCGTCCGGGTTCACCTGCTGCACAGCCTGGGCGAGCACGTGTGCTGCGGAGTGCCGCAGGATGTTCAGCCCGTCCGGGGAGTCGATGCGTACCCCCTCGACCTCACCGCCGTTCGGCAGCTCGGCCACCAGGTCGCGCAGCTGACCGTCCACCCGCACTGCCACGATGGCCCGGTCCTGGCCGAACACGTCGGTGCCCGTGGTGCCCGCCGGGAACGAACGCTGTGTTCCATCGATGAGCAGGGAGATCTCGGGCACGGTCGTGCTCCTTGGGGTGGGTCGGTATCGGTCTCGTCGATCGTAGCGAGTCACTGGGGCCACCCTGTACCTCAAAACCACCCCGGGTCGCGACCGCTCGGGTTCGCGGCCGGAAAGCCCTTCCCGGCCGCGAACCCGAGCGGTCGGGAATGGTGGGGTCAGGGGCCGCTGTTGAAGATCTCGGCCAGAGCACGCAGCTGCGCCTCCCCGAGCAGTCCGGTGGTGGATCCCGCAATCTGCACCAGCGTCATCTGCTCGGCCTGGGCCGGCAGCGGTGCGTCCACCAAGTCGCCGAGAACGCTGCGCAGCTGCTCCAGTGCTTCGCGGTCGGCGCGCAGCTCACGCACGGTCCGGGTGCCCAGCGGTGTCTGCTCGAGCGCGGCCAGGAGCTGGGGATCGGGTCCCGTGCTCTTCGGGGCGGACCCTGCAGCGAGCGCGAGGTGCTCGACGAGCACCGGTCCGGTCGCGGGCAGACCGAGCCGTTCGAACTGCTCCGCGGGCGCCTCGTTCGCGCGCATCAGCGCCACGAGCAGCTCGGCCATCTGTTGCTCCAACGTCGGATCGGTGAGCGGGTCGGCCTGGACCGGGTCGGTGGCCAGGTCGAACAGCAAGGAACCGAAAGCGGCCGGGTTGTTCGGTCCGATCGCCGGGACCTTCAGCACCGGGACCCCCTTGGTGAATCCGAACGGGGCCACCAGCTCAGCGCGGGCGAGCACTTCCGGAGTGAACCGGCCACGCATCGAGGTCGGCATCAGCGTGTAGTCGAAGAGCGGCTGGTTGTCGTCCCCGGCGCAGGCACGCATGTACACGTACCGCCCGTCGGTCACGCACACGTGGCCACCGTGCAGCCCGAACAGTGCCGCGTCCCGCACCGGTGTCCCGGCCCGGATCACCTCCGCCAGCGAGCGGCCCTGCATGTCCGGTGTGGGCTCCAGACCGAACGCCTCGAGCAGAGTGGGTCCGAGGTCGATCGTCTGCACCAGCGCGTCTCGGCTCTCCCCGGCCACGCCGGTGCGCGGATCCCAGACGAACAACGGGGTGTGGATGGTCTCGTCGTACAGCGGCATGACGTTCTTGCCCAGCCAGTCGTGCTCGCCGAGCAGCAGACCGTGGTCGGTGCACACGATCAGCATGGTGTCGTCCCACATCTGGTGCCGGTCCATCGCGTCCAGCACCCGGCCCAGGGAGTGGTCGCACATCGACAGCAGCGCCAGGTAGCGACGCTGCAGGTGCGCCAGGTCCGCCTCGCTCTGGGTGACCGGCACGTAGTCGGGCCAGTCGAACTCCAGCCCGGAGTCGGTGGCCACCTGCTCGTACAGCTGGTGGTACTGCTCATAGCTGAAGAACGGTTCGTGCGGGTCGAAGGTCTCGATCTGCACCATCCAGGAGTCCTGGTCGGCGTTGGTGTCGATGAAGTGCAGGCCGGCATCGAACGTGCGGGTCTGCGGGTGCTCCGCCTCGGTGGTCAGGTACCCCCGGTTGATCCGGTCCTGGCGGCGGAGCTCGTGGTTGCCGGTGAACGGGGCGATATCACTGAGGTCCGGGTCGGCCACGTGCCCCTTCCACTCGTCCCCTTCCTGACCGCGGAACAGCTCGAAGGTGCGGAACCGCGGGTGGTAGGTGGCACCACCGTCGAGCCAGTAGTGCTGGTGGTCGGTGACCAGATGGGTGTACACGCCCGACTCGGTGAGCAGCTGCGGCACCGAGTCGTCGAACGGCTCCAACGGCCCCCAGGAGCGGTGCAAGAAGTTGTACCGGGCGGTGTGCATCTCCCGGCGGGCAGGCATGCACGGCATCGAGCCGCCATAGCAGTTGTCGAACTGCACCGAGTGCTGGGCGAGCCGCTCGAAGTTCGGTGCGTGCACCCCCTTGGCCCCATAGGGCGGCAGGAAGCGGCGGTTCAGGGTGTCGAACATGACGACGATCGCGCGCAACGAAACATCCCTTCTCGGTGAGCTCGGAGGCTCTGCGGACCTCCATCTAGGCTACGGACCGGATCTGGTACACCGCGGCGGCTCCGGCGAGCATGATCACCGCGGCCACCACGTACAGCTCGCTGTAGCCGGCCACGCTGAGCACGGCCCACCCGACCAGCGGCGCCATCGGCAGGTGCTGGGCGGAGTTGACGATGCCCAGGTCGCGGGCACGGGTGGCCGGGTCGGGCAGGACGTCGGTGAGCAGCGCCTGGTCCACGGACAGAAACGTGCCGAACCCTAGCCCCAGCAGCACAGCGGCGACGATCGCGGCATCCCAGGTCGGCACCAGGGCCAACGTCAGGGCGGCGGCCGCCTGCAGTGCCCCTGCTACGGCGACGAACGGTCGCCGTCGTCCGACCCGGTCGGTCAGCCTTCCACCTGCCCAGGAGGCGAGCCCGCAGGCCAGCAGGTAGACGAGCACCAGCACCAGGAGCGCCCCGTCCGGGTCGGGCAGACCAAGCACGTCGGCGAGGAAGTAGAGCAGATAGGTGGTGCCCACCAGGTTGCCGCCATTGATCAGCACCCGGGAGACCAACGCCCAGGTGTAGTCGTGGTACCGGGCCAGGTCCACCCGACGGCGTGGCCCGCCGGCAGCCCACCGGCGCGATGGGGTCGGCGGCGCCTCCACCTCGCGGTAGCGCAGCAGGAACGGCAGCGGGCACAGCAGGGCGAGCACGGCGATCACCAGCCAGCTGTGCCCCACGTCCGTGATCACCTCGGTGACCAGGACCATGCCCCCGGCCAGTGCGATCACCTGTGGCACACCCATCGCCGCAGAGGCGCTGCCCCGCTGCCCGTGCGGCACGCGGTCGGCGATGATCGCCGAGAGCGAGACCAGCATGATCGCCTCGCCCAGTGCCACCAGGGCGAGCAGCACACCGGCACCGAGACCGCCCTGCTGAAAGCCCACGAACGCGAACGGCACAGTACCCAGCAACAGACCGGCCAGCGCCCAGGTGCGCCGGCGCCCGAATCGCGGCCGGCTGCGGTCGCACAACCAGCCGACGATCGGCACGGACACCACGATCACCACCGCCATCACTGCGATCAGAGCTGAGGAGAGCGCGACCTTGTCGACCGGGTCGATCACGCTGGCGAGCTTGACCACCATGAACTGCCCGGGCAACATCACCAGCAACCAGAACCCGAACCAGGCGGCAGCGAAACCGAGCAACCAACCGGGACCGACCGGTTGCTGCGCTGCAGCACCGGGACGGGCCGCGGTCGGGCTGGTCATCGCTGCCCGCGGTGTGCTGCCACGGGCGGGCGTCCCAGAGCCTGCCGGCGTCGGGCGAGCACGTCCTGCAACCAGCGGAAGGACGCCTTCGGGGTGCGTACCAGCGTGTCGAAGTCCACGTGCACCAGCCCGAACCGCTGGCTGAAGCCGGCGGCCCACTCCCAGTTGTCCAGCAGCGACCAGACGAAGTAGCCGCGCAGGTCCAGCTCCTCGGCCGGACCGCCCGGGCAGGTCGCAGCGAGTGCCGCCGCGATGTGCCGGTGCAGGTAGTCGATGCGCTGGTCGTCGGCGACCGTGCCGTCCGGACCGGGGACGTCCGGGAAGCTCGCCCCACCCTCGGTGATGTACACCGGCGGCAGCTGCGCGCCGTAACGGTGCGCCATCTCGGTGAGGGTGACGCTGAGGAACTCCGGTGCCACCGGCCAGCCGAAACCGGTGCGCTGGTAGCCGTCCAGGTCCAGGAGCCGGAACGGGGCCGCCGCCATCGCAGCACTGCTGCCGTCCGGGCTGCTGCCGTCCCCGGCACCAGCGGCCACGCGGGATGGCATGTAGTAGTTCAGTCCGTAGCAGTCCAACGGTTGGGCGATCGTGGCCAGGTCTGCTGCCGGGACCTCCGCCAACGATCCGAACAGGTCGGCCAGCTCGGCCGGCACCTGCGGGTAGTGGCCCAGGAGCACCGGGTCGGCAAACACCCGGTTGTGCACCAGGTCGAACAGCACGGCCATCAGCTGGTCGTCCGGGCTGCCGCTGGCGGGCAGCACCGGCGAGTGCACGTTGGTGATACCGATCTGCCCGCGTACACCAGCCGCACGTAGCGCCTGCACCCCCAGACCGTGGGCGAGCAGCTGGTGGTGGACGGTCGGTAGTGCGTCGAACAGCAGGCTCTGGCCCGGGGCGTGCAGCCCGAGGGCGTAGCCGTTCAACGTGACCGTGGCCGGCTCGTTCAGCGTGATCCACGTGTGCACCCGGTCGCCGAACCGGTCACCCGCCAGCGCTGCCAGCTCACCGAACCGTGCTGCGGTGTCCCGGTCCAGCCAGCCACCGGTGTACTCCACCGGTAGGTCCCAGTGCGTCAGGGTGACGAACGGTGCGATCCCGGCGGCGAGCAGCTCGTCGAGCAGCCGGTCGTAGAAGTCCACCCCCGCTGCGTCCAACGCACCGCTGCCGTGCGGCTGCAGACGCGTCCAGGACAGGGAGAACCGGTAGGCGTCCACCCCCAGGTCGCTCATCAGCGCTACGTCCTCGCGGTAGCGGTGATAGTGGTCGGTGGTCACCGACGTGTCGCTGCCGTCCAGGATCCGCCCGGGCTCGGCGCTGAACGCCTCCCACACGCTCCGGGTGCGTCCACCGGCGGCCACACCTCCTTCCACCTGGGCCGCTGCGGTCGCGGTGCCCACCAGGAAGCCGTCCGGAAGGATGAGCTGGTCGGTCGAATCGTGGTCCACGTCAGATGCCTCCTGAGCGGACCTCGACGTCCGCCGTCGCCCATACTGGGACGATCGTCCCAGTTCGCGCTAGCCTAGGCGCGGTCCGAGGCCCTGGCAAACAGCTGCAGGTCGATGGTCGAGAGGGTGGAGACGATGGTGCGCATCCCGGTGGAACAACGCCGTCGCCAGCTGGTCGCCGCAGCGTTCACGGTGATCGCCACCCGAGGCCTGGCCGCAACCTCGGCGCGTGCGGTCGTGGCCGAGGCAGGCATGTCCCTGGCCAGCTTCCACTACGCCTTCACCTCCCGCGAGGAGCTGCTGGAGATGCTCATCACCGAGGTCACCGACGGCGAGCAGGCGGCCGTGCTGCCCCAGGAGCTGGCGGGAAAGACCTTGGAGGAGCTGCTGATCGAGGGACTCACCGGGTACCTGGAGCACCTGCGGGCCGACCCACTGCGGGAGCAGGCGATGCTGGAGCTCACCCAGTACGCCATCCGGAGCCAACCGGAGCTGGCGCAGCACCAGTACCGCCGTTACCGGGAGATCGCTGCGGCCGCTCTCCAGCTGGCGGCCTCCGAGACCGGGACGCGCTGGCAGGTACCGCTCGGCACGGTGGCCCGGTTGCTGGTGCACGTCACCGACGGGCTCACCCTGACCTGGTTGGTGGACCGGGACGACCGTGCGGCCCGTGATGCGCTCGCGGCGGCAGCCCGGGCGCTGACCGCCCTCGCTGCCCCGGAGCCGCCCACCGCCCCGGAGCCGTCGCCGCAGGAGTGATGCCGGGGTGCCCGCGACGGGCCGGCGATCAGCTCTCGACGACGAGCAGAGGTCCTTCGTCCTCGGTCGGTACCTCGAAGTGGTCGAAGTAGCGGGCGGCGGTCGCCGGGCTGAGCTGCACGTCGTCGGCACCTGCCCCCGAGCGTGCTGCCACCCGTGCCAGCACCACTTCCCGCGGCGTCGCCAGGTAGACCGTCTCGGCCAGCACACCCAGCTCGGTGAGCAGGGCACGGTACTCCGCGCGCTTCTGCTGCGACCAGAAGGAGAGGTCCACGACCACGTCCCGGCCAGCACGCACCAGCGAGACGAGACGCCCTCGTAGCCCACCCTCGATCTGGGCGACCACCTCCTCGTCGAGCGGCTGGCGCCGGTAGCCCCGAGCCCAGGCTTCCTCGTCGATCGACAGGCGGACCAGTCCCTGCTGCTCCAGACCGCGGGCGTAGGTGGTCTTCCCGGAACCGGCCGGACCGCACATGAGGACGACGCGGGGCACGCCCTGAGCCTAGAGCACCGCTGATCGAGCGCGTCGGCTCACCACACCCGGGTCCGGGACCGGCCCGCCGGCAGCGCCGCAAGCGGACCCACCGGGTACCCGGTACCAGGATGCTTGGCGTTGCCGACCAGGTCGGTGTCCAGCACCAGCGGGGCACCGTCGACCGTTTCGAAGTCGGCGTCGGCCAGCCGTACCCGCGGCAGGTGCTCGGTGCTCACCACACCCACGGCGGCGCCGACCAGCACCTTTGGCACCGTCATCTCCAGGTACACCTCCGTACCCTCGTCGACCACTGCCACGCGCACCTGGTCCCCGGTCAGGTTCGGGTGCTGCTCGTGCTGGTACGCCCGCGCCCCGTTCGCGTAGGCGTTGTGGTGGATGTAGGCGGGCTGGTGGTGGCCGTGGAACCGCTGGTGGTCACCCACCGTCTCGTTCACCGTGGCCAGGTAGTCCGCGAAGGTCGGCGGACAACCGTCGTAGCCGTGCGTACCGTAGGTGGCCAGCGGGTGGCCGGCGTTGTCCGGGGCAAACGCACGGTCGGCATCACCGCCCAGGAACAGGTTGCCGATCAGCCGGTCGTCACCGCCGCAGACCACCGCGTACCCGGCCACCTGGGTGCTGTGCGGGCGGTGGTAGGGCGTGGCCCGGTCCAGCACCTGCTCCAGCCGTACCGCCCCGGCCACGAGGTTGTGCACGAACGCCCCACCCTGGCTGAAGATCTCCAGCGCCACCGGGGAGGCGAGCACGTTGTGGTCCACCACATAGGGCCCGTGGCTCACCTCGACGAACAGGTCCCGGGTGTTGGCGTAGCACAGGTTGCGGCTCACCCGGGTACCCTGGGTCTGCCAGTCGAGCCAGATGCCCAGTGTGCAGTCGTGGATGCGGTTGCGCCGGATCTGCACGTCGATCGCGGCGTGCAGCTTGATGCCGGCGATCTCGTAGCCGTAGAACTCCCGCCTGGTCGCGATGTGGTGGATGTGGTTGTCCTCGATGGTGGAGAAGACGGCGCCGAGGTGACCGACGATCCCGTTCTGACCGCAGTCGTAGATCGTGTTGCGGCGCACCACGTGCGAGCCGATGTGCTCCCGGTCCCACCCGATCTGCCGAGCAGCGAACACCGACTCCAGCTGGTACTGGTAACCGGGCTTGTCGCCGCGTTCGGTGGCGTAGTTGTGCCCGGTCGCGGCCTCTTTGCCCAGGGAGATGCCCGAGCAGGTGGCGTCGTGGATGAGGTTGTCCTCGATCACCCAGCCCTTGGCCCAGTTCGGGCCGACCAGACCGGGCTGGTCCGCAGTCGGCGGTGCCCAGGGGGTGGCGGCGTGCGCCATCTCAAAGCCCCGGACCGTGATGTAGTCGATGTGGTGCTCGCTCGGGTAGAAGACCGAGCGGCGGACAGTGATCTCGACGAGCTCGGCCGTCGGGTCCGCCCCATGGAAGCTGGCCCACAGCGTGGTCACCTCCCTGCCCACCTCGGCGTACCAGACCGCCTGGCTCCACTCCGGGTCCGGCACTGGTTGCTGCGTCCCGGTCCAGCCGTCGACGGCGGAGGTGCGGGTGGTAGGGCGGGCGACAGCGGCACGGTCGTGCACCTCCCGTAGTGCACGTCCGTTCAGGTACACCTGGCCGAGGTGGTGCTCCTCCCCGGTCGTCGGCGGCACGTGCCAGTCACCGTGGACCGTTTCGGCGAACGGGTTGACGGCACCGAACACCGTGTTCGGGATCTCGGCTCGCCACACCCCGTCGGGCTCGCGCTGCCAGTCCGGCACGGGTTCTGACCCCTTGATCACCACGTGCTCGCCCGGCGCTGCGGTGTAGACGATCCGGCGCTGGTCGCTGATCCCGCCCCGGGCCGGCCGGACCCACTCCCGGTACTGGCCGCCGTGCACCTGCACCGTGTCACCCGGGAGGGCCAGCGCAGCCGCGCGGGAGATGGTGCGCAGCGGTGTTCGCTCTGCCCCGTCGGCCGTGTCGGAACCGGTCGGAGAAACATGCAGGACGGCCATCTGGGTGCGCCTTTCGTTCGCCAGGGTGGGATGCGTATGCGTGCTACTTGGTGAAACCCGCGGTGAGTCCGGACAGCAGCTGCCGTCGACCGATGACGTACAGCACCAGGATCGGCAGCGTCGTGAGGATCACCGAGGCGAGCACGGCCGGGATGTTCACGCTGTACTGTCCCTGGAAGCTCCACAGCGCCAACGGCAGCACCCGCTTGTCCGGGCTCTGGGTGAGCACCAGCGGGAGCAGGAAGGAGTTCCACACCACCAGCGCCTGGTAGATGGTCACGGTCACCAGGGCGGGTTTGGTCAGCGGGAAGGCGAGGCGCCACATGGTGCCCCACTCGGTCGCTCCGTCCAGCCGCATCGACTCGAACAGCTCGTTGGGGACGTCCCGGATGAAGTTGGACAGGATGAGGATGGTCAGCGGGAGCGCGAACGCCATGGACGGCAGGATCAGGCCGCGCAACGTGTCATAGAGCCCCAGCTGGATGATGATCAGGTAGACGGGGATGATCGTGGCCTGCAGCGGGATGGCCAGGCCCATGAGGAACATCGCGTTGACCCCGCGCAGGTAGCGTCCGGTGCCGCCGCGCACGATCGCGAACGCACACATGAAGGACATCAGCACCGCTGGAACGACTGCGCCGACGCTGATCACCACGGAGTTCACGAAGTACAGGGCGAAGTCGGACTCGATCACCAGTCGGTAGTTCTCCAGCGTCGGATCGACCGGCGGGGCCATCGGGTTGGAACGGTAGTACCCTGCGGAGCTCTTGAAGCTGGTGATCACCACCCAGTAGATCGGCACCATGACGATGAGCAGCCACACTGTGCTGAGCAGGCCGGCCGGGACGTTCGGGCGCCGCTTGGCGTAGGTCCGAGGCTGCTCGGACGATGCGCGGGGGGAGGTCGCCTGGGTTGGGATCGCCATGGTCAGGCCCCTTCCAGCTGGCTGGCGCTGGGATCCCGCCCGCCGATCCGTTGCAGGGCCAACGCAAGCACCAGCCCGAGCAGCACCAGGATGACGGCGACGACGCTCGCCGGACCCATCATGTGGCCGCGGAACCCGCGCAGGTACATGTCCAGGGCCAGGACGCGGGTCGCATCGGCTGGGCCGCCTGCGGTGAGCACGAAGATCAGGTCGAAGAACACCAGCGAGCCGACGATCATCAGGGTCGAGGAGGTGATGATCGTGTACTTCAGCTGGGGCAGCGTGAGACTGAAGAACTGCCGGACCCGACCTGCGCCGTCGATCTCTGCTGCTTCGTACAGGGAGACGGGTATCTGCCGGATCCCGCCCTGGTAGATCAACGAGTGGAACGGGATGAACTGCCAGCTGACGATGAAGATCACCACCCCCATCGCCAGCGCCGGCTCACCGAGCCAGTTCTGTGCCAACCAGGGGACCCCGAGGCCCGCCCCGAGCCCGAAGTTCGGGTCTAGCAAGGCCTTGAAGGCGATCGAGATCGCCGCTGAGCTGAGCAGCAGCGGGATGAAGAAGAACACCGAGTACACCGCGCGGTAGCGCTGGCTCCCGGCGATGAACACACCGAGCAGGATGCTCAGCGGTGTCTGTACCGCCCAGGACAGGCCCATCACCACGAACGTCTTCCACAGCGCCGAGTACAGTGCAGGGTCGACGAGCATCGCCGTCCAGTTGGACAGCCCCGCCGGGGTGATCGCACCGATCCCGTTCCAGTTCTGGAAGCTGAGGTAGAACACGCCCAGCAGCGGGATGATCGCGAACGCGACGAAGACCACCACCGCAGGCAGGGTCAACCAGGCCAGCGATCCACTCCTGGCACCGCCGGACCGCGGTGGGTGCTCCGGACGGGCTCCGGTCGCAGGGGGCGCTGCCGACGTCGTGGTGCTCACTGTCCCAGCGTCTGGTTCATGTTGTCGGCGAACTGTTCCGGTGTGATGGACAGACCGAACAGCTGCTCGATGTTGTTCAGCAGGGTCTCCGCCGTCTGCGAGCTCAGCGCCTGGTCCCAGGACTGTTCGAAGTTGGGTGCCTGGGAGGCGACGTCGTAGACGAACTGCAGCCAGTCGGCGTCCTCAGAGCTGGAGAATTTGCTGTCCACACCGTTCATCACCGGCACACCGCCGGTGGCGATCCAAGCGTCAGCGGTGGCGTCGGTGTTCAGACCGGTGGCGAAGAAGTTCTTCGCGATCTCCTTCTCCTCCTCGGTGGCACTGGCGTTGAGCGCGTAGTAGGAGGCGGGGTTCCCCACGGAGGCGGCGGGGTCGCCCTTGCCGCCCTCCACCACCGGGAAGTTCGCATAACCGAGGTGGCCACCGGTGACGAAGTCGTCGCCATCGGCCTTCATCGAGCCGTACACCCAGGCGCCGTGCAGCATCATCGCCGCCTTGTCCGTGTACAGCAGCGCCTGGTCGGCGTTGGAGTCGGCGGTAATCGACTCGAACCCGTTGATGAACCCGTTCGCCTTCACCAGGTCCTGCACCTTGGTGGAGGCTTCGATCGCCGCCGGGTCGGACCACGCGTCCGGTTCACCGGCGTAGATCGCGGCCCACACGTCCGGCCCGCCGATGCGGTCGTAGAGGAACTCCAGCCACATCATGTTCGTCCAGCGGGACTGCCCGGCGAGGGCGAACGGTGCCACGCCGGCATCGTTGAACACCGGCACCAGGTCCATCAGCTCGTCCCACGTCTCCGGCGGCTCTGCGCCCACCTGGTCGAACAGCCGGAGGTTGTAGAACATCACGATCGGCGAGACCGTCTCGCACGGGATCGCGTAGATCTTGTCCTCGACGGTCGCAGCGCCGAACGAGCTGGTGAACAGGGCGTCCTTGACGTCCGGGTTGTCCTCGAACCAGCCGGTGAGGTCATCGACCTGGTCATTGTTCACATAGTCCTTGAGACCTCCCCCACCCCAGGTCCAGATGACAGTGGGGGCCTCTCCGGCGCCGATGGCCGTGCGGATCTTGGTCTTGAACGCATCGTTCTGGAACCCGGTGAGCGTCAACGTCCCGTCCGGGTTGGCCTCGTTGAACGCGTCTACCGCGTCGGTGCGGATCCCCTCCTGCGGCTGTCCGGTGAGGATCCAGATGCTTGCCTCGCCCTCGGCGTTCTCCCCCGGCCCAGATGAGCCGCATGCGGTCAGCGCGCCGATGACGACCGGTGTGCTGATCGCCAAGGTGAGGAAGGACCTACGGGATGTGTGCTGCTGATCCATGGTGATCTCCTGTGATCTGCCCTGGTCGAGTCGCGTCGGTACGTCTCACCAGGCCCGTTTCGAGACCCTCGCAGAAACTGTTCAGGCCCTGCCGTGGATTCCACCGTAGGTGACCGCTGATGTGCGGTCAAGATCTTCCTGATACATCCCGGATTACCGGCGGAGAAGGCGGATCGAAACCATTTCGATACTATGCTGGTTTGCGGCCTGAGATGAAGGAGGGCGCTGATGGTCGTTGGGACGGCCCGGGCCACGTTGGCTGAGGTGGCGCGCGTGGCGGGAGTGTCGAAGGCGACCGCATCCAAGGTGCTCAACCAGCGCCCGGACGTGTCCGCGACCACCCGCGAGCGGGTCGAGCGGGTGATCGACGAGCTCGGCTACGTCCCGTCCACCGGGCCACGCGGTTCCGACTCGCTGCAGAAGGTGAACGTCGTCTTCGACACCCTGGCCAACGTGTACTCGGTGCAGGTGCTCGACGGTGTGGTCACAGCAGCCCGCGCGCAGGGTCTCGAGGTCCTGGTGGACAAGCTGGACCTCGACCCCGATGGTGCCGGACCGCTGTCCCCTGCCTGGATCCGGCGCCTGGCCGCGCATCGGCGTGCCGGTGTGATCGTGGTGACCTCCGAGCTGACCGCACAGCAGCGTGAGCTCATGCGTGAGGTGGGTCTGAGCGTGGTGCTCATCGACCCGCTGGATCCGCTCGACGACGAGGTGGTGTCCGTCGGGTCGACGAACTTTGCCGGCGGCGTGCAGGCGACCAGGCACCTGCTGCAGCTGGGGCACCGGCGCATCGGCTTCGCTGGTGGGCCGCCGGCCTCGGCGGCATCGCGCGAGCGGCTGCAGGGGTTCCTCAGCGCGATGAGCTCAGCATCGGTAGCCGTGGTCCCTGAGCTGGTGCGGGAACAGGACTTCACCTTTCTCGCCGGGCTGGAGATGGCGACCTGCATGCTGGACCTGGCTCAGCCGCCGACCGCGGTGTTCGCCGGCTGCGACGCCGCTGCGCTGGGCGTGCTCGAGGCGGCGCGCAGGCGCCAGCTGCACGTACCCGAGGACCTGTCCGTCGTCGGGTACGACGACACCTACGCAGCACTGTCCACCGCCCCGCTGCTGACCACGGTCCGGCAGCCGATCATCGACATGGGCCGCGTGGCCCTGCGTACGCTGCTGCAGCAGTCGCGCGGTGAGCGTGCCGACTCCCACCACGTGCAGCTGTCCACCCGGCTGATCGTGCGGGACTCCACTGCCCCGCCGATGAGCTCCGGCCGCTGATGTGGTGGGCGATACTGGGTTCGAACCAGTGACCTCTTCCGTGTCAGGGAAGCGCGCTACCGCTGCGCCAATCGCCCGTGCGAGGTGGGTACGGGATTCGAACCCGTGTGTACGGCTTTGCAGGCCGCTGCCTCGCCTCTCGGCCAACCCACCGGGTGACGACGTGAGACCTGCCGTCTCTCCTGCTGGGGGCCGCCGCCTCCGAGCGGATGACGGGACTCGAACCCGCGACCCTCACCTTGGCAAGGTGATGCTCTACCAACTGAGCCACATCCGCATGCCCGCCGACCGCACCGTGGTGCGTCCTGCGTGCGTCGAAGACTCTAACCCACGCGTCGCGACCACGTCCAATCGATCCGGCCGGGCTAGCGTGTCGTGCATGTCACACTCCGCTGCCACCTCTGCCCCGACCGCTCCAGGGGTCGCGCAGTTCGCCGGGGTGCGGGCAGAGGGCGTCTGCGACTACGCCGATCTCACCCGGACCCCGGACGCTCTCGACGGCGGCGGCTGGTGGGCGATCGCCGGGGAGTTCGCTGGCCCGGTGCACGCATGGCGGTTCGCGCAGGTGGCAGCACGCAGCCAGTGCCAGGAAGGTGCGCACGACGGCGGGGCCCGGGCCTGGCAGGGACCTCGCCCTGGTCTGTGGTCCAGCACGATGGACCGGGACGCCTACCTGCACGCGGTGGCCCGCACCCAGGAAGCGATCCGGGAGGGCGACGTCTACCAGGCGAACATCTGCCGGGTGCTGTCCGCCCCGGTGCCGGACCGTCCGGACGCTGGTGCGCTGGCCGAGGTGCTGGCCGGCGGCAATCCGGCTCCCTACGCCGGCTACCTGGACATCCCCGGTGCAGCCACCACCCTGGGCGCGACGGACGGGCACGGCAGCGCACCGGCCACCTCCACCTGGCCGGGCTGCTGGGTGGTGAGCGCCTCCCCGGAGCTGTCCTTCGCCGTCGAGCAGGGCATGGTCCGGTCTGGCCCGATCAAGGGTACGGGCCGGACTCCCGCTGACCTCGGCGCCAAGGACCGGGCCGAGAACGTGATGATCACCGATCTGGTCCGCAACGACCTGCAGCGCATCTGCGCGCCGGGCACCGTGACCGTGACCGACCTGCTCGCAACCGAGAAGCATCCGGGGCTGGTGCACCTGGTCTCCCGGGTGCGCGGGCGGCTCAGCGACGAACCGGTCCGTTGGGGCGGGGTGCTCCGTGCACTGCACCCACCGGGAAGCACCTCCGGAGCGCCGAAGAGCAGTGCGCTGCAGCTGATCGACGAGCTGGAGCCGGCTGCGCGTGGGGTGTACTGCGGTCAGGTCGGCTGGATCGATGCGGATGCGCAGACGGCGATGGTCGCCGTGGCGATCCGTACCTTCACTTGGGCCGGTGGGCTGCTGCGCTTCGGCACCGGTGCGGGCATCACCATCGGCTCCGACCCGGAAGCCGAGTGGGCCGAGACCGAGCTGAAAGCGGCCCGGCTGGTGGCGCTGGCCAGCAGCTGACGCCCCGGTGTGCATCGCACCGGGAAACGGCTGCTAGGATCGGTACCCGTCACGGCAAGCCCGTGATGCGGGCGATTGGCTCAGCGGTAGAGCGCCTCGTTCACACCGAGGAGGTCACTGGTTCGAACCCAGTATCGCCCACAGCAGGCCGCGGCAGGGTGCCCCCTCCGCGGCCTTCGTCGTGTGGCGGTGCACCCACGCCAGGGCGGTTCTCCGTGGTGTGATACGCACCACCGGCGATTCCTGCGTGTGGTCGTACCCGAACCAGAAGTATCTCGCGTAGACTGCGCACCAGCGCAGGTCTCGTGCGCGGTAGCCCGACACTCCTCCATGATGTCGGCTTTCCTGTCTGCCGCGCTGTCCGGGACGTCACGCCTGAAGGGGCCGGGTCGGACCCGCCCCGTCGTATCCAGGAGGATCATGCCGTCGAACGGCCGCCGCCGTACCTCGGGTCGGAACGGGACCCGCACTCTCCCGCGCCGCAACGACCCTGCCCCGATCTTGCCCATCCTCGCCCGGCGCGTGCGCGAGGTGGAGGCCAAGTCGGTCAAGGGCAAGGTGGGCCCGACCAACCGGGTGAAGTTCCAGGTGATCGCCCTGCTCGTGCGCGAGGAGCGAGCCCGGATCAAGTCGGACGAGGAGATCTCCGGCTCGGCGCGCACCGAGATCCTCAAGCGGCTGGACGGCGTCGCCCAGATCCTGGCACGCACCGCCGCCCAGGACACCTCGCTGCTGTCCCTGCTGGACCCGGACACCGAACCAGGTCCGGCGGCCCAGCGGATGCGTAACGACTGGCTGCTGGAGTCCGGTGCCGAGCTCTCCGAGGAGGAGCTGCGGATCAAGGCTCCGGTGCAGCGCCGGGTGACGTTGGTGCCGGACGAGCTCGCTGCGCGTCAGGTGGTGCCGCGGCAGGTACGGGCCCGCACCCGGGCGAACCCGTTCCTCGAGCCGGACCTGTCCCCCCCGCGAGTGGAGGAGCCGCCCGGCTACCTCTCCGGTTGGGACCTGATGGGCCCGCTGTACCGCGCGTTCGAGCAGGGCGCCGGGGGTGGTGCGGCGTCCATGGAGCTGCCCCAGCCGCCCCGGAAGGACTGGTACTCCCCACCGGGACTGGAGCTGATGCCGCACCAGGCACGTCTGCTCGAGGCGGTCCGTCGTGGGCACCGAACCTTCCTGCTCGCCGACGAACCGGGGCTGGGCAAGACCGCACAGTCGGTGCTGGCTGCCTCGGCTGCGGGGGCCTACCCGATGCTGGCCGTGGTCCCGAACGTGGTGAAGATCAACTGGGAACGCGAGGTGCAGCGGTGGACACCGCAGCGCAGCGTGACCGTGATCAACGGGGACGGCAACGACATGGATGCCTTCGCCGACGTGTTCGTCGTCAACTACGCCGTCCTGGACCGGCACCTGACCTGGTTGGGCAACCTCGGCTTCCGCTCGATGGTGGTGGACGAGGCACACTTCATCAAGAACCTCAGCTCGCAGCGTTCCCAGCACGTGCTCAACCTCTCCCGGCAGCTGCGCGAACGCATCCCGGGTAGCGACCCGCTGCTGATGGCCCTGACCGGTACTCCGCTGATCAACGACGTGGAGGACTTCAACGCTATCTGGCAGTTCCTCGGCTGGACCGACGGTGAACGCCCCAGCCGGGAGCTGACAGCGAAGCTCGAGGCCACCGGGCTGACCCCCGCCGACCGGGAGTTCTACCCGCTGGCGCGCTCGGCGGTGATCGACCTTGGGATCGTGCGCCGCACCAAGGCCGACGTGGCCAAGGACCTCCCGGCCAAACGGGTCGCCGACCTTCCGGTGGAGCTGGACAACGAGATCGGCCGGTCCATCCGCGCTGCAGAGCAGGACCTGGCGCGCCGGTTGCTGCAGCGTTACCACCGGATGCTCGAGGCTGGCGAGTCGCACGCCGATCCCACCGACGGACCGGACCTGGAGCTGATGCGCCGCATCGCCCGCACCGAGCTGGACTCCACCTCCCCCACCGCCGACGGCGACAACGTGTTCACCATGGTCCGCCGGATCGGTCAGGCGAAGGCGTCGCTCGCGGCGGACTACGCCGCCCAGCTGGTGCACTCGGTGGGCAAGGTGGTGTTCTTCGCCAAGCACATCGATGTGATGGACACCGCTGAGCAGGTGCTCACCGAGGCTGGGCTGCAGACCGTCTCCATCCGCGGGGACCAGTCCAGCAAGGCGCGACAGGCCGCGATCGACGCGTTCCAGAAGGACCCCGAGGTCTCTGTCGCGGTCTGCTCCCTGCTGGCCGCCGGCGTCGGGCTGAATCTGCACGCCGCCTCCAACGTGGTCCTCGGCGAGCTGTCCTGGACCGCCGCCGAGCAGGAGCAGGCGATCGACCGGGTGCACCGGATCGGGCAGGAGGAGTCGGTCACCGCCTGGCGCATCTTGGCCGCGCACACCATCGACACGAAGATCGCCGAGCTGATCGACTCCAAGCAGTCCCTGGCCGCCCGCGCACTGGACGGCAGCGACGAGGAGATCGTCTCCAGCGAGACCGTGCAGGTGGATGCGCTGGTGCACCTGATGGTCTCCGCCCTCGGCTGACGGCCGTCACCGCGCGGCGTACCGTGGGGCCATGGCCGCACCCGGACGTGCCCACTGTGGCCGGGCAACCTTCGCCGGTCTGCTCGCAGCCACGGTGTTCTTCCTGCTCGGCTGGGCCAGTGCCGCGCTGCTGGACCCACCGGCCGCACCGCACGCCGCCCTCGGCGCCACGGTGGTGGACCTGGCTCCGGCCGGGCTGAAGGACTGGGCGATCGCGACCTTCGGCACCGCGGACAAGGTCGCCCTGGCTGTGGTGATGGTCACGGTGTGCGCGGTGCTCGCGGTGGCCATCGGGCTGCTCGGCATCCGGCACCTCCCCTGGGCCACTGCGGCGGTGTGCCTGCTCACCGCGGTCTGCGCGGTGTGCGCGCTGACCCGCCCGGACGCCGACCTCGTCGCTCTCGTCCCCAGCGCGCTGGCTGGGGTGGCCGGACTGCTCGCTCTGCACCTGCTGCTCCAGCGGGCCGGCGGCGCGGCGGCCCCCGGTGACCGCCGCCGGTTCCTCACCGGTGTCGGCGCGACCATCGCCGTCTCCGCCCTGGTAGCCGCTGTGGGCAGCCTGCTCACCCGCTCCCGCAGCGTCACCGATGCGGTCCGCGAACAGGTGCAGGTGTCCGAACCGGTGGACGATGCGCCGCCGATCCCGCCCGGGACGCAGGTAGAGCTGGCGGGGATGCCCCCGTTCGTGACCCCGAACGAGGACTTCTACCGGGTGGACACCGCGTTCGTGGTACCGCAGGTGGACCCGCAGGACTGGCAGCTGCGCGTGCACGGGCTGGTGGACCAGGAGGTGAGGCTCACCTTCGACGAGCTGCTCGACGCCGCACTGGTGGCGGCGACCATCACCGTGACCTGCGTGTCCAACACTGTGGGTGGCGACCTGGCCGGCAACGCCACCTGGATCGGGCTACCGGTCCGAGACGTGCTCGCCCGCGCCGGGGTGGACCCCAGCGCAGACATGGTCCTGTCCCGCAGCGTCGACGGCTTCACCGCCTCCACTCCGCTCCCGGTGCTCACCGACGACCGGGATGCACTGCTCGCAGTCGCGATGAACGGCGAGCCGCTGCCGGTGGAGCATGGGTTCCCGGTGCGGATGGTGGTGCCCGGGCTGTACGGCTACGTCTCGGCCACCAAGTGGGTCACCGAGCTGGAGGTGACCAGGTTCGCCGACGCTACCGCCTACTGGACCGACCGAGGCTGGGACCCTCGCGGCCCGATCAAGACTGCGTGCCGGATCGACGTACCCCGATCCGGTTCCGAGCTGCCCGCCGGTTCCGTACCGATCGGTGGTACCGCCTGGGCGGCACCGCGGGGTGGACCGGGTGCAGGTGCAGGTGGACGAGGGCCCCTGGCAGGATGCCGACCTGGCCGCCACACCGGGGGTGGACACCTGGCGGCAGTGGTCCTTCACCTGGGACGGCGCTCATCCCGGCCGGCACGCGGTGCGCTGCCGCGCCTGGGACGCCACCGGGGTGCAGACCGAGCACACCGCTCCCCCGCTGCCGAACGGCGCCTCCGGCTACCACGTGGTCTCCGTGCTGATCAGCTGACCAGGTACGCCACGGCACAGACAGGATCACCGCACGCCCCGCCGTCGCCGGCAAACGTTTCCCGCTCGCATCGCCATGAACACGCGAACGAGCAGGGATAATGGCACGCTGTGAGGATGCGCATCTGGCCCGGCCAGCCCTACCCGCTCGGGGCGACGTTCAACGGCAGCGGCACCAACTTCGCCATCTACTCCTCGGTGGCGGAGCAGGTGGAGCTGTGCCTCCTCGACGACGACGGCTCCGAGGAGCGGATCGAGCTCACCGAGATGGATGCGGACGTCTGGCACGCCTACCTGCCCGGCGTCAACCCCGGACAGCGGTACGGCTACCGGGTGCACGGACCGCACGATCCGGCCGCCGGGCACCGGTGCAACCCCGCCAAGCTGCTCCTCGACCCGTACGCCAAGGCGATCGACGGTCAGATCGACGGCGACGAGGCGCTGTTCTCCTACTACTTCGGCGACGAGTCTGGTCAGCTGAACGAGGCCGACTCCGCCACGCACACGATGACCTCGGTGGTCACCAACCCGTTCTTCGACTGGGAGCACGACCGGCCACCGGACCACGAGTACCACGAGAGCGTGATCTACGAGGCGCACGTGCGTGGGCTGACCATGCGCCACCCGGCCGTCCCGGAGGACATCCGGGGCACCTACGCGGCGCTTGCGCACCCGGCGATCATCGAGCACCTGCAGGACCTCGGTGTCACCGCCCTGGAGCTGATGCCGGTGCACCAGTTCGTGCAGGACCCGCCGCTGGTCGACCGTGGGTTGAGCAACTACTGGGGCTACAACACCATCGGCTTCTTCGCCCCGCACAACGGGTACTCCGCCTCGGGTTCCCGCGGTGAGCAGGTGCTGGAGTTCAAGAGCCTGGTCAAGGCACTGCACGCGGCGAACATCGAGGTGATCCTCGACGTGGTGTACAACCACACCGCCGAGGGCAACCACCAGGGCCCGACGCTGTCCTTCCGCGGTCTGGACAACGCCGCCTACTACCGGCTCGTCGACGACGACAAGGCGCACTACTTCGACACCACCGGCACCGGCAACTCGCTGCTGATGCGCTCCCCGCACGTGCTGCAGCTGATCATGGACTCGCTGCGGTACTGGATCACCGAGATGCACGTGGACGGGTTCCGGTTCGACCTGGCCGCCACCCTGGCCCGGCAGTTCCACGAGGTGGACAAGCTCTCCTCGTTCTTCGACATCATCCAGCAGGATCCGGTGATCTCCCAGACCAAGCTGATCGCCGAACCGTGGGACCTGGGCAGCGGCGGCTACCAGGTGGGTGGGTTCCCGCCGCTGTGGACCGAGTGGAACGGCAAGTACCGGGACACCGTCCGGGACTTCTGGCGGGGTGAGCCGTCCACCCTGGGAGAGTTCGCCAGCCGGCTGACCGGTTCCTCCGACCTGTACGAGCGCACCGGACGCACCCCGGTCGCCTCGATCAACTTCGTCACCGCCCACGACGGGTTCACGCTCGCTGACCTGGTCTCCTACAACGAGAAGCACAACGAGGCCAACGGTGAGGACGGCCAGGACGGGGAGAGCCACAACCGGTCCTGGAACTGCGGGGTGGAGGGCCCGACCGACGACGAGGACGTGCTGAGGCTGCGCAGGCGCCAGCAGCGCAACTTCCTCACCACGCTGATGATCTCCCAGGGTGTGCCGATGCTCTCCCACGGGGACGAGGTGGGCCGCACCCAGCAGGGCAACAACAACGTCTACGCCCAGGACAACGAGCTGTCCTGGATCGACTGGGAGGACATCGACGAACCGCTGCTGGCCTTCACCCGCCAGCTGATCGCCTTCCGCGCCGACCACCCGGTGCTCCGCCGACGCCGGTTCTTCAACGGCTCCACCTCCGCCGCTAACGGCTTGCCGGAGCTGCCGGACATCGCCTGGTTCGAACCCAGCGGGGTGCCGATGGACACCGAGGCGTGGACCACCTCCTACGCCCGCTCGCTGACCGTGTTCCTGAACGGGGAGGCGATCGAGGAGCCGGACATGACCGGTGGTCGGATCGTGGACGACTCGTTGCTGGTGCTCATCAGCGCCAGCGCGCAGGACCTGGAGTTCACCCTGCCCGCGGACTACGGTGCCGCCTGGACCCCGGTGCTGAGCACCGACACCGAGCTGGACCTGCCGGACGAGATCGCCGCAGCAGCCACGGTGACCGTGACCGGGCGGTGCATCGTCATCCTCGCCCGGCAGGCAGAGGAGGAACCAACTACGTGAGCGCTCGCGTCCCGGTCTCGACCTACCGGCTCCAGCTGGGCCCCGACCTGACGTTCTCTGGTGCCGCGAACCTGCTGGACCACCTGGTCAACCTCGGCATCACCGATCTGTACCTCTCCCCCATCCTCACCGCCGCACCAGGCTCCACGCACGGCTACGACGTGGTCGACCACACCACCATCTCCCCGGTGCTCGGCGGCCGGTCCGGGTTCGAAGCGCTCGCCACCCGGGCGCACGAACGCGGTCTCGGGGTGATCGTGGACGTGGTCCCCAACCACATGGCCGTGCCCACCCCGGCCAGCCACAACCGCCTGCTCTGGGACGTGCTCGCCCGGGGCCGGGAGTCGGACTACGCCGACTGGTTCGACGTGGACCTCTCGGAGTCCGACCAGGTGCTCATGCCGGTGCTCGGGGAACGGATCGGCACCGCCCTGGCCTCCGGCGCCCTGCGGGTGGAGCGGGTGGAGGAGCCGGAGGCGTTCCTGACCCCCGACCAGCCCGTGCTGTGCTACTACGAGCACCGGTTCCCGATCCGGGACGGCACAGCGGACCTGCCGCTGGAGGAGCTGCTGGAACGCCAGCACTACCGGCTGGCCTACTGGCGGGTGGCCAGCGAGGAGCTGAACTACCGGCGGTTCTTCGACGTCGGTTCCCTGGTCGGGCTGCGAGTAGAGCGCGAGGAGGTCTTCCAGGCCACGCACGCCCTCATCCTGGAGCTGGTGGACGAGGGACTGATTGACGGGCTGCGCATCGACCACCCGGACGGTCTGGCCGACCCGGGTGAGTACTTCCGCCGCCTGCACGAGGCCTCCGGCGGGCTGTGGACGGTCGCGGAGAAGATCCTCGAGCCGCACGAGGACCTGCCCGCCGGCTGGCCGGTGGCCGGCACCACCGGTTACGACGCCGCCTGGCGGATCGGCCAGGTGCTCACCGAGCAGGCCGGGGCACTGCCGTTGGGCGGTCTGATGGCCACCCTCACCCCGGATGCACTGGGCACGCTGCCGGCGCTGGTCACCGAGGCCAAGCGGGAGATCGCCACCGGGTCGCTGCACGCCGAGGTGCACCGGCTGGCCGCGCTGGTCGCGGAGATCTGCGCCGACGACATCCGGCTGCGGGACCACACCCTGGGTGCCATCACCGACTGCGTGCGCGAGCTGGTGGTGGCCTGCGACCGGTACCGCGCCTACGTGCGCCCTGGTGGACCCCTCGATGCGGGTACTGCCCACCTGGTGCAGGACTGGGCCGCCCAGGCCGCTACCGTGCTGGAAGAGGAACGGCACGACACCCTGGCGGTGGTCACCGCCCTGGTGCTCGGCCAGGAGGCCGGCAGCGCCGGCCGCCGCGGCGAACAGCGCCGGGCGGAGGCCATCGTCCGGTTCCAGCAGGTCTGCGGGGCGGTGATGGCCAAGGGGGTGGAGGACACCGCGTTCTACCGGTGGACCCACCTGACCAGCCTGTGCGAGGTCGGCGGCTCACCGGAGACGTTCGCGATCGAGCCGGACGAGCTGCACGCCTGGTGCGCCCGGGCCCAGC
This sequence comes from Ruania albidiflava DSM 18029, assembly GCF_000421225.1. Taxonomy (GTDB): domain Bacteria; phylum Actinomycetota; class Actinomycetes; order Actinomycetales; family Beutenbergiaceae; genus Ruania; species Ruania albidiflava. The sequence goes on along the minus strand of NZ_ATWL01000001.1, from coordinate 80,134 downwards.
AGCTGTACCCGCACACACTGACGGCGCTGAGCACCCACGACGCGAAACGCGGTGAGGACGTGCGTGCCCGCATCGGGGTGCTCTCCGAGCACGCGCACGAGTGGGTCGAGCTGGTGGCCCGGCTGCGGGGGTGCACTGCCGAGGCCCGACCACCGGACCTGCCCGGGCGCAGTGAGAACCTGCTCTGGCAGACCCTGGCTGGCACCTGGACCGCCGAAGGACCGCTGGCCGCCGACCGGCTGGCCGACTACCTGGTCAAGGCCGCCCGGGAGGCCAAGGAGTGGACCAGCTGGGTCGCTCCAGATGACGACGGCGAAGCCGCCCTGGTCTCCTACGCTCGGCACGTGCTCGGCTCACCGGAGGTGGCCGAGGTGATGACCGGTTGGGTGGAGCGCACCGCCGAGACCGTGCGGGCAGCGACCCTGGGTGCCCGGGCGCTGCAGCTGACTGTGCCCGGGGTGGCCGACACCTACCAGGGCACCGAGGTCACCACGGTGGCCCTGGTCGACCCGGACAACCGCCGACCGGTGGACCACGGGCCGATCGCTGCCGCGCTGGAACGCCTGGACGCCGGTGCCGGCCCCTGGGACCTGGCCAGCGAGAAGCTGCGGATGACCGCGGCGCTGCTACGGCTGCGGCGGCGCCGGTCGGAGGCGTTCGTCGGGGCAGAGGCCGGTTACCGGGTGCTGCGCACCTCCACCGGGCACGCGGTGGCGTTCGCCCGCACCGTGGCCGAGGCGCCTCAGGTGGTCACCGTGGTGACCCGGCGGCTGCAGCAGCTGCGCAGCGTGGGCGGCTGGGGTGAGCACAGCCTGGTGCTGCCGGAGGGACGGTGGCGAGATGTGATCGCCGGTGCCGAGCACACCGCCGGTGAGGTACCGCTGGCCGAGCTGCTGCGCAGCGGCCCGGTGGCCGTGCTGGAGCGGGTGAGCCCGCCATGACCGGCGGTTCGCTGCGGGTGTGGGCACCAGGAGCCGCGCGGGTGCAGGTGGAGCTGTCCGGGGGCCGGGAGGATCTCGCCCGGGACGGCCAGTGGTGGGACCTGGGCCGGCCGTTGGCGCACGGCCAGGACTACGCGTTCCTGGTGGACGGGCAGGGCCCGTTCCCGGACCCGCGCAGCCCGTGGCAGCCCGCCGGGGTGCACGCCGCCTCCCGGCACTTCGACACCACCCGGTTCCCCTTCACCGACCACGACTGGGCCGGCAGGGATGCTCGCGGAGCGGTCATCTACGAGCTGCACGTGGGCACCTTCACACCGGAGGGAACCCTGGCGGCGGCTGCCAGCCGGTTGCCGGACCTGGCCGAGCTCGGTGTGGACATGGTGCAGCTGATGCCGGTGGCCGCGTTCGAGGGCAGCCGCGGCTGGGGCTACGACGGGGTGGACCTGTATGCGGTGCACCAGGCCTACGGCGGCCCGCAGGCGCTGCAGGCGTTCGTGGACAGCGCGCACGGTCTGGGCCTGGCGGTGAGCCTGGACGTGGTCTACAACCACCTCGGACCCTCCGGGAACTACTTGGCGAAGTTCGGCCCGTACTTCACCGATGCGCACCAGACGCCGTGGGGTCAGGCGGTGAACCTGGACGGCCCCGGCAGCGCCGAGGTGCGTGCTTTCATCATCGACAACGCGTTGCGCTGGTTGGCCGACTTCCACCTGGACGCGCTGCGGTTGGATGCGGTGCACGCGCTCATCGACGACTCGCCCACCCACCTGCTCGCCGAGCTGGCCGACGCCGTGCAGGACCTGTCCGCCGAGCTGGGCCGACCGCTGAGCCTGATCGCCGAGTCCGACCTGAACGACGCGGCGATGGTCACCCCCACCGCTGCGGGTGGTATGGGCATGACCGCGCAGTGGGACGACGACGTGCACCACGCGATCCACGCCTACCTCACCGGGGAGCGGCACGGCTACTACGTGGACTTCGGCTCTGCCCAGACCCTGGCCAAGGCGCTCACGGACGTGTTCGTGCACGACGGCACCTACTCCACCTTCCGCGGCCGCGACTGGGGCCGCCCGGTGCCGGCGGCGACCGACGGGCTGCACTTCGTCGTCTCCACCAGCACCCACGACCAGGTCGGCAACCGTGGCCTGGGCGACCGGCCGGCGGCACGGCTCTCCGACGCCCAGCTGGCGGTGGCTGCCGCGTTGCTGCTGTGCGCCCCGTACACGCCGATGCTGTTCATGGGCCAGGAATGGGCGGCGAGCACGCCGTGGCAGTACTTCACCGACCATGCCGACCCGGAGCTGGCCGAGGCGGTGCGTGCCGGGCGGCAGCGGGAGTTCGCCGAGCACGGTTGGCAGGAGGTCTACGGACGCACCGACATCACTGTGCCCGACCCGCAAGACCCGGCGACCATGGCCGCCAGCGTGCTGGACTGGTCCGAGGCGAGCAGCGGCCGGCACGCGAAGGTCCGGGACTTCTACCAGCGGCTGATCAGGCTGCGCGCCGACCAGGACGACCTGCGCAGTGGTGACCGCGGGCGCACCACGGTGAGCTGCGCCGTCGACGGGAGCTGGCTGGTGCTCACCCGCGGCAGCGTGCACGTGCTGGTCAGCCACGCTCCCGGGGACCAGCCGGTGCGGGTGCCCCTGGCGGGGGCCGCGAGCATGACCCCGCTGCTCAGCTGGGCCGACCCCCTCGCCACTGGTGACGACGGCCTCACGCTGCCGCCGGTCGGCGTGACGATCCTGCGTCAGCCCAGCAGCTGGTCCACGGCAGCACCGGTGGCAGAGGCGTAGCTGCCGCCGAACAGCAAGGCGTGCACGAGCAGCGGGAACAGCTGGTGCAGCCCGATCCGGGCCCGCCAGTCCGGCGCCAGCTCGGCCACCTCGCCGTACCCAGCCAGGATCTCCTCCAGGTGCGGCGCGCCGAAGAGCTCCAGCATCGCCAGGTCCGCCTCCGGGTGCCCGCCGCAGGCCGCCGGGTCGATGAGCACCACACCGTCGGTGGTCCACATCAGGTTGCCGGACCACAGGTCTCCGTGCAGCCGTGCCGGTCGCACCGGTGCCCCAGCAGCCTCGTCCCAACGCCCGTCGCGCAGCTGACGGCACACTTCCTGCAGCCCGGTGGCGAGTGGCTGGCCGATCGCCCCGGACTGGCGGCACCGCTCGGTCAACGGCCACACCCGCGCCTGGGCGTAGAACTCCCCGAAGGCAGCAGCGGTCGCCTCCGGTAACGGCAGCGGGTCGGACAGCGGGCCGAACCAGTAGCCGGCCGCGCCCGGCGGCAGCGCCCCGAAGGAGTCCGCCCCGGCCGCATGGGTGCGGGCCAGGCCGCGCCCGAAGTTCCGCGCTGCGCCCGGGGTGGGGCGTACCGGGTGCAGCCGGTCCAGCACCAGCTCGGTGTCTGAGACCGTGTGCACCCCGACCACCGGTGCGCCGCCGGCGGCGGCCAGCCACCGCAGTCCAGCAGCCTCGGTGGCGAAGAAGCCCGTCGGGGCCTGGGCGTCGGACTTGGTGTAGGTCTGGGCCACCGGCCTCACTCTCCACGTCCGGCAAGGTGCGCCAGCAGCGCCTCGGTCAGCTCTCGGTCCACGGTGAGCTCTCGTCCGTCCAGGCTGCGCACCGGGGCGCACAACCGAACGCTCGAGCACAGCCAGACCTGCTCGGCATGTTCCAGCTCGGCCACCGGGACCGGGCGGGCCTCGGTGCGCATCCCTCGCGAGGCGGCGAAGGTGAACACCTCCGACTGGGTGGTGCCGGCCAGGATGCCCTGGTCGGTGGCGGGGGTGATGAGCGTCTCGGCTGCACGCAGCACCACGCTGGCGGTGGGGCCCTCGAGCACGTAGCCGTCGGTGCTGGTGAAGATCACGTCGTCGGCGCCGCGAGAGCGCGCCTCGCGCAGGGCAGCCATGTTCACCGCATAGGAGGTGTACTTGGCTCCTTGCAGCAGCCACGGGGAGGTGACCGCCACGTCCGAGGAGTACCCCCGGTCCAGGGTGACCACACGCAGCCCATGCTGCCGCGCGCGGGTCATGTCCGGTGCGGCGGTGGCCAGCACCCACCCGGTGCACCGGTCGGTGCCCTCCACCCCACGGGTGAGCACAGTCTTCACCGACAGGTCGCCGCCACCGGCTGCCCCGATCGCCGCGAGCACTGCAGCACGCCAGACGTCGGCGCGAGGTGCGGGCAGGTCGAGCACTGCTGCGGAGTGTGTCAGCCGCGTCAGGTGCGGCTCGAGCTGCAGCGGTCGCCCAGCGACCACGCCGATCGTCTCGAACACACCATCACCTCGGCTGACGCCCAGGTCGGTGACCTGGACCTGCGGCGCGTGCGGGTCCGCGGCACGGAATCCCGGGGCACGTGCCGGTTCGGCGACTGTCGGCGCATCGACCAGCAGCAGCACAGGCGGTGCAGAGGTGTTCGTGGTGTGAGACACAACAGCAGGATAGGCCCCGGTTTATGACATGGTGATGTGATCAAATTCATCTGAGAACCAGTAAGGTAAGCCTACGCTCACCTCTAGGGTGGAGATGTTCCGTCCAGGGCAGCCCCTGGACCCGTCCGCATGCTCAGTGAAGGATCACCATGCCATCGAACCCCCTCCGTGGCCCTCGTGCCGCTCGCACTACCCGCGCCCTGCTCGCGGCCACCGCTGCCGGTGCTGTGCTCGCCGTGGCCGCCTGTGGCGGGCAGTCGGCGAGCACCGAGCAGGGTGCCACCATCGAGGTCGAGGACAACAACGGCACCCAGACCGTGCCCTCGCCACCGACCTCCGTCGTCGCCACCGACAACCGCACGTTCGAGACACTCTCGGACTGGGGCGTGGAGCTCTCCGCCGGAGCCGTGTCCTTGATGCCCAGCACGATCCCGTACACCGAGGACGACTCGATCGTGGACCTGGGCAGCCACCGGGAACCGGACCTGGAAGCGGTCGTCGCGGCCGAGCCCGACCTGATCGTCAACGGCCAGCGGTTCTCCCAGTACCACGACGACTTCGTCGAGCTGGTGCCGGAGGCCACCATCCTGGAGCTGGACCCGCGCGAGGGCGAGCCGTTCGACACCGAGCTCGCCCGGCAGGTGACCGTGCTCGGTGAGGTGTTCGACAAGCAGGACGAGGCGCAGACCCTGGTCGAAGACTTCGAGGCCGCGATCGAACGGGCGAGTGCTGCCTATGACGGCCAGAGCACGGTGATGGCGGTGATCACCTCCGGTGGCCAGATCGGCTACTCCGCTCCGGGTGAGGGGCGTACCCTCGGTCCGGTGTTCGACATCCTGGACCTCACCCCTGCCCTGGAGGTGGAGGACGCCAGCACCGACCACCAGGGAGACGAGATCTCCGTGGAGGCGATCGCCGACTCCGACCCGGACTGGATCCTGGTGATGGACCGGGATGCGGCCGTCATGGCGGACGACCCGGAGTACACCCCGGCAGCCGAGGTCCTGGAGGGCTCGGCAGCGCTGACGAACGTCACCGCAGTGCAGTCCGACCAGATCGTGTACATGCCCGCGGACACCTACACCAACGAGGGCATCCAGACCTACACGGAGTTCTTCAACACCTTGGCCGACGCCTTCGAGGCCGCGAGCTGACCCTGATGACGACTGCAGTGACGCCAGCACGGCCGGGATCCCGCACGCTCTTCGACTGGAAGCTGCTGCTGGGGACCTTGGCCGTGCTGGCGCTGCTGGTCGGCTCGCTGCTCATCGGCGTCTACGACGTCTTCGGAGCCGAGGACGGCAGCCAGATGTTCGCCATCACCCGCATCCCGCGGACCATCGCCCTGGTGCTGGCCGGTGCGGCGATGTCGATGTGCGGGCTGGTGATGCAGCTGCTCACCCAGAACCGGTTCGTGGAGCCCACGACCACCGGCACCACCGAGTGGGCGGGACTGGGGCTGCTGGTGACGATGATCCTGTTTCCCTCGGCCAGCATCCTGACGCGGATGAGCGGCGCTGTGATCGCCGCCTTCCTGGGCACCATGCTGTTCTTCGCGTTCCTCCGGCAGGTGTCGCTGCGGTCCTCGCTGATCGTGCCGATCGTCGGCATCATGCTCGGCGCCGTGGTCGGCTCGGTCTCCACCTTCGTCGCGCTGCAGACCGACATGCTGCAGAACCTCGGCATCTGGTTCGCCGGGAGCTTCACCACAGTGCTGCGCGGGCAGTACGAGCCGCTGTGGATCGTGGCCGCAGTCGGCGTGGTGGTGTTCCTGGTGGCGGACCGGTTCACCGTCGCGGGCCTCGGCGAGGAGATCGCCACCACGGTCGGCGTCAGCTACCAACGTGTGGTGCTGCTGGGCACAGTGCTGATCGCCCTGGCGACCGGGGTGGTCACCGTGGTGGTCGGCAACCTGCCGTTCCTCGGGCTGATCGTGCCGAACATCGTGTCCATGGTCCGCGGTGACGACCTGCGGTCCAACCTGCCCTGGGTGTGCCTGCTCGGGATCGCCATCGTCACCGTGTGCGACCTGATCGGGCGCACCATCATCATGCCCTTCGAGGTACCGGTCTCCCTCATCCTCGGTGTGGTCGGTGCGGCGGTGTTCATCATCCTGATCCTCAGGCAGCGGCGCCATGGCTGAGCTGACCACCGCCGTGCGCGCGACCCCGACCCCACCCAGGACGGTGCGCACCTCCGCAGCGCTCCCCGGCACCCGCCGGGCGCGACGCTACTGGCTGGTGCTGATCGGGTTGGCGCTCTTGGCAGCCGCGTTCGGCATCGCCCTGGTCGTCTGGGACAACCCGATGCCGGTGGGCACCGCAGGGTTCTGGCGGATCGTGGCGCTGCGCAGCAAGAACGTGCTGGTCATGCTCATCGTGGCGTTCTGCCAGGCGATGGCCACGGTCGCCTTCCAGACTGTCACCACGAACCGGATCGTCACCCCCTCGATCCTCGGGTTCGAGTCCCTGTACGTGGCGGTGCAGACCGGGGCGATCTACCTGCTCGGCGCCACCGGGCTGACCATGCTCACCGGCGTGCCACAGTTCATCGGTCAGATCGTGCTCATGGTGGGCCTGGCGGTGGCGCTCTACGGTTGGCTGCTCTCCGGCAAGCACGGGAACCTGCACGTGCTGCTGCTCATCGGCATCATCATCGGTGCCGGTCTGGGATCGGTGTCCACGTTCCTGCAGCGCCTGCTCACCCCGAGCGAGTTCGACCTCCTCACCGCACGCCTGTTCGGCTCGATCTCCAGTGCCGATGCCGACTACCTGCCGATCGCCGTACCGCTCGCCGCCGGCGCCGGGCTGCTGCTCTGGCGCCGGGCCCGCCGGCTGAACGTGATGGCCCTGGGCCGGGACGTGACCACCGGGCTCGGCCTGAACCACCGCCGTGAGCTCGTCGTGGTGCTGGTGCTGGTGGCGGTGCTGATGGCCACCTCCACCGCCCTGGTCGGACCGATGACGTTCCTCGGTTTCCTGGTCGCCACCCTCGCCTACCAGTTCGCCGACACGCACGACCACCGGCACGTGCTCCCGGTCGCGGTGCTCACCGGCTTCGTGGTGCTGTCCGGGGCCTACTTCGTGATGAAGAACCTGTTCTACGCCCAGGGCGTGGTCTCCATCATCATCGAGCTGGTGGGCGGTGTGACCTTCCTGGTCGTCATCCTCCGAAAGGGGCGCCTGTGATCACTCTCGACGGCGTACGCAAGGACTACACCAGCGAGGTACGCATCGGCCCGGTCGACCTGGCGATCCCCGCCGGTGGGATCACCGCGCTGATCGGACCCAACGGTGCCGGGAAGTCCACGTTGCTCACCCTGATCGGACGGTTGCTCGGTCTGGACGCCGGCACGATCGAGATCGCCGGGTACGACGTGGCCCGGACCCGCTCCAAGGACCTCGCCAAGGTGGTCTCGGTGCTCCGCCAGGAGAACCACTTCATCACCCGGCTGACCGTGCGCCAGCTGGTGGCCTTCGGCCGGTTCCCGCACTCCAAGGGTCGGCTGACCGCTGTGGACGAGGAGATGATCAGCCAGGCGATCGACTTCTTCGAGCTCGCCGACCTGGAGGGCCGGTACCTGGACGAGCTCTCCGGCGGGCAGCGGCAGCGCGCATACGTAGCGATGGTGCTCTGCCAGGACACCGAGTTCGTGCTCCTGGACGAACCGCTGAACAACCTGGACATGCGTCACAGCGTGCAGATGATGAAGCACCTGCACCGCGCAGCGGCCGAGCTCGGCCGCACGATCGTCATCGTGCTGCACGACGTGAACTTCGCCAGCCACTACGCCGACTACATCTGCGCGGTCAAGGACGGCGCTGTGGTCGAGTTCGGCCCGTGCGCACAGGTGATGACCGCACCGGTGCTCACCGAGGTGTTCGACACGCCGGTGCAGGTGATCGACGGCCCGAACGGTCCGCTGGCGGTCTACTACTGACCCACCCCATTCGCGAACGCTGGGGTTCGCGGCGGCTGAAACGATCCAGGTCGCGAAGTCGGGCGTTCGGGACTGGGGCAGCGTGGGCGTGGGCTGGGCAGCGTGCGACCCGCTAGCGTGGAAGCAGCCAGTTCGGAACCGAGGAGGACCATGACCACCGTCTTCAGCCGCATCATCGCCGGGGAGATCCCGGGCCGGTTCGTCTGGTCCGACGACCGGTGCGCCGCCTTCCTGACCATCGAACCCCTGCAGCCCGGGCACGTGCTGGTGGTCCCGCGGGAGGAGATCAGCCACTGGGTGGACCTGCCCGCCGACCTGGCCGGGCACCTGTTCGCCGTCGCGCAGACGATCGGCAAGGCCCAGCAGCAGGCGTACGACCCGGCCCGCATCGGGTTGCTGATCCAGGGGTACGAGGTGCCGCACGCGCACGTGCACGTCTGGCCCAGCCGTTCGGCCGCCGACTTCGACCTCGGCGCCACCAGCCCCGCACCGGCCGAGGAGCTGGACCAGGCCGCCGAGACGGTCCGGGACGCGCTCCGCGCAGCCGGCCACGGCGCCCAGGTGCCGACCAGCTGAACCTAGGGCCGCACCACCGGCCCGGGCGAGCCGGACCGACCACCCCAGGCTCCGCCGTCGACCTCTATGCTCAGGGGATGGCCACGATCATCGTCCTCACCGAGGAAGCCCTGCGTGCTGACGACATCAGCAACATCCTGGGGTTGCATCCCGACGCCACCTTTCACGTGCTGGTGCCGGCGGACACCTCGAGGAACCTGGTCTCGGACTTCATCAACCACCTGTCCCTGTTCGAGCTGCGGGAAGCATGGGAGTCCCTCACCCACCGGCCCGGTGCCGACGAGGCCAAGCAGGAGGCCGGCGAGGCACTGCAGCTCTCCCTGCAACGGCTCACCGAGGCCGGGGCGGTGGCGGACGGGCACGTGATCGCCGACGACCCGCTGCCGGCCCTCACCCAGGCGGTGAACAACCTGCGTGCCGACGAGCTCGTGGTGGTCACCCGGCCGCACGCTGTGGAGGACACCTTCCACGCCGACTGGGCCTCCAAGGCCCGCGAGGAGCTCGGCCTACCGGTGCTGCACCTGTACGCCGGCACCAACCGGCTGGGCTAGCGCCAGCACCCCCACCGGGTCGTCATGCTGAGGGTGCGCTAGGGCGCACGCCCAGCATGAGGACCGGACGTGGGGTGGTCAGAAGCCGGAGTCGGTGGGCCGCCGGTAGTAGCGCCACAGCCCGCGCAGCTGGTTCACCTGCGCCAAGACCCGGTACCACCACCGTTTGAGGTTGCGATCGGCGGCATAGGCCAGCGGGTGCACCGCCCGGCGGCGGCGCAGCACCGCTCGCACCCGGTGCAGCAGTGCGCGGTCGCGCACGTAGCGGCCGAGCACGAATGTGGGGATGTAGGCGTACACCCCCGGTCGGGTGGCCCGTTGGGTGGGCAGCGCGGTGTCGGTGACGAAGTCCGCCACCACGCTCCGTGCCGCGGACGCCCCACCGACGCCGGCGTAATAGTGCGAGCGGCCCGGCCGGGGGTTGATGTCCAGCAGGTAGGCCACACCGGTGCGGGAGTCCACCTTGAAGTCCACACTGGCGAACCCGCGGTAATCCACCGCTTCCAGCACCGCGCGCACCGGTTCGATCAGCTGCTCGTCGTAGTCGACCATGATGATCGCTGAGTTTCCGATGAAGGTCGGCTGGTGCATGGCCAGCAGCACCTGCCCGGAGGCCGCCATGGTCAGCTGGCCCCGGCGGTCCCGGTAGACGTTCACCACCCGGTTGTAGGTGTCGTCGCCGAGGACGAGCTGCTGCAGCAGCATCGTGCCGGTGTACCCGGTGGCGGCGATCCGGTGCAGCTCGGTGACCAGCTCCTCGGCATCGTCCAGGCGGTAGACCTTGCGGTGCCCGGCGAAGTCCAGCTCCTCGAACTCTGCACCGGCGAACGGCTTCATCACGATCGGGTAGGTCAGGCCCTCGGCAGCCTGCCGCCAGGCCTGCTCACCGGCACCCGGTTCGACCGGCACAGTGGCCGGCGCCGGGATGCCGAGCTCGGCGAGCACCCGGTACATCGCGGTCTTGTCCGCCAACCGGGCGACCGCCGCCGCATCGGCGTAGGGGACCACGTAGTGCTGCTCCAGCTGCTCCCGGTGCGCCAGCACGAAGGCGAGCTGGTGGTCGGAGTTCACCAGCAGCACGTGGGTGCTCCCCGGCTCCTGCGCGGCCACGTTCTTCAGTGCGCTGAGCGTGTCCTCCTCGCTGGAGTCGGCGCCGGTGAACACGTTCTGCAGGATGGCCGAGTCGTTCACCGGGCCGCGGGGCAGCTCGCTGACCACCACCGAGGTCACCCCGAAGGTCTCGTGGAAGGAGCGGGCCATCGCGTAGATGCCCAGGTCGGTGCCGAGCAGCACCGGCCGCAGCCTGGTCGAGCTCATCCGGTCGGGATCCTCCTAGCGTGCGCGGGCCGCGGTGAGTCTACCGGCTCCCCTCGGCGCGCCCTGCCGGTCCCGGTCAGGTGGGCGGCTTAGCCTGTACACGTGAACGTGCAGCGCACCCCGGTCGCGCCTCCGGACTTCGAGGCCGCCTTGCTGAGCCTGCGCGGGCACCGGATGCGCCCTGAGCTGCGCCTGGAGGAGATCCCGCCACCCACTCGCATCGCGCCCTACGCCCTGGCCCTGACCGGTGAGGTGAACCCGAGCGACGACCCGGAAGAGATGCTCGGCTCGGGACGGTTCGTGGTGCTCTACGACCCGGAGGGCCAGGAAGCGTGGAACGGGGAGTTCCGGGTGATCGTGATGGCCCGGGCCACCCTGGAGGACGAGTTCGCCGCCGACCCGATGCTCGGCGAGGTCGGCTGGTCCTGGCTCACCGACGCCCTGGAGGCCCAGGACGCCGGGTACCACTCGCTGTCGGGAACGGTCACCCGGGTGCTGTCGGAGACCTTCGGCGGGCTGGAGCTGCGTTCCGGTGAGGTGGAGATCGAGATCCGTGCCTCCTGGACGCCCAACTCCACCGACCTGGCACCGCACCTGCGGTCCTGGGCGCTGATGACCTGTCAGGCGGCCGGGCTGCCGCCGATCCCGGACAACGTCAGCCCGTTGAAGCCGAAACGATGAGCTCAGCACGCACACCGGAGACCGACCAGGAACTGACGCCACTGACCGAGCCCGCCGATGGGCTCACCGGGGTGGTGGACACCCCGCAGGCGCTGGCCGAGACCGTCTCCTCGTTCGCCGCCGGCACCGGACCGGTGGCGGTGGACGCTGAGCGCGCCTCCGGCTACCGGTACGGGCAGAGCGCCTACCTGGTGCAGCTGCGCCGGGAAGGCGCCGGCACCGCCCTGATCGATCCGCAGGCCCTGCCCGACCTGAGCGCCTTGTCCGAGGTGATCGGTACCGCGGAGTGGGTGCTGCACGCCGCCAACCAGGACCTGCCCTGCCTGGCCGAGGTCGGGATGCGCCCGGGTGCGCTGTTCGACACCGAGCTCGGCGCCCGGCTGCTCGGCTACCAGCGGGTCGGGCTCGGCACGATGGTCGCCGAGGAGCTCGGCCTGGAGCTGGCCAAGGAGCACTCGGCCGCCGACTGGTCCACCCGGCCGCTGCCGGAGGACTGGCTGCGCTACGCCGCCCTGGACGTGGAGGTGCTGGTCGAGCTGCGCACCAAGCTTGCTGCCGAGCTCGCCGAGGCCGGCAAGCTGGAATGGGCCGAGCAGGAGTTCGAGGCCGTCCGCACCGCCCCGCCGCCCCCGCCGCGCCGAGACCCGTGGCGGCGGACCTCGGGCAGCCACCAGGTTCGCGACGGACTCGGCCTGGCGATCGTGCGCGAGCTCTGGAACACCCGGGACGCCCAGGCCCGTGCCGCAGACATCGCCCCCGGCCGGGTGCTCACCGACGCTGCCATCGTCGCCGCTGCCGTCGCCCGCCCGGACACGATGGCCGAGCTGGGCAGGTTGCCCGGGTTCCGCACGAAGAACGCGGCCCGGCGGCTGCGCACCTGGTTCGAGGCGCTGCGGCGGGCCACGGCCCTGGATCCCTCCAGCTACCCCTCCCGGCGGGCACCGGTCTCGGACAGCCTTCCCCCGCCGAAGGCGTGGCGGGACCGCAACCCCGAGGGTGCGGAGCGCCTGGTGGTGGTGCGCAGCACGGTACGTACCATCGCCGAGGAGCTGCACCTGCCGCAGGAGAACCTGCTCACCCCGGAGTACCAGCGCCGCCTGGCCTGGTCGCCGCCGCGCCGGATCTCCGCCGAGGCTGTGGCAGAGAGCCTGCACGAGCTCGGCGCACGGGACTGGCAGATCGAGCAGGTGGCCGACGCGCTCAGCCACCAGCTCCTCGACGCCGCCCCCTGACCCGCCCCCACCCCACCACCCCGCGGCTCCCACCCCGGGTTGAAACGATTCGGGCGATACTTCGCCCGTGCGGACGTGCTCCGCGGTATCGCCGCGGCGCCGCAGGTATCGCTTCACCCGGTCCGCGCACCGGTCAGCACCCTGGCGGTGCACGTACTACAGTGGTACCGAAAGTACCTAGTACTCGCAGTCTCACTGAGGTGACCGGGAGGTCCTGATGCCACTCCTCGGCCGTGACGTCGTGCTCGTTGACGCACTTCGCTCCCCCTTCGGCCGCGCCAAGCCCGACGGCCTGTACGCGCACACCCGCGCTGATGACATCGCCACCGCGGTGGTGCGGGACCTGCTCCGCCGCCACCCCGAGCTTCCGCCGGAGAAGATCGACGAGGTCGCCATCGCTGCCACCAGCCAGGTCGGCGACCAGGGACTCACCCTGGGCCGGACCGTCGGGCTGCTCGCCGGCCTGCCCGGCGAGGTGCCCGGCTACGCCATCGACCGGATGTGCGCCGGGGCGATGTCCGCCGTCACCTCGGTGGCCGCCCAGGTGGCCGTAGGGGCGGCGGACGCCGTGCTCGCCGGCGGGGTGGAGCACATGGGACACCACCCGCTGGGCAAGGACGCCGACCCCAACCCCAGGTTCCTCACCGAACGGCTCGTCGCCTCCGACGCCCTGGTGATGGGCGCCACCGCGGAGAACTTGCACGACACCTACCCGGCACTCACCCGCGAGCGAGCGGACGCCTACGCCGAAGCCTCCCAGCGCAAGTACGCCGAGGCCCTCGCCGCAGGCCACATCACCCCCGACCTGGTCCCGGTCGGCGTACCCGATCCGGAGCGCGGCTGGGGCCTGGCCACCGCCGACGAACCACCCCGCCCCGGCACCACTGTCGCGGGTATGGCCGACCTGCCCACTCCGTTCCGCCCCGGTGGGCGGGTCACCGCCGCCACCTCTTCCCCGCTCACCGACGGCGCTACCGCCGCCCTGCTCACCTCCGCCGACCTGGCCGCCGAGCTCGGTCTGGCCCCCCGGGCCCGGCTGGTCTCCTACGCCTACGCCGGGGTGGACCCGGCGCTGATGGGCCTGGGCCCGGTGCCGGCCACCCGCAAGGCGCTCGACCTGGCGGGACTGAGCATCGAGGACCTCGGCCTGATCGAGATCAACGAAGCCTTCGCCGTCCAGGTGCTCGCCTTCCTGGACGCCTTCGACATCCCCGACGACGACCCGCGCATCAACCCCTACGGCGGTGCGATCGCGGTCGGCCACCCGCTGGCCGCCTCCGGCATCCGGCTGATGAGCCAGCTCGCCCGCCAGTTCCAGGCCCACCCTGAGGTCCGCTACGGCCTGACCACCATGTGCGTGGGTCTGGGCCAGGGCGGCTCGGTGATCTGGGCCAACCCGCACCACGCCGAGGAGAAGGAGAACCAGCGATGACCGAGCGGATCACCCGCGCCCTAGTCCGAGACGTACAGCTGGAGGACCTGGGCACCCTCGCCCTGATCACTCTGGAGAACGGCGCCGGTCCCACCAAGCCGATCACCTTCGGCCCCGAGGGCATGGCCGAGCTGCGTACTGCGCTGGAACGGCTCAGCGCGCGCGCCGAGGCCGGTGAGATCGTCGCCGTGGGCGTCACCGGCAAGCAGTTCCACTTCGCCGCCGGGGCCGATCTGCACGAGGCGGCCCAGCTGACCACCCCGGAGGCGGCTCGGCAGATCGCCGAGATGGGCCATGAGACCTACGCGATCCTCGCCGACCTGCCGGTGCCCACGTTCGCCTACATCGGTGGCGTGGCCCTCGGCGGCGGGCTCGAGCTGGCGCTGGCCTGCGACTACCGCACCGTCTCGTCCGCGGTCCGCGCCGTGGGCCTGCCGGAGGTGTTCCTCGGGCTGATCCCGGGCTGGGGCGGCACCTACCACCTGCCCCGGCTGATCGGCATGGAGAACGCGCTGCAGGTGATCATCACCAACCCGTTGCGCAACAACACCCAGCTCAAGGCTGCCCAGGTCGGCGAGCTCGGCATCGCCGACGCGGTGCTCGACTCGGCGGACTTCCTCGCCGAGTCCCTGCGGTTCACCGTCAGCGTGCTCCGCGGCGACATCACCCCCGAGCGCCGCGAGCCCACCCCGGTCGACGAGGCGAAGACGATGATCGGCGCCGCCCGCCAGCAGGTGGACGCCCGCCTGCACGGGGCGGCACCGGCTGCCTACCGCGCCCTGGACCTGCTCGAGGTATCTGCCACCAGCGAGCGGGCGGAGAGCTTCGAGGCGGAGAACGTGGCGCTGGCCGAGCTGATCTGCTCCCCGCAGTTCGCTGCTGGTGTGTACGCCTTCGACCTGACCAGCCGTCGAGCCAAGAACCCGGCCGGCGCCCCGGAGGCGGACCTGGCCCGACCGGTGCGCAGCATCGGCGTGGCCGGGGCCGGGCTGATGGCCTCCCAGCTGGCCCTGCTCTTCGCGCGCCGGATGCAGGTGCCGGTGATCATGCGCGACCTGGACGCCGAGCGCACCGAGCGTGGTGTCGGCTATGTCAGCGCCGAGCTGGACACGCTCGTGGCCAAGGGCCGCATCGGCGAGGCCGAGGCCAACCGGATCCGCTCCCTGGTCTCCGGCACCACAGACCTCGCCGACCTGGCCGAGGCGGACCTGGTGATCGAGGCGGTGTTCGAGGAGCTGAGCGTCAAGCAGCAGGTCTTCGCCGACCTGGAGCAGGTGATCCGCCCGGACGCCGTCCTGGCCACCAACACCTCGGCGCTGTCCATCACCGACATGGCCGCGCACCTGGCTCATCCCGAGCGGGTGGTCGGCCTGCACTTCTTCAACCCGGTCGCCCAGATGCCGCTGGTGGAGGTGATCCGCACCGAGCGCACCGACGACGCCACGTACGCAACGGCGTTCACCGTCGCCAAGGCCTGTCGCAAGTCGGCCATCGCGGTCGCCGACGCGCCCGGGTTCGTGGTGAACCGGCTGCTGGTGCGCCTGCTCGGTGAGGTGCTCGGCTCCCTGGAGGAGGGCACCGACGTCACCGTGGCCGACCGCGCGCTGCGGCCGATGGGGCTGCCGATGGGCCCGTTCCAGCTGCTGCAGCTGGTCGGCCCGGCCGTGGCCGGGCACGTGCTGGACACGCTGCGTGAACAGCTCGGGGACCGCTACCCCGACTCCCCCGGGCTGCAGCAGATGATTGCCGACGGCGCCCCGTTCGTCATCTTTGAGGGTCGCCCCAGCGCGGGGTCCCCCGTCGATCCGCAGATCGCCCGGTACTTCGGCTCCCGTTCCGAGGTCGGCGGGCAGGACGAGGCCGCGCTGCTCGCGCGGGTGCAGCAGGCACTGGCCGACGAGGTCCGGATGATGCTGGACGAGCAGGTGGTGGCGGAGAAGGAGGACATCGACCTGGGCATGATCCTCGGCGCCGGTTGGCCGTTCCACCTCGGCGGGATCACCCCGTACCTGCAGCGCGAGGGTGCGCTGGCATAGCCGATCTGGTCGTGCTCGCCGGGCGGCAGCACCCGGCGGGCACGACACGGCGATCTCACCCCGACAGCACGACCCCGGTCGAGGCCATCACCTGGCCCAGAGCGACCAAGCACAGCACCCCGTAACCGACCAGTACCGCCGGAACCACGACGCGCGAACGACGGCGCCCAAACAGCAACACCACACCCGCGCTGAGACCGTAGCCCGCGCCGATTCTCAAGCTCCACCCAAGACCCGCTGCAATCCGGTCCGCAGCAGTGCACGGGGGCAGCTCGCCGGACCCGCCGACCGCCGAGCACACCGCATCCATCGGCACGATCGCGACCCAGAGCAGCAGCAACGTACCGACGCCGAGGCCGCTCAGGCCGATCAGCCCAGCTCGCACCCGGTGCTCGGGCTCGGTCTGGGTACCCATGCAGGCCTGGTCAGCGGGCGGGGGCGCTGGCGTAGTCGCGGCGCGGCATCGCGCGGTGGTCCGGTTCGAACAGGCTGGGCTGCGGGGGTGCGTGCGTGGGGTCCACACCGTCGAACAGGCTGGAGACCGACTCCCCCTCGTGCACCCGCCGGATCGCCTCGGCGAACAGCTGGGACACCGACCGCGCGGTCAGCTCGTGCCAGTCCGGCGGGGCCGGCACCGTGTCGGTGGTGACCACCTCGGTGATCATCGGGTGCCCGCTGAGCCGTTCCTGCGCCGACCCGGTGAACAGGCCGTGCGTGCACGCCACGCTCGCCCCGGTGGCGCCGTCCGCCGCCAGTCGCTCGAGCAGGGTGACGATCGAGCCGCCGGTGGCGATCTCGTCGTCGAGGATGATCGCCCGCTTGCCGGCCACGTCACCGACGATCGCGTCGATCACCACCCGGTCGTCGGCCATCCGCTGCTTCGACCCGGCCGCCACCGGTAGCCCGAGGAGCCGGGAGAACTGGGTCGCTTCCTTCGCATTGCCCAGGTCCGGGGAGACCACGATCGAGTCCGTGAGGTCCTGCTCCCGGTAGTGCTCGGCGAGCACCCCGAGCGCGGTCAGGTGGTCCACCGGCACGGAGAAGAACCCGTGCACCTGCGGGGCGTGCAGCGTCATCGTCAGCACCCGGTCCACCCCAGCGGTCTGCAGCAGGTCCGCCACCAGGCGTCCACCGAGGGAGATGCGGGAGGCGTCCTTCTTGTCCGAGCGTGCGTAGGCGAAGTGCGGGATCACTGCGGTCACCTGCGCGGCCGACGCGCCGCGGGCGGCATTCACCATCAGCAGCAGCTCCATCAGGTGGTCCTGGGTGGGTGGCACCAGCGGCTGCACGATGTACACGTCCCGCTGCCGGCAGTTGCTCAGCAGCTGGGACTGCAGGCAGTCGTTGGAGAACCGGGACGTGCGGGAGGGGGCGACCGTCAGCCCTAGCTCCGCGCAGATGCTCCGCGCCAGCGCCGGGTGGGCACTGCCGCTGAAGACCACGATGTCGTTCGTGTCATCCCACCGGCCGGCGTGACGCATCCGGCCTCCCTTCGCGTCGGCGACTGCTGGGCACATGCTAGCTCCCGGACCCGGGTGCTGGGGGCGCGATGACTCCTGCGGCCGCGGAGAGGGCGGCCGGTCGTACGGTGCCAGGGCCGGACTAGGTGCCGGTCGCCACGCGCGCCGGGGTGACGGTGGCCCAGTCTTCCGGGGTAGGTGCTGTCTCCGGGGCGCGCTCGTCCCACCCGTGCGCGACGACCTCCTCCTGCTCGGCCCGCGCCACCCAGGCGGCTCGGGCAGCGTCTAGCTCGGCGAGGAATGCGTCCGCATGCTCGGCCAGCAGCGCGATCCGTGCCTCGTCCCGGACGATCCAGCGGAAGTCGCGGCGCAGCGTGTGCCGGTGCTCCACCACGAACAGCACTCGCTCGCAGCCAGTGACGTGCAGCTGCCACTGCAGCTGGTCGGCATAGGTGCGAGCGGCACTGTCCAGGTCCGCCACCGAGGTCTTGATCTCGGCGATGGAGTGCTCCCCGATCCCGTCCGGGGTGGCCAGGTGCCGCTCGTTGCGACCGATGCACAGAGCACCGCTGGGGGCGATGCCGAACCGTTGGTGCACCCAGGCAGCGATCACCGGCTCGCGTTCGATGCCGTGCGCGAACTGCGGCAGCCGGGGCAGCGTACGCCCGGAGAGCTTCTCTGCCAGCAGCCGCTGGCGCTGCTTGCTCACCTTCCCCCGGCTGGTGACCAGCCGGCGGGCATCGGTAGCGGTCACGCCCCACAGCCGAGCGCGCAGCCACGCCACCCGGTTCGCTGAGGAGATGACACCGCCGCCCGGGTCACGGGCGAAACGGTAGCTGGGCACGGCCCCCACCCTAGGACCCGGTCAGCCAGCCGGTGGCGCAGGCACGCCGCAGCTGTCCCGGGTACCCGCCCAGACCCGCAAGGCGCGTGTCACCGACACGGCGTAGGCTACGTGCGGGACAGCTGGGAACGGACATGGACGTCACCGAGCGCGTGCGACGGGCGCGTATGGCTTACTCGACCTGCCAGTGGTCGGTGGCCCGCGCGGAGCTGCGCCGTGCCCGCGACCAGGAGGCGCTGGATCCGGACACGCTCTCGCTGCTGGCGATGTGCGAGTGGTGGCTCGGTGAGGTCCCCAGCGCCGTCACGCTGGCCGAAGAGGCATTCCGGGCACAGCTGACAGCCGGTCGGGTCGAGGCCGCCGCCCGCGGAGCGCTGGACCTCGCCCTGATCAGCTACACCGCCGGCGAGGCCGGCCTGGGGTCGGCCTGGTTCGCCCGTGCGCGGCGCGCACTAGCGGGGCGAGAACGTTCCGTGGCCGGCGGCTACCTGGTCTACGCCGAGACGGTCAGCCGGTTGGAGACCGACGGGGAGCTGACGGCCGACGGCGGCGGCGCCGAAGAGGCAGCCCAGGCCGCAGCCCAGCTGACCACTCTGGCCGAGACCTTCGACGACCCGGCACTGCGCGCCTTCGCCGGGGTGCTGGCCGGTCTGTCCGCGGTCCTGCACGGTCACGTGCAGGAGGGTTTCGACCTGCTGGACGAGGCGATGCTGACCGCAGTAGGTGGGCGTCTGCCGGCGATGTGGGCCGGGGACGTGTACTGCAGCGTGCTGCACCTGTGCGAGGCGCTCGGGGACCTGAACCGGATGCGCCGGTGGACCGACGCGATGGAAAGCTGGGCCTCACCCCTGTCTCGCCGATTCACCTACTACGGCGTCTCCCGGGTGCATCGACTGCAGCTGAGCAGCGCCGAGGGCGACTGGGACCGGGTGGTGGCGGAGCTGGACGACCGCAGCCGCAGCCTCGCCCCGGCCCACGGCTGGGTAGCCGGCGAAGGATTCCGTGAGCTCGGGGACGTGCGCCGGCTGCGGGGCGATGTCGCTGGCGCGAAGAGCGCATATGCCGCCGCCCGCGACCTGGGCATCGACCCCCAACCCGGGCCCGCCCTGCTCACCGCCGCCGCAGGTGATGGGTTCGGGGCCCTGGCCCAGCTGCACGCCTCGCTTGCCACCCGGCGCCGGTTCGAGGGTGGTCGACTGCTGCTTGCGGGCGTGCACGTGGCGGTCCTGGTGGGTGCGCTCCCGGATGCGCGGAGCTTCGCCGAGCGACTGACCGCGATCGCCCAGTGGTACGACAGCCCCGGTCTGCGCGCCCGCAGCGCACACGCCCACGCCGCTCTGGCCCTTGCCGCCGGTCAGCCAGAGCAGGCCCTCACCCGGCTCGGCGAGGCACTGGAGGTATATCGCCAGCAGCGCTACCGCTACGGCGTCGGATCGGTGCACGAGCTGCTCGCCCGGGCCCACCTGGCACGCGGGGAGCGGGGCCCTGCTCGCGCCGAGCACGCTACCGCCCTGGCCGTGTACCGCTCCCTGGGGGCTCAACCGGACGTCGACCGGCTCACCGGCCGGGGGCGGACGCCTGGTGGGCTCACCGGCCGCGAGCTGGAGGTGCTCGCTGCGATCAGCGCGGGTGCCACCAACAAGCAGGTTGCCAGCGAGCTGGTGATCAGCGAGAAGACGGTCGGTCGGCACCTGGCGAACATCTACCGCAAGCTGGAGGTGTCCAGCCGCACCGCGGCCGCAGCATGGGCGCGCCGGCACGGCATCGGCAGCTGAACCTGCTCGCCATGTCGGAACAGGTCCTGCCCAGTCCCCTGGCCGGCCTGCACTGTCTGCCCCATCTGCGCTGGCACACGTTGGTGTGTTCGCCCGATGCCGGCCGCGACCCGAGGCACCTAGCGTCGTCCCATCACCGGTGCAGCCCGCACCGGACCGAGACGAAGAAGGCGAGCCCCATGCTTCGCGAACACACTGACACCCCACCCGCACCACCAGACCCGACCCTCCAGGACGCTACCGCCCGGATGCTCCAGGTGATGGAAGGCGGGTCCCTGGCCCTGCTCGTGGCGCTCGGCCACGACACCGGACTGTTGCGTACGCTCGGTGACCTTCCGCCGTCGACCTCGGCCCAGATCGCCGATGCCGCCGGTCTGCAGGAACGCTACGTCCGGGAGTGGCTCGCTGCCGCGACCTGCGGCAGGCTCATCTGCTACCAGCCTGGAGAGGGCACCTACCGGCTACCGCCCGCTGCTGCGGCCGTCCTCACCGGCGACGGGGCGGACAACCTGGCCCGAAGTCTGTCCATGCTCGGCGAGCTCACCCGGGTGCTGCCCCGGGTCCGGGACTGCTTCAGCACGGGCGGCGGCACCGGCTACCGGGACTACCCCAGGTTCCAGGAAGCGATGGCCGAGGAGAGCGCAGCCGTGCACGACGCCGCACTGATCGACCACATCCTGCCCGTCACCGACCGGACCGACCAGCTCGAAACCGGGATCGACGTGGCCGACATCGGCTGCGGGCGAGGCCATGCCGTCAACCTCATCGCCCAGCGCTACCCACACAGCAGGGTGACCGGCTACGACTTCCTGCCCGAACCGCTCGAGGTGGCCCGCGCCGAGGCCGCCGCGATGGGTCTGACCAATGCTGAGTTCGTCTGCCGGGACGCCGCCCACCTGGAGGCGCCGGGCCAGTTCGACCTGGTCACTGCGTTCGACGCCATCCATGACCAGGCCTACCCGGACCGCGTGCTGGCCGAGATCCGGCGCAGCCTGCGCCCTGGAGGTGTGTTCCTGATGGTCGACTTTCGTGCCTCCAGCAACCTCGAGGAGAACGTCGAGCTGCCCTGGGGTGCGTACCTGTACACCGTGTCCCTGCTGCACTGCATGACGATCTCCCTCGGCCAGGGCGGTGCAGGGCTGGGCTCCGGATGGGGTACTCAGCTGGCCACCCGGATGCTCGGTGCGGCGGGGTTCACCGACGTGCAGACGACCACTCTGGACTCCGACCCGTTCAACGTGTACTTCCGAGCCGTGGCCTGAGCCCTGCGCACTACGGCCAGACGGGCGACCAGGACCGGGTCGACCAGCGGGTGGCAGCCCGGCAAGGATCTGTGCTCTCCTGCGGCAGGACCGAATAGGCTAGGGCTCATGCGAATGTTGCCCGGCCACCACAGCGGACACGACCTCACCTACGGGGACGTGTTCCTGGTCCCGTCCTACTCCCAGGTCTCCTCCCGGTTCGACGTCGACCTGACCACGAGCGACGGTACCGGCACCACCATCCCGGTGGTGGTCGCGAACATGACCGCGATCAGCGGCCGCCGGATGGCCGAGACCGTCGCTCGCCGCGGAGCCATGGCGGTGCTCCCCCAGGACGTGCCGTTGGACCAGGTGCAGCGCACCATCGGTGAGGTCAAGGCCGCCCACCCGGTGCTGGAGACGCCGGTGACCGTGGACCGCGAGGACACGGTGCACACGGTGCTCACCCTGATCGAGAAGCGTTCCCACGGGGCGGCGGTGGTCGTCGACAGCGGCCGTCCGGTGGGTGTGGTCACCCGCTCGGACTGCCAGGGCGTGGACCAGTTCACCCAGGCCGGCCAGGTGATGACGCCCGAGCCGACGGTGCTGACCCTGGACGTGCTCACTGGTCCGGACGCGCTGGAGAAGGCCTACGAGGCGCAGGAGGCTGCCCGCCGCCGGTTCGCCCCGGTCGTGGACGCCGACGGCCGGCTGGTCGGGGTGCTGACCAAGACCGGCGCGCTGCGCTCCTCGATCTATGCCCCAGCGGTGGACGACGCGGGCCGGCTGCGGGTGGCCGCCGCCGTCGGCGTCAACGGCGACGTCGCTGCACGCGCGCGTGGCTTGCTGCAGGCCGGGGCGGACACTCTGGTGGTGGACACCGCGCACGGGCACCAGTCGAAGATGGTCGACGCGCTGCGCGCGGTGCGCTCCCTGGACCCGCAGGTGCCGGTGGTGGCCGGCAACGTGGTCACCGCCGAGGGGGTCAGCGACCTGGTGGAGGCCGGAGCGGACGTCGTCAAGGTCGGGGTGGGCCCCGGGGCTATGTGCACCACGCGGATGATGACCGCGGTCGGACGGCCGCAGTTCTCCGCTGTGCTGGAGTGCGCCCAGCGGGCCCGGGAGCTGGGTGCGCACGTGTGGGCCGACGGCGGTATCCGGCACCCCAGGGACGTCGCCCTGGCCTTGGCTGCTGGGGCGTCCCAGGTGATGGTCGGCTCCTGGTTCGCTGGCACGTACGAGTCCACCGGGGACCTGCACCACGATGCCGACGGCCGCGCCTACAAGGAGAGCTTCGGGATGGCCTCGGCACGTGCGGTGGCCGCCCGCACCTCGGCGGACGCCACGGCGTTCGCCCGGGCCCGCAAGTCGCTGTACGAGGAGGGCATCTCCTCCTCCCGGATGTACCTGGACCCGCACCGGCCGGGGGTGGAGGACCTGCTGGACCACATCACCGCCGGGCTGCGGAGCGCCTGCACCTACGCCGGCGCCGCGAGCATGGCGGAGTTCGCCGACCGGGCGGTGATCGGGCTGCAGTCCGCCGCCGGCTACGACGAAGGCCGACCGCTACCGGCCGGCTGGTGACCCGCGGATGACGCTCGACGAACCGACCACCGGGGTCGGAGACGATCACGGCGTTCGCCCGCTGCTGCCCTATGGTTCCTGGCCCGGTCCGATCAGCGCTGCCGACCTGGCCACAGGGTCGCGCGCCCTGGGCGAGGTCGCCCTGGACGGCGGCGACACGTACTGGACCGAGTCCGACCCGGCTGCCGGCGGTCGCACCCTGCTGGTACGCCGCCGCGCGGACGGGACCGTGGACCGGGTGCTCTGGACCGGCCGGGACGGCGCCCGCGAACCGGTGCCGGTACGCACCCGGGTGAACGAGTACGGCGGTGGCAGCTACGCACTCACCGCCACCGGTGTGGTGCTCTCCGCGCACACCGACGACCGCCTGTACCGGATCGACCGGGCTGGCGACGGCTGGGCCGAGGCGGTGCCGCTGGTGCCCGAGGACGGACGCCGGTACGCCGACCTGGAGGTGGATGCCCAGCGGGAGGTGCTCTACGCCGTCGCCGAGGACCACGGCGGGCCTGGTGCCTTCCGCACCGATCCGACCACGACGCTGGTATCCGTACCGCTGGACGGTTCCGCGGCCGAGGACCCGCAGCTGGTGGCTACCTTGGTCCGGGATGAGGACTTCGTCGCTGCACCGCGGCTCAGCCCCGACGGTGCGGTACTTGCCTGGATCGCCTGGTCGCACCCGGACATGCCCTGGGACGCCGGACGCCTGCACGTCGCCTCGGTGACCGACGGCGGGGCCCGGCTGGTGCACCGCCGCAGGGTCGCCGGCGGTGACCGGGTGTCGGTGGCCGAACCGGTGTGGACCGCTGACGGTGACCTGGTGCACGTCGACGACCGCACCGGCTGGTGGAACCTCTACCGCAC
This sequence comes from Ruania albidiflava DSM 18029, assembly GCF_000421225.1. Lineage (GTDB taxonomy): Bacteria > Actinomycetota > Actinomycetes > Actinomycetales > Beutenbergiaceae > Ruania > Ruania albidiflava. The sequence continues at coordinate 56,228 of NZ_ATWL01000001.1, read as the reverse complement.
CGAGCAGCGCGACGGAGAGGTCCGTACCCGGCACCTGCACCCGGCGGAGGCAGAGTTCACCGTGCCGCAGTGGCAGCTGGGCACCCGCACCCTGTGCGTGCTGGACAGCGACCACCTGATGGCCGCCTACACGGTGGCCGGGCGCCGGCACCTCGCGGCGGTCCGTACTGCCAACGGTGCCCTGGAGGCGTGGGACGGACCCTGGCAGCCGGTCGGCTCCCTTGCCGCCGGGGACGGGCGGGTGGTGTTCGTCGGCAACCGGGACGACGGTCCGTCCGCCGTGGTGGAGCTGGACCTGGGCCGGGGACAGGTGAACGTGCTCCGGGCGAGCACCGACCTGACCGTGCCCGCGGAGACGGTTTCCGTGGCCGAGGAGGTCATCTGGGCCTCCCGCACCGGGGACGCCTACGGGTTCTTCTACCCGCCGGCCGGCACTGCACAGGCCCCCGCCGGTGAGCTACCGCCGCTGCTGGTGATCTCCCACGGCGGACCCACGGGCATGTCCCTGCCCGGGTTCGATGCCGGTATCCAGTTCTGGACCAGCCGTGGGTTCGCGGTGCTGGACGTGAACTACACCGGCTCCACCGGCTACGGCCGGGCCTACCGGGACCGGCTCCGCGGCCGCTGGGGTGTGGTCGACGTGGCCGACTGCGCCTCCGGCGCCCAGGCTCTGGCCGACCGCGGGCTGGTGGACCCGGCGCGGATGGCCATCCGCGGCGGTAGTGCCGGCGGGTTCACCACGCTCGCAGCGCTGACGTTCACCGACACGTTCGCCGCCGGCGCCAGCTACTACGGCATCGGCGACCTGGAGGCGCTCGCCGCGCAGACGCACAAGTTCGAGTCCAGGTACCTGGACCAGCTCGTCGGCCCCTACCCGGCCGAGCAGGCCACCTACCGGGACCGCTCCCCGATCCACCATGTCGCTTCCCTGACGGCGCCGATGATCATCTTCCAGGGCACCGAGGACCGGGTGGTGCCGCCGAACCAGGCCGAGGAGATGGCCGCTGCGGTGCGCAAGGCCGGGCACGAGGTCGAGGTGCACCTGTTCCCTGAGGGCCACGGGTTCCGCAAGCCGGAGAGCACCGAGCGGGCACTGACCGCCGAGCTCGCCTTCTACGGCCGCGTGTTCGGCTTCAGCCCCGCCTGACCGGGCACCCGCCGCACCCCCGCGCACCCCACCACCGCGTGAATCCATTCACTCGGCACCTGGCCCGATGGCTCGTGCTCCCCGGTCACCACTCCCCGGCCCCGGTGCCGAGCCGGCCGAAGGCGGCTGGATCCCGTCGGCCCGCCACCACCTCCGAACCACCCGGTCAGCGGCTACGCCAGGCACGCGACTGAACTGCTGCTGCGATCTCGCGGCCGTGGGTGGCGAGTATGCTCCTGACCTCATGAGACCGCAGCCTCCCGACGCCGCGCCCGGTGACGTCCGGCCGCTCGGTCCCGAGGAGTTCAAGCGCTGGTACGGCGGGTGGGCTCCTCTGGATCCCACCACCATCGCGGACTTCATGACCGGGTTTGATCGGCCCTGGTGGATCATCGGCGGGTGGAGCCTGGAGGCCTTCACCGGCATCCATCGCGATCATGAGGACATGGACATATCGATCCTGTCCAGCGACGCCGAAGCGTTCCGCCTCTTCCTCGGCGGCCGGTGGACGAACAAGCGCAATCCGGATCACACGGAGGATCTCGACGACGTCACCTGGGTCGCCGCGGACGGCCTTCGGTACCAACGGCCGGAAGTCACTCTGATGTTCAAGGCTGCCCAAGTGCGGGAGAAGGACCGACACGACGCCCATGTGCCCCTGCCGCGTCTGGACGAGGGGGCGCGCAGCTGGCTCCGGCAGGCCGTTGCCCGTATCGACCCGCACCACGAGTGGGCACACCTGCGCTGAGGCAGCCCGCCTCGCGCGCTGGAAAGATTCACTCGGCACCTGGCCCGATGGCTCGGGACCGGGGAGCACGAGCCATCGGGCCACGGCACGAGCGGCCCGGAGCGTGGCGGCAGCGCACCCGGGAAACACAGCGGCGCCCCGCCGGCCCGGCCCACCGGACCGACGGGGCGCCTCCGTCGTGGCCTGCCGGTCAGGCAGCCACCAGCTGACGCAGCACGTACTGCAGGATGCCGCCGTTGCGGTAGTACTCTGCCTCACCGGGGGTGTCGATGCGCACCACGGCGTCGAAGGCCACCGTAGATCCGTCTTCCTTGGTGGCGGTGACCTGCACCGTCTCCGGCGTGGGGCCGTCGTTCATCGCGGTCACCCCAGAGATGTCGTAGGTCTCCGTACCGTCCAGACCGAGGTCGTCGGCGCTCTTGCCCTCGGGGAACTCCAGCGGCAGCACGCCCATCCCGATCAGGTTCGACCGGTGGATCCGCTCGAAGCTGGTGGCGATCACCGCTCGCACACCGAGCAGCAGGGTGCCCTTGGCCGCCCAGTCCCGCGAGGAGCCGGAACCGTACTCGGCACCACCGAGCACCACCAGCGGGATGTCCTGGGCCTGGTAGTCCTGTGCGGCGTCGAAGATGGTGGCCTGCTCACCGGTGAGGAAGTTCTTGGTGAACCCTCCCTCCACACCGTCCAGCAGCTGGTTGCGCAGCCGGATGTTGGCGAATGTGCCGCGGATCATCACCTCGTGGTTCCCACGCCGGGAGCCGTAGGAGTTGAAGTCCTTGCGCGCCACCCCACGCTCGGCGAGGTACTTGCCCGCCGGCGAGTCCGGCTTGATCGAACCGGCCGGGGAGATGTGGTCGGTGGTCACCGAGTCGCCGAGCTTGGCCAGCACCCGGGCACCAGAGATGTCGGCCACCGGCTCCGGCTGCACGCCCATGCCCTCGAAGTACGGGGGCTTGCGCACGTAGGTGGACTGCGGATCCCAGGCGAACGTGTCGCCCTCCGGAGTGTCCAGGGACCGCCAGTGCTCGTCACCGGCGAACACGTCCGCATAGTCGGAGGTGAACATCTCGCGGCTGATCGAGGAGGTGATCGTCTCCTGCACCTCCTGCGGGCTGGGCCAGATGTCCTTGAGGAACACCTCGGTGCCGTCCTCGCTGGTGCCCAGCGGCTCGGTCTCGAAGTCGAAGTCCATCGTGCCGGCCAGCGCGTAGGCGATCACCAGCGGAGGGGAGGCCAAGTAGTTCATCTTCACGTCCGGGTTGATCCGGCCCTCGAAGTTCCGGTTCCCGGAGAGCACGGAGACCACGGCCAGGTCGTGCTCGTTGACGACCCTCGAGACCTCGTCCGGCAGCGGACCGGAGTTACCGATACAGGTGGTGCAGCCGTAGCCCACCAGGTGGTAGCCGAGCTTCTCCAGGTAGGGCCACAGGCCCGCCTTCTCGTAGTAGTTGGTCACCACCTGCGACCCCGGTGCCATCGAGGTCTTCACCCACGGCTTGACCTGCAGCCCCTTCTCCACCGCGCGCTTGGCCAGCAGACCCGCGGCGAGCATCACCTCCGGGTTGGAGGTGTTCGTGCACGAGGTGATCGAGGCGATCGCCACCCGGCCGTGGTCCAGCTGGTAGGTGGAGCCGTCCGCGGCGGTCACGTCGACGAGCTTGTGGGCCCGCTTGGACTCGCGTACCGGTGAGCTGCTGGACCGCCCCAGCGGTGAGGACTCCTCGTGCGCGTCGTGCGAGGGCGAGTCCGAGGCCGGGAAGGTGTCCGCGAGCTCTTCGTCCACCGGGCTCTTCTCGATACCCTGCCCGTCCAGCACGTAGTTCTTCAGGTCAGCGTGGAACTGCTCCTTGGCCCGGGTCAGCTCGATCCGGTCCTGCGGGCGCTTCGGCCCGGCGATCGAGGGCACCACCGTGGACAGGTCGAGCTCCATGTACTCCGAGAACTCCGGCTCGGTGTAGTCCTCGGACCCCGGAGCCAGCCACATGCCCTGCTCCTTGGCGTAGGCCTCGACCAGCTGCACCTGGGACTCGTCCCGGCCGGTGAGGCGCAGGTAGTCCAGGGTGACGTCGTCGATCGGGAAGATCGCGGCGGTGGAGCCGAACTCCGGGCTCATGTTGCCGATGGTGGCGCGGTTGGCCAGCGGCACCTCGGCCACACCCTTGCCGTAGAACTCCACGAACTTGCCCACCACCCCGTGCTCACGGAGCATCTGGGTGATGGTCAGCACCACATCGGTGGCGGTCACACCGGAGGGGATCTCACCCTTCAGCTTGAAGCCGACCACCCGCGGGATGAGCATCGAGACCGGCTGGCCGAGCATCGCCGCCTCGGCCTCGATCCCACCGACGCCCCAGCCGAGCACACCCAGCCCGTTGACCATCGTGGTGTGCGAGTCGGTACCCACCAGAGTGTCCGGGTAGGCGCGCAGCACACCATCTACCTCCCGGGTCATCACCACCCGCGCCAGGTACTCGATGTTCACCTGGTGCACGATGCCGGTGCCCGGCGGCACCACCTTGAAGTCGTCGAACGCGGTCTGGCCCCAGCGCAGGAACTGGTAGCGCTCGTGGTTGCGCCGGTACTCGAACTCCACGTTCCGCTGGAAGGCGTCGGCGCGGCCGAACACGTCGATCTGCACCGAGTGGTCGATCACCAGCTCGGCCGGAGAGAGCGGGTTGATCGAGGCCGGGTCGCCACCGAGCTCGGCCACGGCCTCACGCATCGTGGCCAGGTCCACCACGCACGGCACACCGGTGAAGTCCTGCATCACCACGCGCGCAGGGGTGAACTGGATCTCCGTACTGGGCTGAGCCTGCGGGTCCCAGCCGGCCAGCGCGCGCACGTGGTCGGCGGTGATGTTGGTGCCGTCCTCGGTGCGCAGCAGGTTCTCCGCCAGCACCTTGAGGCTGTACGGCAGCCGGTCCAGACCCTCGACGGCGCTCAGCCGGTAGATCTCGTAGTCCTTCTCGCCCACCCTCAAGGTGCCCTTGGCGCCAAAGCTGTCGACGGTGCTCACAACCACTCCTCGGCTCACTGTGCGGGCCTGTGCCGGGTACTACCGGTACTTGTGAAAGCCCTGCGTCAGATAATTATCTCGATGTCGAGATATCTTATCGCACCCCGTTGTCCGGCGCGACCGACGCGCCGGGTTCCAGCACGGCCACGCACTCCACGTGGTGGGTGTGGCAGAACAGGTCGAAGCCGGTCAGCCCGGTCAGCTCGTACCCCTGCTCCCGCGCGTAGCCGACGTCCCGAGCCAGGGCTGCCGGGTCGCAGGCCACGTACACGATCCGCCGTGGCCGCCACCTCGTCAGGTGGGCCATCACCGCCTCGCCGGCACCCCGCCGGGGCGGATCCAGCACGACGACGGCGGGCCGGGGCAGCGTAGCCAGCGCACCTTCGGTCGAGCTCTGGTGCAGCACCACCTGGCCACGGGTGTGGGCGTTCCTGCGGGCGTTGCGGCCCGCACGGGGATCGGCCTCCACCGCGTGCACAGTGCCCCGGTCCCCCGCTGCGTCTGCCAGCGGCAGGGTGAGCAGACCGGCACCGGAGTACAGGTCCAGCACGGTCTCCCCGGTCTGGACGTCGGCTGCTGCCAGCACGGCGGCCACCAGCACCGCTGGCGCCAGGCGGTGCACCTGCCAGAAACCAGCCGCATCCACCCGGTAGCGCCACTCCCCCGCACCCGGGAGCTGCACCCGTTCGGTGACCACCCTGCGGTTGCCGTGCAGCGGTGCACCGTCGAGCAGCACCAGCGGTTCACCGGTGCTCGGCGCTACCGCTTCGATCCGCTGTCCCGGTCGCCACCGACGCCGGCGCAGCTCCTCGAGGTCGATACCCGGTGCAGCCAGCGGCATCTGCGCTACGGGCAGCACCTCGTGGCTGCGGTACCGGTACATCCCCGGGCGACCAGCGCCGTCGGCGACCAGATCGATCCGGGTGCGGTACCCGAGCCCGCCACGCTGCTCCTCCCCGGGGGCGTGCCGCACCACCAGGCCGGCACGGGCCGGGTGCTCGGCCGGCAGCCGGGCGATGCGGGCGAGCGCGTCGTCGACGACCGATCGTTTCCAGTCCAGCTGGCCGGACAGACTGACGTGCCCCAGCTCACCGCCGCCCACGCCGCCCGGACCGGCCTCCGGCCACACGGTCGGCACCCGCTGCGGGGCAGGGTCGAGCACGTCCACGGTCTCCGCCCGCCAGTGCCCCTTCTTCCGGGTCTCGGTCAGTCGGGCTCGCACCCGTTCCCCGGGGATCGCATGGCGTAGGAACACCACACGCCCCTCCAGCCGGGACAGGCAGTGCCCGCCGTGCACGGCAGGTCCCGCGGTCAGCTCCACCAGGTCGGGCACGGCTCAGTCCAGCGTCTCGGGTTCGGCGGAGGCCAGCTGCCAGGGCACCGAGGCCATCACGACACCGGGCATGTGCAACAGCCGGGCCTTGATCCGGGCAGTGCTGCGGTTGTGCAGCAGCCGCTCCCACCAGCGGCCGACCACGTACTCCGGTACGTACACCACCACCAGGTCCCGTGGTGAGGTGCGCCGGATGGTCTTGACGAACTCCACCACCGGGCGGGTGACCTCCCGGTAGGGCGAGTCCAGCACGGTCAGCGGCACCGGCACCTCGAGGGCGTCCCACTGCCGGCGCAGCTCGGTGACCTCCTCGGCGTCCACGGCCACGGCGATCGCCTCCAGGGACGAGGGTCTGGTCGCCCGGGCGTAGGCCAGTGCCCGCATGGTCGGCTTGTGCACGTTCGAGACCAGCACGACGGCGTGCACCCGGCTGGGCAGGGCCCTCGCCTTGGACACGTCGCGCACAGCCAGCTCCTCGGCGACCAGGTCGTAGTGCCGGTGCACGAACCCCATCAGCACGAACAGGGCGGCCATCAGCCCCAGTGCGATCCAGGCACCGTGCGTGGTCTTCGTGAGCACCACGACCACCAGGACGATCCCGGTGAGCACGAACCCGAACGCGTTCGTGGCCCGGGCGCGCAGCATGCTCGCCCGTTCCTTGGCGGCCACCACCGTGCGCAGCCGGGCGTTCCAGTGCTTGACCATGCCGAGCTGGCTGAGCGTGAAGGAGACGAACACCCCGACGATGTACAGCTGGATCAGCCAGGTCACCTCGGCATCGAAGAACCAGATGAGTGCGATCGCCGCGACCGCCAGGGACAGGATCCCGTTGGTGAGCGCCAACCGGTCGCCGCGGGCGTGCAGCTGCCGGGGCAGGTAGCCGTCCTTGCCGAGCACAGAGGCCAGCTGGGGAAAGCCGTTGAACGCGGTGTTCGCGGCGAGCAACAGGATCAGTGCCGTGGCGCCGCCGACCACGTAGAACAGCCAGGGGGCGGGGGCGAACACGGCGTTGGCGATCTGCCCGACCACCGGCGTCTGCCGGAACTCCTCCCCCGGGAGCTCACCGTCGATCAGCAGCTGGGTGCCCGGGTCGGTGACGATCCGCACCCCGGTGGCCTGGGCGAGACCGAGCACGGACAGCAGCATCGCCGCCCCGAGCAGGCCGAGCAGCACCAGTGTGACGGAGGCGTTGCGTGCCTTGGGACGGCGGAACGCGGGCACACCGGTGCTGATCGCCTCCACACCGGTGAGCGCGACCGCCCCGGAGGAGAAGGCGCGCAGCACCAGGAAGCCCCCGGCCAGGCCGAGCAGCCCCTGCTCGTACCCGGCGGCGGGCAGCACCTCGTACCCGGCGCTGGCCGCCTGCTCGATCGTGCCGGTGGCCCACTGGATACCGCCCACCAGCGCCATCGTGCCCATCGCCGCCAAGAACAGGTACACCGGGATCGCGAACATCCGGGGCCGGCGGCTGCCCCGCACGTTCACCAGGGTGACCACGGCGACCATGGCAGTGGCGATCCACTCCTCGTGACCGCGCAGCACCGGGACGATGGTGACCAGGTACTGCGCCCCCGAGGACAGGGAGACGGCCACAGTGAGCACGTAGTCCACCAGCACCGCCGAGGCGACCGCCAGACCGGCCTTTGCTCCGAGGTTCTCGCTGGCCACCTGGTAGTCGCCACGACCGGTCGGGTAGGCGCGCACCAGGTGCCGGTAGGAGGCGACCACAGTGAGCATGACCGCCACCACCGCCACCCCCACCCACGGGGAGACCACATAGGCGGCGGTGCCGGCCAGGGCGAGGGTGAGCAGGATCTCGTCCGGGGCGTAGGCCACCGAGCTGAGCGCGTCAGAGGCGAACACCGGCAGCGCGATCCGTTTCGGGAGCAGCGGACCGCCGGCCCGGTCGCTGCGTACCGGTCGGCCCACCAGGATCCGCTTGGCAGCGTCGGCGAGATCGGGCACGCGGCCATGCTACGCGGGCCGGACCGGCAGGGCGTGCTGAGCGCTGCGGCGCGGTGGCGGCTGGCTGCGTGTAGCGTCTGTGCCGTGCACTTCGTGATCATGGGCGCTGGCCGGGTCGGCACCACCCTGGCGGTGACGCTGACCGCACGGGGGCACTCGGTGGCGATCATCGACCAGAATCCGGACTCCTTCCGGCGGCTGCCGGAGGAGTTCGAGGGCCGCCGCGTCACCGGTATGGGCTTCGACCGGGATGCGCTCACCCAGGCCGGTATCGAGGAGGCGTACGCCTTCGCCGCGGTCTCCAGCGGAGACAACTCGAACATCATCGCCGCCCGGGTGGTGCGAGAGACGTTCGGGGTGGCCAACGTGGTGGCGCGCATCTACGACCCGGGCCGGGCGGAGATCTACCAGCGGCTGGGCATCACCACAGTGGCGACGGTGCGGTGGACCGCCGACCAGGTGCTGCGGCGGTTGATGCCCGCCGGGGCGGCCAGCGAGTTCCGGGACTCCTCCGGGAAGGTCAGCCTGTGCGAGCTCGACACCCACCCGGGGTGGATCGGGTGCACGGTGGCCGAGGTGGAGGCGGCCACCGGTGCCCGGGTGGCGTTCCTGTCCCGGTTCGGCGACGGGCTCGTCCCGGTGGCCGAGGACGTGCTGCAGGACCAGGACGTGCTGCACGCGCTGGTCTACAGCGACCAGGTCGACACCACGCAGCGGATCCTGAACCGGCCACCACAGACCGAGGAGGCGTGAGGATGCGGGTGATCATCGCCGGCGCCGGTAGCGTGGGCCGCTCCATCGCCAGGGAGCTGATCGGTCACGGGCACGGCGTGACCCTCATCGACAAGGAACCGGCAGCGATGAAGGTGTCCTCGGTGAGCGAGGCGGACTGGCTGCTCGCCGACGCCTGCGAGATCTCCTCCCTCGCCGGCGCCGAGCTGGAGACCTGCGACGTGGTGGTGGCTGCCACCGGGGACGACAAGGTGAACCTGGTGGTCTCTCTGCTGGCGAAGACCGAGTTCGGAGTGCCCCGGGTGGTGGCCCGGGTGAACAACCCGAAGAACGAGTGGATGTTCGACGAGGCCTGGGGGGTGGACGTGCTCGTCTCCACCCCGAGGATCATGACCGCCATGGTCGAGGAGGCCGTGGCGGTCGGTGACCTGGTGCGGATCTTCACGTTCCACCAGTCCGGTGCCGGGATGTACGAGATCACTCTCGCCAGCGGTGCCGGGGTGGTGGGTCAGCGCGTCTCGGAGGTGCCCTGGCCGGCAGACGTGGCGCTGGCTGCCATCATCCGTGGCGAACGACCGATCGCGCCCAGCCCGGACGACACTCTGGAGAACGGTGACGAGCTGCTGCTGCTGGTCACCTCGGCGCAGCCGGAGACCCTGGCTGCGCTGCAGGAGCTGCTCGGCGCCGCACCAGCAACCACGTGATCCACAGCACCAGCGCCCACATCGGCAGCCCCATCACCAGCCGGGCCGTGCCCAGCCAGCCGACCGAGGACTCCAGGTAGAGCGGCACCTGCACCACCAGCCGCAGCGTGAACGCCGCGACCCACAGCCAGGAGGCGAGCACGTACCGGCGGCGCAGGTCCCGGTCCTGGCGCCAGGAGAAGTTCCGACCGGCCAGCAGGGAGGCGACCACCCCCACCACCGGCCAGCGCACCAGGATCGAGACCAGCACACCCACCGCCCAGGCGAGGTTCACGTACAGGCCCCAGCGGTAGTAGTCTGCGGCCTCCCCGGTGCGCCAGGCCCACACCGCCCCGATCGCCACACCGAGCAGCCCAGAGACCGCTTGGGTGAGCGGGGTGCGACCGATCAGCCGCGCGGTCGCTGCCACCACTGCGACCGCCACCGAGGCGATCAGCGGGGGCATCAGGTCCCGGGTGATGACGAACAGCACGACGAACACCACACCGGGTAGCACGGTCTCGACCAGTCCGCGCACACCGCCCACCGAGGCGAGGGCGTCGAACTCCTCCGCCTCGAGCTGGCGCAGACCCCGCCCACCGGCAGCCTGGTCTGCTGTGGGTTGGTCCGTGGCAGCCTGGTCCGCGGGCTCGCCGGCAGGCTCCGGCGATGTGTCGGTGCTCGTCGCGTCGGCGGCGTGGTCGTCGTAGCTCATCGGGCGGCCGTGGTGCTCGCGAGCAGCCGGTAGGCCGGGTTGTACATCACCGGCCGCACCCGCTCCGGTTCTGGGCGGCACAGCGTCCCGGTGGCGGTCAGCCGCCGCCCGGGCTCGATCCCGGGGATCTCCCGGCGACCCAACCACACCAGGTCCACGCTGCCGGTGCCGTCGTAGAGCTCAGCGGTCAGCTCCGGCGCCGCCGCACCCGGCGGGAAGGTCACCGACCGGAGCACCCCGGACAGCTGCACCCGTTGCCGGAGCGTGCAGCTGGCCACCGGCTGGGCGCCCTGCCGGCGCGCCTCCAGCTGCTCGGCCCCCGCGTCCAGCTCGGTACGGGAGGCCAGCAGTGCGCGCAGCGCCGCCCGGATGCTCATCGGGTCTCGGTGATCTCGGGGCCGCGCCGCGGCAGCTCCAGGCTGGGCCGGCCTGAGTCGGTCGGCTGCTGCCGCTGCCCGGGCAGGTGCAGAGGCAGCAGGTCTCGTGGTGCGCGTGCCTGCTCACCGCGCACCACCACCACGTCGCCGAAGATCGCCTCCATGTCGGCGCTGTGCTGGTCGTTGACCATCGCCTTGCCGGTGAGCACCCCGCGCAGGAACCACCGCGGTCCGTCCACCCCGAGGAACCGGGCCGGCCGGTGCCCGGTGCGTCCGTCCGGCATGCGGACCGGCAGGCGTGCGAGCAGCTCGTCGCCGAACGTGCCGATGCGTTCTTGCACCGACCCGCCCTGCTTGCCCACCTGGGTGGCGAGCTCACCCCGCAGGTCCTGCCACAGGCCCTCGCTGCGGGGGGCTGCGAACGCCTGCAGCTGCAGGGCAGAACCGTCCAGGGCCACGTTCACCGCCACCACGCGCCGGGTCTTCTTGTCCACCTCCATGCGGATCTGCAGGCCGGGGCGCTTCGGCACCCGCAACGCGCCGAGGTCCACGCGGGCACCGAGCTCTGGTTGCTCCTCCAGGTCCCAGGGGCCGATCAGGTCCTCGACGGCGTCGCTCGTCTCGTCCTGGACCTCGCCCGCCTCGGTGGTCCCGTCCGCATCCGGGCCGCTGCCTGCCGAGGCCGTCGACCGCGTGGGGGTCGGTTCCTCGACCTGCTCCTCGACGTCGTCCGCGCGAGACCGCTTGCGCCGGAACAGCGCCATCATCCACGTCCTTCCATCGCTGCGCGCCCGGTGGACCCGAAGCCCCCTGCGCCCCGTGCGCTGCCGGGCAGCTGCTCGACCTCGACGAGACGGGCCTGCGCCACGCGCTGGATGACCAGCTGAGCGATCCGCTCGCCACGCGTGAGCGTTGCGGTCCGGCTGGTGTCGGTGTTCACCAGGATCACCTTGATCTCTCCACGGTACCCCGCATCCACGGTGCCAGGCGCGTTCAGCACAGTCACCCCGTCCCGGGCAGCGAGCCCGGAGCGGGGGTGCACGAACGCGGCATAGCCAGCCGGTAGCGCTATCGCCACCCCGGTGGGCACGGCGGAGCGCTCTCCGGGACCCAGCGTCAGTGTCGTCCGCGCACACAGGTCCAGGCCGGCATCACCGGGGTGTGCATAGCTGGGCAGCGGGAGGTCCGGGTCCAAGCGCTGCACCAGCACCTCGACATCGGCGTTCGGCGTCTCAGTCACGCAGGCGAGCCTAACGGGTACACCCGCAACGCTCCCCAGCCCGGACGCCGCCCACCTGCCGCACCCGCACCGGTGAGGCACCCTCTGCGCCGGCAGTTCTCCTGCCGGTGCCAGGGCGTGGCAGTCTTGACCTATGGCCGAGGTCTTCCGTGAACGTGTGCTGCCCTCGGTGGCGGCCTGGTTGCTCGTACCCGCTGGTGGGGCGCTGGTGGGCATCATGCTGCTGCCGATCGGCGTCTGGGTAGGCGTGCTCGGCACCTGCGTAGCGGCCCTGGTGGTGGCTGTGCTGCTCTGGCGCGCCTCACCGAAGATCACCGTGCAGGACGGCGTGCTGACCGTGGATCGGGCGAGGTTGCCGATCCAGGTGATCTCCGCCGTCGACGTGCTGGACCGGCCTGGTACAGAACAGGCCATGGGCCCGGACCTGGACGCCCGGGCCTACCTGCGCCACCGTGCCTGGGCGGAGCACTCGGTGCGCGTCGTGCTGGCGGACCCGGAGGATCCGACGCCGTACTGGTTGCTGTCCACCCGCCGTCCGGTCGAGCTGGCAGCCGCGCTCGGCCACCAGCGGTCCCGCACCAGCTGAGACCATGCGACGCGGACTCGCGGCGCCGCACCCCGGCGGCGTGTTCGCGCACAGCAGAAGGCAGCCACCGCCCAAGGTGCGGTGACTGCCTGCTTCCGTCCTGGCGCGATGGTCAGGCGGCGCACTCCGAGCACACCGGCAGGCCGTTCTTCTCGTAGGCCAGCTGGCTGCGGTGGTGCACCAGGAAGCACTGTGAACAGGTGAACTCGTCAGCCTGTCGAGGGACGACGCGGACAGACAGCTCTTCGCCGCTGAGATCGGCTCCAGGGAGCTCGAATCCCTCCGCGGCCTCGGCCTCGTCCTCGTCGACCACACTGGAATTCTTGTCCGCGCGACGGGCCTTCAGCTCCTCGAGGGAGTCCTCGGAGAGGTCTTCTTCCGTCTTGCGGGGGGCGTCGTAGTCGGTCGCCATGATGGGCAAGCGCTCCGGTCTCTGGTCGGATTGGACATTCGCACGTACAACGTTCGGCGCGCCGATTTGTTCCCGTGGCGAGGGCATTGTGCACCATCACGCACCGGAATGCACCTTTCTTGGCCCAGGCCCGGGTTTCGGCCGGCAGGAGACTACCGATTCCCCGCCACACCGACGACAATGACGGCTGGCGGTGGCACCACCTGGCACGCTCGTTGCGTGTGCCGCACCATGGCTGGCAAGCCACGCCGGTCCGGGCCGCTCCCGGGGGCGGCTCATCAGGCACAGGGCACGGAGGCGTCATGGTTGAGTTGGAACTGGTAGGGATCCACAGCGACGGGGAGCACCTCATCGTCATGGCTCCCGACGGTGAGCGCTACCGCCTGGTCATCGACGAGGCACTGCGCGCAGCGGTGCGCAGGGACCGCCCGCACCTGGAGAAGGTGCGCTCGTCCGGGGCGTTGCGCCCCAAGGACATCCAGGTACAGATCCGGGCCGGCGCCAGCGCAGAGGAGGTGGCCGAGGCCGGCGGTCTGCCGATCGAAACGGTGCGCCGGTACGAGGGGCCGGTGCTCGCCGAGCGCGAGCACGTCAGCGAGCGTGCCCAGGCGCTGCCGATCGGTCGGGACCCGGATGCGCCGGTGCTCGGGGACGTGGTGCTGGACCGGTTGGCCACCCGCGGGGTGGACACCGAGGAGATCAGCTGGGACGCCCGCCGCAACGGGCACGAGCCCTGGCAGGTGCTGGTGCGGTTCTCCTCCGGGGACAAGATGCGGGAGGCCACCTGGGAGGTCGACCTGACCGCGCGGATGACGCGGGCGATCGACGACGAGGCCCGGTGGCTGTCCGAGACCGACCTGGAGTCCGCACCTGCCCGCGGGCACCTGCAGGCGGTGCGCAGCAGCCGGGTCTACGACGTGGAGGCGGACGAGGAGGCCCACGGGGTCGACGCCCTGGCGGAGTCGCTGCAGGCCGTGGACGCCGGTCTGGCTCGGGACGCCGAGAAGGCCGACCGGGCGGAGGAGGACGAGAGCACCGCGGCGCTGCTGGAGGAGCTCAGCGCCAACCGTGGGGTCCGCCCCGGCAGCGCGGAGGAAGACGCCGGCGACGGGGTGCACGAGCCGATGCTCTGGGAGGACCCGCCTGCGGCGCACCCGTCCGCATCCCACCCGGAGGAAACACCGCCGGACCCGCAGGTGCTCACCCCGCCCGGGGAGGAACCGGCGATCGAGGAGGACGCCCAGCACAAGCCCAAGCCGGCCCCACGGCGTCGGTCCCGCCGGAACCGGCGCACCAGCGTACCGTCCTGGGACGAGATCGTCTTCGGCGCCAAGAACGACTGATCCCACTGTCGCGAACGCTCCGGTTTGCGGCTCCGCAGCGGGTTAGCGCCGCTAGCACGAGCGTTCGCGAAGGAGGGTCAGCCGGGGAGCACGATCAGCGGCACGGTCATCTCCTCGGCGGTGAGCGCTCCGTGCATCCCGACCATCGGGCTGCCCTCGCGCGGACCTCTGCGGGTGTCCTGCACCGCATGCGTGCCCCGGGCGACCACCAGCACATCGCCCAGCACCCGGCGCATCGCCGGCGCCACCGGGCCGACCAGCCCGGCAGCGATCACCTCGTCACGTTCCAGCACCTGCGCCCGCTCGCCGAGCACCTCGGCCCAGCGGCGGGCCACTGCGGCAGCCTGCGCGGGACGGGTGTACAGGTGCACCGCCCGCGGCTCCCCTGCGAGCAGGTCGACGTCCTGGGCGAGCGCGTCCTGGTCGGCCACGTCGGTGCGGTCGGCGACCGGCACGTCCACCATCCCGTGGTCGGCGGTGATGATCAGCAGCGTCCCCGGCGGCACCCGGCGGGCCAGCCGCTGCAGCTCCCCGTCCGCGGCGCGCAGCTCCTCGGCCCATCGCTGGGAGCGCCACCCGTGCTGGTGCCCGGCGGAGTCGACCTCGCCCCAGTACAGGTAGACCAGGTCCACCTCCGGGTCGCGCAGGTGGCTCAGCGCACCGTCCACCCGGTCGGCCAGCGACTGTGCCGGGCTGTACTCGCTGCCGCGCAACGCAGCCCGGGTGAGCCCCGACTCGGCGAACTTCCACGGGCCCACGCTCACCGCCAGCCGGCCGGCGTCGGCCAGCTGCTCGAACACGGTCGGCACCGGTTGCCAGCGCAGCGGGTCCACGTCCCGGTTCCAGGAGACCAGGTTCAGCACCCGTCCGTCATGGTCGCGGACCGTGTACCCGAGCATCCCGGTCTGGCCGCCCTCTCGTCCGGTGCCCAGGTAGGCCAGGTTCGTGGCGGTGGTGGAGGGGAACGTGCACCGGGCCTGCTGCGGGGCGCTCCCGGCAAGGAACGGGGCGAGCTCGGCCCGGGCGGTGAGGTTGTACCAGCCGAGACCGTCCACGAGGACCACGCACACCTTGGTGGAGGCGGGCAGCCCCAGGCGGTGTGCAGTGCCGGTGGTGTCCTGGCCGGGCAGGTCGACACCACAGGCTCCGGCGGCGCCGAGGAGCACGTCACCGAGCCGGGGGGACGGGTCCTCCCGGTCGGCGTCCGTGGTCGGGTCGGTCACTTCGCAGGCTGCCCGGTCCCGACTGTGGCCAGCGAGAGCTCCGTGGCGAAGTGCAGGGCGTTCTGCATCGCCGACGGGCCTTCGGCCTGAGCGCTGATCCGCACCACCAGGTCGTCGCTCATCGAGGTGCCGGTCAACCCGTGGTCCGCCTCGCAGGTCGGGTCGGTGCAGGTGGCCGGCTCCAGGTCGATCCGACGCACCGCCCCCCAGCTCAAGGCGATGGTCAGCTCGGTGCTGCCACCACCGTCCGGGTAGGCAGCCGGGTCGGCGACCCCGTGCGTGAGGCCGACCGACCGCACCTGGTGCAGCGGCACCGCCTCGGTGGTGGCAGCGGCCGTCGGCGCACCGCCAGGGTCCTCGGCGGGGATGTCGTCCACGTGCGCGAGCACCAGCCGGGTCGGGGTGAGCACCAGTGTGGTGATGTGCCGGCGCACCTCGGTGCGCTCGAACATGGTCTCCTGGTGCACCAGATGGGCGCGCACGTCTTCGCCGGCCAGGGCGATCTCCAGCACGTCGGTCACCAGCGCCGGGTAGTAGCCGGCACGCTGGATGTCCTGACGCAGGTCCTGCAGGTGTTCGGTACGTGAGGTCACGGGCCCAGTCTCGCACCTGCGGCGCAGTTCCGGCGCCGGACGCCTCAGGGCAGCACCCGGCGCGCCACGTCGCCCCGGCTGGGGTGGGCCACGTCCACCCGAACCCCGAGCACCGCGGTACCTTGCTCCCCGACCAGCACCGGGTGCAGCACGATCCCGGCGATCTCCGCCAGCTCCTCCTTGAGCACCGACACCCGAGCGAGCACGTCCTCCAGTGCGGCCACGTCCAGCGGCGGCATCCCCCGGTGCCCGAACAGCCGCGGGGCGGCGCGCAGCGAGCGGACCATCTCCGCCACGTCCGTCTCGGTCAGCGGCGGCACCCGGTAGGAGGCATCACCGAGCAGCTCGACGGCGTCCCCCGCCAGGCCCACGGACACGATCGGACCGTACAGCTCGTCCTCCACGGCGCGCACCACGCAACCCGCTCCGGGTGGGGCCATCGGCTGCACGTCGAAGGCACAGCCGTGCCCGATGATCCCAGCCACCCGGGCGGCTGCTGAGGTGTACGCCTCGGTGAGCTCGGCGGGGGTGGACAGGTCCAGGCGCACCCCGCCCAGGTCGGTGCGGTGCCGCAGCACCTCGTCAGCGGGTTTGAGCGCGACCGGCCAGCCGAGCTCGTTCGCCGCGGCCAGCGCCTCGTCCTGGTCGCTGACGCGGCGCTCCGGCCAGACGGAGATGCCGTAGCAGCCGAGCAGCCGGGCGGCCTCTGCTGCCCCGAGCCGCTTCGTGCTGCCCCGCGGCAGGTCGGCAAGGGCCGACTGCACCAACGACTTCGCCTCCCGCCGGTCCATCCCGGGCGGGTCCACCCGAGGCCCGCGGTCGGTGTGCCGCCACCGGTGGTAGGCCCGCGCCGCGGCGATGGCGGCAACCGCGTCCTCGGCACTGGGGAACGTCGGTACGCGCGGACCGGGTTCACCCTCGGGCCGGGCCGACGGCAACAGCCCGGTGACGCCGAACAGGCAGGCGAGCGTGGTGCGCCCGGACGTGGCGGCCAGGTGAGCGACCTGCTCGGCCACGGCTGCGCCGTCATCGGTGAGCAACGGCACGTACCCGACCAGCACCACGTCCCAGTCGTCCCGGTCGGCCAGGTCGGCCACCTGCTCAGCGTAGGCGGTGCCGTCAGCGCCTGCGGGCAGTGCGATCGGTTCGGCTGCTGCCTGCAGCTCGTGGTGGGCGATCAGCTCGGCGAGGATCGCTGCTTGCGTACCGGAGTTGGTGAGCACCTGCACCCGGTCGCCGGTCGGCAGCGGCTGCTCGGACAGCAGCGCCGCCAGGTCCAGCAACGCGGGTTCGGTCTCGGCCACCAGCACACCGGCCTGCCGCATCAGCTCATCCAGCGCCCGCCGCGGCTCAGAGGTGGTGCGCACAGCGTGCCCCGGTGGGTTGAGCTGTCCGGTGGAGCCGGCGATCATCGCGACCACCGGTCCCTTCTCGGACAGCCGCCGCGCCACCCGGGAGAACTTGCGCGGGTTGCCGATCGACTCCAGCCGCAGGCAGGCCACCTCGGTGCCCTCGTCGGTGGTCCACAGCTGCATCGTGTCGTTGCCGGAGACGTCCACCCGGTGGCCGGCGGACAGGAACGAGGAGATGCCCAGATCCCGTTCGGCAGCCCCGGACAGCAGCGCGAGCCCGGCGGCCGCGGACTGGCAGAAGATGCCGACGTTGCCCTGCCGCAGGGGCCCGGGCCACAGCGTCGCATCCAGCGGGTCGGGACCAGTGCTGCGGATGCCGAACGAGCGTGGTCCCACCAGGCGCAGGCCGTGCCGGCGCAGCGTGGTCACCAGGGTGCGTTGCGGCACCTTCCCGGTCCGCGGGTCGACGGCGAAGCCTCCGGTGTACAGCACCACCGCCTTGATGCCGTGGTCGGCCAGACCGGGGGCGAGCTCGAGCACGGTGGCTGCGTCTGCGGCCACCAGCGCCAGGTCTTCGTCTGGGAGGGGGTCCAGCTCGGTCAGCGAGCCGGGATGGCCCGGGAGCCCCACCACCCGCAGCCGTCCGGTGGGTTCGAGGTGCTCGACCAGCCGGGCCCCGAAGGATCGCCCCTCCTGTCCCGCACAGACCAGCAGCACCCGGCGCGGGGAGAGGATGGCGGACATGCTCAGCGCCTCGGCGCGCCGTTCCCGCTCGGCGAGCACCGCCATGGAACGGTCCGTGGGCCGGATGGTGAAGGAGACGGCCACGATGCCGTCGTCGTAGACCTGCTGCACGTCGTAGCCGGCGTCGGTGAACACCCGCAGCATGCGCGCGTTCTGCGGCAGCACGTCCGCCACGAACCGGCGCACCCCGAGCTCCCGGCCGGCGGCGGCGAGGTGCTCCAGCAGCACGGAGCCCAGCCCTTTGCCCTGCACGTGGTCGGAGACGTTGAAGGCGACCTCGGCGTCCCCGCCGCCGATCTGGTCGAACCGGCCGACGGCGACGATCTCCTCCTGCCAGAGCACCACCAGGGCCACCCGCTGGTGGTGGTCCACATGGGTGAAGTGGTACAGGTCCCGTTCGGGCAGTCGGGCCAGCGGGGCGAAGAACCGCAGGTACACCGACTCCGGCGACTGCCGACCGTGGAATCGCTGCAGCGCCTCGGCATCCTCGGGATGGATGGGGCGGATGCGCATCGTGGACCCGTCCCGCAGCACCACGTCGGCTTCCCAGTGCTCCGGATAGCTCGGCGGGGTGGGTGGGGCACCGTCAGGCATGCCTCGACCCTACCGCCCACCCCCTCCCCACCGGGTCGTCATGTCCAGCGTGCGCTCTGGCGCACTCCTGGCACCACGACCCGAGGTGGGGCGAGGGATTTCTGTGGTGGTCGGTGTGTGCTGGCGACCGGTGCGGCGCCGATCCGGGACAATGGCAGGTATGGCACGCCGTCGCTCTACCGGACCTGCAGAACCGACCGATGACTCGATCATCGTCGACACCGACGTCTCGGCGGAGATGCGTGCCTCCTACCTGGAGTACGCCTACTCGGTGATCTACTCCCGGGCCATCCCGGACGCCCGGGACGGGTTGAAGCCGGTGCAGCGCCGGATCCTGTTCCAGATGGCGCAGATGGGCCTACGCCCGGACCGTGGGCACGTGAAGTCTGCCCGGGTGGTCGGCGAGGTGATGGGGAAGCTGCACCCGCACGGGGACGCCGCCATCTACGACGCCCTGGTGCGCATGGCTCAGCCGTTCTCCCTGCGGCTGCCGCTGGTGGACGGGCACGGCAACTTCGGTTCCCTGGACGACGGCCCGGCCGCTCCCCGGTACACCGAGGCGCGGCTGGCGCCGGCAGCGATGGTGATGACCGCCGACCTGGACGAGGACGTCGTCGACTTCGTCCCGAACTACGACAACCAGTTCACCCAACCGGTGGTGCTCCCCTCCGCGCTGCCGAACCTGCTGGTCAACGGCGCCAGCGGGATCGCCGTGGGGATGGCCACGAACATGGCCCCGCACAACCTGGTGGAGGTGATCTCCGCTGCGCGGCACCTGATCGACCACCCGCAGGCCACGCTGGAGGAGCTGATGCGGTTCGTGCCGGGGCCGGACCTGCCCAGCGGCGGCAAGATCGTCGGTCTGGACGGCATCCGGGAGGCCTACGCCGGTGGCCGGGGTTCGTTCCGCACCCGCGCGACCGCCAGGATCGAGCGGATCACCGCCCGCAAGCAGGGCATCGTGGTCACCGAGCTGCCCTACCAGGTGGGCCCGGAGCGGGTGATCGAGAAGATCAAGGACGCGGTGCAGTCGAAGAAGCTGCAGGGCATCTCTGCGGTGAACGACCTCACCGACCGCAAGAACGGGTTGCGGCTGGTGATCGAGGTGAAGAACGCGTTCCACCCGGACGCGGTGCTCGAGCAGCTGTACAAGCACACCCCGATGGAAGAGTCCTTCGGCATCAACAACGTCGCGCTGGTCGACGGTCAGCCACGCACGCTGGGGCTGCGGGAGCTGCTCGAGGTGTACGTGGACCACCGGCTCGACGTGGTCCGGCGGCGCAGCGAGCATCGGCTGGCGAAGAAGTCCGAGCGGGCGCACCTCGTGGAGGGTCTGCTGATCGCCATCCTGGACATCGACGAGGTGATCCAGGTGATCCGCTCCAGCGACGATGCGGAGACGGCCCGGGAGCGGCTGAAGGTGGTCTTCGACCTGTCCGACGCCCAGGCGGAGTACATCCTGGAGCTGCGGCTGCGCCGCCTGACGAAGTTCTCCCGGATCGACCTGGAGGCGGAGCGGGACGAGCTGGCCCGGCAGATCGAGGAGCTGCGGGCGATCCTTGCCGACGACACGCTGCTGCGCCAGGTGGTCTCCGACGAGCTGGCGCAGGTCGCCGCCGAGCACGGCACCCCGCGGCGCACGGTGCTGCTGGAGTCCTCCGGGGCGACGGCACCTGCGGCGAAGAGCCCCACCGGGCGGAAGGCTGCCGCCCTGCCGCTGGAGGTGGAGGACGCGCCGTGCCGGGTGCTGCTGTCGGCCAGCGGGCTGCTGGCACGCACTGCCGATGACACCGAACCGGTGCGCAACGGTCGGCGAAGCGCCCACGATGCGCTGCGCGCCACGGTACGGGCCACGGCGCGCGGGCACGTCGGGGCGGTCACCAGTCGCGGCCGGGTGCTGCGGCTGTCGGTGATCGACGTGCCGGCCCTACCGCCCACGGATGCACCCCCGAGCCTGTCCGGCGGGGTGGGCGTCTCCGAGGTGCTGCTGCTGGAGCCGGACGAACAGGTGGTCGGCCTGGTGCCGATCGGTGCCGATGCCCCGCCGCTGGGCCTGGGCACCCGGAACGGTCAGGTGAAACGGGTCGCCCCAGACCATCCGCGGAACAAGGACTCCTGGGAGGTGATCAGCCTCAAGGACGGGGACGAGGTGGTCGCCGCGGCCCCGGCGCGGGACGAGGACGAGCTGGTGTTCGTCTCCTCCGACGCCCAGCTGCTGCACTTTGCCGCCTCTGTGGTTCGTGCGCAGGGCCGCACCGCCGGCGGCATGGCCGGGATCAAGCTGGCGCCCGGCGCCTACGTGGTCTGCTTCGCGGTGCTGTCCCCCGCCCGCGCCGAGGATGCAGTGGTGGTGACCCTGGCCGGATCCGCCGGCGCCCTGCCCGGTACGGTCGGCGGTTCGGCAAAGGTCACCCCGTTCGGCCTGTTCCCGAGCAAGGGTCGGGCCACCGGTGGGGTGCGGGCACACCGGTTCCTGCGCGGTGAGGACAGCCTGTACCTGGCGGCGGTGGCACCAGACCCGGTGCGCGCGGTCGGGTCCGCCGGCCAGGCGGTGGAGCTGCCGGAGATGGATGAGCGCCGGGACGGTTCCGGGCGTCCGCTCAGCGCCCCGGTGACCGGGCTGGGCTGAGCCGGCCGCGTACCCGCCGGCACCGTCTCCCAGCTCGCAGGCACCTCGGTCGCGGGAGGCAGGATCCTGCCAGCGGCGAACCTCAGTCGGTGCCGCGAACCTGCCTCCGCGGCGTGCCCGCCGGGCGCGCACGGTGGTGGCGGAGGAACCCGTAGGCGATCAGCACCTGTGCGGCGATGTAGGTGACCATCACCAGGAAGTCGTGCTGCGGCAGCTGGTAGGAGTACCAGAACCTGTGCAGCGCGATCAGCGCGTCCGAGAGCACGAACAGCGCCCCACCGATCGCGGTGACCAGCGAGACCGTGCTGCTCAGCGCACCGGCGGTGACCAGCAGCAGCCCGTAGACGGCGACCAGCACCAGCAGATCACCGGCACCGGGGGCACAGAGCACGTACAGCGCGCCGAAGACCACCACGTAGGCGGCCATCACCGGCAGCGACGGCCACTGCCGGACCAGCAACAGGTAGGCGCCGATGAAGCACACCTGGGCGAGCAGGAAGAAGGTGACCATCGCCACGAAGGAGGCTTCGCCGTCGACCAGACGCGGTATCGCGTCCCCCAACCAGGACAGCAGCAACGCCGCGGCGTACGCCCGGGTGCTCCCGGACCGTGCCGGCAGCAGGCTCGCCGACCACACCCAGCCGGCCAGCGTGGGCACGAGCAGCACCTGGGTGCCGGCTGCGAGCGTGTGCGCACCGAACAGCTGGGCCAGCAGGTGCGCGGCCGCGACCAGCCCGAGGGCCACCCGCCACGACCGCGCCCCCATACCTCACACCTGCAGCACGTACGTGGTGGAGCCCCGGGTCGGGGTGAACGCCAACCGGTCGAACAGCCCGAACCGCTCCTCCTTGTCGGTATGGTCCAGCCCGAGCGCTGCGTACTCCATCCCGGACTCCTTGTAGGCGCGCATCGCACGCACCAGCAACGCGGTGGCGATCCGCTGGCCCCGCCAGGGAGCACGGACGCCGAGGATGTCCACGTAGCCTTCGCTCCACCCGAGCGTGGGCCAGTCCTGCTCGTACTTGCTGGACAGCAGGTAGCCGGCCACCTGCGCCCGGTCCGACGTGCGGTCCAGCACCAGGAAGCTCCACTCGGGCACGAAGTAGGTGCGGCCCTCCTGCCACCGCTGCGGGGTCGGTGGGCTCGTCCCGTTGCCGAAGGCCTCGCCGTGGGCGATCCGCACCGCATCGTCGAGCTCGGGGCTCCAGCCGACCAGCTCCAGCGGGTGCGCCAGGTGCACCTCGGGCAGCTCGAGCGTCGCCAGGTTGCGGCGCATCTCGGTGTGGAACCCGCCCGGGACGAAGCCGTGCCGCTGCACCAGGTCCGCGCTGGCGTTCATCCCGTCCTCGACGTGCACGATCACCCGGCCCGGCTCCTCTGCCCCAGCCAGCAGCTCCTTCGCCCGTTGCAGCTGCCAGGTGAGCAGGGCGCTGCCCACGCCACGGTGCCGTACCTCCGGGTCCACGCCGCCCTCGAGCAACGTGCGAGGCGCAGACCGCCGGGCCTCCCCCTCGATGAGCACGCCATAGGCTCGCAGCACACCGGCAGTGTCGAAGCCGGCCAGAGAGTTGCCGGCCAGGTCGGTCCACTGGCTCAGCGCCGTGTCGTCCACCTCTTCGCGGGTGCTGCGGTAGGGCGGGTCGTCGTGCTCCTCGATCCGGCGCAGCAGCGCGTACAGGTCGCCGGTGTCCGCGACGGTCAGGGGCCGCCAGCTGAGCTGCAGGTCGGGACTGGGCAGGGCTGGGCTCACTCCGCCTCCCAAGGGCCGGGGACGTGCTGGGCAGCGCGAGGGGCTGGGTGCATGCGGGTGTCTCTCAGCTCTCGGTGTTCTGCAGCCCGCACATGCCGTGCCCGGGCGCGCTGAGCGCGGCGCAGGTCTCGATCGGGCCTGCGTCCGGGGCACTGGTGTCCAGGCGTGCTCTGTCCATGTCCCCGGCAGCGTATGCGGCCAGGGTACCCGCGGGCAAAGCCGCCCGGTGGCTGGGCAGCCACACCTGGTGGACCGGCGCCCGTCCTGCGGCGGCGCAGCGGGAACCGGTGCTGGCGGGTCCGCTGCGGTGCAGAGGTGCGCCGGGCGACCCCGGCTGGCTCACGCGTCGATCCGTTCCCGGTCCAGGTCGCGGGCTCCGGCGATGAGGAAGTCCTTGCGCGGGGAGACGTCGTTGCCCATCAGCAGCTCGAACACCGCCTCGGCCGCCTCCATGTCCGCCATGGTGATCTTCCGCAGCGTCCGGTGTGCCGGGTCCATCGTCGTCTCTGCCAGCTGGTCGGCATCCATCTCGCCGAGGCCCTTGTACCGCTGGATCGGTTCCTTGTACCGGCGACCCGCCTTGTCCAGCTTGGCCAGGTGACGGTGCAGCTCAGCCTCGGAGTAGGTGTAGGTGACCTGCCGGCCACGTTTGCCGTGGGCCATCGTCTCCACCCGGTGCAAGGGTGGCACGGCGGCGAACACCCGACCGTCCTCCACCAGCGGGCGCATGTACCGGAAGAACAGGGTGAGCAGCAGCGTGCGGATGTGTGCACCGTCGACATCGGCGTCGGTCATCAGGATGACCTTGCCGTAGCGCACGTCGGACAGGTCGAAGGTGCGCCCGGAGCCGGCGCCGATCACCTGGATGATCGAGGCGCACTCGGCGTTCTTCAACATGTCCGCCAGCGAGGCCTTCTGCACGTTCAGGATCTTCCCGCGGATCGGCAGCAACGCCTGGAACTCCGAGCTGCGGGCCAGCCGCGCGGTACCCAGGGCGCTGTCCCCCTCCACGATGAACAGCTCGGAGCGTTCCACGTCGTCGGTGCGGCAGTCGGCGAGCTTGGCGGGCAGCGTGGAGGTCTCCAGCGCATTCTTCCGGCGGGAGATCTCCTTGTGGGTGCGGGCGGCGATCCGGGCGCGCATCTCCCCCACGACCTTGTCCAGCACGGCAGCAGCCTGGGTCTTCTCCTGGCGCTTGCTGGAGGTGAGCAGCGCAGTGAGCTCGGTGTCCACCACCTTGTTCACGATCGACCGCACCGGTGCGGTGCCGAGCACCTCCTTGGTCTGCCCCTCGAACTGGGGTTCGGGCAGGCGCACGGTGACGACGGCGGTCAGGCCGGCCAGCACGTCGTCCTTCTCGATCTTCTCCTTGCCGTTCTTGGCGATCTTCAGCCGGCGGGCGTTGGCGTCGACCTGCCGGCGTACGCTCTTCACCACACCCTGCTCGAAACCGGAGAGGTGGGTGCCGCCTTTCGGGGTGGCGATGATGTTCACGAAGCTGCGGACCTCGGTGTCGTAGCCGATGCCCCAACGCAGCGCCACCTCCACCTCACAGGTGCGCTCCACCTCGATCGGCTGCAGGTGTCCCTTGCTGTCCAGCTGCTGCACGGTCTCGGTGAACGTGCCCGAGCCCTGCAGCCGCCAGGTGTCGGTGACCGAGGCGTCCGAGGCGAGGAAGTCGGCGAAGTCCACCACCCCGCCGTCGTGCCGGAACACCTCCTCGACCGGGCCGTCCTCCCCAGGGGTGCCGGGTAGCCGCCGTTCGTCGCGCACGGACAGCTGCAGCCCGGGCACCAGGAACGAGGTCTGCCGAGCGCGGGTGATCAGCTCGTCGTAGGAGAACGCCGCCGTCTTCGGGAAGATCTGCCGGTCCGCCCAGTACCGCACCCGGGTGCCGGTCACACCCCGCTTGGCCTTGCCGACCACCGCCAGCTGGGACCGCTTGGTGAACGGGGTGAACGGCGCCTCCGGGGATGGGTCACCGGTGTCCTCGAACTCTCCGGGCTCACCCCGGTGGAAGCTCATCGCGTAGGTCTTGCCGGCCCGGTCCACCTGCACGTCCAACCGGGCGGACAGCGCGTTGACCACCGAGGCGCCGACGCCGTGCAGCCCGCCGGAGGCGGCGTAGGAGCCGCCGCCGAACTTGCCGCCGGCGTGCAGCTTGGTGAACACCACCTCCACCCCGCTCAGGCCCACGTTGCTGACGGTGTCCACCGGGATGCCGCGTCCGTTGTCGCGCACCTCGACCGACTCGTCCGGGTGCAGCACGATCTCGATCGCGTCCCCGTGGCCCTCCAGGGCCTCGTCCACGGAGTTGTCGATGATCTCCCACAAGCAGTGCATCAGGCCCCGGGAGTCCGTGGACCCGATGTACATCCCGGGCCGTTTGCGTACGGCTTCCAAGCCCTCGAGCACGGACAGGTGCCGGGCGGTGTAGCTGGTTTCGGTGGTGGTCTTCGACACGCCACCACTCTAGGCGCGTGCCGGCCGACAACTGCGGAACGCCATACCTTGTGCCGGGTTTGACCCCGCTGGAGGCGGGCGGTGGTTTCTGCAGTGAGCGAACTCGCCGGTCTGGGTGGACGAGATCGGGGGGTGCGGTGGTTATATGGCGATGTGAGTACCTTGACTGCCGAGAACGCGGCACCCGAACTGACAGCGGCCGACCGGTGCGACGCCTGTGGCGCACAGGCGTACGTGCGGGTCCTCATGGCCGGAGGTGGCGAGCTGCTCTTCTGCGCCCACCACGCGCGCAAGCACTCCGAGGCTCTCTCCTCGGTAGCCACCCACATCCACGACGAGACCGACCGGCTGCACGCCAAGAACGAGAACGAGCGCTGAGCCGGCAGCACGAGGCGGCCCCGCGCTGACCCAGCGCGGGCCGGAACCCGGACCGGGCCGTCCTCACCGCAGGACGTGTGCCCGGCCAGGTGGAGCCGCATCGGAACGAGCAGAGGCCCTGCACCCCATTCGAGGGGTGCAGGGCCTCTGCTCGTGCTCGGCGCACCGGCCACGGTCCGCTGGCGACCGGCGGCCATCCGCCGGTCGCCGGGTCGGCTCAGTCCAGGTAGTCGCGCAGCACCTGGGACCGGCTCGGGTGGCGGAGCTTGGACATCGTCTTGGACTCGATCTGCCGGATCCGCTCACGGGTGACGCCGTAGACCTTGCCGATCTCGTCCAGAGTCTTCGGCTGCCCGTCGGTGAGCCCGAAGCGCATCGAGACCACTCCGGCCTCCCGTTCCGAGAGAGTGTCCAGCACAGCGTGCAGCTGTTCCTGCAGCAGCGTGAAGCTCACGGCGTCGGCGGGCACGATCGCCTCGGAGTCCTCGATCAGGTCACCGAACTCCGAGTCGCCGTCCTCGCCCAGCGGAGTGTGCAGCGAGATGGGCTCGCGCCCGTACTTCTGCACCTCGACAACCTTCTCCGGGGTCATGTCGAGCTCCTTCGCGAGCTCTTCTGGTGCAGGCTCGCGGCCCAGGTCCTGCAGCATCTGCCGCTGGACGCGGGCGAGCTTGTTGATCACCTCGACCATGTGCACCGGGATGCGGATGGTGCGGGCCTGGTCGGCCATGGCGCGGGTGATCGCCTGGCGGATCCACCAGGTGGCGTAGGTGGAGAACTTGTAGCCCTTGGTGTAGTCGAACTTCTCCACTGCGCGGATCAGACCGAGGTTGCCCTCCTGGATCAGGTCCAGGAACAGCATGCCGCGGCCGGTGTACCGCTTGGCCAGGGAGACCACCAGGCGCAGGTTGGCCTCCAGCAGGTGGTTCTTCGCCCGGCGCCCGTCCTGGGCGATCCAGCTCAGCTCCCGCTTGAGCTTGCCCTGGATCTTCTCGGCCTCGGCGGCCAGCTTCTCCTCGGCGAACAGGCCTGCCTCGATCCGCTTGGCCAGCTCCACCTCCTGCTCAGCGTTCAGCAGCGCGACCTTGCCGATCTGCTTCAGGTAGTCCTTCACCGGGTCGGCGGTGGCCCCGGCGGTGACCACCTGCTGGGCAGGGGCGTCGTCGTCGTCAGAGTCGGAGAACACGAAGCCGCCGGCCTCCTCGGCCTCAGCCTTCTGCTCCTCCTTCGCCTTCACCTTCGAAGCGTGCGCCTCCTCGACGGCGTCGTCCACCGCCTCTTCCGGGGTCTCGGCGACCTCGATGGCCGTGGCGGCAGCCTTCCGCGTGGTCTTCTTCGCGGGCGCCTTGGTGCTCTTCTTCTTTGTCGCGGTCTTCTTCGTGGCGGTCTTGGTCTTCTTCGCAGCCGTGGTGGTGACGTCGGTCTCCTGAGCAGTGTCCTCAGCCGTGGTGCCCTTCGTGGCGGTCTTGGCCGAGGTGGACTTCTTGGGCGTGGACTTGGTGGGCTTCTTCGTGGCCGGCTTGGTCTTCGTGGCGGACGTGGTCTCTTCCCCCTTCTCGATCGTCATCGTGGTCCCGCGACGAGGTGCAGCGTTGGCCACCGCTCGGGTGGCGACCTCGGTCACGGTGATGTTCGCAGCCTGCATGGCGCCGAGGACCTCCTTGAGCCGGTGGGGCTTGACATCCGCCTGCTCGCATGCGGTGCGAACCTCTGCTGCAGTCAACGACCCGCGTTCCACCCCTCGCTCGTAGGCCTCCTTCAGAGCGGAGTGCTCGAACTCGCGCGGCAGCATGGCGGCAGGACGAAGCGACGTCACAGAGAACCTTTCGGCGTGGATACGTGGGGCGAACGGCGAACTGGATGTCGCGGCGCCCTACAATTATAACGCGACCGCAGCGGGTTCACCGTGGATGCGCGCTCTTCGGGCGCGCGCGGACAGTGTGGACACCTGGGTCAACGTCCCGTAGCCGCACGTTGTTCCCGAGGCGCGGTCGGTCACTCTGCGGCGAAGGCGCTCACCGGCGGGCAGGAGCACATCAGGTTCCGGTCCCCGTAGGCGCCGTCCACCCGCCGCACCGGTGGCCAGTACTTGTCCGCGACCACCGCCGGGACCGGGTGCACGGCGACCTCCCGGCTGTAGGGGTGGGACCACTGGCCGATCGCGTGCGCAGCGGTGTGCGGGGCGTTCACCAGCGGGTTGTCGTCGGCCGGCCAGGTGCCGTCGGCGACCTGCTGTGCCTCGGCGTGGATGGCGAGCATCGCTTCGACGAACCGGTCCAGCTCGGCCAGGTCCTCGGACTCGGTGGGTTCGACCATGAGCGTGCCGGCGACCGGGAAGCTCATCGTGGGGGCGTGGAAGCCGTAGTCGATGAGCCGTTTGGCGACGTCGTCCACAGTGATCCCGGTGCGGGCGGTGAGCTCACGCACGTCCAGGATGCACTCGTGGGCTACCAGCCCGTTCCTGCCGCGGTAGAGCACCGGGTAGGCGTCCCCGAGGCGGCGGGCCAGGTAGTTGGCGCTGAGCACAGCGGCGGCGGTGGCCGCCCGTAGTCCGGCGGTGCCCATCAGCCGTAGGTAGGCCCAGCTGATCGGCAGGATGGACGGCGACCCGTACGGGGCGGCGCTGACGGCACCCTCGGCCGGGCCGCGGGCCGGGTCCAGCGGGTGCCCGGGCAGGTAGGGCACCAGGTGCTCGGCGACCGCCACGGGGCCGACACCGGGACCGCCTCCACCGTGCGGGATGCAGAACGTCTTGTGCAGGTTCAGGTGGGAGACGTCGCCGCCGAAGTCGCCCGGTCCGCTCCACCCGACCAGTGCGTTCAGGTTGGCGCCGTCGATGTAGACCTGGCCACCGGCAGCGTGCACCAGCTCGCACAGCTCGGTGATACCGGTCTCGTACACCCCGTGGGTGGAGGGGTAGGTGACCATGATCGCAGCGATGCGGCCCTCGTGCTCGGCCAGCACGCGTCGCAGGTCTGCCAGGTCCACGTCGCCGTTCTCGGCGGTGGCCACGATCGCCACGTCCAGACCGGCCAGCACGGCGGAGGCGGCGTTCGTGCCGTGCGCGCTGGCGGGCACCACGCACACAGTGCGGTCCTGCTCACCACGCGCCTCGTGGTACCGCCGGATCGCGAGCAGCCCGGCGAGCTCCCCCTGCGATCCTGCGTTCGGCTGCACGCTGACTGCTGCATAGCCGGTCAGCCGGGCCAGCCAGGTCTGCAGGGAGTCGACCAGCTCCAGGTAGCCGGTGACGTCTCCGGCGGGAGCGTAGGGGTGGATGTTCGCCAGCTCCGGCCAGGTGATGGCGGCCATCTCGGTGGCGGCGTTCAGCTTCATCGTGCACGACCCGAGCGGGATCATCCCGCGGTCCAGGGCATAGTCCTTGCCGGCGAGGTGGCGCAGGTAGCGCATCATCGCCGTCTCCGAGCGGTGGCGGTGGAACACCGGGTGGGTGAGGTAGTCGGTGGTGCGCAGCTGGTCTTCGGGCAGGCCCCAGCGTCGCTGCTCGGCCGGATCTGCACCGCCGGCTCCCCCGGTCAACCGGGTGTAGGCGGCCAGCACCCGGTCCAGGTGCTCATCGGTGGTGGTCTCGTCGCAGGACAGGGTCACGTAGTTCTCGTCGGCCACGTGCACGGCCACGTTCTCGGCGAGAGCGGCCTCGTGCAGGGCGCCGGCCTGGCCGGGCAGGTGCAGACAGACCGTGTCGAAGAACTGCTCGTGCACGACGGCGGCGCCCGCCTGCCGTAGCCGGGTCGCCAGGGTGCGGGCCTGGGTGTGCGCGTGCCGGGCGATCTGGGCCAGCCCGTCAGGGCCGTGGTACACGGCATACATCGAGGCCATCACAGCCAGCAGCACCTGGGCGGTGCAGATGTTGCTGGTGGCCTTCTGCCGCCGGATGTGCTGCTCGCGGGTCTGCAGCGCCAGCCGGTAGGCCACCTGTCCGTCGGCGTCCTTGGACACGCCGACCAGCCGACCGGGCAGCTGACGTTGCAGACCGGTGCGGACCGACAGGTAACCGGCGTGCGGGCCGCCGAAGCCCATTGGTACGCCGAAACGCTGGGTGGTGCCGGCCACGATGTCCGCGCCCCAGGAGCCGGGTGCCTCGAGCAGCGTGAGGGCGAGCAGGTCCGCGGCGACGACCAGCTGGGCGCCACGCTCGGAGGTGATCCGTTCCCAGTGGGCGACGGTGGCGCGGTCCAGCACCCGCCCGCTGGCACCCGGGTAGGACAGCAGCACCCCGAAGGCGTCCGCGAGGGTCTCTGGTGGTGCGGCCGGGTCGACCTCGCGCAGCTCGATGCCCACAGCTGCGGCCCGGGTGGCGAGCACGGCCTTCGTCTGGGTGAAGGTGTCGGCGTCCACGTAGAACACGTCGGCCTGCCCCTTGACCGCGCGGCGGGCGAGCAGCATGGCCTCGGCGACAGCGGTGGCCTCGTCCAGCATGGACGCGCCTGCGATGTCCAGACCGGTGAGGTCGCAGACCATCGTCTGGAAGTTCAGCAGCGCCTCCAGGCGGCCTTGGGAGATCTCCGGCTGGTAGGGGGTGTAGGCCGTGTACCAGGAGGGGTTCTCCAGCACGTTGCGCGCGATCACCGCCGGGGTGTGCACACCGTAGTAGCCCTGGCCGATCATCGCGGTGCGGACGGTGTTCTTCGCGGCCATGGCACGCAGCTCGGCGAGCACCTGCGCTTCTCCCACGGCCTCAGGAAGGTCCGGTGCCGTCTCGTGCAGGATGGCGCCGGGCATCGCATCGGCCATCAGTGCGTCCAGGTCGGGGTACCCGAGCAGCTCGAGCATCTGCTGCTGCTCGGCGCTGCTGGTGCCGATGTGGCGGGCGGTGAAGGGGGCTGCGGGTTCGGTGCGCGGTGCGGGGTGGGTCATCGGTGGTCGGCTCAGCCTTGGGTGAGGGCGGTGTAGGCGTCGGCCTCGAGCAGCTCGGCGGTCTGGCCGGTGGTGCGCACGGTGAACAGCCAGGTGCCGAACGGGTCGGTGTTCACCAGCTCGGGGTTGTCCACTGCTTCGGTGTTGACCTCGGCGACCTCGCCGGTGACCGGTGCGTACAGGTCGCTGACCGACTTGGTGGACTCGATCTCCCCGCAGGTCTGGCCGGCGGTGATCTGCGTGCCGACGTCCGGCAGGTCGAGGTAGACCACGTCGCCCAAGGACGTGGCGGCGTACTCGGTCACTCCGACGCGGGCGACATCGCCCGAGAGCTGCACCCATTCGTGCTCGGCGGTGTACTGACGGTCGGTGGGCAGGCTCATGGCCGCGCTCCTTCTCTGGACTAGTTCTGACGGCGGTAGAACGGGGGCTTGGTGACGGTCATCGGGGTCGGGGTGCCACGCACGTCGACGGTCACATCGGTGTCTGCGGACAGCTCCCGGTCCACCCGTGCCAGGGCGATCGGGTGGCCCAGTGTGGGCGAGAGGATGCCGGAGGTGATCTCGCCGACCTGCTCGCCGGCGAGGAAGACGGCGTACCCGGCGCGGGCTGCTCGTCGTCCCTCACCCTGCAGGCCGACGAGGTGGTGGCGGGGTGGCTGCTCGGCGCGCGCGGCGAGGGCTTCGTGTCCGACGAACTCGTGGTCCAGGTGCACCAGGCGTCCCATGCCCACGTCGTAGGGGCTCAGCTGGTCGGTGAGCTCCTGCCCGTAGAGCGGCATCCCGGCCTCCAGACGGAGGGAGTCCCGGCTGGCGAGGCCACAGCGGACCACCTCGGCGTCCTCCCCGGCCTCGAGGAGCGCCTGCCACAGCTCGGTGGCGGACACTGCGGCGCTGGACAGCTCGAAGCCGTCCTCGCCGGTGTATCCGGTGCGAGCCAGCAGCACCGGGACGCCGGCGACCTCGGTGGGCGTGGCGGAGTAGTAGCGCAGGGCGTCCAGGTCGGCAGCGGTCTGCGTGGCGAGCACCTCGGCTGCGCGCGGTCCTTGCAGGGCGATCAGTGCGCGACTGGTGGTCCGGTCGACGATGCCGACCTGGAACGAGGCGCTGCGCACGGTCAGCTGGTCGACCACAGTGGCTCGGTTGGCGGCGTTCGCGATGACCAGGAACTCGTCGTCAGCGAGGCGGTAGACGATCAGGTCGTCCAGGATGCCGCCCTCGCTGGTGACCAGCATGGTGTAGCGCGCACGACCGGTGCGCAGCCGGGAGACCGCGCTGACCAGGGCGGCGTCGAGGGCAAGGTCGGCCTGCGGGCCGTGCACCTCGATCTGGGCCATGTGGGACAGGTCGAAGAGCCCGGCGCGGCCTCGTACCGCCTGGTGCTCGGCGCGGTCGCTGGTGTACCGCAGCGGCATCTGCCAGCCGGCGAAGTCGGTCATCGCCGCTCCAGCGGCCAGGTGCTCGGCGTGCAGGGGCGTGCTCAGCTCTGTCATGACCTCTTCATCCTCGGGCCTGGCGCATCAGTTGCTGGCCTGGTGCCAGGGGTTTCAGGCAGTGTCCGGTTTCACCGCCAGCACGTGGCAGGGTGCATCAAGCAGGATACGTTGGGCGTTCGAGCCGAGGATGAGCTTGCCCAGCGGTGACCGGCGGCGCAGGCCGATCACGATCAGCGACGCTGCTCCGGTCTCCGCAGCGCTCATCAGTGCCTCGGCCACGTCGTCCCCGCGCGGTACCGGCTGTACCTCGAAGTCCACGTCGGTACGCTGCAGCAGCTGCTGCGCCTCCGTGACCGAGTCGTCGATGTCCGACTGGTCAGATCCCCGTGGTGCATGCACCATCACCTGCAGTCGCTCCTCGCGACGGCGCGCTTCCTCGACGGCAGCTTCGAGGGCCGCTCGGCCTTCTGCGGTGGCGATGAACCCGACCACGATCACCTGGTGCTCCTCCCATCGGCTACGGCTGACCCTAGCGCGTCCTTCGGTGCAGGGCATGCCATCGACGGCGGGGACGGTTGCGGGAGGCTGCTGTGCTCAGGACGCACGGGGCGCGGGTCGCACCCAGCCCGGCGGGATACCGTGCGCCAGTGCTGTGCCCAGCAGTCGGGCCAGGGCATAGTCCGGGTCCGTCTGCAGTGCACGGTGCAGCAGGATGTTCGCGCGTGCACCGTCACCGGTCCACCAGGCCAGCCAGGACTGACAGGTCAGCACGGGCGGCCGCCACCGGTCGCTGGCATGGGCACTGAGCACTGCCAAGGCACGTTCCGCGGCACGCACCCGGGCGGCCTGAGGCCGCAGCCTCCCGGAGAAGACCGCCTCGGTGACGTCCGCGCGCACCCGCTCACCGAGCAGCTGCCCGGTGCCGCTCCACAGCAGCACCGCATCCCGCACCCAGGTGTCGGACATACCAGCCAGCACGGCACCGGTCTCCGCTGGGGAGGGTTCTCGGTCGTTCTCTCCCGGCAGGCACAGGTGGTCCGCTGTGGCCGGGTCGCAGGTCTGCACCAGGGTGGCCCATCTGCCGGCCATCTCCTGTTGCCAGGCGACCAGCTGCGTGCCGGCGCGGGTGGGTCGGCGGTCCAGGTGGTGGCGTGCTGCCGCTGCGGCGGCCTCTCGGGTGCTGGCGGCGGCCTGGTGGTCCGGGACGAGGGCGTCGCGGCGCTCGGCGTACCGGTGGCCGTGGTACACGTGCCAGGCGGCGACCTGCGTGTTCCGCAGCACCTCCAGCGGCTGCCCGGTGTGCGGGCAGCACGGTTCGGCGGCACACTCCACACAGCGGAACCGTTCCGGGCCGACGAGGTAGCTGCGGCCCAGGTCCGCCCAAGGCGTGCTGCGCCACCAGGTGAGGGTGCGCCCGGCCGGGCCCTCGCCGCGCAGCACAGTGGCGAACGCCTGCTCGGTGTAGATCGCGCAGAGCACCTGGGCGGCACCGTCGCGCTGCAGGTGGCGGCTCATCTCCACCTGCGCCTGGCGTCCGCCGACGGAGTTGCCGATGATGCTCAGGTCGGTGCGGGCGACCAGGCCCAGTCCACTGCTCTCTGCGGGTGCCTCGGTCTCGGGCTCGCGGACCGAGGCGAGCACCACGGACTCGTGCGGCCAGAAGTGCAGCTGGTACGGCAACCAGGCCAGCACCTCCCGCGGGCGATCGAGGAAGAGTCGGGGCCGACTGGGCACTGCCCGTCCAGGTGGTTCTGGACCGGAACCGGGCACCGGGGGCCCGGCGCCCGGGACGCTGGCGGCTCTGCTGGTCAGGGGTGGGATGTTCTCGTCCATCACCTGATCCGACCGCATCCTGCAGCGTGCGGCCGGGGGGGCTAGCAGGGGGTTGTGGACGGTGTGGCATCCCGGCGACCGGGTGCGGCTTAGCACGGTCTGGGCCGCGCGTCGTCACCGATACGCTGGCGTGGTGGAGACGGTAGACACCCAGCACTGGTTGGCACAGCTCCGGCGGGCGGTCTCGGAGCGGCTGTCGATAGGGATCGCCGAGCTGGCCGAGACCCACGCCGGTGTCGGCGCCGAGGTGGCGGACCTGTTCACGATCGCTACCGGGCTCCTGTCCGGCGGCAAACGGCTCCGGGCGGCGTTCGCCGCAGCGGGCTGGGCTGCGTTCGGTGGCCGGGACCTGAGCACCCCGGTGGTCCGGGCGGGTGCTGGCCTTGAGCTGTTCCAGATGGCGGCCCTGGTCCACGATGACGTGATCGACGCCTCGCTGACCCGGCGCGGGATGCCGGCCGCGCACCGTCAGCTCGCTGCTCGGCACCAGACCCTGGGCATGCAGGGCGATGGTGACCGGTTCGGGCAGAGCGGCGCGGTGCTGCTCGGCGACCTGCTGCTGGTTGCCTCCCAGCAGGAGCTGGAGCGTGGTCTGGCGGATCTCCCGGCTGCCGCGCGGGGGCGGGCACGTTCGATCATGCAGGCGATGATGGCTGAGGTGACCGTCGGGCAGTACCTGGACATCTATGCCCAGGCGGCGCCGTGGAGCACTGACCCGGCCGTGGACCTGGACCGGGCGCACCGGGTGATTCGCGCGAAGTCTGCCTCCTACAGCGTGCAGCAGCCGCTGCGGCTGGGCGCTGCGATGGCCGGTGCAGACGACGACGGCCTGGCGGCGTGCGCTGCATTCGGTCTGCCGGTCGGGGAAGCCTTCCAGCTGCGCGACGACGTCCTCGGTGTCTTCGGTGACCCGAGCCTGACCGGCAAGCCAGCCGGGGACGACCTGCGTGAGGGCAAGCGCACCGTCCTGGTCACCTCGGCGATGACCAGGGCCACCGCGGAGCAGCGTGCGGTGCTGCGGGCGGCGCTGGGGAACCCGGAGCTGCAGGAGACCGAGGTGGACCGGGTACGGCACATCCTCACGGTGACCGGCGCCGTCGGCGAGGTGGAGCAGCTGATCGAGGAACGGGTCACCGCAGGGCTTCGGGTGCTGCAGGGCACAGCGGTCAGCGACCGTGCAGCAGCGGTGCTGCGCTCCCTGGTGCAGGCGGCGGTGACCCGCACGTCCTGATCTCTACGGCCGCTGCGGACCAGCGCTGCTCAGAAGGCCAGCGCCTGGGCGGTCCGGCGCACCGCGTGCGTGCGTCCGTCCCGCAACGCCTCCACCGGGCTGCTGCCGAGCTCCTCGCTGTGCCGCAGCAGCCACGCGACGATCTCCTCGTCGTCGAAACCTGCATCGCCCAGCAGGATGATCGTTCCTCGCAGCGCCGGCAGCACCGTCCTGCTCCCTGGTTCCTCGCCCGGTACGAGGAAGTCCTCCGGTACCTGCAGCGCGTTGTTCTCGCCGCGGCGCGCCGCTACCAGCACCCGGTCGCGCAGATAGCCGCGGACGGTGCGCTGCTCGAGCCCGGTCGCCTCGGCCACCTCAGGCAGGCTCAGCCAGTTCTGCTCATCGCTCACAGCAGCGAGCGTACTGGGCCGTGCTCGCACCGGTGCCCAGGTGGGCGCACCCACCGGCGTCAAAGGTCACAGCGAAATCACGGGCTTGTCACGATTCGGCATAACCACTACTGTCACACCTGTCCCATTTTCCACATACACCACTCGAACCTCGTTATTCACTGCGACACGCCGGTGAAGGTCGTGCTGCAGGTCCGAGACCACTTGCCGGGGGGAAGCGCAGATGTCCCGAACTGTTCGCCGTTCCAAGCGGGCGGAGGCCCGTCGTTACGCCACCCTGAGCACCCTCGGTGCGGTCGGCGCCGTCACGGCTGTCGGTCTGGGTTCGGCCGTGCCAGCAGAGGCCCAGCCGGCGGACTCGGCGCAGGCACGCTCACCGCTGTCCACACCTCAACCCCTGGCTGGTGGTGCGGTGCAGCGCACCCCGCACATCGGTGCCGTGGAGCGGGCGCCGCAGCAGTCCCCAGTGGTCTACACGGTCCGGTCCGGGGACACCGTCTCGGCGCTCGCACACCGCTACGGCACCACGGTGCGGGCGATCATCAACGCCAACGACCTCAGCTCCCAGGCCCTCATCCGCATCGGGCAGACGCTGCGCATCCCGACCGACAACGGCTCGGGAAACGGCTCTGCCAGCTCGAGCAGCTCCAGCTCGTCGAGCTCCTCGAGCCGCTCCGGCTCCTCCAGCTACACGGTCCGCTCCGGGGACACCGTCTCGGCGATCGCCGCCCGCAACGACACCACGGTGCGGGCGATCATCAACGCCAACGACCTCAACTCCCAGGCCCTCATCCGCATCGGGCAGACGCTGCGCATCCCCGGCTCGGGCGGGTCTTCCAGCTCCGGCGGCTCTGCGAGCTCCAGCGGTAGCGGACAGGTTGCGGGTGGGAGCTCGGCCAGCAGCAGCGCGAGCACCTACAAGGTCCGCTCCGGGGACACCGTCTCGGCGATCGCCGCCCGCAACGACACCACGGTGCGGGCGATCATCAACGCCAACGACCTCAACTCACGCGCGATGATCCGGGTCGGTCAGACCTTGCGCATCCCCGGCTCGGGCGCCTCCTCCAGCTCCGGCGGCGGCTCGCAGTCCGCCGGGGGCAGCTCGACCAGCGGCGGCTCCTCGAGCAGCTCGTCCAGCTCGGTGGACCACAAGGTGCGGGCCGGCGACACGGTCTCCTCGATCGCGGCGCAGTACGGGACCACCACCGGCGCCATCGTGGACGCGAACGACCTCGGCTCGAACGCGGTGATCCGGGTCGGGCAGACGCTGCGCATCCCGGGCGGCGTCGTCTCGAACACCTTCCTGCACTACACCTACTCCGGGGACGTGACCGCGGCGGCGAACGCGAACAAGCGCCAGCTGCTGAACGCGAACCTGCCCAGCCGCGACCAGATGCGCTCGATGATCCGGCAGACCGCCCAGCAGATGGGCGTGGACCCGGCTCTGGCGCTTGCGATCGCGCACCAGGAGTCCGGCTTCAACGCCGCGGCCGTCTCCCCTGCCAACGCCGTCGGGGTGATGCAGGTGATCCCGTCCTCCGGGCAGTGGGCCTCCCAGCTGGTCGGCCAGGAGCTGAACCTGCTCGACCCGCAGGACAACGTCACCGCCGGTGTGGCGATCCTGCGCCAGCTGCAGCGGATGGCGGACAACCAGTCCGAGGCGATCGGCGGCTACTACCAGGGCCTCGGCTCGGTGCAGGACAACGGTCTGTACTCCGACACCCGCCGGTACGTGGCCAACGTGCAGACCCTCATGACACGCTACGGCTGAGCCACCGATCCGCGGAGTTCCGCGCATAAACTCCGCACATGGCCACCACTGTCTCCGACCCGCTGATCGGCCGCCTGGTCGACAGCCGGTACGAGATCACTGCGCGCATCGCGCGCGGCGGGATGGCCACCGTCTACCGCGCCCTGGACCGCCGGCTGGACCGGGTGGTGGCGCTGAAGGTGATGCACCCGCACCTGGCCGACGGTGTGGACGTGGCCGCCCGGTTCCGCCGGGAGGCGCGTGCGGCCGCCCGGCTGGCCCACCCCGGTGTGGTCGGTGTCTACGACCAGGGCAGCACGGACGAGCTCAACTACCTCACGATGGAGTTCGTCGACGGCACCAACCTGCGCGCACTGCTCCGGCGCCGCGGGGTGCTGCCGGTCGGCGAAGCACTGCAGACCGTCGAACGGGTGCTCGATGCACTCGCCGCGGCGCACCGGGCGGGCCTGGTGCACCGGGACGTCAAGCCGGAGAACATCCTCATCACCACCGACGGTGAGGTGAAGGTCGCCGACTTCGGCCTGGCCCGCGCGGTCTCCGAGGCCACCGTGGCCACCACCGGAAGCCTGCTGGGCACAGTCGCCTACCTCTCCCCCGAGATCGTCACCAACGGTGAGGCAGACGCCCGCGCGGACGTCTACGCCGTGGGCGCGATGCTGTACGAGCTGCTCACCGGGCACCAGCCGTTCCAGGGCGAGACACCGATCCAGGTGGCCTACCAGCACGTGCACGGCCAGGTGCCCGCCCCCTCGGAGGAGATCCTCTGGCTGCCGGACCAGGTGGACGAGCTGGTCGCAGCCCTCACCGCCAAGGACCCGGCGGACCGGCCGGCAGACGCAGGTGCCGCCCGCTCGCTCGTGCACCGCGTGCGCACCTCGCTGGACGCGCACGACCTGGACCGGCGCGCAGACGTGCCCGAGGATCCGCCCACGCCCAGCAGCCCGGAGACCGGCGACGTGCAGGCCGAGGTGACCACCGCCGTCGGGCACACCGGCACGATCGCCCTGCCGATCGGTGCTGTGCCGCTCACCCGCGACGAGGACGAAGACCCGACGCCGCGCCGGAGGGTGCGGGGTCGCCGCGTGCTGCTGGTGCTGCTCGTGGTGCTGCTGCTGGCCGCACTGGGTGGCGGTGGCACCTGGTGGTACCTGACGATCGGCCCCGGAGCCTATACGCAGGTACCGGACCTAGTCGGTGCCCCGCAGGAACAGGCCCAGGCCACGCTCACCGACCGTGCGCTGGACTATGCGGTGGACACCACCTTCTCCGACGACGTCCCCGAGGGGCAGGTGATCAGCACCGACCCCGGTCCCGGTCACGACGTCCGCCGTGACGGTCAGGTCCAGCTGGTGGTCTCCCGCGGGGTGCAGATGCTCACTGTGCCGGCCGTCACCGAGCAACCCGAGGACGAGGCGCTGGCCACGCTCGAGGCAGAAGGGTTCACCGTCGCCCCGGTCGACCGCGTCTACCACCAGGACGTCGCCGAGGGGGTGGTGATCAGCACCGATCCGGCGCCCGGTGAGCAGGTGCGCCACGACACCGAGGTGACGGTCACCGTCTCCCGCGGCAAGGAGCCGATCACGGTGCCGGACGTCACCGGGGAGAGCGAGGAGGACGCCGCTGCGGCCCTCGACGACGCAGGTGCGGTCCCGCAGGTCGACGAGCGCGTCTACCACGACACGGTCCCCGAGGGGCACGTGGTCTCCCAGACCGTCACCGGCGATGCCCTACGCGGGGACGTGGTGCACCTGACCCTCTCCCGGGGACCGGAGCTGTTCGAGGTGCCCGACGTGTTCGGGATGCAGTACAGCGACGCCGAGGACCAGCTGACCGAGCTGGGGTTCGACGTGCAGCGCGAGGACGTCTTCGGTGGGGTGTTCGGCACCGTGCGCAACCAGTCGGTGGCGGCTGGGGAGAGAGTTCCAGCGGGCACGGTCATCGTGCTCACCGTGGTCTGACCAGCCGGTGACGGCGGGACTAGCCGTGCTCAGGGATGCTCCCCCTGGTAGTCGTAGCGCTGCTCCTGCCAGGCGTGCCCGCGCCGGTGGTAGCCGCGCTGCTCCCAGAACCCGAGGTCGGTGTCCTCGGCACCGAGGTAGTTCCAGCCCCGTACCCACTTCGGCCCCTTCCAGGTGTACAGGTGCGGGATCACCAGCCGCATCGGGGCCCCGCGCTCGGGGGTGAGCGGCACACCGTCCAGCGTGGTGGCCAGCAGCGTGGTGGGCCGGCGCAGGTCCGCCAACGGCACGTTCGCGGCGTAGCCGTACTCGGCGAAGACCAGCACGCTGGCGACCTCCGGTGCCGGCGGTGCCAGGGCGATGACATCGAGCGCGCGCGGCCCGGCCCAGTGCAGCCCCGCCGCGCTCCACCGGGTGGCGCAGTGCATGTCCGCCACCAGGTCCTGCCGGGGCAGGGCAGCCAGGTCGGCCCACTCGAAGGTGTGCTCCAACCCGTCCGCGGTGGCACCGCCCAGCACGAACGTCCACCGGTCCGGGCGCAGCGGCGGGACGGGGCCGTAGTGCATGATCTCCGGTTCGTCGCGCCAGTGCTGACCTGGCGGCAGAGCGCCGCTGTGGTGTGGCTGGTCCGCGGCTGAGGACATCAAGACCCTCGCAGCATCTCCGCCACCAGAAAAGCCATCTCCAGCGACTGCTGGTGGTTCAGGCGAGGGTCGACCCGGGTCTCGTACCGGCGGGTGAGGGCTTCCTGGTCGATCTCCTCGCTCCCGCCGAGGACCTCGGTCACGTCCGAGCCGGTGAGCTCCACGTGCAGCCCGCCCGGGACGGTGCCCGCGGCACGGTGCACCTCGAAGAAGCCGCGTACCTCGTCGATCACGTCGGCGAACCGGCGCGTCTTGTAGCCGTTGTCGGAGGTGAAACCGTTCCCGTGCATCGGGTCGCACACCCAGGTCACCGGGCGTCCGTCCGCCTTCACTCCCTCCACCAGCGCGGGCAGCAGGTCGCGGATCTTGCTCGCCCCCATCCGGGAGACGAACGTCAGCCGACCTGCCTCGCCCTCCGGGTTCAGCGTGTCCATCAGCGCCAGCGCATCGTCCACTGTGGTGGTGGGCCCGAGCTTGACGCCGATCGGGTTGTGCACGCGGGAGAAGAAGTCCACGTGTGCCCCGTCCAGCTGTCGGGTGCGCTCCCCGATCCACAGGAAGTGGGCCGAGCAGTCGTACGGGTGCCCGGTGCGGGAGTCGATCCTGGTGAGCGGACGCTCGTAGTCCAGCAGCAGGCCTTCGTGGCTGGAGAAGAACTCCACGGTGCGCAGCGCGTCGAAGTCGGCGCCTGCGGCCTTCATGAACCGGATGGCACGGTCGATCTCGGTGGCGAACGCGTCGTACTGGGCGTAGGCCGGGTTGGTCATGAAACCGCGGTTCCAGTCGTGCACCAGCCGCAGGTCGGCGAACCCGCCCTGGGTGAACGCCCGGATCAGGTTCAGCGTGGTGGCCGAGTTGTGGTAGGCCTCCAGCAGCCGCTGCGGGTCCGGGATGCGGGAGGCCGGGGTGAAGGCGTAGTCGTTGATGATGTCGCCCCGGTAGGCCGGCAGCGTCTGCCCGTCCCGGGTCTCGGTGTCCGAGCTGCGCGGCTTGGCGTACTGACCGGCCATCCGGCCCATCTTGATCACCGGCATGCTCGCCCCGTAGGTGAGCACCACCGCCATCTGCAGGATCGTCTTGATCTTGTCCCGGATGCTGTCCGCGCTCAGCTCGGCGAACGTCTCGGCGCAGTCGCCGCCCTGCAGCAGGAACGCCTCACCACGGGAGGCTGCGGCGAGCAGCTCACGCAGCCGGTCCGCCTCCCCGGCGAACACCAGGGGCGGAACCTCGGCTAGCCGGGTGGTGGCCTCGTGCAGGGCACCAGCGTCCGGCCAGGTGGGCTGCTGCCTGGCCTCGAGCTGGCGCCAGTGGTCCAGGCCGGCGACGACGGCGGGATCAGGTAGAACGCTCACGCGCACCAGGATAGGCCCGAGCGGACCGGCCCCTGGACCGCCGTCCGAGGTGCGGACCCGGGCTCAGTGCTCAGCGGGCGGTGCCGGCTGCACGTCCTGACCGATGTCGGCGAGCATGT
Source organism: Ruania albidiflava DSM 18029 (assembly GCF_000421225.1). GTDB lineage: Bacteria > Actinomycetota > Actinomycetes > Actinomycetales > Beutenbergiaceae > Ruania > Ruania albidiflava. The sequence goes on along the minus strand of NZ_ATWL01000001.1, from coordinate 14,595 downwards.
CGGTGAACCAGGACTGGCTGACGTCGAACGCCTTGCCGCCGGCGATCCGCGGGAAGGCGATCGCACTCAGCTGGTCACCGTTCTCCTCGTCGTGCCCGATCACCCCGGACTCACCGGCGACCGCCGTGTCCACCGCCAGGTCGGTCATGGTGCGGATCAGCTCCAGGTCCTGCTGGTTCGCCGCGGCCGAGCGGGAGAAGTAGCCGCTCTTCTGCACCATCGTCTTCTCCGCACCGATCAGGTCCGCGAACTGCTTGGCGAACCAGGCGCCCGGGTTGATGGTGTCCAGCTTGACGTGCCCGAACGGGTCGCGCTGGACCTCCTCGCCCGCCGCCTCCAGCTCTGCGATGATCTCCGGCACCCCGGCGCCCTCGGAGAGGAAGATGTTCACGTTGCCGATCTCGTCCATGATGGCGCGCAGGCGCTGTGCCTCGGCCTGCATGTCCAGCTTCAGCTCCGGCAGGAAGACGGCGTGCACGTCCCAGCGTTCCCGAGTGAGCCCGAGGGCCGGGTTCCACCTCTGGCGGTCCAGCCAGGAGCGGTAGTCCTGTGCGGCCGCAGCGGTCAGCCAGCCACAGTGGCGACCCATCACCTCGTGCACGATCAGCATCCGCGGGTTCGACCGGTGCTCACCGATGATGTTCTGCGCGAACCGGGAGGCCTGCTCGGCAGCGGTGATCGCCCCGAGGGACTGCTTGATCGGGATGATGTCGTTGTCGATGGTCTTCGGCAGGCCGACGACGGTCAGGTGGTACCCGTGCTCCTCCAGGTAGGCGGCCAGGTCCGCGGCAGTGGTGTTGGTGTCGTCGCCACCGATCGTGTGCAGCACGTCCACACCGTCGGCGCGCAGCTGCTCCGCCGCCACCTGCAGGGGGTCCTGCCCCTCGCGGACCAGACCGCGCTCGATCAGGTTCTTCGCGTTGGTCAGCTTCACCCGGCTGTTGCCGATCGGGCTGCCGCCGAAGTTGTCCAGCACGTCGATCGCCGCGCGCGCCTCGGCACCGATCACCTCGAAGGTGCCGGTGAGCAGCCCGTGGTAGCCGTACTGGTAGGCGATGATCTCCGCATCCGGCAGCACCTCGGAGTAGCGGCGCACCAACCCCGCCACAGCGGCGGACAGGCACGGGGCGAAGCCGCCGGCGGTGAGCAGGGCGATCCGGCGGATCGGCGCAGTGGTGGTCATGGTGGGCGAGCCTTTCCAGTTGCGGGTGGGCACGGCTGCCAGGAGCCGGTGGGAACAGGTCGCCGGGCGCGGGCACCACTCGTGCAGGTGCCCAGCAGTCGCCCGGACGACGCCTGCGCCCATGCTACTGATCACCGGGAGCGCCGAGCGCCGCCGTCCGCCGTACAGTGGCCCCATGGCCGGTGGAACTTCCGACGAGGGCGACGGACGTCGGGGGCGTCGCGAGCCCACAGACGCCGATGTGCAGCGGGAGTGGGAGCAGATCACCGCCGGGCTGTCCGACCTGGCCGGTCTGGGCAACGAGGCCCCTGGTCCCGGTGCCGACGCCGCTCCCCCACCTCGGCAGGACCCGCCCCGCAGTGCCGGTGGCCGTACCGGTGGCGACCGGGCCCCGGACGATACCTCCCCGAGCACCCCCACAGCCGGTGAGGACACCGACCACAGCGGGCGACCGCCGTCGTCGGTGGTCCCCGGAGCACCGCGGCTCGGAGACCTGCCCCGCAGCACCCCGGGTGCCGGCGCGCCCGGCCCGCGCGACTACGAACCGCCGGAGGACGAGGACGAGGGATACACCCCGCCGGAACCCCCACCGATCGGTGCCACCGACCCGTTGCCCACGCTCGCCTGGTGCATGGCGCTGGGCGGGCCGATCCTGACCGTGCTGCTGCTCATCTTCTGGACGGCGGCACCCAGCTGGCTCTACCTGTCCGCGGTGGCCGCGTCGCTGGCCGGGTGGCTCGTGCTGTTCTGGCGGATGCCCCGCGGGCGGCGGGACTCCGACGACGACGACGGCGCTGTGCTCTGACCCCGGGAGGGCGCCGACCGGCGCCGCTGCCGGTTAGGCTGTGCTCAGCACCCCCGTCCTGTCGAAGGAGCCAGCCCATGTCCCACGCCGAGTCCCCACTGATGGTCGAGACTCCCGCCGAGATGTCCATCCCGGACCTGCTGGTGGACTGGGCGGCCAAGGAGCCCGAGCGGGTGCTGCTGGAGCTGCCCGCCGGGGAGGGGTGGACGCCGGTCACTGCTGCCGAGCTGCACCAGCAGGTGCTCGGCCTGGCCCGCGGCCTGATCGGCTCCGGGGTGCAGCCCGGCGACCGGGTGGCGATCATGTCCCGCACCCGCGCCGAGTGGACCATCGCGGACTTCGCGATCTGGTACGCCGGTGCGGTCACCGTGCCGATCTACGAGACCTCGTCCGTGGAGCAGGCCGCCTGGATCCTGCAGGACTCCGGCGCCGACCGGGTGCTGGTGGAGTCCACCGCGCACGCCCAGACCGTGGCCGAGGCTGCTGAGCAGATCGGCCGGGACATCACGGTCTGGGTGATCGACGAGGACGCCCTGGGCACCCTCACCGCAGCCGGCAGCGAGGTCACCGACGCCCAGGTGCGCGAGCGCTACGACGCGCTCCGGCTGGAGGACCTGGCCACGGTGATCTACACCTCCGGCACCACCGGCCGACCCAAGGGGGTGGAGCTGACGCACAGCAACTTCGTCGAGCTCACCCGCAACGCCACCGCCGCGCTCGGTGCGGAGATCCTGCACGACGGCGCCCGCACGCTGCTGTTCATGCCGCTGGCGCACGTGTTCGCCCGGTTCGTCTCCGTGCTCACCGTCTGCGCGGGTGTGCCGATCGGGCACGTGTCGGACACGGCCACGCTGCTGCCGAACATCGCCACCTTCCGGCCCACGTTCATCCTGTCCGTGCCCCGGGTGTTCGAGAAGGTGTACAACTCCTCGGAGCAGAAGGCCGCCGCAGGCGGGAAGGTGAAGATCTTCCGCTGGGCGGCGAAGGTCTCCACCGACTACTCCCGGTCGCTGGACACCGGTGGGCCGGGTGTGCTGCTGAAGGCCAAGTACAAGGTGGCCGACACGCTGGTGCTGCACAAGATCCGCGAAGCGCTCGGCGGGCAGGCGGAGTTCGCCATCTCCGGCGGCGCCCCGCTGGGTGAGCGGCTCGGGCACTTCTTCCGCGGGGTGGGTATCCGGGTGCTGGAGGGGTACGGGCTGACCGAGACCACCGCCCCGGTGACGGTGAACGTGCCCGCCCGGTCCAAGATCGGCACCGTCGGCCCGGCCCTGCCCGGCGTGTCGTTGAAGATCGACGAGGACGACGAGATCCTCACCCGGGGCATCGCGAACTTCCGGGGCTACCACAACAACCCGGACGCCGATGCCGAAGCGATCACCGACGGCTGGTTCCACACCGGTGACCTCGGCGAGATCGACGCCGACGGGTACTTGCGGATCACCGGCCGGAAGAAGGAGCTGATCGTCACCGCCGGCGGCAAGAACGTGCAGCCCTCCGTGCTCGAGGACCGGCTCCGGGGGCACCCGTTGGTCAGCCAGTGCGTCGTGGTCGGTGACCAGCGTCCGTTCATCGCCGCGCTGATCACCCTGGACGCGGAGATGCTGCCCACCTGGTTGTCCAACCACGGTCTGCCGGAGATGAGCGTCACCGAGGCGGCTGCACACCCACAGGTGGCCGAAGCGCTGCAAGGGGCGATCGACCGGGCGAACCGGGCGGTCTCCCGCGCGGAGTCGATCCGCAGGTACGAGGTCCTCGAGGAAGACTTCACCCTGGACGACTACCTGACCCCGAAGCTCAGCGTGAAGCGCAACCTGGTGCTGCGCGACTTCGCCGACCGGATCGATCGCCTGTACGAGCGGGCCGCTGCGGAGCGAGCCGGCGAGAAGGCGTAGCACCGGCGGTATCGACAGTCCTACGCACGAGAGCTCGCCGCACAGCCGAGGTCGCATGCGTAGGACTGTCACGCTGACGGTGGCTCCTCCGCCAGGTTGTCAGCGGCCGGGGTTACCGTGATGCCGATGCGTGCAAGCCTGTTCACCGCCGCCCGCCCCGGTGGCCGGATCGACCGACCGGATGCGGGTACGGGCGCCATCGGGCAGCCGGTGCAGCTCGGCCTGGCGGACATCGGCACCCCGCTGTTCGACGCCACCTTCGTGGTCGTGGACCTGGAGACCACCGGCGGCTCCGCCCGGGAGTCGGCGATCACCGAGATCGGGGCGGTGAAGGTACGCGGCGGGGAGAACCTCGGGGAGTTCCAGACCCTGGTGAACCCCGGTGTGGGCATCCCACCGACGATCACGATGCTGACCGGGATCACCAACGCGATGGTGATGACCGCACCGCGCATCTCTGCCGTGCTGCCAGCATTCCTGGAGTTCCTCGGCGATGCGGTGCTGGTGGCGCACAACGCCCGGTTCGACGTCGGCTTCCTCAAGGCAGCCGCTGCCCGACTGGACCTGGACTGGCCTCGCCCACGCGTGGTGGACACGCTCGCCCTCGCCCGCCGGGTGGTCACCCGGGACGAGGCACCGAACCACAAGCTGGGCACCCTGGCCGCACTGTTCCGTACCGAGGTCACTCCCGACCACCGGGCGCTGACCGACGCACGCGCCACTGTGGACGTGCTGCACGGACTGTTCGCGCGGATGTCGTCCCTGGGACTGACGCACCTCGAGGACCTGGCTACCGCGGCCGACCCGGTCCCGCCTGCGCGGCGGCGCAAGGCCACCCTCGCCGACGACCTGCCCACCAGACCCGGGGTGTACCTGTTCCTCGGTCCGCGGCGCGAGGTGCTGTACGTGGGCACCGCGACCAACCTGCGCCGCCGGGTGCGCTCCTACTTCACCGCAGCCGAGAAGCGCGCCCGGATCGGGGAGATGGTGGACCTGGCGACCGCGGTGCGCCCGATCCCGTGCGCCACCCCGCTGGAGGCGGCCGTGCGGGAGCTGCGTGCGATCGCCGAGCACGAACCGCGCTACAACCGCCGCTCCCGCGCACCGCACCGACGTCCCTGGGTGCGGCTGACCGCCGAGGCATACCCGCGGCTCTCGGTCGCCCGGAGCGCGCCCAAGGTCGACGGCGGAGCCAGCCTGGGTCCGTTCCCCTCCCGGGCCAGCGCGTCCTCGGCGGTGGAGGCGATCGTCGCCGCCACCGGGCTGCGCACCTGCACCGCTCCCCTGCCGCGGGTCCCCGCGGCCGGAGCGAACGCCTGCATCCTGCTCGAGCTGGGCCGGTGTGCGGCACCGTGCGTGCACACCGGCACCGACTACGCCGAGCGGGTGGCGCGTGCGCAGCGGGTGCTCACCGGCGATGCCGGGACCGTGGTGCAGCACATGCGTGGCATCCTGGCCCGGCTCAGCGCCCAGGAACGCTACGAGGAGGCGGCCGCCCGGCGGGACCAGCTGCTGGCCTACCTGCGCACCGCCGCCCGAGCCGAACGGTTGGGGCCGTTGCGCCGGGCCCGGCAGGTCCTGGCCGCCCGGCGCGGGACCGTCGGCGGCTGGGAGATCGTGCTCGTGCGGTACGGCAGGTTCGCCGGCACCGTGGTCACACCCCCGGGCCGTTCACCGATGCCGGCAGTGGAGTCGCTGCGCGAGACCGGGGAGCAGGTCTTGGACACCGACACGCTCGCAGGACCGGCCAGCGACGAGGAGACCGCGCTGCTCGCGGACTGGTTGGAGCGGCCCGGCACACGGCTGATCGAGTGCGACCTGGACGCCGCTGACGGTCCCGGCTGGTCGGTGCCCGTCGACGGTGCCCAACGGCACCTGGAGGACCTGACCGGCTGACCGGCTGACCGGCCCGCAGCGGTTAGGCTCTGCGGTGGAACCACCGACCCGCCGTACGTACGCCCGAGGGAGCCGCCATGATCACCGCGATCGTTCTCATCGACACCGAAGCTGACAGCATCCCGGAGGTGGCCGGGCAGGTCGCGGAGCTGCCCGGGGTGACCGAGGCGTTCTCGGTCACCGGGGACGTGGACCTGATCGCGATGGTGCGGGTTGCCCAGCACGAGGACCTCGCCGGGGTGATCGCCGACCAGATCAGCAAGATCGACGGAGTGGTCCGCACGCAGACCTACATCGCCTTCCAGACCTACTCCAAGCACGACCTGGACGCCGCCTTCGCCCTCGGCCTGGACGACTGACCTGGCCCGTTCCGTTCTGTCCTCCCGCTCGCCCTTCCTCCCGGCCTGCCAGTCTCCGGACCTGCCGTGAATCGATCCACGCGAGACGTGCTGCGCCAGGTAGTGCTCTGCGGTATCGCACCGGCAGGGCAGGTATCGACCGCGTCCCGGGAGCCCTGCCTCTAGTCCTCCTGGCTCGCGGCCACCCACGCAGCGAGCGTCGCAGCCGCCCTGCCTTCGTCGATCGAGCGGCGGGCGTGCTCCAGCCCGGCGGCCAGCCGGTCGGTGAGCGAGCCGGAAGCAGTACCCGCCAGCCTCGCGTGCGCCACCAACGCGGCCGCGGAGTTCAGCAGCACCGTGTCCCGCACCGGACCGGGCGCTCCGGCCAGCAGGTCACGGACGACCTGAGCGTTCTGTTCCGGTGTGCCGCCGCGCAGGTCCTCGAGCGTTGCCCGCGGCAGCCCGAACGCGGCCACCGGGTCGACCAGGTGCTCGACCACCTGCCCCCCGCTGGCTCCGGTGACCTCCCAGATGCGCACCGGGGCGGTGGTAGCGATCTCGTCGAGTCCGTCCTCGCTGCGGAACACCAGCGTGGACGTGCCGCGGTCGGCGAACACTCCGGCTACCAGCGGGGCCATCCGTGCGTCCGCCACCCCGATCGCGCCGGCGCGCGGCCGTGCCGGGTTCGTCAACGGCCCCAGGATGTTGAAGGCGGTGGCTACACCGAGCTCCCGCCGGGTGGCGGCCGCGTGCCGGAAGCTGGGGTGGAAGGAGTTCGCGAACAGGAACGTGATACCGGCCGCCTGCACCATCTCGGCGGCGCGTGCTGCGGACAGCTCCAGGCGCACACCGAGAGCTTCGAGCACGTCGGCCGAGCCGCTGGCCGAGGAGGAGGCACGGTTGCCGTGCTTGACCACCTTCGTGCCGGTTCCGGCCACCACCAGGGCCGCCATGGTGGACACGTTCACACTGCGGTGCCGATCACCGCCGGTGCCCACGACGTCCACGGCGTCCCGGTCGATCGCCACCGGTACCGCGTGCGCCACCATCTCGTCGGCCAGACCGCGCACCTCCGGCACGGTCTCACCCTTGGCCCGTAGCGCCACCAGGAACCCGCCGAGAGCGATCGGGTGGGCGTTGCCCGCCATCACCTCGTTCATCGCCCAGCGGGTCTCCTCCGGTCCGAGGTCAGCACCGCCGATCAGACGGGTGGTCAGGTCGGCCCAGGTCACCTCACCGGCACCCACGGCTCACCGGCGCCGGATCATGTCGGCGATCGTCTCCTGCAGCTCGATCGGGTCCAACGGCATGGACACCACGGCATCCGCCTCGGACCACGCGGCCAGCCACGCGTCCTCTGCGCGAGCGATCAGCAGCAGGATCGGTGGACACTGGTAGATCTCGGACTTCAGGGTGCGGCACAGGCCCATCCCCCCGAACTTGGCGGCCTCGCCGTCGAGCACCAGCAGGTCGTAGCTGCGGTTCTCCACGTAGTCCACGACGGCGGCCGGCGTGGCGGCCTCGTGCCAGCGGATCCGGGGAGTGTCGAACGACGCCCGCCGGCCCACCCCGGTGAGCACCTGCTCCCGGGTGGTGACGTCGTCGCTGTACAACAGCACCGAGACAGCCTCCTGCTCGGTCTGCTCACCCTTGGGCGCCATGGCGTCCTCCCGAACTACCGCGGTCATCGTGATCCTTCCGGCCCGCGGCATGGCGCCCGGGCTACACCGTTGACTCCACCCTCATCCTAGCCACCTCGGCCATGCTGCCCGAGCAGCCCGCCAGGTGCGCGTCGCCCTCGGGACCCGACCCTCGATCGCAGCCACCCAGCAGCAGCCGACGTCACCACCGCTGACGCGCCCCGGCCGTGGCGTAGCCGTTTTGCCGCGGCCCCGTGCGAGAAAGTCGCAACACGGGCTGGCGAAGGTGCACACCACTGTCGAAGAACCGCCATAATGACATCGTGTCGTCTGCAACTTCTCCTCCCCCTGCCCCTCGTCTGGCGGTCAACCGGCCGAACCTGACCCAGGTCGGCACGATCGTCTGGCTCTCCTCCGAGCTGATGTTCTTCGCGGGTCTGTTCGCGATGTACTTCACCCACCAGGCGGTGGCCGGACCCGAGGTCTGGGCCCGCGGGCACGGGTTCCACAACGTCACGTTCGCGTCCATCAACACGCTCATCCTGGTGCTCAGCTCGGTCACCTGCCAGATGGGCGTGTGGGCGGCGGAGGAGTTCCGCAAGGTGCGCAGCGGGCCGTTGTGGCAGGTGACCCGGTGGGGTATGCAGGAGTGGTACATCCTGAGCTTCCTGATGGGCTCCTTCTTCATCGCCGGCCAGGTGTACGAGTACGCCGAGCTGGTGCACAACGGTCTGACCATCGCCAACTCCAGCTACGGCTCGGTGTTCTTCATCCCCACCGGCTTCCACGGCTTGCACGTGCTCGGTGGGCTGATCGCCTTCTTGTTCGTGCTGCTGCGCGGCTTCTCCAGCGACCGCTTCAACGAGCGCGACGCGACGTTCGCCCTGGTGGTTTCCTACTACTGGCACTTCGTCGATGCCGTGTGGATCGTCCTGTTCGGCACGATCTACCTGCTCCCGTTCCTGCTGTAGCACCCACCTGTCATCGGTAAATCTGTCCCCACGTGATTCGAGGATTCGTAGAAGTGAAGGCTTTAGCGGCAGGCAGACGGCACCGGCTGGCGCCCGTCGTCCTGATGACGCTGGCTCTGCTGTTCACCGGCGTGGTCTACGCCGCGCTCGCCCCCTCCCCTGCCCAGGCGGAGACGCCCAGCGCCGGCGAGGTCGAGGCCGGCGAGAAACTGTTCATCGCGAACTGTTCCACCTGCCACGGGATGAATGCCCAGGGCACGGACCACGGGCCGTCGCTGATCGGCGTGGGCGCAGCGTCGGTGCACTTCCAGGTCGCCACCGGCCGGATGCCGATGGATGCCAACCAGCCGCAGGCTGAGGCGAAGCCACCCCAGTTCGACGAGGCGGAGACCCAGCAGCTGGCTGCCTACGTCGCCTCGCTGGGTGCCGGCCCCGGCATCCCCAGCGAGGAGCAGGTGGACCCGGCGCTGGGCGATGCCGCCAACGGCGGGCTGATCTTCCGCACCAACTGCGCGATGTGCCACAACGCGGTCGGTGCTGGCGGTGCGCTGACCAACGGCAAGCACGCCCCGCCGCTGTACGACTCGACGCCCACCGAGCTGTACGAGGCCATGCTCACCGGCCCGCAGTCGATGCCGGTGTTCAACGACGCCACCCTCACCCCGGACGACAAGCGCGACATCATCGCCTACCTGATGGAGCAGCGTGAGCCCAGCCCCGGTGGCTTCAGCCTCGGTGCCCTGGGTCCGGTGTCCGAGGGCCTGTGGGCGTTCGCCATCGGCATGTCGGTCCTGATCGGGTTCGCCGTGTGGATCGGAGCGCGTTCCTCATGAGCATCGAGCAGCCACGCGGCTCCCACGACCTGCAGCAGAGCGAGTCTGGCGAGGTCGAGCACCCGGAGCGCTTCGAGAACCCTGGACTACCGCCGCACCGGCCGCGGCTCGGCGACGAGGACCCGAAGGCGAACAAGCGCTCCGAGCACCAGGTGGTCGTGCTCTTCGTCATCTCGATCATCGCCACGATCGCCGCCATCTGGGGCTTCTTCGCCTTCCCGGTGGACGGCCTCCAGGTCGGCAACGTGCGGATGTCCACCCTGGTGATCGGGCTCGGTCTGGGCCTAGGCATGCTCGGCATCGGTGTCGGTGCCGTGCACTGGGCGAAGACCCTGATGAACGACCACGAGAAGGTCGAGGAGCGGCACCCACAGCGGGGGGACGACGCTACCCGGGCCGAGGCGGTCGACATCATGCGCGAAGGCGTCGAGGACTCCGCCATCGCCCGCCGTCCCCTGATCAAGGGGGCCTTGGGCACGGCGGTCGCCATCGCCCCTCTGTCGTTCCTGGTGCCGCTCATCGGGAACCTGGGCGGCGACTGGGACATCTCCAAGTTCCGGCACACGGCCTGGGCCTCCGCGCCTGGGGGCGGGCGGCGCTACCTGGCGACCGACCCGACCGACCGCCGGATCAAGGCCTCCGAGGTGACCCGCGGCTCCATGGTGCACGTGCAGCCGTGGCGGTTGGAGGAAGAGGAGAACTTCCTCGAGGAGAAGACCAAGGCGGTCGTCATCCTGATGCGCCTCGACCCGAAGTTGCTGAAGGAGCCGGAGGAGAAGAAGGACTGGTCCTACGACGGGATCGTGGCCTACTCCAAGGTCTGCACCCACGTGGGCTGCCCGGTGGCGCTGTACGAGCAGCAGACGCACCACGTGCTCTGCCCGTGCCACCAGTCGACCTTCGACATCACCGACCAGGCGAAGGTGATCTTCGGCCCGGCGAAACGGCCGCTGCCCCAGCTGCCGATCACCGTCGACGAGGAAGGCTACCTGTACGCCCAGAGTGACTTCCACGAGCCTGTCGGACCGAGCTTTTGGGAGCGTGAACGATGACTGCCGCAACCAACGCACCGGCTGAGAAGGCGGACCCGCGCCTGGCGGCTGCGGCCGACTTCTTGGACACGCGCGTGGGCATCTCCAAGATCGTCAAGGAGTTCGCGCGCAAGATCTTCCCGGACCACTGGTCCTTCCTGCTCGGCGAGATCGCGCTGTACAGCTTCATCGTGCTGCTCATCTCCGGCACGTTCCTGACGATGTTCTTCGTGCCGAGCATGGCCGAGACCCACTACCCCACCGATGCGCTGCCGGTCACGATGCAGGGCGTGCAGATGTCGGAGGCGTACGCCTCCACCATTCACATGTCCTTCCACGTGCGTGGCGGTCTGCTGATGCGGCAGATCCACCACTGGGCGGCGCTGCTGTTCGTGGGCGCCATGGTCGTCCACATGCTGCGGATCTTCTTCACCGGCGCGTTCCGGCGCCCGCGTGAGCTGAACTGGCTGGTCGGCTTCACCCTGCTGATCATGGGGCTGCTCGCCGGCTTCTCCGGCTACTCCCTGCCCGACGATGTCCTCTCCGGCAACGGTCTGCGCATCGCCGACGGTGTGGCGCTGGCCATCCCGATCATCGGCTCCTACGTCAGCTTCGCACTTTTCGGCGGTGAGTTCCCGGGCGACGACATCATCCCGCGGCTGTTCACCGTGCATATCCTGCTGGTGCCGGGACTCATCCTCGCGCTGATCGCAGTGCACCTGTTCCTCATCGTGTGGCACAAGCACACCCAGTACCCGGGTCCGGGTCGCACGCAGAAGAACGTGGTCGGGTTCCCGCTGTTCCCGATCTACACCGCCAAGGCGGGTGGGTTCTTCTTCATCGTCTTCGGTGTCATCGCCCTGATGGGCGCGACAATGAGCATCAACTCCGTCTGGAACTACGGCCCTTATGACCCGTCCGTGGTCTCCGCCGGAGCTCAGCCGGACTGGTACATGCTCTTCCTGGAAGGGTCACTGCGGCTCATGCCCGGCCTCGAGGTGGTGATCGGCGGCTTCACGCTGTCCCTGGCCATCCTCATCCCCGGCGTGATTCTTCCCGGCCTGCTGTTCACCTTCCTTGGGCTGTACCCGTTCATCGAGCGGGCCGTCACCAAGGACACCGGTGAGCACCACCTGCTGGACCGTCCGCGGAATGCGGCCACCCGTACCGCCCTCGGCGCCGGTTTCCTGGCGGTCTGGTTCGTGCTCATCGGAGCTGGTGCCAACGACCTGATCGCCACCCACTTCAACGTCTCGCTGAACCTGATCACCTGGATCTTCCGGATCCTGTTCTTCGTGCTACCGGTGGTGACCTTCCTGGTGACCAAACGCATCTGCTTCGGCCTGCAGCGCAAGGATCGTGAGCTGGCCCTGCACGGGCACGAGACCGGCAGGATCGTGCGGTTCGCCTCCGGTGAGTTCATCGAGGTGCACCAGCCGCTGGACGAGTACGAGCGGTGGCTGCTGGTCAGCCACGACTCGCCCGCACCGCTGCAGATCGATCCGCCCGAGGACGCGAACGGCGTCGCCCGGCCGGGGTACAAGAAGGAGCGTCGCTGGCAGAAGCTCTCCCAGTTCTTCTACGAGGACCGCATCGAGCCGGTCACCCCGGCGGAGCTGGCGGCCGCGCAGTCGCACGGCGAGCACGACGAGCTGCCGGCCACCGAGGCGCACGAGGAGATCACATCCGAAGACTCAGCCGGGCAGATCGAGGCGCGGACGCACTGAGCGGATCGGGCCCGAACGTGCCTATGGTGGGAGTGTTAGTCCCTCCGGCTCAGATCGGTACCGATCTGAACCGGTGAGCACGGCTCGCGCAGCCGTGCAGCAGCAAGCCCACGACGAATGGGAGGACCCCGATGGCGCAGTACACGCTTCCTGACCTGCCGTACGACTACGCGGCGCTCGAGCCGCACATCTCCGGCAAGATCATGCAGCTCCACCACGACAAGCACCACCAGGCGTACGTCACCGGTGCGAACACTGCACTGGAGAAGCTCGAGGCAGCACGGGAGAGCGGTGACCTGGCCGCGGTGAACCTGCACGAGAAGAACCTCGCGTTCAACCTCGGCGGGCACATCAACCACACCGTCTTCTGGAACAACCTCTCCCCCGACGGTGGTGGCCAGCCGGACGGTGAGCTCGCCGCCGCGATCACCGAGTTCTTCGGATCCTTCGAGGCCTTCCAGGCGCACTTCGCGGCAGCTGCGACCGGCATCCAGGGCTCCGGCTGGTCAGTTCTCGGCTGGGACAGCCTCGGCCAGCGGCTGGCGATCTTCCAGCTGTACGACCAGCAGTCCAACGTGCCGGTGTCGATCACCCCGATCCTCATGCTGGACATGTGGGAGCACGCGTTCTACCTGGACTACCTCAACGTCAAGGCGGACTACGTCAAGGCGTTCTGGAACATCGCCAACTGGCAGGACGTGGCTGCCCGCCTCGAGAAGGCGCGCGCACAGAACACCCTCTGAGTCCGTCCGTGGCGCGGCTCCGCCGCGTCAGACGAACCTCCACGCGGCAGTCCCCGCACCCGAAAAGGTGCGGGGACTGCCGCGTCTCGTGCGTGGCGCATGCCCGACCGGGCACCATGAGCGTGCCACGGTGCCCGGCTGGTGCGCTCCGCCGTCCTCTGACATGCGGCCAAGCAGCACCGCTGCGTCGCAGCCGTCGACCACCTGAGCAACGGTCTGTGCCTCCCCAGATCGTCTCCCCGCGCCGCAGCCGCACCTGCGCTGCAACAATCCCCACCAGCGCGGCAGCAGCGGCTGCGCTCGCTGTGCCGCGCGCTGCCCTGGAACGTCCAGGAGGGGCTGTGGCCGCCGGAGCCGCACACATGTGCCGACGCTCCCTGGTTCCCTCTGCCTGAGGGGACCAGGGAACGTCCAGCGAGCGGGCGGTGCTCCGTCCGGGGGTCAGTGCGCGTGCGGGCCGCGGTTGTACTCCAGCACGTGCCCGACCAGACCACCGAGACCGACGGCGAAGCCGAGGTAGGTGACCCACCAGCCGGCCGCAGCCCCCAGGAACGCCAGGGTCACCCCGATGGCGATCACCAGCGGCCACCAGCTCCACGGGGAGAAGTGGCCGTACTCGCCGGCCCCGTCAGCAATCTCGGCCACCGGGTCGTCCTCCGGCCGGGGGTCGATGCGCTTGCCGACGATCATCAGGTAGGCGCCGGTCATCCCCCACAGCCCGACGCACAGCAGCAGGATCGTGGATCCGACTGGCTCCCAGGACGACCAGAAGCCGTACAGCAGGAACACCGGCACGAAGAAGAACACCAGGGCCACGAAGAACACCGCCTCGGGTCGCATCGGCTTGTACGGCTCGGTGCGCGGCTGGTGCGAGCCCGTCTGCCGCGGCTTGCGTACCCGGGTACTCACTTGGTCTGTCCTTCCTTGCTACCGGTGCCGCCACCCACCAGAGCCGGGTCGGGCTCGGCGTGGTCCAGGGCGAACACCTCGGGGTGGTGCAGGTCGAAGGCCGGTCGCTCGGAACGGATCCGCGGCAGGGTGACGAAGTTGTGCCGCGGCGGCGGGCAGGAGGTGGCCCACTCCAGGGAGTTCCCGTGGCCCCACGGGTCGTCCACGGTGACCTTCGGTGCGTGCCGCCAGGTGTTGTACACGTTCCACAGGAACGGCAGCGTCGAGATCGCCAGCAGCATGGCGGAGATGGTGGACACCTGGTTCATCCAGACGAAGTCCGGTTCCGGCAGGTAGTCCGGGATGCGGCGCTGCATGCCCATCACGCCCAGCCAGTGCTGGATCAGGAACGTGCCGTGGAAGCCGAAGAACAGCATCCAGAAGTGGATCTTGCCGAGCTTGTCGTCGAGCATCTTGCCGGTGAACTTCGGCCACCAGAAGTAGAACCCGGCGAACATCGCGAACACCACGGTGCCGAAGACCACGTAGTGGAAGTGGGCCACCACGAAGTACGTGTCGGTCACGTGGAAGTCCAGCGGCGGACTGGCCAGGATCACGCCGGTCAACCCGCCGAACAGGAACGTG